>CAVPHD010000012.1:0-214531 GCA_963704165.1 uncultured delta proteobacterium | reverse complement strand
TTCGTAACCGTCGACATCGCCGAGATCACCAGGTCGGCCTGCACGCGGACGGCGCAGGCGAGCCGAAGCTCGGGCGCGACGCGATTGCGCGCCTTCGCGCGCCGCTCGACCGGCGCTTCGCGCGCGACGCGGCCCGACACGATCCGCACGCCGCACTTCGCGCAGACCAGCTCGTCTCCGCACGCGCGCGCGATCGGCAAGCCCGCCTCGCGCACCGCATCGATCAAGAGCGTGCCCTTCGGCACCTCGATATCGATGGCCTTGGGCAGGAATCGGACGGTCGGCACGCGTGCAGGATACGGGATTCCGGGCTCGGTTGAAGCCGTACCCGGCGACGCCTAAGATCGGCCCAGGATGTCCACCGCCGGTATCTTGATCATCGGTAACGAGATCCTGACCGGGAAGGTGCAGGACGAGAACACCCCCTACCTGCTGCGCGAGCTGCGAAGGCAGGGCGTCGACGTGCCGCGCGTGCACGTGATTCCCGACGTCGTTGCCGAGATCGCGCGCGACGTGCGCGAGTTCTCTCGCGCGTTCGACTACGTGCTGACGTCCGGCGGGGTCGGACCTACACACGACGACGTCACGATGGACGGCGTCGCGGCGGCCTTCGACGTGCCGCTCGAACAGAACGCCGAGATGACGACCATGCTGCTCACGGCGCTGCGCGGTCGCGAGCCGAACGCGAGCCACCTGAAGATGTGCACGCTCCCCGTCGGCGCGTCGCTGATCGCGACCACCGACCTCTGGTTCCCGCTCGTCCAGGTGCGCAACGTCTACGTCTTCCCGGGAATTCCGCGGCTCTTGCAGGCCAAGTTCAACTCCGCCCGCGAGCGCTTCCAGGGCGATCCGGTCTTCCTGCGCCGCGTCTACGTGACCCTGATCGAGAGCGACATCGCCGCCGACCTGAACGAGCTCCTCGTCGAGTTCAAGGACCTCATGCTCGGCAGCTATCCGCGCACCTCGAGCGACGTCGACTACATGACGATGCTGACGCTCGAGTCCCGCGACGAGGACTACGCCGAGCGCGCCGCGCAATCGCTGGTGAAGCGAATGCCGAGCGGCACCGTGCTGCGCGTGGAGTGAGCTGGCGCTAAGCGGGGCCGGTGATCGCGACCGAGCCCTTCACGCGCTCGCGCGCGATGAAGATGGCGAGGCGCTTTCCCGAGATACTGTGACTTGCGATCGTGACCTCGACCGGCACGTAGTCGCCGTTCGGGCGGGCGATCGTGATCTCGACCGGGCCGGAATCCTCTCCGGCGTCGAGGCGCGACTCGAGCTCGCGCCAGATCAGCTGGTCGGCGGGCGCGATGTAGCGCGTGAGAGAGCTGCCGATCAGGCGCGCGGCGTCGCTCGCGAAGAGCGCTTCGGCGGCCGGGTTCACGTCGAAGATCGTGCTCGAGTCGAGATTCAGCGCGACGTAGGTGTCGGAGATGCGATCGATCGCGCCGCGGACGCGGCGTCCGGCGTTCGGCGTCGGGCGCTTCCGGCTGCGCTCGCGCTTCTCTTCGCGATCCTCCGGCGCGAGGATGCGACGCACTCCCGAGCGGAAGCGCGCCTCCATGTCGACGAGCGCGCCCGCGACCTCGGGCGTCGTGCCGAAGGAGTTGGCGATGCCGACCGCGGCCGAGATCGTGTTCTCGAGCGCGAGCGCGCTGTTGCCGCCGAGCCCGTCGAGCGACACGCGCGCGGTCTCGGCCGACAGGCTCGCGAGACGCACGAAGGTGCGGAAGCGCCGGATCACCTCGGCGCGGACTTCGGGCGCGGGTTCCGCTCGAGCGAGGCGACGGTTCACCTCGTCCTCGATCGCGCTCCGGTATCGCTCCAAGTGAGCGACCGCGGCGCGCAGCACCGCTCCCTCATCCATCCCCATCCACCCCTTTGGTAACAGGTTCGGTGCGCCTGGACCAGAGAGCGGCCTGCCATTAGCCTCGCGCGCCGTGCACTGGCTCGCCTACCTACACCCGATCGTGATGTTCGGGGTCCTCGGACTCGGGCTGATCGTGCTGCTCGAGGGCATCCAGATCCGCCAGGCCCGGGTGCTCCGGAGGCCCTACGACAGCCGGCGGCACCGCCGCTTCGCACGCGTCTTCGTCGTGCTCGTCATCGCCGGATTTGCTGCCGGCCTGGCCTCGATGGCGTTCCTGCGCGGGAAGCCCGTCTTCGAGTCCGTGCACGCGCTGCTGACGAGCCTTGCGCTCACGGGCCTTCTGGTCGGCGGGTTCCTCGGCTCGAAGCTCGAGAAGAACCTGCGCTCGACGCTCCGCACTCCGCACTCCGTGATCGCGGGCGTCGGGCTCCTGTTCGCGTTCGCGGCCCTGGTCGCGGGCTTCGGGATTCTTCCCTAGCGGGTCTGCTCGTAGCTTCGCAGCGCCCGGTCCACCAGGCGGCGGAAGTCGGGGTGGCTGAGCAGGCCGAAGCTGTCGCCGTCGCGCAGCGCCGCCTGGATCTCGGGCTTGGCGGCGAGCTCGGCCAGCGCGGGGTCGTCGCGAATCGCTCGGATCCGGGGCGCGACCTCGACCAGGGTCGCGCGGATCTCGTCACGGAACGCGTCGGAGTCGAGGCGCGCGTCGTCGCTGACCAGGCCGAGGTCGAAGAGCCGCGAGCGCATGTCGGCGTCGAAGCAGATCGCGGTGAAGCTCCCTCGTGTGAGCGCGCGGTCGATCTCGCCGGTCGAGATGTACTGCCAGAACAGCTCGTCCACCTGAAGTGCGGCGATCCGCGGGTGGGCGAGGAGCTCCTGGGTCGAGACGACGGCCGCGCCCGGGTTCGACGCGAGCTTCACGGCGAGCGACCCGCCGGGGCCGTCGCCGACCGCCGCCGAGACGCCCGCGGCCACGACCGCGCGCGTGCTCCCGACCAGGAACGAGTCGCCCGCGGTCTCGCTTCCGGTCGGAAGGCCCGCCGAGTGGGCCGCGTCGAGGAAGCTGCCGAGGACGCCGAGAAGCAGCAGCGCCAGCGCCGCCTGACCCGCGCCGAAGAACGCGCCGCCGAGCCGGTCGTAGCCGCTGCGCGGCAGGTCGTCGCGGTTCGCGCGCTCGCTTCGGATCCAGAGCGCCGCGCCCACGCTGCCCACCACGTACACGAAGAGGAACGCGCCGGTTCCGGCGATCGCGCCCGCGGTGAGCCGCGAGATGCCGGCGAGCAGCGCGATCAGCGCCGCGAGCTTGGCGGCGGCGAGAATCCCCGCGGCGTAGGCCGCGAAGAGCGTGGCCACGCGCAGGAAGCCCGCGAGTGCGCCACGGCGGGCGCCGAGCGCGGTGAAGATCGCGAGGATGGCCAGCGCCACCAGGTCGAAGAGCATGGCCCGGGAATCGGCCGCAGCCGCTAGCCGCTGAAGCCTTCCTCTGGCGGGGCCGTCGCGCGCTGGCGCAGCAGGTGATCGCAGAGCACCAGGGCGACCATCGACTCGACGATCGGCACGGCGCGCGGCAGCACGCACGGATCGTGTCGCCCCTGCGCCTCGAGCTTCACGCTCTCGAGCGCGGCGTTCACGGTCTCCTGCTCCTTGCGGATCGTCGCGGTCGGCTTGAACGCGGCGCGCATCACGATCGGCTCGCCGTTCGAGATCCCGCCCTGCACGCCGCCCGAGCGGTTCGTTCGCGTGGCCACGCGCCCGGCGTCGACGAAGAACGCGTCGTTGTGCTCGCTGCCGGTGAGCCGGGTTCCGGCGAAGCCGGAGCCGATCTCGAAGCCCTTGCACGCGGGCAGCGACAAGAGCGCGCGCGCGAGCTCGGCGTCGAGCTTCTCGAAGACCGGCTCGCCGAGCCCCGCGGGAACGCCGTGCGCGACGCAGGTCACGACGCCGCCGAGCGAGTCACCCGCGCGGCGCGCGTCGTCGATGCGCCGGATCATCTCCTCGGCTGCGACCGGGTCCGGGCAGCGCGTGATCGACGCCTCGACCTGCTCGCGCGTGACGGCGAGCCCGTCGCACTTGGCTTCGACCGTGTGCACCTGCGAGACGAACGCGACGATCTCGCCGACGCCGAACGACCGCAGCACCTTGCGCGCGATCGCGCCGGCCGCGACGCGTCCGATCGTCTCGCGAGCGCTCGCGCGTCCGCCGCCCCGCCAGTTGCGGATGCCGTACTTCGCCTCGTAGGTGAAGTCGGCGTGCGAGGGCCGGTACACGTCGCGCATCGCCTCGTACGATTCCCAACGCGCGTCCTCGTTGCGGACCAGCACGAGGATCGGCGTGCCGAGCGTCTGGCCCTCGAATACGCCCGACAGGATCTCCGCGCGGTCGGTCTCCTGACGGGGCGTGGTCAGTCGACTCTGGCCGGGCCGGCGCCGGTCGAGCTCGAGCTGGATCTCCGACACGTCGAGCGGCACCCGCGCGGGGCAGCCGTCGATCACCACCCCGACCGCGCCGCCGTGCGACTCGCCCCAGGTGTGGATCCGGAAGATCTGGCCGAACGATGAGCTCACGGCTTGCGATGATAGGCGTCGCCGCTCCGCCGCGCCGCGCCGGGTCCCCTGCGCAGCAGGACGTAGCTCGCGCCCTGTCCGCCATCGGCCTGCCTCGCGGCGGTGAACGCCAGCACGATCTGCCGGGCCGGACCGCGGGCGAGCCAGCGCGGCAGACTCGGCTTCAGCACGGCTTCGCCGTTCGGTGAGCGATTGCCACGGCCGTGCACGATGCGCACGCAGCGCAGACCGCGCGCGTGAGACTCGACGATGAATCTCTCGACCAGGCCGCGCGCGGTCGCGGCGTCGCTGCCGTGCAGGTCGAGATCGGCCTGGAGCGTGAACTCGCCCCGGCGGAGCCCGCGCAGAATGCGCCGGTCGAGCCCCGGGACGGAGCCCTCCATCACCTCTCCGGAGTCGCGCAGATCGAAGGCGCCCTCGCCGTTCACCAGCGCGTCGAGCTCGCGCATCACCTCGCGCTCGCGGTCCGAGAGCGGCACGGGTTTACGGTAGTGGATCTGTGGCCCCCGCTGCTCGCTCTCGAGCTTGCGAACGCCTGCCATCGCCTCGGCAAACGCTGCCTCGTCGTCGCTGCGCTCTTTCACGGTGCCGCCTCCTGTGGATCACCAGGATGGACTCGGGAGTGCCAGGACTTTCTTCATCAGGCGTGAGAGCGGTAGCAAAGCGATCTCGGCCGGTCCGCAGAGCCTCGCCTCGGCGCGCGCACGCGTCGCCACGCGGCCTCCGCGATCCTCGAGCCGGATCAGCTCGAGCCGCAGGTCGATGTGGCTGAACTGGTGGCGGATCTCTCCGAGGCTCGGGCCCGCCACGACTTCGAGCCCGGTGCGCTCGCGCACGAGATCGACGAGCGTGGACGCCCTGGCGTCGGGAACGTTCGGAACTTCCCAGAGCCCGCCGAGCAGTCCGTCGGACGGGCGGCGCAGGAGCAGCACGCGTCCCCGGCGAACGAGCACGCCGCCGAGCGCGCGGAGCGGGCGCGGGCGGGCCTTCGGCTTCGGCGCGGGGAACGCGTCCGGACGGCCGGTCGCGCGTGCGGCGCAGCTCGAAGCGAGCGGGCACACCGGACACTCGGGAGTTCGCGGCGTGCAGACCGTCGCGCCGAGCTCCATCAGCGCCTGGTTGAAGAGGTCCGGATCGCGGGCGGGAACGAGCTCGCCGGCGAGCCGCCACGCTTCCGAATCCGCGAGCCGCTCGACGGCGAAGAGCCGCGAGAGCACGCGTCGCACGTTTCCGTCGACGATCGCGGCCGGCTCCTTGAACGCGATGCTGCGCAGCGCGCCCACGGTGTACGGGCCGACGCCGGGCAGCTCCGCGAGCGCCTCGGCCGAACGCGGCACGACGCCCGCGTGCTCGCGGACCACCGTCTGCGCCGCGCGGCGCAGGTTCCGCGCGCGCGCGTAGTAGCCGAGCCCCGCCCAGAGCCGGAGCACGTCCTCCTCGTCGGCGGCGGCGAGCGCGCGAAGATCGGGAAACGCCGCGAGAAAGCGCTCGTAGTACGGAATCACCGTATCGACGCGCGTCTGCTGGAGCATCGTCTCGGAGAGCCAGACGCGGTACGGGTCGGAGCTCCGCCGCCAGGGCAGGTCGCGGTTCGCGCGCCGGTACCAGCCGATCAGCCGTCGCCGAATGGTGTCACGGCGTGCGCGCGCGAGCTCCGTCGCCACGGCTTCCGTCAGGGCGTCGCGGCGACGGCCTCGAGCTTGCCCTCGATGTGATCGCGGATCCATTTCGGGTCGAACCACTCCAGCGGATCGACGAAGCTGCCGCCGAGCAGCATCGCGAAGTGCAGGTGATCGCCGCCCGCGAGCCCGGTCGTGCCGCTCTTTCCGAGAGACTCGCCCTTCGTCACCGGCCGGCCCTTCTCGACCGCGATCTCGGACAGGTGCCCGTACAGGCTGAAGAGCCCGAGCCCGTGATCGACGATCACGGTGTTCCCGTAGATCCCGTGCGGTCCGGTGAAGACGACCACGCCGTCGTTCGCGGCGGGAATCGAGTCGTGCGCGGTCGAGGCGAAGTCGTAGCCCATGTGGGTCTGCTGATCGACGACCTGGCCGTCGTACACGTAGCTGCGTCGCTCCGCGAACCTCGCCCCGGCGTGCGCGTTCGGCATCTGCACGAACGCGCCCGACCAGATCCGATCCGGGCTCGAGTTCGACGTGATCTCGAAGAGCTTCGCGTCGTTCTCCTTGCGCATGTCGCGGTTGATCTTCAGATAGCCCTCGAGAGGCGTGCCGGGAAACGAGCCGAGCAGCTCCGCGACCTTGTTCTGCATGAACGAGTCCGAGAGCGTGATCGTGTCGACGGGGAAGGCGCGCTCCATCACGTTCGCGACCAACGCGATCCGGGTCTGGTTCGCGGCGCGGTCGTGCGCGACGAGCACGGGCTTCGCGCCCTCCGCTCCGTCGGCCGGGATCGCGTAGAACGCGAGCCGGCGCTTCGGGTCGCGCGGATCCGCGAAGCCGCGGTAGAAGCGGTCTCCGACTTCGATGCCGTCCTTCTCGACGCCGTCCTCGACGGTGTAGATCGCGAGCTCGGATCCCCCCTTGCGCACGTAGGTCAGGCCCGTCAGCAGCGAGACGCGCGGCGGCTGCGTGTCGATCGTGAGCGGGATCGAGATCTCGGTCACGTTGTCCATCCACGAGAAGTCGCGCGCCTCGGCATAGAGCGTGGCGGGACCGTCGGCGATCTGGAGCTCCTTCGCGTTCACCGCGATCTTGACCGGCCGGTCGATCTCGAGCGCCGCGCCCATGAACGGATTTCCCGGGAACGATTCCTCGCCGAGCCCCCAGACCTCTCCGCCCGCTTGCAGCCAGATGCGCACGGAGCGCAGGCCCATGCCCTGGTCCGAGAAGACGAACTCGTGCTCGTAGTTCGTGCCCATGAAGGCCGGCGCCGTCCGCGTCTGGATCACCGGCGGCGTGCGCTCGACGCGCTGGTACACGAGGTATCCGCCCGCGACGAGCAGAATCAGCAGGATCCATCGAACGAGTCGCATTCCGATCTCCTATCACTCTTCGTCGGAAGCGCGGAGCTTCGCGAGCACGGACAGATCCTCGAGCGTGGTCGTGTCGCCGGCCGTCTCGCGCCCCGCGGCCACGTCGCGAAGCAGCCGGCGCATGATCTTTCCGGACCGCGTCTTCGGCAGCGCGTCGGCGAAGCGCACGTCGTCGGGCCGCGCGATCGGGCCGATCTCCTTCGCCACCCACGCCTTGAGCTCGGTGACCAGGTTCGGATCGACCGGGATGCCGCTCTTCAGCGTGACGAAACACACGACCGCGGTGCCCTTGATCTCGTCGGGGCGGCCGACGACCGCGGCCTCGGCGACCTTCGGGTGCGAGACGAGGGCGCTCTCGACCTCCATCGTCGAGAGGCGGTGGCCGGCGACGTTCATCACGTCGTCGACGCGCCCGACGATCCAGAAGTTCCCGTCCTTGTCGCGCCGCGCGCCATCGCCGGTGAAGTACGTGTTCGGGTACTTCGAGAAGTACTGCTCGCGGAAGCGCGCCGAGTCGCCCCAGATCCCGCGCAGCATGCCCGGCCACGGCTTCGTCAGCACCAGGAACCCGCCCTCGTTCGCGCCGACCGGCTCGCCGGCCTCGTTCCAGATCTCGGGAAAGATGCCGGGGAACGGACGCGTCGCCGATCCGGGCATCGTCGTCACCGCGCCCGGGATCGGCGTGATCAGGATCCCGCCGGTCTCCGTCTGCCACCACGTGTCGACGATCGGGCAGCGATTCCGGCCGATCGTGCGCCGGTACCACATCCACGCCTCGGGATTGATCGGCTCGCCGACGGTGCCGAGCAGGCGCAGGCTCGCGAGCGAGTACTTCTTCACGTGCTTGTCGCCCCAGCGCATGAAGGTGCGGATCGCCGTCGGCGCCGTGTACAGGATCGTGACCCGGTACTTGTCGATGATCCGCCAGAAGCGCTCGACGTCGGGGAAGTTCGGCGCGCCCTCGTACATCACCGACGTCGCGCCGTTCGCGAGCAGGCCGTAGACGACGTAGGAGTGCCCGGTGACCCAGCCGATGTCGGCGGTACACCAGTACGTGTCGTCTTCCTTCAGGTCGAAGACGTACTTCGACGTCGCCGTGACGTGCGTCAGGTAGCCGCCGGTCGTGTGCACCACGCCCTTGGGCTTCCCGGTCGAGCCGCTCGTGTACAGGATGAAGAGCGGCGTCTCGGCGTCGAGCTTGGCGGGCTTGCAGTCGGCGGAGGCGTCGGCCATCTGGTCGTGCCACCAGACGTCGCGGCCTTGCTTCATCTCGATGTCGTGGCCGGTGCGCTGGAACACGATCACGCCCTCGACGGTCTTCGTGCCCGCGAGCGCGTCGTCGACCAGCGACTTCAGCGGCACGATCTGACCGCGGCGCCAGCCGCCGTCGGCGGTGACGACGAGCTTCGCCTCGGCGTCGTTGATCCGGTCGCGCACCGAGTCGGCGGAGAACCCGCCGAAGATGATCGAGTGGATCGCGCCGATCCGCGTGCAGGCGAGCATGGCGATCGCGAGCTCGGGCACGAGCGGCATGTACAGGATCACGCGGTCGCCCTTCTCGACGCCGCGCGCGAGCAGGACGTTGGCGAACTTGCAGACCTCGCGGTGCAGATCGCCGTAGGTCAGCGTGCGGCTGTCGCCGGGCTCGCCCTCCCAGATGATCGCGGCCTTGTTCCGCCGCCACGCGTTCGGACCCTCGAGGTGACGGTCGAGGCAGTTGTAGCTGACGTTGGTCTTGCCGCCGATGAACCACTTCGCGAACGGCGGCTTCCACTCGAGCGTCTTCTTCCAGGGCGAGAACCAGGAGACGTGCTGCTTCGCCATGCGCGCCCAGAATTTCTCGGGGCTCTTCTCGGCCTCGCGCACCATCTTCTTGTACGCCGTCGGTCCCGGCACGTTCGCGGATTTCGCGAACGCCGGGTCGGGCTTGAAGCGCCGCTTCTCCTTCAGGGTCGTCTCGATCGAATTCGCATCCGCCATGAACTCGCCTAGCTCCTCATCCACGCTTCGACGTCCGCGATCGTCTTCGGGATCGCCGACGTCAGGTTCTCGAATCCGGCTTCGGTGAGGACGACGTCGTCCTCGATGCGCACACCGATCCCGCGCAGGTGCTCGGGCGTCTTGGGCTCGGTCGCGCTGAAGTACAGCCCCGGCTCGACGGTGAAGACCATGCCGGGCTCGAGCGCGCGTGGCTTGCCGTCGACGAAGGTGTTGCCGACGTCGTGCACGTCGAGGCCGAGCAGGTGCCCGGTCGAGTGCATGTAGAAGGGTTTGTACGCTTCGCTCGCGATCAGCGCGTCGACGTCGCCCGCGAGCGCGCGGAGCTCGACGAGCCCGACGACGAGCCGGCGCAGCGCGGCCGCGTGCATCTGCGCGAGCGTCACGCCGGGAACGATCGCCTCGAACGCGGCCTGCTGCGCGTCGAGCACGACCTGGTATACGTCGCGCGCCGCGCCGCTGAACGTCCCGCCGACCGGGTACGTCCGCGTCACGTCGGACGCGTAGCCGTGAAGCTCCACGCCCGCGTCGATCAGCACCAGCTCTCCGGCGCGGAGCACGTCGTCGTTCTCGACGTAGTGCAGCACCGTCGCGTTCTCGCCCGAGCCGACGATCGGGTTGTAGGCCGGTCCCGTGCCGCCGCGTTTCCGGAAGACGTGGAGCAGCGCCGCTTCGAGCTCGTACTCGCGCGCGCCCGGTGCCGCGAGCACGGCCGCCGCGTGGTGCGCCTCGCGCGAGATCTCCGCGGCCGCGCGCATCAGCTCGAGCTCGTACGTCGATTTGCGCAGCCGCATCTCGTGCAGGATCGCGTGCGGCGAGATCACCTCGGACGGTGCCGTGACCCCGCGGCGCCCGCGTGCGCGCACGTCGGCAAGCGCGGCGACGACGCGATCGTCGAGCTCGCGGTCGTGGCCGAAGGTGTGGAAGAGGCGCGGGCGGTTCTCGATCAGGGCCGGCAGCTTCGCCGTGAGCTCGCCGATCGGGTGCGCCTCGTCGGCGGCGAAGCGCGCGACCGCGCCCTCGGTGCCGGGGCGCCGCCCGTTCCAGGTCTCGAGCAGCGGATCGCGCGGCTGCACGAAGAAGACGAAGCGGTCCTTCGTCAGCACCGCGACCGCTTCGGGCTGCTCGAAGCCGGTCAGGTACCAGAGGTCCGAGTCCTGCCGGAACACGTAGTCCGTGTCGTGCGAGCGCGTGCGCGACTTCCCGCCGGGAACCAGCGCCACGCCGTCGCCGAGCTGGCTCTGGAACGCGCGCCGGCGTTCGGCGAGCTCGGCGGGCGATACGGGTTCGGGAACGGGCAAAGAAACTCCCCCGGGAGGAACGGGCGCGAGGGTACCAATCACACGCCGCTCGGGCACCTCCGCGCGCGAGTTGCGTGCGCGCTGCGTGGTCGCGGATCACGGCCCCGGGTCGCTCGGACGCCGAAGCTCTCTTGGATGGGAGCGAAGCCGATCCTCGCCGTGGCGACCCTGGCGCTCGTGTGCGCGGCGCCCACGTTCGGCCGCGCGGAGCCGGAGCTCGAGCCGCTGCCGGTGCGCGGCGAGATCGTGCTCGAGAGCGGCGATGCGCCGCGGCTCGGCGTCCGGCTCGCGATCGATTCCGGCTGGCACATCTACGGCGCCGAGGTCGGCGAGGTCGGCCTGCCGACGCGGGTCGAATGGGCGGTCGATGGCGCGCGCGTCGGCCCGACCGAGTACCCCGAGCCCGTCGCCTTCGCCGATGCCGAGGTCGGCGTCACGAGCACGGGCTACGCGGGAACCGTGCTGCTCGCGGCCCCGCTCGAGCTCGGTCCCTGGCGCGCGAGCGCGCGGATGGCGCGCGCCGACGTGCGCTTCCTCGCGTGCAGCAACGTCTGCGTCCCGGGCCGGATCGCGCTCGAGCGCGACCTGGCCGCGGCGTTCGGCGGATCCACTCCTCCGAGCCCGCCGCTCGCGCGCGTGCTCGCGCTCGCGCTGCTCGGCGGGATGCTGCTGAACCTGATGCCGTGCGTGCTGCCGGTGCTCGCGCTCAAGGCGTTCGCGCTCGCCGACCTCGCGGGCCGAGGCCGGCGCGAGGTGCTCGCGCACGGAGCCGGTTACCTTGCCGGCGTGCTCGTCACGATGCTCGCGCTGGCCACGCTCGTGATCGCGCTTCGCGGCGCGGGAACCGCCGTCGGCTGGGGGTTCCAGTTCCAGGAGCCCGCCTACTCGCTCGCGATCGCGGGGCTCCTGGTCGTGCTGGCGCTGAACCTCTTCGGTGTCTTCGACGTCGCCGCGCCGGCGGGTCTGGCGAGCGTCGGCGCGAACGCCGCGGGCGCGAGCCGATCGTTCTTCGACGGGCTGCTCGCCGTGGCGCTCGCCACGCCGTGCTCGGCGCCGTTTCTCGGCACCGCCGTCGGCGTCGCGTTCGCGAGCGGAGCCGTCGAGACGCTCGCGATCTTCGCCGCGCTCGGCATCGGTCTCGCGCTGCCGCTCGCCTGCGTGGCGCTCGTTCCCGGACTCGCGCGTTTCCTGCCGCGCTCCGGCGCGTGGATGGGGAAGCTCCGCGTCGTGCTCGGCTTCGCGCTGCTCGCGAGCGCCGCCTGGCTGCTCTGGATCTTCGGCCGGCTCACCGGGATCGACGCGCTGGCGTCGGCGCTCGGTCTCATGCTCGCGCTCGCGTTCGCGGCCTGGGTCTTCGGCGTGCTCCAGTCGGCCGAGCGAAGCGGCCGCGGGCTCGTCATCGCGGGCTCGCTGGTGCTGGCGGCGCTCTTCTCTCTGCGGCCGCTCTCGTGGGCGGACGCCGCCGATCTCGGTTCGCCTTCGGATTCGGCCGCGAGCGCATCGTCGTACTCGCCCGACGCGGTCGAAGCGCACCTTCGCGACGGCCGCCCGGTCTTCGTCGAGTTCACCGCCGATTGGTGCCTGACCTGCAAGGCGAACGAGCGCATCGTGCTCGCGAGCGCGCGCGTGAAGGCCGAGCTCGCGCGCCGACACTTCGCCGTGTTGAAGGCCGACTGGACGCGCCGCGACGAGTCGATCCGCCGCGAGCTCGCGCGCTTCGGCCGGGCCGGCGTGCCGCTCTACGTGCTCTGGTTTCCAGACGCGCCCGACGCGCCGCACGTCCTGCCCGAGCTGATCACGGCCGATATCCTGATCGAGGCGATCGAAGCGGGGGGGCGCGATGGTGCGTGAGTTCTCGGCGATTCTCGTGCTCGTCGCCGCACTCGCGTTTCGCGCGGGAGCCGAGCCGCCGCTTCCCGAGACGCGGCTTCCGCTGCACCTCGTCGGCACCGTCGTCTCGCCGCAGCCCGAGCGCTCGATCGCGGTGATCGACAGCTCCGGCGTGATCTCGGTCGTGCGCGCGGGCGACGAGATCGGCGGCGCGCGCGTCGAGGAGATCCGCAAGGACGGGGTCGTGCTCGCGCTCTCCGGTCGGCTCGAGCGGCTCGCATTGGCCGGCACGGCTTCGGCTTCGACGGCACGTGGGTCGGGGAACGCCGCGACTTCGGCGTCCGCTCCGAGTCGAGGCGCTTCGGATCCGCGCGACGCGATCGATCCCGACTCGCCCGCCGCCCGACCCCCGGCTCGCGCGCGCGTGAGCGCGAGCGCACGCGCGGCACGCGGGCCAAACGCGAGCGAAGTCCCCGCAAGCGCCGCGTTCGAGGACGACGCGCCCGCCGCCGCGAGCGCCGAGCAGCTCCTCGTCACGCTCTCGGGCCAGGCGCGCTACGCGCCGGTGCAGGACGCGTCCGGAAAACTTCGCGGCGTGGCGCTGATGGACGTCCGTCCCGACAGCACGCTCGAGCGGATCGGCCTGCGCAGCGGCGACGTCGTCATCTCGGTCGCGGGCGTGAAGGTCGACAACACCCCGCGCGCCTTCGACGCGCTCCGCGCGCTCGATCCGCGCGCCGGCGGAGAAGTCCTGATCGAGCGGCAGGGCGTGCCGACCCGAATCGCGGTCCCGCCCGGCGCGCTCTGAGCCCCGGCGCCCGATCGGCCGATACTCATTCCATGTGGCGAATGGTGATCCCGCAGCTTCCCGTCGCCGACGTCGCCGCGACGCAGGCCTGGTACCGCGACGTGCTCGGCCTCGAGATCGCGTGGACCCGCGGCGACGGCTTCGGCGCCGTGCGCGCGGGCGCCGCCGAGCTCTTCTTCGCGAAGTCCCCCGAGCCCCGCACGCCCTCGACCTGCTGCGTCCTCGTCGACGACGCCGACTTCGTCCACGCCGTCTGCCGCGAGCACGACGTCCCGATCGTCGACCCGATCGCCACCCAACCCTGGGGCATCCGCGAGTTCAGCATCCGCGACCCGAACGGCCACCTACTTCGGATCGGTCACTCGACGAAGCGGTAGCGCGGCGGGCGGATGATCCTCGTCACTTGACGCCACCGGGCCTGATGAGTGCTAGGTGGAACCTGCACCGGGACCGCGTGGAAGGGGTTCGTCGTTCGATGGAGGTGCCGACAGCTGCTGAGTCACGATGTAGCCGAACCAAGCTGCGACCCCCAAGTCGATGGGTAACCAAATCGTTCGAGTCAATTCGACAGCGATGAATGGATTGAAGAGCAGAGTGACAACCGTGAGTCCTACTGTACGCGACGTATCTTGAGCGCCGAGAACGACGAGAGCGAACAGCGATACCCCGCTGACGACCAGGCGAAGTAGCGTGTAATACCCGTAGGGCCAGATGGGGATGACGGCGAGGACCAGACCGACAATGGCGACCCAGAGCGCGATCTTCAGGCTGTTGCGCTGTGAGATCATCCCCTACTCCACCAAACGGATCGGGATTCGGCCGCGAGAGCCCGCGCCGCGTCGTTGGTTGACGATGCGACGATGATGCCAGACGCGTCCGGTGGTGGACAGACCAAAGCGGGCGCTCGTCAGCTGCAAGCCCTTGTTGGCCTGCGCGCCGGCTTCAGGAGAGCAGTGCGGTGAACTCCTCCACCGTGATGCCCGCTTCGCGAATGAGGGATCGAAGAGTGCCCTTCGCAAGCTCCCGATGGTCAGGCACGGTCAGGCGCCGATACGGGGCGCGCGCATTCCGAAGAATGATGTGGCTCCCTTCTGACGATCGACCTCGTACCCGAGGCGACGAAATGCGGCGACGGCCTCACGCCCCGAAAGCCTCGGCAGCGTGCTCACACCGCGACGTCGATCACTTCTTCGAGAATGCTCGGCGGAATCGGCTCGCCGCGTTCGCGAAGGCTCTCGAGGTAGCCTTCGATCGCTTCGCGGACGTCCCGGACCGCTTCTTCGCGGGTAGCGCCCTGCGACACGCAACCGGGAAGCGACGGAACTGTCGCGACAACGACTCCATCTTCGTCCGGCTCGATGAGAATGCGGAACTTCACCGGCTCCTCCGCGTTGCAGCCAATGCGCTCAGAATACCGCGCTCATCGTCGCTTGCCGACTCGCGCTGCACCCCGGATCGATCTTCGCGCAGTCCAACGACTAGGCGCTCAGCTGCGCGGCGCCCGCCGCCGACGCCAGCCTACGCCCGAATGGTGTTGCTCCAAAGCTATCACGCACCGCCACTGCCGGGAACATGCGCCGCGTCTGCTGCAGCGCCTTGCTGGGCGGCGACGTCAGGCTTGTTGAATCGACCGCACATGGGAAGCGGCGTGCTGAACTGGGTCAGAGTTCGATAGGTCGTGCCACGCCGCAAACACCAAGTACACGCCGTTCCGAGTGTTAGCCATGCTCCGGCCGGTGACGCCTACCGCCAAGCGTTGAACGGTTCGAGAACGTACGCCTCAACAAAGCCGAGAGTCGAAGCCAGAAGCGCGCCAAGAAATGCGGAGGCAACCAAGGCCAAGAGGCTCGCCTGCCACTCCACTGCAGCAAGCCTTTGTGCAACTTCCGTCAGGCCGAGCTCCGGATTGGCAAAGTCTCCGAGCAGTGCAAGGGCCGTGAAGATCAGTAGACCCGGTATGAGGACAGTGACAAGCGTCTCGAATCCGAGATTCTGCATTGTTCTTGAGTCGTCCGCCTAACGTCGTGGTTCCCAAACTGCATGCAAGTTTGATGACGCCCTGTTGGGTCCGCGCAACGCCGGCCTCGACCCGATCTGTGTAGACGACGGTGAGCGCGAGCCCCTGAGCCAATCCGATCGCGATAACTCGATGCTCTCCGTAGTCCCGGCGTTCGTCTTGACGCTCCAGCGTGGCACCCTCGAAGACCAGGGTCGCGAATTCGAAGTCGAATCCGCGCACTCGTAGGTTCTCTGCACTCTTGCGGAGATCCCACGCGAAGCGCACCCCGCAAGCATACATCTGTATATACAAGCAAGCAACCGGGGCGTGGCGTGCTGCCTAACGTATCGGGCTTCAGCTGCGAGAGCCCGGCACGCGTTGTTGGTTGATGTTGCGACCATGATGCCAGACACCCCAGCTGGTGGACAGACCGAAGCGGGCGCTCGTCAGCTGCAAGCCCTTGTTAGGCGGCGGCGTGGATGCTCCGCATCTGACGGCCGACGACCCACCAGTAGAGCGCCTGCACTGCCAATGCGGTGTACACGAGCACCACTGCCGCGGAGTTCTGGTTGGGCTCGATTTCGACGTTGAACTTGGATGCGATCTCGATCGCGACCGGCAGGCCCGGATAGATAGCGAGAAGGGACAATCCGGCGAGCGTCACCGTAAAGCGAACGCCGACGACCCATCCGACCGCGATGAGACGCACGGCGAACTCTTCGCCGCTCGAACCGCCGTTGCTTCGATATGCGTGGAGAACGCCGACGAGCGAAATCCCGAGAGCGGCCAGGTCAGAAGCAAGACCGTCCTGGGAAGCCGATCCCAGTGCGATCGCGGTCGGAATCGGCAGACCCCAGATGACAAAGATCCCCACCAAGTAGGAGACTTGCTCCCTAGGTGGCAGCGGACCCGTGAGTGACTCCCGAAGCTTGCGGAGGTTCCAGAAGACCAAACTATGCTCTTTGCCGCCGCCTAACGGCTTGGCGCTCACCTGCCGGCCCGCCGTCGATGCTGGCAAAGGCTGAGCGCGGTTTGCTCCGACGCTACCACGCCGTTGATGGCGCGTGCAGGCCGGACAGGTGCAGCGCCTTGTTGGGCGGCGCTCCTCGGGGTAGGCTTGCCCAGCATGACGAAGGCCGCTGAACGCCTCTTGGAAAGCGCGTTGAAGCTCGACCTCCCCGAGCGAGCGGAACTGGCCGCGGAGTTGTTGGCGAGCCTCGATGGCGCACGCGATGCGGACGTCGAAGCCGCCTGGGCGGCTGAGATCGAGCGCCGTGCGGCGCGCTCACGTTCGGGTGATGACCCTGGGAAACCTTGGCCGGAGGTTCGCGACCGAATCCGAAGCGGGCTCGCAAAGCGTTGAGCCAGTGGATCTGGATCGGCGAGGAGGCCGACGCTGAACTGGCAGAGGCCGCGCGATGGTACGAAGAACAGCGGATCGGACTCGGAATGGAGTTTGTCGCCGAGGTTGATTCTGCGATCAGCAGGATCGAGGCGAACTCGCGAATCGGAGCTCCGGTACCGGGAGTGGAAGCGGGAGATATCCGCCGCATCTTCGTTCGCCGATTTCCGTACCAGGTCGTTTACATCGAGCTCGCCGATCGCGTTCAGGTCCTCGCGGTAGCGCACGATCGTCGAAAACCCCGCTACTGGGTAGACCGCCTTCCCAGCTGACCCGAGCGCATCGCGCCGCCCAACAAATATTGTGCTGCACCGGACACCCTGACCGGCGCCTCGGTATCATTTCGCGCGGCAACAGCCTCGTCAACCGAAGCCTTTGTCAGCACTCGGTTTCTTGCCCCGAAAGGTGGGACCCCGGTAACAGTTACGGAAGCGACTGCCGCGAAGATGGACATGAGTCGTCGGCGTGATCGCGCCGAGCCAGCACGTCCGCGCTAGGCACCCAGATAGATCTGCTCGTTGTGCCACTGGATGTTCTGTTCGGAAAGCACTTGGTCGGTGCGTCCTGGTTCCCGGATCTCGCGCCCATGCAATGCGTAGTACTCGCGACCGTTGTGAAACTCGTCGCGTATTCTAGTGCTGACTTCGATGTGATGATCTGGGGTGATGGTGAGATAGCCGCGATCGAAAAGGGTGTGGATGTCGCTTCGGAGCAGGAGTCCGTTGTCGACGGAGTGAGCACCACCGGCCACGTATGGACGAACGTGCGCAGCCTCAAGTACAGGCAAGACTCTCTCGCCGGTGATCGCGCACCGCCTCTCGTACGCGTCGGTGACGACGACGCGAAATGATCCTTGGCCCAGACGCGGACGAATCTCCACCGGGCTTCCGTATCGATTCTCTTCGGATTCTCGAATCTGCAATCCGTGAAGTGCTTCTCGAAGCTGGCGATACAGCGTTGCCCCGGGCTCCACAGTCAGGTCATAGGTCTTCCCCTGCACGATGTTCGGGCTCCAGTCGGCCGGAACCGCGATCCATCGATCCTCTGGAAGAAAGAAGGGCTGCGTCAGAAGGATGCAGCCGATGGTGAAGTCCTCACGATCGGCTGGCGGCGAGCGCCTGTATCGCAAAGTTCGCGCTCGCATTTCTTCGAGCGATTGGACGCCGTTCGCAATCCCGAATGACGCCCAAGCGAGGCTGATCGGTAGCAAGCTGGAGTGGGCAAACACACCACCGCCGACGACGAAGTTCCGGGGACTGTGGAGCTTGAACAAGAAGAGGTCGCCAGAGACAAGCGTCTTGAACTGCCGCGATCCACCAGGCTGCCAGAAGTTCACCTCATCGAGGTCTGGCTGGCGACGAAGAAGTTCGAACCATTCGAAGTCTGTGACACCAACGTATGACTTCATGGCACGTGAATGGTACCGCCGCGGGCAGTCCAACGGATACAGCGCTCAGCTGCCGGGCCCGCCGCCAGCGGCCGCTCGAAGCACACGAGTTCAATGCCGAACTCTACCCAAGGTTGATTGGAGCGCGCTGTGGCCCCGTCAGCTGCGGCGGCTTGTTCGGCAGCGAACGATACGTGCGAGAGTCGGGTGGGATTCAGTCGCGCGCTTTGGCCATGAAGGCCGCAAAGGCGGCTTGGTAATCCGGATGCCAGCGCGAGAGCGCCGGTCGGTTCTCGGTCATGTCGCCTGCCGCCCACTCGATGCGCCGGGAGTCGATCTCGGACGTCGCTTCGTTGTCTGGACACAGCACGTAGAAGTCGCCGTGCTCCATCGCTGCAAGCAGGTACTCCGCCACCTGCTCGGGCAGCCAAGCGGCAGGCGGCTTCTCCTTCAGGAATCGTCTCACCATGCCCGTGTAAGTGAAGCCGGGCACCAGCAGGTGCGCCGTGACTCGACAGCCGTCGAGACTCCGGAGTTGGTGGGCGAGGCTCTCGGTCAAGCTCTTGATCCCGGCCTTGGATACGTTGTACGCGGCATCTCCGGGTGGGTTGGTGATGCCCTGCTTGGAGCCCGTGTTCACGATCGCGCAGGGGGTGCCTTGGCCGATCATCCTCTGCGTGAAGACCTGGAGGCCGTGGATCACGCCCCAGAGGTTCACGCCGAGGACCCGCTGCCAGCCCTCGTAGTTCTGCCAGGGGCTACCGCCTCCGCCCGTCCCGGCGTTGTTCATCAGCACTGCGACCTCGCCGAAGCGATCCAGCACAGCGTCCCGGAGCGCCTCGACCGACTCAAGGCGCGCGACATCGGTCGGCACCGCGAGGATCGACTCCACGCCCCTGGCGGCCTGCTTTGCAAGTGCGTCGGCCGCGGAGCCGAGCGTTTCCCCGTCATGGTCCGCGATGCAGACGTTCAGGTCCATCGCCACGAGACGTTCCGCCGTAGCAAAGCCGATGCCGCTGGCGCCGCCGGTGATCACCGCCGTGCGGTTCGGAGTGAGGGCAGGGTGGGGCATTGAGTGGGCCTCCTCGCGGCTTTCGCTGCCTTGCGAACGGATGGCCGCCAAGCTGCGGCCGCGCGTAAGCCTACCACGACTCGTGTCGAGCGAGACCGCCCGCGCGACTGAAGCCGGCGGCCGTCAGCCTCAGCGGCTTGTTATACGGCTCTACGTCGAGCAAGGCCGAGTGACTTCCCCGCAACAAGAACGATGCCGACAGCGAGAAGCGCAAACGGCAACGCCTTCGTCGCTTGGTGATACGGGGACAGCGCAAGCTCCATGGTTGCGGCCCCGGAGATGCCAGCCGAATCATTGCTCAGCCCATGCACGATGATGGCCGGGAGCACGCTTCCGGATGCACGGTTCACGAAGTAGGCAGCAATGATGGACACCGTGACCGTTCCAGCGAGAAAGCTCGGGAGATACAGCAGCAGGTACTGCAGAACACCGAGCCGCTCGACGACCCCGCCGGTCAGGTCTCGGGGCACGTGCCAGAGGCCCCATCCGATTCCGACGACGATCGCCGCAACCAACGGGCTAAGGCGACTCGCCTGCAACTCCGGTTGCGCGAACCCGCGCCATCCTAGTTCCTCAAGAACGGCGCCCTGATCGAGAAGCGCCGCCGCAAGCACGGCCACGACGAGACCCGGGCCCACGAAGCTCTCGGGGCGCACGTACTCCGGGCCCGGAAGGAACGATCTCAGCACGGAGACGGCAACGAGCCCTCCGACCATGAGGACGAAGATGAGGCCGTAGTCCATCAGGGCGGGCCGCCATGGCACTCGCGGCCCGAGCCGTGCGAGCAAGGAACCGAGTGCCGACCGGTTCAGGGCGACCACCAGCAGCGCCGCGATGCTCGGAACCGCGGATCCGAACACGATCAGCCAGAGCACTGGCTCCGCCAGGCACAGACGCACCATGACCAGCAAGTTCGAGGTCCATGCCACTCCCGTTTCAACGGAGGCTCGCGCTCCGGCCGCGGCGAAGTTCATTGGCCCGCCAGCGAAGAGGCCGTGAAGAATCGGAACCGCTGCGAGAAGCAGGAACGTCAGCGCATAGAACAGCGCGACGCGCTTTCGCGCTGTTGACAAGCTCTCGTCCCCTTCCTGTCCGTATAACGACTTGGGCTTCAGCTGCGAGAGCCCGCGCCGTGTTGTTGATTAACGATGCGACGATGATCCCAGACGTTCCCGGTGCTGGACAGACCAAAGCGGGCGCTCGGCAGCTGCAAGTTCTCGTTCGCCCGCTCAGCGCGATCGCCAGATCCGCGGGTCTCGAGCCGCGTGAAAGCAGCCCACGACGACAACTCGGTCGGGCTGAACGATGTAGAAGAGTCCGTACGGGAAGCGTCGCAACAGCGCGCGCCGCACATCGCGGTGAACCACGGAGTGGCCATCCGGGTGCCGCGCGATCCCGGCCACGGATGCGTCGACCGCTCGCACAAAATCGTCGCCAAGGCCCAGGCCGCGCTCGCGGTACCAGAGATGCGCCTCTTCGACATCGGCTTCCGCCGCCGCCGTAAAGACGACTGGAATGCTCAACGAGCCTGCGAAAGCTTCGAGCGAACCTCGTCCCACGGGACGGTTCGCGAAGGATCCTGACCGAGCAGAGCAAGCCGCCGGTCGAGCTCGGCGCGTTGGACTTCCGTTACCGGCAACATCTCCGGCGCAGCGGCAATGCTGTCCCAGATATCCTCGGCCAGCTGAACTCGCTCGGCGACGCTCAGCTGCTCGATCTCGGCTGGGGAGAAGCGCGGCATAGACGAATTCTCACGCGTTCGACGCATTCAAGCAACCATCGTCGCGTCGGGCTAACGGGTGTTATGCGGGCTCCGAGTCCGGAAACTCGCGCGCACTGCGAATCCGATCAAGAGAACAGCCCCCACGTAGCTAATCGTGGGAGGTTCCGGAACCGAATGGAGCAACCCGACTGCTGTTGGATCCGCGGACCTCGTGACGAGATTGTCTACCAAGCGAATGCGGATACGATCAGTGGAAGCTCCGGCAGCGATCCCGTAGTCGGACAGATCGAGCTGTACGGCGAATACGTCGAGCGTTGCGTCAGCAGGGTCGTCAAAACCCGTTGCCAGGGGGATCACCACTTGGAATGGGGTGAAGTTGGTGCCGTTGAATACGCTGACCTCGAACCGTTCGTTGTAGTTCGGCGTTCCTACCGCCTGATCTCCGGAGAGCTCAAAGATCACGGCATCGGGACCAACCAAGTTGAGAATCTGCCGGGAGCCGAAAGTGATTTCAATCACCGCGATATCTGGCGTGATCACTCGGATGCTGTCGGAGATGTTGCTACCGACAAGAACAGCCCGCACCTGCGCAGCGGAGGAGCCGGTGACCGTACCGGAGACGACAACGGCGTTCTGCGCGAAGTCGTCTTCACCGTTCGCAAAGAAGAACCCGGCAACTGAGATCGGCGCCGCCGCCGAAGCGAGGGGAATCGCTGCAGCGCTGACCACAAGCATACAGGCAAGACGAGTTCCAATTCGCATCCTGGATCCTCCGAAGCGGCGCGATCCATCCGCACAGAACTTGCCGTGCTGCACCGGACACCCCGTTCGGTGCCTCGGTATCATTTCGCGCGGCACAGGTGGCGTCAACCGAAGTCTTCGTCCTTGTTCGCCTCTTCGCGCGGTGACGCGGCGCCTCGGTAGGAGTTACCCGAGCGCAGTGACCCGTCCGTGTCACTGGCACGGCAATCCGGCGGATCCGGGCCGTCCGAGCTGACTCCTACGCTGCGTCGCGCTCCGCGTTCGCGAGTGTCCCGCTCAATTCGCCCGCGTCGTCCATGCGCAGGTTGGGCAGGCCGAGGTCGTCGAGCCAGAGGGGGCCGCCGTCGGTGCCCTTGAGCATGGCGACGGTGGTGGCGGTGCCGGCGATCAGGCATTCGTCGGCGACGACGCTGACGCTGCGCAGGCCGGTGACGGGCGTGCCGGTGCGCGGGTCGAGGACGTGCGTGTAGCGGACGCCGTCGACGACCATGCAGCGTTCGTAGTCGCCGCTCGTCGCGATGGCGCCGGCGGGAAGGCGGACGCTCGCCATCGCGTGCTTCGGTGCGCGCGGGTCGCGGATGCCGACGATCCAGGGGGAGCCGTCGGGGTGCGGGCCGATCACGGCGAGGTCGCCGCCGAGGTCCACCATTCCGTGTCGCAGGCCGTGCTCGCGGCAGAGCGCGGCGACGCGGTCGGCGGCGTACTCCTTCACGAAGCCGCCGAAGTCGAGCTCCATGCCGGCGCGCGGCAGGACCAGGCGCGGGCGCTGCCACGACAGGCGCTGCCAGCCGACGAGCGGCAGGACGGCGTCGATCTCGGCGCGCGTGGGCACGCGGGCGGATTTGAAGTTCCAGACGCGGCGGAGCACGCCCGACGTGGGATCGAAGAGCCCGTCGCTCGAGCGGAACGCGGTTGCGGCGTAGTCGAGAAGCGCCGCGGTCTCGTCGTCGACGTCGACTCCGGCGGGATTACCGGCGGCGCGATTGATCGCGGAGGTCACACTGTCGTCGCGGTAGCGCGAGTACTTCGCTTCGAGGCGGCGCACCTCGCCGATCGCGCGCTCGGCGAGCGCATCGCACGTGCGCTGGGAAGCGCCGTACTGGTGCAGCTCGCACGGCGAGCCCATCGCACGGAACGGGTGACGCGCGCGCAGCATGTCGGTCAGAACGCCGCGCGGATCCCGATCGAGAAAACGTCGAAGCTCACGAGCCCGGGAGCTTCCACCGACGGGCCGTTGAAGGCGAGGTCGGCGCTCGAGAGATAGCGCTCGTACGAGAGCTTGAGCTTCCACTCGATGTCGGCGACCCAGCGCGTGCGCAGCGTGTACTCGCCCGAGAGGCCGAGACCGAGCGCGCCGTAGCTCGAGAGCCGGTAGTCGCTCGAGTACTCGCCGCCGCCCGTCGCGCCGAGCGGAAGGTAGTTCACGTACATGTCCGCTTCTTCTTGCGTGTAGTAGCGGACGGTCGGCGTGATCTGCAGGTTGTCGCCGAACGACTGGTACCAGCTGGCCTCGATCGTGTGCGAGCTGACTCCCCAGGTGTCGAAGTAGTACTGGTACCCAAGGTGCACCGTCGCCTCGAATTCCTCGATGTGCCGGCGATACCGCGTCAGCCACGAGAGCCCGTGGCGCGCGTCGGGGCGCTCGTCCGAGAAGAACACGCCGCCGACGGCGAAGACCTGCTTGTACGGATCCGAGAGGTAGCCGGTGCCGAACGCGTAGGAGACATTCGACTGGACGATCGAGCGGCGGTTCAGGATCTGCGAGAGCCCGACGTTCAGCGAATAGGTCTGCTTCGACTCGTGACTCGGCCGCGTCGCGTACAGGTCGGCGTCGGTCGGATCGATCTCGTCGAGAGACACGCCGAATCCGCCGGAGAGCGTGGTGTTCTTCTCGTTGAAGTGCGTCTCGCCGTTGAAACCGAAGTTGATCGCGGTGTAGTCGTTCTCGCCCGAGTAGCCGCTCGAGAGCCCGATCCGCGCGTTCTCGTAGAAGTAGTTCGCCTGCAGGAGGAAGTCGTCGCGCGAATCCTCGATCGTCGCGCCGCTCATGACCTGGATCGGCGCTCCACCCGCGTCGGGAACCGTGTACCAGGGGCTCGCGCCGCTCATCGTCTCGTGCGTGACTTCGAGCGAGAAGTCGATGCGTTCGGTGAGTGGCGCGGCGAGCATCGCCTGATGGGTCGAGACGGAGTAGCGCTCGCCATCCGCGAGCGGCAAGCCCTTCGACGCCTCGAGCTCGTCCTCGTCGTAGCTCGAGAAGCTGTACGAGCTGTAGACCTGGTCGATCGGCGCGTCACCCGCGGCGACGCGCGCCATGCCCGAGAGCGCGAGCGCGCTCGCCTGGAGCGCGCGCAAGGTCGCGGACTCCCTTCCCGTCTTCGTCGCCCGTTTCAGTTGCACCCGCAGCCTCCACCGGCCGCGCCACCGCCGGGCAACGACGCCTCTTTGCTGAAGAACGTGTGCCGCCTTCGCGATCCCTCGAGCGGATCCGGCACCCAGGCCATGTCGTCGCGCGAGAGCACGGCGCGCTCCCACGGCTTCACGCGCACCAGGAAGTCGTGTTCGAGACAGATCTCGAGATAGCTCCGCGGATGCTCGCTGTACGCCTCGAAGTCCGGCAGATCGTCGCTCGGCCACAGGAAGGTCCCGCAGCCCGACATCGCGAGCGCCGCCAGACAGACCGCGATCCGTTTCATCACTTCGCCTCCACGAGCGTCTTGATCTGGGCGCGCAGTTTCTCGACGTCGCTCGATCGGAAGCCCGGGTGCACCAGCCGCACCACGCCCGCGCGGTCGATCAGGTAGGAGGTCGGCATGGTCTTGAGGCCGAAGGTCTCGGGCAGCACGCCGTCGGGATCCGCCGCGCTCGGGTAGCCGATCTTGTGCTCCGCCATCAGCCGCAGCGCTTTCTCGACGTCGGTGTCGACGTTCACCGCGATGACCTGGAAGTCCTGCGCCGGGAACTCCGTGCGCAGCTTCTCGATCGCGGGCAGCGCCGTCCGACACGGAGCGCACCACGACGCCCAGAAGTCGAGATACACGACCTTGCCCCGGTAGGCGCCGAGCGAGATCGTGCTTTCGCCGTCGAGGGACTTCGCCGAGAACACGGGCGCGAGCTCGCCCTCGTCCGCGGCGCGCGCCGGTCCCGAAGCGAGCGACACGCAAGCAGCTCCGATCGCAGCGACGACGAATCCGAACGTCACCATGCTCCGCACTTCCTTCGTCCCCTCGAGTCCCCGCACCTCATCGACCGGCGCGCGCGGCGCGATGTGACTCAACGCACACCGACTGGGACATCGCGAATGCGCAACTCGTGCACATCGGCCGGCCTTCACCTGCGAACGCGCAGACGAGTTCGCGACCGTGCGCCGGCTCACGCTGTGCGACAGGGGATCTCACCGAAGAGGTGATATCGGCGAGGGGCGTCGAGGAGCGCGGATGAGCTGGCTTCGGACTCCGATCGGAACGCCACTCCTGGCGGCTCTGTGGCTCGTGCTGCTGGGAGCCTGGCCCGGGGACGCGAACGCGGGCTCGCGCGAGCAGGCGAAACGCATGCACGATCGCCTCGTCGGCGTGCCGCCGTCCGAGGCCGTGCTGACGTCGATGCAGGTGTCGATCGACGGCGGCGATCCGCTCACCGCGGCCTACACCGCGATGGACAACCCGATCTTCTACGTCTCGGCGCTGAAGAACTTCGTCACGCCCTGGACCAACGTCTCACAGACCGTCTTCGCCGATTTGAACGATTACTCGGCGACGGTGATCGGCATGATCCGGGACGACGTGCCGTTCGACCAGGTTCTCTGGGCCGACATGGTCTATGTCGGCGCGCCGGGGGTGGTCGGAGCGGCTTACTCCCAGACCGACAATCTGCACTACCAACAGCTCGAGCAGGCGCGCGCGGATCTCTCGAATCCGGCGGTGCTCGTGCAGCGGCCGCAGTCCACGTTGCCCGGCGCTTCGATCGCGACGGGAGACACGGCGGGTGTGCTGACGACGCGCGCCGCCGGAGAAGCGTTCTTCTCCGCGGGCACGAACCGCCGGATGTTGCGCTTCACCGCGATGAACTTCCTGTGCCGCGACCTCGAACAGCTGAACGACATCACGCGCCCGGCGGATCGAATCCGACAGGACATCAGCCGCAGTCCGGGCGGCGACAGCCGGATCTTCCACAACACCTGCGTCGGCTGTCACGCGGGCATGGACCCGCTCGCCGGCGCGTTCGCCTTCTTCGAGTGGGACGAGGCGCTCGGGCGCGTCGTCTTCACGCGCGGAAGCGTTGCGCCCAAGCATCTGATCAACGCGAACACGTTCCCCGGCGGCTACGTCACCGTCGACGACCGCTGGCTGAACCCCTGGCGTGTCGGGCCGAACTCGTCGCTGGGTTGGGAGGGTCCGTCCGCTTCGGGCAACGGACCCAAGAGCCTCGGCGTGGAAGTGGCCTCGACCCGCGCGTTCTCGGAGTGCCAGGTCGAGAAGGTCTTCCGGCGCGTCTGCCTGCGTGTGCCGGAATCCGCCGAGGACCGGCTCGCGGTGCAGACGATCGCGGACGTCTTCGAGACCGAGAACCACAGCATGAAGCGCGTCTTCGCGGAAACCGCCGCGCACTGCATGGGGAACTAGGCGATGAGCACGAGCCGGACTTACACGATTGCGCTGTCGCTCTCGGTCCTCGTCGCGGCCTCGGGCTGTGGTGGCGGCGGGGGTGGCGGCGGCGAGGGCGAAGGCGGCCGCGACATCGGCTCCGCGCCGACGAACGTGCCGTCGAATACCGGCGCCGGTGGCGGCGGTGTGGGTGTCGGCGTGCCCGCGGGCGGCGGCGCGATCGGGCAGGCGGCCTTCGAAGCCAACGTCCATCCGCTGACGCGGCAGTACTGCGTGCAGTGTCACGTCGGTTCGGGTCCGGGCTTCCCGCACATCTCGCATCCCGACGGCGAGACGGCGTTTCGCGCGGTGATCGACAACCAGAAGGTGAACCTGCTCGATCCCTCGCGCTCGCGTCTGGTCGAGCGCCTGCGCACGGATCGCCACTTCTGCTGGAACAACTGCGACTCCGACGCCGACGCGATGCAGGCCGCGATCCAGCTCTGGGCCGACGCGGTCGTCGTCGCGAATCCCGATCCGAACGATCCGGGAACGGAGATCCCGCCGACGATCATCGCGAGCGACGGGCGGACGTTCCTCTCCGCGGTCCGCGCCGAGAGCGGGCGCTACGAGGGCAACCCGATCGCGCTCTGGAAGTTCGCGGAAGGCTCGGGATCGGTCGCGCTCGACACGAGCCGCGTCGGCCCGACGATGAACCTGGCGCTCTCGGGCGACGTCGGCTGGGTTTCCGGCGGCGGTCTCGAGTTCACCGGCGGCAAGGCGAGCTCGAACGCGACCGACAGCCGCAAGCTCTACAACGAGCTCGCGAGCGGCAGCGGAATGCAGCAGTACTCGATCGAGAGCTGGCTGATCCCGGCGAACACGACGCAGGAAGGTCCCGCGCGCATCCTCTCGTACTCGAGCGGAACCGGCGCGCGCAACTTCATGCTCGGCCAGGTCATGTACAACTACGTCTACCGCAATCGCAGCGTGAACCCCTTGGTCAGCACGAACGGCGAACCCGCGCTCGTCACGGCCGACGCCGACGAGGACCTGCAGGCGATGCTGCAGCACGTGGTGCTCACCTACGACCAGACGCGCGGTCGGCGCATCTTCGTCGATGGCGTCTTCACCGACGACGTGGACGAGGTCGCACCCGCCCTGCTCGTGAGCTGGGACCCGGGGTACACGTTCGCGGTCGGAAACGAGACGAGCAACAACCGCGCGTGGCACGGAATCGTGAAGCTCGTCGCCATCTACGAGGACATCCTCACGCAGGAGCAGATCACGCAGAACTTCCTCGCCGGTGCGAACCAGCGCTACACGCTGCGCTTCGGGCTCGACGATGCGCTCGCGCCGGACGCCTGGGTCGAGTTCACGGTCAGCGAGTTCGACGCCTACAGCTACCTGTTCTGCGCACCGGTGTTGAACTCCGGCGGGCGGACGGGCTTCAGCGTGCAGACGATCCGCATCTCGGTGAACGGCGTGGCGCCGGTCGCGAGCCAGAGCTTCCGCCTGCTCGACACCGCGATCACGCAGACGAGCACGCGGCTTTCCGAGCAGTGTCAGGTCGTGCCGAAGGATCTCGGCGTCGATCTCGACGTCTTCCACGTCTTCTTCGACGCGATCGGCGACTTCTCGAGCCCGATGGTCGATCTGCCGGGATCTCCGCCGCCCACGCCGGGCGTGGTCCTGCCGTCGGCCGGCATCGGCATCCGCGACTTCTCGCAGATCAACGACTCGATGTCCGAGATCACGGGTGTTCCCGCGACCAATGCGATCGTGCGCGCGACCTGGATCGAGCTGCAGCAGGCGCTGCCGGGCGACAGCGACGTCGAGGCCTTCGTCTCTGCGCACCAGGTCGGCATCTCGCGGCTCGCGCTCGACTACTGCGATCAGATGATCGAGAACACGACCCTGCGGACCGCGTTCTTCGGCGCGGGCTTCGACTGGACCCTGCCCGCCACGACCGCGTTCTCGACGACGGCGCAACGGGATTCCGTGATCGCTCCCATCTCGACGCAAATGCTCGGGACGTCGCTCGCGAACCAGCCGGCCGCGTCCGAGGTGCGCTCGCACCTCGACACGTTGATCGACCAGCTGACGGCGGGGTGCAGCGCGGCGTCGTGCCCGGCGAGCCACACGCGAAACGTCGTGAAGGGCGTCTGCGCAGCGGTGCTATCGAGCGCCGCGGTGCAGCTGCACTAGCACGGAAGAGGTGAGCGAGATGAAGCGAAGACACACCCACCCTGCGGACGCGCCGCTCCGGCTCGAGGACCACCGGCGTCCGGTCACGCGCCGCGACTTCCTCGCGCGCGGGCTGCTCTCGGGCGCGGGCCTGGTCATGGCGCCGACGCTGCTCTCGCTGCTTCGCGCCTCGACCGCGCGCGCTCAGGGCGCGGGCTGCGTGCTGCGCGCGGGCGCGGGGCTGATTCCGTTCCTGTGCATCGATCTCGCCGGAGGCGCGAGCATCGCCGGTTCGAACGTTCTCGTCGGTGGACCCGGCGGTCAGCTCGATCTCCTCACCGGCGAAGGCTACTCGAAGCTCGGCCTGCCCTCGGACATGACGCCGGGCAACGCGGGTCAGGTGAACACCGAGCTCGGCATCGCGTTCCACTCCGACAGCGCGTTCCTGCGCGGCATCCTGTCGAAGACCTCGGCTGCAACGCGTGCGAACGTCAACGGAACGATCTTCTGCGCGCGCTCCGACAACGACACCGACAACAACCCGCACAATCCCATGTACGGCATCAACCGCGCCGGCGCGGACGGCGAGCTCGTCACGCTCGTCGGTTCGGTGAGCTCGGTCTCGGGCGGAAACTCGGAAGCGCCGATGTCGATGATCGATCCGACCAAGCGTCCGACCAAGGTCGATTCCGCGCGCGACGCGACCGGACTGATCGACACCGGAAATCTCGTGTCGCTCTTGAACCAGACGCAGGCCGGGCAGGTCGCGCGCGCGGCCGAGGAGATCAGCGCGATCAAGCTCGCGCACGAGAACGAGGACCCGGCGCTCGAGTCTCAGATCCTGTGCAACTACACCCAGACGACCGACCTGATCGCGCGCTACGGAAATCCCGATCTGGTGAACCCGCTGGTCGATCCCGACATCGCCACCGGCGCCAATCCGATCTTCACCGCGGCCGAGCTCAATCAGGGCCGCTTCGCGAAGACCGCGGCGGTGATGAAGCTCGTCGTCGAAGGCTTCGCGGGCGCGGGCACGATCGAGCAGGGTGGCTACGACTACCACGACAGCACGCGCGCGACCGGCGAGGTCCGCGACTTCCTGGCCGGTCAGATGATGGGAGCGGCGCTCGAGTTCGCCGCGCGGCGCGCGGCGCCGCTCATGCTCTACGTGCTCTCGGACGGCTCGCTCTCGAGCGACGGCGTGCTCGACAACTCCGCCGACGGGCGCGGCAAGGGGATCTGGAAGGGCGACAGCTCGGACACCGCCGCGAACCTGGTTCTGGTCTACAGCCCCACGGGCCGGCCCGCGATGACGCGCGCGACGGCACAGCAGATCGGTTACTTCCGGCCCTCCGGGTCGGTCGAGACCGCATCGACCGCGGTCGCGAACAACGTCGCGCTGCTCGCCGAGGCGGTGGTTCTGAACTACCTGGCGCTGCACGACCGCGTCGGGAGCTTCGGGTCGGTCCTGCCGACGCACGGCCTCGGCTCGGGCGCGTCCTTCGATGCCCTGATCGCGTTCGCACCGATCGTCTGAGGCGCTTCACGGCGCGCGCCGACCGGCGGCGGTATTCTCCGCCGCATGCGCGCGCTCGCCGGCTTCGCGATCGTGATCCTGCTCGCCGCCTCCGCGCGGGGCCAGGGGCTCGTGCTGAACTTCCGCAACGCGGAGATCACGGCGATCGTCGAAGCGGTCGCGCGCGCGACCGGTCAGCGCTTCGTATACGACCGGGATCTCCGCGGTCGCGCGACGATCATCCTCGAAGACGAGATCACCGCGGACGAAGCGCTCGAGGTCCTGAACGCGGCGCTCCTGATGACCGGGTACGCGACGACTCCCGGTCCCGACGGCATCTGGAAGATCCTGCCGATCGAGGCCAGTCGCGGCGCCGCACCGTGGCTGTATGACGAGGCGTCGAGCGAGTCGGCGCGACTCGTGACGACCCTCGTCCGGCTCGACTCGGCCGATCCCGACGAGATCGCCGACATCCTCGGTCGCGACACGCGCGCCGCGATCGTGCTGCCGTATCCGGCGACGAACGGTCTGATCATCGCCGCTCCCGAAGATCGTCTCGCCGCGATGCTCGTGGTGGTGCGATCGCTCGACAAGGCCTCGAAGACGGAGCTGCGGGTCTTCCCGCTGCGCTACGCCGATGCCGAGACGCTCGCCGGCCAGCTCGACGAGGCGTTCGGTTCCGGGAACGCGCCCGAACGACCCTGGCGTGTCGTCGTCGATTCGCGCACGAACTCGCTTCTCGTCCAGGGTCCCCCCGCGCGCGTCGCCGAGGTCGGCGCCCTGATCGAGACGCTCGATCTTCCGACACGCTCGGCGAGCGGCGTGCACGTCGTCCGCGTCGTGAACGCCGAGGCCGAAGTGCTCGCGGATCATCTGCGCGGACTCGAGCTCGAGTCCGCCGACGCCTCCGGTCTACCGGATTCGGCGCTCGAAATCGTCACCGACGACGCGACGAACTCGCTCGTGATCCGCGCGACGCCCGCGGTCTTCGCGCAGGTCAGCCGGGTGATCGGCGAGCTCGACCGGATCCCAGCGCGGGTCGGGATCGAGGTGCACGTCTGGGACGTCGAGACGGCGAAGGGCGTCGAGCTCGGCTTCGACGCGCTGCTCCCGCTCGTCCACATCGAGGATCCGAACGACACGATCGCGTTCACCGCGATCGGCGACGCCGCGAGCCTGCTCGCTCCCCCCGAGGCGCAGCCCTTCCTGGCGCGATTCACGCGCACGCCGCTGGTGATTCCGATCATCGGGCCCGACGGTCTACCCACCGTCGCCGTCGTGCCGACCGGCGGCGCGCAGATCACAGCGGCGCAGGGCGACGTCTCGATCCGCGCGCTGACCAGTCCGTACCTGCTCGCCGCGGCCGGCGAGGAGCAGCGCATCTTCAGCGGCGATCAGGTGCCGATCCCCGTCTCGTCCGGCGCCGCGGCCACGACGGACTTCGGCACCGACGCGAGTGGAACGAGCTCGACCGATCCGTTCGTGACTTCGGTCGCGATCCAGCGTCAGGACGTCGGCGTCGATCTGAAGATCACGCCGACCGTCGTCACCGAAGACATCATCGTGTTGGAGCTCCACGTCACGGTGAGCTCCGTGGCCGATGCGTTGACGGTCGTGAGCGAATCGGAGACCTCGAGCGAGGAGCGCGGGCCGACGCTGCGCAAGTTCGACGTGGATGCGAACGTGCGGCTGACCGATGGTGCGGTGATGCTCGTGGCCGCGGCGCCCGCCGACACGACCGCGAGCACGGTGACCGGCGTGCCCTATCTGATGGACATCCCCATCCTGGGCTGGTTCTTCCGTTCGACGCGCGACGTCGCACGAACGCGGCGCCTCGTCACCGCGGTGCAGGCGACCCGGATCGACTCACCGGAGGAGCAGCGGGCTGAATCGACGACGCGCCGCCTCGCCTTCGAGCGCCAGCTGCTTCGCGTCGGTCCGCTGGGCTCGCTCACGAGCGCGCCGTACGCGGTGCTCGTGGCGACGCGCGCGACGCGGGCGGAGGCCGATCTCGTCGTCGAGGAGATCCGCGGCCTCGCGGGAACACCCGCGCTCGTGCCGTGGCGCGGCGACGAGCGCGATCGCTACGACGTCTACTTGATCGGCTTCGAGCAGATCTCGGAGCTCGGTCCGGTCACCGTCCTGCTTCGGGAACGCGGCTTCTCGACGAGGCTCGAAGTCGCCACGCCGCCGCGAATCTGACCCGGATCAGGCGGGCGACGGCAGAGGCGCCGCACCCGACGCGGCCGGGCGCTCCGCGCGCTCCTCGGCCATGCGGTGCAGCGAGACGACCTCTTCGAGGCAGCGCAGCATCCGGCCGTAGAGCCGCAGCTTGATCGCCTCGAGCAGCGCGTAGCCGAGCAGCGCGAAGATCGTCGACGACAGCGCGAGTCCGAGCGCGCCGAGCTCGAGCGGCGTGCCGGCCATGTGCTTCGAGACCAGCAGGATCAGCATTCCGATCGCGTTTCCGGCCAGACCGATCGGCGGGAGCAGGTTCGAGTACATCGAGATCGGCCGCGCGTAGCTGGACTCGTACTCGTTCATCACGAACTGCCGGCTCGCATCGACGACGAAGTCGCTCGCCACCGCACGGGCGTCGGGCGAGCGCAGCGACTTGGCGAGCACGCGAAGCATGAGCACGGCGATGGAGTCGGCGGGGCCCTTCGTCGAGAATTGCAGGCTCTTCTCGAGCGCGGGACGAGGCACGAACCGCGTCGCCTTCGACGCGCGCATGGCCAGCGCGAGACCTCGATAGAGAGGAACGCAGATCGCGACGAGCGAGAGGCCGCTCATGACGATGACGATCGTGGCCTGGGTCGAGAGCATGGAGCCGTCCATCGGGGATCCTTCCTCAGTTTCCGTCGCGAATCAGTTGCACGGCCTTGCCGAGCGGGCTCTGACTTCCGGGCGGATAGTGCACGAGCATGTCTTCGCGGCCGGCGTAGCGCGTGCCGATCTCCTCGAGCACGTCGTCCGCGCGGGTTCGCTCGCGCATCCGCTTCAGGACCTGCGCCTTGGCCAGGCGCAGATCGGCATCGACGCCCCAGAGCTCCGGGTGACGGCTCTGCCATTCGCCGGCGAGCATCGGGTCGAGGTGCATCCCGATGTACGCGTCGACGAAGTGGTTGAGCGCGACCTGGGTCGTGCGGTCTCCGCGTTGCTCGGCGTGATCGAGAGACGTGCGGAAGTGCATCAGGTCCTCGTACATGCGCCCCATGGTCTCGCGGCGGACATCGAGCGACGCGCCGCCGAGCGGCGCGGTTTCCTCCGCCGCCTTTTCGGTGCTGCCGAAATCCGCGGGTCGATTCCCCGACGACGCGCAGGCCGCGAGCGCGCTGCACGCGATGGCGGCGACCCAGGTGCGAAGCGTCCGTTCAGTCATTCGTCTTCTCCAGTGGCCGGCCCTCGTGGTACATGCGCCGAAGCAGCACGTGCACCGGGTGGTCGCGCCGGGCGCGCATCTCCTGCGCGAGTCCGTCGGTCTCGAGCGTCGCCTTGAAGAGCGGCAGCGCACGCGAACGCGAAGCGATCTGCTGCTCCGTGCGAACGAGGAGTGCTTCCGCGTCCGCGAGCTTCTGCGCCACGTCGGCCAGATCGTCCGCGCCCGCGTCGGGCGAAGCGGGGAACTGTTCCAGCGGGAGCGCACGAACCGCATCGCGCCGCGCGCCGAGCTCCGCGATCTGGCGCAGGAGCGTGTCGCGCTTGCCTCGCAGGTCTTCGAGCTCCGCGTCGAGCGCGGGAATCCTCGAGCTCTCGGCGAAGCCCATGTAGAGCAGCACCTCGCTGTCCGCGAGCGCGGTTCGGAGGACCGAAAGGCGCTTCCACTCGGGCTCGCCGCCGTCGATCCAGCTCGCGAGCGCGCGCGAGCGCGCGACGTGCTCGGCGATCGGGCGCACGATCCGGGCGTACTCGCTCTGGCGTCCGTGACGGCCGAGTCCCGAAGTGATCGCGGGCCAGAGCTCGCGATCGAACGGGAAGAGCAGGAGCGCGCTGCGATAGCGCTCCGTTCCGAGCACCACCTCGGCCGACGTCGGCCGCGTCGCATAGGCGAGAAGCGCGTTGCCGACGCCCTTCGACGCTTCGAACGCCGCGAAGTAGGCTGAATCCGGAAGCGCGGGTTTGCCGTCCTCCGTCGCGTACTGGTGGAAGAATCCCAGGTAGCGGCCGTAGACGCGGGCGGCCGCGCGCGCGTACTCGTCGGCGCGTTGTGGCTCCTTCACGGCGCGCCACAGGTAGTAGTCGGCGACGTTGAGACTCGTCTCCTGGATCTCCTCCCAGAGACGGCGCATCGAGTCGAGATACTGCTCGCGCGACACGTTCTGGTAGCCGAGTTTCTCCCAGTCGTCGTTCATCGATCCGCGCAGCGTCGCCCAGACCCCGATTGCGCCCTCGATGCTGAACGGCATGTCGAGCTCGACCTCGGTGTCGAGCCGCTGCTTCGCGACGTAGACCTCGCCGATCTCGCGGAGCACGCGCGAGTACACCGCGCACTGTCCCTCGACGGTGCGCGCCCGCTTGAAGGCGATCTCATAGGCGCCGGTGGTCGTGCGCAGCGCGCGCTGCGTCGCGGGACCGAGGCCCTCCTTCGCCAGAAGACCGCGCGCGTTCTCGTGGTGCTTGCTGGCCTCGAGCAGCGCGAGCGTGAAGGTGAGGCTGCCGACGTCGGACTCCGGTCCGTCCATGCGGCCGATGATCCGCTCGAGGTAGGCGCGCGAGGACGCGGCCGGCGGAATCACGTCGGGATACGCGCCGACGCGGCCGTCGTAGAGCAGCCGCACGATCGTTCCGAGCGGGTCGAGGTCGCGATCGACGCCCTTCTCCTGGCTTCGCAGCACGATCATGCGCGCGGTGTTCTCGTACACGTAGGGAAGCGCTGCGAGAAAGCCGGAGTTCGGCGCGTCGGAGAGCGAGAGATTGTCGAGTGTCTGGTAGGTCGCCTCGAGCGGCAGCACGACGGTCAGCCAGACGTCGAGGATCTCCTGGACGAAGTCTCCGGCGTTGCCGCGCTCGAGCGCGCGCGTCGCGAGGATGTAGTGGTACCAGTAGGCGTTCTCGTGCCGGTCGAGTCGATTGGAGAGCTGGCGAATCGACTTGACGCTCGCTTCGAGCGCGTCGGGCGCGCCCTTCGAGAGGTGGAGCAGAAGATAGGCGATGGCCTTTCTGCGCTGCAGCGCCTCTTCGTCGCCGGATTCGTGCGGCGCCAGCGTCTCGAAGTAGTCGGTGACGTAGCGATCGAGCGAGATACCCGCCTCGTTTCCGTAGCCCTGCAAGCGCTCGCGCAGCGCGCGGGCATCGGCGGACGAGTAGACGTACGCGTAGTCGAGGTAGCCCGACCACACCGTCGATTCGGTTCCGGCCAGGACCGGGTTCGCGATCGCGCAGGTCAGGACCATCAGTCCGAGGCTCGCTCCAATTCTCATCACATCGCTCCCGGTCGTGACAGACAACCGAGCGCGTGCGCGAGCTCGCCGCAGCGGTCCACCGCTGCGCGGCCCGGCGCGCGCTCGATCCACATCAGAAACGCGTTCAGGTTCTTGGTCTCGACGAACCGGTAGCTCCCCGCGGCGTTCGAGCACTCGATGTCTGTTTCCGACGGCGGCGATCACCGCGAGCTTGAGCGAGTCCTCGCGCTGGTCGGTTCGGCAGGCCTCGAGCGCGGAGAGCGGCACGCCACGCAGTTTCGACTCCGGCTCCGAGCGCCGGGCCGAAGCGGGCATGGGTGCGGCCTCGACGCGCGCGCGCGCGGCCGAAGCCGGAGCGTGCGCGGCCGTCGCCGCGGACGGACTCGCTGCGCCCGCGAACGAAACATGCTGCGGCCGGGCACCGCGCGTGGCGCCGCGTTCGGCGGGCGCCTCGATCGGAGCCGCGCGCGAGGCCAGGCGCGCGATCGGCCCGTCACCGGGAAGTGTCGGCGCGGCGGCCGCAGGCGGCATCACGCTCGGAAGCGTCGGCGCGACGACGCGGCGCGGAGCGGGCACGCCCGGCGGCAGACTGCGGACATGCGACGGGTTCTCCGCGACCGGCTCTGCCGGGCCGGAGATGCCGTCGATCGCGACACGCGGCGGTGTATTCGCGCGCGGACTTGCGCTCGGCTCGACCGAGGGCGGACGCCACGCGGTCCGCGTCGCGGTCTCGACGGACTCGGCTGGCGCGCGCGGTGGGTCGATCCGGACCGGAGGCGCGACGCGGCGCGCGACCGGCGCGGGCGCGGGTCGTGGCTCGATCCGCTCGAGCTTCGCGACGGGGGCGCGAATCGGCTCGGGCGCGGGCGCGGGCTCGCGAGGCGCAGGCGGTGGCGGCGGCTCGGGCTCGGCGATGAGCTCCGGCTCGGGCTCCGGCTCGGGTTCCGGCTCCGGCGCGACGACCTGCGCATGCAGCGGCACGATCCGGAGCGCTCCGGGCTCGGTTTCGCTCGAATCGAGCGCACGCAGACCGGCGAAGATGATGAGACCGCTCGCGACCACCGTCGCTGCGGCGCTCCCCGCTCCGCCCAGTGGCGCGAGCGGCGGCACCGGCGCGAGCGGCTCCGCGGCGACACGGAAATGTGACGCACCGTGACCGAATCGGCGGGCGAGCGGGTCCGCTCTCAATGCGACAGCTCGACTCGCTGAACCATCGCGCGGCGCTCGCTCGGCCAGGCGTCTTCGATCAGGCTCACGGCGGCGAGCAGATCCTCGCTGCGCGAGTCCGCGTGCGGCGCGAGGATCGGCCGCTCCGTGGAATCCGCACGCAGTCGGACCAGGCGCTCGCGAAGCGCTTCGCGGCCGATGCGTTCGCTCGGCACTCCGGCCCGGACGAGCTCGAAGACGGGCTGCGCATCACCCGGCGGGTATACGCGTACCTGTGTCGCGTCGCCGCCCGCGGTCAGCGCGTCGGCAGGCGCCTTTTCTCCGACCCTCGGGACGATCAGCTCGCCGAGATCGAGCCCCTTCTCGGCGTCGAGCGACCCGACCTGCGTCATGGCGAGCAGAATCAGGAAGGCCAGATCGACGAACGAGAAGAGCCACGCGGGGGTGTCGGAGTGTTGAGCGGCCACGGCCCTCTACAGCGACGCGCGCCGGCAGAAACAGAGTGACGCTGATCACAGCTCGCGCCTCGAGGCGCCAGCGATGGACGGGAAGGGATGGGAGCGCCCCGGGCGGGCGTTCCTCAGCGCCGCCGCCGCCCCCCGCGAGATCCCCGCCGACTTCGCCGTGAGCGCTTGCGAGGGACTTGCTCCGGGCTCCCGGACTCGGGATCGGGCGCGGCCTGAGCGCGGGTCTGCTTCGGGACCTCGGCGGTGGCCGCCGGCGCGTCGGAGTCGGAGAGGATCTTCAGGACCTCCGGGCCGAACTGCTCGATCCACCAGGGCTTGACGGCCGTGAGCCCACTGAGCTCTTCGGGGCGTTTGGGCGCTACGGCGGCGATCTCCTCGAGCGAGGCGTTCGGGCAGAACACACCGGGATCGAGGCCCAGCTCTCCCGCGCGCTTCGCGCGCCAGAGCTTGAGCTCGTCGAGGCGCGACTCGCCGCGACGGTCGAGCCGGCGCCGGCCCTCTCCGGTCGGCTGCTTGCGCTCGAGCGGCGGGTGCTCCGGTCCGTCCGTTCCGCGCTCGATCGCTTCGAGCAGCTCCTGACCCTGGCGTCGAAGCACCTGCTCCGAGATTCCCTTGCGCATGCCGAGCGCCCTGCGCGAGCCCGGCGGACTCTGAGCCAGATCGAGAAGCGTCCCGTTTCCCATCACCTTGAACGGCGGCTTGTCGAGCTCGCGCGCCCGCTTGTCGCGCCACAGGTACAGCTCGCGCAGGACCGCGATCCCGCGCGGGGTGAGTTTGCGCGCGCCTTTGATGCGCAGGTAGCCCTGCATGTCGAACTCGCGCTCGGGCCACAGGCGCTGCTCGAGCGCCGCGAACTCCGCCTTCGCCCACGCGAGACGCTTCTTCTCGGTGAGCTCGCGCTCGAGCGTCTGGGCGAGCTCGATCAGATAGATCACGTCGGAGGCCGCGTAATTGAGCTGGGCGGGCTTGAGTGCCCGCAGCGACCAGTCCGTGCGCTGCTGGTCCTTCGAGAGCTTCACGCCGAAGTGGCGTTCGACCAGGGCGCCGAGACCGACGGCGGGATAGCCGAGCATCTGCGCCGAGATCATCGTGTCGAACAATCCGCGCACGGTGATTCCGCAGTGCCGGCTCAGGACGAACAGGTCGTAGTCGGCGGCGTGAAACACCTTGCGGATGGCCGGGTTCAGCATCACCGGCGCCAGTGGCTCGAGCCCGCGCGGCGGCATCGACAGCGGGTCGATCAGGAACGTCCCGCACGACGCGGAGATCTGCAGCAGGCAGAGCTTGTCGAAGTAGTGGAAGAAGGAGTCCGCCTCGGTATCGACGGCGACGACCTTCTCCAGTGCGAGCTTCGAGGCTAGCTCCTCGACCTCTGCGACCCTGTCGATGAAGCGATACTCCGCCATGCGCCGCTAGCTGGGACTCCTGCAGGGGTATCGACCGACCTGGACAGCGCGCGATCGGTGGGATGTCCCGCGACCCAGGCGCCGACCGATTCTAACCGGCGAAGCGGCCGAAGCCAGAGCCGATCGTGGCCATCACGGCGTCTTGCGCAGAAGCTCGATCAGCTGGTCCTCGAGGCGCTCGTGGGCGGCAAAGGTCTCCTGAAATGCCGAGAACACCGCTCGCGCCGCACCCAAATGGCCCAGGGCCAGGTGCGAGGCCACCCGTTCGAGGTCGTTGCGGATACCGATGTGGCCCACCCGGAGGCTCCGGATCGGGCCGCCCTGGGCGGGCGCCCGCCGCTCGGCGGCCGGGAAGGAGATGTCCTCCTCGCGGGCGAGGTGGGCGAGGATCTGCTCGCGGTACTCGGTGAAGCTCCGCCGGGCCCGCGGCAGGTCGTTCCCTTCGAGCGCGCTGGCGACGTCCTCCTCGAGGGCGTCGACCTTCGCGGCGTCCTGGCGCCAGCTCTCGATGGGCTCGAGCGCCCTGGCCGGCGTTGCGCGTTTCCGTGGCTTTTCGGCCGCCATGCTGGCGCGAATCTTACTCGATCGCCGATGCTTGCGAGCGCGTGAGGCGAATCCATCTCGTCGCGGTCCTCCTGGCTGGCTGCATATCGCAACCGGAATCGATCGAGCGTGAATCGGCCCTTTTCCGCGACTGCGGCGGTGGCTTCGAGTGCGCCGAGCTCCGCGTTCCGATCGATCACGCCCGAGCCGGGAGCGACGAGATCTCGCTCGCGCTCCTGCGACGGCCGGCGGAGAAACCGGCGCAGCGGATCGGCGTACTGATCGTGAACCCGGGCGGACCGGGAATCTCCGCGATCGATTACCTCCGTGCGGGCGCGCCGCACTGGGGCGCAGCGTTCCGCGAGCGCTTCGATCTGGTCGCGTTCGATACGCGCGGCACCGGTACGAGTGGGGGACTCGATTGCCGCGAGTCCCTGGCGGCGTATCTCGAACTCGATCCGACGCCCGAGACCGATGCGGAGTGGGTGAGTACCGTCGCCGTGAGCCGCGCGCTCGCCGAGGAGTGCGCGCGCAATCACGCCGATCTGCTGCCGTTCATGGGCACCGAGGAGAGCGCGCGCGACATGGATCGCGTGCGCGCGGCGCTCGGCGAAGAGCAGATCTCGTACCTCGGCTATTCCTACGGGACCGCGCTCGGCGCGAGCTACGCGCGGCTCCATCCGGATCGCGTGCGCGCGATGGTGCTCGACGGCGCGATCGACCCCACCTTCGATCTCCTGACCTTCGCGCGCGAGCAGGCCGAAGCGGTCGAGGCCGCCTTGCGCGCGTACGACGAGGCGGCCGGGCGCGAGGGCTGGCACCGAATCGCCGTGCTCGAATCCGTCGCCGCGCGCGCGAAGTCGGCTCCGATTCCGAGCTCCGGGGGCTTGCGCGCGGCACAGGCGACCGACGTCCTGTACGGCAGCGTCGAGGCCGTGATCGAGCCCACCGGTGGATGGCGCGAGCTCGCGCTCGCGATCGGCTCCGCGCAGGCGGGTGACGGCGCGGGCTTCGTCCGGCTCTCCGATCGCTACTTCCGGCGCGAGGCGGACGGCACCGCCGGGCTCCGGGTCGATGCGCAGCTCGCGGTGCTCTGCGCGGATCTGCACCGACTCGAGTCGCCGGAGGCGTTTCGAGAAGCCCTGCCGGAGCTCGCGCGCGTCGCGCCGCACATCGGTGTCGCAAACCTCACGAGCTTCCTGCCGTGCGCGTTCTGGCAGAAGCCCGCGCGATCGCCCGTCGTGCTCCGCGATGCGGCCGGCGAGCGAGTTCTCGTGATCTCCGGTCGCGGGGATCCGCTGACGCCGTACGTCTGGGGCGAGCGTCTGTCCCGGGCACTTCCCGGCTCGACGTTGATCAGCGTCGAGACGCAGGCCCACACCGCGTTTGGGCGCGGCATCGCCTGCGTCGATGGACCCGTCACCCGCTTCCTGCTCTCGGGAGTCCAGCCGGAGTCGACACCGGTGTGTCCGTAGTATGCTTCGCGAATGGAACCCGTTCGCTACGTCGACCTGCTGAACCGACGCTACGCCTCACAGGGATTTCCGCCCTACCGCTGGACGGTGAACACGAGCGCCGATCTGACGCCGCTTCGCAAACCGCTCCGCGAGTGCCGGGTATCGATGCTGACCTCGGGCGGGGTCTCGCGCTGCGCCGCGGCGCCGTGGAATCCGGACGCGAAGAACGACCTGCGGCTCGACGAAGTCGCGTCCGATGCCCCGACGTCGGACTTCCAGATCCACGACAGCTACTACGATCACCGTGACGCCGACCGCGATCTCAACTGCATCTTCCCGCTCGACCGGCTTCGCGAGCTCGCTGCCGAAGGCCTGATCGGCGCGCTCGCGGACCGGATGTGGAGCGGCTTCATGGGCCGCATCTACACGCGCAACGTCGTCGTGAACGAGTCTGCGCCCGCGCTCGCGCGCGAGCTCGAGCGCGACAAAGTCGATCTCTTCGTGCTCGTGCCTTCCTGACCGCTCGACCACCAGACCGTGGGTCTGGTCGCACGGGTGATCGAGGCTTCGGGAATTCCAACGGTGCTGGTTTCGACCGGGCGCGATCTCACCGCGCAGGTGCTGCCGCCGCGCTCGGTCTTCGTGAACTTCCCGATGGGCAATCCGTTCGGCCGCGCGGGTGACCGCGCGACGCAGCGAGCGATCCTGCTCGACGCGCTGCACCTGGCCGAGACCGCGGACCGCGGCGGCATCCTCGTCGATCTCCCCTACGCCTGGGGGGAGCCGTTCGCGTCGCTCGCGGATGCCGCCCGCTAGGTGAGGACGCTCGCCAGCTGCGCGACGGCCATGCCGCCGACGATCAGCGGCGAGACCATCAGCGCGAAAAGGCCGAGCCGGACCGAGAGGTTCTGCTCGACGTGTACGAACAGATAGACCGGCGTCGTGAATCCGAGGAAGAAGTTCGCGAGTCCCCAACCGATGTGCCCCTGGTTGAAGGCGTGGATCACGAGACCGAGCGCGACCGCGATGTTCAAGAGGATCGAGATCGCGGCCGGGACGACCCAGCGCTTCATCCAGGCGTTCAGCGCGGCCTGCTGCTCGCCCGAGAGCGACTGGCCGCTCTCCTGCGCAAGCGCCTGCTGGAACGAGGCGGCCACGCTGCCCTCCGCGGGCGGAGCGGAAGCCTCCTCGGCCGAGCCGGGCTCGGGCACGTGCACGGGCATGTCGCGCGTCTCGATCTGGCCGCGGTACTTCGCCGGGATGTCGTGCAGGTTCTCGGTGAAGTGGATGCGCCCGCGGTCGTCCTCGTACTTGTAGGCCTGAGCGCTGGCGTTCGCGGCCAGGCAGAAAAGGCCCAGGGCCAGCGACAGCGCGAACACCACCCGAACGGACGTCGATCGTGCCATGCCCGCCCATCGGCCCCGGGAAGGGCGCGACTTTACCGGCTAGATTACGGCCCCCATGCGCTGGTCCCAGATGTTCATCCCGACCCTCCGCGAAGTCCCGGCCGATGCCGAGGCCACGAGCCACCGCCTGATGCTTCGCGCCGGACTGATCCGTCAGCTCGGCGCGGGGATCTACTCGAAGCTGCCGCTCGCCGATCGGGTCGCGCGCAGGATCGAGGCGATCGTTCGCGAGGAGATGTCGCGAATCGGCGCACAGGAGTTCCGACTGCCGATGCTCCATCCCGCCGAGCCGTGGAAGGAGTCGGGGCGCTGGGATTCGGTGGGCGACGAGCTCTTCCGGCTTCGCGACCGCAAGCAGACCGACATGGCGCTCGCGATGACGGCCGAGGAGATCTTCACCACGCTCGCGCGCGACGGCCTTCGCAGCTACCGGCAGCTGCCGCAGATCTGGTACCAGATCGGCACGAAGTTCCGCGACGAGCCGCGACCCAAGTCCGGCGTGCTGCGCGGGCGCGAGTTCACGATGAAGGACTCGTACTCCTTCGATGCCGACCTCGCGGGGCTCGACGTCTCGTTCCAGAAGCACGCCGACGCCTACCGGCGGATCTTCTCGCGCTGCGGCGTCGAGTCGATTCCGGTGCAGGCGTCCTCGGGCGCGATGGGCGGAAGCGAGTCCGTCGAGTTCATGGCCGTTTCCGACGCCGGCGAGGATTGGATCGTCACCTGCGGGGCCTGCGGGTACGCCGCGAATCTCGAGAAGGCGGTGTCGCGGCCATCGCCGGTCGAGGATCCCGCGAGCTCGGGCGCGCTCGAGAAGTTCCCCACGCCGGGCGTGCGGACGATCGAGGATCTCGCGCGCATGAACGGCGGCGCCGCGCCGGAACGCCAGATCAAGACGCTCGTCTACCTCGTCGACGACCGGGTCACGCTCTTCCTGCTGCGCGGGGATCACGAGCTGAACGAGGTGAAGCTCGCCGAGGCGACGGGCTCGTCGCACTTCCGGCCCGCGGGTCCGGAGGAGTGCCGCGCGGCGCTCGGCGCGCTGCCGGGCAGCCTCGGCGCCGTCGGCGTCGCGAAACTCGCGATCCACGCCGACGAGTCGCTGCGAGGCCGGCGCGAGATGACGACCGGAGCGAACGAGAACGAGTTCCACCTGCGACACGTCGATGTGTCGCGCGACCTTCCGAACGTCGCGTGGGCGGATCTGCGCAACGCGCGGGCCGGCGAAGCGTGCGCGAGCTGCGGAAAGCCGCTCGAGACCAAGAAGACCATCGAGATCGGCCACATCTTCAAGCTCGGGCTCCGCTACTCCGAACCCATGCGCGCGCGCGTGCTGACCGCCGAGGGTGTCGAGGTGCCGATCGTGATGGGATCGTACGGGCTCGGCATCGAGCGCATCATGGCCGCCGCGATCGAGGCACACCACGACGAGAACGGGATCATCTGGCCGCGCTCGATCGCGCCCTTCGACGTCGTGGTGTCGACGGTGAAGGCCAGCGATCCGGAGCAGCGTGAGAAGTCCGAGCAGCTCTACGCGGAGCTTTCGGCCGCGGGGTTCGAGGTCCTGCTCGACGATCGCGACGAGCGGCCGGGCGTGAAGTTCAAGGATGCCGATCTCGTCGGCATTCCGTTCCGGATCGTGCCGGGACCGCGTGCGCTGGCGAAGGGCTGCGTCGAGCTCGCGGAGCGCGCGACCGGCACGGTCGCGGAAGTCGCGCTCGGCGACGTCGTGGCGGTGCTGGTCCAGAAGCGCGGATGAGTTCGGGCCCGACGCTCTGGCTGCTCGACTCGCACTACCAGATCTTCCGAGCCTACTACGCCATGCCGGATCTGCGCGCTCCCGACGGCACGCCGACCGGAGCCGTGCGCGGCTACGCATCGCAGCTCGTGAAGCTGCTGGTCCGGGAGAAGCCGACGCATTTCGCGGCGGCCTGGGACCTCGCACTCACGAGCTTCCGGAACGATCTGTACCCGGGCTACAAAGCCGGACGCACGGAGGCGCCCGCCGATCTCGAGCCGCAGTTCGCCCTCTGCGACGAGGTCACGCGCGCCCTCGGCGTGCCGGTCTTCGGCGTCGAGCGCTTCGAGGCCGACGACGTGATCGCGACCATGACCGCGCACGCGCTCGACGCCGGCGCCGACGTGGTGATCGCGAGCAGCGACAAGGACCTCGGCGCGCTCGTCTCGGAGCGCGTCTCGCTCTTCGACCCGCGCTCGGAATCGTTGCTCGGCCCGGCCGAAATCGAAGCCCGGCTCGGGGTCGCGCCCGATCTGGTTCCCGACTTCCTGACACTCGTCGGTGACGCCGTGGACAACATCCCCGGGGTGCCGGGGATCGGGGCGAAGACCGCGGCCTTGCTGCTGCGGTCCTTCGGCCGGATCGAGGACATCCCCGCGGACCCGCGCGAGTGGGCGGGCGTCGGCGTGCGCGGAGCCGCGCGCGTGGCGCGTGCGCTGGCCGAGAACACCGAAGCGATCGCGCTCGCGCGCTCGCTCGTGCGCATGCGCGAGGATCTGCCGATCCGGACCCGGCTCGACGAGCTGCACTGGAAGGGCGCCGATCGCGATCGCCTCGGCGCATTCTGCGAGCGGCTCGGGATCAACGGGCTCGTGGATCGCGTGCCGCGGTTTCGCGACTGATGGCCAATCTGCTCTCGCTGGTCCGGCTTCTGCTCGCTCTGCCGCTCGCTGCGACGATCGCGACGGTCGGTCTCTTTCCAGCACTCATTGCCGCGATGCTGTTCTGCGTCGCCATCGCGACCGACATCGCCGACGGGCGGCTCGCGCGCGCACGCGGCACCGAGAGCGCGCTCGGGCGGGTGCTCGACCACGGCGCGGACTTCCTGTTCGTGACCGCGGGACTCGGGGCTGCGGCGACGATCGGCGCGCTTCCCTGGCTTCTACCGGCTCTCGTGACGTTCGCGTTCGTCCAGTACGTCGTGGACTCGTACTGGCTTCACCGCGCCCGCGAGCTGCGCATGAGCGCGCTCGGACGCTGGAACGGGATCTTCTACTTCGTTCCGCTCGGTGGTGTGATTCTCGTGAAGCTCGGTCTCGACTTCCTCGACGCGCCGACGCGGATCGTCGCGTGGCTCCTCGTCGTCTCGACGCTCGTGTCGATCGCGGACCGCGGGCTCGCATCGAGCCGCTCCACCCGCCCGGAGACAAAGTGAACCTGAAGCTCTTCGCGACCGTCTTCGCCACCGTCTTCATCGCCGAGCTCGGTGACAAGACCCAGCTCGCCACCCTGCTCTACGCGGCCGAGGCGCGTAACCCACGGCTCCTCGTCTTCGCGGCCGCGGCCTCTGCGCTCGTGCTGACCTCTGCGATCGGCGTGCTCGCGGGAACGTTCGTCGCGCAGTACGTGAGCCCGAAGCTCCTCTCGTACGTCGCCGGCGCGGGCTTCATCGCGATCGGGATCTGGACGATCGTCTCGGCCGGGGGTGACTGACGCGCGGGTTTGGCATCGCCTGCGTCGTGATCGCGCACGGTCGGCGCCGTCTACTTCATGTTCCGGGCCTGAAGGCATGTATAATCGGCTCGGCGGCGCGTGCAGGCGCGCGCAGGCCCGGCTCCTGAACACGAGGAGGAGAATCGGATGGACGTGCAGAAGCTGCTTCGCAATCCGCGGTTCCGGCTCGAGCAAGGGGGTGCGGCCGAACCGGGGCAGGTGAAGCAGTTTCAGGAAGCCGCCCCCCGAAATCTCCCTCGCACCTACCTGCGCTTCATCAAGTCCTGCAACGGCGCCAAGGGGGACATCCCCTACGAGACCGGCTACCTCGAGCTCTGGCCGCTCGAGCGCGCGCTCGAGCGGAATCGCGAGTACGGCGTCGAGACCCGCCTGCCCGGCTTCTACGCCTTCGGCAGCGACGGTGCCGACGAGCTCTTTCTCTTCGACCTTCGCAAGGAAGACGGCGCGGCGGTCTGCTCCGTCTCGACGAAGAACCTCGGCGCGACGTCGATCACGCCGATCACGAAGAGCTTCTCCGAGTTCCTCGAGGGCATCATGATGATGGCGGGTGCATGAGCGTCGCGTCCGATCCCAGGAAGAGCTCGGCGTAGGCACGGCGCAGGAAGACCAGACCGATCGTCGCGTTGAAGAACACGAAGAAGTTGTGTTGCAGGAACGCGAAGGTCGTCACCTCGCCCTCGTAGCCAGGAAAGAGCACGACCCAGAGCGTGATCGCGACCGTGCGCATGGGGCCCGGCATCGCCGCGCCGAAGAAGATCACGGGCAGGTAGCCCAGCATCGTGCGCAGCTCGACCGAGATGCCGAAGAGCCCCGCGGCGACGGTGTAGACGACCACGGCTGCGATCATCGCGGGTGAACGCAGGAGCATGACGCCGAGGTACTGCGCCGGCCGCGCGAGCCGGAACGCGCGCAGGATCGAGCGATCGCGGAGCGTCGAGCCCGCGCCCAGACGCCCGCGGAAGAACGCGCACCAGAGCGCGAAGAAAGCCAGTGCGACGACCGCGACCAGCGGGATCACGCGGAAGATCGGCGGCAGCGAGTCGTGGGACAGCGCGTATCCGAAGAGCGCCCAGCCGAGCAGGTAGTAGAACTCGCAGAACATGATGAAGAGCATGCTCGAGCCGACTTCGAAGCCCGGGATGCCATGACGCCGATTCATGTAGACCGCGATCGCGCCCTTGCCGACCTGTTCGTTGACGATCGACAGGATGTAGCTCGACGCCCGGATCGGAAGCACGTCGCGCATGCGCACCGGCGCGTTGAACCAGTGGATCACACGCCAGATCACCAGCGTGTCGATGCACAGGAAGAGCAGCGAGTACGGCACCATCAGCGCGAGCCACGGCCCCCAGCGCACCGACGCCAGGATGCGCGCCATGTACGAGGCGACGTCGAGGCCAGCCCGCGCCGCCGCGCCCTCGACTCGGGTCCAGAGGAAGCCGAAGCAGATCAGGGTGATCAGCCAGGGAAGCGTTCGCTGCCAGAGCGGTGAACGCTTCGCGGCGGCAACGTCGCTCACGCGGCGTCCGCGAGCGCGAGGCTGTGTTCGAGCGTCTCGTCGAGCGATCGAAGCGAGATCCCGAGCGCCTTCGCGGCGGGCGCCGGGTCGAGTCGAGTGTCGGCGAGCATGACGTCGATCACCTCCGGCGAGAATCCCGGTCCGAGGAGCCGCGAGCGCAGCACGAGGACCACGCGCAGGAGCCGCGCCGGAACCGGGACGATGACCGGGGACTTCTTCCGGAGTCGCGCGCCTCGAAGCACGAGCTCGCGCATCGACAGGGATTCCGGCCCGACGACGTCGAGAACGGCGTCGTGGGCGCACGTGGGCGAGAGCGCGGCATTCAGCGTTCCGTCGGCGAGGTCGCGCGCGTCGAGCGGCTGTTCGAGGTTCGCGCCACCTCCCGGTAGCGGAACGACCCGCGCGGCGACCTCGCGCGCGAGCGCGTGCACGCCGGCGCCATCACAGGCGAGCAGGAGAGGACAACGCAGAATCGTGTAGGACAGTCCCGACGCGCGCACGAGCGTCTCGGCATCGCCCTTGCTTCGCCAGTACGGATTGCTCGACCGTGGATCGGCGCCGATCGCCGAGACGAAGACGAACTTCGAGACGCCCGAGGCGCGCGCGGCGCCGATCGCGGCGCGCGTGGTCTCGACGTTCGCCTCGCGGTAGCGCGTCGTGCGCGACTCGATCAGGATCCCGGCGAGGTGCACCAGGCACGTCGCCCCCGCGCAGGCTTCGCGAAGCCCGGCCGCGTCACCGAAGTCCACCCGCACGGTCTTCACCCGATCCGGCGGAAGCGCCGCAGCTCCGCCTCGGCGCTCGCGGAGCGCACCAGCGCGGCGACTTCGACGTCCGCGCGTCCGAGCGCGCGCTCGATCAACACGCGTCCGAGCGCGCTGTTCGCACCCGTGACGGCGATTCTCGACGCCATCCTAGACGAATCGCCCGCGGCCCACGATCGACCAGACCGCTTCGACGTCGTCTCCGCGGGCCGCGTAGTACCGGTCGTGCAGGTTGATGGTCGTGTCGCCGTGGCTCGGCAGGAGCCGGATCCGGTCGCCCGGTGCCAGCGCGAGATCGGCTCCTTCGTCGATCAGCAGGTGACCGTGCTCTTCGGACAGACCGACGACGCCCAGTGGCAGGTCCGCGCCGCGCGGCAGGCCGAAGTCGGTCGAGAGGGACTTCACCCCCGCGTCGGTGATCAGAAGCCGGCCACGACGGCGGATCACCGTCGTGTGTAGGGTGAGAGCGGTTTCGAAGTCGGTGCGCACGTCCCGATACCGACCGTCCATGAACACGTAGCTGCCCGCCTGGATCTCGGTCACGAAGTCCGCGCTGCCGGTGAGCTCGAAGGTGCCGGTTCCGCCCGCGGACACGATCTCGGGCGCGAGTCCAGCGGCACGCAGCGCGTCGGCGTGCGCCCGAAGCGTCGCGATCGAGATCTCGGCCAGCTCCTTGCGTTTGCCAGCGTCGGGCACGAGCACCGCGTGACCCTCGTAGCCCATGATCCCGCGGTACGTCGCGCGGCTCTTCTCGATTCGCCGCGCCAGCGAGACGCTCTCTTCCGGCGTGTCCGTGCCGCAGCGGTGCATGCCGATGTCGGCCTCGATCAGCACGCCGATCCGCGCCTTCGAGTCCGCGATCGCGGAGTCGAGCGCGTCGATCTGCGCCTCGCTGTCCACGGCCACGATCAGCTCGGGCAGCGCGGGTGCGAGTGCGACGAGCCGTGCGAGCTTCGCCCCGCCGATCAGCTGGTTCGCGATCAACACCGACGTGCGAACTCCGGCGGCGGCGAGAGCCTCGGCCTCGCCGAGCTTCGCGCACGTCACGCCGATCGCACCCGCATCGAGCTGGCGTCTCACGACCTCGGCGCACTTCGGTGTCTTGAAGTGTGGCCGGAGCTTCGCGCGCTTCGACGCGAAGAAACGAGCCATCGCCGAGATGTTCCGCTCCATCCGGTCGAGGTCGACGACGAGTGCTGGTGTGTCGATCTCGGCCACTCGCATGAGCGCATGCTAGCATGGGCCGCGTGATCGCGAAGAGCGTCTACACACTCGCGGGTGTCCTTCTCGCGGTGTCACTGATCGGTCTGCGATTCGCCTCGAACGACATCGCGCGGAGCTCGCTGGAGTTGCCCGGTGGCGTACCCGCCGTGGTCTGGGAGCCGTCGAAGCCGCTCCCGTTCGGGCAATCGCCGAGCTTCGACCCGCCGGCCCCCGTTGTCGTTCTCTGTCACGGCTTCGCCGGCAACACCGCGATGACGAGCGCACTCGCGCGGCGGATCGCCAAGGCGGGGTACGCGGTGATCGCGATCGACTTCCGCGGTCACGGTGGAAATCGAAATCCGCTCGGGCCGACCGCGGACGGTCTCGGTCTGCGCCAGGATATCGACGCCGCGCTGCTCTACGCGCGCACGCAGCCGCGTTTCGACGGTCAGCGCATCGCGCTCGCCGGTCACTCGATGGGTGCCTTTGCGGTGCTCGCGCACGCGCAGCGAGATCCCGGTATCGCGGCCGTCGTGCCGATCTCGGGTGGTCGCGACGCCAGCGGGCCGTTCGCGTCGCCGAACACGTTCTTCATCTGGGCTTCGGGCGACCCCGATCGAACTCGGAAGCGCGGTCGAGATCTCGCCGCGAAGCTCGCGGGCAAGGAGCAACTGGTCGAAGATCGGACGTACGGCGAGATCGAGCACGGCTCGGGCGTGCGCATGAGCGAGGTCGCGGGCACCGATCACATCACGATCCTCTATTCGGCCGAGGCCGCGCGACGCATCGTCGATTGGCTCGCGCTCACGCTCGGGCCGGGGCACGGCCGGCCGGAGACGCCGGGCGGCGATCCGCGCTTCCGCTTTTCCGGGCTCGGGTTGCTCGCGGCGCTGGTGCTGATCTTCGGCGCGCCGCACGCATTGGTGTCGATCTCGCCCCGAGTCGGGCTCCCGCGTCTCGCGCGGCCGGTTGCGAATCTCGCGCTCGTCGTCTTCGCGCTCGCGAGCGCGGTCGTGCTCTTGTCCGGTTTCGATTCGAGCTCGTCCCGCGGGCCCTTCGGCTTCATCCCGCTCGCAGCGGGGCGCGACCTGTTCGGTTTCTTCGGGCTCGCCGGCGCACTGCTTCTCGCGTTCGGCGCCTCGCGCGGCGCGGTTCGCATGGACGGTCTCGGCGACCTGCGCACCTGGCTCGCGGCCGGCCTCTTCTTCGGCCTCGTCTACCTCGTGATCGGCACCTTGAACGCGCCGTTCTGGAACATCTTCCCGGCTCCGCATCGTCTGGTCTGGAGCGCCGCGGCGACCCTGCTCCTGCTGCCGTTCTTCGGCGCGTCCGAGTGGCTCTTGCGCGGCTCCGGTCGCACGGGGCTCTGGCTCCCGGCGGTCGGCAAGGGTCTTACACTTGTCGCTGTCGCTGCCGGCGCGCTCTCGGGTCTCCTTCCGTTCGTGATCCTGCTCGGCATCGTGCCGATCGCGCTCTTCTTCGTCTTCTTCGAGTTCGTCGCGCTGCGGCTCGCGCGGGTGATGCCGAACCCGTGGCTGGTCGCGCTCTTCCAGGCCGCCTTCACCGGCGTCTCGTTCGCCAGCATCTTCCCCTTTGAAGGCTGAAGCGCGGTTCAGCTCTCGATGTCGAGAGCGTGGACCAGCGGCCGCAGCGGAGACTGGCCATCGTGGCTCCAGTCGAGCGGCGGAAGCTGCATCCGGCCGAGCGGGCAGAGCCGAGACGCGCCTGCATCGGCGGCGGCCGCGTAGATCTGAGCGATGTCCTCTCCGCAGCCGGCGTGCCCGACGCAGGACAGATGGGGTGCGAGAGACGCGACGAACCGCGCCGGACCTTCGCGTCCGTCGATCGGAATCACCGACAGGAAGCGGAGCATCCCGGCCGGCGGCCGGACCTCGAAGCTCTCGAGCACGACGGTCCAGCTCGACGCTCCGGCGGCGAGCTCGAGACGGGTGCCTTCGCGCACCGCGGCCCGAGCGCGAAGGTCGAGAAGCTCCGCGAATTCCGCGGCCTCGAGGGTTCCGCGCGGCAGCGACTCGTCGAGCTCTTCGAGCGCGGCCGCGAGCGCGTGCGCCAGCTCGGCCGCGCGCCCGCGCGGTGAATCGCTGACGAGCGCCCACGCCGGCGAGAGACAGCCGCGTCCATCCCAGAGCGCTACGTCGAGGGCGAGGCTACGTGCGGCGATCGTGGGATCGACGCCGGGACCGACGAAGGCGAGCGAGAGCTTGTGGCCATAGCCGAAGAACGGGCGCGCGAGTGGAACCCGCGCGCGAATCGCCGCGATCGTCTCGTCGCTTCCGTGCGCCATCACGGCGTCCGCTTCGTCGAGGGCCTTCGAGTCCGTGCCGATGCGCAGGCACGCGGCGATTCCCGGGTCGATCTCGCGCAGCGACTCCGCGAACAGGCGCGCCGAGACGGGGTCGGCCGCAGAAGGCTTCGCGTAGACCGCGGAGCCCGCGAGCAGGGGCAGGGCGATCGCCGAGAACGCCGCGGGCGGGATCGAGCCGGCGAGCCACACCGCGGTGACGCGCGGAGCGGAGAAGACCGCAGGTAGCTCGCGCGAACGAAGTCCTCGCAGCGCGTCCGCCGTCCAGCCCGCGAGCGCGGTCCGGATGCCGAAGTCGACCATCCCTGGCGAGAAGATCGGGTGCTCGCGTGAGAGCTGCGCGCGGTACTTCGACTCCGGAGCGCGCCAGAGCTCGAACGCGCCGGCCAGCGCCGCGATCGTGCGCTCGGGATCGAGTGCGGCGCGCGCGTCGGCGAGCTCGGCGAGATCCCTCATCGCGACGCTCCCGAATTCGAGAGCAGCGCATCCGCCGCAAGCGAGCAGCCGCGTGCTTCGGCGCCGCGAAGCCGGCCGTGCACCCGGAAGCCACCCTCGACGATCGTCCCGAGATCCGACGTCATGACCGCGAGCACCGAGCCGGTGTTCGCGAGATCGTAGTGGACGAGCACGCCGGGCTTTCCGTCCGGAACATCGAGCAGCGTCGCTGGATCGACGGCGCGCGTGCGCACCCACGGCGGAACGGACTTCACGTCGGTGGCCGCACCGGCGCGCAGGCTCGCCTCGTAGAACTGGCTCGCGAGCTCGCACATTCCGTACTGGTTGACGATTCGCGCGCGCGGCACGCCGAGTCGCGAGGTGATCGCACCGTGAAGCTCGTCCCGTGTCAGCTCGCGCGATCGACCCTTGAAGCCCCCCGTCTCCATCACGCGGGTACCGGCCGGCAAGCGGAGACTGGCACCGCGCAGCTCGAGGAAGTCGAGCAGGTGGACGAAGGCGAAGGCCGTGCCCGCGAGCAGGATCGGGTCGCTGGACCCGGCGAGCTCGGCGGCCAGCGATTCGAGATCGAGCCCGTCCGCGCCCATCCAGAACCGGCTGTCCGTCGTGCCGAACTCGCGCGCGGCGCGCGCGAACATGTAGGAGAGGGAGGAGTCGGGAACCGCGTCCGCCGCGGGCGCGAGCACGACGAAACGGATCCGCTCGACGTCGGGGCAGATGTACGCGCGAAACGTCGTGAGCAACGACGCGTCGTAGAGCGCGAGCGTGTCGAGGTGAAGGGCGCCACGCGTCTCGGTCGTGCTGCCGCTCGTGCGAAACACCCGCACGGTCGCGTCGGCCGGAAAGGCCGCGAGCCGCGCCTCTTTGAACGCGCCCGTGGGCACGGCGGGAATCCGCTTCCACGAGTCCACGACTCCGGTCTCGCTCCCGAATGCCGCACAGAGCCGACGGTAGGCCGCGCCCTGCTCGAACTGCAAGCGAAAAAGCCGAAGCGCGAGCGCTTCGAAGCGCGCATCGTCGACGGGTGCGTCGACACCTTCCGCGATCCAAGCGAGAACGTCGCGCTCGACTCCCGCACGTGTCACGAGAGCTGCTCCGCCAGGGCTTCCGTCGCCGCTTCGAGCAGCGGCTCCGCGATCGTGAGGGGCGGCGTCAGCGCGAGCGTGCGCCCGTCCGCGCCCTCTCCGAGCGTGATCCATCCGGACCGGAGCAACCCCGACACGACGCTGCGCGCTCGGCCCGCGTCGTCGAGCTCCACGGCGAGAAGAAGTCCGCGTCCGCGAACCTCGCGCACGTGCGGGCTGGGCGCGAGCCGCGCGCGAAGCTCTGCGAGCCAGTGGGCGCCGAGCTCTTCGGCGCGTTTCAAGAGTGAGTCGCGTTCGAGCACGCGCAGCACGACGAGACCGGCCGCGCACGAGAGTGGATTTCCCAGGTGAGTGCTGGTGTGCAGGGCCTCGCCGCTCGAAGCGGGCCAGCGCCCCATCACCTCGGGTCGCCCGACGCAGGCCGAGAGCGGAAGGCCCCCGCCGAGCGCCTTGCCGAGCGCGACGACGTCGGGCACGACGCCTTCGTGTTCGCAAGCGAGCCAGCGGCCCGTGCGACCCATGCCGGTGTAGACCTCGTCCGCGATCAGGAGCGCGCCGACCTCGTCGGCGATCTCGCGCAGCGCGGCGACGAAGCCCGAGGGCGGAAAGCGGAGCCCGCCGCGGCCCTGGATCGGTTCGAAGAGGATCGCGCCCGCGTCGCTCTCGCGCGCAGCGCGGCGCGCGGCCTCGGCGTCGCCGTAGGGAACGAAGCTCGTCCGACCGGCCAGCCTCCCGCGAAACTCCGTTCGGAAGTCCGCTCGGTGCGTCGCGTCCAGCGCGCCGAGCCCGAGTCCGTGGTATGCGCCTTCGAACGCGACGACGCCGGGCCTGCCGGTCGCGATCATCGCGGTCTTCAGCGCGGATTCGACCGCATCCGATCCCGATCCCGAGAGAATCACCCCGCCGAGCCCGCCGGGCAGCACGCGCACGAGCGACTCGAGCAGCTCGACCTTGCGCACGGCCGGGTACACGTCGCCCATCGCGTGCTGGAGCTCGCCGGCCTGCGCCGCCAGCGCGGCCGTGAGCTCCGGGTGCGCGTACCCGAGCACCGCGGCGCCGAATCCGGCGAGCAGATCGACGTAGCGATTGCCGTCGGCATCGAAGACGTTCACGCCCGCGCCGCGACTCCAGAAGATCGGCCCCGGATCGGCGAGAAACGTGACCTCGGGGTTCTCGACCCGCGCGAGCCTTCGCGCCAACGCCTGCGCGCGTGGTCCCGGCACCGAAGCGACGATCCGTGGCAGTTCCTGTCCGGTCACTCGCGGATGCTAGCCCCGCGCCGACGCGGGGTACAGAGCGCGCGACGGTGGTATAAGTCGATGCGAGGAGGGCAGGGACGTGGGACGAGGCGGACTCTGGCTCCGCTCCGCCGTCTACATCGCGCTGGTCGCCGTGCTCTCGAACGTGCTCCTGTTCGAGGTCGTCGACCGCACGCTCCTCGAGCCGGTGAGACTCGCGATCGCCTCGGCCTCCGGCTTCGTGCTCGAACTCGTGCACGACAACGTGCGCGTGGTCGGACAGCGCGTGTTCCTGGGTGGGAGCGCGGTCGAGATCGTGAACTCGTGCACGGGAATCGACGTCGGCATCTTTCTCGCCTCCGCGATGCTGGTCTTTCCCGCGCCCTGGCGCGCGCGCCTGCAGGGGATCGTCGCGGGCTTTGCGATCGTATTCTTCGTGAACTTCCTGCGCGTGCTCACGCTCTGCTGGCTGAACGCGAGCTCGGAACGGCTCTTCGATCTCGTTCACGTCTACGTCTGGCCGGCCTTCATCACGGCGGTGTGTCTCGCGACGCTTCTCGTCTGGATCCAGTTCGTGCCGGTATCCGATGAACTCTAGGTTCGCGCTCCTGCTGCTCGCGCGTTTCGTCGTCGTCTACGGGCTGCTCGTCTGGCTCTGCGCCAGCGTGCCCGTCTACGCGTTCATCGAGTCGGGCGCGACGCGCGTTGCGAACGCATCGCTCACCGGAGGCGCGATGCAGTCCCGCGCGCTCGGCTTCGAGTGGAAGGGAGACGCCTCCGTCTACGTCTACGATCTCCGCGTCGGAGCGGTCGTGCGAAAGCTCGAGCGCCCGTACCACAAGCACGCGTTCGTTCTCGTCCTCTTCGTCGCGCTCGTGCTCGCGACGCCACGGCTCCGTGCTCGCGATGTCGGCGTGGCGTTGCTCGCCGGCGGTGGGCTCGTCTTCCTGCTCTGCGTCGCGATGCTGATGAGCGACGTCGAACGTTGGGAACGGGAAGCCCTCCGGGGCATCGCCGTCACGCGTCCCTTTCTGATCTCGCTCGGCTTCGTCGAGGGTCTGCACCGGACGGCCGCGGCGGGGATTCTGCCCGTGATCCTGTGGACGTTCTTCGCTTCGCGGCAACTCGCAGCGCGCGTGCGAACACCTCCCGCCACATCGCGCGCGTGAGCACGCCCGTGTTCGTGTTCTGTCTCGAGGGGTGATAGCTCGAGACGAGGGTGGGCCGGTCCGGCACCCGCGCGACGCGTCCGTGCGCGAACGGATGGCGGGCGAGCGGACGCACGCGCCAGCTACGAAGCACGGCCTCGTGCGCGATCCGGCCGAGCGCGAGCACCACCTGCACGCGTTCGAGCAAACCGAGTTCGCGCTCGAGCCAGGGCCGGCAGCGCGTCTGTTCGTCGGAGCTCGGCCGGTTTCCCGGCGGGAGGCACTTCACCGCGTTCACGATGTACACACCATCGAGTCGCTCACCGTCCCAGAGCCGCCGACGTGCGAGTTCTCCGTAGAGCCATTCACCCGAGGCGTCGAGGAAGAAGGGTCGGCCCGAGCGATTCGCACCGTGCAGTCCCGGGGCGAGGCCGACGATCGCGAGCGTCGCGGAGTGGTCGCCGAAGCCGGGCACCGGCCGATTCCAATACTCGGGATGACGCGTGCGCAGATCGGCCAGGAAGTCCGCGAGGCGCGGGCACTCCGAGCACGCGGGGATCTCGCGTTCCAGGCGCTCGAGCGGGCTCTCCTTCGCGGGCATCGAGCGCGCAACGTACGCGCGCGGCCCGTGGCGCTCAAGTCGCAAACGGACTTCGCCGATCCAGGAGGGCATGCGTTGGCTCGGTCTCTCGCTCGTCGCCCTGACGCTGGTCTTCACGACCGGCGGCGTGGCGATCGTCGGTCACGCGGACTCGGGTGCGGACGGTGCCGCGGCGCAGAGCCAGTGTCCGGCGCCGGTCGTGATCAAGAGGTCCGCGACCGCGAAGCCGCAGGTGCCGCGAGCCAACCCCGACAACAGGTCGATCGTCTTGAACACGAGCGGCTACAACTACCCGCTCGAGGGTCAATGGCACCCGGATCCGTCCGTGCGCCCCTCGGGCGTTCCCGACGGCGTGCTTCCCGAGGAGCTCGAGGAAGTGCCCGCCGCGCCCGCTTCGAAGTAGTCGATCAGGCCGAGCGAGTCACGCGGAGCGCGCGGACGAGCAGGATCTGACCGACGATCGCGGCGGCGAGGCAGAGCCGAAGCGAGCCGAATCCCGCGAGCCGCGCGAGCGCAGCGACGCCAAGTGGTGTCAGCACGGTCCAGAGCGCGAGCCGCTGCACCTCTCGAGTAGTCTGCCCGCCTCGCCTTCGCGCTCCGATCCCGACGAGCAGGGCCAGAACGACGTGGACGAGAGCCGACACGAAGGCCGCACGCAGGTTCGGAGCCGCCAGCGCGAGTCCCGTGAGCGCAAGAACGAATCCGACTCGCCCGCCGCGCCGCGCGCCGAGCACGCGGCGGCAGGCGGCCGCATCGCCGCGCGCCGTCCCGATCACGAGCCACGGGATCTCGTGATTCTCGACGAATACGCGCCGGGCCGGACGCGCCGCGAGCTCGCCCTCACTCCCACCGGTCGGCGCGTTCGATGACTCCATCTTTCGCGGCGTCATTGTAGCCCCTACGCTTCGGATCGATCCCTCTCGAACGACTCCCATCGTCTTCCCCGGAGGCAGAACGTGGAACGTGTCGGAGTGCTCATCGCGGGCGGTGGAATCATCGGCTCGGCGATCGCCTGCGCGCTCGTCGAACGCGGGGTGAGCGACGTCTGTGTGGTCGATCTCGACCTCGCGGGTCTGTACGCGTCTTCGGAGCTGAACGCAGGCGGGGCACGCGCGACCTGGTGGCAGGAGCCGAACGTCGCGTCCTGCCGGGACACGATCGCGTTCTTCGAGGCGAATGCGGCCGAGGTCTCGCTGCGACAGCGCGGCTACCTGTGGCTCTACGACGACGTCGAGCGATTCGCGCGCGCGCGGGAGCGGAGCGAGTTCCAGAAGCGTCTCGGCGTGAGCGTGGATCTGCTCGACCTGCCCGAGATCTCGCGGCGCTTCCCCCTGCTCGACCGCAACCTGCATGAGATCGTCGGTGCGACCTTCTCGCCGCGAGACGGTCTGGTCAACCCCAACGCGGTGCGGCGCCTGTACCGCGAGCGGGCCACCGCAGGCGGCGCACGATTCCTGAACCGTCACTACGTCGAGGCGGTCGAGGTGGGCGAACGCGAGCCCGGCCAGCGTCGGATCGCGCGCGTACACGTCGTCGAGGTGGAGAAGGGCGATCCGGCCGACGAGAGCGGACTCGTGCACCGCATTCTGACACAGCACCGTGTTCCACCCGAGTCGAGCGTCGACCACCCGTCGCTTCGGCCCGAGATCTTCGTGAACGCGCTCGGCGCCTGGAGCCCGCTGCTCTCGGCCAGGCTCGGAGTCCGCGACTGGGCCGTGCCGGTGCGGCGTCAGATCGCGATGGTCGACGTGCGGGCGCGCGATCTCCCGCCGGGGGTCGATCTCCACGACGCCGGCATGATCGTCGACGCCTCGGGTCTCTACTTCCACCCGGAGGGAACGTACACGCTCGCGGGCTTCTCGAACCCCGACGAGCCCGCCGGATACGACTTCCGTTACGACGGGGACGCGTACTTCGAACGAGAGGTGTGGCCGAGGCTCGCGCACCGCGCCTCGGCCTTCGAGCGCTGTCACCACGTGCGCGGTTGGTCGGGGCTCTACTCGGTGACGCCCGACTGCAGCGGCGTGCTCGGGCGACTTCCCGGCTTCTCGAACGCGCTCGAGGCACACAGCTTCACGGGCCGTGGAGTGATGCAGTCCTGGGCGGTCGGGCGCGGCGTTGCCGAGCTCGTCTGCGACGGCGCCTTCCGCACGCTCGACCTCTCGGCGCTCGCGGGCGAGAGATTCCTGCGGGGACCCGAGGCGCTCGTGAAGGAGGACCTTCACATCTGACGGCGCGGAGCTACGATCCGCGGCACTTCGGGAGATCGCGAATGCGGAGCACGGAAGCGGGTGTCTGGGAGTTCCTCAAGGCACGCAAGAAGTTCTGGTTGCTTCCCTTGATCATCGTCTTCGCCTTCTTCGCACTGCTCGTGATCGCGAGCCTCGGCTCCGAAGGGAACTTCGTCTACACGCTTCAGTAGTCCGGCGCGGTCGACGCTGCGTCAGTCGAGCTCGGCGAGGAGCTGCGCCTCGAGCTTCGCGAGGTCGGTGCGCAACGCGCGCTGGAGTGCGCGCTCGATCCGGCGGGCCTTCGCGTGCTCTTCGACGAGCCGTTCGATCCGTTCGCGGCCGTAGCGGCGCAGAATCATTTCGACACACGCGTAGGACTCGAGATAGGCGATCCGCGCCGACGACTCGTCGAGCCCGGCGAACGAGGGACCACCGAGAGCTTCGAGCGGAAGCCAGCGCCCGCGCGCGATCGCAGCTCGGATCTCCGCACGTTCGTGCGCGCCGAGTCGAACGATGCCGAGAGCCTCGCGTTCGAAGTGCTCGGCGAGCCCTTCGTTCAACCACGCCGGCCAGATTCCAGCGGGAGCCAGGGATGCGAGCGCGGCGTGCACGTATTCGTGAACGAGCGTTCCGACGATCCTCGCGTCGACGGCCGTTCCGCCGCGCACGTGGATCGCACCGTCCCAGAAACCCGCCGCGCGAAAACCGAAGCGCGCCGAATACGAGGCGTCGAAGACGTCCGGGTCGTAGACGAAGACGCGCACACGGGCGCGCGGCTCGACGCCGATGCCGTCGCGGACGCGATCGTGCGCCGACTCGAGCGCGGCGAGCAGGGAGATCTCGAAGGCGCGCGAGCCATCTCGCCCCGAGTAGCGTTCGAGCGCGACGTCCTGGAAGAGCTCGAAGTGGCTCGAGCGACGCTTGCTCCAGTTTCCGTCCACGCCGCCATCGCGCGCATGCGCCGACGCCGCGACGAACGCGAAGATCGAGAACAGAATCGTCGTCCACCGAATCGATCGCACTTCCGGAGTCTAGCCGGAAACCCGCAATCCCCTTGCTTTCGAAAGGCCGCGTGCTATTTGCGCCCTGTGCCGAATGTTCGGCCCAGACACGAATCCGCGCTCGCGCACGATCGGCGGTCGCGAAAACGGGGAGCTTGAAATGGCAGCGAAGAAGAAGGCGGGCGCCGCGAAGAAGGGCGGCGATTCGATGATCATCTCGAAGTCGCGCGTCAAGGCGGCGGCGAAGAAGTGCAACGTCGGAAGCGAGTTCTACGGTGCGCTCGAGGCTCACGTGCGATCGGTGATCGCGCAGGCCGAAGCCCGCGCCGGAGCCAACGGTCGCAAGACGCTGCGCCCGCAGGACGTCTGATCGGGGTTTCCGCCCCGACTACGCTCGCCGGCCGGATCGACCCGGCCGGCGTTCGCATTTAAGCGCAGCGTCGCGGTGTTAGACTCGGCGAGCCGCGCGAGCGGCCCCCGGGAGGAGAGCATGCGAGCCGTCGTCGTCGATCGCTGGACGGAGCCGAAGGATCTCGTCGTTCGCGAGCTGCCCGATCCGGTGCCGCGCGCGAACCAGGTCGTGATCGACGTCGAAGCCGCCGGCTGCAACTTCTTCGACATCCTGCTCGTGCAGGGCAGATACCAGATGAAGCCGGCGTTCCCCTTCACGCCAGGGGCCGAGGTCGCCGGCGTGGTTCGAGAGCTCGGTCCGGACGTGAGCGGAGTCGCGATCGGGGATCGCGTCTTCGCGGGGCTGGCGCTCGGAGCATTCGCCGAGCGCGTCGCGTTGCCGGTGGCGTCGCTGCACGCGATGCCGGACGCGATGAGCTTTCCCGAGGCTGCGGCGTTTCCGGTCGTCTACCCGACCTCGTACGCCGCGCTCGTCGATCGGGCGAACCTGCGCGCGGGCGAAACCCTGCTCGTGCACGCCGCGGCCGGCGGTGTCGGCGTCGCAGCGGTGCAGATCGGCAAGGCGCTCGGCGCGCGCGTGATCGCGACGGCCGGCAGCGCCGACAAGCTCGATGTCGCAAGGCGCGCGGGCGCGGATCTCGCGATCGACTACTCGGTCGGCAATTGGGTCGAGGCGGTGAAGGAGGCGACCGCCGGAAAGGGCGCCGACGTGATCTACGATCCCGTCGGAGGCGAGATCTTCGAGGGCTCGATGAAGTGCATCGCCTGGAACGGCCGACTGCTCGTGATCGGCTTCGCCGGCGGAACGATCCCCGAGGTCAAGACCAACCGGATCCTGCTCAAGAACATCGCCGTCGTCGGACTGCACTGGGGGGCGTACGCGATCCACCAGCCCGAGCGGATCCCGGAGATCTTTGCCGACCTCGCGAAGCTGTACGGGACGGGCCACGTGCGGCCGCTGATCTTCGGCACCTACTCCCTCGACGAGGTTCCCAAGGCCCTCGAGGCGCTCGGCTCCCGCGGCAGCTACGGCAAGGTGATCATCACCCCGTGAGTGCGCACCCGCATCGCGTCGACGGAACGCGGTAACCAGGTGGGTTCGGGGACCGTATGAGTGGACGACGCGACGGCGCCGCCCGTCGGGAAGTCGCTTGGGGCCGCTGGATGGCCGCCGCCCAGGATGGGGATGCGGCGGCCTATGCGGCGCTGCTGAACGAGATCGTTCCTGCGCTGCGCGTGTTCGTCGATCTGCGGCTTCGCGATGCCTCCGCGACGGAGGACGTGGTTCAGAACGTGCTGCTCTCTCTCCACCGTGCCCGCCATACGTACGAGCCGAGCCGGCCCTTCGGCCCGTGGCTCCGCACGATCGCGCGCAACGCGGTCGTCGACGCGTTTCGCGCGCGCGGCAAGCAAGCCGAGCGCGAGGCGGCCCTGCCCGACGCCGACCTGCTCGCCGACGAGCGCGAGCCATCGCGAATGGAGGCTCCGCTTTCGGAGCGGATGGAGCGCGCGCTCGCCGAGCTTCCCGCCTCCCAACGCGAGGCCGTCCTGCTGATCCACGTGCGCGAGCTCTCCGTGGCCGAGGCGGCGGAACGCGTCGGGGTGACGGTGAGCGCGCTCAAGGTGCGAGCCCATCGCGGCTACAAGGCCCTGCGTGGGTTGCTCGGAGGTCGCGAGCGCGATGCCTGAGCGCACCGAGGTGCTGATCCGGAGTCTCACCCGGGAGTTGCAGCCGGTCCGGCGACTGCCGCGTCTGGGCCGCGTCGCCGCGAGCATCGCGGGCTTGACGTTCGCGCTCGTCGCGGCGCAGATCGTCTTCGCGTGGATCGGCCCGGCGCCGTGGCCGAAGCCCGACTTCGGCGGCCTCGATGCGTGGACGATCGCGGTGCACGCGCTGCTGTTCTCGGGTGCGCTCGTGTTTGCGCTCGGCGTCTGTGTGCCCGGACGCGAGCGACTCGCCCGGTCGGGTGTGATCGCGCTCGCGCTCGCACTCGCCGCGCTGGCAGGGATCGCCGCCGTGCGGATCGCCGGCTGGCCTGGTGCGGCGTCGCTCGCGCCCGGCTGGCTCGCTGCGACCGTCACGTGTTCGCTCCACGCGGTCCTGCCCGCGGTACTCCCGGCGCTGCTCTTCGCGCGCTTCGCTTCGCGCGCGGTGCCGCGCCAGCTGGCCGTCGCGATCGCGGTCGGCGCCGCGGCGCCGCTCGGGGGGCTCACGCAGCCGGGAATTCTCGGCTGCGCCTACCCGGACGAGCTCCACCAGACGATCGGCCACCTGCTCACGCCGGTGCTCGGCGCGGCGCTCGTGCTCGTGATCGCGCGAGCGGTGTTGCTCACACTGCGGCGGTTCGAGCGGGTCTGAGCTCTCTCGGCGGCGCGGCTTCGGCCGCGAAATCGTCCCAGGCGACGGCGACCGCGTGCAGCCAGTGCCGGTCGAGCTCGGCGCTCGAGCCGTAGAGCCGATCGCCGACGACCGGATGGCCGAGCTCGGCCAGGCTGGCGCGGATCTGGTGCCGGACACCGGTGTGCATCGCGATCTCGACGAGGCTCGTCTCCGACCCGGTCTCGAGAGCACGGATGTGCGACGAGGCCAGCCGCCCGCCGTGCGCGACGACGCGAACGTGCGTGCCGCGATTCTCGAGCCTGAGCTCGATGTCGCGCTTGCCCGCGAACGCGCCGTGCACTCGCGCGACGTAGCGTTTCGAAACGCGCCTCTCGGTGAAGGCCCGACGCGCTTCGACCCAGGCGCGCTCGTGCTTCGCGAAGACGAGCACGCCCGACGTGCCCGGATCGAGGCGGTGGACCACGCCCGAGCGCAGGCCCCCCTCGCCCACGCCGACCATCTCCGGGTGGCGCGCGACCAGCGCGTTCAGCGCGGTGTGGGTCTCGTCCGGATCGAGCGGGTGCACGGCGAGGCCCGGCGGTTTGTCGATCGCGACCAGGTCCGCCGTCTCGCGAACGACCGTCACCGCGAGTTCGGCGTTTGCGATCGGGCCGGCGTCGGGACGCGCGAACTCGAGCACGTCGATGCGGTCACCCGCGCGCAGGATCGCGCCCTTCGTCGCCGGCCGGCCGTCGAGCCGCACCCGCTCGGATTCGAGCAGCTTGCGCACCCACCCGCGCGAGAGCCCGAGAACGCGCGCCACGACGACGTCGAGGCGGCGGCCCGCGTCGCCCGGACCGATCTCGAACGAGCGTTCCGGCTCCATGCGGATGATGTTCTCATCTCCGTCGGCCGCTATGCTGGCCGGCCCAAGGAGGCGGACGTTGTCGTTACTCGCCGAGCTCGGCTACGCCCCGGACGAACGAGTGGTGGTCGTGCACGTGGACGACCTGGCCATGTCGCTCGCCGCCAACGTGGGCGGCGTTCGTGCGCTCGACGGATCGGCGACCTGCGGAAGCATCATGGTGCCGTGTCCCGGCTTCTCCGACATGACCCGGATCGCGCGCGAGCGGCCGGATCTCGATCTCGGCGTCCACCTGACACTGAACTGTGAATACGAGGGGCACCGCTGGGCGCCGGTCCGAAGCGACGTGCCGAGCCTGGTCGCGCCCGACGGTGGCATGTGGCGCACGGTGCGCGAGACGGTCGAGCACGGCATCGTCGAGGAGGTCGATCGGGAGCTGCGCGCGCAGATCCACCGCGCGCTCGACGCCGGAATCGACGTCACGCACATCGACGCGCACATGGGCACGGTCTTCGACCTGAAGTTCGTCGACGTCTACTTCCGCCTCGCGCACGAGTTCAAGCTCCCGGCCTTCATTCCGCGCCTGCAGCGCCGGGAGGCGCGGGTCCTCGACCTGGGCAGCCGTCTGGCCGACTTCGAGCGGAGAATCGACGCGGCCGAGGCGGCGGGCTTTCCGATCTTCGACCACTTCGAGGCGGATTCGCTGTCCTTCACGCCCGGCAAGGGCCTCGCGCACAACATTGCGCGCGTCGAACGCCTGGGCCCCGGACTGTCCTACCTGATCACGCACTGCGCAGAGGGTGGTCCCGAGCTCGAGTCGATCACCCACGACTGGCGCCAGCGCGACGAAGAACACCGCATCTACAGCGACGGGTCGATGCAGCGAGAGCTGGATCGCTTCGGCATCCGGACCAGCGGGATGCGTCCGCTGCGCGACTACCTCAACGCGAAGCTGCGCTGACGCGGACCCCGCGCTTCTCGAGCTCACCCAAGGCCAGGGCCGGGTGCAGGATCTCGCGCGGGGTCGAGAGTCCCGCGGGCACGCGCCCCTCGAGGATCGCGACGCCGAGCGCGGTGGCGATGGCCGCCGCGGGGATCAGGACGTTCGGCGCGTAGAGTTCGATCGAGGCCGTGGCCGCCGCGGCTGGATCGGAATCGCAGGTTGCCGCGGCCGCGAGAGCGAAGCCGGAGTCGGCTCGGCGCGAGACCAGCCTGCCGATCGACCGGCCGATCATGCCCCGGGGCGGTTCGAGATAGGTGACGGACTCGACGCAGTGGCTCTCGGCGAATCCATCGAGATCGGCGCACGACGAGGGCACGAGCGGACGCATGCCGATGGGATCGGAAAAGCGCCAGAGCTCGGGTATGCGTCGGCGCAGCGCCCCCGCGCTCTCTCCCGCAGCGGTCGGCAGTTGCCGTGTGTCGCGCCGCGCGGTTTCGGTGTCGCCAAAGGCGCCGGTCGAGGCGATCCGAAGCCGGTGAATCGCCGGAAGCGTTCGAACCAAGAGCTCCGCGAGTATTCCGGGTAGCCCGGGCAGCGCGCCCGCCGAGAGCACGACGGGGATCTGTGCGCGCCAGGCCTGCTCCGCGACGAGCGCGCGGCTTCGCGCCTCGATCCGCACCGGTGACAGGCCGATGAAGGGAACTCGCAGCTCGAGTGCGACTTGCAGAGCTCCGCTCTGATTCCCTCCACAGCACGAGACGAGAAGCCCGGCACCCTCGAGCGCTCGCGCGAGCGTGCGCGGATCGTCTGCATTCGCGTAGAGGCCGCGAGCGCGCTCACCGACGGAGAGCGCGAGCGACTCCGCTCGTTGCAGGCTCCGACCCGCCACGATCAGTGGCGCGCGGGTCCGGGCGGCCAGCTCGTGGACGCAGAGGCGTCCGAGCTGACCGTATCCTCCGAGAACGACGATGGCACGCATCAACGCGGCCTACTCTGACGACGCCAGTCGGCCCGCGCAAGCGTCTAGCGCGGCAATTGCCCGACCCTCTCTTCCGTCGTCGGATAGCCGGCGTCTTCGGGAATCACGATCCGGCGCTGACCGTCGCGTTCGACCACGATCGGCAGGATCGGAACGATCGGCCTTCGTCGCGAGACCTCGAGCGCGGCCTCCGCGGTGGAGAAACCGGCGAGCGTTTCGAGGTTCGCCCAGGTCGGAATGATCATCTGCCGTCGGCCCGCGCGATAGTCGCTGAGCGCCTGCTCGGGTGACAGCCAGACGTGGTCGGTCAGCTCGACTCCGTCGTGAGCGGCCATCTGGCCCGGCGGTGTCTGCGCCGCGAAGAAGACCGTGTCGAAGCGCCGCGGCGAGTCTTCGGGAGTCACCCAGTGTCCGTGCACCGAGAGCAGTTCGGCGGCCAGCACGAGATCCTCTCCGAGAACCAGGTCGCGGAATGACACATCGCCCCGCTGCACGTCGAGTCGGAGACGCGAGAGAGACGCGGCACTCGCGGCATCGAGGAGCTCCGAGCTTCCGCGCCTTCGCGCGAGCAGGATGCCCGATTCCTCGTAGGTCTCGCGCACGCCCGCGACGAAGAAACCGAGCGCCTGTTCGGCGGGAACCGTCGCGAGCCGCGCACCGGCCTCGGTACGCGACAGGCCGGCGACCCGTTCGACGAGATCGTGATCGGAATCCTCGACCCGCCCGCCCGGAAAGACGTAGGCATCCGGCAGGAACTCGCTCCGGGAATGCCGCGCGAGCATCAGCACCTCGAGTCCCGGGCGGGTGTCGCGCAGCAGGATCACGGTGGCCGCGGGTGCGGGGATGACGGGCATCGGCCAACGATACGCGATGGAGCCTGCCTTTGCGCGCGGGCCGCGACCAGCGATAGGATCGAAGCCGTGCCGCTCGAGGACGAAAAGAAGCGCCGCGTGCTCGAGCTTCACTCGGCGCGTGAAGTCGACGCGCGGATCGAGGAGCTCGCCTCGGATCTCGCTCGCGCCCTTGCGGGGAGCACGCCCCTCTTCGTGGTGATCGCGGAGGGTGCGCGGCCGTTCGCGACACGACTCGCGCTCGGACTCGAGGCGCTCGGCATCGCGTCGGATCGAACCGAGGTTCGGGCGCGTCGGAGCCACGGCACGGAGCTGCGCGACGTCGTGCTCGAAGGCTGCGACGCCGGTGTGTTTCGCGGTCGCGACGTGGTGATCACCGACGACATCGCCGACGAGGGCCGCACCCTCGAGGCCGTCTCCGAGCTCGTGCGTTCGGGCGCCCCGCGTTCGGTGCGCATCGCCGTGCTCGTCTGCAAGCCCGAACGCCTGCGGACCGCGGTCGTGCTCGACCACGTCGGCTTCGAGGTCGGGGACGGCTGGATCGTCGGCTACGGGATGGACCTCGACGGCGCCTACCGCGAGCTCGACTGGCTCGGCGTGCTCGAAGGGACCGACTGACGTCGCAAGCGGAGCGCGGAGCGTACCGGAGCTCCGCTAGGGTTCGACGAGCAAGACCGTGACGTTGTCGAACCCGCCACGCGCGTTCGCGCGCTCGACCAGCGCGCGCGCCGCCGCATCGATGTCCGGAAGCTTCGCGAGCTCCTCGATCTCATCGTCCGGCAGCAGATCGTGCAGTCCGTCGCTGCACAAGAGGAGCCGCCCACCCGGGGGAACCTTCGCGACGAGAAGCTGTGGCTCGAGCGGGCCGGGCGTTCCGATCGCCATCGTCAGGACGTGCTTGTCCGAATGGGTTCGCGCCTGTTCTCGAGTCAGCAGCCCGTGCTCGACCATCTGCATGACGAGCGTGTGATCGATGGTGAGCTGATGGATGCCCTTGCGCGAGATCAGGTAGACGCGGGAGTCCCCGACGTTCGCGATGACCGCGGCGCGTTTGCGCAGGCACACGACCGAGAGCGTCGTTCCCATGCCGTGCGTCCCGCGCTCGACGGCCTCGCGCACCACCGCGGCGTTCGCGTCGTGCACGGCTTGGAGCAGGGGCTCGGCCTCGTCACGTGCGCGCGCAGGGCGCGTGCGCGCACGCATGGCGGAGACGATCGCGTCCGCGGCGACTCGGCTCGCGACCTCTCCCGCGGCGTGGCCACCCATTCCGTCCGCGACGACGAAGAGGCCGAGGTCGAGGTCTGCGACGGCGGAGTCCTCGTTGTTGGTCCGCACCATCCCCATGTCGGATTCGAGAGCGAAGCGCATGCTCAGCCCGTGTCTCGCGAGTCGAGAGGGCGGTCGCACTCGAGCAGGCTGTACTGAAGATGGTCCATGAACTCACCGTCGATGAACTCGGAGCCGCGCGCGATGCCTTCCTGCGTGAAGCCGAGCTTCTCGACCACGCGCTGACTCGGCTTGTTGGAGAGCGCGACGAGGGCCTCCACCCGGTGGAGCATCAGCGTGCCGAAGGCGTGCTCGAGCAGCGCGCCGGTGGCTTCGGTCGCGATGCCCTGGCCGAAGTGGCTCCGGCGCACCCAGTAGCCGATGCCCGCGGAGCGTCGCAGCCAATCGATGCGGTGCAGACTCGCGACTCCGAGGATCACTCCCTGACGGGGCGAGTCGATCAAGAACTCGAACGACGCGCGCCGCGTCCACGCGATTCGCGAAGCACGGAGGTAGCGACGTGTTTCGGTGCGCGAGTGACCGCGGCGCGCCCACGGCAGGTACGGCACGAGTTGATCGAGCGTCTCTTCGATCGCCTCGTGGAGCGGTCCGGCGTCGGCGCGTCTCGGCGCGCGCAGCCGGAGCCTTCGCGTCAGAAGCTCCGTCGGCGAATAGTCGATCACGACAGGATCCGAAGCTGCGCGTACTTGAGCTTCAGCATCTTCACGCCCGCGCGTTCGAAGAGGATCGAGAGCTTCGCAGCCTCGCCGGCACCGGACACTTCGGTGATGCGTCCGAGACCGAAGATCGGATGCTCCACGCGCATGCCCGTACGAAGGACCGGCAGATCGTCCGCGGCCCACTGGGCGTCGCTGTAGTCCACGCGCGGACCCGGTTCGAACGTGGGTTCGGACGAACGGGTCGGTCGCAGGCGTCGTCCTGCGAGCAGCTCCTCGGGGATCTCGGCGAGAAACCGGCTCGGGGCGTTGTACCGAACCGAGCCGTGCATCCGCCGCATCGTCGCGTTGCTGAGCGTGAGGTGCTCCATCGCGCGTGTCATCGCGACGTAGCAGAGCCGCCGCTCTTCTTCGATCGAGGATGGATCGTCGAGCGAGGCGAAGTGCGGGAAGATTCCCTCCTCGAGGCCGACGACGAAGACGTGCCGGAACTCGAGCCCCTTCGCTACGTGCACGGTCATCATCGGCACGCGGTCGCTCGACTGCTCGGCGCGATCGGCGTCGGAGAGCAGGGTCACCTGTTCGAGAAAGAGATCGGCGAGATCGCGCTTGATGTCGTTCTCGTCGGGGGCGCCGCTGTTCTGGCGCTCGAACTCCTCGACCGCCGCGAGCAGCTCCTTCAGATTCTCGAGCCGCGCCTCGGCCTCGACGGTGTTCTCCGCTTCGAGCGCGCGAAGGTAGCCCGTGCGCTCGAGCACGGTCGCGAGCGGCTGCGCGATCGACTCACCTTCGAAGAGCGGCGCGAGGTCCTTCATCAGCTCGACGAACTCGGCGATGCGCTTGGTGGCCGCGTTCGGAAGCCCGCCGAGTCCGCGCACGAGCGCGTCCCAGAGGGTGGTGTCGGCCTGCTCCGCGGCGAGCAGAACGCGTTCGAGCGTCGTTCGGCCGATGCCGCGCGTGGGCGTGTTCACGATCCGGAGCAGGCTCTCGGTGTCGGCGGGATTGCGCAGCACGCGCAGGTAGGCGAGAGCGTCCTTCACCTCGGCGCGGTCGTAGAAGCGCGTGCCGCCGACGACCACGTAGGGCAGGTTGTACTTGAGCAGCTCCTCCTCGAGCGGCCGCGACTGGGCGTGCGTGCGGTAGAAGATCGCGGAGTCGCCGAGCGGCGTGCCCCGGTCGCGAAGGCGCGAGCAGCTCGCCGATGACGTAGGCGGCTTCTCCGCGCTCGTCCGCCGCCTCGTAGAAGCGCACCGGCTCGCCGCCGTCGCGATCGGTGTACAGGCGCTTGCCCTTGCGCTCGACGTTGTTCGCGACCACCGCGCTCGCGGCCGAGAGGATCGGCTGGGTCGAGCGGTAGTTGCGTTCGAGGCGGACGACCTTCGCGCCCGGGAAGTCCTTCTCGAAGTCGAGGATGTTGCGGATGTCCGCCTCGCGGAAGCGGTAGATCGATTGATCCTCGTCGCCGACCACGCACAGGTTGTGATGCGAGGCGGTGAGCAGGCGAAGCAGCCGGTACTGGATCGGATTGGTGTCCTGGTACTCGTCGACGAGCACGAACTTCCAGCGGCGCTGGTAGCTCGCGAGCACGTCGGGGTGGTGCTCGAAGAGTCGCGCGGTCAGACAGGATGAGGTCGCCGAAGTCGAGCGCGTTCGCGCGACGAAGCTCCTTCTGGTAGCGCTGATACACGTCGCGCAGACGCCGCGCTTCGAGGGAGTCGTCGTGCGTCAGGTCGGCCGGCAGCAGGCCGCGGTTCTTCATGCGGTCGATCGCGGTGCGGATCCCTCGCGGCGGCCAAGCCTTCTCGTCGGCGCCGATCGCCTTCAGCACGCGCTTCACGAGCGCGAGCGAGTCGTCCTGATCGTAGATCGCGAAGTTCGGCTCGTAGCCGAGCTGTGACCCCGTCGCGTCGGAGGATGCGCACGCAGGTCGAGTGGAACGTCGAGACCCAGACGCCGCGCGTGTCGCCGGCCGAGGCGCCGATCAGGCGTTCGACGCGCTCGCGCATCTCGCGGGCGGCCTTGTTCGTGAACGTGACCGCGAGGATCTCGTACGGCCGCGCAGCGCCGCTCTCGATCAGGTGCGCGATGCGGTGCGTGAGCATCCGCGTCTTGCCGCTGCCCGCGCCGGCGAGCACGAGCAGGGGGCCCGCCACGTGCTGCACGGCCTCGCACTGCTCGGGATTCAGCCCGGCGACGATCTGATCCAACCTCGACATCCGGATGCGAGGGTCGCCGATGGGTTCGAGCGCTGCAAGCGACGCGGACGGCCGCGCGCCGGCGCCGCTCATTCCACCGTGACGCTCTTCGCGAGGTTGCGCGGCTGATCCACGTCCGTGCCCTTCAGCGTCGCCACGTGGTACGCGAGCATCTGCAGCGGAATGGTCGCGATCACGGCCGAGAGCGCCTCGCTCGAGGTCGCGGGCACGCGGATCACCTCGTTGGCGAAGCTCTCGGCCTCGGTGTTCCCGTCCTCGACGATCGCGATCACGATTCCGCCGCGCGCGCGCGCTTCCTCGGCGTTCGAGATCAGCTTGCCGTACACCGAGCGCTGATTCGCGACGATCACGACCGGCACGTTCTCGTCGATCAGCGCGATCGGCCCGTGCTTCATCTCGCCCGAGGCGTAGCCTTCGGCGTGGATGTACGAGATCTCCTTCAGCTTGAGCGCGCCCTCGAGCGCGACCGGAAACCCGTAGCCGCGGCCGAGGAACAGGAAGTCGCGTGCGTGCATGTGGCGGCGCGCGATCGCCTCGACGTGGGACCAGAGACCGAGTGCCTCCTCGACCAGGCGCGGCAGCCGTCGCAGCTCGTGCGACTCCGTGCGCACTTCCTCGTGCGACATCGTGCCGCGCAGCAGCGCCAGCCGGAGCGCGATCAGATTGAGCGCCACGACCTGGGTCGTGAAGCACTTCGTCGATGCGACGCCGATCTCGGGTCCGGCGTGCGTGTAGAGCACGTGGTCGGCGGTCGCGCGCGATCGTGCTCTCGTGCACGTTGCACACCGCGAGCGACTTCGCGCCGCGGCGCATCGCTTCGCGCAGCGCGGCGATCGTATCCGCGGTCTCGCCCGACTGCGAGACGGGGATCACGAGATGTCGCTCCGAGACGATCGGCTCGCGGTAGCGGTACTCGCTCGCGAGGTCGACGTCGCACGGGATCCGCGCGAGCCGCTCGATCATCGAGCGCCCGATCGTCGCCGCGTGCCAGGCCGTTCCGCAGGCGACGAGCTGGATCCCGGCGAGCGCGCGCACCCATGTCGCGGTCGAGGGAGATGCCGTCGAGATCGATGTCGCCCTCGTCCTCGCGCACGCGCGTGCCGATCGTGTCGCTGATCGCGCGCGGCTGCTCGAAGATCTCCTTCTGCATGAAGCGGTCGTAGCCGCCCTTCTCGGCCTGGACCGGATCCCATTGGATCAGCTTTCGCGCGCGCTCGACGGGTGCGCCGTCGAAGGTCGTGATCGCGACGCCTTCGCGGGTCACGACCGCGAGCTCCGCGTCCTGCAGGATCTGCATCTGGCGCGTGTACGGCAGGATCGTCGCGATGTCGGAGGCGATGAAGTTCTCGCCGATGCCGAGCCCGACGACGATCGGATTGCCGCCGTTCTTCGCGATCACGATCTCGTCGGGAGCGGTCTCGTCGACGACCGCGATCGCGTACGAGCCTTCGAGTCGGCGCAGCGCCGCGCGCACCGAGTCCCGCAGCGACTTCCCGGTCTTCCGCTCCGCGAAGACGAGGTGCGAGATGATCTCGGTGTCGGTCTCGGAGTTGAAGACCGAGCCACAGGCGGCGAGCTCGTCGCGCAACGCGCGGAAGTTCTCGATGATGCCGTTGCCGATCACCGCGACGGTACCGGCCAGATGCGGGTGGGCATTGCGCTCGCTGGGCTTGCCGTGGGTGGCCCAACGCGTGTGTCCGATGCCGAGCGAGCCCGCGAGCGGCACGTCGCGCAGCGCGCTCTCGAGGTTCACGAGCTTGCCCTGGGCCCGGATCACCCGGAGCTTCTCGCCCTCGAGGATCGCGACACCGGCCGAGTCGTACCCGCGGTACTCCAGACGGCGAAGGCCGTCGATGATCACGTCCTGCGCGCGATCACTGTGCCCGACGTAACCGACGATTCCGCACATCCCTCGCTCCTCGCTATTCCTGTCCGCCGTCGCCGAAGCGCTTCTCGCGCCAACCCTCGATCACCCGCTGTCGCGCGCGCGCCACCGCGAGCGACCCACCCGGCACGGGCTTGGTGATCGTCGATCCCGCCGCGACGTACGCCTCGGCTTCGATGGTCACCGGCGCGATCAGATTCGAATTGCAGCCGATGAAGGCGCGGTCTCCGATCGTGGTTCGCGTCTTCTTCGCGCCGTCGTAGTTCACGGTGATCGCGCCGCAGCCGATCGTCACGCCCTCGCCGACGTCCGCGTCCCCGATGTAGGAGAGATGGTCGGCCTTGGTACCCGCGCCGAGCACGGAGTTCTTGACCTCGACGTAGTTCCCGACGCGCACGTCTTCGCGCAGGTCCGCGCCCGGCCGAAGATGGGCGTTCGGGCCGACCTCGCAGCGGTCGCCGACGCGAGCGCGCTCGAAGAAACAGCCGGGTTTGACCCGCACGTCGTTGCCGATCACCGACTCCTCGATCACCACGCCCGGGTCGATCCGGCAGCCCGAACCGATCCGCGAGCCCGCGCGGATCGTCACGCCCGCGCCGAGCACGGTGTCCTCACCGATCTCGACGTCCACCTCGACGAAGGTCGTGGCCGGATCGACGAGCGTGACACCGTCCTGCATCAGCTTGCCGACGATGCGCTCGCGCAGAAGCGTCTCGGCGAGCGCGAGCTCCGTGCGCGTGTTGATGCCGAGCGATTCGCGCCAGTCCTCCGCCGCCGACGTCTCGACCGTGTGACCCGAGGCGAGCGCGAGCTCGACCAGATCCGTGATGTAGAACTCGGATTTGGCGTTCTCGTTGCGCACGCGCGCGAGCAGCTCGAAGAGGATTCGCGCGTCGGCGAGGTAGGCGCCGAGGTTCACCTCGCGCACGCGCCGGTCCGCCACCGAACAGTCGTTCTCCTCGACCACGCGCGTGACGCGCCCGGACGAACTGCGGAGGATCCGCCCGTATCCGCTCGGGTCGGGCATCTCCGTGACCAGGATCGCGAGTCCCGCCTTGGTCGATTCCCAGGTTTCACGCAGCGCCTCGAAGGTGCGCGCCCGGTAGAGCGGGTGATCGCCGTTCATCACGAGCACCGGTCCGTCGTGATCCGCGAGCGCTGCACGCGCCTGAAGCGCGGCGTGTGCGGTGCCGAGCTGCTCGTGCTGGGGGACGATCTCGACGTCCAGCCCCGCGACGGCCGCGCGGACCTCGTCTCCGCCCGAGCCGACGATCACGATCCGGCGCGTGGCGCCGAGCTCGCGCCCGAGCTCGAGTGCGTGCATCAGGATCGGCCGGCCGCACACGGGATGGAGCACCTTGGGCAGACGCGAACGCATTCGCGTGCCCTTTCCCGCCGCCATCAAGACCAGCGCCAGATTGCCCCGAGCCATGGATTCTCTCCTGATTCCGCGATGATCGGCCTTGGATCATCGCGTCCTGAGGAAGTCTTTGGAAGTCGCGGCCCGTGCGCAGCCGCGGATCGGCGAGGATGCGCCGGAAGGGATCGCTCCCGCCAGTCGCAGGTTCGCAGCGGTCGGGCTCCGGGGCGATCGGCCCCCGATCAGTCGACGGTGCCGTACGCGCTCGCGCGTCCGGCGGTCCCTGGCTCGCCCACGGAGGACACGGTCGCGCGCAGCTCGATCAGGAACTCGTCGAGCACGCGCTCGTGCACCGCGTTCACGGTCGCGTGCAAGCTCGGCGGCGGTCCCTGCGCGTCGAGAACCCAGCCGCGCGAGGCGAGCTTCTGACCGATGGCGAAGGCGTCGATCCCATCCGTACCCGTGAAGGCGACGAGCGTCACTTGCGGCTCGGCGAGCAATCTCAGCCCCGGGATCTCTCGGATCCGCGTCGGCCAGCCGGAGCGCGGTACCGCGCGCGATTCGCGTGAGTCGCAGATAGCCGTCTTCGCCGAGGTGGTTCATCACGGCCCAGGCGGCGGCCATCGCTCCGCCGGACTTCGTGCCGAGCACGCCGGAGCTTCCGTAGGTGCCGCCGAGCCAGTTCTGCGTGACGAAGGTCTGATGGCGCCGAAGCTCCTTCGATCGGTGCACGATCACCGACGCGCCCTTCGCCGTGTACCCGTACTTGTGCAGATCGACCGAGATCGAAGTCACGCCGGGCACGCGGAAGTCCCAGCGCGGGATCGGCTCACCCAGGCGCTCGAGGAACGGGAGCATCATTCCGCCCATGCACGCATCCACGTGACAGTTCACGCCGGCCTGCTCCGCGAGTCCGGCGAGCGCCTCGATCGGGTCGATCACGCCCTGCGGATACTGCGGCGCCGATCCGACCACGAGCACGGTGTTCGCGTTGATCGCCTTCGCGGTGGCGTCGACGTCGGCGCGGAAGTCGTCGCGCACGGGAACGCGCACCGACTTCACGCCGAAGTAGTGCGCGCCCTTCTCGAAGGCGGCGTGCGCGCTCGTCGGGAGCACCATCTCGGGTGCGACGACGCCGCGTTCCTTGCGACCGCGCTCGCGTGCGGCGAGCACGGCCATGAGCAGGCTCTCGGTGCCCCCGCTGGTCATGAATCCCGCCGCGCTCTCGCCGCCGTTCAGGAGCCCCGAGGTCATCGCCACGACCTCGCCCTGGATCCGACGCAGGCTCGGGAAGGCGTCGGTGTTGAGCGCGTTCTCGCTCGAGAAACGCGCGTACGCGTTCTTGGCGAGATCCAGGACCTCGTCGCCGGCGAAGTAGGCCAGACTGAATGCGCGTCCGCTCCGCCAGTCGACGTCCCTGGCGCGCATCCGCTCGAGCTCGTCCAGCACTTCGTCGGCCGCGCGTCCCGTTCTCGGAAGTGACATGCGCGCGATCGTAGCAGAGAATCGGCCTCGATCGGCCGTGATGAGAAACTGGAATTCGACGCTGCTGCTCGCGCTCGGACTCTCGATCACGAGTTCCGGCTGCATCGTGCTCGCACGCGAGACCTACACGACACTCCGCGGACCGGATGCGGTCGCGATCGATCCCGATCGCAGCTTCGAGGTCTCTCCCGGCCGCGAGGGACACGCGCTCTCTCACTCACCGTCACTCGCGCGCGCGAGCTTTGCCGGCGGCGCGAGCGTCACGGCCGCGGTCTGCGACTGGGACGACGGCGTCTGGTTCGTCGTCTTCCCACCGCTTCCGATTCCGTTGCTCTCGCCGGGGAACACGGCGGGTCGGCCCGGAACGACCGTTTTGCGACTGACGCTCGCGGCCACGGAATCCTGGCGCACGAGCCTCGCAGCGATCGCCCTCGAGGGCGAGGGCGGCGTCCGCGTCGCTCCGAGTCGATACGAGCTCGTCACCGAACACATCGACGATTCGCTCGAGCCCTGCTCGGCCGACGTCGCTCCCGGCACGTCGATCGACGGCGCCGAGCTCGCGATCTTCGGCGACGCCGAAATCTGGCTGAGCTTCCCGACGCTCGACTGGCCCGAGCTTCCACGCGCGCTCGAGATCGACGGTCTCCACCTCGACGGCCGTCCCCTGCCGCGGACGAGGCTCGAGTTCGAGCCCGGCGCACGTTGGTTCTGGTACCAGCTCTTCCCCTGAACCGGACGTGCCCGCAGCGTAGAATGCCGCGATGAAGTACGGACTCACGATCTTCCCGACCGATGCCTCGATCGCGCCCGCCGAGCTCGCGCGCGAAGCGGAAGGCCGTGGCTTCGAATCGCTCTGGTTCCCGGAGCACTCGCACATCCCCGCCCGGCGCGAATCGCCTTGGCCCGGCGGACCCGAGCTCCCGAAGATGTACTACGACGTGATGGAGCCGTTCGTCGCTCTCGCTTCGGCCGCGGCGGTCACGAAGACGATCAAGCTCGCGACCGGGATCTGCCTCGTCGTGCAGCGCGACCCGATCCAGCTCGCCAAGAACGTGGCGACACTGGATCGTGTCTCGAACGGGCGCTTCCTGTTCGGAGTCGGCGCGGGTTGGAACGCCGAAGAGATGCGGAATCACGGCACCGACTTCTCGAAGCGCACGTCCGTGATGCGCGAGCGCGTGCTCGCGATGAAGGAGATCTGGACGAAGTCGAAGCCCGAGTTCCACGGAAAGCACGTCGATTTCGATCCGATCATGACCTGGCCCAAGCCCGTCCAGAAGCCGCACCCGCCGATTCACGTCGGTGGCGGCTTTCCGGGCGGCGCGAAGCGCGCGGTCGAGTACGGCGACGGGTGGATGCCGATCTTCGGCCGCGACTCGATCGTCGCGCGTCTGCCCGAGCTGCGCGGCATGCTCGAGGCCGCGGGCCGTGACCCGGCGAAGTTCGAGGTCTCGATCTTCGCCATGGGGTCGCAGCGGGCCGAGGTCGAGAAGGCGCGCGACGCGGGCGTGACGCGCGTGATCTTCGGGCTGCCGCCCGAACCGGCCGAGAAATTGCTACCCCTTCTCGATCGCCACGCCGAGCTCGCGCGCAGCGTCGGCTGAAGGGGACCACGATCTCCGACCTCTACGGTCAGACCTACGGACTGAAGGCCAGCCTGCTCCGGCGCCTCGAGAACCTGTACAAGCGCAAGCTGCCGCGTGATCGCCTCGTCACCCAGGAGTTCGCGCGTCAGCTCTCCGAGCTCTCGTTCGAGTGCGGCCGGCAGGTCGGCGTGCTCGTCGGCCGCGGTGGCCGCGTCGAGTACGTGATGGTGGGCGACGCACTCTCGATCACGCTGCCCGACTTCAAGCGCGTGCGCGCGGGCGCCGGGCGCTTCCGCGGTCTTCGCTGCATCCACACGCATCTCGGCGGCGAGCGACTCACGCAGGACGACATGACCGATCTCGCGCTGCTTCGGCTCGACGCGATGGTCGCCGTGCTCGTCGATGGCAAGGGTCTTCCCGACAAGGTCGACTACGCATCGCTTCAGCCGCCGGACGCCTCGGGCGAGACCGTCACCCACCACGATCTCGTGTCTCCGAGCCGGCTGGACTTCGACTACCTGGAGTGGATCGACGAGCTCGAAGCGCGTTTCGGAGAAGCGCAGAAGGGCATCGCCGTCGACGGCAAGGGCGAGCGCGCGGTGCTGGTCTGCGTCGAGCTGGGGAACGACCCGTTCGCCGACGAGCGCTGCGACGAGATGCGCGAGCTCGCGAGGACCGCGGGTCTGCAGATCGTCGACGTCGTGCGGCAGCGTCGGCCGCGTCCCGATCCGCGCTACCTGGTCGGGCCCGGCAAGATCAAGGATCTCGTCACGCGCGCGTGGCAGCGCGGAGCGACGCTCGTGCTCTTCGATCGCGATCTCTCGTCCGGCCAGCTGCGCGGCATCACCGACATCGTCGAGGCGCGCATCGTCGACCGCACGCAGCTGATCCTCGACATCTTCGCGCAGAACGCGCGCACCAAGGAGGCGAAGCTGCAAGTCGAGCTCGCGCAGCAGAAGTACCGCCTGCCGAGGCTCGCCGGTCAGAGCGAGGGCATGAGCCGACTGCAGGGCGGCATCGGGGGACGCGGACCCGGGGAGACCAAGCTCGAGACCGACCGCCGGCGCGTGCGCGACCGCATCACGCTGCTCGAGCGCAACCTCCGGGAAGTCACGCGCCAGCGCGAAACCCGGCGCGCGCGGCGCAAGAGCGAAGGTCTGCCGGTGCTCTCGATCGTCGGCTACACGAATGCCGGGAAGTCGACGCTTCTGAACCGGCTCACGAAGAGCGAGGTGCACGCCGCGGACAAGCTCTTCGCGACGGTCGATACCTCGGCCCGCAGGCTGCGCTTTCCACGCGAGCGGGACGTGATCATCACCGACACGGTCGGGTTCATTCGCGATCTCCCGCCCGAGCTCGTCGCGGGCTTCAAATCGACGCTCGAGGAAATCCGCGACGCGACGGCACTCCTGCACGTGATCGACGCTTCGAGCCCGCAGCTCGTGCAGCAGATCGACGCGGTGCGCAAGATCCTGGCCGAGCTCGGGCTCGACGACAAACCGGAGATCCCCGTCCTGAACAAGTCGGATCGGATCTCGCCCGAGGAGCGCGATAATCTGGCGAAGCGGTTCAATGGTGTTCCGATTTCAGCCTTGAACGGCGACGGCATCGAGGAGATGCTGCAAGCCGTGGAGCGAGTCGTTTTCGAGGGAGGTGAGGGATGAGGGTGATGCGCAGCGTTCGGGTCGCGGGCACCGGCATGTTCGTGCCGCCGCGCGTGGTGACGAACGCCGACCTGACGAAGCTGATGGATACGAGCGACGAGTGGATTCAGCAGCGCACGGGCGTCGTCGAGCGCCATCACGTCGATGCGGGAATGGGTCCGGCGGAACTCGCTCACGAGGCCGCGAAACAGGCGATCGCGAATGCGGGCATCACGCCCGAGCAGGTCGATGCGATCGTCGTCGCGTCGCTCTCGCCGCACCACGATTTCCCGGGCATCGCGTGCTTCCTGCAGGACCACCTCGGGATCGCCGGCTGCCCGGCGATGGACGTGCGCTGCCAGTGCACGGGTTTCCTCTACGCGCTGCAGGTCGGCGAGCTCTACGTCGCGTCGGGACAGTACGACCGCGTGCTCGTCGTCGGCGCGGAGGTGCATTCGACGGGCATGGATTTCACGACCCGCGGCCGCGACGTGGCCGTGATCTTCGGTGACGGCGCGGGCGCGGTCGTGCTCGAGGCCTCACCCGATCCGAACCGCGGAATCCTCTCGGTCCACACCCATGCCGAGGGCAAGTACGCCAAGAAGCTCTGGGTCGAAGCGCCCGGGTCGTCGTTCTGGCCGCAGCGGATCACGCACGAGATGCTCGACGAAGGTCGGCAGTTCCCGCGTGATGGAGGGCCGCTTCGTCTTCAAGCACGCCGTGCAGCGCATGCCCGAGGTGATCGAAGAGGCGCTCGCCCAGAACAAGTGCCAGATCTCGGACGTCGAGCCTGTTCCTCTTCCACCAGGCCAACCTGCGCATCAACGAGTTCGTCGCGCAAAGGCTCGGGATCCCGCCGGAACGCAGCTACAACAACATCCAGAAGTACGGGAACTGCTCCGCGGCCTCGATTCCGATGCTCTTGCACGAATGCCTTCAGGCCGGACGCATCCGCGAGGGTGACCTGATCGCGATGGCGGGCTTCGGGTCGGGCTTCACCTGGGGCTCGGCGCTGATCCGCTGGTAGGCCGTGGAGTTACGACTCGGCGCGTTGTAATCGCCTGAGCCGGAAGGGCGATTCCGGGTCCAACTATCGAAAAACACACGAAAAGATCCTCCCTTGACGCTCTGACGCATCGTGTTAGTTTCCGCGTCGTCCCGAGAGAAACAAGGAGGAAATCGAAATGGCCCAGACCCGAAGCAGTGGGTTCGACCGATTCAACGACGCGCTCAAGAGCCTCGACGAGCAGCTCCAGGATCTGCGCGAGCGCTTCGACCACCAGCGTCGAAAGCTCGAGCGCGATGTGAAGAAACGCGCCGAGAAGCTGCAGGTGCGCGTTCAGGAGAGCGATCTCTACAAGCGCGCCGAGAGCGCCCGGAAGGATCTCGAGCACCGCGTCGATTCGAGTCGCTCGCAGATCTACGACGTCTTTGGTATTGCCTCGAAGCACGAGATCGAGAAGCTGAACAAGCGGATGAACAAGATCTCGAAGCAGCTTTCCGAGCTCTCCGAGGGCCGGTCGGCCTCGCGCGCTCACCACAGCGAAGCCGGCTGATCTCCGCGCCTCCGGAAGCTCATCGCTTCCGGAGGCGCAGATGTCTTTCGAGCCGCTCGACTTCTACCGGATCGAGGACTCGCTCGAGCCCGAAGAGCGCATCGTGCGCGACACGGTTCGCGAGTTCGTAGAGAAGGAATTCCTGCCCGTCGTGATTGCTCACGTCCGGCAGGACGGATCGTTTCCGATGGAGCTCGTGCCCAAGATGGCCGAGCTGGGTCTGTTCGGCGCGAACCTTCACGGCTACGGCTGCGCCGGCATGAACAACGTCGCGTACGGGCTGGTCATGCAGGAGCTCGAGCGTGGCGACTCGGGTCTGCGCAGCTTCGCGTCCGTGCAGGGCGGACTGTGCATGTATCCGATCTACGCGTACGGCACGGACGCGCAGAAGGAGCGCTGGCTGCCGCCGATGGCCGAGGGCCGCGTGATCGGCTGCTTCGGACTGACCGAACCCGACTACGGCTCGAACCCCGGTGGCATGCTGACGCGCGCGAAGCGATCGGGCGACGGCTGGGTCCTGAACGGCACCAAGCGTTGGATCACGAACGGCAGCGTCGCGCAGGTCGCGATCGTCTGGGCGCAGACCGACGACGAGATCCAGGGCTTCCTGGTCGAAGCGGGCACGCCCGGCTTCGAGGCGCGCGACATGAAGGGGAAGTTCTCGCTGCGCGGCTCGATCACGAGCGAGCTCTTCCTGTCCGATGTCCGCGTCCCGGAGGCGAACCGATTGCCCGGGGTGAAGGGATTGAAGGGGCCGCTCGGATGCCTGACGCAAGCGCGTTACGGAATCGCCTGGGGGGCGATCGGCGCGGCGCAGGCCTGCTACTCGGAGGCGCTCCACTACGCGCGGGAGCGAATCGTCTTCGATCGTCCACTTGGCTCGCTTCAGATTCCGCAGCAGAAGCTCACGTTCATGGCGACCGAGATCACCAAAGCCCAGCTGCTCGCACTCCAGCTCGGGCGGCTCAAGGACGCGGGGAAGCTTCAACACGCGATGGTGTCGATGGCGAAGATGAACAACGTGGACATGGCCTTGCAGATCGCCCGGCTCGCGCGCGACATGCTCGGCGCGAACGGGATCGTCGACGACTACTGCTCGATGCGGCACATGGTGAACCTGGAGACCGTGCGGACCTACGAGGGCACGCACGACATCCACACGCTGATCATCGGGAAGCAGCTGACGGGGCTCGACGCGATCGCAGGCTAGGCGGCCGTGAGGCTCCGGCTCGCGCTCACCGGGCTAGAATCGAAGCCGACGACTTCACATCAAGGGGGGAGCGGATGCCGGATCTATCGGGAAAGGTCGCGTTCGTAACGGCGGGTGCGACGGGGATCGGCTTCGCCTGCGCGCAGACGATCGTCGCCTCCGGGGGGAAGGTGATGATCTGCGCCCGCCGCGAGGACACGCTGCGCGAGGCGGCGGAGGCCCTCGGTCCGAACGCCGCCTGGGTGGCGTGCGACGTCACCGACGACAAGTCGGTCGACGCCGCGGTCGAGGCGACGGTGCGGCGCTTCGGCGCGCTCCACGTCGCGGTGAACTGCGCGGGAATCGGAGCCGCCGGGCCGCTGCTGCAGACGACGACGGAGGAGTTCGAGCGCGTGCTCGCGACGAATCTCACCGGCGCGTTCCGATGCACGCGTGCCGAGGCGCGCGCGATGGTCGAGGCCGGCGGCGGCAGCATCGTGAACATCAGCTCGATCGCCGGCGCGCTCACGCACCCGTGGATGAGCTCGTACTGCGTCTCGAAGGCCGGCCTCGACATGCTGACGCGCTGCGCCGCCGACGAGCTCGGCGAGCACCGGATCCGCGTGAACTCGGTTCTTCCGGGCATCGTGCACACACCCCTGGCAGCTGCGCTCGCCACGGTCCCCATCTCTCGCGACGAGTACCTGTCGCTGATGCCGATCTCGCGCATCGGCGAGCCCGAAGACGTGGGCCGGCTGGTCGCGTTCCTTCTCTCCGACGAGGCGAGCTGGATCACGGGCCAGCTCATCGCCGTCGACGGCGGTCACACGATTCGCAAGGGCCCGAACCTGGTTCCGCTCTTCAAGCAGTTCATCCCGCCCAAGTAGGGAAGACGCGGTCCCGACGCTGCCTGAGCCGTTCACCTAGAATGCGCGCGTGTCAAAGCTGCACCTCACCACCAAGCTCGCGTACGGAATCGGACAGCTCGGCGAAGGCTTCAAGAACAGCTCCTTCGAGACGTTCCTTTTCTTCTACTACAACCAGGTGCTCGGGCTCTCGGGCACGCTCGCGGGTCTGGCGACCGCGATCGCGCTGATCTTCGACGCGATCATCGATCCGATGATCGGATCGCTCTCGGACGCGAACAAATCCAGATGGGGACGCCGCCACCCGTTCATGTACGCCGCGGCCATCCCGTTCGGGATCACGTTCTACCTGCTGTTCGTGCCGCCCGAGGGACTCGGACAGACGGGGCTCTTCGTCTGGCTGACGGTGACGGCCGTCGCGGTGCGCGCGACCATGGCCGCCTACCTGGTTCCGCACAACGCACTCGGTGCCGAGCTGACCGCCGACTACCACGAGCGCACCGCGATCGTCGGCTATCGCACGGTCTTCGGCGTTCTGGGCGGGCTCATCACGCTCACGCTCGGACTCGGCCTCTTCATGCGTGCGACGCCCGAGTTCCCGACGGGTCAGCTGAACCCGAGCGCGTATCCGGCCTACGCGATGTTCTTCGCCGCCGCGTCGGTGATCGTCGTTCTCGTGTCGGCGGCAGGTACGCATTCGCGAATCCGACATCTGCTCGAGCCTCTGCACGCCCACGGTGCGTTCAACCTGAAGCGGCTCGCGAGCGAGCTTCGAGACGCGCTCGCGAGTCCGTCGTTCCGCTCGCTCTTCGTCGGCGTTCTCGTGTTCTTCGTGATGCGAGGTGTGCAGATGGAACTCGGCCTGCACGTGTCGACGCACTTCTGGGAGCTCACGACGCAGCAGATCCTGATCGTCGGCGTGATCAGCGTGGCGGGACTCGTGCTCGGTGTGCCGTTCTGGACGCTGGCTTCGCGAAGACTCGACAAGAAACCGACGTTCCTCGTCGGTACGCTCGTCTTCGCGATCTTCGCCATGCTCCCGCTCTTGCTGAAGCTCGCCGAGTTCTGGCCCGCGAAGGAGCAGAGCGGTCTCAGCATCGCTCTGCTATCGCTCTGCGGGTTTCTCGCCGCGTTCGGCGGTGCCGCGGCGCTGATCGCGGCCGGGTCGATGATGGCCGACCTCGTCGATGAGCACGAGTTCGACACCGGCCGGCGACAAGAGGGCATCTTCTTCGGCGCGATCGCGTTCTCGGGCAAGGCCTCGTCCGGCCTCGGTCACCTGATCGCCGGCGTCGCGATCGACCTGATCGCGTTCCCAGAGAAAGCCGTTCCGGGACAGGTCGCGCCCGAGGTCGTGCGGCATCTCGGCATCCTGTACGGACCGGGGATCTTCCTGCTCGGGCTGATCGCGTTCGTCTTCCTGGTCCGTTACTCGCTGACCGCTGCACGCGTCGTCGAGATCCAGCTCGAGCTGGCGGAGCGTCGCAGAGCGGCGGGCTGAGTCAGACGACGCCGAGAACCTGCTTCGGATCCGACTTGCTCTCGAACGGACGTCGCTCGATGTCCGCCGTCGCCTCCGCGAGATCGAGCCTCGGCACCGGCTGGGCTTCGCGGCAGTACACGTAGGCGGTCGCGCAGTAGTCGTCCACGCGTTCGCCGAGGCCGTGCGCCGCGAGGGCGGGGTTGTCGCGCAGCCACCCGCGGCCCGCGGCCGGGGTCGCGCGCGCGAAGCTCTCGAACCCGGCCTCGGCGCTCTTCGGCACGATCACGTACCCGATCTGCTGGATGGTGACTCGGAGCTCCCGCTCGAAGACGACGGGATCGAGCACGTGCCAGCGGTAGAAGCTCGTGAACTCGGGGATCGCGGGACCGTCGGGCGCGCGCACTTCGAGCGGTACACCGCCGTAGAGCGCGAAGTGCTGGCCCATGCCCCAGGCCGTGCCGACGTAGTCCTCGAGGCCGGTGCCGCAGATCGTCGGGTGGGTGGTGTCGCCGTCTCGATAGATCTTCAGCTCGCCCTCCCCGTACCAGGTGAAGTGGTCGGCGGGAAGCGGTCGGATTCCGACGCTGCAGCCGAGATATCGCCCAGGCCCGCGCAGTCCCTTCGCGATCGTGAAGTCCTCGCGAAGGCGCGTCGGGTTCTCGCGGCGGAACGAGACGTGGAGCAGTCCGGTGTCGGGAGAGAGCTGTCGTTCGAGCGTGTAGTCGAGCTGGTAGTAGAGGTACATCGGGCGCGCGGCGCCGTTCGTGAGCTCGATGCGAATTCGACGGTGGAACGGAATGGGCAGGTATGCGTTGAAGCCGCGGCCCTGTTGCGCGGCGGTGAGCGCCGACACGTAGTGTGCGGGCCGTCCGTGCGGAAGGCCGAAGAAGTCCAGGCACGGCACCGAGATCGACGGTTCGCTCGCGCCGTCGTAGAAGACCTCGAGCACGAGCGCGCGCATCCATTCCGGTCGCGCGGGTGGAAAGGTCATCCACACGTGCCGGATCGTGCCCGGACCCTCGAGATCGGCGAGCACGACTTTCTCGCCGGGCGCGAGCTCGCGCATCGGCGCGCCCTTGCGGCCGCCGAAGGCCGTTCCGCCCGCGCCGCGCGCGCCGGTCGGATTCTCGAACGTGACCGCGCGCGAGTCGAGCGAGAGATCGATCTTCGACGGATCCCAGCCGCTCTGCATCGCGCGACTCTACCGCGAACGAAGCGGTCGAGGGAAGGCGCGACCCGTGGTACCGTGCCCGACCGAGATGAGCATTCAGCCGACGAGCGTCTTGCGCAGAATCGTCGAAGACGCACGCGCGCATCCATTCTCAGGCTTCGTCTGCGACGCGCTCCTGCCCGAGGACTTCCGCGCGACCGGGACGCAGCAACGCATGACCTGGCTTCGCGCGCCGATCCGCGGGTTCACGACGGAGTTCGAGTTCTGGGCCCACGCGCTCCGCGTCTGGCTCGAGCGCGCGGGCGTACCGGAGCGGTTCGAGCCGATCGTCGGGAACGCGCTCTGCGAGCCGCTTGCGCGGGACGAGCTGAATCGGGCGATCGAGGCCCGGCTGTCCGTTGCGAAGACACGTCGAGAGATCGACGTCCGTGGATCGTTCGCAGGTGCCTACCTCATGATCGACCAGGACGTTCTCGAGTCCTGGACGATCTCGAGTGACACGGAGCTTCTCGCGGTCTTCTGGGAGGATCTGGACTGGCTATGAAGAACCTCGTTCGCGACGGTGTGAGAATCTGTTACGAGGAAGCTGGCACGGGCGCCGCGCCGATCGTCTTCATCCACGGCTGGTGTTGCGACTCGAGCTACTTCGCGCCGCAGGCGGCGTACTTCTCGACCCGACACCGGGTCGTGTCGATCGACCAGCGGGGTTTCGGCTCGAGCGACAAGCCCGAGCAGGAGTACACGATCGAGGGTTTCGCCGACGATCTCGCCTGGCTCTGCGGCGAGCTCGGCATCGAGAGACCGGCGCTCGTCGGTCACAGCCTGGGAGGCGCGGTCGCGCTCGCGACCGCCGTTCGGCATCCGGGACTTCCGCGTGCGATCGCGCTCTGTGACCCGGCCGTGGTCGTGCCCGAGGTCGTGCGCAAGTCCATCCGGCCGTTCATCGACGCGCTCGGCGGGCCCGGACATCTCGGAATCGCCGCCGGCTTCATGCGCGACCGTCTCTTCTCGCCGACCGACGACGCTGCTCGAAGGGAGCGGATCGTCGAGGCGATGTGCGCGACGCCGCAGCACGTCATGCACTCCGCCTTCCGGAATCTGTTCGCCTTCGACAGCGAGAGTGCCGCGCGCGCCTGCCGGGTTCCCGCGCTCCTGATCGACGCCGAGGCCCCGGTTGCCGACCGGATCCGGTTCCGCACGCTCTGCACGCATCTTCAGACCGCGCAGACCGCGGGCGCGGGGCACTTTCACCAGCTCGAAGTCCCCGATCAGGTGAATGCGATGTTGGAGCGCTTTTTGTCACTCGCCGGTGACTGACCGAGGCGCGACGGGCTGTTAGTCTCTGGCTCGTGCAGCTCCTGGCACGACTTCGCGGCCTGCTCGCTCCTCCCGAGTTTCCCGACGAGGAAGAGAGCCGGATCGCCTCGATCATTCAAGGAATGGGGCTAGTCCTTGTTCCAGCCCTCACCGCACAGGCGCTCGTGATCTGGTTCCTCAGGCCCGACCCCCGACCGCGCACGCTCGTCACCGTCGCGATGATCGTCGCGGTCGTCAGTTCGCTGGTGCCGCTGCGCTTCGGACGGGCCAAGGTCAGCGCCTGGGTGCTCGTGATCGGTGGGTGGGCCGTCCTCGCGATCGGGTTTTTCGTGACTGTGGGTACCGCGTCGCCGGTGATCTCGTCCTTCCTGGTCCCGATCGTGATCGCCGGGTTGCTCCTGGGGCCGAGAGGCGCCGTCGTCCTCAGCGTTCTCGCGGTCTCGGTCTTTCCGGTCTTCACGCTCTTCGGCGCAGAGATGCAGACACCTCCCAACTGGGGTCCATCGATGACCTTGGGAATGTGGCTGATGCAGTCGTCCGTCTACATCGGCATCGCCGCGATCGTTTCGATCGCGGCGCATCAGGCGAATCGCTCGCGCGCGCGCGAGCGGGAGAGCGCTGCGCGCTTCCGCGCGATCGCCGATCACGCTCCCGACATGATCCTGGAGCTCGGCCCGGACGCGCGCGTGATCTACGGGAATGCGAGTGCGATCGCGGGCGCGGGCCGGGCGACGCTCGCGGAGTTCCGCAACGAGAGTCTCGATGCGTGGATGCACCCGGACGACGCACCCCGGGTCATGAGTCAGCTCCGCACGCTCGCAGAGAACGGAGGCGCGGATCGCGCGGTGTTTCGCACCTTCGGTGCGAACGGAAAGCCCGGCTTTCTCGAAGCGACCGCGGCGGCCTATGTCGATGCCAAAGGTCGCAGACGCGTGGTCACCGTGGCCCGCGACGTGACCGAGCAGCGGCGGACCGAGGCGGCACTTCGCGAGAGCGAAGAGCGCTACCGGCTCCTGGCCGAGAACGCTCCGGACATGATCCGCGAGTTCGACGCATCGGGGGAGATCGTCTTCGCGAACCGGCGGGTCTACGAGATGCTGGGCATCGACGTCGAGGAGTACCGCTCGCGAAGACGGTTCGACCTGATCCACCCCGACGACCGAGAGCAGTGCGAGCGACGGTTCACTCAGACGGCTTTGGACGGTGTGCCGAGGTACCTTTTGTACCGGTCCATCCTCCCCGACGGAGGAGTCGTCTGGCTCGGCAGCTCCGTCGTTCGATACTCGAATGCCAAAGGCGAAGTGCGGTTGATCGTGCAGTCCCGTGATCTCACCGAGGAGCGCTCGCTCCAGGAACAGCTTCGCCAGGCGCAGAAGATGGAGGCAATCGGACGTCTGGCGGGTGGAGTCGCGCACGACTTCAACAACCTGCTCACGGTGATCGGCGGCTACGCGGCGGTGCTCGAGACGTCGCTCGGCCCCGGTGAAGCCGCCACGGCCGCGCACGAGATCTCGGAGGCGACTACGCGAGCGGCGGCTCTGACCCGCCAGCTTCTCGCGCTATCCCGACACAAGATCGCGCAGCCCGGCATCGTCGATCTGAACGCGGCGATTCGCGGACTCGAGGCGATCCTGCGCGGGTCGCTGCCGGAGAGAATCGGCATCGAGCTCACGCTCGATCCCGCACTGCCTGCGATCGAGATCGACCCGGCGCAGCTCGATCAGATGCTGCTCAACCTGACACTCAACGCTCGCGATGCCATGCCGGAGCACGGTACGCTGCGGATCGAGACGCGATGCGATCCGAGCGGTCGACTCGTACACTTATGCGTGTCGGACACGGGTCACGGGATGGACGAGGCGACCCGCGCGCGAGCGTTCGAGCCGTTCTTCACGACCAAGCCGCCGGGAGAAGGAACCGGGATCGGGCTGTCGATGGTCTACGGGATCGTGCGGCAGAGCGGCGGATCGATCTCGCTCGAAAGCGCGCCGGGCCTGGGCACGCGCGTCGAAGCCAGCTTTCCCGCCTCGGAGTCCCGGGCGGAGATCCCAGCGCGCCCCACCGTTCCGAGGTCCGGACCCGCCGGCCCGGGAGCCTCGGTTCTTCTGGTCGAGGACGATGCTTCGGTGCGCGGATTGCTCGCGATCATGCTCCGGAACTTCGGTCATGTCGTCACGCCTGCGTCCAGCGCCGAAGAGGCGCTCGAACTCGTCGAGAGGTCGCAGACGAAGTTCGACGTGCTGATCAGCGACTACATGATGCCCGGGCAGACCGGGCTCGAGCTGTCCCGCGGACTGCGCGAGCGGTGGCCCGATCTGTACGTCGTGCTGATGACCGGGTACGCGGAGATCCCGAGTACGGGGGCGACATCGCTCCCTGGCGGTGCGAGAGTGCTCGCCAAACCGTTCACGCGCGAGGAGCTTAGGCGCGCGATCTCGCGCCTCATCGAACCGGACTAAGCGCGGGGATGCACGCGGAGGAATGCCGCGACCGCGGCGAGCGGAGCGATCGATCTGGTAGGATTCCGCGCCTGAAATGACGCGCCCCATCGGGATCATCGCGAATCCACTCTCGGGCCGGGACGTCCGCCGCATTGCGGCGCGCGCGGACACGTCGACACCGCAGAGCAAACGCAACCAGGTCGCGCGGATCGTGATCGGTGCGGTCGCGGCCGGCGCGAAGCGCGTGCTCGTCATGAAGGAGCCGTTTCGAGTCTCGACCTCGGCGATCGAGAACCTCGAGATCGACGCGAGTCTCGAGGTGATCGACGTCGACGCCCGGCTCGACGCGAACGACACCGTGCGCGCGGCCGAGGCCATGCGCAAAGCGGGCTGCGCTGCGCTCGTCGTGCTCGGAGGTGACGGCACGAATCGCGCGATCGCGCGCGTCTGGCCGGACGCGCCGCTCGTTCCGCTCTCGACCGGCACGAACAACGTCTTCCCGCGACTCGTCGAGCCGACCATCGCGGGCGCAGCCGCGGGACTGGTCGCGGCCGGCATCGTCGCACTCGACGAAGTCTCGCGAAGATCGAAGTGCGTGCGCATCGAGATCGACGGCGAGCGTCCCGACATGGCGCTCGTGGACGCGGCGTTTCTCGTCGACGACCACATCGGAAACCTGATGCCGTTCGAGCCCGAGAAGCTGCGCGCGCTGGTTCTCGCGCGTGCGGAGCCCGCGGGAATCGGGATGTCGCCGATCGGCGGTCTCCTGCACCCCGTCGGCGCCGCCGACGATTCCGGACTGCTGGTGCAGACCGCGGCGCCGGGTGCGCCCGGGCGCGTGCTGCTCGCGCCGGTTTCCGCCGGGCTGTATCGACGCGTGAACGTGAAGGGCTCGCGCGTGATCGCGCTCGGTGAGACGATCGTCCTGCGCGGGCCTGGCGTCCTCGCCTTCGACGGCGATCGCGAGCGCAGCTTGAAGCCCGGTCAGGAGGCTCGACTGCGTGTCGAGCGATCGGGGCCGTACGTCTTCGACATCGATCGCGCGCTCTTGCTCGCCGCGGAGCGCGGCGCATTCCTCGATCGCGAGCGCTGGCACGACGCCTACGACGAGCACTGAGCGCGAGCCGCGCCGCGCGACGCCCGTCAGCCCACGCCGATCAGCGCCCAGGGGATCTCGCGGTAGAGGTAGACCAGCCCGAAGACCCCCAAGTACGACGCGCGCGTCCGCCAGCTCTCGGGGTCGGTCTGCGCGACGCCGAGCGCGATCAGCAACCAGCCGAAGCCGCTCACCGGCGCGAAAAGATAAGTGACCGAGCAGAACGCGAGCAGGAGTGGATCGCGAATTCGCGCGAGGGCGCGGCGGGGTGACCCGAGGAAGGCGAGCGCGAGCAGGGCCTCGATGGCGATCACGCCCCAGGTCGCGAGCCACGCCGCCGCGCGGAATCGTGCGGGCTCGAGCGGCAGAAGCGCTGCCGCGATCGGCGCGCCATCGACGTGCCGGGTCAGCTGCTCACGCCGCTCTCTCAGCTCCTCGCCGTCGAGTCCGCCGATCAGGACCGCGTACGATGCGAGCCGCTCGTCGGTCACGAGCGTCACGCGGAAGAACCGGCCGTCGAGGTAGTCGGGCGAGATCGCCTTCCAGAGCACCGCGAGCGCGAAGACCAGGCCGAGGAGCATGCGACCGCTCCAGGCGAGCGCCGGCCGCGGGTCCACTTCGCGCGTGGAAACCGCGAGCGCGAGACACCAGTACGCGAGCAGGTAGGCGTGGTTGTCGGCCAGCGGCCAGGTCCAGACGACACGAAATGCGGTGAGCGCGGCGAGCGCGAGCCAGAACCCGGGGTGCTTCGCCAGCGATGGCAGGACCAGACCGAGCACGGCGAGCGCAAGCAGCCCGGGCCGCAACCAGCCGACCCCGATCGGGCGCAGCGCCAGATCCGCGAGCGAGAGCCGTGCTGCGAGCAGGACCGGGTCAAGGTCGCGCAAGCGGGACCTCCAGAGCCCGAAGCAGCACTCCGCGTGGGGCGAGCGTCCCGGGGTCGACGCGTCGGGTGAAGACCTCGATCCGGATCGTGTCTGGCGCTTCGAAGTCCGAAGCGGCGTATGGCTCGAGCTCCCGGGCGAACGCCCGCAGCCGCGACTCACTCGGCAGCGCGACCGCGGCCAGCGCGCTCTCTCGAAGCTCGACGGGAATCGCGAGCTCGACCCGCAGCGACGGGCTCAGCGCGAAGGCGTGCAGGTGGCGCGCGAAGCGGCCGTCGACGGTCGAGAACATCCCGAAGCCACCGCCACACCACGGTGTCAGGTCGGCACGGAACGACAGCCAGATCTGATTCGCGGCTACGGCGAGTAGCAGGGCCGGAGCCAGCCAGCGCAGCGATCGGGCCGTCACGCGTGCGCCGACTCAGTAGCCCGGCGGCGCGCCCACGATCACGTATTGGACTTCCGTGCCCTCGATCACCCGGTTGTACCAGGTCGATCCGCACTTGAAGTACTTCACCTCGTTCACGGTGACCTCGGAGAGCGAGCACTGCGTGCTCGTCTGCATCGAGCTGAACGAAGCCGAGGTGAGCGCGGTTCCGAGCGCGAAGCCGGCGAGCGCCGCCTCCCAGTCCTCGTCGTGATCGTCGTAGTGCACGATCACGACGGGTGGGTACCCGTAGTACCCGCCGTAATACCCGCCGTAGTAGTACCCGCCCTCTTCGTAGAAGTCCTGCCAGTCGTTTCGCGCGTTGTTGGCGTACTTCTGGCGATCTTCGCGAGACTCGTCGATGTGCTGCTGCCAGTCCTCGCGGTTCTCGGAGTCGCCGGGTCGATTCTCGCCCTCCCCAGGCCGTTGGCTCGGCCGCGAGTCGCTCGGCCGCTTGTCACTTGGCGTGGTCGGCCGCGTCGTCGGCGCGGTTGGCGTGGTCGGCCGGGTGGTCGGCGTCGCGGGCGTGGTCGGCCGCGTCGACGGGCTCGGCTGTGTGGAGGGGCGCGCTCCGGCGCCGGACGTCTGCGACCACGACGGGTGCTGCGAGGGCCGCGCCGAGCGCTGCGCGCCGAAGCCGCCTCCCGCCGCGGGGCCCGAGCGCGAGATCGAACGCCCGCCCCCGCCGCCACGTCCCCCGCCGCCGCGCCGCTGCGCATCGACCTCTTGGGCGAGAAGGCATAGCCACAGGCCGACGCAGGCCATTGCCAGGGTCCGCGCGATCGATCGGTTCTTCATGGTTCGTTTGCCTCCGTCGGCTGCACGTCGCGTCCGCGCACCGAGAACCGCACTCGCTCGGCGTCATTGGGCGGCGCGAAGCGGAAGGTCGCCTCCGCCACGTCGGGCTCGAGCGACCAGCTCGCGAACTGTGCGGAGAAGCGCGGCTGCCCGTCGAGCACCCGGTACTGGATGACGAGGCGCTGAGGCAGCGGCCGTTCGCCGACTGCGATCCAGACCTCGGCATCGATCTCGTCGCTGCGCCAGGCGACGTGATCGCAGGCGACTCCCCCCAAGTTCTCCCGGCCGACGACGTAGGCCGTGATCATGGTCTCCTTGATCCGAGCGAGCGGCGCGCTGCGCAGCAGATCGCCGAGCGGGACCTGGAGGTCGAGCGCGCCGCGCACCAGATCGATCGTCTCGTCCAGGTCGCGGCGCTTCGTGAGCTTCGCCCGCGCGTACGCCTTCTCGTCGGGGATCCAGACCGTGAGCAGATCGCCGTCGAAGTACAGCTCGCGCGCGCCGCCGCTGCGGCGCCGTTCGTCGATGCGCAGGTGCTCGGGACGCCGGACCGTGTAGCGACGGAACGAGCCGAACTCGAGTTTCTGCCCGTCGGCCTGCACGACCTCGTAGGCGAGTTCGGCCTCGAAGCTGAAGCGCGGCTGCGCCGCGAGGAACGCGCCGAGTCGCTCCAGCAGCGCGACGGCATCGTCATCGATCTCGCCGTCCTCTGCGGACACCGCTGGCGGCTGCGCGGGGGCCGGATCCGCAGCGTGACCGACGGCTGCGAGCAGTCCCAGGGTCGCAATGACGAGCGCCGCCGACGCGCCCCGAGTCCTTGTCGAATTCATCTCCGCTCCTCTGATGTCGCGCGGATCAAAGTAGCGCGATCGGGTTCACGGGGCTTCCGGTCGCACCCGAGAGCCGGAGCGGGCTCACCGTCAGCATGAACTCCGAGCGGCCGAGCCTAGCGCAGGTGCTGGCGAGCGCCTCGAGGTCGCAGTTGTCGAGCAGCCAGAGGCCCATCGCGACGATGCCGATCGCGTGGATCGGGCTGCGGAAGCTCGGGTAGCCGCAGGGGTGTACATCCTGCGCGGTGTCCGCGCCGATCAGCGCGACGTCGCGCTCGCGCAGCCACGGTAGACACGCCGCGTGCCAGCCCGCGCGGCCGACCTCTTGTACGCGGTCGGGCCCGCGCTCGCGTTTCTTCCGGCCGTAACCGGTGCGCAGCAGAACCGCATCCCCCGCGCCGGCGCGAACGCCCGCGCGTGTCTCGGCGGCTTCGAGCTCCTCCGGAAGGACGCCGTCGCCCGGCTCGAGCCAGTCCACGCCGCGAAGTGCCGCGACGTCGAGCAAAACGCCGCGCGTGGTGATCCCCGACGCCGCAGCCGTGATCGCGTTCGTCGTCGCGCCGTCGGCCTTCGTCACCCCGCTCGCGGGTCGTCCGCCGTACATGCGCCCGTCCCAGAAGTAGTGCGCGAGCGAGTCGAGGTGCGTGATCGCGTAGCCGTGAAAGACGAAGCCGACCCGTTCCGACGCGCCCGCGTAGCGCGGTGCCGCGGGCAGATCCTCGCCGGTTCCGCGCATCGTTCGCTCGGGCGAGCCGAAGACGTGATCGGCCGCGGGGCGCGGATCGATCTCCCACGCGCACGAGATCGAGATCCCGTCGCGCACGAGACGCGAAGCCTCGAGCCGCTTCGCGTCGTCGATCAGATTCAGCGTGCCGCGCTCGTCGTCTTTGCCGAAGCGATGCCAGTTCGAGAGCGTCTCGAACCAGGTCAGGAGCTCGGCTTCGGTCGGGATCGTCACGGGTCTCCTCTCGGATCAGCGGGCGTCCGCACAGGGCGATTTCGGCTTGCGCAGCACGAGCCGGGCGAACGGCTCCGATTCCCCGAGTGCGCGTGCGCCGTAGAGAAGCGCGTCGAGCTTGCGCGCGAAGCTCGACGACACGTCGATGCGCAGGTCCGGTTCTGCCGTGTCGAAGAGCCAGACCTCGCGCGGGTACCAGGGCTCCACGCCCTGCGCCTCGAGCTGCTCCAGGTAGAAGTTCGGGCTGGCCGCGCGCGGATACAGGGCATCGAGCAGGGCCTGTCCCGCCGCGCGGTGGTCGGAGTGACCCGGATGCGCCCGGCCCCCATACACGGCCCAGAGCGTCCGCGGATCGTGCGTCAGGACCAGGTCGGGACGGATCCGGCGCAATGCCAGCGCGAGCTCGGCTCGAAGCGTCTCGTCGTTCGCGAGCGCGCCGTCGGTGCAGACGACCAGCTCGATCCTCGCGCCCGAGTCCGCGAGCCGGACGAGCGTTCCGCCGGCGAAGTATTCGGCGTCGTCGGGGTGCGCTCCGACGACGAGCACGGTGTCGAAGTGCGTGTCGGCGAGAATCGGCTCAGACATCGCGCGCGACGGACGGGTCGGTGGGCACGAGCCCGTCCGGCGGCCAGCCGATCACGCCGTCTTCGAGCGGGATCTCGAGCGAGCGCAGGAGCGTCGAGAAGAGCCGCCAGTTCCCGATCGCCGCCACGAGTTCGAGCAGGTTCTCGGGACCTCCGAGGGTGGCCTCGCATTCGCGCCAGGTCCCGGTCGAGATCGCGCCGACTTCGAGCGTCTCGTCGGTGGCCGCGAGCACCGCGCGCTCGGCCCGGCCGAGGTTCCCGGCGTTCCGCCAATCGCGAACCGCGAGCAGCTCGGCCTCGCTCATCCCGATCTGCGTCGCCACACGCCAGTGTTGGGTCCACTCGTACTCGGATCCCGTCACCCAACCGATGCGCATGATCACGAACTCGCGCAGGCGGGCATCGAGCTTTCCGCGGAAGAGCAGGCCGGCGAGCAATCCGAAGATCGCCTTGGCGAGGTCGGGGTGGCGAAGCAAGACGCGGAAGACCGAGAGCTCCGCCATCTGCGCCGGCAGGCCGATCTTCTCGGCTTCGAGCTTCGCCTCCTCGATCGACAGCCTGGGAATTCGGGATTCGGGGTTCATGTGCGATATGATGGCACGATGACGAGCGACAGAGCGCGCTCATTCGCGATCATCGGGGCCGCCTACCTCGTGGCGCTCGGTGCTGCGATCGTGACCGGCGCGCTACTCGGCAGTGACTCGCCGGTGTTCACCGTTCTCGTCGCCGATCTCGTCGCGACGCTCGTGATCTTCGTCTTCAGCATGGCGCTCGCGAACTCGAGCCTGTACGACGCCTACTGGAGCGCCGTTCCGCCGGTGATCGGACTGTACTGGGCGAGCGCGCTTCCCGGCTCGCACGCCGACCCGGAGCGACAGATCCTGGTGTTGGTGCTGGTCTTCGCCTGGGGAATCCGACTCACCTGGAACTGGGCGCGCGGCTGGCCGGGACTGCACCACGAGGACTGGCGCTACCGGGAGCTGCGCGAGAACCGCAGCGCCCCGTACTGGCTCGTCAGCCTGACCGGCATCCACTACTTCCCGACGTTGCAGGTCTTTCTCGCTTGCCTTCCGCTCTACGCCGCGCTGGCGATCGGAGCCCGCCCGCTCGGACTTCTCGACGTGATCGCCGCGGTCGTCACCGTCGCCGCGATCGTGCTCGAGACGATCGCCGACGAGCAGCTCCGCGCGTTCAACCGCACCAAGCAGCAGGGCGGGATCTGCGCACGCGGGCTCTGGGCGTGGATGCGTCACCCGAACTATCTCGGCGAGATCCTGTTCTGGTGGGGCCTCTGGCTCTTCGGTGTCGCGGCCGCGCCCGACTGGTACTGGAGCGTGATCGGTCCGCTCGCGATCACCGCGATGTTCCTCTTCGTCAGCATCCCCATGCTCGACCGTCGGCACATCGCGCAGAGACCCGGCTACGCCGAAGTCATGAAGCGCGTGCCCGCGCTCGTGCCGCGCCGACCGCGGCGCTGAGCGCGAGCGAGATCGCCGACCCGACGAGAGCGAGGCGCATGTCCTTCTGCGCGTCCCACTCGTCTCCCTGCGTGCCGAGGAACGCGACCCCGAGCTCCGGATCGACCGCTCGCGCGGCCCAGAATTCGACGACCTCGTAGCCACCCGCGAAGCCGAGCATGACGAGCAGCGGAATCGCGTAGCTCCAGCCGCTGCGCAGACCGAGCACACGCAGGCCGATCTCGCGCAGCGGATGGGTCATCAGCAAGCCGAAGCTGAAGTGGACGATCCGGTCGAGGTGATTGCGCGAGGTGTCGAAGAGCTCCTGAAGCCAGAAGCCGAGCGGTGTCTCCGAGTACGTGTAGTGCGCGGCGTAGGTGTGCATGACGAGGAAGCAGAAGATCAGCACGTACGAAGTGCGCGAGAAGGCGAAGCGCCGGTACGTCAGGATCAGGGTCGGCACGAACGCGAAGACCAGCAGGTTCTCGAGCAGCCAGTCGCCGCGGTCCAGCGGTTCGATCGCCATCGCGATCCAGAAGATCGCGTAGGCGATGGCGAGCGCGCGGATCACGGCCCGGTCGGAGATCGTGCGGATGGTCGCCTCCCTGCCATTCGGTACCATCGGCTTTTCCCGTCGAACCGGGAAGAGGAGTCGTGAGCCATGTCGATCGAGCGTGCCCTTCGGGTCGGAATCATCGTCGCGATTCTGCCCGCGTTCGCATGTCAGGTCATCTCGGGGAGCCTCACGTCCCCGTCGGATTCGATCTCGGGCACGGGTCACTCGATCGTCGGGGTCCTGAGCAGCATCTCGAGGTCGTCCGGAAGCGGAGGTGGCGACGCGGCGGAGCAGGAGAGCTATCGCCAGGACCTTCGCCAGTACGCGGCATCGTTCGTGCGCGGCGGCGGCACACGGGCCGACTTCCTGCGCGGCGTGACGCGGATCGCCGGAAATCACGGCATCGCCGATTGGGAGGCGGAGCCCGCGACCCCGTACGCGATCGGCCAGGGGATGCGCGAGGCGAACGTATCGGAGGCGGAGATGAACGCGTTCTGCACCGAGATCGGCAGCGAGACCGCGGCCGCGAAGCTCGTGCTCGAAGGTTGGCGGAGCGCCGGAAGCTGACGCGCGTGCGGGCATCGATCGTCGCGTTCCTCGCCGTCGTCGCGATCGACGCCTCGGCCGCGGAGATCGGTTTCGTCTACGCGCGCGCGAACGTCGGGTTCGCGAGCGGCGGTCACGCCGCGCTGGTCTCGGGCGACACCGTCTACCACGTGCAGACCGACGGCGACGGTCGCTACCGGATCGCGCGCGACGACTGGTCCCACTTCGCCTACGTCTACGCCGGGCTCCAGAACCGGCCGCTCGAGGTCGCCCGGATCGAGGTCCCGCCCGAGACGCGCGACCGTGTGCTCGATCGCTTCGCGCGGGAGTACGTCGAGCAGGACATCGCCGCGATGCGCCGAGACACGCTCGCGGCCGACGTCGCCTGGCTCGAAGCCTGGACCGACGGCCGGCCGCTTCCGCCCCTGCGCGCCGCGGGCCTCCTCGACCCGTCGCGCCCGGGGGATTCCGAGGCGCTGCGATTGCGCGAAGCCGCGCGCCCGGCGCTCGAAGCGGCGGATCGCGATCTCTCGAATCGACCGGTCGTGGCGACGGCGGGGGATCTCGAGGGCCTGCGCGAACGACTCGCGCTCGCCGAGGCGCTGCGCGCGCTCGATCGCGGATATTCGCTCGCGCCCGAGGCGATCGGGCGCGTTCCCGAGCGCTTCGATGATCCGCTCTCCGTCGCGGAACGTGCGAGCCTCGAGGCGTTCGCATCGAGACTCGAGCGCAGCGTCGCCGACCTGCTCCGCTCCTCGCGACCGGATCGGGGCTACGCGCTCCTGCTCGCGCAGGCTCGCTACGTCGCGGTCCGGCGCTCGCTCGCTTCGAATCGACTCGTTCTGCTCGATGCGTTCGCCGGGCACGTCGGCGAGTCCGAAACGCCGCGTGAGTCGCCGAGCGATCCCGTGCTCGCGCGGCGCGCCGAGTACGCCGGCGAGCTTCTTCGGCGCGGACGCGACGTGGTGCTCGTGAGCGGGCGCGCCGGCGAGTCGAGCTACAACATGCTCGAAGCCGCGGTGGGTCTCGTCGTGCGTGCGGAGTCAGGAGTCGCGGACGGGGCGTGGCTCGATCTCGAGCGCCGTGTGCTACCGGACCGTGCTCGCGCCGTCGGAGCTCCTGTCTTCGGAGGAAATCTCGACACCGCGCTCGTCGCCGCGCGAACGCGCCTCGCCAACGCCGATCGCCGCGACCGCGAGCGCTGGAGGTACGACCTGGTCCGGCGCAACTGCATCACCCTGCTCGCGCGCGTGGCCGACGAGGCGCTCGGGGGTCGGGTGCCGGCCGACGAGACGCTCGGCTTCATCCCGTTCGTCTTCTTCGATCGCGTACGCGAACGGCTCGAGATCGAGCGCACCGAGCGGGTTCCGTCTCACCGCGCGCGCGAGCTCGAGCGCGTGCTTCGAGAGTCACCCGGAATGCTGACGAGGATTCGCGAATCGACGGCGCTCCGCTCGACGATCTACTCGCCGCGTTTCGAGGACGGCGCGTTCCTGTTCTTCACCGACGACGTGTTCTGGCGCCGACCGCTCTACGGGGCCGCGAATCTCGCCTGGGCGTCCGCATATACGCTGTACGGTGTCGCCACCGCTCCCTTCGATCGCTCCGCCCGCCTTCGCGCCGGTCTGCTCGGGGCCTTCTGGAGCCTGCCCGAGCTCGCGTTCGAGAACGTGCGAAAGGGCTCGTTCGAGTGGGTCGAAACGGTCGGGGAGTTCTGACCGAAGCCCGTGTCAGAGGTGCTCGGCGAAGAACGCGAGCATGCGCCGCCAGGAGTCCTCGGCCGCGTCGGGATCGTAGGCCGCGTGCATCGGCGTGCGACGCAAGAGCGCGGCGACGAGCGGCATGCCGTGGTCGTTCATGTAGGAATGCCCGACGCCGGGGTAGATCTCGACGTCGTGCGGAATCCCGAGCGACTCCAGGTGCCGTTCGAGTCGTCGGCCGGCCGTCGCGAAGTGGGTGTCGAGCTCGCCGAAGCCGGCGACCACCGGACACACGTCGCGAAGCGCGTCGGCCTGCGCGGGAGTGTCGCCGTAGTACGGCGCGCACACGCGCATTCCCCCGCGCGCGGCCCAGAAGATCGCGAAGCCCCCGCCCATGCAGAAGCCCGTCACCGCGATCCGCGCGCCGTCGATCTCGGGAAGCGCGGCGGCAAAGCGGCGCGCGGTCTCGAGGCGATCGAAGGCCGGACCGCGGTTCCGCGAGAGGTCGCGAAACGTCCGCACGACACAGAGAAGTGGCGCGCCCGCACCGTCGTAGAGCGCGGGCGCCAGCGCCGCGTAGCCCGAGTCCGCGAAGCGCCGGGCGATGCGCCGGATGTCGTCCGAGAAACCGAGCGCGTCGTGAATCGCGATGACCAGCGGCCAGCCCCCGTCCGGTGGCGTGCCAGCGGGGATGGTGAGGAAGGCCCGCATCGACGCGCCACCGTCCAGCGGGATCCGTTCCTCGCGCTCGCCGATCATCCTCGCAGTCTACCCCCGAATCGCGGCTCCGCGGCGTCGATCTGTGGGATACTTCGCGGCACGAATTCGCCTGGGGAGACGTGATGCCGAAGCCGTTCGGGGGAAAGATCGGTCGAACCTTCGCGGAGTCGACTTCGTGGTGGCCTGAGCTACCGAAGTCGCCCGAAGGCGCGCCGAACATCGTGATCGTCGTGCTCGACGACGTGGGCTACGCGCAGCTCGGCTGCTACGGATCCGACCTCTCGACGCCGACGTTCGATCGCCTCGCCGCCGGCGGTCTGCGCTACTCGAACTTCCACACCACGTCGCTCTGCTCGCCGACGCGCGCGTGCCTGATGACCGGGCGGAATCACCACGCCAACGGCATGGGCCGCATCGCGGACTTTTCGAGCGGCTTCCCCGGCTACGATGCGGTGATCCCGAAGGAGAACGGCTTTCTGCCGGAGATCCTGCGCGAGCAGAGCTACGCGACCTTCGCCGTCGGCAAGTGGCACCTGGCGCCGACGACCGAGACGACGATGGGGAGCCCGCGCGACAAGTGGCCGCTCGGTCGCGGGCTTCGAGCGCTTCTACGGATTCATGGGCGGCGAGACCGACCAGTACCACCCCGAGCTCGTTCACGACAATCATCAGGTCGATCCGCCGCGCACGCCGGAGCAGGGCTACCACCTCACCGACGACATGATCGACCACGCGATCTCCTACGTGAAGGACCTGCGCGCGACGTACGAACGCAAGCCATTCCTGCTCTACGTCGCGCCGGGCGCGTGTCACGCGCCGCACCAGGCGCCGGCTTCGTTCATCGAGCCCTACCGCGGCCGCTTCGATCGCGGGTTGGGACCACTGGCGCGAACAGGTCTTCGCGCGTCAGGTCGCGAGCGGGCTCCTGCCGAAGGGGACCGAGCTCTCGCGCGCGACCTGCCTGGGTGCCGTCGTGGGAATCGCTCTCCGCGGACGAGCGCCGTCTGTACGCGCGCATGATGGAGGTGTACGCGGGCTTCATGACGCACACCGACGCGCAAGTCGGGCGCCTCGTCGACTTCATCGACGAGCTCGGCGAGCTCGACGACACGCTCGTGATCCTGATGAGCGACAACGGCGCGAGCGCCGAGGGCGGACCGAAGGGTTCGTTCAACGAAGCGTTCTTCTTCAACATGGTGCCCGAGAGCCTCGAGGAGAACCTGCGCCGGATCGACGACCTCGGCGGACCGCACGCGCACAACCACTACCCGTGGGGTTGGGCGTGGGCCGGCAACACGCCGCTCAAGCGCTTCAAGCGCGACACGCACGAGGGTGGCGTCTGCGATCCGCTGATCGTCCACTGGCCTTCGCGGCTCGGCCGCCCGCGGCGAGACGCGTCACCAGTACGTGCACGTCGTCGACGTCGTGCCGACGCATTCTCGACCTGCTCGGCGTCGAGCCGCCGAAGGAGATCGCCGGCGTCGTCCAGAGCCCGATGCACGGCACGAGCTTCGCGCACACCCTGGCCGACGCGAGCGCGAAGTCGCGCCACGTCACGCAGTACTACGAGATGATCGGATCGCGCGCGCTCTACCACGACGGCTGGAAGGCGGTCGTCTTCCATCCCGCGCGCATCGCCGTGTACGACGGCACGGACGTCTCGAAGCCCTTCGACGAGGACGTCTGGGAGCTCTACAACGTCGCCGAGGACTTCGCCGAGATCCGCGACCTCGCGGCGTCGCGACCCGAGAAGCTCGCCGAGCTGAAGGATCTTTGGTGGAAGGAGGCGGAGCGGAACCAGGTCCTGCCGCTCAACAACCAGCCCGGACGCTTCGGCGACCGGCGCTTCCGGCGCGATCGCTACGTGTACCACGCGGGCATCGGCCGGCTGCCCGGGCCGGTGGCGCCGAACCTGCGCAATCGGAAGTTCATCATCGAAGCGCACCTGAACGTCCCGGCGGGCGCGAGCATCGACGGGACGCTCGTCGCGCACGGCGGGAGCGCGGGCGGGTACTCACTGTATCTGAAAGGCCGTCGGCTCCACTTCGTCTACAACCTGCTCGGCATGCAGAGCACGACCATCTCGGCCAGCGTCGAGCTTCCCGCGGGTCGGGTCGTCGCTCGCGCGGAGTTCAATCCGACCGGGCCGTTCCGCGGCAACCTCGCGCTCTTCTACGACGGCGTACCCGTCGGCGAGGGAGCGATCGCGCGCACGACGCCGGTCACGTACGGATCGGGCGGGTTCGCCGTCGGGTATCAGCCCGGCCCGCCCATCACCGACGCGTGCCCCGGCCGCTTCACGGTACCGGACGGCTTGGTGGCGCAGGTCGTGATCGAGGCCGAAGGCGCGCCGTACCGCGACCCTGCGGCCGAGGACCGCGTCGCGATGTCGAGGCAGTAGGTTCGCTAGAGCCGTGCCGTCGCGCGGATCTCGACGAGCGCGCCGGGAATCGCGAGCTCCGAGACGCCGATCGCCGTCCACGCCGGGAACGGCTCCTTCAGGAAGTCGGCCTTCACGGTGCCGAAGACGGCCAGGTGCTCCATGCCGACGTGGAACGTGGTGATCTCGACCACGTCGCCGAAGTCCGCCCCCGCCGCCTCGAGCACCCGCCGCAGGTTCTCGAACGCGTGCGTGAACTGCTCCTTCGGATCGCTCGACGACTTTCTGCCCGGGACCGGCCCAGCCGATCTGACCCGAGCAGTACACCATCTTGCCCACCCGAACGGCCGGCGCGAACTGGAACTGCTCGTAGTAGAACTCCATGCCCTTGGGGATGATCGTCCGTCGTTTGCTCATGCGGGCGAGCATAGCAGCCGCTAGCGATTCGCGGACAGGACGACGACCTCGATGTCGCTCGCGCCGCCGGGTACCGGAATCGGTCGCGGGGTCGTGAAGAGCGGGCCGTCGTTCGTGAAGATGCTCGCCTCGAACGAGTCGTCGCTCGCGCGCTCCGGCGGCGCCGGGAGGAACGAGATCTCGAACGCGATCGGAACGGGACCCTTCGGTGAAACCAGCGTGCGTGCGAGTAGCTCGCCGGCTCGGAGAACTCGCAAATCGAGGCGCGCGTCCGGCGGCAGCGACGTCGGCTCGAGATAGGTCACCGCGCCCGAGATGCGGCGCGCGTCGGTCCGATGCCAGACCCCTGCGAGATAGTCCGGAGGATCCGCACGAAGCGTCAGGACGTCGTTCTCGAGCGATGCGATCTCGAGCCGGACCGGGTTCGGCTCCGCGTAACGGTCCGTGTTCGTCGAGATCACGAGCTCGTTTCGCGAGGCGGTCCAGGCGATCGCGTTCATCGACAGGATTCCGATCAGCGTGATGCCGCCGCCGGGCCGCAGGTCGAAGCCCTCGACGCCGCCCGGCGCGTCGCGCTGATCGCGCACCCAAGCCCCGGCGAGATCGGCCTTGAGCCGCGGACCCGCGCTGGGATCGGGCCGCCGACAGCTCGGCGCGAGGAGAAGCGAGAGCACGGCGAGGGCGGCGACGGTCTTCATCGCCAACAGCTTATACTCGCGCCGCTGGAGGAGGAACGAGATGGCGGATCTGCTCTTCGAGAAGCGCGGGCACACGGCCTGGCTGACGCTGAACCGGCCGGAGCGAATGAACGCGATCAGCATGCCGATGCTCGACGCGCTCGGCGCGGCGCTGGTCGAGGTCGATCGCGACGCGGACATGCGCGTGATCGTGGTGACGGGCTCCGGACGCGGCTTCTGCAGCGGGCTCGACATGAAGGACGCGGCGTCGGGGCAGGGGATCGGCGGAGCCGGCGTCCTCTCGCCGCAGGGCGGAGCCATGCACGTCTCGACGCGCGAGATCCCGACGGTGACGCTGAATCGTGTAGACGTTCCGATCCTCTGCGCGTTGAACGGGCCGGCCGCCGGCTACGGGCTCGACCTGGCGCTCGGTTGCGACATCCGGCTGATGAGCGATCGCGCGAAGCTCCTGCCCGGGTTCGCCAAGCGCGGCATCGTGCCGGAGAGCGGCGGCACCTGGTACCTGCCGCGCCTGGTCGGCTGGGCGCGCGCCTGCGAGATCGCGTTCCTCGCCGACGACATCGGACCCGAACGCGCGCTCGAGCTCGGACTGGTGAACAAGGTCGTTCCGCACGATCAGCTTCTGGACGAGGTGCAGCGCTGGGCCGAGAAGATCGCCGCGAACGCGCCGCTCGGCGTGAAGGCGATGAAGCGGCTCTTCCGGCACGGGCTCACCGAGGACTTCGAGTCCCACACGCACCACGTGCTGATGCAGCTTCTTCTGCTCTTCCGCTCGCAGGATTTCCAGGAGGGAATCCGCAGCTTCCTCGAGAAGCGCGAGCCGAAGTTCAGCGGTCGCTGAATCCTTGCCGCGCGCGCTCACAGGTTCGCTGCTCGTCGCTCTGCTCTTTCTCGGCTGCGCGCCGTCGTCGGTGCAGCCGGGCCCGCGGTTCTCGCGGTCGGGAAACCACGAGCTCGAGATCTCGCATGCGGGTCTCGAACGCAGCTTCATCCTGCGCCTGCCGCCGGACTTCCGCGCTCGCTCCCCGCTCCCCGTGCTGCTCGCCTTCCACGGTGGCGGCGGCAACGCCGCGGGCTTCCAGAAGTACGCGGGGCTCGACGCTCGAGCCGACGAGCTCGGCTTCGCGCTCGTCTACCCGAACGGCTCGGGCCGATTCGAACGCCGCCTGCTGACGTGGAACGCGGGCGCGTGCTGCGCGCGAGCGATGGAGCGGAACGTCGACGACGTGGGATTCGTGCTCGCGATCCTGGCCGATCTCTCTCGCGACCTCGAGCTCGATCGCACGCGCGTCTACGCGACCGGGCACTCGAACGGCGCGATGATGTCGTACCGGCTCGCGGCCGAGGCGGCGCCGCGCATCGCCGCGATCGTGCCCGTCGCCGGCGCCGACATGACCCTCGCGTTCGCGCCTTCGGGCCCCGTCGCGGTCCTGCACGTGCACAGCGTCGACGATCCGCGTGCGGTGTACGCGGGCGGGGCGGGACCCCGAAATCCGCTCACGAATCAGCGGATCGAGCACCGTCCGGTCGATGCGGGACTCGCGCGCTGGCGCGAGCGCGACGGCTGCACGGGCGCCGGCCGCGAGATCGAGAAGCGCAGCGCCGGCGGACACACCGCGGTCCGGATCGACTTCGGGCCCTGCACGAGCGGCAGCGACGTCGCGCTCTGGAAGCTCACCGGGCCCGGGACACGGTTGGCCCGGCGGCGGATCGGTGCTGCCCGAGCGGGTCGTCGGTCCGAACACCGACGTGGTCGACGCGGCGGACGAGATCTTCCGCTTCGTCGTGCGGTTCTCGCGTCCCGACGCGCCGCCGCTCACGTCCCGGTGAGCTTCGCGACGACGGGCGCGAACGCGTCGAGCGCGGTGTCGGGCACGGTGACGTAGGAGATTCCGTACGCGTCGCGCCGTCGCTCGAGCTCTTCGCAGATCGCGTCTGGAGTGCCGAAGAGCGCGTGCGGGTGGTGCATCATCTCGTCGGCCGTCAGCCCGAACGCGCCGGCCATTCCGCCCGCGATCTCCCGGGCTCGATCGCCGACGAAGGTGAAGTAGGCGCCGATCTCGAGTTCGAGCGCGTCGAAGCGCTCACCCGCGGCGTCGCGAACCCAGGCGACCTTTCGCGCGGTTTCGTCGGCCGTGGAGTTCTTGACGCCGTCGGAGCCGATCACGCCCGCGCGATTGTTGAAGTTGAACGAGACGATCTCTGCCTGCCTCGCCGCGAGCGAGAGCACGCGGCGTCCGCCGCCTCCGATCATGATCGGAGGGTGCGGCTTCTGCACCGGGATCGGTCGGCCCGCGAAGCCGTGGAGGCGGACGTCGTTTCCGTCGTACGAAACTTGCTCGCCGGAGAAGAGCGCCTTCAATGCGCCGACGGTCTCCGCGAGCCGCGCGATGCGCACCGGTGCCGGGTCGAAGCGGATTCCGATTGCCTCGTACTCGGCCGCGAGCCAGCCGGCGCCGAGTCCGAGCTCGAGCCGACCGTCCGAGAGCAGGTCGATCGTCGCGGCCTCCTTCGCGAGCATCGCGGGCTGGCGGTGATCGACGCCGAACACGCGACAGCCGACACGGAGCCGTGTCGTCGCCTCGGCCGCCATCATCATCGCGGGCACGGCGGCGAGCTCCTGGATCGGATGGTTCGTGCTCGCGATCGCCGGGCCCGGCCCGAGGATGTGATCGGCGAGGTGGAGCGCGGAATAACCGATCGCCTCGGCCTTCCTCGCCCGCTCGCGCCACTCCTTCGCCGACGACGCGCTGAACGACTGAACCGCGAACCGGAAGGGACGTGGCATTCGAGCTCCCCTGCAGACGCCCGTGAGCACCTCGTCGAAGCCCTTTTGCATGCACGCGATCAGGAGGTCCGGATCCGGCACCGAAGCCGGATCGCTCGCGATGCCCAGATGCGATCGATCGGTGTAGCTGAAGAGCGTGACGTTGATCGCCGCGCCGGTGAGCGGCCCGAAGCCGAAGACCGACTCGAGCTTCGCGCCCGACAGGTACACGTCGAAGCGCGGACCGGGCACGTTGCTGGTCACGAAGTCGACGCCCTTCAGCATCGAGCCGAAAAGCGACGTCGTGACGGCGGTGGGCAGGCGGTTCAGCACGCCCGAGACGTCGTCCATCATGGCGAGCGCCGGCTCCGCGCGCTGGCCCGCGACGAGATCGCGGATCGCCGCCATGCGCTCGCGCGGTTCGCGGATCCCGACCGGCACCGAGAAGCGCGCGGGCACGAACTGGTTGCCCGCGACCCTCGCCTTCTCGCCCTCGCGGACGTTGATCGGCATGGTCATGCGCAGATTCTCGACGGGTGCCTTGTGCGCCTCGTGGTAGAGCCGCAGTCCGCCCGCGACGCCCGCGACGAAGGCGTCGTTCAACTTGCCGTCGACGAGCTTGGCCGCGGCGCGGAGCTTCTCGGTCGAGAGCGCGAGCGTGTCGAGCCGAAGACTCAGTGAGCGCCCGCGCAGGATCGGCGAGAGCGGCTCCGAGACCGGACGCAGCAGTCGGCCGACCGAGGCCGCCGACTCCGCGGTCCCGCGCACGAGTCCGGCGGGATCGCGCACGAGCCCGAGCATCGTCGCCCGCCCGGCGCGCATCGAGCGCTGCACGCGTCCGAGCTGACGGCGGAACTCGTGACCGAGCGCGTCGACGAAACGCTCGCCCTGGGTCATCGGGACGGGATTCCGCGAGCGGCGGCAGCGGACCGGGATCGCGTCCGGGCTCGGGCTTGCGTTCGACCATCGCCTCCGTCATGCGCACCAGGCCGACGCCGTCCGAGAGCGAGTGGTGAAGTTTCATCACGAGCGCCGCGCGGCCGCCGCTCATGCCGTCGAGCACGTAGAGCTCCCAGAGCGGTCGCGCCCGATCGAAGCCCGCCATGACGACCGGCGAGGTGAAGTCGAGCACGTCGCGCAGCTCCCCTGCACCGGGCGCGCGCAGCCAGCGCAGGTGGTAGCGGAGGTCGAAGCTCGGATCGGCTTCCCAGCGCGGCGGCGCGATCGACGCCGGATTCGAGACCACGTGCTGGCGCAGGCGCGGAATCGTCCGGGTTGCGCGTTCGATCTTGGCTTCGAGGCGCGCGCGATCGGGCGAGCGATCGAGCATCCAGACGACCGCGATCGTCGAGCGCAAGAGCGGATCCTTCTCGATGTTCCACATCAGCGCGTCGCTGTCGCTCATGCGGTCTTCGAAGCGAATCGCGTCGGCCATGGGGGTGTCCTCGCGGTTTCGGGGGAGCCCGGAGTCTACCGCGTTGGCGCGATCCGCGATGCGAGCCACCGGTAGCCGAGCAGAGCCGCGAAGAAGGCGACGATCAGGATCAGCGCGTTTCGGAGCAAGCGATCCGCGACCGCCGACGAGACGCCATCGCCCGTGCGCTCGATCTCGGCCATCAGCGCGCGCAAGTCGGCGGCCGTCGTCTGGATCGCGACCGCGGTCTTCTCGTAGTCGAGGATGTCGAACGGCTTCGGCGGCGGCGCACCCGGAGGCAGCGGCGGGTCCGGGGCACTCAGCTCGGAGACCAGCCCGCTCCAGGCGACACCGGCCTGGTTCACCTGCACGGACGTGCGCTCGAGCGCATCCATCAGACCGGAGACGTCCTTCGCGGTCGCGCCGGTCTCGGTGAGCGCTGCGCGGAAGTCCGCGAGCAGGAGCCGCAGCGCCGCGTTGCGCTGGTCGATCTCTGCCGCGGCCTCGTGGACGGCAGCGCGCACGTCTTCCGGCGCACTCTCCGCCGCGAGCGAGAGCCGGTCCATGCTCTGCGCCACCAGGTTGAACGAGCCGAGCGATTGCTCGAGCACGCCGCCCTGCTCCTGAAGATCGTAGGAGAGCAGCTCCATCTGCCAGCGCATGCGCTGCGGCAGCTGATCGACGATCTCGGTGAACTGCGCCGCCGTGGCGTTGAATTCGTGGATCGCCTGCGCGCCGGATTCGACACCGGCGATCGCGCGGAACGGCGCCATCGGCAATCCGATGATGTCGTCGAACGCGCCACCGGTCTCGGCCTTCTGCAGGCCCGCTTGGATGCTCTCGCGCAGGAACTCGCCGCGGAGCGGGTGCTTTCTCGCCAGCTCCTCGAGGTCCGCGTGAAGAGCCGTGAGCTTTGCCGGCGGCAGGAACGACTCGCCGAGCCGAAGCGCGTTGCGCTCGATCTCCTTCGCCGCATCGAGAGCGATCGATTGTTGTGGCCCGAAGAGCGAGCTGCCCGCTCCGTCCTCGAAGTATTGACGCTGCGCGACCGCGACGGTGAGCGCCTCGACGTAGCCCGTGCGCGGATTCGTGTCGCTCACGGCGAGCTGCACGGCCGGAGGCATTCGGATCTTCCAGAGCAGCGAGAGCCGGCGAAGCTTCGGCGAGGTCGTTTGTGACGCGATCCGGTCCGCGGCCTCCGTCACGAGCACGCCGAATCCTGCGCTGAAATCGAAGAGCGCGGCGCGCAGATCGGCCTGCGTCACGGCACCGTTGCCCGGAACGAGCGACTGCACCTGCCGACCGACGTTGCTCAAGACCGAACAGGAGAGGGTCGGGACGATCGCGAGAAGAACGAGTGACTTGCGCATGGTTCGGCTTCGAGCTCAGTCTCGCTTCTCGCCGAGCGGGTGCTTCCGGATCAATTCGGACCTCCTGAGTCGCTTCGCAATACCGCGACCTGCGCCGAGTCGAGATACTCGTCGAGGCGCGTGATCCGTCCGTCCTTCACGGTACACAGGATGCAGGCGGGCACCTCGAGCGGCTTTCCATTCGGGGCGATGCCCCGGAGTACGTGCTGCTGAACGAATCCCGAAGCCGTCACGTGCCGGCGGATCTCTTCGTAGCGCAGACCCGAGATGTTCTTCGCCACCCACGACAAGACGCGGAGGTTCTGCTCGACGCTCTGCGGGATCTGGTCGTCGTTGTGCCAGATGACGGCGTCCGGGGCGTAGATCGCGCGCACGGTCCCGACGTCGCCCTTCGGGATGGCGGCGAAGAAGCGATCGGCCAACTCGAGGATCTCGCGCTCGCTCATGGTCGCAGCCTACCGGTGCCCGAGCGGATTGTCGCGACGCTTCTGTGGCATTCTGGTTCGGCGGCCACGGAACCACAGAAGAGAGGGAGATCCGACATGAGTCGAGCGCTCGGAGCCATCGCAGGCATCGCCATCGCCGCGGTCGCGAGCACCGCTTTCGCCGCCGATCCCTGGTACCCGTCGAAGTACGGCAAGGACGACACCATCGGGGCGGCGAACAACCTCTCGGCCGCGGGCGTGGTCGAAGCCGCAAAGCTCGTGAAGACCGGCAAGACCTACGCGCTCGGTGTGACGATCGGTCCGGAGACGCCGGCGTACGGCACCCGCAACTTCCAGATCTTCACCGAGGCGAGCATCTTCGGAACGCCGCTGGGCACCAACAAGGCGACCGGGAACGACGATTTCCTCGCCACCTGGATGGGCATCGGCAGTCAGATCGACGGGCTCGGACACCTCGGGATCGACTACGTCTACTACAACGGTCACAAGGAGTCGGAGTTCCTGCGACCGCACGGGTTGCTCGCGCTCTCGACCGACAAGATCCCGCCGATCGTCACGCGCGGCGTGCTGCTCGACATCGTCGCGCTCGAGGGCGCGAATCTGGCGCCGGGCTTCGCGATCAATCGCACCGAGATCGAGGCAGCCGTCGCCAAGCAGGGCACGCCGATTCGCAAGGGCGACGTGGTTCTGCTTCACACGGGCTGGCTCGCGTCGATGGCCGAGAAGGACCCGAAGGCGTTCCTCGAGAAGGAGCCGGGCCTCGGGAAGGGTGGCGCGGAGTACCTCGCGTCGCTCGGCGTGGTCGCGGTCGGATCGGACGGCTGGGCCGTCGAGGCGATCCCCTTCGAGAATCCCGAAGAGGCGTTTCCCGTGCACCAGATCCTGCTCGCGCGAAACGGCATCTACATCCTCGAGAACATGAACGTCGGCGCGCTCGCGGCGGACAAGGGCTACGAGTTCCTGTTCGTGCTCGGGCAGCCGAAGTTCGCAGGCGCGGTGCAGGCGATCATCAATCCGATCGCGATTCGCTGATCGAACGGGAGTTCCATGGACGAGATCCGCTACGAGGCACCGACGTCGCTGTCGCGCGCGACCGAGCTTCTGCGCGAGCCCGGCGCACGGGTGCTCGCGGGTGGGACCGACCTGATCGTGCAGATGCGCACGGGTCGCGCGACGCCGGGCGTGTTCGTCGACGTGAAGCGCATTCCCGAGCTCACGACCCTTCGCCTGGACGAGGGTGATCTCTGGCTCGGCGCGGCGGTGCCCGCTGCGCAGATCACCGAGCATCCGGAGCTCTCGCGAATCTGGCCGGGCCTGCTCGAGGCGATCGGTCTGATCGGCTCGACGCAGATCCAGGGGCGCGCCTCGGTCGGTGGGAACCTCTGCAACGCGTCGCCCGCGGCCGACTCCGTTCCGGCGCTCTGCGTGGTCGGTGCCGAGTGCGTGATTCACGGGCCCGGCGGAGAGCGGCGCGTTCCGGTCGAGAGCTTCAACACCGCGCCGGGCGTGAACGTGCTCGAGCGCGTCGAGATCCTGGTCGGGTTCCGGATTCCGCGCCCGGCTCCGCGCACGGCCGATGCGTATCTGCGCTTCATTCCGCGCACCGAGATGGACATCGCGGTGGTCGGCGCGGGCGTCTCGGTCCGCCTCGATGCGCGCGGCGTCTGTACACACGCGCGTGTCGCCCTCGGAGCCGTCGCGCCGACGGTGCTCCTCGTTCCCGAAGCTTCGGCGGCACTCGTCGGTTCGAGCGGGGACGATGCGGCTCTATCGCGCGCGGCCGAGGCTGCCTCGGCGACCGCGCGGCCGATCGCCGACAAGCGCGGCACCGTCGAGTTCCGCCGCAGGATCTCGGGCGTGCTGACCCGGCGCGCCGCCGCCGCCGCGTTCGCGCGCGCGCGCGAAGTCGGGAGCCCCGCATGAAGATCCACGTACGGACGCGCGTGAACGCCGAGCCGACGGAGTTCCTCTGCACCGCCGAGCGCAGCCTGCTCGAAGTGCTTCGCGACGATCTGCAGCTCACGGGTACGAAGGAGGGCTGCTCGACCGGTGATTGCGGCGCCTGCTCGATCCTGCTCGACGGTCGGCTGGTCTGCGCGTGCCTGGTGCTGGCGCCCGAAGCCGAGGGCCGCAGCATCGAGACGATCGAGGGCGTCGCGACGGGCAGCGAGATCCACGTTCTCCAGCGCAAGTTCCTCGAGCACGCGGCGCTCCAGTGCGGAGTCTGCACGCCGGGCTTCATCGTCGCGGCAAAGGCGTTGCTCGAACGCAATCCCGATCCGACCGAAGAGGAAACGCGCTACTGGCTGGCGGGCAATCTCTGCCGTTGCACCGGCTACGACAAGATCATCCGCGCCGTGCTCGACGCGGCCGCGGACCTGCGCGGGGAGACGCGATGAGCGAAGCGACTCCGGGCGAGAAGAAGTGGAAGTACGTCGGAACGCGGCCGATCCGGCACGACGGACTCGACAAGGTGACGGGCCGCGCGCAATTCGGCGCGGACTACGCGCTCCCGGGCATGCTCTGGGGCAAGGTTCTGCGCAGCCCGCACGCGCACGCGAGGATCCGGCGCATCGACGTCTCGGCCGCGCTCGCACTCGACGGCGTGCACGCGGTGATCAGCGGCCGGGATTTCCCCGACGTCTCGTCCGAGACGGCCGAGGGCGGCGAGACCGCGACCGATTTTCGCGATCTCGCGATGAACGTGATGGCGCGCGACAAGGTGCTCTATCACGGGCACGCGGTCGCGGCCGTCGCCGCGACCAGCCTTCGCATCGCGGAAGAGGCGTGCAAGCGCATCGTCGTGGACTACGACGTGCTCGTCCCCGTTCTCTCGCTCGACGAGGCGCTCGCGAAGAACGCACCCATCCTGCACGAGGACGCGCGCGCGACCGGGCACGAGCCGCTGCCACAGGGGCCGACCAACGTCGCTTCGCGGCGGGAGTTGGCGCGCGGTGATCTGAACGCGGGATTCGCGGTGGCGGACGTCGTGGTCGAGCGCGAGTTCCGCACGCCGATGGTCCACCAAGGCTACATCGAGCCGCACGCGGTGCTCGCGCGCACCGGACAGGACGGCCGCTCGGTCGTCTGGTGCTGCACGCAGGGCGCGTTCATGGTTCGCGCCTACTGCGCGAAGGTGCTCGGCCTCTCGACGGACATGATCAAGGTGATTCCGACGGAGATCGGTGGGGGCTTCGGCGGCAAGACCACGGTCTACGTCGAGCCGCTCGCGATTCTGCTCTCGCGCGTTTCGGGTCGGCCGGTGAAGTTGGTGATGACGCGCGAGGAGGTCTTCCGCGCCACCGGCCCGAGTTCGGGTACACAGATCCGCGTCAAGATGGGCGCCAGGCGCGACGGCAAGCTGACGGCGGCCGAGGCGACGCTGTACTACGAAGCCGGAGCCTTCAAGGGATCGCCCGTCGGCGCCGCGATGATGACGGCCTTCGCGCCCTACGCGCTCGAGAACTTCCGGATCGAGGGCTGGGACGTCGTGCTGAACAAGCCGAAGGTCGCGGCCTACCGAGCGCCGGGCGCGCCGATGGTGGCGCTCGTCGTCGAGGTCGTGATGGACGAGCTCGCGCAGAAGCTCGGTCTCGACCCGATCGACTTCCGGCTCGAGAACGCGGTTCACGAGGGCGTCCGGGCGACGTACGGTCCGAAGTTCCGCGCGATCGGCTTCGTCGAGACGCTGCGCGCGGCGAAGAGCCACCCGCACTACAAAGCGGCGCTCGCGGCGAACCAGGGCCGCGGCGTGGCGTGCGGATTCTGGTTCAACGCCGGCATGTCGTCGTCGGCGAACATCTCGATCAACGAGGACGGATCGGCGGTGGTGGCCACCGGCAGCCCGGACATCGGCGGCTCGCGCACGTCGCTCGCGCTGATGGCGGCCGAGGAGCTCGGCATCCCGGTCGAGCAGGTGCGGCCGACCGTCGTCGATACCGAGGCCATCGGCTACACGGACTCGACCGGCGGAAGCCGAGTCACCTTCGCGACCGGCATGGCGGTGGTCGAGGCTGCGCGCGACGTCGTGCGACAGCTTCGCGCGCGAGCCGCGCGCATCTGGGAAGTCGAGCCCGATGCCGTCGCCTGGGAGGACGGCCACGCGTTGGCTCGAAGCGAGCCGCCGGGTGTGCATGCGCCGCTCAGCCTGAAGGAGCTCGCGTCGCGGGCCGCGCAGACCGGCGGTCCGATCGTCGGCCATGCGGCCCTGACGGCGCGCGGCGCCGGACCCGGATTCGCGACACATCTCTGCGACGTCGAGGTCGATCGCGAGACCGGCGCGGTCACCGTGCTGCGCTACACGGCGGTGCAGGACGCGGGCAAGGCGATGCACCCGGGCTACGTCGAGGGGCAGTTCCAGGGCGGCGTCGCGCAGGGCATCGGTTGGGCGCTGAACGAGGAGTACGTCTTCGATCGCAACGGAGCGATGGAGAACGCGAGTTTCCTCGACTACCGCATGCCGGTCGCGAGCGACCTGCCGATGATCGACACGGTGATCGTCGAGGTTCCGAATCCCACGCACCCCTACGGCGTGCGCGGCGTCGGCGAGACGCCGATCGTGCCGCCGCTCGCCGCGGTGGCGAACGCCGTGCAGCGCGCGGCGGGCGTGAAGCTCGCGGAGCTGCCGATCTCGCCGCCGCGCCTGCTCGAGGCCATCGACCGCGCGGGCTGAGCCTTGGCGCGCGTCTTCTTCACGTCCGGGCTCCGTCCACTCGCCGGCGGCGTCGAGTCGATCGAGATCGAGGCGCGCGACGTGCGCGAGCTCTTGCGTGTGCTCGACGCGAGGTTTCCGGGGATCTCGAGCCGCATCGGCGAGTCGGGCGCGATCGCGATCGCGATCGACGGCGAGATCCTGCCGCGCGCCGAGGCACTGCTCGAGCGATTGCGCCCGGAGAGCGAGGTGCACTTCCTGCCGCAGATCGGCGGCGGCTAGCGCTTCAGCAGCACCGAGCGCGATCTCGACGCCGGGCTGCGATGCCGACGGCTCCGTCACCGGCGCGCCGATCGCGAGGCGGCTCTCGGCGATTCCGTGCTCGCGTGAAAGGAGTCCCTTCACCGAGGCGGCGCGTGTCGCGGCGAGCGTGACGAGCGAAGCCGAGTCGATCTCTTGCTCGGCCACGTGCGTTTCCAGCCAGGCGTCCTGCTCGGGCTCGAGCGCGGGGATCGGCCCGTTCGCGAGCTTCGCGGCCAGTGCGTGTCGCACGGATCGACGCGTGCCGATCTCTCCGAGCTGGCCGAGCGCGCGCAGGCCTGAGGTCGCCTCGAGTTCCGAGAGCAGCGCTCTCTCGCGCAGAATCCTGCGGTCCGTCTCGGAGGTGACTCCGGTCAGTGTCAGCGTGATCCCCGGCGATCCCGAGAGCAGGCTCGCGATCTCCTCGATCCGGGTGGCACCGTCCGGCGCGAGGCCGTAGCTGCCGACCGTGAAGAGGATCGGGGCCGGTGCAAGTCTCTGGACCTTGCCGTCGGAAGTGACGGCGCCGAGCAGCTTCAGCGGCGAGGCGAGCGCTCCCATCAGGGCCGCGCGAAGCGCCTGTCCTGCGATGCTGCCCAGCCCGATCCTCGCGCCGCCGCGATCACCGGCAAGCGGAACCCGGAGCGTGATGTTTCCGTCCAGGTCCTTCAGCAGGCCGAGCGCGACGGAGAGCGGAATCCCGAAGCTCTGCTGGAAGAGCGCCTCGCCCTCGGAGCCACCGACCTCGAGCCGGGAGACGACGAGGTCCGTGCGCGTGTCGTACGTCTCGTTCGCGATCGTCGCGGTGGAGTCGAGCGAGAGCGAGCCATCGGCAAGACCGTAGCCCGTCGGCGTCACGTACGGATTGAACTGGGCGAGCGGGAGCTTCACGAGCTTCGCATCGAGCTTCGAGTTGCCGGGAACGATGTGTCCCCGCGCTTCGAGCTTCGCGCCGTTCAAGCCGGACAAGGCCAGCGTCAGATCCTCGACGCGAGGTCCGGGCCAGCGAACGCCGCGCGCGCGCAGATCGAGGCGGTCGATTCGCGTGCTGAAGTACGGGTTCACGCTGCGATCGTGGATCCGGGCACGCGCGCGATCGATCCGGATCCGACCGACGTCGATCGAGACCTCGGCCGTCGGCTCCGTCTTCGGCACCGGATCTTCGGCAGTGCCGCCGAACGATGGCAGTGCAATTCCCCGCTCGGTTCGCGTGATCGTGAACGACGGTTCGTCGAGCCTCACGAGATCGAGCTTCACGCCGATCGGTCGCGCGGCCGTGGCGAGCTCCCGTTCTGCGAGCACTCCGGGAACCGAGAGGTCGCGAATGCCGAGCTCGAAGTCCTTCCAGGCGACACCGAACTCCTTCGGCTTCTCCGGGTCGACGACTTCGAGCCCGGAAACGCCGAGCGATCCCGAGAGGTGCAGGTCGGTCGAGAGCGCGATCGAGAGGTCCGCGCGTGCGTTCCCTTGTCGCAAGAGGTTCGCACCCGGCGCATCGATCCGCGACGCGATCGGCGCGATCGCGAGATCCGCGATCGCGAGCTTGCCATCGAAGGCGAACGGATCGATGGCGAGCTCGCCATCGACTTGCAGCGATCCTTCCGCTTGCGAGACCGATAGCTTCACCGGCCAGCGGCTTCCGGGCTCGCTCGAGATCGAGCGCAGCTCTGCAGCGACACCGAGCTGGAGCGGCTGCGCGCCGCCCTCCAATTCGACGGTCGCGTCTTCGAGGCGCGCCCGGCGCACGTTCCAGCTCCATGGCTTCGTGGCCGGCGCCACCTCGTGGGCGGGCTCCTTCGCGACCTTCGCGTTCACCGCCTTGCCGGGCGCGATCACCGGTACCGGCGTCGCCGACTTCGGATCGACGACGACCCGCGCGCCGACGAGCGCGACGTCCGAGACGACGGCGCTCTGCTTCACGACGTCGAGCTTCTCGAGGTTGACCGAGAGCTTCCGCCAGGCGAGCGCGGGGCGATCGAGCGCGGGCACCCGGACGACGACCTCCGACAGCGAGGCCACGCCCGAGGCCACGTGGTGGCCACCCGGCTCGAAGCGGTGCTCGATCACCGCGTCGAGCTTTCCCGAGAGATCGCTCCAGCCGAAGATCGTCAGATACACGCGGACCTTGTCGATCGGCAGGTTCACGAGCGTGATCGTCGAGTGTGCGCCGGTACCGTCGGGATGCTGCGTGACCCGAGAGTCGAGACCGATCGAACCCTCGCCGATGCGCGCCTGGATCTCGAGGCGCCCGGGCGCCTGGTCGGTTGGATCGATGCGCAGCGCCAGCTGACTCGCAGACAAATCCCTCACCGCGACTTCGAAGCGATGGGGCTCGGGGCCGACGGTGTGATCGCGGAGCGCGATCACGCCGTCGCGGAGAGCGACGGCGTCGGCGGCGAGAGACCAGTCGAAAGGTTCGCTGGACTCGGGCTCCGGCTCGTCCACCGCGTCACCGGGCACGGGCCGAGGCAAGAGCAGGCCTTCCTTCAGCCGGTCGAGTCGAACGGCGAAGCCGTCGAGCTCGAACTCCTCGACCTCGATCGTCTTGGTGACGAGAGCCAGCCAGCTGATCTCGGTCCAGATCCGCTTCGCCTCGAAGAGCGGCTCGGAATCCGACGGCAGCTCGTCGACGTGGACTTCGAGCCCGTGGAGCGTGACACCACCGCGGATCAGCGACAGATCGAGGTCGGCGAGGGCGATCCGGCCGACGAGCGCCGCGTCGGTCTGCGAGACGATCACCGCGCGAAGCACGTACGGCAACGCGACACGCACGATCACGAGCAGAGCGACGATGCCGATCAGAATCCGCGTTCGCGGTCTTCGCAGGGCTCGCGAGAAACTTTCTCGGTCGGGGAGCTTCACACCATGTAGGATACCGGCAATGAAGACGCTCGCGCTCTCGTTCACCGTGCTCCTGGCGATCACCGCCTCGCCGCTCAACGAATCGACCACGATCTCGGCCCTGAAGGAGGCGCTGCGCGTCGCAACCGAGCGCGCGGTGCAAAGCACCTCGCAGACGAACGGCTTCCTCGAGAACCCGAAGATCCGCATCGGACTTCCGGGTGCGCTGTCGTCGGTGGCGAGCGCGCTGCGCGGGATCGGCATGGGCGCGCAGGTGGACGAGCTCGAGGTGGCGATGAATCACGCCGCGGAGAAGGCCACCGGCGAGGCGACTCCGGTCTTCGTCGACGCGATCACGCAGATGAGCTTCTCCGACGCGACCGGAATCGTGAAGGGCGGCGACACCGCGGCGACCGAGTACTTCGAGAAGACGACCTCGGAGCCGCTGCGCACGCGCTTCGGCCCGATCGTGAGCGAGGCGATGCAGAGCGTCGGTGTCGCCAAGCTCTACGACGAGCTGATCGGTCGCTACACGTCGGCGATTCCGTTCAGCTCGGCGCCGAGGTTCGACCTTGACGGGTACGTCACCGACGAGACTCTCGAGGGCCTCTTCACCGTCGTCGGCGAGGAGGAGAAGAAGATCCGCACCGATCCGGCGGCCCGCGCCACGGATCTCTTGAAGCAGCTCTTCGGTCGCTAGATCAGTCCGGAGCGCGCAGGCCGGCGATCTCCGCCATCAACTCGAGCGTGCCGGGCGCGTCTCCGTTGATCGTCATCCCGGTGACGGGGATCTGCGTCCACTCCTTGAAGCGCTCGCGGATGCGTGCGGGCGGGCCGACCAGCGCGCCGTCGTCGACGAACTCGTCGGGCACGGCATCGGCGGCTTCGGTCTTGCGCCCGGCGAGGTAGAGCTCCTGGATGCGTGCCGCGGCTTCGGCGTATCCGCGCCGGACCATCATCCGGTTGTGGAAGTTGATGCTCTTGTGACCCATGCCGCCGACGTAGAGGGCGACATTCGGCTTGATACGCGCGAGCGCGGCGCGCACGTCATCGGTCACGATCACGGTCGTCGCCGCCTGGATCTCGAAGTCCTTCCACGACTTCCCGTTCCCCGCGCGCGCAAAGCCGGCCTCGATCCAGTCCCGATAGAGCTTCCAGTTCCCGGGCACGAGCCCGAGCGGAAGCCAGCCGTCGGCGATTTCGGCGGTCATCTTCACGTTGGCCTCGGTGCCGGTGCCGAGCCAGATCGGGATCTTCGGGTTCGGGTGCAGGATCGACATCAGCGGCTTGCCGATGCCCATCGCACCGGGTCCCGTGTAAGGCAGCGCGATCTCCTTTCCCGGATGGGACACGGGCGCCTTGCGCTCGAAGATCTTCCGCATGATCGCGACGTAGTCGCGAATTCGCGTGTTCGGCTTGCCCCAAGGCTGACCGTACCAGCCTTCGACGATCTGCGGACCCGAGACACCGATTCCGCAGATGAAGCGGTTTCCGCCCGCGAGCTGATCGACCGTCGCCGCCGCCATCGCGGTCGCGGCCGGTGTGCGCGCGGCGAGCTGGATGATTCCCGTGCCGAGACGGATGCGCGACGTCTTCGCCGCGAGAAACGCGAGCGGCGTGATCGCGTCGGAACCGTACGCCTCCGCCGTCCAGACCGAGTCGTAACCGAGTCGCTCCGCGAGCTGGATCCGTTCGACGGGAATTCGCAGCTGCGGGCCCGAGTAGCCGATCCCGATGCCGAGTTTCATCGAGTGCCTCCTGTCCGAGCAGCTTACCCGAATCTGATACGCTGGATCGACTCGAGGGCGCGAGTAGGGGAGACACGAATGAGCGTCGAGAAGTTCGAGGACATCGCGCGGGTTTTCGACGAGCGCGTACGCAGGATCGTCTGGTGCACGGTGACCACCGTCGACACTGCCGGGCGACCGTTCTCGCGCATCCTGCACCCGGTGTGGGAGGGGAAGGTCGGCTGGATCGCGACGGGAAGGCAGACGCTCAAGACCCGGCACCTGGCGAAAAACCCGAACGTCGCGCTCGCGTACTGGACCCCGGAGCACGACACGGTGATGGCGCAGTGTCGCGCGGAGTGGGTCGACGACGCAGCGACCAAGCAGCGGATCTGGAACCTCCTGAAGGAGACGCCCGCGCCCGTCGGCTACGACCCGAGCCTGTTCTGGAAGGCAGGCGTCACCGACCCGGGCTTCGGCGTGCTGAAGCTGACACCGTCGCGGATCGAGCTCTGGACCGGCGCGGAGATGGCCACCGGAAAACCGCCGACGATCTGGAAGGCGTAGCTACGCGCGCGGATCGCGCAGCCAGATGCATTTCAGGTACGCACCTTCCTTGAAGCCGACCGGATGATCCAGCGCGTGCGCGGTGCGCAACCACTCGTCGAGGCGCCGGTCCGCGCGCGAAGCACCCGACCGGATCGAGTTCGCGAGGGCGGCCGCGTCGACCCGCGCGGAGCACGACGCCATCACGAGTTCTCCCCCCGGCGCGAGCACGTGACAGGCGAGCTCCGCGAGCTTCGCGTACGCGAAGAGCGCGGAGCCGACCTCGGACTTCGCCTTCGCGAATGCCGGCGGGTCGATCACCACGAGCTCGAAGAGGCGCCGTTCACGGTGAAAGCGCGAGAGCGCGCTGAAGGCGTCCTCGCAGACACACTCGTGGGTCGAGCGCGAAAGCCCGGCGTGATCCGAGTTCAGCGCGAAGTTCGCGCGCGCCTCGTCGAGTGCGGCGGCGCTCGAGTCGAGCGAAATCACGCTCGGCGCCCCGCCTCGGGCCGCGTAGAGCGAGAAGCCCCCCGTGTACGAAAAGGCGTTCAGGACGCGCTTCCCGCGCGAGAGCTCGCCGACGCGCGAGCGGTTCTCGCGTTGGTCGAGGAAGAACCCCGTCTTCTGTCCGCGCACGGGATCGCAGCGGAAGCGCAGTCCGTTCTCGCGAAAGACCAACGGGGCGTCGAGCGGCGCGCCCGAAAGGATGGCTCCGTCCACGAGCCCGGCCCGCTCCTCGCAGGACCGCGCGATCGCACGCGCGACCCGGAGCACGACACGATCCGGTGTCAGAACCTCGTCGATCGCGGCCCGCACCTCGCGAAGGTGCGGAAGCCATGCGGCGGTGTAGAGCTTCAAGACGAGGGTCGATTCGTAGCGATCCAGGACGAGCCCCGGAAGAAGATCGCTCTCGCCGTTCACGACTCGGAAGCCCGTCGTGTCCTGCTCGAGCAGCGGAGCGCGGATCGACATCGCGTTGCGCAACCGCTCGGCCCAGAAACCTCGATCGATCGGTCGCGGCTTGCCGCGGTGCAGGACGCGGATCCGGATGGGCGACTCCGGGTCCCAGAGCCCCAGCGCGAGCAGCTCGCGCTTGTGGTCGTAGATCACCGCCAGGTCGCCGGCTTCACCCGGACGCGAGGCCGATCGGATGCTCTCGGCGTACAGCCACGGGTGTTCCATCCGCACCAGACGCTCGGCGGAGTTCGTGAGCCGGACGGTGACCGTGGGTGCGCTCAAGACCCCGAGGCTAGACGGGCGCGAGCAGCTTCGCGAGCGCATCGAGCGACTCGCACGCGGGCAGGTGGCGGAGGCGGCGCAGCTCGTCGAGGTACGCGCGATCGTGTCGGCGGTACCAGGACGCGAGCGTTTCGGGATCGGCGGGCGAGTCGGGCGCCTGATCGAAGGCCCAGAACGAGGTCGTCGTCTCCGGCGCGAGCCTTGCGGTCATGTGCGTCCACGGCGCACCGCTCGCGCCCGCCGAGTTCGTCACGAAGTCGGTGTCGGCCAGATCGCGAAGCACGATCGTGCCGGTCGGGCGCAGTCGCGCGTCGAGCTGAACGAGGATGTTCTGGGGATTCGGTGTCTGGTACTGAAGCCCGTAGCGCGCGAGCAGCTTCGCCTTCGAGCGTCCGACCGGCTCGGCGTACGCCTCGCCCCAGAATCCCGCGAAGGACTCGCCGGCGGCCGACGCGATCGCAACGCCGACGAATGGAATGCTGAACGCGGGCAGGTAGAAGTACCCGTCGAAGAGCGGAGCGAGATCTCGGACCAGAAGTCCCGTCTCGGAACCCGGAACCGATATGCCGATCGATTCGGTGAGCAGAATCAGCTCGGGGTCGGGACCGATTCGCGAGTCGACCGCGCGCACGTGCTCCGCGAAGAGCAGAGATTCGCGCACCTCTTCGCGAAGCAGCGTCTTCTCGGGCTGACGTACTTCCGTGTGGGGATGATCGGTCGCGAGCTTGATGGCGAACGGAAGCGAGGCGGCATCCTCGTCCCAGATCACGAGCGTACGCGAGGACGTGTATCGCGCACGCCAGCGCTCCGAGGCCGGCACGTCGTGAAAGGCGACGCCGTGGTCGCGATTCAGCGGGTGCTTCGGGAACAGCACGTGATCTCCGGAGAGGATTCGTTCGGCCAGCACGCGGGCGACGGGGCCGGACGTGCGCACATCGACGAGGCGCCGCTCGATGCGCGCGACATCGAGATCGACGAATCTCGTGGTGGCTCGGAAGCCGGAGAAGTTGCTCTGCTCCTCCCAGAGGAGCCATTGCGCGAAGCGTTGCACGCGTGGCGTCGAGAGAGGGTCGGGGGCCATGTCCCCTCTCGCTTCGGCAAGGCGGTCCGGGAAGTAGAAGAGCGTTGCTTCTCGGCGGGGTCCGCGATAACCTCGGCGACCGATTCGAGGCAGGGAGGGACACCGATGATGAACACCGACGCCGTCGCGTGCCCCTGCGCGCCAGTCGAGCGCAATCGCTCGCCACTGGCCCGCACCGACGCAAAGAGGACACTCGCGCCCGCCTCAGATTGATTCGACCCTGGATAGGGGGACTCACCGAAGGCCGCGGACGCGAGAGCGACCGCGGCCTTCGGCTTTCCCGGCAGGTTCCACTCATGTCAGTACAGGCAGAAACTTCGAGCGACACAACCGTGATCACTCCGCGCAACGGGAGTGTCGGTGAGGTGGCGCTCCTCGCCTTCCCCGTCGTCGTCCAGTCGATCTCCGAGACGATCATGCAGCTCATCGACTCGGCGATGGTCGGCCGGCTTGGCGCCACCGAGCTCGGTGCGATCGGGTTCGCGGGAATCTGGATCTGGACCCTCTTCGTTCCGTTCACCGGAACGGGGCAGGGCGTTCAAGCGTTCGTGTCTCGACACGACGGTGCGAACGAGCAGACGCGCTGCGGCCCGTGGATCTGGCAGGCGATCTGGCTTCTCGTTCCCGCGATGACGCTCTGGATGTTCGCGGTGGCATTCTTGCTCCCGCTCCTGATCACGTGGATCGGCCCGTCGCCCGAACTCGCGGCGGCCGCGATCGACTACGGATACGCACGCCTACCGGGAGGTCCGGCCGTCGTCGGGAATTTCGTCTTCATGAGCTTCTTCCGCGGGATCGGCGATACGCGCACCCCTTTGTACGCCGTGCTCGGTGGGATCGCCGTGAACGTGGTGCTCGCGTACGGGCTGATCTTCGGCGAGCTTGGAATGCCGAAGCTCGGTGTCTCCGGCGCCGGCATCGCGATCTCGGCCGGCAGCTGGGCGATCCTCGTGATCCTCGCCGCGGCGGCTCTGCGCCGTACTCTCCGAGTTCGCTATCACACGCAGCCGTGTAGACCGGAGCGCGAGGCGATGCTGCGATTCCTGCGCACGAGTGCGCCGATCGGTGGCCAGTGGCTGCTCGACATGACGACGTTCGCGATCTTCGGCTCGATCATCGCCCGGATGGGTGACGTCTCGATGGCGGCGAGTCAGGCGATGTTGCAGCTGCTCTCGGTGTCGTTCATGCAGGCGATCGCGATCGCGATCGCTTCGGGCACGCTGGTCGGACGCTACATCGGGGCGCGAGATCTCGAGGCCGCGCAGCGCAGCTACTTCTCGGCACAGATGCTCGCGCTCGGACTCGCACTGCTCGTGGCGGTGCTGTTCGTCGCTGTCCCCGAGGCGCTTCTCGGGATCTTCTCGCGCGACGTGGATGTGCTCGAGCTGGCGCGACCGCTGCTCCTGCTCGGTGCCTTCTTCCAGGTGATCGACGCGGTCGGCATCGTCGCGAGTGGATCGCTCCGCGGAGCCGGCGATACTCGCTGGCCATTCGCCGTCCAGGCCACGCTGGCCTGGGCCTTGCGGCTGCCAGTCGTGTACGTCGCCGCCATCTGGATGCAGGGCGGCGTCTTCGGGGCGTGGGTTGGCGAGCTCGTCTACGTGCTCGTGCTGTCCATTGCATTCGTGATGCGTTTCCGTGCCGGCCATTGGCGGACGATTCGCATCTAAACCCGCGCGCGCCGGTCGATAAGGGACTCATGCAGGGCATCGACGCGCTCGGCGCGCCCGGGTACGAGACGACCGCGATTGCGTCGCTCTCGGACGCGGGACGCGTTCGCGCCGAGAATCAGGACGCCCTCGCGGTACTCGAGAACGAGCTGCGCGAGCGGCTTCTGATCGTCGCCGACGGAATGGGAGGACATCGCGGTGGTCAGACCGCGAGTCGGATCTGCCTGGAGTCCGTCGAGCGCGTCTTTCGCGAGCCGAACGGCGCACCCGAGCAGCGGCTTCGACGCAGCCTCGAGCTTGCGAACGAAGAGATCTACACGCGGGCACTCGACGACTCCGAGCTTCGCGGAATGGGCACGACCGTCGTCGCGGCACTGCTCGCGCCGGACGGTCGCGTCTGGCTCGCCTGGGTCGGTGACAGCCGCTGCTATCGGCTGCGCGATCGCGCGCTCGAATCGCTGACGCGGGACCACTCGCTCATGACCGAGTGGATCTCCCTCGGTGTGATCACGAGCGAGGCGGCGAAGACGCACCCCCGACGCCACGAGCTCATGCGCGCGCTCGGTCAGGCGCCCGACGTGACGGTCGATCTCGTCGAGGTCGATCTTCGGCCCGGGGATCGGCTTCTGCTCTGCTCGGACGGCCTGCACGGGTACGTTCAGGAACGCGCGCTCGGGCTCGCGCTCGCTTCGGGTACGCCCGAGCAGTCCGCGCTCGCGCTCGTCGAAGCCGCGAACGCGGTCGGTGGCGCGGACAACGTTTCGGTCGTCGTCGCAGCAGTTCCCGATTCGCCCGCGGATGCACCCTCCGCGGAATCCGAGATGTCGTTTGCGGACATCTCAACCGAGATCGCAGAGGTCGTCGCGGATCCACCGGGTCCCGCCGACGACGCGGGGCCCGAGACCGCACCGAGCGCCGTGTCGGAGCCGGTCTTCCAGCTGCCCGCCGATCAGCAGATCCAGATTCCGCGCATGACGCCGGTCCGAGCGCGCCGCGCGCTCGACCCGTTCTCGCTGCTCGTCGGAGTGTTCGTGACACTCGGGATCGTCCTCGCGGGATTCGGGCTCTGGACCTACACCGCGAAGACCGGCTCGATCGCCGAGAGCCACGCGCCGAAGCCGAGCCCGGCGCTCGTCCGCGTGCGACCGCCTGCGCCTGCTCCCGCCGCGCAGCCGGCTCTGCCCGAAGCCGTGAAGCCCGTCGCGAAGCCGGTTGCGAAGCCCGTGGAGAAGCCGGTCGCCAAGCGGGCGGAGAAGCCGGTCGCGAAGGCCGAGATCGCGCCGGCACCGGAGCCGACCCCGATTCCCGCGCCGGCGCCCGCCAGGCTCGAACCGCCTCCCGAGCCGAGCATCCCCGCGGCACCCGCGCCGGAGGCCGATGGAGCGGCGCAGAGCTTCAGCGGTTTCGAGCTCACGAGGCCGGTCGAGAGCTTTCTCACCGATTGGCTCGCCGCGCTCGCGAGCGGAGACCCTGCGCGGCTCGAAGCGCTCGGGTTCCGCGACGAGCCCGCGGAGTTCGCCGGCACACCGGACTCGCGAGACGGCTTCCGACTCGTCGCGGCGGAGATCGACGAAGAGCGCTCGCAAGAGGGCCGCGTGTACCTGCGGCTGATCGTCAGCTACGCGTTCCGCGATGCGAACGGTCGCTTTCGCACCCAGGACGAGCAGCGCCTGATCCTGAGCGAGATCGATGGTCGTCTGCGCTTCGAGGGTCGCTGGCGCCAGTAGACAGGGCCCCTTCCCCGCGCCGAGAATGAAGATCTTCGGCGATTTCGGAAGGAGCTGATCCAGCCATGACGATGCAACGCACGCCTCTTCTCCTGTCGCGCCTGCTCGATCGTGGTGCACGGCTCTCGCCCGACGAAGAGATCGTCACCGCGACCTCGAAGGGCACGCAGCGACAGAGCTACGCCGAGACCCGCGCGCGCGCGTGCCAGCTCGCGAACGCGCTGCGACGGCGTGGAATCTCGATCGGCGACCGAGTCGCGACGTTCATGTGGAACGGCCGCCGTCACCTCGAGACGTACCAGGCGCTGCCCTCGATGGGAGCGGTGCTGCACACGCTGAACATCCGGCTCTCGCCGCGCGAGCTCGAGTACATCGTCAATCACGCCTCCGATCGCGTCCTGCTCGTCGATGCGGACCTGCTGCCGCTGCTCGAGCCGCTGCGCGGAAAGCTGCCGAGCGTCGAGCTGATCGTCGTCGGCACCGAGTCCGGCGGATTCGAGACGAGCTTCGAGAACGCGATCGACTACGAGGAATTCATCGGCTCCGCGCCGACGGAATACCGCTGGCCCGAGCTCGACGAGAACGCGCCGATGGGCCTCTGCTACACGAGCGGAACCACCGGCAATCCGAAGGGCGTGATGTACACGCACCGCTCGACCTACCTGCACACGATGGCGCAGTCGATGACCGACGCGATCGCGCTGTCGGCGACCGACAGCGTCTGCGGCATCGTGCCCATGTTCCACGCCATGGGCTGGGGCTTGCCGTTCGCCGCCACGATGCTCGGCGCGAAGCAGGTCATGCCGCACCGGTTCATGGATCCGAAGTCCCTGCTCGACCTGATGGCCGCGGAGCAGGTCACGATCTCCGCGGGAGTGCCGACGATCTGGCAGGGCGCGCGCGCGGCGATCGAAGCCGAGCCCGAGCGCTGGGATCTGTCGAAGCTCGAGCGGCTCACCTGCGGCGGCTCTGCGCCGCCGGTCTCGCTGATGCGCTGGTTCTGGGACCGCCTCGGCGTCGAGATGATCCAGGGCTGGGGCATGACCGAGACCAATCCGCTCGGCACGCTCTCGCGCCGCGTCGCCAAGCGCACGCACCGCGAGCTCTCGCTCGACGCCCAGTTCGAGAACAACGCGAAGGCCGGCCTGCTGATGCCCGGGCTCGAGATCGAGATCGTCGACGACGACTGGAAGCCGCTGCCGCACGACGGCGCGCGGCCGGGAAGCTGCTGATCCGCGGCCCGTGGATCTGCTCGGAGTACTTCAACGACCCGCAGCCCGACAAGTTCCACGACGGCTGGCTCGTCACCGGCGACGTCGCCAAGATCGATCCCGAGCAGTACCTGATCATCTCCGATCGCTCGAAGGATCTGATCAAGTCCGGCGGCGAGTGGATCTCGTCGGTCGATCTCGAGAACCACATCGTCGGCACTGCCCGGCGTCGCCAAGGCCGCGGTCGTCGCGCAACCGCACCCGAAGTGGGACGAGCGCCCGGTCGCGCTGGTCGTGCGCCGCGCCGGTTCCGAGATCACGCCCGAGGCAGTCGCTGCGCACTGCGCCGGTGCGCTTCGCGAAGTGGCAGCTTGCCCGACGACGTGCTGTTCGTCGATTCGGTTCCGCTGACGTCGACGGGCAAGCTCGACAAGAAGGCGATCCGCGCGCGTCTCGAAGCGGAGGGATACCGCCTGCCGGATCTGCGCGAGAAAGCGTAGGAGCGGTCAGCGCCCGAAGCGGTACTCCGAGAAGGGGTGGGACTCGACCTGCTCGAGGTCGAGAAACCGCCGACAGCTCGCGAGCATGCGGGCGAGATTCGTCTCGAGCTTCTGCCGGGAACCGTCGGCCTTGTACCAGACCATCGGATCGCCGACGGCGTCGGACGGAAATCCCTCCTCGACGATTCCCTTCCAGGGTGGAGCGCCGGGCGTGAGCGGACGCACGACGACGTTGCGCACGTACGCGTAGCTGGCCTGCACTTCGAGCGCGACGCCCCGGTGTTCCTCGAGCCAGTATTCGAGCCAGGCGTCGTACGATTGCCCTGCCTTGGGCGCGATGCACGCGATCATGTTGATGCCCGGCGTGCGTTCCGAATCCGCCGCGACGTGCGTGCGGTTCGGGAGCGCGACGGATTCGAGCACCGAGTAGCCGGCGAGCCGTTCCGATGCGATCGCGAGCGCGCGCTCGATCGGGCTCCGATCGAGGCACGCCTCGACCCAGAACGAAACCACGGCGCCGAGTGTGGGGTCGAGGCGCGTGATGCGTGAGCCGAGCTTCGCGGTCACGTGTTCGTCGGACGCGTTGACGGTGATGCGCTGCGCACCGAACGTCCCCAGCTCACGCGCGATCGCGGCGGGGCTTGCCGACACCCTTCCGAACAGGACGTAGACGAGCTTTTCCATTCAGGCTGCGCGGGGAGAAGTTGGCGGAGAGAGAGGGATTTGAACCCCCGGTACCCGTAAGGGTACAACGGTTTTCGAGACCGCCCCGTTCAACCGCTCCGGCATCTCTCCGCGGCGAACCCTAGCACAGGCGTCGGATTCGCTGCGAGAGCACGAGCAGCGGCGAGAGACTGCGCTCTCCAGCCTCGATCTCGGCCGCGAGACGAGCGATCGCGCCGACCTGAGCGTCGAGCTCTGCGCGTCCACCGCCTTCGCTGGTGAGCTCCCGTTCGCAGAGTTCGCAGAGCACGCGCGTCGCGTCCAGAGCGATCGATGCGGCACAGATCCGGCTCCACGCATCGGGCTGCGCGATGCTCGCGAGCCTGTCGAGCAGCCAGGTGACGTGCGTTCGATCCCCGAGCTCGGTCCAGAGCTCGAGCGCGCGCGAGAGCGGAGCCTGCGTTCTCTGCGAGGCGACGAGCGCGCCCAGCGCCCGGACGAGCACCGGCAGCGCGTCGAGATCGTCTCGTCCCGGAGCGACCAGCGAGCGCAGCTCTGCCAGACCTTCACGGCACCGATCGAGCTCGTCGGGCGCAAGAAGCGCGCGGCGTTCCAGGCCCAGTCGCAATGCCGCGACGTCGCGAACCGAATCCTCGAGCCGAAGCCGCGCGCGAAGACGCTCGTCCTCGGTCGCGTACTTCGAGGCGATCGAGACGCGCATCGGTTCGGCACCGAGAAGCTGATCGGCCGTCCACCAGGCCCCGAGCACGTCGCTCACGTCGACGGCGAGCGTTCGCGCCAGCTCGGGAACGAGTGTCACCCCGGCGCGGTCGATGGCCCTGTTCGCGAGCACGAGCGCCTTGATCTCGCGCCGAAGCCGGTGAGCGTCGATCGCGGAGCGGAACGATGCGCGCAGGCGCGTTGGGAAATATTCGTGCAGGAGTCCGGCGAGCTCGGGCTGGTCGATCATGTCCGAGCGCGCGAGCGAGCGCTTGGCGAGGAGCTTCGTGTAGGCGAGCAGGATCGCGAGCTCCGGGCGCGTCCATGCCGCACTCGCACCGCCGGTCGAGATGCGCGCGCGATGCGCACCGCTCTCGGGCAGGCCCTCGAGCACGGCGTCGAGCTCCGCGTGGCGCACCAGGAACGCCGCGGCGTCGGCGATCCGCTCCGGAGCGTCGCTCGCGCGAAGCAGGTCCAGGGACAGGCACAGGCTCTGGCTCGCGTTGTGGGAGAGCACGTCCTCCGCCGCCTCGTCGACACAGGCGCGCAAGACCGCGTTCCGCTCTGGGAGGCCGAGCGAGCCATCGGTTACGCTCCCCGCGAGCAGGATCTTGTAGTTGACCTCGTGATCGGAGAGATCGACTCCACCGGAATTGTGGATCGCGTCGGTGTCGATGCGAACCCCCGCACGCGCGAGCTCGACGCGCGCAGCCTGCGTCAGCCCGAGATTGCCGCCTTCGACGACGATGCGCGCACGGAGCTCGCGCGCGTCGATCCGCACCCCGTCGTTCGCGCGATCATCCGCGTCGTCGTGAGCCTCGGACGAGCCCTTCACGTACGTGCCGATCCCGCCGTTCCAGAGCAGATCGACGGGTGCGCGCAGAGTCGCGCGAATCAGCTCCTCACCCGACAGGAACTCCGCATCCGTCGCGAGCGCGCGCCGAGCCTGCGGCGAGAGACCGATGCGCTTCGCGCCGCGCTCGAAGACGCCGCCGCCCGCGCTGATCCGTTCACGCGCGTAGTCGGCCCACGAAGAGCGCGGCAGCTCGAAGAGGCGCTTGCGCTCTCGCCACGAGAGCTCCGGATCCGGATCCGGATCGACGAAGACGTGACGGTGATCGAACGCGGCGACGAGCTTCGCGCGGCGCATCAGCAGAAGTCCATTGCCGAAGACGTCGCCCGACATGTCCCCGATTCCCGCGACCGTGAAGACCTCGCGCTCCGGATCCCGGCCGAGCTCCGAGAAGTGGCGATGTGCGCAGAGCCACGCGCCGCGAGCGGTGATCGCACAGCGCTTGTGGTCGTAGCCGTTGCTGCCGCCGCTGGCGAAGGCGTCGCCGAGCCAGAAGCCCGCATCCTGTGCGACGCGATTCGCGACGTCGGATAGATGCGACGTGCCCTTGTCGGCTGCGACGACGAGATACGGATCGTCGCCATCGTGTCGCACCACGCGCTCCGGAGCGACGATGAGCTCACCTCGCACGTCGTCGGTGAGACGAAGCAACGCGGCGACGAAGCGCGGGTAGATCCGGTCGGCCTCGGCACGCCCCGCGCTCGCATCGAGCGATCCGCGCTTCAATGCGAATCCACCCTTGGCGCCCACCGGAACGATCAGCCCGTTCTTCACGCGCTGCGTCTTCCACAGCGCGAGAATCTCGGTGCGGAGATCCCCCAAGCGATCGCTCCAGCGCAATCCGCCGCGAGCGACCTTTCCGCCGCGCAGGTGAATCCCGACGAACTCGATCGAATGGACGAAGATCTCGCAGAGCGGCACCGGTGCGGGCATTCCGGGAATCGCACGTGAGTCGAGCTTCAGGGCGATCTCGTGCTTCGCCTCGAATCCCGACGGGACGAAGAAGCTCGTCCGCAGCGTCGCCGCGATCAGCGATTCGAGCACGCCGAAGACGCGATCCTCCGCGGCACTGGGAATCGGGCTTCGGGCGTCGGCGAGCGCCTGCGTGGCCTGCGCGATCGCGGACGCGCGCGTCGATGCGAGATCCGGGTCGAGGCGCGCACGGAACAGCTCGGCGAGCGCGCGCACGGCGTGGCGATGTCGTGCGAGCACTTCGCACGCGAGCAGCCACGCCGGCGCCTGTCCGATCTGCCTCGCGTACTCGAGATAGGCACGAAGCAGGTCGACCGTGCGCCAATCGAGACCGGCCACGAGCACGAGTCGATTCAACTCGTCGCTTCCGACCCGCCCCGAGAGCACCGCACGCAGTCCGTCGAGCACGCGCGCCTCGACCGCGCCCGACCGGTCGCCGTCGGCCTCGATCGGCTCGATCCGAAACGACACCACCCACAGCGACCGTTGGGACGGGATGGAGATCTCCGTCAGCGTCGCGTCCACGACGTGCACGCCGAACCGGTGCACGATCGGAAGTATGTCCGTCAGGTACGGTCGCTCGCAGAGATACAGCTTGAGCCGGTGGGTGCGGGCGTCGCCGTAGGCGGTGGCGAAGTCGAGCCCGATCTCGACGCTCGACTCGCCGCTACGCAGGCGCTCGAGATGGCCGACGTCGAGCACGGCCTCGGCCGGCGACGTGACGACGCGATACGAATCGGGAAACGACGTCGCGTACCGCTCGGCGAGCTGGAACGCTCGTTCGTTCGGCCGGGCGATCGCTATGGCCTCTTCGAAGCGATCCTGCCAGCGCTCGACCACGCCACGCACGTCGAATTCGAGCGAGCCGAACGCGCCCGGATCGAGATCGGACTCGCAGGCGCAGAAGAAGTGAACGAGTGCGAGATCCTCGTCGAGGAACGAGGTCCGGTGGTCGATCCGGCTCGCGCCGTGGCGGTTCACCAGGAGGCGATCGATCTCGATTCGGAAGCGCTCCTCGTACGACCGGCGTGGAAGGACGACCGAGACGAAGAAGGACCGGTTCTCGAGGTCGGGCACGCTCACGACCGTGGTCTGTCCCGTTTCGGACGCCGCAACGACGCTCGCGACGACCCTTCTCACCTGGTCATGCTCCGCTGGAAGCAGGAACTCGAGGGGAAGGCAGTCGTACGCCTCGAGCGCGAGCTTGTGCGTGTGCGAGCCCGATTCGGTCACGAGCGATTCCACGACCCGCGCTCGCCGCGCTCCGAGAATCCCCAGCGCGGAGGGGCGCATGCGCATCGCTCGGTTCGTGAGCATGCCGACGAACCGTCCGAAGCCGACGACCCGCGCATGCTCGTCGAGCAGCTTGACCGATACGGAGTCGAGCCGCCCTCGACGGTGAACCGTCGAGTCGCTGCGTGTCTTGTCGAAGAAGATCACGCGTTCGTCCTCGAGCCGCGACGCGACGAGCGGGGGCACGGACGCGCTCACGGCGGGATCGTCGAAGCGGGAGTCGTCCACATCGGTCAGGATGCCGAGCGCGCTCGAGGGCTCGTGGGCGACGCGGAACCCTCCCACTTCGCGGTGCACCGCGTAGCGGCGATACCCCATGAAGAGAAAACCCTCGGTCTCGAGCCAGTGAAGGATCTCCGCGAGATTCCGCGCGCGATCCCCGCCTCCCGAGAGGGCGGCGGCGCAGGACTCGATGCTCGCGGCGTGTTCGCGCAGGCTGGCGAGCATGGGCGCGTGATCGCCGACGACCCTGCGTGCGTCGGCGAGCGCGTTCTCGAGCTCGGATTCGAGACTCGCACGCCCTGCGTCGTCCTCGAGAGCGTGGATTTCGGCGTAGACGTACGACTCGCGTGTGCGATCGACGGAGTCCCGGCCCACCCTCGCGATGCCGCCGTCGACGTCGCGCTCGATCGCGAGCAGCGGATGCAACAGGACGAGCTCGCGCAGTCCGCGTTTCCGGAGCACCAGCCGCACGGTATCGACGATGAAAGGCTGATCGGACGCGAGGATCTCGACGCTGGTCCGGCCAGCGCGAAACCCTCCCGGACACGCGACCCTCACGCGCGCTTCCCCGGGCGCGCGCAGCTCGGCGAAGTACGCCGCATCCTGGGCGAGCTCGACGAGCCCATCGCGCTCGCGACGCCGGAGCTCGCGTGGATCGAGCGTTCGCTCGAGCTCGGCGAGGACGAGGGCGAAGAGCGCGTCTTTCGAGTCGGTCACCGCAGGCGCTTATCGGTCGCCCATGCGGCCGAAGTGGAGCGCGCGAGTGACACCACGCTCCAGTGGTAGACTCCGCCGCCATGCAAGCCGAGCTGCTGCGCGCGATCTACGCCTGGGACCGATTCCGTTTCGCGATCTGGCGCCAGCGTTTCGGCGAGAGACTCGAGCTCGGTGCGTCCGTCTCGCCGAATCTGCGCCTCACGGACCTGCGAATCGAGCCGGGGGCGCGCGTCGTGGTCGGTGATGGCTACGCGACGGAACGCCGTCGTGCGAACCACGTCTGGGTTCAGTCGGGCGGGTCGCTCTCGCTCGGACGACGCGTCTGGCTGCGCACGGAATGTGGTCCGAACTACGTGACGGTGGCCGAGGGCGCGAGCATCGAGCTCGGAGCGCGCTGCTTGGTGAATGGAGCGATGCTGCACGCGAACGTCGGCATCCGCATGGGTGACGATTCGATGATCGGCTTCGGCTCACGCGTGCTCGACTCGGACTTCCACCACCTCGACATCCACACACCGGAACGCAGCAGTCCGGTGACGATCGGTGAGAGGGTCTGGATCGCCTCGGACGTCACGATCCTTCAGGGCGTCACGATCGGTGACGGCGTCGTCGTCGGTGCGCGATCCGTCGTGACTCGAGATCTGCCGCCGGGTGTACTCGCCATCGGTCACCCGGCGCGCCCGGTCCGATCGCTCGGACCGCGTGATAGGCTGCCCGAATGAGCCTTCGCATCGCGCTGTTCGGACAGGCGGCGTTCGGCCGCGAAACACTCGAGCGCGTGCGTGCGAAGGGGCACGATGTCGTCGCCGTCTTCGCACCGCCCGACACAGGCCGGCCCGACGTCCTCGTCGAGCGCGCCGCCGAGCTCGGTATCCCACTCGTGCGGCGTCGATTCTTCCGCAAGAAGAACGGAGAGCCGATCGCCGCGGCCCTCTCGGAGTACCGTGCGCTCGAAGCCGATTTGAATCTGCTCGCGTCGGTCCAGGTCTTCCTGCCGCGCGAGATCACCGACGCGCCGCGGCACAAGAGCCTGTGCTTCCACCCGTCGCTCTTGCCGCGGTTCCGCGGAGGCGCGGCGCTGCAGTACCAGATCATTCTCGGCGAGCGCGAGTCGGGCGTATCGATCTTCGTTCCGGACGACGGCGTCGATACCGGCCCGATCGTCGTGCAAAGGGGCGGAGTGACGATCTCGGACACGGAGACGAGTTCATCGCTCTTCTTCGAGAAGCTCCAGCCTCTCGGGATCGAGGCACTCGTCGAGGCCGTGGAGCTGATCGCGAGCGGCCGTGCGCGTCCCTGGACGCAGGACGAATCCCGCGCGACCTCGCATGGGCTCGTCGATGACGCGGTGGCCGCGATCGATCTGAAGGCGCCCGCAGACGTCATCGGTCGGCTCGTGCGCGGCTGTGATCCCCAACCCGGGGCGTTCCTGCGCCTCGCGGGCGAACCGGTCCGGCTCTTCGACTCCGCGCTCCTTCCCGATGCGGGGGGACCGACCGCGGGGAGTGTCGTCGCGTGCGACGCGGAGGGGCTCGCGATCGCTCTAAGCGGCGGCGTGCTGCGGGTCGGGCGCGTGCGAGCCGGCGCCGGGAAGGAGGCGGCCGCGGAATTCGCGAAACGAGTCGGGATCTCGCTCGGGCAACGTTTCGAGAGCGGGGCTTGAGCCTCGAAGAAACCGTCGCTCGGCTCGCGGACGCCGGACTCGGGCTGACCGGCACGCTCTCGATCACCGCGTACGACGCGCTCGTCCCGGAACCGTGGCGCTCCGCGCGGATCGCAAAGGGCGCACGCGGTGCGCTCGTCGTCGGGAACGCGGGGCGCGTGCTCTGGGAGCGCTTCACGCGCTCGCCGGAGCGCGCGCTCCTGCACGATCCGCTCGACGCGTACACGCGGCGCGTGCTCGCCGAGTCGGCGTCGCTCTGCGATCCGGGAGCGTCGATCGGCTTCTACGCGGACCGACGCGATGGTGTGTACCTTCCGCTCGTCGCGCTGGCGAAGAGCGCGGGCTTCGGCGCGCCCGGTCGCGTGGGCGTCCTGATTCATCCCCGCTACGGACCTTGGATCGGAATTCGCGCGGTGCTGCTCGTGTCCGAGAGCGTCGCGCAGAGCGTGCCCGAGCCGTATTCACCTTGCGACGGTTGCCCGGCTCCGTGCGTCGGCGCGTGCCACGGCGGTGTCGTCGGCGCAAGCGGCGTCGATTCGGCGGCCTGCTACCAGGTGCGACTCACGCTTCCGGCCTGTGCTCGAGCCTGCGATGCCCGGCGGGCGTGCGTGGTCGGCCCGGAGTACGCGTACTCCGACGAGCAGATCGCACACCACTCGCGGATCCCGGACTCCCGCTAGTCGAGGAAGACCACCCCGTCGGTCCGCGCCAACTCGCCGAAGGCCGCGGCGAGCTTCTCCGTGACCGGCCCCGGTGCTCGAACTCCGATCTCCTCACCGTCGAGCGAGCGCACGCCGACGATCCGTGCCCCTGTCCCGGACACGAAGACCTCGTCGGCCGAGAGCAGGTCCATTCGAGTCAGGCTGCGCTCCTCCGCGGGAATGCCGAACTCGGCGGCGAGCTCGAGAACACTGCCACGTGTCACCCCCTCGAGCGCACCGTCGGACGCGGGTGGAGTAGAGAGCTTGCCGCGCCGGAACGCGAAGACGTTCGCCACCGCGGCCTCGGCCACCCTCCCCGCGGAGTTCAGGATCAGCGCTTCGTCGGCGCCGCGCAGGCGAGCCTCGCGTTTGGCGAGCACGCTGTTCAGGTAGTTGAGGCTCTTGACGCGAGGATCGAGCACGTCCGGCCCCGGCTTTCTCGTGCTCACCGTCACCATCGAGATCCCGGATTCGAGCAGGCTCACCGGGTACAGCTCGATCTCGCAGGCGATGCAGATCACGCGCGGGCTCGGACAGCGCGTCGGATCCACACCCATGGCGCCGTCGCCGCGCGTGACGAGCAGTCGCACGTAACCGTCGGGGCGACCCCAGGCGCGCGCGGTTTCGAGCACGATGGCGCGGATGGCGGCGACACCGCCGGGAAGCTCGAGGCCGATCGCGCGGCCGGAATCCCGGAGCCGCGCCAGGTGGCTGTCGAGCCGAAACACGCGACCGCCCGCGAGGCGGATGCCCTCGAAGATCCCGTCGCCGTAGAGCAGTCCGTGATCGGTGACCGGAACGCGCGCTTCGCTGCCATCGACCACGCGTCCGTCGATCCACACCTTCATGTGTCACCTCCTGCGCGTCGGGGCCGAGCCTCAGCCCGGCCGCCCGCGACGCGGGTCTCGATCTCAAGGGCCGCCGCGAGCACTCCGTCTCGGAAGGGGCGCTCGTTCGCACCGGAGAAGTGCGAGCTCGGTGCCGCGAGCGCGATCGCGCCCAGGAGCCGCTCGCCGAGCCGGATCGGTGCGGCCACCCCGGCCAGCCCGGGAATCCACTCGTCGCGCATCTCGGCGACGCCGTTCGCGCGCACGCGCTCGATCTCGCGCGCCAGCTCCGCCGTATCGATCAGCGTCTCGGGCGTGAAGCGATGCAGCTTCGCTTCGGTCCGAAGCAGATCGTCGGGCGCGAACGCGAGATACAGTTTTCCGATCGCGGTCGCGTGCGCTGGAATCTCGCTGCCGACGCGCGGCGCGGCGCGCAGGAAGCCCGAGCCCTCCTGCTTGTCGAGCACGTAGAGTCGGCCGGCCCGCGCGCCCGACAGGAAGATCGTTTCGCCGAGCGCCTCCGCTTTGCGCTCGAGAACCGGGCGCGCCGCCTCCACCAGCGGCTCGCGCTCGAGGACGCCGAGCCCCAGCGCCACGAGCGCGATGCCCGGCCGATAGCGGCCGAGCGCGTCGCGCTCGACCAGGCCGCGCTTCGAGAGCGAGGTGAGCAGCCGATGCGCCGTCGATTTCGGGAGCGAGAGCGTGCGGCCGAGCTCCGACACGCCGCGCGCCGCGGGCTGCTCGTGCAGGTGGAAGAGCAGCTCGAGGGCCTTGTCGATGGTTCCGCTGAAGTCGCCTGATCGTTCCATTATTCAGAACGCCGGTTCTTGATTTGGAACGAAGCCTACGCCGCGACCGGCACAGGCGCAAGCGACTCAGCTCCGAGCGACCCCGCTGTACATCTCGGCGAGGAAGCGCGGACCGTCGGCCTTGAAACGGTCGAGCTTCTCGAACTCGAAGCCGCCTTCGCGAATCAACGCGTCGATCTTGCGATTTGCATTGCAGCCGACGCCGATCACCTTCTGGATCGGATTCCAGCGATCTTGAAACCGAGCGACGCGCGGATCGTCGCTGCGGCCGTGCTCGATGAAGAGCAGCGTCCCACCGGGCTTCAGCACGCGGCGAAGCTCGCGCAACGCCGCGATCGGATCGGGGATCGTGCACAGCGTCCAGGTCATCGCGGCGCAGTCGAAGCGCGCGGCGTCGAACGGCAGCCGGCCATCGGCGCGCAGGCGGTGTCGCTCGACGGGGAACGCCGACGCCGCGATCCGCTCCGCGACGCGCTCCGGCAGTGCATCCATCGGATCGACCGCGGAAAGGGATCGGACGGAATCGGGGTAATGCGCCAGGTTCAGCCCGGTGCCAAATCCGATCTCGAGCACGTCACCCGTCGCTGGCGCGAGCACGCCGCCGCGCAGCGGCTCCATCCTTCGCATCGCGAAGTCGAGGACGCGCGGGAAGACGTAGCGTTCGTAGAAGCCCATGGTGTCGCGCTCCAGTCTACAGCAGACCCCCTTCCTGTTCGCGCATTCCGAGGGCGAGCAACGGGCACGCGGAGCTGTCCCGGGACGCCGTCTCGGGCTCGTCGAGGCCGATCTCGTATTCGCACTGGAACCCGCGCGCGAGGGCGAGCTCCTCGAGCTGGGTCGCGGGCGATGCGCGCCTCTGCGGGCCGATCGGCGCGCGAGAGCACGAGGTGGGCCCAGAAGTGCGCGATCGGCGACGCGGCGTCCGGCCGATCGCCGCGCCCGTCGAGGTCGTCGCGTTCGGCGTGTTTCGGTGGAGCGTGGAAGACGCCGCGTGAGCTCCACAGCGCGGATGCGGCGGGGCGGAGGTGGCGGTCCACGACGCGGCGGGGCGTACCCTCCTCGATCAGCGTGCGCGTCGCCGCGGGCACGAGTCCCCCGGCGGTCACGGCCCGAAGCGCGCTCTGCCGGCCGCGGTTCCAGCCGGTGTAGATCTCCTGCTCCTCCCACCAGAGACGGGAGTGGATCCCGTCCGCGATCATGCCGGCGCGGATGCGCAGCTTCTGACACGCCATGGTGTCGCCGAGCTTCTCCCAGCGCGCGCGAGGATTCCTCGAGCGCCAGCAGCAGCCAGCCACAGAAGACGGGGTCCTCGATCACGAACGGATGACCCGCGCGCAGCGCGTACTCGGGATCGAGCCGGCACGCGGCGGCGGAGCGGAACAGCGTCGCGCTGTCGTCGCGCCACTCGTCGTCGTCCTCGGAGTCCACGATCGCGATCGAAGAGGGCCGAGCGCGGGACTCCGGACTCCAGAGGGTGGAGGATCACGGGCAGGGGCGTGTCGGGCGGAAGTCGTTCGCCCCAGATGGCGTCGAGCTCGCGCGTCGCGCACTCGAGCAGATCACGAGCGTCCGGCGCGCCCGCGAGCACGCAGGCTCGCGACGGCGAACGCGGCGACCGGCGGCGCGATCAGATGCGATCGCTGGTCTTCGCCGAAGATCGGGCCGACCTCGCCCGCGCGTGCGCTGCGCTCGGCGTCTCCGGCGACGCGCTCGGCCGCGAGCAGGCCGTCGTCCCGCTGGCAGCCGGAGTACAGGCTGCGCAGCTCCGAGAGCGCGACGTCGGGATCGACGTGGCGCAGGGCCAGCGCGAGATGTGCCGAGGTCCACGACGACATCACCGCCGGACCGTCGATCGTCGCGACGTGGAAACGCAGGCCGTGCGCCTCGCGTCGGAGGCTCGGAAGCAGATCGCGGCAGCGCTTCTCGAACTCCACTTCAGCTGCCCCCAATCGTCTGCGTCCCGATGAAAAATGGCCGAGAAAAACCCCGAAGGTGTCTGCGTCCGCCTTGGCGGAAGCCCGCTCAGTGACCAAGCGGACCCTCGGGGTTCGGGTGGTTCCTGGGCCATGCCAGGTCCGCCACCAGGTTTCTAGGCGTACCTAGATGGAAACCACCTCTGCCGTCACTGTGCTTGATTGAAACACTTTTGGACCACCTCCCATCGCAGCGCGTGAATGTCGCGCGAGACCCAGCTCCCGCCCCGATCGCCGTCCGCTCATCGACGGCTTTGACCGGGCCGAGCCATCGCTCTTGGCAGAGCGCACTCGGAACCGACTCGCGCAGGGTATCGGCGCGCGACTGCGGGGGCAACCCAAGCTCGCTCTGCTAGGTTGTCTCGCGATGGAGAGCCGCTGGAGTGAAGCGGAGGTCGCGCGCTACCGCGAGCGTTACTCCGCGGACGGCGATGCTCTTGGCGAGCGTGTCTACACGTCGCGACTGATCGGAGCCGAGCCGGACCTGGTCCTGCACGGCGGCGGAAACACTTCGGTCAAGACGTCCGCGCGCGACCTGTTCGGACGCGAGGTCTCGGTCCTCCGCGTGAAGGGATCCGGTTGGGACCTCGCCGAGATCGAACCCGAGGGGCTCCCCGCTCTTCTGCTCGAGCCGCTTCTCGCGCTCCGCGTCCTCGATGCGCTCTCGGACGAGGACATGGTCGCGCAGCAGCGGCGCGCGCTCCTGGATCCGACGGCGCCGACGCCGAGCATCGAGACGCTGCTCCACGCCTTTCTTCCCGCGATGTTCATCGACCATTCACACGCGGATGCGATCCTCGCGCTCACGAACCAGCCAGACGGAGAAGCCCGTGTGCGCGCGCTCTTCGGCGCTCGGATCGGCTGGGTTCCCTGGGCGATGCCGGGCTTCGCGCTCGCGAAATCCGCCGCCGAGATCTTCGAGCGGGATCCGCTCGTGGAAGGGCTCGTGCTCGAGAAGCACGGCCTGGTCACGTTCGGTGCCGACGCGAAGACGAGCTACGAGCGTCACATCGCGTTGGTCGGCCACGCGCGTGGATTCCTCGCCGAACAGATGGAGGGCCGACGGCCGCTCGACGCGCGTCCGGTGGTGGCGATGCGCGAGTGGAAGGAGATCGCGTCGGTCGTGCGCGGCGCGCTTGCCGTGCGCACGGGTGACCTCGAGCAGCCGTTCCGACGCTTCGTGCTCGAGCACAGGAGCTCCGACGAGATCCTGCACTTCGCCGCCGCCGAGCAGGGCCCGGAGCTCGCGGCCAGCGCACCGATCACGCCCGATCACGTGATCCGCACCAAGGGCCCCTATCTGTTTCTCCAGCGACCGCCGTACGCGAATCTCGAAGGACTCTCCACGCGCCTGCGCGAGGACGATCGAGGCGTACCGGAGCGACTACGCGAAGTACTTCGATCGCAACATCGCGTCGAAGGGGGTCGAACGCACGATGCTGGATCCGACGCCGCGCGTGCTGGTGCTCCCCGGAATCGGCTTGGTCGCCGTCGGTCGGACGCGAAGCGAGGCGAGGATCGTCGCCGACATCGCCGAGCACACGCTGCGCACGAAGATCTGGGCGACGACGATCGGCCGCTACGAGGGTGTCTCGGAGAGCGAGCTCTTCGACATGGAATACTGGAGCCTCGAGCAGGCGAAGCTCGGGCGCGCATCTTCCGCAGCGCTCGAAGGACAGGTCGCGCTGGTCACCGGCGGCGCCGGTGCGATCGGTGAGGGCGTCGCGCGCGAACTCCTGCGCGCCGGGGCGCACGTCCTGCTCGTCGACAAGGACGAGCCCCGTCTCGACGCTGCGCGCGAGCGCATCGGCGGTGATCGCTGCGAGAGCGTGTGCTGCGACGTGACCGACGAGGGCGACGTCCGCGACGCGTTCCTGCGCGCGGCGGAGCTCTTCGGCGGGGTCGACGTCGTGGTCGTGAACGCGGGCATCGCGCGCGCCGGCGCGCTCGCGGATCTCGATCTCGAGGATTTCGAGGCGGCCGTCGACGTGAACCTGAAGGGCGCGTTCCTCACGCTGCGCGAGTCGCTCTTCCAGCTCCGACGTCAGGCGACCGGCGGGAACATCGTGCTGATCTCGACCAAGAACGTGTTCGCGCCCGGCGTCGAGTTCGGCGCCTACAGCGCTTCGAAGGCCGGAGCACACCAGCTCGGCCGCGTCGCCGCGCTCGAGGGCGCCGGGATCGGCGTGCGCGTGAACATGGTCAACGCGGATGCGGTCTTCGGCGAGTCCGAGAATCCCTCGGGCCTGTGGCGGGAGGTGGGTCCGGGCCGCGCGGCCGCGCGAGGGATCGAGCCCGGGGATCTCGAGGAGTTCTACCGGAACCGCAATCTCCTGAAGGCGCGCGTCACACCGGAGCATGTCGGCCGTGCGGTGGTCTTCTTCGCTCGTCAGGAGACGCCGACCACCGGTGCGGTTCTTCCGGTCGATGGTGGGCTCCCGGACGCGTTTCCCCGCTAGTGCTGAACGCGATCTTCATCGCGTTGATTGCCTCCGCGGTCCTGGTCGCGGCCTTCTCCGGGACGATGTCGGAGACCAATCAAGCGGCGCTCGACGCCGCGAAGAACGCCGTGATGGTGGTCGCTTTCGGACTGATCGGGCCGATGGCGCTCTGGCTCGGTTTCATGCGCGTGCTTCGGGACGCGGGTTTCATGGCCTCGATCGCCCGGGCGCTCGCGCCGATCATGCGCCGGCTCTTTCCGGACGTGTCGCCCGAGCACCCGGCGATGGGCGCGATGATCCTGAACCTTGCGGCGAACGTGCTCGGCCTAGGAAACGCGGCCACGCCATTCGGGCTGAAGGCGATGCGCGAGCTCGAGACGCTGAATCCGCGGCCGGGCGTCGCGACCGACTCGATGGCGCTCTTCCTGGCGATCAACACATCCGGTGTCGCCGTGCTACCACTCGGCGTCATCGCGATCCGCGCGAGCCTCGGCTCGACCAACGCCGCCGGGATCGTCATACCCAGCGTCCTCGCGACCGCCTGCTCGACGCTCGCTGCGATTGGGGTGGCGAAGCTGATCCAGCGTCGCGCGGTGTTCTCGGTCGAGCGCGCGGCGGCCGCGACTGCCGGGGGCGAGGCCGTTCCGAAGGCCGCCGATTCGGCGATCGCCGGAATCGCGGAGGCGGAGCAGACCGCGAACGTCCGCGCCCGGAGCGAGCCCGTTCGCCGACTCCTCCTCGCCGCGTTCTTCGTCCTGCTCGGCTTCGCACTCGTGCGACAGCTCGCGACGGGCGCGCCCGATTCGAGCGGCCTCGAGCAGATGAAGCAGGCGCTCAACACCTGGCTGCTCCCGACGCTGATGGCCGCGATCGTGCTCTTCGGCTTCGCTCGCCGGGTGAAGGTATACGACTCGTTCATCGCGGGTGCACGCGAGGGCTTCGAGATCGCCATCATGATCATTCCGTACCTGGTCGCGATCCTCGTCGGTGTCGCCATGTTCCGGCACTCTGGCGCGCTCGGAGCCCTGACCGCCGCCGTGTCCCCCGTCACGTCGCTGCTGGGATTTCCGGCCGAGGCGCTACCCATGGCGCTGATCCGTCCGCTCTCGGGGAGCGGTGCGATGGCGGTGATGACGGAGACGATGACGGCATACGGACCGGATTCGTTCGTGGGCTACCTCGTCTCGGTGATCAACGGCAGCACCGAGACGACGTTCTACGTTCTGGCGCTGTATTTCGGAAGCGTCGGTGTGCGGGCGGCCCGCCATACCGTATTCGTCTGTCTGGCGGCCGATTTCACGGGCATCGCAGCCGCGCTCGTCTTCTCGCGGGTCTTCTTCTAGCTGGAACCTGCCCGCATGAGGTGGTAGAGAATGCGCGTGGCTCGCTGGCTCTGTCTGATTGCCCTCGTGATCTTCGGTTCGCGCTCCGCCGTGGCGGAGTTCGTCGATGGCGAGGTGCGCGCCAACCTGCGCGCCGGGCCGGGACTCGAGTTCCGGATCATGAAGATCCTGCCGGCTGGCGCGGTCGTGGAGACACTCGGCCGTGACGGTGAGTGGGTCCGGGTGCGGAGCGGCGGCCTCGAGGGTTGGGTTCCCGAGGGCTACGTCTCGAACGAGGAGCCGGCGAGCGTCCAGCTTCCACGCGTTCGAGAGAGGTTGGCGACGGCCGAAGCGCGCGTTTCCGAGCTCGACAAGGAGCTCGGGACACGGACCGCGGAGCTCGTGGAGCTCGCCGCGCTTCGCGAGCGCAATCGAGTGCTCGAGGCCGATGCGTCCAACGCGAGCGCGAACGCGCGCTGGAAGGTGCTCACGGCCGGGGCGGCCATCGTCCTCGTCGGAATCCTGCTCGGTCTGATCGCGCCGCGCGGTGGTGGGACGCGCAGCCGTCTCAAGCTCTGATCGCGATGGTGATTTCGGCGGAGCGGACGTGACGCGAAGCTGGGATGCGCTTCTGCCCCGGATCGAGAGCGTGCTCGGCCGGCTCGAAGAAGCGCTCTCTCGCGGCGAGGCAACACCCGCGAGCGGCGACGCCGAGAAGGCGGTCGCATTCCGCTTTCGCGGCTCCGCGCTCGCGCCGATCGTGCATCCCGATCTCTACCCGCTCGATGCGCTGCTCGGCGTAGAGCGTTCGATCGCGAAGCTGCGTAGCAACGTCGCGGCGTTCACGCGCGGTGAGCCGGCGCTCGACATGTTGCTCTACGGCGAACGCGGCACGGGCAAGTCGTCGGCGGTTCGCGGCCTGCTCTCCGAGTTCGCCTCGAGCGGGTTCCGGCTCGTCGAGGTTCGGCGTGACGATCTCCTCGAGCTGCCGTCGCTCTGGAAGCTCCTGCGCGGCAGGCCCGAGCGATTCGGAGTGGTCTGCGACGATCTCTCGTTCGACGAGGGCGACACGAGCTGGAAGCTTCTCAAGGCGGAGCTCGACGGCGGACTCGAGGCTCGTCCGGCGAACGCGTTGATCATCGCCACTTCGAATCGCCGGCACCTGCTGACCGAGCGCTCGTCCGAGAACGCCGAGGCGCGGATGGACGTCGACGGGCTCCTGCACCCCGGAGAGACGGCCGAAGAGAAGATCTCCCTCTCGGATCGCTTCGGACTCATGCTGCCGTTCTTCGCGTTCGACCAGGAGACGTATTTGCGGATCGTTCAGCTTCACGCGCGGGCGCTCGGGCTGGACCGGCGAGTGCCTCGCGCCGAGCTCGAATCGCTCGCGCTGCGCTTCGCGCTCGAGCGCGGCACGCGCAGCGGACGCACGGCGCGTCAGGCGTGCATCGCGATCGGCCAGTCGTTCCCGAGGGACGCGGAATGAGCAAAGCGCCCACGGCGACGCTTCTGCTCTGCTGCCCGGACCGAAAAGGCCTGGTCGCGGCGATGGCACAGCTGCTTCACGACCACGGCGCCAACATCCTCGAGGCGCAGCAGCATCTCGACCCGCAGGAGCGGATCTTCAGCCAGCGCATCCATTTCGATTCGAGCGAGCTCGACATCTCGCGTGAGCAGCTCGAGGCGCTACTGGCGATCGAATGCGGCCGCTACCAGATGCGCTGGCGGATCTCCTATTCCGACCGGCCAAAGCGAGTCGCGATCTTCGTCTCGAAGTTCGAGCACTGCCTCTACGATCTCTTGATCCGGCACCGTCTTGGCGAGCTCCGCTGCGAGATTGCACTGATCATCTCGAACCACCCGGATCTCTCGGGAATCGCGTCGCAGTTCGGTGTCGCGTACCAGCTCTTCCCGATCGACAAGGCGACGAAGGAAGCCCAGGAGGAGCGCGAGATCGAGCTGCTCCTGCGCGAGAGGATCGACCTGGTCGTGCTCGCGCGGTACATGCAGGTCTTGTCCGAGCGATTCGTGTCGGCGTTCCCGGAGCGCATCATCAACATCCACCACAGCACGCTGCCGGCGTTCAGTGGCGCGCGACCGTATCACCAGGCATGGGAACGCGGCGTGAAGCGCATCGGCGCCACGGCGCACTACGCGACGACCGAGCTCGACGAGGGGCCGATCATCGAGCAGGACGTGGTCGCCGTCTCGCATCACGACGCGATCGGCGATCTCGTGCGAAAGGGCCGCGACGTCGAGCGCGTGGTACTGGCACGCGCGGTGATCGCGCACCTCGAGGACCGGATCCTCGCGCTCGGCCGGAGGACGGTGGTCTTTTGATCCCGAGCGAAGCGCGGACGGCGCGGAGAACCGCACCGTCCGCGCTGGCTCAGAAGTCCATGCCGCCCATGCCGCCCATTCCGCCCATGCCACCCATTCCGCCCATTCCGCCCATTCCGCCCATGTCGGGGGCGCCGCCACCGGCGGACGCGGGTTCGGGTCGGTCGACGATGGCGCACTCGGTGGTGAGCAGCAGCCCCGCGACGCTCGAGGCGTTCTGAAGCGCGGCGCGGACGACCTTGGTCGGGTCGATGATGCCGTCCTTCACCAGGTCCACGTACTGCTCGGTCGCGGCGTTGAAGCCGTGGTCACCGGACTTCTCGCGAACGCGCGATAGCACGACCGATCCGTCGTGTCCGGCGTTGATCGCGATCTGGCGCAGGGGTGCCGTGAGTGCGGTGCGCACGATCTCGGCGCCGAGCGCTTCGTCGCCCTCGAGTCCGAGATTCTCGAGCACCTTCTCGGCACGAACCAGCGCGACGCCGCCGCCCGCGACGATGCCCTCTTCGACGGCCGCGCGCGTGGCGTTCAGCGCGTCCTCGACGCGTGCCTTCTTCTCCTTCAGCTCGGCCTCGGTCGCCGCGCCGACGCGGATCACCGCGACGCCGCCGGCGAGCTTCGCGAGCCGTTCCTGGAGCTTCTCGCGGTCGTAGTCCGAGTCGGTGTCGTCGATCTGGCTGCGAAGTTGAGCGACGCGGCCCTCGATGTCGGACTTCTTGCCCGCACCGCCGATGATCGTCGTGTTCTCGCGATCGAGCACGATCCGCTTCGCGCGGCCGAGATCGGTGAGCGTCACGTTCTCGAGCTTGATGCCGAGGTCCTCGCTGATCGCCCGCCCGCCGGTCAGGATCGCGATGTCCTCGAGCATGGCCTTGCGGCGATCGCCGAAGCCGGGCGCCTTGCATGCGGCGACGTTCAACGTGCCGCGCAGCTTGTTCACCACCAGCGTCGCGAGTGCTTCGCCTTCGATGTCCTCCGAGATGATCACGAGCGGCTTGCCCGAGCGCGCGACCACCTCGAGCAGCGGAACCATGTCGCGCATGCTCGAGATCTTCTTCTCGTTGATCAGCACGTAGGCGTCGTCGAAGACGCCCTCCATGCGCTCGGCGTCCGTGACGAAGTACGGCGACAGGTAACCGCGGTCGAAGCGCATGCCGTCCACGGTCTCGAGCTCGGTCGTCGCGCTCTTTCCTTCCTCGACGGTGATCACGCCTTCCTTGCCGACCTTCTCCATCGCCTCGGCGATCATCTCTCCGATCGACTCGTCCCCGTTCGAGGAGACCGTGCCGATCTGCGTGATCTCGTCCTTCCCGCGCACCCGCCGGGTGTTCTTGGCGAGCTGCTCGACGATCGCGGCGACGGCCTTGTCGATGCCGCGCTTGAGCGACATCGGCGAGGCGCCCGCAGCGACGAGCTTCAGCCCGGCCGCGTAGATCGCCTGCGCGAGGACCGTCGCGGTCGTGGTTCCGTCACCGGCGACGTCGGAGGTCTTCGAAGCGACCTCCTTCACCATCTGCGCACCGAGGTTCTCGAACTTGTTTCCGACCTCCACCGCCTTCGCGACGGTGACGCCGTCCTTGGTCGAGGTCGGTGCGCCCCAGCTCTTCTCGATCAGGACGTTTCGGCCGCGCGGTCCCATCGTGACCTTGACCGCGTCCGCCAGGATGTCCACGCCGCGCTGCAGGGAGCGCCGTGCCGACTCGTCGAAGCGAATTTCCTTGCTCGCCATGCGCTACTCCAGGATCGCGAGGACATCGTCCTCGGAGATGATCAGGTGCTCCTCGCCATCGAGGTTCACTTCGTTTCCCGAGTACTTCGAGAACAGCACGCGATCGCCCTTCTTCACGTCCATGGCGACCAGGTTGCCCTTCTCGTCGCGTCGGCCCGGTCCGGCGGCGATCACCTTGCCCTCGGTCGGCTTCTCTTTGGCCGTGTCGGGAATGATGATCCCGCCCGCGGTCTTCTCCTCTTCCTTGATGCGCTGCACAATGATGCGGTTGTGAAGCGGACGAACCTTGCTTGCCATGGTTTCCCGGATCTCCCTGTCGTTGGGGTTGGGGGTGAGTTTGGGGGTGAGTCCGCGCGCCTTCGGGCGAGCTATCACGCGACTGCGCGCGGGCCGCATCGTACGGGCGAGCGCAGGGGTGTCAAGTCGGCGCTCCTGCTCGGAGTCGCGATCGCGAGCCTCGCCGTCGCGGCCATCGCCGGCGGCTTCGAGATCTACGTGCCGAAGAATCGCCCCGCCGAGGAGCTCGCGCCGCTGGTCCAGGCGCTGCTCGCGGGTGGGGGGGCCGTCGTCGCCGATCCCCACTCGGGAAAGATCGTGATCTCGGGTGACCCCGAATCGGTCGCGCGGGCGCTCGCCGCGCTGCGCGAGCTCGATCAGGGCGTGCGCCAATACCGGGTCGAGTCGGAGACCTCGAGCCGCGCGGCACTCGACCGGGTATCGGCGAGCGTCACCGGCTGGGTCGAGGCCGGTGGTGTCCGCATCGGCCGGGTCGTCGGACCCGAGGGCGTACGCCTTCGCGCCGGCGCGGGAAGCACGGGCTCGAACGAGCGGATCGCGGCGAGCGTGGTGGTGATGGAGGGCCATTCGGCCGAGATCTGGACCGGTGCCGACCACGCGGTCACGACCCGAACCTTCGAGCGGGTCGGGCCGTACTCCCGCACCACCGAATCGACCGGTTTCGTGCCCGTCCGAAGCGGCTTCCGTGTCCGCCCGCGCAGCGTGGGTGAGGACGGGATCGAGGTCGAGATCACTCCGATCGTCCGGGAGCTCGATCGCGACGGGTCGATCCGAGAGACCAGCGCGTCGACCCGGGTCCGCGTCCGGCCCGGCGAATCGGTGGCGATCGCCGGCGTCTCCGGATCCGAGGCGAGCTCGGGGATGGATTTTCCGAGTGGCGCGGCACGCGAGTCCGGCGCGAGTGAATCGCTGCTCGTCGTCCGTGTCACGACGCTCGATGACGCGAAGCCTGCGACGCCGGGCGACTGAGTCGGACCCGCCCGGAATCCGACTAGAGGTCGGGCGGAGCGGATCGCCGAGCCGGGTCGGCATCGCTCATGATTCCGACGTGGTTTCCGTCCGGATCCAGGACGATCGCGTAACGAGAGCCCCAGAAGGCGTCGTACGGCTCCTGTGAGCTCGGATGGCCGAGACGCGTCAACCGTTCGTGGATGAGGTCCACGTCCGCGCACCGCTCGCGGTCCGCCAGATCGCCGACTCCGGAATCTCGACGCCGAGCGCGCGGTAGAACGCGAGGCTCGCCTCCATGTCTCCGACCACGATGTCGATCTGATCGAGGTCCGATTTCATCAGCTGCCGAGCAGCGCGCGCCCGATCACCTTGAGCTGCAGGATCGGCTTCACGCCCTCGAAGATCGGCAGCACCTGCGCATCGACGACGTACCGGCTGATCGGATACTCCTCCGCGTAGCCCCAACCGCCGTGCAGAAGCTGGCCGTCCTGGGTGACGGCGACGGCGACGTCGCAGGCGAGCAACTTGGCCTGTGCGGCATACGGCGCGGCCTTGCGCTCGTCCTCGTCCATCGCAGCGGCTGCGGCGTAGGTGATCGCGCGCGCGGCCGCGATCTGCGCGGCCATCCAACCGAGCTTGTACTGCGTGAGCTGGAAGTCGATCAGCCGTGTGCCGAACTGCGCGCGGTCGATGACGTACTCGGCGGTCTTCTCGAGCGCGGCCTGCGCGACGCCGCACGCGCGGCCCGCCGTCTGAAGCCGACCCGCGGCGAATCCACCCATCTGCAGGAAGAAGCCCTTGCCGATCCCGTCCTCGCCGCCGACGGCGTTCTCGGCGGGCACGAACCAGCGCTCGAAGTTGAGCGTGAAGGAGTGCATGCCGCGATAGCCCGGAGTGGCGTCGGCCTTCCCCGCGAGACGCCCGCCGCCGGGCTGCTGCAGCTCGAACTCGTGCCCGAGCGCGCGCTCCTTCGGCACGATGAAGAGCGTGAGCCCGCGCGCGCCCTTCTTCATGTCGGGATCCGTGCGCGCGAGCAGCGCCAGGATGTCGGCGCGTCCGGCGAACGTGCACCAGGCCTTCGGACCGGTGATCGTCCAACCAGCGACACCGTTCTGCGTCGCACGCTCGGCCCGGCACTTCACGCCCGCGACGTCGCTGCCGATGTCGGGCTCGGTCACGCTGATGCCGACCATCAGTTCGCCGGCGGCGATCTTCGGCAGCCAGTGGCTCTTCTGAGCCTCGGTGCCACCCGCGAGCAGGGCCTTGGCGAGGATCTCGGGCCGCGTGATCAACGAGCCCGCGGCCGCGAGCGAGGCGCGAGAGAGCTCCTCGGTGGTGATGCACATCGCGACGTTGCCCATCTCGACGCCGCCGTACTGCTCCGGCACCGAGAGTCCGAAGTAGCCGAGCTCGGCCATCATCTCGAGGAAGCTCTCGGGCACGAGCTCGTCGTTGCGGTGGATGCGCTCGGCGTGGGGCGCGACCTCGCTCTCGGCGAAGGCGCGCGCCGCGTCCCTTGCGAGAACGAGCGTTTCGTCGAGCGGGCAGTCGTTCCGTCCGCGCTGCTGTGCGACCGCGCGACCGATCGCGCGGACGCGCTCCTCGGACTGCGCCTCCCGTGCGAAGGCCTGGGTCTCTTCACCCGGCAGGTCGGCGCTCGTCAGGCCGTGCTCGGGCCCGTGGACCTGCACGAGCCGCTCGACCTCGCTCGCGACGTGTCCGGCGAAGACCGCGGACTGCTCCTGGAACTGTGGCCCCGCGGTCGCGGCGTAGGTGTCGAGATCCCGCGCGGCGCGGAGCTTCGTCGCGATGTCGGCGAGCCGAGCGATTCCGACCTGTTGCTCGTCGATGTCGCGTGCGCGTGCGCTCGCAATTGCGCGCGCGAGCGGCGCCTCGAGCGAGGCCAGGGCTCTTGCGGGTTCGATCGGGGGAGATGGGGGTCGGCACGAGCAGCTCCTCAATAAGACGGGGATCGGATCGCCATTTGTGCAGGAAGCCCGGTGGCCGCGCAAGCTTTTCCGGGTCGGCATTCGTTGCCGACGCCGCGGCCCCGAAACCACCGCGAGGCGCCAGCTACGCGTCTCTCGGCCTGCGGCACGAGCGTTGCTCCTCTCTCCCCGCGGAGGCGAGGATCATGAAAAGATTTCGCGATCGAGAAGGCTTCACGCTGATCGAGCTCATGGTCGTCGTGGCGATCATGGGCATCGTGGTCGCGATGGCGATGCCCGCGATGACGAGCTACAAGCGCAAGGAAGACACCCGGCGCGCGGCCGTCAGCGTCAGCGGAATGATCTCGAACGCGCGTGACCGCGCGATCGCGACCGGTCGGATGACGTTCCTGCTCTTCGGGGAACCGACCAATGGGGTCGCGCCGTTCGTGCCCGGACAGATCGCGGCCTTCGTCACGGATGACGACGGCGACAACCGCGTGACCGCGGCCGACACGATCGTGCCGATCTTCCCCGACAGTGGATTGAGTCCCAGCGTCTCGTTCTACGGGGTCACGAGCTCGCCGCACTCCGCACTCGCGATCCCCGCCGAAGATCAGACGGGCACGGAGCAGGGAGCCGACCTCGGCTCGCTCGCGGACGGCACGACGCTGCCCGACTCCGCCGAGCTCGGCATCCCCGTCGCCGCATTCTCGCCGCAGGGCGCCGCGGTCGCGATCGACACACCCGCCGAGTGGGGCACCGGAGCGGGCGGCATCTACATCACCGACAACGACAACGTGGTTCTCGCGGTTCTCGTCATGCCGCTCGGGTCGGTGAAGCTCCAAAGACTCGACGTTGCAAGAGGGGAGTGGCACTAGCCATGAAGCTTCATCGACGAAACAGCGATTCGCGAACCGAGTCGGGCTTCACGCTTCTCGAGGTGATGATCGCGATGGTCATCCTCGGCGTGGGTCTGCTCTCGATCGCCGTGGCACAGCTCTCTGCCATCAAGGTCTCGTCGCGCAGCAAGAACCTGCAGCAGGCGATGTTCCTGGCGCGCGAGCAGATGGACGACATCGAGGCGCTGCCACTGAACGCGGCCTTCCTTCAGGCCGCCGCGACGACGGACGACCCGGCCAACCCGATCCAGGCGAGCAGCGACCCCGACGACCTGACGCGCTTCAACCGCAGCGTCACGGTGACGCCGAACGTTCCGGCCGCGGGCCTCGCTCAGGTTGCGGTGACCGTGACCTGGAACAACGCGCAGGGCGGAGTGCGGCAGGTCCAGCTCAACTCCGTGAAGAGGATGAACTGAGATGCGCGCCCAGCTTCGCTCCTCCGCGGGTTTCTCCCTGATCGAGCTGATGGTTTCGGTGGCCGTCTTTGGATTGATCACCGCGCAGCTCCTGGTCGTGTTCAGCAACCAGAAGCGCGTGTACTCGAGCAACGAGCGCGCCCTGGACGTGCAGGAGCAGGCGCGCCTCACGCTCGACCTGGTCTCCTTCGACACGCGCATGGGTGGTTTCATGGTGCCCCAGTGGACGGCGGTCTCGAGCGTGGACGGTGGCGACGACGCGTCCGACCGTTTCTGCGTCTCCGATGCTTCGTACTTCGACTTCACCGGCGCACCCTCGCCGCTCGACACGAAGACGCTGCCCTTCGACGGCGCGCAGGTGACGGCGCTCTCGGCCGATCGGGTGACCGTCTCGAGTCTCGACATCGACGGCAGCGCGCCCGTGATCGACTTCCTCGCGCCGACCGTCGCGGGTGGCGGCAACGGCGGCGGGATCATCATCTCGTCCCCAACCGAGACCTTCTGCGCGCGCATCACCCGGATCGTCGGCAACGTCATCTACTTCGAGGATCACGACACGGACGACACCGTCGAGTTCGGCGACGCGACCGCCTACATCACGTCCGGTGTCGGTCCGCAGCTGCGCGCGGTTCCCGCACAGGTCTACGAGGTCGATCCCGCCGCGCTCGAGCTGCGCCGGAACGGCCTCTTGCTCGCCTCGTCGATCGAGGACATGCAGATCGAATACTGGCTCGACAACGCCGGCACGCCGAACGGCGTTCAGGACGCCGACACCGAGTTCCCGGTCAACACGCTGAACAACCCGGATCCGCCCGCCGGCGCAATTCCGGCGGACATGTCGACGGTGCGCCGCGTGCGCGTATCGGTGCTCGCGCGCACGAACCAGGAAGAGGCCGCCGACTCCGCGCACGGTCGCATCGTCGGAGGGCGTCCCGCTCTCGCGAATCGCCTGGCCGCCGTCGCACCGGACCGATTCCGGCGCCGCAGCTTCAGCGCGAGCATTCTGCCGCGCAACCTCGTTGCCGTTGGAGATAGCTGATGAACACGCTGCGAGTCACTCGAACGGCCTCGGAGACGCTGCGCGACGAGCGCGGAGCCGCGCTCCTGGTCGCCGTCGTCCTCCTGCTGCTGATGAGCGCGCTCGGAATCACGGCGCTGCAGCACGCACAGGACGAGGCGTCGGCGAGCGGAAGCTCCCGGCGGAAGGACGCGACGCTCTACGCGGGCGAGGCGGGACTTGCTCTCGTGCAGGCCAATCTGCTCGCGAACTACAACGGCGGAACGACGCCGGCGTTCACGATCGACGACCCGGGCCTGGTCAACGACGGGTTCGGCAATCCGATCGCGGTTCGCTCGGGTCGGCCCGAGAACGCCGTCGCCGAGGCGATCGGCGGCGGCAGCGGGGCGACCGCCGAGGCTCCCGACGGGTTCATGCTGAACCTCGGCAGCGGCAACGCCCAGTCCTTTGCTGCGGTCCGCGCCGACATCGTCGCGACGAACGCCGGCAACGGAACGGTTCATTTGCAGGCGCAATACAGACTTCATGAGGGTGGCGGCGGAGGACAGTACCAATGACGATCCGAAACCTCGCTCGAGCGATCGCGCTCTTCGTGGCACTCACGTGCGCGCTCGATGCGCGCGCGCAGGGAGATCTCGACATCCTCCTGCGTCGCGTGCCGCCCGTCGTGATGATCCAGTTCGACACCTCGGGGTCGATGCGCCAGATCGTCCTCTCGACCAAGTACCGGGAGGACCGGGGCAACTCGAATCCCGAGAACTGGTTCCACTGGCCGGTCAACGACAGCTCCACACACCCCGCGGTGTACCGCGACGTCTCGACGTCGCCGAACAACTGGGAAAACAGCGGCACGGGCAACGGCACGAGCACCGAGAACTACGAGCGGACCTGCCAGATCTTCCCGTCGTCCTCGAACAGCGGGTACTCGCAGGCCGTCTGCATGAGCGCGCTGAATCCGGGCTCGCAGCCGTCGTGCCCCGACGACGACGACTTCAACAGCCTGGTCTCGAGCGGCAGTGTGATCAAGTGCTGGAACGTGCCGGGCGGCTGCACGGACGTCCCGTCCGCGTTCAGCTGCTCGACGACGAACCGCGCGCGCCGCCGAGAGGGTGGCAGCACGGTGACCCAGTCCTTCACCACGATCACCACGCCCGACCTCTCGTACACGTCGACGACGATGTATCCGCCGAACTACCTGTTCTGGATGATGAACGAGATCTACAAGGGGAACACGCCGGTTCCGTTCATCGCCCAGGATCGCCTCGCGGCCGCAAAGCAGGCGGTGACGGCGCTGGTCAACGAGATGAACGTCGACGGTCAGGATCCGAAGGTCAAGTTCGGGCTCGCGCGCTACGACGGTTCGGCCAGCAACGGCGGCTACGTCGTCGTCCCGGCCGACCTGAACAACAAGGTCTCCCTGCTCGCGCAGGTCGCCGTGATGCCGGCTTCGGGCTCCACGCCGCTTTCCGAAACACTCGTCGACGTCGGTCGCTACCTCGCCGGCGCGAGCCGGCTCGGGACGTCGCCCGGCTGGTACGCTCAGTACAACCGCAACACGAGCGGCTCCACGGTGACGGCCTCGTCCGCGCCGCAGAGCCCCGTCGCCACCCAGTGCGACAAGATCTTCATCGTCGTCGTGACCGACGGTCTGCCGACCTCGGACGCGAACAACCACCACGGCACCTCCTTCACGAACACGATCGGTCCCTTCATCGACGGCGACGGCGACTACACGGACGACGTGGCGGCCTATCTTTTCGCCACCGATCTGCGTCCGACGATCACCGGCACCCAGAACGCCATCACCTACACGGTCGGCTTCTCGCTCGACTCGCCCCTCCTTCAGCACGCGGCCGATCGCGGCGACGGCGAGTACTACTCGTCGAGCGACGCCGACGAGCTCGCCGCGGTGCTGAGCACCGCGGTCACCGACATCCTGCGGCGCAACGCGACGCTGACGGCGGCGAACGTTCCCGCGAGCCGCACCCTGTACGGCGACGGCTTCTATACGGCGTACTTCGCGCCGGGCGGTCGCCGATCGCTCTGGCCGGGACACCTCCAGGCGTTCCGTGTGGACGAGACGTTGACCGTCGTCGACGCGGCCAATTCGCCGGCGATCGATCCGCTGACCAACCTGTTCTACGAGCCGCGCAATCCCTTCTGGGACGCATCCGACACGCTGCTCGCGGCCTACAACTCGCGCACGATCTACACGACCAAGTCCAGTGCCCGCGCGCCGTTCACGGTGGCGGGGATCACGGCGACCGATCTCGGCGTGGCTCTCTCGGAAGAGCCTCAGTTCCCGCAGGATCCGGCCGTGATCGACTTCACGACCGCCGAGCAGCTCGCCGACGCGATCGTGAACTTCACGCACGGCCTCGACGCCTTCGACGAGGACGAAGACCTCTCGACCACGGATCCGCGCGAGTTCGTGCTCGGCGACATCTTCCACTCCAACCCGCTGGCGATCGGCCCGGCGCTCACCTACCTGCGCAACGAGACGGGCTACGGACCGCAGACCACGAGCGGAACCTTCATGTACACGCACAAGTACCGCGACCGCGTCATGTACGTCGGCGCCAACGACGGCATGCTGCACGCCTTCTCGGCCGGCAGCTTCGTCGATCCGAGCCCGAGCGTGACCGGCGACGAGTACTACTCGGCCGGCGACGGGACGGAGCGCTTCGCCTACATCCCCGGCGGAGTGCTCTCGAAGATCAAGGACCTGCCGAAGTGGGACAACGGAAAGATCTACACCGTCGATGGCGCCGCGGCCGCTGCGGACGTCTGGATCGACTACAACATGAACGGGACGAAGGAGGGCACGGACTGGACCACGGTCCTGCTCACCCCGCTTCGCGAGGGCGGCGAGAGCGTGCTCGCGCTCGACGTGACGGATCCGACCGCGACGGCCGGCTATCACGGCCCGTACCCGCGCTTCATGTGGGAGTTCACGCACGCGGGTCTGGGTGAGACCTGGTCCAAGCCGGTCCTCACGCGCGTGAAGCTGCGCGCGGGTCTCAGCTACGGAGATCGCTGTGGCCTCGACAACGGCGACGGCGACTGCATCGAGGAGTGGGTCGCGATCTTCGGTGCCGGCTATCGGGCCCAGGGTGATCCGAACCTGGCGTCCTACACGAACGATCCGAACTCCGGCTCCTACACCACGAAGGGACGCGGCGTCTACATCGTGCGCGTCAAGGACGGGACGATCCTCGCGCGTCTGTCGCAGGATCCGAACAGCGCGACCTTCTCGAAGATGCGGTACGCGATCCCGGCGGAGCCGGCGGTCCTCGACCTGAACTTCGACGGGTTCGCGGACGTCGTGTACATCGGCGATCTCGGCGGACAGATGTGGAAGTGGGACCTGTCGGAGGTCGGCGTGCCGGTCGCGGGCGTGGTGCCGAACTCGACCTGGCCGGCCGGCGTGATCTTCGAGTCGCCGGTCGCGACGACGTCCGGAGGCGTCCTCCACTACCACAGCATCTTCCAGAGCGCGGCCGCGGCGTTCAACAACCGCATCCTCACGCTGAGCTTCGCGAGCGGCGAGCGCGCGAACCTCGGCTATCGCGGCGAGGAGGACCCGAACGATCCGAACAGCCTCGTCGGCCGGTACGACGACAACAACCGCTTCTGGGTGCTGAAGGATCGAACGCCGACGGGTGCGGGTGCATTCCCGGTGACGTACCCGATCTACGAGGAGCCGCTCTGGCCCGCCACGGTACCGCTGTCCGGCCACGGCCGGCTGACGGACATGACGGGACTGGCGACCGATCCGAACACGACGGACGAGGGCTACTTCTTCCGTGTGCCGGATGGCGAGAAGTTCATCACGAACCACCTGATCTTCAGCGGGAACGTGGCGACCGTCTCGTACACTCCGGACGAGCCGGGCGCCGTCGCCTCCGCGAACTGCTACATCGGCGGCAAGACGGCGGAATGGGCCTGGTCGCTCGACGACGGAGCGGCTGCGCTGAACGATCCGGTCAACGTCAACCAAATGGTGCGCACGCGAATCATCGGAAATGGCGCGCCGACGGATCCGCGCATCACCGTCTCGCGCGACTCGACGGGCCGGATCATCGTGCGGATCACCGCGCAGACGTCTACGGGCGAGGTCACGAACCCCGACGGTGGCGGTCTGACGCTGGATCCGGTCGACATGATCTACTGGCGCCAGAACTTCTAGCTCGAACGTCCGAGGCGAAACGGCCGGGGATCTCCACGCGGGGGTCCCCGGCCGGTTTCGTTTGGGGTCAGCGCTTCGCGAGGGCGCGCGCGATCTCGTCGGCGATCGCGTTCGCCGCGGCCACGGGATCGGCGGCGTCGCGAATCGGCCGGCCGCAGACGACGTAGTCGGCGCCCGCTTCGATCGCAGCCGTTGCCGTGACGACCCGCGCCTGGTCACCTGCATCGCCGCCGATCGGGCGGACTCCGGGGCAGACGATCCGCAGCGCCGGACCGACGGCCCGGCGAACCGCCGCCGCCTCGGCCCCGGAGCAGACGATCCCCCCACATCCGGCGTCGCGTGCCTGGCCTGCGAGGTCGCAGATCTCGTCGATGGACGCGTGCAGGCTCGTGAGCTTCGTGACTCCGAGCACGAGCACGTCCGGACCCGCGCCGCGCACGGCCGCTTCGAGCATCGCCTTGCCCCCGGAGGTGTGCACCGTGAGCATCGCCGGACCGAGTCCGCGAAGCGCTCGCGCCGCGCCCTCGACGGTCGCAGGAATGTCGTGGAGCTTCACGTCGAGGAAGACGCCGGCGCCGCTCGCGTCGCGCACCGCACGAACGGCTTCGGGCCCGGCGGCCGAGAAGAGCTCGAGCCCGACCTTGAAGATCCCGACGCAGCCGCGCAGGCGAGCAACCCAGGGCAGCGCCTGCGCGAGCGAATCGACGTCGAGCGGGAGGATCAGCCGATCGGTGCCCGGGCGCGGCATGCGCGCCTGCATAGCACAGCCGAAGCTACGGGCGCCCGTCTTCCTTCTCGAGCTGCTCGATCGCCCAGCGGAGGAACTCACGGAACTGCGGAGGCGGCTCGTGCAGGAGCACGCCGAACCCCGACTGAAGGCCGACCGTGCTCAGCCGGTCGCTGCTCCACCGCACCTCGCCGCGCAGATCCACGAGCGCTCCCGTCGTCGGCAGCTCGAACTGAAGCGCGATCGCCACGCCGGGTCGCGGGATGTCCACGGAGCGCACGCACATTCCGGAGCGCGAGACGTTCTTCAAGTGACCGAGTCCCTCGGTTCCCTCCGCCATGAAGCGGATCGGAACGCGCGAGGTGAGGACTCGTCGTCGTGCGCGCGCGGATACTCTCACTCCGGATAGAATCGGAGTCGTTTCGAGTCGTCTTGAGGCGCGACAGGCGCGCGCTGGCGGAGAAGTCATGAGAATCGCGGAGCGCTTCGGCAAGGGATCGCCCGTGATCTCGTTCGAGTTCTTCCCTCCGAAGACGGACGGGGGATTCGATTCGCTCTTCCGCACGATCGCCGAGCTCGAGGGGCTCTCGCCGGCGTTCGTGTCGGTGACCTGGGGCGCGGGTGGCTCCACGCGGCGCAAGACGGTGGAACTGGTCACTCGCATCCAGGACGAGATCGGCCTCACCGCGATGGCGCATCTCTCCTGCGTTGGCTCGACGCGCGAAGATCTGGGCGGGACCCTCGATCAGCTCGAGGCCGCGGGAATCGAGAACGTGCTCGCGCTCGGCGGCGACCAGCCCGACGAACTACCAGCCGGCGCCCGGCTCGCTGCGCTACGCGAACGAGCTCGTCGAGCTGATCCGTCCGCGAAAGCAGTTCTGCGTCGGGGCCGCGTGCTACCCCGAGAAGCACCCGAGCGCCCCGAGTCCCGAGCACGACCTCGCGATGCTGGTGCAGAAGGTGGGGGCGGGCGTCGATTTCCTGATCACGCAGCTCTTCTTCGACGATGCGGACTACTTCGACTTCGTCGCGCGCGCGCGCGCGGCTGGCATCACGGTGCCGATCGTCCCGGGAATCATGCCGGTCGTGAGCACGGCCTCGATCCGGCGCATGACCACGCTCTGCGGTGCACGCATTCCCGAAGTGCTCGGCCGTGCGCTCGACGAAGCGGGATCCGACGACGAGCGCACGCTCGAGATCGGCATCGAGTGGGCGACCGCGCAATGCCGCGAGCTGCTGCGGCGCGGCGCGCCCGGTCTGCACTTCTACACGCTGAATCGCTCGCCCGCGACTCGACGCATCTTCGAGCAGCTGTTCTAGCGCGCTCTGCGCCTACTGCGAGAACGCGCGACGCTTCAGCTCGCGCACGTAGGCGGAGAGCTGTGGATCGGCGGCGATCGCTTCCGAGACCTCCTGATCGAAGGTCGCCGCCGCGCTCTCGAGCGCCGTCTTGTCGAGCGGGAAGCCGGTGGTTGCTTCGACTCGCTGCAAGAGCGCCAGCGCGGCGCGTGAGTTCGGAAGCTCCTGCACGTAGTGCGGCAGCCGCGCCCAGAGCGAGAGCGTGGGGACCTCTGCGACCTGCAGCGCGTCACCGAGCACGCCGACGATTCCGGTCGGTCCCTCGTAGCGCGACGGTGGGAGCTCCAATCGCGAGACGAGTTCGGGATTCGTGCTACCGCCGATCACCTGGATCGGTTGCGAATAGATGACCTCGTCGAGGAATGCGCCGAGCAGGATCACGAGCTTCGCGTCGATCCGATCGACGAGATCGACGATCGCGGCCGAGAACGCACGCCAGCGCAGATGCGGCTCGACGCCGAGGCCGACGACGAGATCGAACGGACTCGTCTCGGAGCGGATCGCGAAGAACTCGTGGTCGGGCCATCGGATCTGCCGCTCGCCGGCATCGGAGAGACGCACGTGCGGGCGCACGACCGTATAGTCGACGAACTCCTCCATCTCGAGCGTCGCGACCTTGCGCGCGCTGAACGTCTCGAGCAGATGCGCCACCGCCGTCGTCGCCGCTTCACCTCCGTCGTTCCAGCCCGCGTACGCGAGAATCACGACCGGCTCGCGTAGATCGAGCGGCAGATGAAATCGAAACGGGGTCGCTGCGCTCACGACGAAGAACCTCGCACAATGCCCCCGGGCGCGGCTAGCCGAAGTCCGCGCGCGGCTGCTCTATTCCTCTTCGGAGCGCTCGAGAGCTTCCGGATCGCCGGTCGTCAGGATCAGCTCTCCGTTTCGGTACATGTGCACGCAATTGCGCCCGGCGTCCTTGGACGCGTAGAGCGCCAGGTCGGCGGCGCGGATCAGCTCCTCGGGCGTGAGCTCGCTGCCGATCTCCTCGCTGCACGCGACACCGAAGCTCGCCGTCACGCTCACGACCTCCGAGCGCGCCTCGAAGTGGCGGCTCTCCGCGGACATGCGCAAGCGCTCCGAGACGTGGACGGCGGCTCGCAAGCGTCGTGTCGGTGAGCAGGATCGCGAACTCCTCGCCGCCGTAGCGCGCGACGATGTCGGAGCGTCGCGCGTAGGCGCGCAGGCCCTCGGCGATGCCCTGCAGCACGATGTCGCCGAAGAGGTGCCCGTAGCTGTCGTTCACGCGTTTGAAGTGATCGACGTCGGCGAGCACGAGCGTCAGCGGCCGTCCGTAGCGCCGCGCGACGTTGAGCTCCGCTTCGAGCCTGCGGTCGAGGTAGGAGCGGTTCCAGAGACCCGTGAGTCCGTCGAGGAACGACTGCTGCTCGAGGATGTCCTGCAGACGCTTGGTGCGGAGCGCCGCGCGCACGCGCGCGCGCAGCTCGACCTGATCGAAGGGCTTGGTCACGTAGTCGACGGCACCGAGGTCGAGCCCGCGCACCTTCGACTCGGTGTCGGTCGTGCCGGTCAGGAAGATGATCGGGATGTTGCGCGTGGACGGATGCTCCTTCAGGCGCCGACAGACCTCGAAGCCGTCGACGTTGGGCAGTCCGATGTCGAGCAGGATCACGTCCGGCTGGCCCGAGACCGCGCGCTCGATTCCGCGCTCGCCGTCGAACTCGCTGATCACCTCGAGCCCTTCGGGCCGAAGCCGCGCGACGACGAGCTTGTGGATCGATTCCTCGTCGTCGATCACGAGCACGCGATTGGGATTGGGGACCTGTGGATTCAACGCGTCTCCGGCACCACGACGGCGCGCAGGATCGCGCAGAGCTCCACGGCGCAGTCCTTCGTCAGCGTGTCCGACGCGCCGGACTTCAGGGTCTGTTCGAGGCGTCCCGCGGCCTCCGTGATCTGCGCGAAGCCGTAGCCGCCGCCCGCGCCCTTGAGCTGGTGCGCGAGCGTCTGCAGATCGGAGAACGATCGCGCCTCGACGCAGCGCCTCGACCTTGGCCGCACGCGCCGGCAACTCGCGCGCGAAGTCGCAGACGATCTCGATCATGTCCGGATCGGATTCGTAGCTGCTTCGGATCGGATCCATGGTTGAATCTCCGCCCGTCCGAATCGGAGGGGTTCCCGTCGGGATCTCATCGGCCGAGCGGCGGAGTCGATTGATCCGCAACTCCGGCTGGCCGGGGTGCGCGCGACGGGTATGATCCCGGCCAGATGAGGTCCAACGAGATTTTCGCGCGCATGGGTCCCGAGGCGGCACTGGCGTTCCTGACCGAGATCCACGAGCAGGCGCCCGGTGTCGAAGAGATCGCCCTGTCCGCGGCCTCCGGCGCGTTCCGGCTTCGCCCGGTCTTCCTGCGCCGGCAGCCCCGCAAACGCCAGGCCGAGTGGATGCGCCAGGCGCTCTCGCGTACGGCGATGGCGGCCGTGGCCGAAGAAGTCCTGGCCGAGTACTTCCTCGAGTACCACGGCGAGCTGCTCGCCGCGTGGCTCGACGCTCTCGGGCTCGAGCACGAGAAGGGTGTGCTCTCGAGCGCCACTCCCGAGTGTCCGAAGCCCGCCGATCTGGCGAAGATCGTCGCGGATTTCCGAAAGGGCGCGGATCCCGAGCGGCGAGAGCTCTTGATGCGCGCGTTCGCGGCGCAGTCTTCGATCGACTGGCCGGACCTCGAAGCGCTGCTCTCGAGCTAGGAACGACCTGTGGACCTCGGACTTCGGGACAAGGTCGTCGTGATCACCGGTGGCAGCAAGGGCATCGGCCACGCCGCCGCACGGGCCTTCGCTGCCGAAGGCGCGCAGCTCGCGATCTGCGCGCGCGGATCGGAGGCGCTCGAAGCGACCGCCGGGGAGATCCGTGCGCTCGGCGTGAACGTGCACGCGCAGACCGCCGACGTCGGTGAGCCCGCCGAGCTCGACGCATTTCTCGAGAGCACGCGCGCCGCGCTCGGCCGCATCGACGTGCTCGTCAACAATGCCTCCGGATTCGGCGTCAGCGACGACGAGAACGGCTGGAAGCTCTCGTTCGACGTCGACGTGATGGCGAGCGTACGCGCGAGCTGGAAGGTCGTTCCGTGGATGAAGGCGCAGGGCGGCGGCGTGATCCTGCACATCTCGTCCACGTCGGCGCTCGAGGCGGGAAGTCCACCCGCGTACGCGGCCGCGAAGGCCGCGCTGATCAGTCACTCGAAGACGCTCGCGATCGCGCTCGCACCCGCGAAGATCCGCGTGAACACGATCGCGCCGGGATCGATCGAGTTTCCCGGTGGAATGTGGGAACAGGTCCGCAACGGCAATCGGGCCTTCTACGATGCGATCAAGGCCTCGATCCCGTGGGGCCGCCTCGGCACCGCCGAGGAGGTCGCGAACGCGATCGTCTTCGCCGCCTCACCGCGCGCGAGCTGGATCACCGGTGCCGTGATCGCGATCGACGGCGGTCAGCACAAGGGAAATCTCTAGCGCCACGGCGCCGTGCATCGCCGCGACTATTCGTCGTCGTCGCTCTCGTCGGCCTCGAAGCCGGCACCGGAACGCGCGAGACCGCTCGTGATGTCGCGCTGCACGCGCGCGCGAATGCGCTGGACCGGAGGCTCCGCGGTCGTGTTCGGCTCGCGGTCGCTGCCGAGCGTGAACAGGCCGCCGAACGCGCCATCCATTCCCTTCGTGAAGATCTCCATCCCGATCCAGACCCCGAGCACGATCATCAGGATGCCGATCGCCTTCCCCATGGCCTGTCTCCTCTGGCTTCGTATCGGCGTTCCGAGAATTGCCCCTTTGGCGCTCGTGGAGTAAAAAGGTTCGCCCCGCGGGAGGTACCTCCGTTGCGCTTCTACGAGTACGAATCGAAGCAGCTACTGGCGCGCCATGGCGTCGCATTGCCGAAGGGCTCGAAGCTCGCGAAGTCGGCCGACGACGCGCGTCGGATCGCGGCCGCGATCGCGGGCCCGACGGTGCTGAAGAGCCAGGTGCTCTCGGGTGGGCGGATGAAGGCCGGCGGCGTGCTCTTCGCCGAGACGGCCGACCAGGCTGCGGAGGCCGCCGAGAAGATCCTCCGGCTCGAGATCAACGGGCACAAGCCGCGCGGCGTGCTCGTCGAGAGCCGCCAACCCGTCGTGCAGGAGTACTACCTCGGCGTCACCTGGGACGGGATCGCCAAGCGCCCCGTCATGATCCTCTCCGACATGGGTGGGATCGACGTCGAGGAGGTCGCGGAGAAGCACCCCGATCACATCGCGAAGAAGCACTTCTCGACGCTCCTGCCGTTCTCGGAGTTCCGCGCGAAGCAGCTCGTCGCGCAGCTCGCGACGGGCTCGGACGTGAACGCGCTCGTGCGCTTCGTCGCGCCGCTCGCCCGCATCTTCATGCAGTACGGGCTGACGCTCGCCGAGATCAATCCGCTCGCGAAGCTCGCGGACGGGAGCTTCGTCGCGCTCGACGCCCACGTGGACATGGAAGCGGAAGCCCGCTCGCAGCACGGGAAGCTCCTGAAGGAGCTCGAGATCGGCGACGACGAGACGCGAATGGCGCGACCGCCGACGAAGTTCGAGCTCGACGGCGCGGCGATCAACGCCGCCGACCACCGCGGCGTCGCCGGCAACGTGACCGAGTTCGGCGGCTCGCTCGGGTTGATCATCGGCGCGGGCGGTGGCTCGCTCACGCTCTTCGACGCCGTGCGGAATCACGGCGGCGATCCGGCGAACTACTGCGAGATCGGCGGAAACCCGAGCGTGGGCAAGGTCGCGGCGCTGACGAAGCTGATCCTCGGAAAACCCGGCGTGAAGAAGATCGCGGTGATGATGAACGTGGTATCGAACACGCGCGTCGACATGGTGGCGCGCGGCGTGATCAAGGGCGTCGTCGAATCGGGTCACGATCCCGCGGAGAAGATCGCGATCTTCCGCATTCCCGGGTCCTGGGAGCAGGAGGGCTTCAAGCTGCTCGGCAAGTACGGCGTCGAGTTCTGCGACCGCAGCGTCTCCATGTACGAGGCCGCGGGCCGCGCCGTCGCCAAGATGAAGAGGTCCTGAGCGTGTCGATCCTCATCACCGCCGACACGACCTGCATCATCCAGGGAATCACCGGGCGCGAAGCGGTCTCGATGACGCGCGAGTGTCTCGACTACGGAACGAAGATCGTCGGCGGAGTCACACCGGGTCGCGGCGGACGCGACGTGCACGGCGTGCCGGTCTACGACACCGTCGAGCAGGTCGCGAAGAAGACGCGGGTCGATGCGTCGGTGATCTCGGTTCCGCCCGCCTTCGCGCGCGACGCGGCGTTCGAGGCGATCGAGGCGGGCGTGAAGCTGCTCGTGATCGTGACCGAGAACATCCCGCGATTCGAGGTCGCGCAGATGGTCGAGCTGGCGGAGCTTCGCGGCGCCCGGATCATCGGCCCGAACTGTCTCGGCGTGCTCTCGCCGGGCGAGGCGAAGATCGGCGGTCTCGGCGGGCGCGCCGTCGATGCGCGCAAGGCCTTCACCAAGGGACACGTCGGCGTGATGTCGCGCTCGGGCGGTATGACGACGGAGATCTGCAACACCCTCTCGGCCGCGGGACTCGGTCAGTCCACCGCGGTCTCGATCGGCGGCGACGCGATCATCGGCTCGAGCTACGCCGAGCTGATGCCGCTCTTCGAGGCCGACCCCGAGACCGAAGCGATCGCGATCTACTCCGAGCCGGGCGGCCGCATGGAGGCCGACCTCGCGCGTTGGGTGACGGACAACCGCTCGCGGCTGCCCGTCGTCGCCTTCATGGCGGGTCGGTTCATGGACGCGATGCCCGGCATGCGCTTCGGCCACGCGGGCACCATCGTCGAGGGCAAGGCCGACACGACGGCGGAGAAGATCGAGCGCATGCGAGCGGCGGGCATCGGCGTCGCGGAGCGCATCGAAGACATCCCGGCGCTGGTCAAGAAAAAGCTGGGGAGGTGAGTCCGATGGCGCTCTTCATCTCGGTCGAAGTGGATCCCGCGCTCGCGCGCGACCCGGCTGCCGCACGTAAGCTCGCCGAAGTCTGTCCCGTCGACATCTTCGCGGTCGGGGCCGAGGGCGCGCTCTCCGTGGTCGAGAAGAACCTCGACGAGTGCACGCTCTGCGAGCTCTGCCTGGCCGTCGGCAAGCCCGGTCAGGTGGCGGTGCGAAAGCTCTACGACGACTCGGCGAAGCTCGAACGCCGCGCCTGACGCGGCTCGGGCGGATCAGCGCCCGGGCGGCGGACGCCGGAGCTCGGCGACGCCGATCGGTGTAGACACCGCGAGATCCCAGAACTCGACGCGCAGGACCTCGGGCGAGGCGACGAGCACCGCGTAGCCGTAGCCCGCGCGCTTCTTGTCGTCGCCCTCGCCCGCGGCGAAGACCAGCCGGTGCCCGACGGACGGAAGCGCGTCGCGCAGTCCGACCAAGCGCGCGAGACGGTTCATCCACAGGAAGTCGAGCCCGAAGCGCTTCACGCGCGAGTGCTTGGCGCCGGAGCCCGAAACGATCTGCCAGCGGGCGCCCGGATGATCGAGCTCGATCAGCTGCAGGCTGTGGTCGTGGCCGGAGAGGACCACGTCCACGGGGGCGTCCTCGAGCGCGCCGTACACGCCGCGACGGAATCCGCGGTTGCCGACTCCGTAGACCTGCTGGCCGTTGCCGTTCAACGCCCACTCGAGCGGCAGCGTGATCGGCGCGAGGAGCGCGTAGGTGTCCTTGTGAAATGCGGTGGCGAGCTCCGCGCCGTTGTGCAGCCCGTAGCTCTCGAGCGGGTGGTGCAGCGCGAGCGCGATCCACGCTTCCGGCCGCTCTTGCCGCAGTCTTGCCAGTTCCGTGTGGAGCGCGGCGTTCGAGCGCTCGCGGAAGTCGCCGTCGCGAATCATCTCCTGCGAGTCGGCCATCACCACGATCACCGATCCGGCGTCGAGCACGGCGATCGGCCGGGAGTCCCCGATCTCGCAGCCACGCGCGACGTAACGCCACCCCGCTCCGAGCGGTGGGATCTTCGCGCACGCGTTCTCCGTCGAGAGAGGGTCCCCGTAGTGGTCGTGGTTTCCGGCAAGCGCGATCACGGGATGGCCCGTGAGCTTGCGCGCGTATGGACCCAAGATTGCGTCGAGTTGCCGATCGACCGGTCCCGGTCGCTCGCAGTCGAGCCTCGAGACCCGCCCCTTCTTCCCGCGACAGAACCCGAGCAGGCCGTGGCTGTAGAACACGTCGCCGAGCACCAGGATCGGCGCGCCGGCGGAGTTCTCGAGGCGCCGCGACATCGACGCGTGCAGGCGCGGGTCGCGGCCGTGGGGCTCGCCGATGTCGCCGATCGCGAGCAGCGTCACCGGTTCGAGTCCGGACTCCCGGCCGACGACCTCGCGGTCGCGGTAGACCTCGTCGAGCGAGGGCGAGAACGTCGCGCAACCGGCGAGGAGCACGAGCCCGAGTGCTCGCGCCAGACCGAGCGGCGCGCGCGCCAGGGTCAGGAGAGGACCTCCCGTGCGACGCGACAGACGTTCTCGACGTTGAAGCCGAACTCCTTGGCGAGCGCCTGGTAGGACGCCGAAGCGCCGAAACCGGTCATGCCGACGAAGCCGTCGCCGGGCCGGAGCACCGCGCCGACACCGAGCGACACTCCCGCCTCGACCACGACTCGAAGCGGCGAAGCGGGCAAGACCGACTCCCGATACGCCGCGTCCTGCGCGGCGAAGCGCTCCAGACATGGCAGCGAGACGACGCGCACGCGTCGGCCATCCGCGGTCAGCTCTTCTGCGGCTCCGAGCGCCGGCTGCAGCTCCGAGCCGGTGGCGGCGATGACGAGCTCGGGCGGTGCGGCGCCGGGCTCGCGCACGACGATCCAACCGCCGCGCAGCGCGTGCTCCTCGACCCCGTCCTGATCGAGCACGGGCAGGTTCTGACGCGAGAGCAAGAGCGCCGTCGGTCCATCGGATCGGTGCAGCGCCGCATCCCAGGCGGCGACCGTCTCGCGCGCGTCCGCGGGTCGCCACACCTCGAGATTCGGAATCGCCCGCAGCGCCGCGATCTGCTCGACCGGTTGGTGCGTCGGCCCGTCCTCGCCGACGAAGATCGAGTCGTGGGTGAAGATGAAGACGACCGGCTGCGACATCAGCGCCGCCAGGCGCAGCGCCGGTCGCATGTAGTCACTGAAGACGAGGAACGTCCCGGTGTAGGGTCGGATCCCGCCGTGCAGGGCCAGGCCATTCGCGAGCGCGCCCATCGCGTGCTCGCGCACGCCGAAGTGCAGATTCCTGCCGACGAACTTCCCGCGCGCGATCGAGGCCTCGCCGGAGATCGCGGTGTTGTTCGAGCCGGCGAGATCGGCGGAGCCGCCGATCAGCGACGGAACGGCCTTCGCGAGCGAGTTGATCGTCTTGCCCGAGGCCTGCCGTGTCGCCATCGGCTTCTCGCCGCGCATTCGCGGCAAGTGGCGCGAGAGATCCTCGGGCAGCTCGCGCTCGACCATCGCGCGCCAGAGCGCGGAGAGCCCCGGATCTGCGAGTACGCGCGTTCGGCGCTCCTCCCACTCGCCGCGAAGCTTCGCGCCGCGCGAAGCGTTCGCCCGGAACACCTCGCGCGCGGCCTCCGGGACCTCGAACGGGGCGAGCGTCCAGTCGAGGTTGGCGCGCGTCTGCTCGGTGGCGTCCGCGTCCTTGAACGAGCCGTGCGCCTCGGAAGTGTCGACGGCGGGAGATCCCTGGCCGATGTGCGTGCGACAGACGATCAGGTGCGGTCGGTCCTCGTTCTTCTGCGCCCGGAGCAGGGCCGCCCGAACCGCCTCGCGCGAGTGCCCGTCGGCGCGCTGCACCTCCCAGCCGTACGACTCGAACCGGCGCGCCACGTCTTCGGAGAACGAGAGCGACGTCGGTCCTTCGATCGTGATCGAGTTGTCGTCGTACAGCACGATCAGCTTGCCCAGACCGAGGTGACCCGCGAGCGAGCAGGCTTCGTGCGCCACGCCCTCCATCAGATCGCCGTCGCTCGCGAGAACGTACGTTCGGTGATCGACGAGGTCGGCGCCGAAGCGCGCGGCGAGGATCCGCTCGGCGAGCGCCATGCCGACGGCGTTGCCGAGTCCCTGTCCGAGGGGGCCGGTCGTGGTCTCGACGCCCGGGGTCTCGCCATGCTCGGGATGCCCGGGGGTCCGGGAGTGCAGCTGGCGGAACTTCCGGATCTCTTCGATCGGAAGGTCGTAGCCCGAAAGGTGCAGCAGCGAGTAGAGCAGCATCGATCCGTGGCCGGCCGAGAGCACGAAGCGATCGCGATCGAACCAGTCGGGCCGCGCCGGATCGTGCTTCAGGATCTCGGAGTAGAGCAGCACGCCGATCTCGGCGCAGCCGAGCGGCAGCCCGACGTGGCCGATCCCGGCCTGTCGAACCGCATCGACGGTCAGCACCCGTACGGTCTTCGCAGCGAGATCAGCGCTCTTCGGCGACGCTTCTGGCGCAGACGGTGGGGAGGGATGGCTCACTGCGCTCTCCTATGGACCCGATGGCTCGCAGATGCGCGCGTCGCGCGGGCACCCCGGCGTGGTTTAGCGCCTCGGCAGGGCTCCCGGCAAGCGCTGCACTCAATTCTCGGCGAGGCGCGTCCGATCGCGTCTAGTGTGAAGCCTTGGCAACGGATCGTCGGAAATCGGCCGAGTGGGCCGCAGGGATCGCGCATCGCCGAAGATCCGGACTCCGACGGCGATTCGCGCGGCGCCTTCGACGACTTGCGCCGACTCCTCGCTTCGCAGCTCGAGCGCGAGGCGGACTCGCCGCTCCTGGTGCGTTCGTCGCTCGAACGTCTGCTCGGCGCCTTCATGACGCGCGCGCAACAGCGCCGCGGTGAGATCGGGCTCGTGGCCTTCGAGCTCGAGAGCTGGAAGTCGCTCCAGGACGTCGCGGGCGCGCAGGCCTGCGAGCGTGCGGTCGCGGACCTCGCTGCCGAGCTTCGCCGCCGCGTCCGCGGCAGCGACGACGTCGGGCGACTCGGCGAGGCACAGATCGCGGCGGTTCTTCCCGGCTGCGAAGAGGCCCTGCTTTCCCCGGTCTCGGAGCGACTGCACACGTTGCTCGAGGCGCACGAGATCTCGCTCGGCCCGGAGCGAGTCCGCCCCTCGATCGCAATGGTCGCGATCGCCGTGCCGCTGTCGCCGACGACGAGCGCGGCGAGCGTGCTCGAAGCGCTGACGAGTGCGCTCGACCGCGTGCGCGGGGCCGACTCGGCCTGAGCTGCGCCGGCTCTGCTGCTAGTCTTCGGTTCGTGCCGACTTCCGACTGGCTCCCGCTGCTGGGAGAGATCGCAGACCGCTCCGACGAGATCGCACGACGGCTGTTCCGCCGCGTCGATCTGCGAGTCGAGCAGAAGCCCGACCGCAGCCTGGTCACCGAGGCCGACCGCGAGATCGAGAGCGCCGCGCGCAAGCTCGTGGCGGAGCGGCACCCCGACCTCGGCGTTTTCGGCGAAGAGCAGGGCGAGCAGATCGGCCGGTCGAGCGCGCGCCTGATCATCGACCCGATCGACGCGACCGCGAACTTCGTGCGCGGCATTCCGGTCTTCGCGACGCTGCTCGCGATCGAGATCGAGGCCGAAGTCGTGGCCGGCCTCGTGAGCGCGCCGGAGCTTGGAACGCGCTGGCACGCTTCTCGGGGCCACGGTGCCTTTCAGGGCGAGCGACGCCTGCAGGTGTCGGCCGTCCGCCAGCTCGAGCACGCACAGCTCTTCCACGGCAGCCTCGGCGGATACGAGGGCGGCCGCACGCCGCCCGGGCTGCACCAGCTCGCGAAAGCGACGCACCGCCAGCGCGGTTTCGGTGACTTCTGGCAGCATTGCCTCGTGGCCGCGGGATCGGGCGAGATCGCCGTCGATCCGATCGTACAGCCCTGGGACATCGCCGCGCTCCAGGTCCTGGTCGAGGAGGCGGGCGGAAGGGCGACGACGCAGAACGGCGAACGGTCGATCTACGGCGGCAGTCTCGTGACGACGAACGGCCTCTTGCACGCCGAGGCGCTAGCGCTTCTTGCGAGCTGAGACGAGCACCGCGCGCTCGATCTCCTCCCAGCGACGCCGAAAGCCCGTCGAGTCACAGACGGCGTAGCGCTCCGGCCGCGACGACGTGACCACCAGAAAGCAGATCTCGTCCTCGTCGTACGACAGGATTCGCGCGACGATCACCTCGCCGTCACCCGCGTGCAGGCGCACGGGCTGACCGGTTTCGAGTGCGCGCGCGATCTCGGTCGAAGGCATGGAGGCTCCCTCTCGTCCGAAGCTAGCGTGAGATCGCCCGACGATCCGATACCCTGCCGGCCGATGATTCGAAACACCGCCGCACTCGCGATCCTGACCGCCGCCTTCGCGATCGCTCCGGTGGCCAGGGCCTTCGAGGTTCCGCCCGAGGGCGCATGCGCAGCGCGCGCGATCCAGCAGGGACCGGACTCCGGACCGGGCGCAGAGGACGTCATCCCGCCCGTGTGGCGGCCGGGGGATCTCGTCGAGATCGAGAACATCGAGCGACTTCGCGGTTGGCTGCCGGACGAAGTCTGGGAGCGCCGCGACGTCTTCTTCTTCGAGGGCATGAAGCTCGAGGTGGGTCCGTGCTATCGGCGCTACCCCGCACCGGGGTACTTCACCGGGGCGACGGCCGCGAATTCGGGCAAGGCCTCCCTCGATCCCGAAGGAAATCTCTCGGGCTACGTCGGCACGGGCCTGCCGTTCGCGCCCGAGAGTATCGCCGATGACGCACCTGACGCGGGTGCGCGCTGGGCCTGGAACTACCGCTACCGGTACATGGGCTCGGGATTTCGCGGCGGGTTCCGGGTCTCGGAGATCACGGGCGGCGGCCGCGGAGTGAGCGAATTCACCGGCAGCATCTTCCTGATGCCGCTGCACGGTGTGCCCGATGGGATGGGTGCCGGCCGCGACGAGCGCTTCGCCGCCGGCGGTGCGTTCACGGCACCGGAGAGCGCGCGCGGACTCGCGTGGCGCCAGTTCCAGAAGACCGCCGTCGAGACGAACTACCAGCAGGCCGACGACGTCTTCGTCTACCTCCCCGGCCAGCGCAAGGTGCGCCGTGCCCCGCCGCAGCAGAACGAGGGTGTGTATCTGCCGAGCTACACGCGCGGCCGTTCGCTCGACAACATCGGCATGACGCTGAGCGACCAGATGTCCGACGTCGGCAATCCCGCGATGACCGCGGCCGAGCCGATCCGGCGCGGATTCGTCGGGCTCCTGATCCGCCCGAACGCGTACACCTGGAAGCTCGACGGCGTGCGAGACGTGCTCGCGCCCGTGAACGGGAACGCACGCGGCTATCCGAGCGATGCCGATCGGAACTACGGCCCGAGCGGGCTCTCGCTCGCCTCCGATCGCTGGGAGCTGCGCCGCGCGCTCGTGCTCGCCGGCGAGCGCCGGGACAAGGAAGGCGCCGTCCGTACGATCGCGCTCTGGATCGACGGGCTGACGCTCCAGCCGCTGTATTGGATCTCTCGACGGGGGAGCGGCGGCATCTACGAGGTCGGCATCTTCACCGGGCGTTTCAGCGCCGACGATCTGGTCGATCCGAAGTGGGCGGGCAGCGGGACGGGCTTTGGCGTCATGCTCCCGGTCGCACAGAGCTTCTCGATCGCCGGGCAGGGCGGTGGTTGGCTGCGCGAGTCGTACGCGCTGCGCAGCGATCCTCCCGACGCCGAGGAGTCGCGCGACTACCTGTCCACCCAGAGCATCCAGCGCCGAGGCCGTTAGCGCCCCGCTACGACATGCAGGCGAAGAGCTCTTCGAACGCCTTCATCTGATTGCCGGCCGCCGAGGAGGGCACCAGGATCGGCGTGCGGATACCCGCGTCGTACCATGCCTCGAGGCCCTCGCGAACGCGCGAGGCGGGGCCGAAGAGGGTGACGTCCGCGAGCCAGCGGTCGGTCATCAGCGCCGGGACGCGCTCGAAGTCCTTCGCCGTCACCGCCGCCTCGATCGCGTTCATCTCTTCGACGTAGCCGGCTTCGCGCCAGTAGTTGCGGTAGTTCGGCATCGAGACGTAGCCGATCAGCGTGCGTCGGTTCGTCGCCGCCGCGGCCGCGACGTCGTCGGAGATGCAGGTCGGAATCATGTTGCCGATGAAGAACGCGGGGTCGTTCGCGCGGGACGCCGGCAGCGCTTCGAGAGATTCGCGCATGTGCGAGCGCGCGCCGTTCGCGAAGACCATCCCCTGCGCGACCTCGGCGGCCAGCCCGATCATCCGTTTGCGCAGCGTCGCGAGCACCACCGGTGGCTGCTCTCCGAGGCGTGGGTTCGCATGCAGCGATGAGACGAACGCGCGCATGTCGCCCAGCGGTGGCCCCGCCTTCACGCCCAGACGGTCGAGAGCCGGTCCGTGCGAGACGCCGACGCCGAAACGAAATCGCCCGCCGGAGAGCTCGTGGATCAGTGAGGCCGTCTGCGCGTAGTCCGCGACGTGTCGCACGTAGATGTTGGCGATGCTCGTGCCAAACGGAATTCGCTCGGTCGCGAATGCGAGCGCTTCGCAGAGACCGAGGCCATCCCCGAAGCTCGGGCAGTAGATCCCGGCGAAACCGCGGCGTTCGATCTCTCGCGCGAGCTCGAGCGTCGCGCGGCGACGACCCGGAACGGCGGCGAGGCTCACGGCCGGAAGTGCGACGGATGCCATGCGTATCCTCCTCGTCGGAGTCTACGCGCTCCTCCGACCGCGCGTCTCATCTGCCCGGCACCGGAGCGAACAAGCAAAGCGATTCCAATCACTTCTCGTGTCGGTTGCGCACGACGATCGCTTCCCCGCCTGGAACTGGGAAGTGCGCTCCCACTAAGCGAACCCACGGCACACTCGATCCGCGCGACGTGTGTCAGAAGCGGGCTCGTATCTTCGGGAGCCCCGCCAGGAATTTGTCCCAACGTTCGCGTCTGTTCGTGTATGATTCGCCAAGAGACTGGCTTCATTGAGTCCGTTTCTGCCTGTGGATGTTGGACACCCAGCGACGCGGTGGCCGTCTCGTCACTCACCCCCCCATGCGATCGATCGAGCTGGCATCTCGCTTGCGAGAGCCGAGTGCGCTGGACGGGCGATTGGAGCGGATCGCCGGTCGCGTTTCGGGGCGAGCGGGAGTAGTCGGATGAGGATCGCGATTCTCGGCGGTGGCATCGCCGGACTGGCGTGTGCGCACTACCTGGCCAAGGCGGGGCACATTCCGGTCGTGCTCGAGGCATCCGGCTGGATCGGCCCGCGCGGCACGCCGATCGAACATTCGGGATTGCGTCTCGACGGCAGCTCGCACGCCCTCCGGAACACCGACACCGCATTGTGTGGACTGCTCGGTGAGCTCGGCGGCCTTGGCCGCGTTTCGTGGCAGCCGACGCGCTCGGCCGTGGCGATCGAGGGTCGACACTACCCGGTGTCCACTACCCGGGATCTCCTTCGCTGCCTCGGCCTCAGCCCGGTGGATGGCTTGCGCGCTGCGGCGGGCCTCGCGTACGCGACGAAGCTGAAACGCTACGCGCTGCACCTGGACACCGTGTCGGTCTCCGAATGGCTGCCGCGGATCTTCGGACGCCGTGTCTACGAGTCGTCCTGGCGCCCGTTCCTGGAGAGCCGATTCGGCGAGTACGTGGACGAAGTCCCCGCGTACTGGGCCTGGCGCCAGCTCAATGCCTACCAAACCGGCCGGCGCGAGCTCTTCGGCTACCTGCGCGGTGGTGGAATCTGGTTCGCGGAACGGCTGCGCCGATCGATCGAAAAGCGCGGCGGAGAGGTGCGGCTGCACGCTTTCGTGAGCGCGGTCGAGACCTCGGAGACGCACGCGAGCATCGAGCTTCACGGCACCGAGGAGCGCTTCGACAGCGTGATCTCGACCCTGGCACCGGGCGAGCTCGCCAAGCTCGCGCGCCCGCGCCTGGCACGCGAGCTGCCGAACCTGGACGTTCCGTACCAGGGCCGGGTGACGGCTCTGATCGTGTCGCGGCGCAGGCTCGGTCCGCACTATCAGACCGCGCTGATCGGAAACACGACCCCGTTCCAGTTGGTGGTCGAGGCCACCCACGTCGCGTCGAGTGAGTCGATCGAGGGTTGGCACCTGATCTACGTCCGAGGGGACTGCGGTCCGCACACGGATTCGTTCAATCTGCCCGAAGACGTGCTCGGCAAACAGGCGGTGAATACGATCACGCGCTGGTTCCCGAAGTTCGATACGGCCGCGATCGACGGCGTATACGTGACCCGAGACAGGCACGCGGAGCCGATCACGCTGCTCGGCCAGCTCTCGAGGCGTCTGCCCACGCGGATTCCGAACACGCGCGTGCTGCTCTGCAACTCCGCGCAGGCGTATCCGCGCCGCGTCGGCTGGGATTCGGACGTGACGCTCGCGCGCGAGACCGCTGCCGCCGTCTAGTCGAATCGGCGCTCCCGAGAGCGCTGGCCCGTTCTGTCGTCGAGTGATTCAGAGGAGGCCACGATGCCTGCGGTGCTGGTGAAGTCGATTGCGTTGATCGGAGCCGGACGCGCGGCCCGCGACTGGCTCGAGCTGCTAGCGGAATTCCCGGAGATCTCCCTCGAGGCGGTGGTCGATCCGGACCTGGGACGGACGCGAGGGACGCGGGCGAGGGGCTTCGCGAGCGTGATCGCGATGCTCGACGCGGGCTGCGTTCCGCGCATCGCGCTCGTATGCACGCCGCCGTCCCTTCATCTCGAGCTCGCCGAACCGCTCCTCCGCGCGGGCGTCGATCTGCTGCTCGAGCCACCGCTGGCGACCACCCCCGCAGACGCGGACCGGATCGCGGAGATCTCCGAGCGCGCCGACCGCTGCGTCGTCACCGGCAGTCGTCTGCGCTCGGCGGCGTCCGTGACGGCTTCGCGCCAGCGGATCGACGCGGGCGCAATCGGCCGGCTCTGCGCGGTCGAGATATCGCTGGGCGTGAAGCGCGACGCGCGCGAAGGCTGGCGCGGCGACCCCGCGCTCTCGGGTGGCGGAGTCTGGATGGAGCTCGGGCAGGATGCGCTCGATGCGGTCGAATCCTTCGCGGGCCCGGTCCGGCGCATTCGAGTGATCGACGCCGCCCACCTTCAGGGCGCGGACGTCGAGGACGAGGCGTGGATCGAGACCGAGCACGACGGAGGCGTCGTCGGGATGCTTCGCGTCTCGTGGAACGACCTTCCGATTCGGCCGATCGCGCGTTGCATCGGCGATCGCGGCGAGATCGTGCTCGGCAACGCGCAAGCGGTCCTGCGTCACGAGGACGGTCGCGAAGAGATCATCGCCGCCGAGCTCGACTCGATCACCACGCTCGCCGCGGTCATGAACGACTTCCTGCGCGAGTGCCGCAGCGCCGAGCGTCGCATCGATTCCGGTGCACAGACGCTCGCCTGGATCCACGCGGGCTACCGCAGCCTGACGAGCGGGCGCTGGGAGCTCGCCTGAGGAGCTCCGCCGCGCGGATCGCCGCGCGACGCGCTCCTTCGGTCACGGGCGCTGGATGAGCTCGATCTTGTAACCGTCTGGATCTTCGACGAAGGCGATGACCGTCGTGCCGTGCTGCATCGGACCGGGCTCGCGTGTGATCTTCACTCCGTCGTCGCGCATCCGCGCGCAAGTCGCGTGGATGTCGTCGACGGCGATCGCCACGTGGCCGTAGCCGGTGCCGATCTCGTAGCGAGGGGTGTCCCAATTGTGTGTCAGCTCGAGCACGGCCGTCTCGCTTTCACTGCCGTACCCGAGGAACGCGAGCGTGAATCGGCCTCCCGGGAAATCGCGTCTTCGCAAGAGCTTCATCTCGAGCGGTCCGGTGTAGAACGCGATCGATCGCTCGAGATCTCCGACTCGAAGCATCGTGTGCAGGAGTCTCACGCCTGCACCTCGCCGCGCCGGACGCGCGACGCGATGATGCGATCGAGCTCGTCCTTCAGTCGCACCAGAACTTCGTCGTAGCCGAAGGCGCCGAGCTTCTCGCCGCCGCGTTTCAGATTGACGGCGCGGGGTCCGCACCAGAGTCCGAGGTCCGCGTCGTCGGTCTCGCCGGGACCGTTCACGCGGCAGCCCATGACGGCGATCGTGACGTCGTAGTCGGCCGCGTAGCGGGTCAGATCTCGGACCTTCTCGGCCAGCTCGACGAACGCCTCGTTCTCGACGCGCGAGCACGATGGGCACGAGATGATGTTGAGGCCCTCGAGATCGGGGACCGTGAGAAAACGCCCGGCCTCGACGTCCGCGAGGATGCGCAGACCGACCCGGACCTCCTCGTCCTTGCGATCGTTGGGGAGCGTGAGGGAGACGCGGAGCGTGTCGCCGATGCCGCGTGCGAGCAGCTTCTCGAAGGCCATCCGGGTCTTGATCTCGCCCATCGGCAGGAGTCCCGCTTCGGTGACGCCGAGGTGGAGGGGAACGTCCGGACGCTCGCGCGCGAAGCGCTCGTTCGCCTCGATCACCTTTGCAGGATCGGAATCCTTGAGCGACACGACGAAGTTCGTGAACCCCAGCTCGTCGAGGAGCGCGCAGTGCTCGACGGCGCACGCCACCATCGCGCCGATCGAGTCGCCCGGAAAGCGCTCGTCGTACTCGGGCGCGACCGAGCCGCAGTTCACGCCGACCCGAAGCGCGCATCCGGCGGCGCCCGCGACGTCGGCGAGCCAGGCGACCTTGTCGCGCGTGCTGCGGCCACGCTCGTGGTGGTGCAGGTGGCCGGGGTTGTAGCGCAGCTTGGCGATGTGCTTCGCCACCGCGGGCGCGAGGCGATAGCTCTCCTGCAGGTCGACGACGAGCGGCACGGGCGTTCGCGCGTGGATCTCGGCCAGCGCTTCGGCATCGGCTTTGCTGTCCACCGCCACGCGTACGAGTGCGGCGCCGGCGCGGGCGAGCGCCTCCGCCTGCTCCACCGTCGCGGCCACGTTCTGGGTGTGGGTCGCGCACATGCTCTGCACGGTGATCGGGGCGCCCGCGCCGATCGCGACCGGACCGGCCTGCACTCGACGTGTGGGATTGCGGGGGACGTGGAGGCTCACGCCAAAAACCTAGCACGGGCCGACGCGTCGCCGCCGGGCGTTCGAATCCTGACGCTCCGTGCCGGAATCAAGACGTTTCGCGGCGCGTCTGTCGCAGCGCTTCCGCCACCGTCGCTCCTGTCGCGGGCACGCGGATTGCTTTTCGGGGTCGCGAGAAGTCATGAGCTCGAACGGACCGAGAATCCTGCTGATCGGGAGCACCTATCGCGCGGTGTGCGTGCTCGAGCGCTTGCTCGAGCGCGGGGACCGCGTGGTCGCGTTCATCGGCGTCGAGAACGGTTCGGAGCGCGACTTCTGTCCCGAAGTCCTCGAGATCTGCGACCGCGCCGGGATCCCGGCGCGGAACGGACAGAAACTCGGCGAGGAGATCGTACGCTGGCTCGAGGATCGGATCCGCCCGGATCTCGCGATCGCGCTCGGGGCGAGTGGGTCCGTGCCCGTCTCGATCGCGGGGAACTGCCGGTTGGGTCTGGTCGAAGTCCTCGATCGCTTCTCCAGTCCCGGCTGTCCGGGAATCGTCCTGCGTCAGCGCGGTCAGGATGTGTTCCAACGCGACATCGCCGGGATCGCGCCCGGCGCCGATGATGCCGACGCGTATCAGTGTATGGTCGATTCGATCGGCGAGTGCCTCGAGTCGTTTCTCGACGAGCTCGTACCTGCGCGCGAGGAGGCGCCCGGAATCGTCCGCTTCGAGAGCCCTCGCGCGGACGGCGACCGTCTCGCACATCTCGTCGCGAGTCCCGATCCCGGCCCGGAGACCGAGTCGCTCGAGCGCGAGGTCGCCGCGTATCTCGGTGCCGATCGAGTGCTCGCGCTGCGCTCGCCCGGCGAAGCGTTCGTCGCGCTCGCGGGCGAGATCGGACTGCGCCCCGACGACGAGGTGGTCGTTCCCGGGGTGGTTTCCGCCGTTGCGCTCGAGGCGCTGCGTGCGGCGGGCCTGCGACCCGTCTTCGCCGACGTTCATCCGGAACGATTGACGCTCTCGGCCGCCGCGGCCGCCGCCGCCATCGGCTCGCGAACGCGAGCGATCCTCGTCGCGCACCCGCTCGGCCAGTCCGCCGAGCTCGACGCCCTCTACGGTCTGGCCGAGGAGCGCGGCCTCGAGCTCTTCGAGGATGGCGGCGAGAGCCTCGGCGCCCGGTTCGACGGCTCGCGGCTCGGTCGCAGTCCCTGTGTCTGCATCTTCCGGCTGCCGCTGGGCGCGCACGCGCCCGGCTACCAGGCCTGCCTCGTCGCGCTGCCGGCGCAGCTGGCGGAGGCGTTGGCGCCCCGACTCTCGGAGCAGCGCATCGGCGATGGGCTCGCGGGCGCGGCTCGCCGCGCGTTCGTCCACTGGGACGACCGGATTTCCGCGCGTCGCCGGCTCGCGAGCGCGTACTCCGCCGAGTTCTCACGCTACGACGCGTTCCGCGTCCCGCCGACGCCCGAGCACGCGCTCTCGACCTACTCCGACTACCTGCTTCGCCTGACGCGATTCGCCCGCACCGCGGCCGACGATCTCGCCAAGCTGCTCGCCGAGAGCGGAATCGAGACGAGGCGCCTGCGGCTTCCGCTCACGGATCGCGAGCTCGCGGCTCTGCCCGCGGCCGAGCATGCGCGCGCGACGGGTCTCTTGCTGCCGATCGACGAAGGCCTGACCGACTCGCAGCGAGACCGCGTCCTCGACGAGATCTTCGGCTTCGCGATCGGCTGACGGATCGGTCGCTCTCGCCGATTCGCGGCGAGACGCTCAGACCGGCGTCAGCCAGCTCTCGTACTTGCGGTCGCGGCCGTGGACGGCGTCGAAGAAGGTCGTCTGGATCGTCTTCGTGATCGGCCCGCGCGAGCCGGCGCCGATCTGGCGATCGTCGATCTCGCGCACGGGCGTGAGCTCGGCCGCCGTTCCGGTCAGGAAGACCTCGTCCGCGCAGTAGACCTCGTCGCGCGTCAGGCTCGCCTCGACGACTTCGATGCCCTTGTCGCGCGCGATCCTCATCACGGAGTCACGCGTGATGCCCTCGAGCACGGACACGAGCGGGGGCGTCTTCAGCACGCCGCGTCGCACGATGAAGATGTTCTCGCCGCTGCACTCCGCGACCAGGCCGTTCGTGTCGAGCATGATCGCTTCGTCGTAGCCCTGCCGCGTGACCTCACGCTTGGCGAGGATCGAGTTCACGTAGTCGCCGCAGGTCTTCGACTTCGTCATCGACACGTTCGGGTGGTGGCGTGTGTACGAAGAGACCTTGGCGCGGATGCCGCGCTCGAGCCCCTCGTCACCCAGGTACGCTCCCCACGGCCAGACGATGATCGCGAGCTGCGTAGGATTGTCTTTGGGCAGGAGCCCCATTGCGCCCGCGCCCAGGTACACGATCGGGCGGATGTAGCCCTCCGCCATCCCATTGGCTCGCAGCGTCTCGAGGATCGCCGCTTCGACCTGTTCGCGGGTGTAGGGCATGGCGATCTCGACGATCTTCGCCGACAGGTGGAGCCGCTCGACGTGTTCCCTCAGCCGGAAGACGGTGCTGCGCCCGTCGTCGGCGCGGTAGCAACGGATACCCTCGAAGACCCCGAGCCCGTAGTGAAGCGTGTGGGTGAGGATGTGCACGTTGGCATCGTCCCAAGGGATCAACTTGGAGTTGAGCCAGACGCTCTCGGTCTTCTCGACGCCCACTACTTCTTCTTCCTCCCGAAGAGCTTTCCCGCGATCGTGTCCTCGCCCTTGGTCCGTCGAAGCTGCATGAGACGGAGCTCGCGCAGCGCATCGACGTGATTGGGCCGGACCTCGATCGCCTTGCGGAACATTCTCTCCGCTTCGGCCGCATCTCCGCAAGCCTTCCGGATCTGGCCGATGTAGAAGTAGCCGGTGGGCGACTGCGGAGCGAGCGCGATGCCTCGCTTCAAGTGTGCGACCGCTGCCTCGGGATCGCCGCCGCCTTCGTTCTGCTGCTTCAGGAACATGACCCAGCCGCGCAGCGAGTGGAATTCTCCCTCCTCGGGGTCGAGGTCGAGCGCCCAGCGCACGCTCTCGAGTGCCGAGTCCCATTCCTTTCTCCGGACTGCCTCCTCCGCGCGCCGGAACTGCTGCTCGGCGGTCAGGATTCGAGTCACCGCCTGACGATCCAGCGAGGCGTCTTGCCTGCCCTGCAGCTTGCGCGTGTAGGCTGCGCGCGCGTCGGCGCGCCCGATCACGTCGTTCGCCTCGGCGATGCGCGTGAAGACGCGACCCGCGAGCTCCGTGAGCCCGGGTGCACGCCGGCCGACCTTGTCGGGGTGGAAGACCTTTGCGAGTGCCATGAACGCCGTGCGCACGTCGTCGTCGCTCGCGTTCGTGTCGAGCCCGAGAACCTGGAAGTGATTTGCGCCCTCGAACGAGCGGAGCGCCTCGTTCAGCTTCGCTTCCAGCTCGACCTCGACGGCGCTGGCGCCCACGCCCGGAAGCGACGCTGGCGCGGCTGCGCCGCCGGCGCGCAGGTCGAGCACGCCGATCAGCCAGAGCCCATACAGAGCCGGTGCGTGCGCTCCCATCAGGCTCCGAACGGGCTGCGGCCGATCGAGCGCATTCCAGAGCTCTGCCGCGGGGCCGGTGTTCTCATCGTCCTCGAGGTGGAGGTTCTCTCGCGAGACCTCGCAGTCGAGAAACGGCTCGAGGCGCTTCGCGATCATCGCCGCCTGCACGCGAGCGACCCCGGAGAGAACCGTCCCGCGCGGCGTCCATCCCGAGAGCTCCGAAGACAGGCTCATCGACCGTACACCGGGTTGTGTCCACGCGCGGCCTTCGCTCCAGCTGAGGACGTCGAGCAGCTTGTCGGCCGACTGCGCCGCGAGCGCGGCATCGAGCTCGCGCTCTCCGATCGCACCCATCTCGACCAGGACCTCGCCGTGGCGCTTTCCGGTCGCCTTCGAGTTCCGCAGCGCCACTTCGAAGATCTGCTCGTCGATCATGCCGGCCTCGCGAAGCCGCCGGCCGAGGGATTCGCGCGCCAGGTTCGAACGCACCGCGAGGGGTCGGCCCGCATCCAGGATGACGACCTTGTGGCGCTTTCCGAACTCGAAGTGGACCGCGCCGGTGGTGCGAGCCTGCATCGCGCTCCAGAGCACCTCGATCGCCGGCACCTTCGCGAGATCGAGCGCGTCGGCCGAAGGCTCGGTCTTGGTTGCGATCGGCCGACCGATCAGGCGCGAGACCCGATCGAGAAGCTCCGCGATCTCGAACGGCTTCTCGAGGAACGCCCGAGCACCCGCGTTGATGACGCTCTTCGCCGGATCGGCTCCGCGAAAGACTCCGCTCATCGCGATGATCGGGATGCTGCGCGTCGCGTCGGCGGCGTGGAGCGTCGCGATCACGCTCTGCCCGTCCTTTCGAGGCAGCAGCAGATCGATCAGGATCAGATCAGGGGCGGCCTTGCCGACGGCCGCGAGCGCAGCGATGCCGTCGTGGGCTTGACGGCAGCTGTAGCCGGCTTGCTCGAGCGCATGCGCGAGCGACCGGGCGAGCGCTCGATTGTCTTCGACGATCAGGACTTCCAAAGCTTGCCTGCTCCGCGGATGACGGGACGGGGTTCAACGGAGTCATCGGCCTTCCGCCTCACGCCGTTGAGTCGCGAGACCCACGTCGTAGGGTGGGAACACGGCGCCTCGCTCCGTCACGATCGCGGTCACGAGTGTGGCGGGAGTCACATCGAAGGCGGGGTGCAGGGCGATCACACCTTCGGGTGCGATTCGCTGGCCGGCGAATCGCGTGACCTCGTCGGAGCTGCGCTCTTCGATCGGGATCTCGCGCCCGGTCGGTGTCGCGAGGTCGACGGTCGAGAGCGGAGCCGCGACATAGAACGGCAGGCGATGCACCTGCGCCAACACCGCCAACGTGTACGTACCGATCTTGTTCGCGACGTCGCCGTTGGCCGCGATCCGATCCGCGCCGACGACGACCGCATCGATATCACCGCGGGCCATCAATGCGCCGCCCATGCCGTCCGTGACGAGCCGAACGGGAATCCCGTCGCGCGCGAGCTCCCAGCTCGTGAGCCGTGCGCCTTGCAGGAACGGACGCGTCTCCTGGGCGAGAACCAGCGATAGCCGACCGATGCGCGCGGCGCTCCGCACGACGCCGAGGGCCGTCCCGTAGCCGGCAGTCGCGAGCGCGCCCGCGTTGCAGTGCGTGAGCACGCGGGCGGCCGACGGCAGGAGTGCGGCACCGGCATCACCGATCGCGCGACAGCTGGCGACATCGTCGTCGTGTATCCGTTGCGCGAGGTCGCGCGCTCGAGCGCGGAGCTCACGCGCGCTCGAACCGTCTGCGATTCCCGCGCGGAGATCGCGCGCCATGCGCTCGAGCGCCCAGGACAGGTTGACCGCGGTCGGCCGCGTACGCGCGAGGCGCGCGCACGTGCGCTCGAGCACCGCGCCGAGATCGGAATCCGCGGCGTGCGCGAACTCGACGGCGATCGCCATCGCCGCCGTGACGCCGATCGCGGGCGCCCCGCGCACGGCCATGTCCTCGATCGCGCGTGCGACCTCCTCCGCGCTCGAGAGCCGGAGGTAGCGCTCCTCGCCGGGGAGACGGCGCTGGTCGAGAAGCTCGACCGCATCTCCCGCGAGGCGGACCGTGAAGAAGCTCGCGCCGGCTATTTCTTCTTCCCGCCGAGGATGTTTCCGAGCAGGTCCTCGACGGCCTCCGAGGCACCGGGTCCGAGCGCCTTGTCGATCTGCCCGCGCACTTTCTCGTTCCCGCTGTAGGCGAGCGCGAGGGCTGCGAGGGTCTTCTGGTCGAGCACGATGCGCGGCGCGTCGATCGTGCCGGTAATGTGCGCGATCGGGATCACGCGTTCCTTCGCACGCTTCTCGCCCGCGAGCTCGGCGTCCGCTTCGCGCGTGAGCACGACGCGCCCGGCGAGGTCGAGGCTGCGATCGCTGATTCCGACCGAGCCGTGCAGGAATGCCTTCGCGTTCTGGTAGACGAGCTCGAGGTTCTCCGTCGAGATCCGACCGTCGGCGATGCGATAGTCGGCCGAGAGGAGTTCGAAGCGCTCGTCGTCGTAGCGCGAGAGATCCTTGCCGCTCGCCGTCGCCGCGAGTCCGGGCAGCCCGGCGAGCGCGCCCATCATCGACTTCGCGAGCGAGAACCCCTGGATGCGTCCTGGTCGGATGTCGATCCGGCCGGCTCCCGCGAGCGCTCGCACGTCGGCGCTCGAGGCCGCGAGCTTTCCCTTCGACGTGAGTGTGCCGTCGACTTCGCTGCGCCCCGACAACGCGGCGAGCATCGCGCCGAGCTGGCTGTTCGCCGTGTCGTAGCTCGCATCGATCGCCCCGGACTCGAGGTCGTACGTCGCGTCGATCGTGATCGTCTGATCGCCGACGACCGCGCTTCCGTTCTCGAGGGCGACCTTCTGGCCGAGCCCGCGCAGGGGACCCGATATGCGGATCGGACCGTGCTCGAGCTTCGTCTCGACCTGGTCGAGTCCTGCGTTCCCCTGGATTCGAAGCGGGTCGAGCTGCACGTCGAGCGCCTCGACGTGGAAGTGCCCGCCGAGCGCGGGACGGTCGGGCGGAAGCAGCTCGCGTAGCGAAGCGAGATCGATCGCCGATCTCCGCACCTGGATGCGCAGCGGCCGCTTGGTGAGATCGAACCCGAGCGGGATCACGTTCGTTCCGATCTTCACGAGCGCCTCGCGCAACGAGGACAGATTCGGCTCGCGGCCGAGTGAACCCGTGACCGAGAGCGGCGTGCGCTTGGGCTTCGCGAAGAAGCCCGTCTTCTCGACGCGCGTGTCACTGAGGTCGAACGAATAGCTCTCACCCAGCACCGCGTGACCGCGAGCCGGTCCCGAGACGACCAGATCTCCGGAACGCACGAGCAGGTCGGGCACGTCGACGTTCGCCTTCGCCGCTCGCAGGTCCGTGCCCGAGATCTGGACTTCGAACTCACCGCGCGCTCCGCCCGAGATCTCCTGCGCGAGCCCGAAGCGGGTCCGGAGAGCGGCGAGATCCGCGCTGAAATCGCATTCCGCCGCGATCTCGGGGGCGTCTCCGGAAATGCCGGAAACGCGAACCTCGCCGTTGCGCAGCTCACCGAGGCCCGGAAGATCGAGATCGAAGTGGAATGTCCCGGTGCCATCGAGCGTGAGCCGGCCCGAGACGTCTCCGTTCTCGATCAGCCACGGTCCCGCCTCGATGCGCGCGCCGTAGATCGCGATTCGATCGACGGCCAGGGCGGGTCCGGGCTCGGGCGCCTTCGCCTTCGCCCCGCCCGGCTCGGGCGCGGCGGGCGTCTTCGGCTTCGGGATCGCGGGCGCGGGTCGCGGCAGGATCGGCTTGCCCGACTTGTCGAACGGTACGCGCACCCGCGGCGAATCGACCTCGAGCGCACGCAGCACCACCTGGCCCGCGAGCAGCGGCAGAATCGCGACGCGGAGCCGGAGCTCGGCGATCTCTGCGAACGGCCGATCCGCCGGCTTGGGCCCGGCGATGCGGATCTCGTTCACCTTCACCGCCGGAAGCGGGAAGAGCGTGAGCGAGATCCGACCGAGCGTCGTCTCGCGGCCGAGTGCGGCGCTGGCCTGTTGCTGCAGCGGCTCGCGCAGCGTCTCCGCGTCGAAGAAGTAGAGCGCGACACCCGAGAGGATCACGAGCAGGGCAGCGAGCGCAGCGGCGACGAGAAGCGCGCGCTTCAACGCGCGAACTCCGCGGGGACGAGTTCGTGAAACGCCGTCCGACGCTGGAACGCATCGCCCGCGCGCAGGACCGTCGCCTCGTCGAGCGGCCGTCCGATCAGCTGCACGCCGACGGGAAGCCCGGCGCCCGTGACCCCGCAGGGAATCGAGAGCGCGGGCAGACCCGCGAGGTTCGCAGTCACCGTGTAGACGTCGGCCAGGTACATCCGCAGCGGGTCGTCGACCCGCTCACCGAGCGGCCACGCCGGTCCCGGCGTCGTCGGTGTCGCGATCAGATCGCAACCCTCGAACGCCCGCTCGAAGTCGCGGCGGATCAGCGTCCGCACCTGCTGCGCCTTCCGGTAGTAGGCGTCGTAATAGCCGGCCGAGAGCACATAGGTGCCGAGCAGGATGCGTCGTTTGACTTCGGCGCCGAATCCTTCCGAACGGGTCTTCTCGTACATCTCGTCGAGCGTCTCGCTCCTGGCGCGGAACCCGAATTTGACGCCGTCGTAGCGCGACAAGTTCGATGAGGCCTCGGCGGTGCAGATCAAGTAGTACGTGGCGATGCCGAAGGCGCTGTTCGGAAGGTCGACCTCGACGGTCTTCGCCCCCAGGCTCTCGAACGCGCGCAGCGCTTCGCGTCCTCGCGCCATCGTCTCGGGATCGGCGCCTTCGCCGTCGAAGAACCCGCGCGGGATGCCGATCCTCAGGCCATCGACGTCGCCGGTCAGCGCGGCGAGCCAGTTCGGTGCCGCATCCGGGTACGAGGTGGCGTCGTGCGGATCGTGACCCGCGATCACGCCGAGCAGGAGCGCGGCGTCGGAGCACGAGCGCGTGATCGGGCCGATCTGGTCGAGCGAGCTTGCGAAGGCGACCAGGCCGTAGCGCGAGACCCGGCCGTAGGTCGGCTTGAACCCGGTGACACCGCACAGTGCCGCAGGCTGGCGGATCGAGCCGCCCGTGTCCGTCCCGAGCGCGGCGGGCACGAACCGCGTTGCCACCGCCGCCGCGCTTCCGCCCGACGAGCCACCGGGGACGCGCGTCGGATCCCACGGGTTCTTCGTCTTCTTCCAGGCCGAGTTCTCGGTCGATCCACCCATCGCGAACTCGTCCATGTTGGTCGAGCCGATCACCACCAGACCCGCGTCGCGCAGCCGACGCAGCACCGTCGCCTCGTACGGCGCGCGAAAGCCCGCGAGGATGCGCGAGCCGCAGGTCGTCTCGAACTCCGGTGACGCGAGAATGTCCTTCACCGCGATCGGCAGGCCGTGAAGCCGCGACCGGGCCCGGCCTGCGGCGCGGGCTTCGTCCGCCGCGCGCGCCTCGGCGAGCGCGGCTTCGCCGCGAACTCGCAGGAAAGCGCCGATCTCTCCGTCGAGGCGTTCGATGCGGGCGAGCGATGCGGAGACGATCTCGCGGCACGAGACGGCGCCGCTCGCTACCTGCAGCGCGAGCTCGCCCAGCCCCGCCTTCCACGGATCGTTCACTCGAGCACCTTCGGCACGATCATCGAGCTCTCGTCGTGCTGCGGCGCGTTGCGAACCACCTCGGCCACCGGCAGCACGCCGCGAACCTCGTCCGTGCGCAGCGGCGTCGCGATTTCGAGCACGTGCGTCGTGGGCGGAACTCCGGTCGTGTCGAGCGAGCGCAGCGTTGCCACGTAGTCGAGGATCGCATCGAGGTCGCGCTGCATCCTCGGCACTTCCTCGTCCTCGAGTCGAAGGCGCGCCAGCCGGGCGACGTAGAGCACCGTCTCGCGGGTGATGTTCATTCCCCGAACGTAGCCAAGCCCCCCGCCCGAGTCCGGCCCTCAGGAATCGTCGAAGACCGGGGCCGATCCGCTGTCCAGCGGGTCGCGCAGCTTCTGGCGGCCGAGCTTTCCGACGCGCACCCGGTCCCAGGCCGCCCGGCCGGAGACCGCGTTCGCGTGGGCGAACTTGATTGCCTGCCCGCGCGCGAAGGCTCGGGTGTCGACGGGCGGCTCGGTACGCGCGCGAGCGACCTCTTCGGGCCGCGTGATCCGCCGTAGGCGCCCTAGGCGCTCGAGCCGCCTCGCGCCGCCGCGCGGACCGAGCTCGTGAAAGCGAAGGTCGATCCGCCGCGCGCGAAACGCGCAATCGCGGAGGCGAAGGTCGGCTTCGCCGAGCGTCGGGCCGTCGCTCATCACGTCGGTGCCGCGTGCGCGGAGCGCCGCACGGTCCTCGGGCTCGGGTAGCTCCGCGAGCACGAGCCGGCGCTTGGCGAGCCAGTCGATGCGATCCGAGAGGGAGTCGGGATCGCGTCGCAGGCCGTCGAGGGTCTCCTGCCACATCTCGATCACGCGCGCCTTCCAGCTCTCGAGGGGCGTGGGATCGGCTTCGAGCCGCTCGCGCACGAAGGCGAGAATCCGCCGCTGGATCTCGAGCGCGCTCGCGCGCGTTCCATCCACCAGCTCGTGGGTCGCGTCGAGATCTGGATCGAGATTGATCGCCCGCAGGGTCTCGAGCGGTCGCGCGAGCACCGGCCAACCCGGCGGCGTGCCCGCCTCGATCACCTCGAGCGCGAGCGAGGTCGCGCCGACGCGGAGCGCCTGCGCCCATTCCGACATGTTCGCGTCGCCGATCAACAGGTGGAGCCGTCGTCGAGTGCGCAGCGCCGACCAGGGTTGGAAGAACAGATCGCGCATCTCGTAGAGCGGTCGCGCGTCGTCGTCGGGAAAGATGCGCGCCAGGGCCTTCAGGAACGGAGGTCGCTGCGCGAGCCGGAACAGCGGCCCGCCGTCGAAGCCGAGCTCGCCCGCGCCGGTGTACAGCGTGCGCGTCACCAGGAATGCCGTCAGGTCGCGGCGGATCGCGAGGAAGTGGAATCGATCGTACACAAAAGAGTGGAGGCGCATGAGCGGGTAGAGCGGCGCGGCCAGGGTCTGGACGCGCCGCGCGAGCTCGCCCGGATGCTGCTCCAGCTCGCGCGCGAATCGCTCCATCCAGGCGAAGAGCCGCTGACCGAGAGCAGGGCGCACCAGGCGGAGCAGCGCACCCGCGCCGAGCAGGATCGTGCCCACGCCGAGCACGAGCGCGAGCAGGCCGATTCGGAGCACGAGAAGCCAGGCCACGACCGGCAACGACACGATCCAGAGCCCGAGCCAGACCGGGACGAAGAGCGCGAGCCGGAGAGCGCCGAGCGGATCCTCGACCCAGTAGCTCTCGTGCGAGCCGAGCGTGTGTCCCTGACTATCGACACTGTTCTTCCCCACGCGCGCCTCGCCGCGGAAGCCCGCGAGCTCGAGCTGACGGTTCACGTCGTCGCAGAGTTCCTCGACCAGCTCGTCCTTCGCGCGCTCGTGCGCGAGCAGGGTGAACGGGTCGCGGCACTCGGGGCTCGCCATCTCGATGAGTCCGTTCTCGAAATCCTCGGCCGTCGCTTCGTAGTGGAAGGTGCCGCCGTTCTCGAGGAATCGGCCGCCCTTCTCGCGAAGCCAGGTGAAGCCGTGCGGGAGCGTGCGCACCCGCCCGAGCAGCGCGGACTCGAATCGGCGGTACAGCTCGAGATTCGTGGGTTTCGTCGTCTTCGATCCTCGCGGATGGAAGATCAGTGCGTACTCCGTCTCGATTCCGAAGACCCGTTCCTTCATTCCGTCGATCACCCTAGCGCGAAGCGATGCCCGGGAGGAAGCTGTTCACATGCCGGAGCTCCCCGAGGTCGAGGTCACGCGCAGAAAGCTCGCTCCCTCTCTCGTCGGCCGGCGGATCGCGAAGGTGCACACGACCCGACCGAGCTATTTCTTCCTCACGCCGCCCGCGCGACTCGAACGCGAGTTGCCGGGCGCACGCGTGGTCGGACTCGAGCGGATCGGGAAGTACCTGCTCGCGGGTCTTTGCGACGGGCGGCGCCTGCTCTTGCACCTGGGCATGTCGGGGCAGCTCTTCACCGGGAACGCGAGCTCGATTCGTCTGCTCTCCGCCGCGACGCGCGGCGCCCTCGCGCCCGACGAGCAGGCGCGCTTCCGGCCCGACGCGCACACGCACCTGCGGCTCGCGTTCGACGACGGAGATGCCGAGCTGATCTTCCGCGACGTGCGCAAGTTCGGAAAGGTGAAGCTGCTCGAGAAGGGAGAAAGCGATCCGCGCATCGCGAGGCTCGGCGTCGACGCCCTCGAGGCAACGGGTGCCGAGCTCTTCGAAGCGACGCGCAAGCGCCGCGTGCCGGTGAAGAGCGTCCTGCTCGCGCAGGACGTGATCGCCGGGATCGGCAACATCTATGCGGACGAGGCGCTGTTTCTGGCCCGGGTTCGGCCGCGTCGCGCCGCCGGTCGACTCTCGCGCCGGGACTGCGAGGCGCTCGCGACGGCTGCGCGTCGGGTCCTGCTGCGCTCGATCGAGACCGGTGGATCGTCGATCAGCGACTACCTCGCGCCCGATGGCGCCGACGGTGCCTACCAGGACGAGCGACGGGTCTATGCGCGCGGCGGCCAGCCGTGCCTCGTCTGCGGCACCCCGATCCGGCGGATCGTGATCGGCGCGCGGAGCAGTCATTTCTGCCCGCATTGCCAGCGCTGACGTATGATCCCGACCGTGAAGCTGGTCGTGCACTACGCCGAAGTCGGGCTGAAGGGCCGCAACCGCCCGCGCTTCGAGAAGACGCTCTGCGAGAACCTCGTGCGCGCTCTCGCGCCGCTCGGTCGCGCGCAGGCGCGGCGGTTGTACGGGCGCATCCTGCTCGAGGCGCCCGAAGGCGCGAATCACGACGAGATCGTCCGGCGACTCGGGCGGGTCTTCGGGGTGGCGTACTTCAGTGTCGCCACGACCTTCGAGCCGACACGCGAGGCGATCACCGCCGCGGTCGATGCATTCGTCGCCAGCCGCGCGTTCACGAGCTTCGGCGTGCGCGTCCGGCGCATCGACAAGTCGCTGCCGTTCCGCTCGAACGAACTCGCGAGCGAGCTCGGTGCGCGCATCGCGGCGCGGACCGGAGCGCGCGTCGATCTCGGGAGCCCGGAGCTCTGGGTCGATCTGCACCTGCTTCACGGCGAGGCGATCCTGCTGCACGAGCGGAGCCCGGGCCCGGGCGGGCTGCCCGTGCGATCCTCGGGTCGCGCACTCGCGCTCGTCTCGGGCGGCATCGATTCGCCGGTCGCCGCGTGGTTGCTCGCGAAACGCGGCTGCGAGCTCTCCTTCGTCCACTTCCACAGCGCGCCGTGGACCAGCAATGCATCGCAGCGAAAGGTGCGCGACGCTCTCACCCGGCTCGCCGCGTGGACCGGACCTGCGAGCCTCTTCATGGTGCCGTTCGGCGAGCTCCAGCAGGTGCTCGTGCGAGACGCGCCCGCGGAGCCGCGCATCATCCTGTACCGCCGGTTCATGGTCCGAATCGCCGAGGCGCTCGCCGAGCGCGAGGGGGCGCTGGCCCTGGTGACCGGCGACAGTGTCGGACAGGTTTCGTCGCAGACCCTCGCGAACCTCGACACGATCAACCGGGCGGCTACCCTGCCCATGCTCCGACCGCTCGTCGGGAGCGACAAGGCCGAGATCATCGATCTCGCCAGGCGCATCGGGACTTACGAGATCTCGATCGAGCCCGACGAGGACTGCTGCAGCTTCCTGATGCCGCGGCAGCCCGCCACGTGGACGCGGCCCGGGCCGATCGAGGCGATCGAGCAGGGCTTGGACGTGAAGATGCTCGTCGAAGCGACACTGTCCCGCGTAGACCACGAGAGGATCGAGCCGATCTGATGACCGAACCCGGCGCCGAAGCGGCGCTCCCCGAAGAACTGACCAGTTTCGAGACGTTTGCCCCGGAAATCCAACGGGCCGTGACCGAGATGGGCTGGCTGGCCCCGATGCCCGTGCAGCGGCGAGTCACCCCCGTCATGCGCCGCGGTCGCGACCTGATCGCACAGGCGATGACCGGCAGCGGCAAGACCGGAGGCTTCGGCCTGCCGTCGCTCGAGATCATCGATCCAGAGCTGCGCGCACCGCAGGTGCTCGTGCTCGCGCCCACGCGCGAGCTCGCGCTGCAGATCGAGAACGAGATCAAGCTGATGGGCAAGTACCTCGACATCGAGACGGTGGCCGTGTACGGCGGCACCGCCTACGGGCCGCAGCTCGACGCCTTCGGCCGCGGTGCGCAGATCGTCGTCGCCACACCGGGCCGGCTGCTCGATCACCTGGGTTCCGGAAACCTGAAGCTCGACAAGCTGCGCGTGCTGGTCTTCGACGAGGCCGACGAGCTGCTCTCGCTCGGCTTCTGGCCCGACATGCGGGAGCTGCAGAAGTACCTGCCCAAGAAGCGGGTCACCGGTCTCTTCTCGGCCACGATGCCGCAACGCGTGGTTTCGCTCGCGCGGGTGTTCCTGACCGAGCCCGAGTTCGTTTCGCTCACTTCGGGCGGCGTGCGCGCCCCCGAGGAGATCGAGCACTGGCACTTCATCGTGGCGGCGAACGAGAAGGAGAAGGCCCTGCTTCGCATTCTCCGCTACGAGGATCCCGACTCCGCGCTCGTCTTCTGCAATACCCGCGACGACGTTCGTTTCGTCACGCGATTCCTGCAGCGCCACGAGATCGATGCGGACATGATCCAGGGCGAGATGACCCAGGCTGCGCGCGAGGCCGTGATGAAGCGGATCAAGGCGGGCGAGCTGCGCGTGCTCGTCGCCACCGACGTCGCGGCGCGAGGAATCGACATCAGCGATCTCTCGCACGTGATCTCGTACACATCGCCCGTCACGCCCGAGGTCTACACCCACCGTACCGGCCGCACCGGCCGCGCGGGAAAGTCCGGCACCGCGATCTCGCTGGTCTCGGGCCTCGACATCGGGAACTTCCGATCGCTGCAGAAGGTCAATCGGATCGTCATTCCCGAGCGCAAGCTGCCGACCGAGGCCGAGGTCGCCCGGCGTGAGGCCGGGCGACTCGGCGTCGACATCGAACATCACCTGCGTGACATCCCGCTCGCCGATCGGCCCGCGCGCGAGGAGACGCATCTGGCCACCGTCGATGCGCTCGCTGTGACTCCGGAGGGTCGGCGACTGCTTTCGGCCGTGCTCTACGAGTATCTCGAGCATCGCCACGTAGCGACGCCGGTGCGCGACGAGAAGCCTCCCGAGGCCGAGAAGCGCGAGTCCGAGGACGGCGTTCCGAATGACGCCGATCGCTCGGATCGATCTCGTCCGCGCGGACGCCGTCGCCGGGGCGGCGGCGGAGGCCGCAACTCGCGCTAGCGTGCCGGCGTTGCGTCTTCACGCGACCTGGATTCTCGTCGGTGCAGCGCTCGCCGGGTGCGCGCTCTTCCGGCCCGTCGATCGCACACCCGAGATCGAACCGGCGCTCGCGGACCTCCGGCACGCCGGCTTCGAGTTCGCTCCCGACGTGCGCTTCGTCCACGATCCGGTCGCGGTCTGCGATGGAATCACGTGCGCGGATCTCGTCGTCGTCGCGGAGCGGCGGACGATCCGCCTCGCGAACAACGCATTCTCGAGTCCGTCGAGGCTGCGCGCGAGCCTGCTCGAGATCTGGCCGCGCTACACGCTGCCGCGACGCGCCGATGTGATCGTCTTCGCGAACGCCGCTCGTCTGGTCGTGACCGATGGCGAGCGCGCGGGCGTCAGCGATCCGGAGGTCTTGCGCGAGGCGCGCTTCGCGTATCGACAGCTCTGGAATCAGGTCTCGCCCGCGGACCGCTCGAACCTGCCGACGCCCGACTCGCTTCCCGCGCCCGGGCGCTGATCCGCACGCGAAGTCCGCGCGCCCGGCTCGTGTATGCTGATGCGCTCACCGCATCCGGAGGCGCCATGAAGAACCGCAGGCTGGGCAAGACGGGTCTTCTCGTTTCCGAGATCTGCATGGGAACGATGACCTTCGGCAGCATGGCCGACGAGAAGGAGAGCCTCGCGATCCTCGATCGTGCGGACGCGGCCGGCGTCGATTTCTACGACGTGGCCGAAATCTACCCGGTGCCGCCGGATCCACGCTGGGCGGGAAAGAGCGAAGAGATCGTCGGTCGCTGGCTCGCGAAGCGCGGACACCGCGACACCGTGTTCATCGCCACGAAGATCGCCGGCCCGAGCGGCGGTTGGTTCCGCGCGGCGGTGCGCGGCGGGCGGACCTCGCTCGACCGGCACAACGTCGAGCGCGCGGTCGACGCGAGCCTCGTGCGCCTGGGCACCGACTACATCGATCTCTACCAGACGCACTGGCCCGATCCGGATCTCCCCGCCGACGAGGTGATGGAGGCGCTCGATCGCGTCGTGGCGGCGGGCAAGGTCCGCTACGTCGGCTGCAGCAACGAGACCGCGTACGGCCTCACCAAGAACCTCTGGGCGTCGGAGCGAACGGGCTCGGTCCGCTACCAGACGATCCAGAACAACTTCTCGCTCTTGAACCGCCGCTTCGAGGACGAGCTGGCGACGGTGTGCCGGCGCGAGAACGTGAGCCTGCTTCCGTACAGCCCGCTCGCGGGCGGCGTGCTCTCGGGCAAGTACGACGGCGGAGCCTTTCCCGAGGGCGCGCGCTTCTCCGCCTACCGGAAGGACGCGGTGCGCGGCGCCGTCATGACGGCGCGCTTCGTCAACGAGAAGACGCTCGGCTCGACCGAGCGCTTCGCGAAGATCGCCGCCGACGCGGGGCTGCCGCTCGTCACGCTCGCGATTGCCTGGTCGCTCGCGCACGACTTCGTCGGCTCGACGATCATCGGCGCGACGCGCGTCGATCAGCTCGACGACTCACTGAAGGCGGCGGACGTGAAGCTCCCGGCCGACGTGCTCAAGGCTTGCGATGCGGTGACTCGGGAGCTGCTCTACCCGATGGGCTGAGCCGGGACGCGCCGCGAATGCGGCCGCCGCCGACCACCACCACCCGTGCAGACTTCGCCATCTCGTTCTCCTCGCGCGGAACCACTCCGCTCGAAGGATTCACGCGCGAGACCGGCGTTTCGTTACACGCCTCGGAGCGGCTCGCCGAGGCGATCGGGAAGCTCGGCCATGTCGGTGAAGACCTCCGCGCCGGCGGCCTCGAGCTCGCGGGCGTCGTTGCGCCCCGCGTACCCGAGCACCCGCATACCGGCCGCGACGCCGGCCTCGACCCCGCGCGGGCTGTCCTCGACCACGACGCACGCGGCTGGCGCTTTGCGAAGCGTGGCGGCGGCGTGCAGGAAGAGGTCGGGCCACGGCTTCGCGCGCGCGACGTCGGCCGCGCTGAAGATCCGTCCCTCGAAGTGCGGCAAGAGCCCCGTCACGCCGAGCGTGACCGCCATCTTGTCGCGCCGGCCGCTCGAAGCGACGCACGTCGGTGTCGAGATCCGCGCGAGCGCCGCGTGGATCCCGGCCACCGGCTGGACTTCGGCGCGGAGCGCCGCTTCGAGGCGATCGAAGAAGCCCGTCGTGAAGTCCGCGGGAAGCGGCCGGCCGAGCCGGCTCTCGAAGATCTCGACGCACGCGGACCACGAACGGCCCATGTAGTCGCGCATCGACGACTCGGCGGTCGTCGCGAGCCCGATCCGCGAGAGCTCGGCGGCGAGCACGCGATTCGAGATCGGCTCGCTGTCGACGAGCACGCCGTCGCAATCGAAGATCACGAGCTCGAGCGGCGCCGCGCGCTTCACGCGCGGAACTCTAGCCCAGGGCCGGACGCGAGCGCTCAGTCGGAAACGGGATCCGCGACGAGCTTGTAGCCGAACGAGCGCACCGAGAGCAGGTGGCGCGGAGCGGACGGATCCGGCTCGATCAGTTTGCGCAGCCGCAGCACGAAGGTATCGACGACGCGCGTCCGCGTCTCGGGATTGAGATCCCAGACCTCCTGAAGGATGTCGCCGCGGGATACCGCGGTGCCGCGACGCGCCCAGAGCAGCAGGAGCAGCGCCTGCTCCTTCGCCGTGATCGAGATCGCGCGGCCATCGCGCTCGAGCTCGAAGCGATCCGGGCGCACGGTCGCGCTGCCGATCACGAACGGTGCGGGCGGCTCGTTGTCCTCTTCGGGGCGCGCGATCCGGCGCAGGAGCGTCCGTACGCGCGCGAGCAGAACCGGCAGCGAGAAAGGTTTGGTCAAGTAATCGTCGGCGCCGAGGTCGAGCCCCCGCACGATGTCGGCGGCCGCATCGCGCGCGGTGAGCAGGAGCACGGGGACCGGATTCTCGGCCGCACGAAGGCGCGAGACGACGTCGAAGCCGGAGATCCCGGGCAGCATCACGTCGAGCAGAACCAGATCGATCGGGGGCGCCGTCGCGTCGGACAGCCGCGTGAGCGCAGCCTCGCCGCGCTCGGTCAGCTCGACGCGGTAGCCTTCGGCCTCCAGGTTGAAGGCCAGGCCTCGCGCGAGGTGCTCCTCGTCTTCAACGACGAGGACGCGTTCTTCCGTCGACATTTCCGGGAAGCGTGAGGATGAAGCGGCTGCCCTTTCCCTCGCCTTCGCTCTCGGCCCGCACGTTGCCACCGTGCGCGCGCGCGACGTTCCGAACGATGAAGAGCCCGAGGCCGAGACCGCGCGCCGCGCGCACCGCCTCCTGGGGCAGGCGCGAGAAGCGCTGGAAGACGCGGTCGAGAGCCGACGCCGGAATGCCGACACCGAGGTCCGCGACCTCGATCTCGAGCTTGCGCGTCGAGATGGGGCGCACGCGGACGTTCACGCGAACGTCGCTGCCCGCGTAGCGGGCCGCGTTGTCGATCAGGTTCCGAAACGCGACGCGAAGCTGCTCCGCGTCGCCCTTCACGCGCGCGCCGGGTGGAACTTCGAGCGAGATCGCCTTCTCGTCGAGATCGAAGCGATCGCGGGTGTCGGCGGCGCAGCTCGCGAGCAGCTCGCCGATGTCGACCGGGTCGCGGAGCACGCGCTTCAGATCCGTTCGCGCGGCGCTCAGGATCTGGTCGATCGTGCGCTGAAGTCGCTCGAGGTCGTCGGCCATGATCTCGAGGAACTCCTCGCGACGTGATTCGGGGAGCGAGCGGCCGCGAAGCGTATCGAGGTACAGACGGAGCGACGCGAGGGGCGTGTGCAATTCGTGGGTCACCGCGTCCATGAACGTCTGCTGCCGTTGGTTCGAGCGGATCTCGCGCACGAGCCACACCGCCTGAAGGATCAGAACCGTGATGATCAGTGCGAAGAAGATCGAACCGAGGATCAGGAGCGACCAGTGGATCGCCGTGAAGCCCTCCGCGAAGGCCTCGAACTCGCGCACGACCAGGATCTGCCACCCGACCGTCAGCACGACCGTGATCGCGACGATGGCGACGGTCAGCGTGATCGGGATCGAGACTCTCGGTCCGGTGCGCATGGCCCGGCGGATTGTACGCGCCCGCCCGGCGCTGTGTAAGATGCGCGGATGCGGGGGAGAGTGAGCTTCGGGATCGCCGCGTTCGCGCTCGTCGCGCTTCTCGGCACGTCGGCACGCGCGGAGCTCGACGCGGAGGACGTCGAGATCCGCGTCCTGCTCGCGGAGCAGCAGCAGGAGATGGAGAAGCTGCTCGCCGACTGGGTCGATCGGAACACCGGAACCTGGAACACGGCCGGCCTCGAGGCGTTCGCGCCGCTCGTCGCCGAGCGACTGCAGGCGCTCGGCTTCGAGCTGTCGATCGAGCCCGGTGCCCCGCTCGACTACCCCGACCGCAAGGACGCGCGCACCGGCCCATTGATCGTGGCCAAGCGCAAAGCGCAGGTCGCACCCGAGCAGGCGCGACACTTCCTGCTGTTGGGTCACGCCGACACCGTCTTCGAGCCGGATTCGGGCTTTCAGACCTATTCGGTCGATCCTAAGCGACCCGCGCCGCGCGATCGGCCCGGGTGTGGCCGACATGAAGGGTGGACTCGTCGTCATGCTCTACGCGCTCGGAGCGCTGGCCGGAAGCGGCGATCTTGCGCGCGCGGACTACACCGTGCTCGTGAACTCGGACGAGGAGATCGGCTCGCTCGGCTCGCGCGCGAGGATCGAGGCCGAAGCGCGGCACGCTCAGGTCGGATTCGTCTTCGAGCCCGCGCGAGAGACCGGCGAGATGGCGCGCTCGCGCAGCGGCGTCGGCCAGTTCCACCTTTCGGTCGAGGGTGTCGCCTCGCACGTCGCCACGTCGCAGCGAGACGGGCGCAGCGCGATCGTCGCGCTGGCGAAGAAGGTGATCGCGGTCGAGTCGCTCACCGATTACCAGCGCGGCATCATCCTGAACGTCGGCACGATCTCGGGCGGCACCAAGCGCAACATCGTTCCCGCCCACGCCGAGGCGTGGATCGACGTGCGCTACGACGAGATCGAACAGGGCAATGAAGTTCAGCGCGCACTCGAGCGCATCGCGATCACCAACGATGGCGCGGACACGAGCGCGAAGCTCTGGGGCATGCTCCACCGACCGCCGAAGCCCGTGACGCCCGAGGTCACGAAGCTGCTCGACGCGCACCGCAGGCTCTCGGCCCGGCTCGGCTACGGATCGCCCGAGTCCGCGCACTCCGCGGGCGTCACCGACGGCTCGATCACGGCCGCGGCCGGATTGCCGACGCTCGACTCGATGGGCGTGCGCGGGGGCGGCGCTCACACCGACGCGGAGTACGTCGAGCTCGCGAGCCTGTCCGAGCGGGCCACGCTCGCCGCGATCCTGCTCCGCCACCTGACGCGCGAAGCGCCCGAAGCGCCGGCCGAGCCGCCCGAAGCGCCGACCGGGGTCGGTTTACCTCCGGGCGGTGCCAAGTTAGAGTCCCAGAGTCCATCACCGCCGGTGATCGCTGGGTCCCGGCCGGTGGTTGGTCCGTGAACCCCGCCAGGTCCGGAAGGAAGCAACGGTAGCGGCGCTTTCCAGGTGGTCGGATCGGCCCAGCGATCACCCGCGGTGATGGACCCGCCCGAGGTTTCCCCCTGACATGATTCCCCCGAGATGAGCTACGAGGTTCTCGCGCGCCGATTCCGGCCGAAGACCTTCGACGAAATCGAGGGCCAGCGGCACGTCGTGACGGCGCTGCGCAACGCGCTTCGGCTCGGTCGCGTGCCGCACGCGTTGCTGCTCGCCGGCCCGCGCGGCGTCGCAAAGACCACGCTCGCCCGCATCCTCGCGCGCGCGCTGAATTGCGACCAAGGCCCGACCGAGACGCCGTGCGGAACGTGCTCGCCGTGCCTCGAAATCGCCTCGGGCACGTCGCTCGACGTCCAGGAGATCGACGCTGCGAGCAACACGGGCGTCGACAACGTGCGCGAGATCCGCGAGAGCGTCCGCTACGCGGCCGCGCCCGGCAAGCACCGGATCTTCATCATCGACGAAGTCCACATGCTCTCGGCCGCGGCGTTCAACGCGCTCCTGAAGACGCTCGAAGAGCCGCCGCCGCGCAGTCTCTTCATCTTCGCGACGACCGACCCGCAGAGGATCCCGATCACCGTGCTCTCGCGCGTGCAGCGCTTCGACCTGCGGCGGCTCGGCAACGCAGAGCTGCTCACGCTGCTCCGGAAGATCTGCGGCGCGGACGGGATCGAGGCGCCCGAGTCGGTCCTGCGCATCGTCGCGCGTGAAGCCGAGGGCAGCGCGCGCGACGCGCTGACGCTGCTCGACCGCCTGACGAGCGCTCTCGGCAAGACGATCGCGGAGAAGGACGCGATCGAGATCCTCGACCTGATCGATCGCAAGCTCCTCGTCGACGTGCTCGATCCGGTGCTCGCTCGCGATCCGGCCGGGGCGCTCGTCGCGCTGCGGCGCGTGCTCGAGCAGGGAGTCGATCCCGCGCGGCTCGCCGGAGATCTGCTCGCGGAGCTTCGCGACCTGGTGGTCGCGCGCCTGGTCGACGACCCGACGGGTATGATCGACGCCGCGCCCGACGCGCTGGCCGAGCTCAGCGCGCGCGCGCGGCCGCACGACGCCGAGACACTGCAGCGGCTCTTCCGCGTCTTAGTCCCGTCACTGGTGTTGCTGGATTTGAACATGCCCGTGATGGACGGGCATGAGTTCATCCGCCGGGTGCGCCAGCATCCGGTCTTTCATCCCATCCCCATCGTCGTCCTGACCACGAGCACCGACAAGACGGTTCTGCGCAAGGCCTACAACGAAGGCGCCAACGCGGTCATTTCCAAGGTCGATTCACTTGAAGGGATGAGTGCGATCGTCAATACGATCGCCGAATTCTGGTTTCACACCGGCAGCGCCGTACAACCTCTGAAACGGATAATGTGGCGGCAAGCCGCTATCGCGAGCCGGTCGGCACGGGGCAGGTGCGCGGCTGCATTGGGTTTCTCCATTGCCGAGAAAATCCGGTCAAGACGTGATCGCAAGGTTGGTGTGGCGAATGGTTTGACAATGAATCCGGCTGTCCCCAGACGTGCTGCCCGCACGATGGCATCACGGTTCGCCATGGTGGATGTCACGAGGATCGGCACCGTGCTGCCTGCGGTTGTTGCCAGAAGGTTGCGAACGGTATCCTCGCCACTCAAGTCCGGCATGATCCAGTCAACGATGATCAGATCAGGGTTTGCCGTCGTGGCGTCCTGTACGCCAGAGAAGCCGTCTCCGGATTCCACAACGCGCGAAAAGCCCAGTTGTTCAAGCATGGCGCGCAACAGGCGCCGGGAAAAGGCATTGTCGTCAATGATCAATGCTGACTTGCCGGCATAGCTGATCGTCGCGGTTTCCATGAGACTGGTCCACTACCTTTTGAGCGCAGCAGTATTGTGGGCCGCGGACACTTAACGGCGTGTTAATGCCCGCGCCAAGATGGACGCCATAAATCCGGCATCTTGTGGTTGCAGATTGGCGAAACACAATTTTTGGATAGACAACATATGGAATCGAGAAACCGCAATCAGCGCGAGAAATGAACCGCTACCGCCGATGCCGGAAGCGACGCCAAAGCGGTCGCGCAAGCGCGAACGGCGAGGTGGTGGATTCGGCCGGACACTGGCGCTTGGCCTCGTTCTTGTCGTCGCCGGTGCGGTGGCCGCCTCTGTTGGCGGCACGTTTGTCACCAGCTTGATGCGTCACTTGGAACACAGCCGTGCGGTGCAGCCGGACGGCTCGTTTGCCCGCGTCCTGAACGCGATTGCAGGCCCGCCACGCGACACCGGTCTGGTCTACCGCCGAGCCGACGGACAGGTGCAGAGGTTGCTGGTCGAGCAAAGCGAGGCCGACCGCTTTGTCAACGAAACGCTCCTTACATTCGCGGCGGAGCGCAGTGCTGCAAAGGCTGCCGCCAGCGCCGAGCTTGCGGCCATGTTTGCAAGCGCGTTCGGCAATGGCGATGAGGCGATCAATGCCTATGCCGACTGGTTCTATGAATGGAAGCGGTCATATGTGCTGATGAAGGAGGCTACCGTCTCGACCGTGTCCCATCTGCTGGAAGTGGGCGAGGTCGAACCGCTTTCAACGGCTGTGGAGCGCGATCTGAAGACGTATTTCCTGCGTCACTATTCCGAACAGGTGTTGCGGCCGCAGGTGCGTGATCCGATCCGGCAGCGGGTATGGAGGCGGCGGCGCGGCGCGCGCATGAACGCTATCTGGCCAGTTTGGCGGCCAGCGATCTGCGCCTGCAACTTTTTCTGGAACGCTCCGGACGGCTTGTTGAGTACGCGCGCCCAGAGCAGCGCCCTGACACAGGTGTCGCTCGATTGGGATGCCCAACGCTTTCAGGCGCCAACCTATCTCATGGAAGACCGTGCCTTCGATGCGGTCACGGGTCTTGGGACGGTGGCTGTTGCCGGCACCATTGGTGCCTTTGCGCTCAAGACGGTGATCGAACTGGCGGCTGCGCGGGGCCTTGCAACCTTCAGCCACCGCGCGGCGAGTGCCATGGCGGCGCGGCTGGCACTGGCCGAGGCCGGGGCGGCTGCCGGTGCGTTGTCGCCGCTTGGTCCTGTGGGCGGGGCTGTCGTCGGCGGGGTGGTCGGGCTTGCCATCGACTACGGCATCAACGAGGCCAGCGAAGCGCTCGGGCGCGAAGCGTTCGTGCAAGCCAACCAGACCGCACTTGCCGCGACCGTGGACAGTTGGCAGCGCATCATGGAAATCAGCCTGCACGAGGCGATCGACGTGTGGTACGACGATGCCCGCGATGCAATCGCTGTCGCGCGGATCTCCAAATCTGCTGATTCCTGAGCTTGATCAAGAACCGCTGACGGTGACCTGCGTATATCTGACTGAACACACCGGATGGTGCGCGACAGCGGCGCGCCGATCGCTGATAAAGTACTTGTTGGGGGCGTCATGAACCACATCGATCTGGCACGAGGATTTGCAGGAACGCCTGCGCGTCTGCCGCCGGACATCCGCCGGTGAAAATCCAGAAGATCGGCGTGCTGCTGGTCAATCTCGGCACGCCGGACGGCACCGACTACTGGTCGATGCGGCGCTATCTCAAGGAGTTCCTGTCCGACCAGCGCGTGATCGAATGGCCGCGGCGATCTGGTAGCCGATCCTGCTACGGCATCGTCCTCAACACGCGGCCGAAGCAAGTCGGGCAAGGCCTATGCAGCAGATCTGGAACAAGGAGCGCGACGAGTTGCCGCTGCGCACCTTCACCCGCGCGCAGGCGCGAGAAGCTGGCGACGGCGCTGCCGGCGCATCCGACGGTCGATGGTCGACTGGGCGATGCGCTACGGCAAGCCGTCGATCGCCGAGCGCATCGACGCGCTGAAGGACGAGGGCTGCGACCGCATCCTGCTCGTTCCCGCTCTATCCGCAATATGCCGCGGCGACGACGGCGACCGTCAACGACAAGGCGTTCGAGCGCGCTGATGAAGATGCGCTGGCAGCCGGCGATGCGCACCGTGCCGCCCTATCACGACGACCCGGTCTATATCGAGGCGCTGGCGCGCTCGATCGAGACGCATCTGGCGACGCTCGATTTCGAGCCGGAAGTGGTCATCGCCTCCTTTCACGGCATGCCGCAGAGCCTATTTCGAGCAAGGGCGATCCCTATCACTGCCAGTGCCTGAAGACGACGCGGCTGCTGCGCGAGCGGCTCGGCTGGCCGAAGGACAGGCTGATGACTGACCTTCCAGTCGCGCTTCGGCCCGGAGGAATGGCTGCAGCCCTATACCGACAAGACGGTCGAGAAGCTGGCCCAGCGACGGCGTGAAGCGCATCGCCGTCGTTCAACCCGGGCTTCGTCGTCCGATTGCCTGGAGACGCTGGAGGAAATCGCCGGCGAAGCGGCGAGATCTTCCACGAGCACGGCGGCGAGAACTTCGCCCACATCCCCTGCCTCAACGACAGCCGAGAGGGCATGGCGGTGATCGAGGCGATCGTGCGGCGCGAACTGCAGGGCTGGATGTAGAACCGCTGCGGACCGCGGCAATATCAGGATCGTCATCCGACTGCGACGCTGTTCGGTGCAGCGCTATTGCCCTTGTCGACCGTGCACGGCATTGCGCCGGCAGGCGATACGCGGCCATAGTGGAGAGTCGCGCATGTTTGGACTTCGATATTCATTGCGTCTCGTCCTTGTCGTCCTGCTGATCGCTGGTCCTGTTTGCCGGCGTCAAGACGGTGCCGCAGGGCTACAACTACACGGTCGAGCGGTTCGGCCGCTATACCCGCACGCTGCAGCCCGGCCTCAACCTCATCGTTCCGTTCATCGACCGCATCGGCGCGCAAGATGAACATGATGGAGCAGGTGCTCGACGTTCCGACCCAGGAAGTCATCACCCGGACAACGCCACGGTCGCGGTCGACGGCGTCGCCTTCTACCAGGTGCTCGACGCGGCGCAGGCGCGCCTACGAGGTCGTCCGATCTGCGAGAACGCGATCCTCAACCTGACCATGACCAACATCCGTACGGTGATGGGCTCGATGGATCTCGACGAGCTGCTGTCCAATCGCGACGAGATCAACGACCGGCTGCTGCACGTCGTCGATGAGGCGGCCGACGCCGTGGGGCATCAAGATCACCCGCATCGAGATCAAGGACATCGACCCGCCGCGCGACCTGGTCGAGTCGATGGGCCGGCAGATGAAGGCCGAGCGCGAGAAGCGCGCCGAGATCCTCGAAGCCGAAGGCCAGCGGCAGTCGCGAGATCCTGCAGGCCGAAGGCGCGAAGCAGGCGCAGATCCTGGAGGCCGAAGGCCGCCAGGAAGCCGCCTTCCGCGACGCCGAGGCGCGCGAGCGTCTGGCGGAAGCCGAAGCCAAGGCGACCGAGATGGTGTCGCGAGGCGATCGCCGACGGCGACGTCGCAGGCGATCAACTATTTCGTCGCCCAGAAATATATCGAGGCGCTCGAGGCACTTGCGTCCGCGCCGAACCAGAAGGTGCTGATCCTGCCGATCGAGGCCACCTCGGTGATCGGCCGCTCGCCGGCATCGGCGAGATCGCCAAGGATGTGTTCGGGCGCGATGGCGGCAGGTACAAAGCCGCCTTCGCACCTGCATCCCGGGTGCCGCGCAGCGGCGCAGAAGACACAGGGCAGCGATCGCATGGTCGCAGTCCGATCTCGACATGGGTCCCTGGGCCTGGATTGATCCTCGGGCCTTGCATCTGCTCGGCGCTGGAAATCCTGGCATGCCGGGCCAGATCCTGTTTGGCTGGGTGCGTCGGCGTTGATCGTCGGGGCCTGGTCGGCTTTGTCACGGACATGCCCTGGCAGGCTGAATTGCATTTCTTCGGCGATGCTGTCGGTCGCCACGCGTCGTCGGTCTACCGCCGCTTGCCGGCGCGGACGGTCGAGAACATTCGGACCGGCCGTTTCTCAACAAGCGGGCCGAGGGCTTGGTCGGGCGGTCTTCACGCTGGATCGAGCCAATCCTCAACGGCCGCGGCAAGGTGCGCATCAACGACACTGTCTGGCGGGTGCGCGGGCCGGATCTGGCGGAGGGCAAGCGGGTGCGCGTCGTGTCCGCGATGGCGCGCACGCTGAACGTGGAAGCTGACAGCGCCGAGGCCTGAGCGAGCGTACGATAGGGTTTGTGATCGATGCGGCAGTGGCGGCGCTTCGTGCAGCAGCAGGATCGAGATGCGCCGGTTGGCGGCGAGGAACGTGTCGTCGGGAAACAGCGGATCGGTGATCCGCCTTGCCGACGAAACTTCGGCGAAGCGGTCGTCGGTGACGCCGAACTCTGCCAGCATGCGCCGCACTGCGTTGGCGCGGTCGGCCGACAGGTCCCAGCGGCCATAGCCTGGGCGTTCCTCGCGAGCGGTCGGAACTGGTGTGGCCGGTGATCAGATGCGGTTGGGCAGTCTGCGACAATCACCGGCGCCATGGCGCGCAGGATCATGCGGGTGCGCTCATAGGGACTTCGACCCATCCGGGAACATCGAACGCCCGTCCTGATCGACGAGCTGGATGTTCAGCCCGTCGGGCACTTCCTCGACGATGATCTGGCTCGAGATTTCCATCATCTCCGGCATTTCCTGCCAGGCCTGGCGCAGCGACACGGCGGCGGTGGCGAACTGGCGCGGCTTCTCGATGTCGGTCTTCTCGATCTCGTGGGTGTTGGCTTCCGGGCCCTGCTTGCGGCGCTGTTCATGGCCGTTCCTCGGCAAAGTCGGAATCGTTCTCCCTTTCGACCAGCGCTGACCTGCTTGACGTAGTCGCGCACCGGCGCGCCCTCGATCTCGATCATGCCGGCCTTGCGGCTGTCCTTCTTGACGCCGAAGGCGTCGCGCATGGAACCGGCAACGACCTGCAGCTTCTGCTTGTCCTGGATCGAGAAGGAAATGATCAGCACGAAGAAGCAGACGAGCAGCGACATCAGATCGGCGAAGGTGACGATCCATTCCGGCGCGCCGGCGCTGTCGCTGCCTTCTTCTTGCGTGCCATGTCAGCGCCTGGCCCTGCCGCGTCAGGCGGCGGCCTCGGCCATTGCGGCGCGCTGCTTCTCGGGCAGGTAGGAAGTCAGCATCTCGCGCACGAGGCCGGGCTCTTGGTGTCGCGGATCTGCATGACGCCGTCGAGGATCAAGGTCAGGTTGACCTCCTCGATCTTGGCCTTGCAGTCCAGCTTGTCGGAGATCGGCAGGCAGACGAGGTTGGCGATGACGGCGCCATAGAGCGTCGTCAGCAGGGCGATGGCCATGGACGGGCCGATCGTCGAGGGGTCGTCCATGTTGGCAAGCATCGGCACCAGACCGACAAGCGTGCCGATCATGCCGAAGGCGGGCGCGGCGTCACCGATCGCCTTGAAGATGCGCTGGCCGTCCTCCAGGCGCTCCAGCATCAGGTCGCGTTCGCGCTCCAGCGACTCGCGGATGAAGTCCTGGTCGTAGCCGTCGGCGATGTACTGGACACCCTTGGCGAGGAACTCGTGGTCGACCTCGACACTCTCGAGGCCGAGCGGGCCCTGCTTGCGGCTGATGTCGGCCAGGCTGGCAATTTCCTCGATCATATCGTGCGGACTCGACCCGGCGGTGGTGAAGGCGACGCGGCCGCCCGCAGGATCAGCGGCCGAGAACACTTGCCGAGGGGAAACCGCACGAAGCGTTGCCGCCGCGGCGCCACCGATGACGATCAGAACCGACGGCATGTCGACGAATGCAGCGATCTCGCCACCCAGAAAGATGGCGAGCCCGACCACGAACGAGCCGAACACAATGCCGATGATCGTTGCCAGATCCATGAATCCGCCCACCGCGAATTGCGCGAAGCGCGCGCTTGGCGCCTTCTGCGGACAGACTAGCCGTGTGCTTCCTAATCAACGCTTAAGGCCGATGCCTCACGGGTGATGCGTCGGCCGGCGGGTCAGGCGACGCCGGCGCGCAGCAGGTCGTGGATGTGGATGATGCCGACGGGTGGCCGGCCGTCCTCGACGACGAACAGCGCGGTGATCTTGGATGCGTTGATGCATTTCCAGCGCGGCGCGGCCAATGTGTCGGGGCGCACGGTCTTCGGGTTCGCGGTCATGATCTCGCCGACGCGCCGCGACAAGAGCGTCGTCGCCCATATGCCGGCGCAAATCGCCGTCGGTGATGATGCCCGACAAGCCGGCCGTTCGGCATCGACCACGCCGAGGCAGCCGAACGGCTTCTCGGTCATCACCACGAGGGCCTCTGCATCGGCATGTCGGCGGCCGCAGCGGCAGCGCGTCGCCGCCGTGCATGAGGTCGCCGACGAAGTTCAGACGGGCGCCGAGCTGGCCGCCGGGATGGAACACCTTGAAGTCGCGGCGGTGAAGCCCTTGCTCTCGAGCAGCGCCATGGCGAGGCATCGCCGAGCGCGAGCTGCATCACGGTCGAGGTGGTGGGCGCGAGGCCGTGCGGGCAGGCTTCCTTGCGCGTCGGGCAGCACCAGAGCCACGTCCGGCGGCCTTGCCAGGGTGGACCCTGCGCGAGGTCATGGCGATCAGCGGCACGCGGAAGCGGCGCGAATAGTAGATGATAGAGCCGAGCTCGCGGGTCTCGCCCGACCAGGACAAGGCCAGGATCACGTCGTCGCGGGTGATCATGCCGAGATCGCCGTGGCTCGCCTCGCTCGGATGCACGAAAAAGGCCGGCGTGCCGGTCGAGGAGAGCGTGGCGGCGACCTTCAGGCCGACATGGCCGCTCTTGCCCATGCCGGTGACGATGACGCGGCCTCTCGCCTGGCTGATGCAGGCGACCGCCTCGGCCACGGGCGCGCCAGACCGTTGTCGAGCGCATCAAGCAAAAGGCATCCAAGCCGCTGCGCTCGGTGGCAACCGTGCGCCGGGCCGAAAGCGGCGGCATCAGTGTCGGGCGTCTGCCAGTTGGATTGGCTGTCATCGCATGTCTCGACGCGGTCCGCGTTGTTTCAGGATTGGCCGTATTGGCGCGGTGGTAGCAGATCGTGGCAGGCGCCGCCAGACAGGGTTGACGTGGCTGACAGACACAAGCCGATTTAACGCGCCATTAACCATAAATCGTGCATCACGTAAGCCCTGCAATGCGATGTGCGGACGGCGGTTGACTGACATCCAGCCCCGCACCGGCAAGGCCTTGTATCGTGCGAAATCGTTTCCCGTTCCGATCTGGTTTGCTGGCCGGTCTGCTGCTGGCGGCAACGGGCGGCGTGCATCACGCACAGGCGCAGTCGACCTCGGCATGGCCAGCTCGACGGCCGCCGGTGGTGGCGCCCCGTCCAATACACAACCGGCGTGGCAGACCCCGGGCCAGGCCTCGCAATCGCCGCGCGCGGGAACCGGCCAGGCGCCCAACCGCCCGCGACTTCCCATATCGCAGTGAACCCTGGCAGCGCTCGAGAGGTGGAGAAGCGGCGGGACGTATCGGTGTTGCCCGACCCGGTACCAATAGCCAACCGGCAGCGGATGGTCAGTTGTCACGCAGCCAGGCCTCGGGACTGGCGCCGCGTGCCGGTCGAGACCGGTCGCGGGCGCTCGACACCAATGGCGTGTTCACGCCGCGCGGTCAGCAACAGCGAGATGATGGCACCAGAGATGGCCTGGAGATTGCGCCGGGTGATCGACGCCGTCGGTGAAGATGATCTGGTGCCGGAATTCGATCAGGACACTGGGGCGGGGTTTGCGCGCCGTGCCCGCGCGTCTGTCGAAGACCCCTATGCACCGCTGGGTTTGCGCGCCGGCAGCTTCACGGTCACCCCATCGATAGAAATCCGTGGCGGACATACCGCGAGCGATCCCGGCGAGGACAGCGACTTCCTGCGCTTGCAGCCTGATGTCGCGATCGTCAGCGACTGGAGCCGGCATGAGTTGAGCGCCAGGGCATCGGTGCTGTGCATCAGGAAGTTCCAGTGGTGATCCCTCGAGCGATACCCGCTTTGATGCAAGTGCTGGCCTGCGACTTGATATCAACCGCGATACGGTAGCCCGTTTCGAACTCGCTTATGCGCGCGACCGGGTCAATCCGACCGACCCGGACCTGCCGGCGACCGCACTTGAGGAAACGTCTGTCGACGAGGTATCGATGGTCACGGCCTTGAGCCGCCGCTTCGGGCGCTTCCTGGCAACCGTGACAGGCACGATCACGGACTTTGCCTATGGCGAGACATGGGTTTCGGGCGGCGGCGCGCCGGTCGATGGCAGCGAGCAGGATTACCGCGAATATGCCGGTGATTTGCGTCTTGACTACGAGATTACCGACCGGCTGGGCGTGTTTGCGCAAGCTGGCATCAACACGCGCGACTACGCAACAGATGTGTCCAGTGGCGGACTGCGGCTGGGGTCGGATGGTGTGTCGGTTCTGACTCCTGGCCGCGACGTTTGGCATGGGTGGAAAGCTGTCGGGCGAGGCCGGGATCGGCTATCAGCGCCAGTCGCCGGATGAACCTTCCTATGATCCGATCGACGAACTGCCGGTCCGCGGTGCGCTGATCTGGGAGGCGAGCGCACTGACGACGCTCACCTTCACGGCCGAATCCGAGATCCATGAAAGCGTCAGCGGCGGTGACGGTGGTTTCGCGGCCTATTCGCTGCGCGCCGGCATTGCCCATGCCTTGCGCCGCAACGTCATTCTGACCGCCGGTGTCGGCTTCGACATCGACGATTCCAGCAACACGTTGAGGCTCGAAGCCGGTGGTGAGTATCGTCTCAACCGGATGATGGCTCTTGTGGCCGATGTCACCCACGAACATGCCAGTGGCGACGGCGCGTCAAGTGACGAGACAACGGTGACAATGGGATTGCGTCTGCAGCGCTGATGCCTGCTGACCTGCGTCCGGCAATTGCCGGACGGCTACTCGACCTTGATCAGATCGTTCAAGGCTGCACGGAACTCCGGTGCGATGTCGTCGCGCGCCAGGGCAAACGCCACATTGGCGGTCAGGAAACCGATCTTGCTGCCGCAATCAAATAGCCGCCCCTCAACTTGACGCCAGTGAACGTCTGCCTCCGGTGATCCGGACGTCAGCGTCGGTCCACTTAATTTCTCCAGCACCCTGTTCGATGCGCCGAGCAGATCGAAGATCTCCGGCTGCAGGATGTAGCGGCCGGAGATGAAGAGGTTGAGGGGGCGGTGCCCGGCGCCTGGGCTTCTCCACCATGCCGGTGATGCGAAAGCCGTGGCCGGCGCCCTCGCCGACCGGCGACGATGCCGTAGTTCTGCGGAGACGTCCTGGTCGGATCGACTTCCTCGACCGCGATGATGTTGCCGCCGGTCTCCTCGTAGGCCTCGATCATCTGCTTCAGGCAGCCCGGCGTTCGCTGCGAAGCAGCATGTCGGGCAGCAGCAGCGCGAAGGGCTCGTCGCCGACGATGTCGCGCGCGCACCAGACGGCGTGGCCGAGGCCGAGCGGCTCCTGCTGGCGGGTGAAGCTCGGTCTGGCCGGGCCCGGGCAGGTCCTTCGGCGAGCTCGCCAGCTCGGCGGTCTTGCCGCGCCGCGCGCAGCGTCGCCTCGAGTTCGAACTGGATGTCGAAATGGTCCTCGATGACGCCCTTGTTGCGGCCGGTGACGAAGATGAAGTGCTCGATGCCGGCCTCGCGCGCCTCGTCGACGACGTGCTGGATCACCGGCCGGTCGACGACCGTCAGCATTTCCTTCGGCATCGCCTTGGTGGCCGGCAGGAAGCGGGTGCCGAGGCCGGCGACGGGGAAGACGGCCTTGCGGATCGGGATGACGGGGTTTCTTGGCGGCGGAAACTGGATTGACCTGCTAACCGATCATGAGTACCGGATTTCGAAAAGTCCTGTGTCCGGTTGACGATGTCAGGCGACATCGCCTACAAGAGTTGCGTTGCCGTCAGGCAGCATCGCGGGAGAGAACATGACCGTTCTGGTCACCGGCGGCGCCGGCTACATCGGCAGCCACATGGTGCTGGCGGCTGATCGATGCCGGGCGAAGACGTCGTCGTGCTCGACAACCTCTCGACCGGCTTCGCGCTGGGCGGTCGCGCCGGAGGCCCACTGGTCGTCGGCGACGTGCGGCGACCAGGAGCTGGTCGGCGCAGCTGGTCGCGAGCACGGCGTCGACGCCATCATCCATTTCGCCGGCTCGATCGTGGTGCCGGAATCGGTCGCCGATCCGCTCGGCTACTACCACAACAACACCGTCAAGTCGCGCGCCCTGATCGAGCGGCGGTCGCATCGCGGCGTGCGCGCACTTCATCTTCTCCTCGACCGCGGCGGTCTACGGCATGCCCGCCGCGAATCCCGGTCGGCGAGGATGCGCGCTGCTGGCGCCCGATCTCGCCCTATGGCCGCTCCAAGCTGATGACCGAGATGATGCTGCCGATGCGGCGCGCGCGCACATGCCTCTCGCTATGTGGCGCTGCGCTACTTCAACGTCGCCGGCGCCGACCCGCAGGGCCGCGCCGGCCAGTCGACGCCGCGCGCCACCCATCTGATCAAGGTCGCCAGCGAGACGCGCTCGGCGAGCGCGCGCATCTTGAGGTCTTCGGCACCGACTATCCGACGCCGGACGGCACCTGCATCCGCGACTACATCCACGTCACCGATCTGGTCCGCGCGCATGTGCTGGCGCTCGATCACCTGCGCGCCGGCGGCGAGTGCCGACGCTCAACTGCGGCTACGGCCGGGCTATTCGGTGCTCGACGTGATCGACGCGGTGAAGCGCGTCTCGGGCGTCGATTTCGAGGTGCGCATGGCGCCGCGCCGCGCCGGCGACCCGCCAGCATTGGTGGCCGGCGCCACAGCCATCCGCGATGGCCTCGGCTGGCAGCCACAACGTGCCGATCTGGACCTGATCGTTGGCGACGACGAGCTGGGAACTCAAGCTTGCGCCCCGCAAGTCCGTCGCCTGACCCTCGAAGCCTGCCTCAACCATGGATGTCCCCCAGATGCCCCTCAACCGCCTGATTGCAAGCGTCTTCGCTGCGTTGAATTCCATCTCGGCTGCGGCCACACCGGCTGCCGCCGACTTCAACCGCTTCGTCAATGGTCTGTGGCCGGAAGCGCGCGCCAAGGGTGTCAGTCAGTCCACCTACCAAAGCGCCTTTCGCGGCGTGACGCCTGATCCCAAGGTGATCGCGCTGACCAAGAAGCAGGCGGAATTCGTCAGGCCGATCTGGCAATATCTGCGACAGCAGTGTCCGACAACCGGGTCGAGAAGCGGCGTGCGAATCTGCGACAGTACCGTGGGTGATCGCCAACATCGAACAGCGCTTCGGTGTCGAGGGGCAGGTGGTGTCGGCCGTGTGGGGCATGGAGACGAACTATGGCGGCTACATGGGGCCAGAACAACGCCATCCGGGCGCTGGCGACGCTTGCCTACAACCGTTATCGGGGAACTTCTTCGGCAAGGAGTTCGCTGAACGCGCTGGTGATCCTGGAGAGCGGCATACGACACCCGGCGAAAGACGGAAGGGCTCCTGGGCCGGCGCCATGGGCCACACCCAGTTCATGCCCTCGAGCTACCGCAGCTAGCGGTCGACTTCGACGGCGACGGCAGGCAGACATCTGGTGCAACTTCCCGACGCGCTCGCCTCGACCGCGAACTACCTGCGGAGAGCGGCTGGCGGCCCGGCGAGACCTGGGGCTACGAGGTGGGTCTGCCGCGCAACTTCAACTCACCGGCGCCCGCCTGACGCAGCGCACCGACGACGCCTCGCCGAATGGCGCAAGCTTGGCGTCACGCGGCCACGCGGACGCGGGCCTTCCCGGTCCCGGCGACACGCGCCATCCTGGTCGTGCCCGCCGGTGCGCGTGGTCCGGCGTTCCTGATGCTGCCCGCCGAACTTCAAGGTCATCAAGCGCTACAACAATGCCACGGCCTGTGCCCTTGGTGTCGGACATCTCGCCGACCGGATCATCGGCGGCGGGCCCTTCGAGAAGATCCTGGCCGGATGGGCGAACCGGGATGAGCCGCAAGGACACCGAGGAGCTGCAGACGCTGCTGACACGGCGCGGTTTCGACACCGGTGAGCCGACGGCAAGGCCGGCCCGAAGACACGGGCCGCGATCCGGGCCTATCCAGCAGGCCTCGGGCGTGTCGGCGACGGGTTTCCAGCCAGGCCGTGCTGAAACGGACATGCGCGGTGATAGTTGACGGCGCGGGCGAAGCCGCATATGACTTGCCCCAGTTTGCCGCAAGCATTGCCGCTAGCGCACAGCAGGTGGCGGCGAACCGCTTTCGCACCTGCCGAGCCACGGACTAGGGTCGCGCCGATGCGCGGCGGGCGCGGTGGAAGCAGGGGACAATGTTATGCGCCATTCGCAGGATCAGGCATATTTCCGTGCGATGACGACTCGGCGGCCTGCTGCGCTGCAGCCCTGCTGGCGGCGCCGTCAAGCGCGACGCGTGCAGGCGCGCAGGCCGAGGCGATCGTGCAACTGGCACAAGTCGATCCGCTGGCGAAATTTTTCCGTGGCACTCTTCGGGCGGACGGGGTCAGAAGCGCCGTGAAAACCGCGCCGGAAAAGCGCCCGCACCGCGTAGCGCCGAGCCGGCGGTGCCCAAGGTCGAAGTCCAAGCCAAAAGACCCCGACGCGCGCGTGGTGATGGTGTTCGGCGATCGGTGGCCGCGGGCTTACCAAGGGTCTTGAAGAGACGCTGGCAGAAGACACGACGATCACCGTCTGACTCGATCGCCGAGGGTCATCCGGTCTGGTACGCGACGATCTCTTCGACTGGCCGGCCAAGATCGACGAGACGCTGGCCGACAAGGCACGCGGATCGACGTAGTGTGATGTCGATCGGGATCAATGACCGGCAGCGCATGCGTACGAGCGGGAGCGCCACCGTTCCGGTCGCCGGAGTGGGAAACGCTGTACAAATCGCGGATCACCCACATCCTGGATACCGTTTCGAGCCGAGGATCCCGATCATATGGGTCGGTCTGGCGCCGTCGAGCTCGAGCAAGATGCGAACGGATTTTCTCCATCTCAACGGGCTCTACCGTGAAGCGTCGAAGATCGCGGCGGCATCGTTCCTCGATATATGGACGAGCTTCCTCGACGAGAACGAGCGCGACGCCGCCTACGGGCCTGACTCAACGGGCAGCGAAGCGTCTGATGCGTCGCAATGATGGGTCAACTTCACCCGTGCGGGATCGCGCAAAGATGGCATTCTACGTGGAACGGCAGGTGGGCGCTTGCTGGGCACGACGGCTCGCTGCGATGCTGCCGGGCTGATCGGCACAAGCACCGGCGGCCCGACCCGCGCGAGACCAGGATCGGCTACGTGATCGACCTGACCGGGCCGATCGCGGCGGGAAGCGGGTGCTCTCGCCGGTGGACCAGACGAGACGCCCGTCAAGCCAAGGACGAGGAAAGCGCGTACCAGCAGGTGTGGTGGAGGGTGTGGCGTTGCCGACGGTTGGCGGTGTGCCAGCGGACGGGACGAAGGCTGGCAGCCGAGCCGACGAGCAGACGCAACCGACGAAGCAGCGCCAAGGTGTCTGTGCCGCCAGCTTTCTCACGGGGGACCGGTCGTACCGCGGCCGGATCAGCGCGGCAGGATCGTTGCGCCCATCAGATCCTGGTCGATGGCGCGGGCCGCCTGGCGACCTTCGCGGATTGCCCAGACCACCAGGGACTGGCCACGGCGCACGTCGCCGGCCGCATACAGCTTCGTCGACCGAGGTCTGGTAGTCCTCGTCGTTGGCCACGAATGTTGTCGCGCGCGGTCGCGGGAAAGCTCTGCGCCGAACTGCATCGAGCAATGCCGTTCGTCGATCGGCCCGGAAAAGCCGATGGCGATGAAGCACCAGATCGGCCCGGATGATGAACTCGGTTCCGGCGATCGGCTTGCGCTTCTCGTCGACCGCGCGCACTTCACGCCGGTCAGCACGCCGTTCTTCGCCGCCCATGCCAAGCGTCGCGACCGAGAACTCGCGCTCCGCGCCTTCGGCCTGCGCGGAGGATGTGCGCATCTTGGTCGCCCAGTAGGGCCAGACGGTCAGCTTGTCTTCCTCTTCCGGCGGCTGCGGGCGGATGTCGAGCTGGGTCACCGACAGCGCGCCCTGGCGGAAGGAGGTGCCGACGCAGTCGGACGCCGTATCGCCGCCGCCGATCACCACCACATGCTTGCCGCCGGCAAGAATCGGTCGACGGCCAGGCGATCTGGCGATGTCTTCGCCGCCCACGCGCTGGTTCTGCTGCACCAGGATAGGGCATGGCGTCAGTGCACGCCGCTCGAGGTCCTGCCCGGCAATGCCGGGATCGCGCGGCTGTTTCCGAGCCGCCGGCGATACAGCACCGCATCGTACGTCCATGGCCGAGCAGATTCCTGCGACGCGATTGTCGACGCCGATATTGACGTTGCAGTGGAAGGTCACGCCTTCGGCTTCCATCTGCTCGACGCGGCGGTCGATGTGATGCTTCTCCATCTTGAAGTCGGGAATGCCGTAGCGCAGCAGGCCGCCGGCGTCGGCTCTCGCGCTCATAGACATGCACATCATGGCCGGCACGGGCCAGCTGCTGCGCCGCGGCCATGCCGGCGGGGCCGGAGCCGATGATCGCGACCGTCTTGCCGGTTTTGCGTTTCGGCGGGCTGCGGCGCGACCCAGCCGAGCTCGTAGGCCTTGTCGGCAATGGCCTGCTTCGACCGTCTTGATGGCGACCGGCGCGTCTTCGAGGTTCAGCGTGCAGGCCTCCTCGCACGGCGCCGGGCAGATGCGGCCGGTGAATTCGGGGAAGTTGTTGGTGGAGTGCAGGTTGCGGATCGCCTCTTCCCAATCGCCGTTGTAGACGAGATCGTTCCAGTCGGGGATCTGGTTGTGGACCGGGCAGCCGGTCGGGCCGTGGCAATAGGGAACGCCGCAATCCATGCAGCGCGCCGCCTGCTTCTGACCACTCCTCGTCCGACATCGGCAGGGTGAACTCGCGGAAATGCCGGATGCGGTCGGACGCCGGCTGGTACTTCGTGCGCTGCCGGTCGATTTCGAGAAAACCGGTTACCTTGCCCATTGTCGATGCTCCGGTCCCTGCATTGTCTGCTGTCGCTGCTGCGCGAAAAGCGCGCTCAGGCGGCCACGTCGTCCTTGATGCCCAGCCCGCGCGCCGATCCGGTCAAGCTCGAATGTCGCTGACCGACGATGGCGATGCGATTGCGTAGCAGATCGGCAAGCGCGCGCGGCGTCGCAATCTGCGTGATCGTGTCGATGCCGACCGGCGGCGGTGTCGGTGACGGTGGTGTCGCGCACGCCGACGTGGCCGCTGGCCGAACGCCGGCTGAGGATCAGGTGGCTGGCGATCGGGTGTCGCGGCCCAGGCCGAGCACAGCACGTTGCCGGCCTCGATGTCGTCGTCCTGCACGCGTTCCTCGATGAAACCGTAGAGATCGAACCAGCCGTCATCGGGCTTGCGGCGCTGCAACACGGTTTCTCCGGTTTCATCATCGGCGACCAGACGGAAAAGGCCATAGGTGTCGGCCTGTTCGCTCGCCTACCGAAAGACGCAGCGGCCGCGTTGGGCGCCGGGCCGCCAAAACCGCTGTCTGCCAGCACAGCGATCGCTGCCGATCGCGACCTTCATGGCGAGATGCGAGCGTGCACCGCCGCGCGGTCGGCCCATGCGCACACGCGCCATGATGCGCGTCACGTCGAAGCCGAAATGGCGCAAGGCGGCGTCGAACAGGAGGTTCTGCTCGAAGCAGTAGCCGCCGCGCTTGTCGACGATCATCTTCTCCAGGATCGCCGCCAGGTCGAGCGACGGCGTGGCGCCGAGATAGCTGTCGAGATTGGCGAACGCAAAGGCGTGCAATTGCGCCGACTGCAGGCGCGCAAGCCCGTCCGCATCGGGCGTCACCGCACCGATGCCGAGGCAGTCCAGATAGCGTTCGGCTGGAAACCGCATCGTCATGCCTGCCTCATCAGCATGCTTGCCCGGCGTTGGCGGCGTTCATTCCGCCGCCACGCCCATGCGCTGGCGTTCCATCTCCTCGAGCGCGCGGCGGTATTCGACCGGCATGACCTTGCGGAATTTCGGCCGGTAAGTCGGCCCAGTTGTCGAGGATCATGCTGGCGCGCGTCGAGCCGGTGTAGTGCAGGTGGTTGGAGATCAGCTGGTACAGCCGCTCCTCGTCGTGGCGGGTCATGTCGCCGATGACGTCGACGCGGCCCGTGCAGTCGATGTCGCCGCCATGGTGGTGCAGCTTCTCCAGCAGGTCGTCTTCTTCCGGCACCGGCTCCAGTTCGACCATGGCCATGTTGCAGCGCTCGGCGAAATCGCCGGCCTCGTCGAGCACATAGGCGACGCCGCCCGACATGCCGGCCGCGAAGTTGCGGCCGGTCTCGCCGATGACGACGACAAGGCCGCCGGTCATGTATTCGCAGCCGTGGTCGCCGCACGCCCTCGACGACGGCGATGGCGCCGGAGTTGCGCACGGCGAAACGTTCGCCGGCGACGCCGCGGAAATAGCATTCGCCCTCGGTGGCGCCGTAGAGCACCGTGTTGCCGACGATGATCGAATTCGTCGGCGACGATGCGGCTTTCTCCGAGCGGCCGGATGATGATGCGGCCGCCGGACAGGCCCTTGCCGACATAGTCATTGGCGTCGCCCGATCAGGTCGAACGGTGACGCCGCGCGCCAGGAACGCGCCGAAGCTCTGGCCGGCGGTGCCGGTCAGCTTCACGGTGATCGTGTCGTCGCGCAGGCCCTTGTGCTCGAACCGCTTGGCGACTTCGCCCGACAGCATCGCGCCGGCGGAGCGGTCGACGTTGCGGATCTGGCGCTCGATCTTGACCACCGGCTTGCCGGTCTCGAGCGCCGGCACGGCCTGCTCGATCAGCTTGCGGTCGAGAACATCGTCGATCGGATGGTTCTGGCGCTCCGTGTCCAGATGGATCGCGTCCGCCGGCGCATCCGGCTTGTGGAAAATGCTGGCTGAAATCGAGCCCCTTGGCCTTCCAGTGATCGATCAGCGCGCGCTTGTCGAGCAGATCGGAGCGGCCGATCGATCTCGTCGAAGGTGCGGAAGCCCATCTGCGCCATCAGTTCGCGCACTTCCTCGGCGACGAAGAAGAAGTAGTTGATGACATGCTCGGGCTTGCCCTTGAAGCGCTTGCGCAGGACCGGGTCCTGCGTCGCGACGCCGACCGGGCAGGTGTTGAGATGGCACTTGCGCATCATGATGCAGCCGGCCGCGATCAGCGGCGCGGTCGCGAAGCCGAACTCGTCGGCGCCCAGCAGCGCGCCGATGATGACGTCGCGGCCGGTGCGCAGCCCGCCATCGACCTGCAGCGCGACGCGGCGAGCGCAGACCGTTCAGCACCAGCGTCTGATGGGTCTCGGCCAGGCCGATTTCCCACGGGCTGCCGGCATGCTTGATCGAGGTCAGCGGCGACGCGCCGGTGCCGCCATCATAGCCGGAAATCGTGATGTGGTCGGCGCGCGCCTTGGCGACGCCGGCCGCAACCGTGCCGACGCCGACTTCCGACACCAGCTTGACCGAGATGTCGGCTGCCGGATTGACGTTCTTCAGATCGTAGATCAGCTGGGCCAGATCCTCGATCGAATAGATGTCGTGGTGCGGCGGCGGCGAGATCAGTCCGACGCCCGGCGTCGAATGGCGCACCTTGGCGATCGTCGCATCGACCTTGTGGCCGGGCAACTGGCCGCCCTCGCCGGGCTTGGCGCCCTGCGCCACCTTGATCTGCATCTGGTCGGCGTTGACGAGATACTCGGTCGTCACGCCGAAGCGGCCGGAGGCGACCTGCTTGATCGCGGAGCGCATGGAATTCGCCGTCTGGGCAGCGGCTTGAAGCGGTCGGGCTCCTCGCCGCCCTCGCCGGTGTTGGACTTGCCGCCGATGCGGTTCATGGCGAGCGCCAGCGTCGTGTGGGCCTCGCGGCTGATCGAGCCGAAGGACATGGCGCCGGTGGCGAAGCGGCGAACGATCGCTTCTGCCGACTCGACTTCCTCCAGCGGCACGGCCTCGCGGCCGGTGTCGGACGCCATGCGGATGTCGAACAGGCCGCGGATCGTCAGCAGGTGTTCGTTCTGCTCGTTGACTGCCTTTGCGAAGGCCTGGTAGCGGTCAATCGCGTTGCCGCGCACGGCGTGCTGCAGGTCGGCGACGACGTCGGGCGTCCAGGTATGGTCCTCGCCGCGCACGCGGTAGACATACTCGCCGCCGACTTCGAGAGCGGCGCAGCACCGGATCGTCGGAGAAGGCGCCGGCGTGACGGCGGACGGTTTCCTCGGCGACCTCGGCAAGGCCGATGCCCTCGATGGTCGTCGAGGTGCCGAAGAAGAACTGTTCCGACGAAGGCCGTCGAAGGCCGAT
>CAVPHD010000011.1:0-239730 GCA_963704165.1 uncultured delta proteobacterium | reverse complement strand
AAAGAATACAATGATTTCTGCAAGAAAAGATGAATGGGGTGAAGTTAAAGAAGCATCAAATGGTAAAACAGGATGGATTTGTAATACTTGCAGATTCGAGAGAAAAGACAACTTCTGATTGGACTATTGAAGTGCCAAGTGTGGTGAGTCGACAATCAGTAATTTCTCAAGGGCATTATGTTAATGTGGTTAATCCAACAGAAACATTTAATGCTGTAATGAGTGGTCGTCGAGATGACGTTCCGGACGTGACCCTCGGCGCGCTTCAGCCGGTCGACGACCGCCTTGTGGGAACGGTGGCGGGGTGGGGGCTTCGACTTGCGTCGTGGGTTGGCCATGCGGGCAGCCTATCCCCTCCCGGGGGATAGGTCTACTGGGACGTCGCATGCGAAGAGACGAGCACACCCGCGCGTTCGAGCTCGCGAATCCGCTCGGTGTCGAGATCGAGCAGCTCGCGAAGGACCTCGGCGTTGTGCTGGCCGCGCTTCGGGGCCGGGCGGCGGATCGGGCAGGTTTCGCCATCGAAGTACCAAGGTGCGCGAACGACCTCGCGGACCCCGCCGCGGCCGTCGTCGACGGTGACGAGCAGGCCTCGCTCGCGCGCGATCGGCCCGCTGCGTGCAGCGCGTCGGGCAGCGTCACGACGAGGCCGATGGAGAGCCCGGCGCGCTCGAGCTGCTCCTCGATCGCGCTCGGACTTCGCTGGGAGCGCATCCAGTCCTCGATCGCGGCGTGTCGAAGGCGCGCCTTGGTGGGTACGTCGGCATCGGGCAGCGCGGGGTCGGGCGCGGAGAGCTGCGTGCGAAATCGCATCCAGGCGTTCTGCGGCGTACCCGCGATCACGACGAAACCGTTCGCGCCGGCGTCGAAGAGGCGCGACTCCTCCCGCGGCTCGGGTTCGGGCAGGAGCGCGTAGGCGGTCTCGCTGTAGGTCGCGAGCAGCGCATCGAAGAGCGGCACCTCGAGCCGCTCGCCACGGCCGCTCGCTCCGCGTCGCACGAGCGCGGCCAGGACCGCGATCGCGCCGTGCATTCCCGCCGCCATGTCCGCCTTGTTGTCGGCGATCTGCGAGACCGGCAAGCCCGAAGAACGCGCCTCCCAGTCGAGCACGCCCGTGACGGCGTGCATCATCGGCGCGTACGCGCCCTTGTCGCGAAGGGCCGAGGCCGAGCCGAATCCGGAGAGCGCGCAGTAGATCGCGCGCGGATTCGCCTCGCGAAGCGCGGACCCCCCGATGCCGAGCCGGTCGGCGACGCCGGGACGGAAGTTCTCGAGCACGACGTCCGTGTGGGCATAGAGCGCAAGCACGAGCTCGCGTGCGCCGGGCGCCGCGAGATCGATCGAGACGTTGCGCTTCCCGACGTTCGCGAGCGTGTACAGCCCCGAGTTCCCGCGATCGCACTTCGGCGCGATCTCGCGTGCGAGGTCTCCGTCGGGGGGCTCGATCTTGATCACGTCCGCACCGAGGTCGGCGAGGATCCGTCCGCAGACGGGACCGGCCAGAACGCGTGTAAGATCGACGACGCGTAGACCTGCCAATGGAGACGTGGCGACGGACGGGCTCGGGTCGGGCATGGAGCGGAGTCTAACGCGAAGCGAGGAGCGGGAAGATGGAACTCACGGAGCTCGAGGACGTTCTCTACGAGGTCGAACGCGGCGTCGCGTGGATCACGATCAATCGGCCTGCGCGCTTCAACTCGTTCCGCGCTCGCACCGTCGACGAGCTGATCCGCTGCTTCAAGGCGGCGTGGACGGACGGTGGAGTGGGCGTGGTCGTCCTCACCGGCGCAGGCGATCAGGCCTTCTGTGCCGGTGGTGACCAGAAGCAGCGCCAGGAGACGGGGGACTACGGTCCGTCCGAAACGGGGGTCTTCGAGGTCGAGACGCTGCACCGCGTGATCCGCGACATCCCCAAGCCGGTCATCGCCGCCGTGAACGGCGCCGCCGTCGGAGGCGGGCACGTGCTTCACGTGCTCTGCGATCTCACGATCGCCGCCGACCACGCGCGCTTCGGCCAGTCGGGTCCGCGCGTCGGCTCGTTCGATGCGGGCTACGGCAGCGCCTATCTCGCGCGGATTCTCGGGGAGAAGCGTGCGCGCGAGGTCTGGTTCCTGTGCCGGCTCTACGACGCCGCGACGATGGAGCGCTGGGGGCTCGTGAACTCCGTCGTGGCGAAGCAGGAACTGCGCGCAGAGGTGCGGCGCTGGGCCGACGAGATGCTCTCCAAGAGCCCCACCGCGCTGAAGGTGCTGAAGCACAGCTTCAACGCGGACAGCGAGGCGATCGCGGGCATCGGCACCCTCGCCTGGGACTCGCTCGACTTGTTCGTCGAGACCGAAGAGGCCCGCGAGGGCGTGGTCGCCTTCAACGAGAAGCGTCCGCCCGATTTCGCGAAGTTCAGGCGGTGACGGCCCCGGGGGCGAGCTCCGAGAGAAAGCGGATCACCGCGTCACTGAAGACGTCGTTTCGGTCTCCGGCGACCATGTGCCCGGCACCGGAGACGTCCACGTAGCGCGCGTGGGGAACGAGCTCGAGGAATTGGCGCGCGGAGGACTCACTCACCAACTCACTCATGCGCCCGCGGACGAGGAGCGTGGGTACGCGGAGGTTCTTCGCGGCTTCCTCGAGACGAGGCCAGGTGAGATCGGGGGGCACGCGCGATTCGCGGCTCATGAAGCGCGGATCCCAGTGCCAGCGCCAGCGGCCGTCGTCGCCCCGGCGCAGGTTCTTCTCGAGCCCCGCGAGGTTCCGCTCGCGAGTGCGCTGGGGTTGGTACGCGGCCACGGCATCCGCGGCCTCTTCGAGCGTCGCGAAGCCGCGCTCGATGTGCTCGGTCATGAAGCTGCGAACTCGCGCGACGCCTTCGGTCTCGAGGCGCGGGGTCACGTCGACGAGTACGACGGCCGAGAACGTCTCGTGCTCGGATTCGCCCTGCGCGATCATCGCCGCGATCCCGCCCAGGGAGGCTCCGACGAGCACGGGCGGCTCCGGAAGGGCTGCGGCGACGTCGCTGAGATCGTGCGCGAAGAACTCGAAGTCGTATTCGCCCAACGGCGACCAGTCACTCTCGCCGTGTCCGCGGAGGTCGAGCGCAAACGCATGCCAGCCTCGACGCGCGAGCGCTTCCGCGGCGCCGCCCCAGGCGTGGCGTGTCTGTCCGCCACCGTGCGCGAGGACGACCGGTCGAGCGGACGGATCACCGTATGCGTCGGAGACGAGCGCGAGCCCGTTCCGGGTGCGGAAGATGCGGCGTTCGGGCTTCACCGGGATCCGACCTCCGATCGCACGCACTCGGATCGTTCTCCGGATCTGTGCGTCGAGGGATCTTCGCACATAATGGCCGCCGAAATGCCTCACGAGACCCTGCCCAAGCGTACGCTCGCGATGGTGCTGACCGGTCCGCGTGCCCTCGAGCCGCGTGATCTCGAGATCCCCGAGATCGACGAGGACAGCGCGATCCTGCGCATCGAGGCCTGCGGCATCTGCGGCAGCGACTACGAGCAGTTCGAAGGCGTGCTGCGCACGCCGGTGCCGGTCATCCCGGGACACGAGCCGCTGGGACGGATCGCGAAGATCGGCGACCGCGCAGCACGACGCTGGGGCGTCGACGTCGGCGACCGGGTCGCGGTCGAGAACATGATCTCGTGCCGCTTCTGCACGCCGTGCCTCGGTGGTCGCTCGCACCTGTGTGAGAAGCGGCTGATCTACTCGTACGTTCCGCTCTCCGAGAAGCCCGGGCTCTACGGTGCCTACGCCGAGTACATGTGGCTGCACCCGAACAGCGTGCTGCACAAGATCGACGGTTCGCTTCCGGCCTCGCTCGCGGTGATGTTCAATCCGCTCGGCGCTGGATTTCGCTGGGCGGTGGAGATCCCGCAGACGAAGCCCGGGGATACGGTGGTGATCCTGGGTCCCGGACAACGCGGGCTCGCGAGCGTGCTGGCCTGCCGTGCGGTGGGGGCCGGCACGATCATCGTCACGGGGTTGGCGGCGGACGCGCGCAAGCTCAGCCTCGCGCGCGAATTCGGCGCGGACCACGTGATCGACGTCGAGAACGAGGACGCGCGCAGGCGGATTCGCGAGCTCACGAATGGACGAGGTGCGGACGTGGTCGTCGATGTCTCCTCGTATGCGGTCGAGCCGGTCGCGGCCGCCCTCGACTACGTCGCGCCAGGTGGCGCCGTCGTACTCGCGGGCGTGAAGGGTTTCAAGGCGATTCCCGAGTTCATCTCGGACAAGATCGTGATGAAGGAGATCCGGGTCTCGGGCGCGATCGGAGTCACGTCGTCCGCGTACCGAGCGGCGATCCGGTTGATCGAGTCGCGGAAATCGGGGATCGAGAGGATGCACACCCACGACTTCGGACTGTGTGACGCGGAGCGCGCGATCCAGACGCTCGCCCGTGAGATTCCCGGCGAGGAATCGATTCACTCGTGTCTCGTGCCCGGGTTGGGCTAGTCCGATGGACTTCGTCGCGCGCTGGATCGCCGAATCTCCCTACTCGAAGTTCCTCGGCGTCGAGCTCGAGACGCGAGACGACGAAGAGGTCGTCTTGCGCCTCCCGTACAAGGACGAGAACTCGAATCCCGGCAAGGCGCTCCACGGTGGCTGCGCGGCGTCACTCGGCGCCATCGGCGCGCAGGCGCTCGCGCGCGCGGCGCTCGGTCCCGAATCCGGAACGTGGCACACGGCCGGGCTTCAGGTGAACTACCTCGCCGCGGCCATCGGCGAGACGATCCGCGCGCGCGCACGCCTGCTGCGGCGCGGGAAGGAGATGTGCTTCGCGGAGGTCGACATCGAGACCGAGGACGCAAAGCCGATCGCGCACGTGACCGCCGCCGTGCGTGCGCGTTTCGGCGCAGCCGCGGCAGAGCTGCCTCGATCGGCGGGCGACCACGGCCGCTCGGAGCCGGGGCCGATGGGACCGCACATCGGCGCCGTGCCGTTCATCGGAAACCGCGGCATCCGTGTCGAACACATGACGGGTGGAACGTCCCGTCTCGTCATGCCCTGGCGCGACACCAACGCGGATCAGGACGGCGGCGTTCACGAGGGCGCGGTGCTCGCGTTGCTCGACACCACCGGCGCGATGGCCTCCTGGGCGGAGACCGGACCGGGCCGATTCAAGGCATCGACACCGGCCATCCAGGCGCAGATCCTCGCACCCTCGGGGAGCGGCGATCTCGTGGCCTACGGCCGCTGCGTGCTTCGTGACCGCGAGCTTCTGTGGAGCGACGTCGAGGTCGTTCGCCGCGACGACGCGGCGGTCTGCGCGCGGGGAACGGTGATCTACCGGATTCTCGTCTGAGCCCCGAGACGGGGCTCGGCCCGCTCAGTTCTCCGGGTACCGGCGCAGGACTTCCGTGCGAAGGCTCGTGAGCAACTGCTCGAGCGAGCGTCCGCGAAGCATTCGCTCGACGAATTCAGGCACCGCACGACCCGCCCTCATCGTGGCGTCGTAGCGGACGAGCGTCTCGCGCCCCGAAGCCAGCGGGACGAGGCGCCATTCGCCGCGACTCGCGCGGATGTCGTGGGGCGCCTCTTCGTCGAGTCGCCACGAGAGCCGCCCGTCGCGGGGATCGAGATCGTAGATCGTCGTGTGCGCGAGGGAGACGAAGAGGACGTGGTAGTTCTGCTCGACCCGGAGCTTCGGCCCCGCGTGCCGTTCGACGCGCGTCGCGTCGATCAGCGGCATGAACTCGGGCCACTGCTCGAAATCCGTCAGCACGGCCCAGACCTGCGCGGGTGGACGCCGGATCAGGCTCCGCGCGCGCGTTGCCCCGGCGAGATCGTCCTCGGTGCTCGATCGCTCGCCGTCTTCGCGCAGGATCTGGCCGTCCCGAAGCGCGATCCAGTCCTCGCCGGAGTAGAGCTCGGCGGGATCGACGACGGCGGCCCGGCAGGCGATACACGGCGCCGCTCCGACCGGAGGTGTCGCATCGTCGGACGCGAGCGCGATGGAACTCGCCACGACGAAGAGGAGAATCATTCGCAGCACGTGCGGAGTGTAGCTCAGGCGAGGCGAGCGCGAGCCGCGCGATGATTCAGGATGCCGAGCAGCAGCAGCGCCAGTAGCGCGAGCGCCGCGATCGGCATGGTCGGGACGGCGGGGCCGGGCGGCGGCGGTTGCGGCTCTCCGAGGCTGAAGGGCTGGGTATAGACGGTGCGCCCATCGCCGTCGTTGATCTCGGCCCGAACGTAGACGAGGCCGTCGGGCAGGCCGTTCAGGCTCAGGGTGGGGGTGTAGCCGAGCACCATCCCGTTGCCGATCCATCGGATCGACTCCGTTCCGATCGCGGTCGAGATCGAGATTCTGTCGTGGGACACCGCGATGTTCGTGACTTCCGGATATGCGGCCTTGATCGCGTTGTCCTCGACGATCGCGAAGAACGCGCCGGCCTCGAAGGCCGTGCGGTACGAATCGAGGTCGTACGAGGTCAGCAGGACCTGCATCTTGCCGCGGTCCCGGTTCCGGAGCGTCACCGGGCCGAACTGGCTCGGGGAGTACGTCTGACCCAAGGCGGTCCACGACGAGAACCAGTCGTTCGAAGCGACCCCCCAGATTCTCGGGGACTTGTACTGCAGCAGGTAGTCCCACGCGGCCATCATCTGATTGCTGTACGCGTCGGTCCCGGCGAAATCGTCCGCGTTCCGGTGGTAGTTGTTGAACATCTCGATTGAACCCAAGTTGGCGTACGACATGTACTGACTCGGCGGTCCGGCGGGGTGATTCAGAGTTGCGTGCCCGCCGTTCTCGACGATCCGGTCCATCAGTTCCTGCGTGTTGGAATGGATCTGGCTTGCCGGCAAGCCAGACGTGTTCCTGGCCACCGGAATTCCACCGATCCCGCACGCAAGGCAGCCTTCACCTTCGATGTAGGTGGTCAGAAACAGCGACTGGACGTGCGCTCCGAGGAATCCGTTCGCGTACAGCCCGACGTCTTCCGCGGCCGGTATGTAGAACTTCAGGTTCGTCCAGGGCAGCGTCGGAGCGCCGAACTCCTCGGGAGGCCAGCGTCGCGGCGGGCCCGAGCCGAGGGGTTTCCCCGGATCGGGATTCGGACTGCCCGCGGCGGTCCACTCGGAGAGTGTCGAGGGCCGAAACGCGCCGCTGTACGTCGAGAACGCGCCGGCGCAGTATCCGGCCGTCTCGTAGGAAGCCACTCGGTCGTAGGTCGCGGCGTGATCGTGATGCTGTGACTGGCAGCGCAGCGTCGTCCCCCAGTGAATGGCCGCGTAGGGGTTGTACGACACGGAGTAGTCGGCGGCGAAGGTGCCCCCGCTCGGGGCGATGAAGATCAGCGCGAGGGCCAAGGCCCGAGCTCGCATGGTACGCGCAGACGAATGGATGTACTGAGTCAACATCAAGTTCACTCGAGCAGGCCCATCCCTCCTGCGCTCGCGGATGATACACATCCGATCGACGCAGAGGCGAGAAATCTGATCGACCCCGTGAGCCGCGAGAGTGAGTCGTCCGGCTCGGCGACCCTACTTCTTGTCTGAAGGCAGGAGCACCGCGTCGATGACGTGGACGATTCCGTTCGAGGCGGGAACCGACGCGATGACGTTCGCCCCGTTGCTCGTCACCTTGTCGGCGTCAACCTGGATTGTCGTCTTGGCGCCGTTGGCCATGGCCAGCAGCTGACCGTCCTTGAACGTCGAGGTCTTGAGCGCCGACGTGGTGGCGTGGTACATGCGCACGTTCCGGAGCCGGTCGACGGCACCGGGTTCGAGCCATCCATCCAGAGCCCCGGGGGCAGGTCAGACGTAGTCCGCGGCCTTGAGCGCCGCGACGAGCGAGGAGGGATCGCTCGACGCGGAGGCGATGCGGACGATGTTGGTCGGATCGAGGGGAGGAAGGTTCGTCGCGTGGCCGGCCAATCGCGCCGATCATCGATCCGGTTCACCTGGCTGAGCCTCCTCTGTGGACGCGATGCGTCAAATCGAGGTGGAACGGGCATCCCGGACGGCGCAATCGAATGACAAAGCATCTCGCTCACGGGGAGCTACCTATGACGGAGTCATAACCATGGGAGCTGGCCGGGCATAGCCTGGCTTCGCGCGCCGCGCGCGAACTGCGCCTCGGCTCGTGAGGAGGAGCGTGATGCGATTCGGAATGCTGCACCTGTTCGAGAACCCGGCGGGTCGAAGCGAGAACGAGATCATCCACGAGCAGATGGAGCTGATGCAGGCTGCAGAGGATCTCGGCTTCGACTCCGTCTGGCCGGCCGAACACCACTTCACCGAATACGGATACTGCGCCTCCCCGAGTCTGAGCCTCGCCGCCATCGCGGGCAACACCAAACGCATTCGGCTGGGAACCGGCATCGTCATCCTGCCGCTCAATCACCCACTGCGCGTCGCGGAGGATTACGCGTTCCTCGACCAGCTGAGCGACGGCCGCATCGACCTCGGTGTCGGTCGTGGCTACCAGCCACTCGAGTTCAAGCGCTACGGCATCGATCAGGCGACCACGCGCGCGCAGTTCGACGAGGCGCTGAGCGTGATTCGACAGGCCTGGACGCGCGGTCGAGTGGACTTCGAAGGGGAGCACTACCGGTACCAGGACGTGCCGATCCGCCCCCGGCCATTCCAGAAGCCGCATCCGCCGATCTGGATGGCCGCGCTCTCGCCCGAAACCTTCGAGATCGCCGGCCGGTACGGTCTGAACCTGCTCTACGGCTCCGTCTTCGGCCTGTCTCCCGAGTCCGCTCGCACGCGGAGAGAGGACTACTACCGGGGTCTCAAAGCAGGCGGGCACTCGCCCGAGGGGAGGTCGGCGGGGGGCTGCCTCAACATGGTGTACGTCGCCGAAACGATGGAGCGCGCGCGTGACGAGTTCCGCGAGGCCGTGCTCTGGTACTACAAGACGATCGCGAAATACATCGCACCCGATGCTGGCGAGAAAGCGGTGAAGAGCTACGAGATGTACACCGCGTTCCGCGACGCAGCTGCGGCCGCCGACTGGGACGTGCTGCTCGAGCGCGAGGCCGTGATCTGCGGCTCACCGGACTACGTGATCGAGCGGCTCGATCGATTCCAGCAGATCTACGGCTTCACCGACCTTCTCTGCTGGACTCGACTCGGAGGGCTCGACCACCGCAAGGTTCTGCGCTCGATGGAGCTGATGCGCGACAAGGTCATTCCCCGTCTGCGCGACAGCCAGCCGCCTCCACCGCCCGAGATGTAGGGCGGCGCGACCGGCGGGGCTTCAGAACCCGCCGAGCCCGATCAGACGTTGAAGCCGAGCGCCCGATACTTGGGTGCGGTGCGCTCGGTGATGATGCCGAGCCGGGTCAGCTGCGGCATCACGTAGTCCCGGAACGCGTCCGGCTGGCGCGCGCGGAAGTCCGGATCGGTGATCTTCTGGCTCAGCTCGGCGACGACGTCGGCGAGGTTCAGGCCGACTTCCTGGAAGAGCGCGACCTGGGTCGAGAATCCCGTGCCCGGCTTGCGACCGGAGAGTGCCTCGACCGCGGTGTAGGCAAAGTCCTCGACGCGGTTGCGGTCGGGGTCCGACATCCGCGGCAGCTCGTCCTTCATGTAGATCAGGCCGTAGGAGACGTGTCGCGCCTCGTCCTGGGCGGTCAGCTCGACGACCTTGCGCAGCAGCTCGTCGTTGGACTCCTCCTTCATGATCTTGAAGGCGCCCATCGCCAGGCCTTCGACGATCACCTGCATGCCCACGCACTTCATCTGCCACATGTCCGCTTCGAGGATCTGGTTCAGAACGGCCTTGAGCGTGGGATCGATCGGGTAGACCTTGTGCAGGCGCTTCAGGTAGCGGTGGAAGACCTCGACGTGACGCGCCTCGTCGACGACCTGCGTCGCCGCGTACAGCTTTCCATCGATGTCGGGCACCGACTCGACGAGCTGACCGCAGCAGAGCAGGGCTCCCTGCTCGCCGTGCAGGAACTGCGAGAGCGTCCATGCGGCGCTCGCGATCGCGAGCTGCTGGCGCTTCGCGTCCGGCAGAGCGCGGACCAGGTCGAGCTCGCGCATCGGATCCTGGGGACGCGCCAGGATGTCGCCCTCCTTGTCGATCTCGAGATTCCAGTTGATGTCGGAACTGACGTTCCACTGTTCTCGCTTGGCGACTTCGTACAGGTCGCGCAGGGCCTTGACCTTGGGTTCGTAGTCGAATTCCCAGTGGGTCGTGAGCTGCGTGACGAGATTCTCGAACGACATGCGATCTCCTTGGTGGGCTCGACCTAGAGAGTGACGATGCCCGTCTTGGGATCCTCGAGCGACTCGAGGATGGTGGTGTCTTCATTGAGCACGATCCCGCGATCCTTCAGGATCGCGCGTGTTCGGTCGGTGACGGCTCCGACGCGGACCAGTGCCGGCATGACCAGATCCCGCAGGATGTTGATCGTGCCGCCCCTGGGCTCGAGGCTGATGCCCGCGGCGCGTGCTTCATCGATGGCTTTGGAGAAGTCCTCGACGGCGATGCCGGAGTTCTGCAGGACCTTGATGAACGTCGGGTCGCGAAGGTTCGCGCCGGAACGCGCGTCGCCGCCCCTGTCCTGCGTCGGCACCATGGCGCTCAGCGCCAGCAGCGCGAAGTCCGCCGCGTCCTCCCGCTCGTCGGGGTGCATCTCGGAGAGCGCCTGCTTGACGTAGACGTTCCCGAACGCGACGTGACGGGCCTCGTCACGCATGGTGAGCTCGACGATGTCGCCGAGCAGCTTGCAGCCGGTCACGCGGCGCATGTTGTAGAACGCGCCCATCGCCAGGCCCTCGATGACGATGTTCATGCCGATCGCGACCTTCACCCAGTGATCGGACTTCAGCGTCGCGTCGATCAACCCTTTGAGGAAGGGCGAGATCGGGTAGACGATCGCGAGCTTGTCCACGTACTTCTCGAAGACCTCGACGTGGCGCGCTTCGTCCATCGTCTGCGTCGCCGAGTAGAGCTTCGCCTCGTAGTCCGGAACCGAGTGCGAGAGCGTCGCCGCCGTCATCAGGGCTCCCTGCTCGCCGTGAAGGAACTGCGACAGGCGATGGGCGGCCGTGTGCGCTCGGAAGAGCTCCTGCTGGGCCTTCGAGAGGCGTTTGAAGAACGGCATCTGGCTGAAGCCGAAGCCCTCACCCTCGAGGATCGGTCGCGAAGGGTCGACGCCCTGATTCCAGTCGATGTGCGACGTCGCGTTCCACTGCAGGTCCTTCGCCCGCTCGTAGAGGTTCTGGACCTGCTCGATTCCGACCTTGTAGTCGAACTCCCAGGCCACCTGCATGAGGGTCTTGTAGCCGAGATCGGACTCGGTGACTGATGCCATTGAGGTACCTCCGAGAACCGCATCCGCACACGAGTCGACCCCGCGCGGAATGCGATTTCAGGCTATGACGGCCCCCAAGGGCTGGGTATGACCGACGTCATAGAAGAGCGCCCGCGCGCAGCTAGGCCAGCGACGACGCCGTCGCAAACCACGCCAGGGACCGGTCCTCGCGGGGTGTCGTCGGAGCGCCCTCTTCGAGAAGGTCGAGCCCCTGCCGGTGCACGCCGTTGAAGATCGCCTGGACGCGCTCGATCGCCTCGCGTTCGGAGTACTGAAGGCCGACCTGCTCGAGGAATCCGATGCGGTCGCGGCCATCCGAGTACTCGCCCAGGTTCCGGCGATGATAGGTCCCGCGCTCGGTGAGCGTTCTCTCGATCTCCACGAAGAACGCCGCGAAGTTCGAGAGCGCGCTGAGGACGCGGCTTCGCTGGCTGAGTTGCGCCTTCAAGTACTTCGGATCGAGGTGTCGATCGAGCATGTACGGCGCGACCCAGAGCGCGTAGTAGCAGCCGAGATCGAGGTCCCACTTCAGCTTGCAGACCTCGTAGCTCCCGAGCACCGGATACAGATTCCGGTACAGCCGCAAGGCGGCCTCGACCCGGAACTGGAGGAACTGCTCGAAGATCTCGGCCTGCTCGTCGACCGCTGGCTTCGGCTCTCCGCCGAGATCGCGGCCGATCAGGTCGGCGATGAAATCGTTCTGGAGCGCGATGAAGTCCGTGCCCGGGCTGTAGAACGGATCGGGAAAGGCGGCGGCTTCGCCGACGAGCGCCCAGCGATCGGGCGAGACGAAGCGCTTGGTTCCGTACGCGAGATGCTCGAGGCTCCGGGTTGCGATCGGCTTCGCCGACTCGAGGAGCGAGGCGACCGCGCGATGCTCGCGGAGCCACGAAAGGAAGCCATCGTTGCTGCACATCCGCGGCTCGAAGTACGGCTTTTCGCAGACGACCCCGATGCTGGTGACGCCGGCTTGGAGCGGAATGAACCAGATCCAGTAGCCGCGGTAGGCGAAGTGCATCGTCGAGAGTCGGCGCGGCGTGTAGCGCACGCGGCTCCGAAAGGACTCGGGGCCGAGAGAATCGACATCCGCGACTCCGTGAAACCAGCCCCACACCGAGGCGTTGTCGAGAGCGGTCTCGTCGACGTGCAGATCCAGCTGTCGCGCGAGAACGCGCTGCCGCCCGCTGGCGTCGATGAGCCAGCGCGGTTCGAAGCTCCGCGACCCTTCGGCGTCGGAGACGACGAGCCGATGGGGTCGGCCCCCCTGGCCGACCTCGATCCTCTCGACCGAGACACCACGGTGCACCTCGACACCGTCCTTGGCGCTCTGCTCGAGCAGGTCGTGCTCGAGACGGCTGCGGTCGATCTGGAAGGCCGGATGAAACGGGAGTGACTCGGAGCCGATCTCGCTCATCTCGGTGAGCGGAGCGTTGCGGCCGGCGGTGTCGAAGAAGAACCGCAGCCCGTTCTTCGGGAAATGCCGGTCGTAGAGGTAACTGGAGAGCCCGAGACGCCGGATCAGGTAATGGCTTCCGAGCTCGACGATCGATTCGCCGACGTTGTGCGTGTAGTCGGTCTTCTTTTCGAAGACCGCGATGCGACGGCCGGGGTTCCCGCGGGAGAGCTGGCGCGCGAGCAGGCTCCCCGCCAGGCCTCCTCCGACGATGGCGACGTCGAGCTGCATGGCTCCCACCTTGTATCGGATACTCGGGCGGGTCGCACGTGGCATCCGTCGAACGGCCGATACCCAACGAGGATCGTCTACTGTACCCGTAGTTTCTTCCGGAGGACTCGATGGGGGCACCCGTCCGCAGCGTCGCGATCATTGGAGCCGGACCGGCCGGTTCCGCGCTCGCCTACTACCTGGGTCGTGCCGGCCTGCGCGTCGCGCTCTACGACCGGAGGACCCGACCGCCGATCGTCGTCGGAGAATCGCTCGTTCCCGCCACGATCCCGTTCCTGCGCGAGCTCGGCATCGAGGACGAGGTGAAGCGCTACAGCACCGTCAAGAACGGCGCGACCTTCGTCCTCGGCCCCGACGAGGTTCGGAGTTTCCGCTTCGCCGAGGTTCGCGGCGCGAAGATCCGCTACGCCTACAACGTCCCGCGCGATCTCTTCGACGCTTCGCTCGCGAACGTGGCGCAGCGCTCGGGTGTGCGGATCGTTCGGGAGACCGCAAAGCTCGAGCGCGTTCCCGGCACCGACCGAGTGGCGCTCAGCGCCGAGACATTGGCGGCGAGCGACGGGTTCTTCGACGGCCCACCGGATCTGATCGTCGAGGCCGGCGGTCGGACACGGCTGCTGCCGAACCTGCTCGAGCTTCCCTACGAAACCGGAAGCCGGAAGGATACGGCGCTCTTCGCACACTGCGACGGTGTTCCCGAGGTGGTCCCGGGGGACGTGCACGTCGATCGGCTCGACCGCGGCTGGAGCTGGAGGATTCCGCTCCCTGGAAAGATGTCGGTCGGCCTCGTCATCGACAGCGATCACATCGAGACGTTCGGGGAGGGCAGCGCGGAACAGTTCGACAACTACTTGAAGCACGATCCCGCGATCGCGCGCTGGGGGGGCGCGCCTCGCCGTCTGTCTCCGGTCATGCGGTACAGCGCCTACCAGCTGGTCACGACCCGGGCCGTCGGGGACGGATGGGTGCTGCTCGGCGACAGCTTCGGCTTCGTCGATCCGGTGTTCTCGAGCGGGCTCCTGCTCGCGTTCGACGGCGCCAAGCAGCTCTCGAAAGCGATCCTGTCGGGCGGTCATTCCGCCGCGCTGAACGTCTACGAGACCCACGTGCGAAACCATCTGCGCGGCTGGCACCGCACCATCGAACACTTCTACGACGGGCGGCTCTTCACGCTCTTCCGTGTCGGGCAGGTGGTGCAGACCACGCCGTGGGGGCGAGTCGCGAACTTCCACTTCCAGAAGCACGTTCCGCGAGTCATCACCGGCGAGGGATCGACCAGCCGCTACAGCGTCTGGCTCGTCGATTTCATGTGCCGCCGTGCGCTGCTCGAGAACGACCCGACTGGTCTCGCCATCCAGTGACGCCGGTGTGAGCGGGCCTCCTCAGTCCTGGAGCGCGAGCATCGCGAGGTCGGGGTGACCGTCCGTGACGCGGTTCTCCTCCAGCGCTTTGGCGGGCGCCAGGCGCAGATCCCAGACCAGTCCGACCCAGCTCATGGCTTTCAGCAGGTAGTAGGAGATGTCGATCTCCCACCAGTAGAAGCCCATGTTCGCGGACGCCTGGTAGTGATGGTGGTTGTTGTGCCACCCCTCGCCGAACGTGAGCAGCGCCATCAGGAGCGAGTTGCGGCTCGTGTCGGAGAGCGCGTAACGCCGGCGTCCGAACATGTGAGTCACCGAGTTGATCAGGAACGTCGCGTGGTAGGAGAGCACCGTCGATCCGAAGAAGCCGATCCAGAGCGCGCTCCACCCACCGAGGAGGAAGCAGATCAAGCCCAGCGTGATCGGCGGAATCCAGTGATAGTCGTCGAGAAAGCGCAGCTCCGGGTACTTCGTGAAGTCGCGGATCGCGCCGTATTCCGTGTCGTTGTAGCGATCGCAGGTGATCCAGCCGATGTGGCTCCACCAGAAACCCTTCATCGGCGAGTGGATGTCCTCGGGCTGATCCGAGAAACGGTGGTGATGCCGGTGGTGGGCCGCCCACCAGAGCGCGCCCTTCTGCGCGGCCACGCCTCCGCCGAAGGCCAGCACGAACTGCATGAGCCGGCTCGTCTTGAAAGCGCGGTGCGAGAAGTAGCGGTGATAACCCGCGGTGACGAAGAACATCTTCATCGCGAACAGCGCGCCGCAGAGCGCCAGGTCGAATCCCGTCACGCCGGTGAAGATCGCGGCCAGCGGCAGGACGTGGACCAGGACGAACGGCACGCTGCGCAGCCAGTTCACGCGCTCGTTCGGCGCGCGCTCGTATCGTGTCAGTAGCGACTTCGACATTCTCTCACTCCGCATCTGGTGGACAGACGCGAAACAGATTGTTGGTCGGTCGCGGGGCGATCAAGTACCGTCGCGCGATCGCGACAGAACTATGACAATCGGGTGCGGACGGGAGTGGGTGCGCGCTCTATTCGCCGGGCGCGCGTTCGGCACCGGCGCCGCGCGCCGTCCAGAAGCCGAGCTGTCCGAAGTTCATCAGGTGCGCGCGGCCGAGCTTCTCCGCCCGGAAGTCGATCTCGAAGCGCGGGTCGAGCTTCGCTCCGTCCCAGGCGTACGCCTTCAGGAACTGCGCGTCCTCGACGCCCGTGCCGTCCCAGTTCGAGAGCAGGCTCGACGTGAAGTAGACGCGCTTCCCGTCCCAGCTCTGCGAGACCATGTTCACCTGCGGCGCCGATCTTCTCCTCGAGCATCAGCTTCGGCTTGCGCGGCTCGGAGACGTCGAAGACGTGGCACCTTGCCGTCGAGAAAGGTCGTCGGCGAACAGGAAGTCGGTCGTCGGCGGAGAGGCTGATGTCGACGAGCAGCGGCGTCTTCGACGGATCGCCGACGTCGGCGATCGCGAGCGCCTCGAAGGACCCGTCGCTCTTGCGATCGACGAGCCAGAGCTTCGACGTCAGCGCCGTCGAGGTGAACGCATAGTGGTGTCGCGGCTGCAGCGCCCAGCGCACCTCGAGCGGTGCGCCCGGCATCTCGAACGTCTGGAGCGGCTTGCGGGCGTGGAAGTCCCAGATCACCGCCGTGTTTCCGAAGTTCTTCATCGCTTCGGCATCGCCGATCAGCTCGCCGAGATTGCGCATGTAGTTCGTTCTTGCCGGCGAACGACGTGGTCAGCATGCGATTCAGGTTCGCGTTGACGCGTCCGTCGTAGCCGTACTCCGCGCCCTCCGGCATCCAGATCGTGCGGACGTACTCGGCCTGTGTTGTTGTACTCGACGATCGCCGGTCTTGCCCGAGCCGTCGGAGTTCGACAGCGCCGTGATCAGCATTCGTCCCGGGATCGGATAGAAGGTGTGCGGACCGACCACGCCCCCGGTCTTCTGCTCGAAGTCGGTGATGGTGCGGACGAGCTTCGGCTTCGCTGGGTCACTCGCGACGTCGAAGATGAAGATGTGACTCGAGTCGATTCCGCCGAGCCAGAGCTGCCGTCGGTCGTCCGTGAATCCGCCGTGATGTGCCTCGTGGCGGCCGCCCACCGACGCGCTCGAGAGTCACCTGGCCGTAGCCGGGCCGGGCCGGATTCGCGCCGACGGTCACGAGCTTGTCGGAACCGTCCCCGAGGCCCTCGATCCCGACCGTCCAGACGTAGATGAAGTCCTCCTGCCCGGTCACCTTCGGCAGGTAGGGTGACTGGCAGGTCTCGTCGGCAAGGGCTGGGCCCGCGAGCGAGACTGCGAGGATCGCGATCAGAGCGGTGGCGCGCATGGGTTCTCCTCCATTCCGCGCTCATCCTACCCGCCCCGGCCGTCCCCAGGGGATCGAAGAGCGGCTCTTTCGGGAGCGCCTACTGCTTCAAGATCAGCGCGGTTCCGTTGCCGCCGAGACCGAGCGTCTGGGCCAGACCGATGCGGGCGTTCGGGACCTGGCGTGCGCCGGCCTCGCCGCGAAGCTGCCAGGTGAGCTCGCAGACCTGGAAGACGCCCATCGCGGTCGTCGCCTCGCCGAAGCAGAGGAAGCCGCCGCTCGGATTGATCGGCAGCCGGCCGGTCGGCAGCGTCTCGCCCTTCTCGACCAGCCGCTCGGCCTCTCCGACCTGACACAGGCCCCAGTCCTCGGGGAACGCGAGCTCGTAGTAGACGGTGTTGTCCTGCAGCTCGACGAGATCGAGATCCGTCGGGCCCGACGCCCGACGCCTCGAACGCCTTGCGCACCGCGAGCGCGGCCTCGCTGTGGTGCGTGTGCCCGTCCGCGGGGATCGACGCTGCCGAGAGCCCGCGGCAGTCCGTCGTCGAAGCGAGCGGTGGCGACCGCGCTCGCCGCGACCCAGACCGGCCGGCGCGCGCGCCTGCGCGCGATCTCGGCCGAGCAGAGAACCACGCGCCGCCGCACCGTCGCTGACCGGACAGATCTCGTACAGCCGCAGCGGGTCGCTGACCATCGCGGAGCGGAGCACGTCCTCGATCGTGAACTCCTGACGGAAGCGAGCGTTCGGGTTGTGCGTTCCGACCCGGTGCGCCTTGACGGCGATCATCGCGCAAGTGCTCCTCGGTGGTGCCGTGCTCCGCCATGCGCCGGCGGCAGAGCACGGCCCAGAACGCCGGGCCGGGCATGCCGACGCAGTTCTGGCGCAGGTACTCGGGGTCGGTCTCCTCGTCCACGCCCGAGGTCTGGATGAACCCCTTCGGCATCTTCTCGCCGCCGACGACCAGCACGATGTCGTAGATGCCGCCCGCGACCAGCGCGTAGCCGATGTTGAAGGCGTTGCCGCCGGCGGCGCAGCCCGCCGACAGGTTGTAGACGGGGATGCCGGTCGGTCCCATGTCTTCGACGACGTCGTTGCCGTTCAGGCCCCAGCCCTTGCCGCCGGAGAAGCGCGAGCTGGCGGCGGCGACCGCCTGCACGTCGCGCCAGTGCATGCCCGCGTCGGCCAGCGCCGCGTCGATCGCCTGGCGACACAGATCGGTGACGGATCGGTTCGGGAACTTGCCCCACGGGTGCATGCCCACCCCGAGCACCGCGACCTCTCTCATCGCCATCTCCTCACAGCGGCCGGAACTTCCAGCTGATCACCGGGTTCCCGTCCGCGTTCGTGCAGAGGGGCTCGAGCACCAGCTCGACGTCGCTTCCGACGCGCAGTGAGCCCGGGTCGTCCGTGCTCATCCGTCCGAGCACGCGCAGACCGTCGGGCAGATCGACCACGCCGAGCGCGTAGGGGACGTACGGCTCGTCGTACCTGCGCCGGCGGAGGCGGCGCGTAGTTCTGAACGGCGCAGCTCCAGAGCGTGCCGCGCGGGCCGAAGCGGGCGTCTTCGAGGTCGCTGCCGGCGCAGTCGGGATTGCGGCAGATCGTGGCACGCGGGAAGTAGGGCGCCTTGCACGAGCGGCAGCACGAGCCGAGCAGGCGCGCGCCGTCGTCGGTCTGCACGAAAAGGCCCTCGGCGACCGGGACGGAGCTCGCTCACGGTCGCTCGCTCCTTCGACGGCGCGAATCAGCTCCGGGCAGGATCTCGAGACAGTCCCCGACGATTCCGTAGCGGGCGTAGCGGAAGATCGCGGCGTCGGGGTCGCGGTTGATCGCCACGATCGTCTTCGCCGCGGAGCAGCCGGCCATGTGCTGGCTGGCGCCCGAAATCCCGGCGGCGACGTAGAGCGAGGGCCGGGTGATCTTCCCCGTGAGCCCGACCTGGCGCGACGCGTCGACCCAGCCATCGTCGACGAGCGGTCGCGACGCCGCGGGCACGCCGCCGAGCGCCTCGCGCGAGCTCCTCGATCCACTTGTAGTTCTCGACCGAGCCGAGCCCGCGTCCGCCCGCGACGATGATCTCCGCGTCCTCGAGGCGCGGCCCTTCGGCGCGCGGCCGCTCGACCACGCGAATCCGCTCCTCGACGTTCGCGAGCGCGACGGGTACGTCGCGCGATTTCGGCGACGGGGCCCCCGCTCGGGCGGCGATCGACGCGCGAACGCGCTCGCCGGCAGCGCGATCAGGCAGGGACGCGTCGGCGGCGACGCGGTAGACGGCGCGCGTGTCGCCGCCGTAGGCGGCGGCGGTGACGTCGAGACCTCCGTCGCCGCACGGCTCGACCGACAGCGCGTTCATCACGACCGCAGCGTCCGAGCGCCCCGCCAGGCGCGGTGCGATCGAGCCGCGCGTCGAATCTCTGGCTGAAGAGCACCGACGCGCGGAGTGCGCAGCGCCCAGTACTGCGCGAGCGCCTCGACGTACACGTCCGCACCCGAGCTGCGCCGAGCGCCGGCGTCGATCGATCGCGCTCGACGCCGCGACGCCGCGGCTCGCGGCGACGTCGAGCGCGCGCAGCGGAGAGCGGCTGCCGAGCACCAGCCAGACGCAGCTCGGCCTCGAGCTCCGCGGCGAGCTCGCGCCGCGAGTCCGAGCAGCTCCTCGCGTGCCGGCGGGCAGCCCGTCCGCGCTCGATCCGCCCCAGCTGCACACGACGACGCTCACGGGAGCACGCCGTCGGCGCGCAGGCGCCCGATCAGCCGGTCGGCGAGCTCGGCGCGGCGCTGCCGCCCTCGATGAACTCGCAGTGTCCCTGCACCTCGGGCACGAACTGCCGGACCAGCGTCACGGCCGGAGCGAGGTCGGCTTCCGAGAGCGACAGCTCCGCCGAGCGTCACGCACGCGCGGCTTCACGCGGCGCGCGGCGAGCTTGCGTGCCGGCCGTCGGGTAGCGCGGCGTGCCGAGCTCGTTGCTGATCGTGACGACCGCCGGGCAGCGCGACCTCGACGATCTCGTCGCCGTCGGGCGTCACGCGCATGACGCGAGCCACCGCGCGGCTCGGAGCCGCGATCGAGCTCGACCGGGCGCGCGATCGTCACGACCGGGCAGGCCGAGCGCCTCGCCGATCAGCGCCGGCACGACGCCCTGGTCGTCGTCCGAGGCCTGGCGGCCGCAGAGCACCAGATCGGCGCCGCCGCTGCGTCGCGCACGTAGGCGGCCAGGATCGCGCGCGACCACGTGGTAGTCGGGCGTCGGCCGTATCGAGCGCGATCGCGGCGACCTCGTCGGCGCCGAGCGCGGCGGCGTGCTGCAGCAGGTTCGACGGCGTCGCGACCGACCGAGACGACGTGGATCGCGCACGGCGTCCCCGCGTCGCGCATGCGCAGCGCGGCCTCGATCGCCTGCTCGTCGTAAGCCGTTGATCAGACGCGGGATCGCGGTCTGCGTCAGCGTCTTGCCGTCGTCGCCGATCGTCGAGCCGCCCGGCGAGCGCGTAGTTGTTCACCGCGTCGGGATCGAGCACCTCCTTGCGCGCAGACGACGCATCGCTCATCGCTCAGGAACAGGCTCCCGGACTCACACCAGACGGCGTCGTGCGGGTAGCCCTCGGGCTTGCGCTCGGAGATCCGCCAGCAGATACCAGCGCCAGGGGGGATCGCCGTGATCGACGTAATCGCCGGTGAGCGTGCCCGCGAACTCCTCGCGCCCGGCGAAGTGCGTCCCCGGCACGCCGCCTCCGCCGTCGCACTCGGCGCGCGTCCCGCGCGGCTCCGGTCGAAGCCGTGCCGGAGCGCGTGCGCTTCGTCCGCTCGGCGTCGGCGTCCGAATCGCTCACGCGTCGTCTCCGAGGCGCTCCTCGAACGCGGCGAGCGCCTCCTCGACCATGTCGAAGACGATCTGACGCGCCGGCTTCATCGTGGTGACGAAGCCGACGCCCTGGCCCGCGGCCTCGGTACATCAGGTCCTGCGCGGCGGTGGTCGTTGGCGCCCTGGATGTAGTCGGCGCTCAGCAGCATCTGGTACGGCGCGGCAGAGCGGCGCGCGGCGCCTCGGGCTTCGCCCACTCCTCGGTCCACGGGCACTTCAGCACGCGCATCGTCATGCCCGAGACGCTTCGCGAGTACATGGTGTCCTCGGCCGTGGCCGCGAGCAGCTTCTCCTTGATGATCATGTCCGCGTCGGACTCGCGCGACGCGAGCCAGAGCGTGCCGGTCCAGACGCCCGAGGCGCCCGAGGCAGAGCGCCGCCGCGAGGTGACGGCCGGTCGTGACGCCGCCGCCGGCGATCACCGGCGTGTCGCCGGCGATCGCCGCGACCTCGGGCACGATCGAGAACGTGCCGATCGTGCCGGTGTGGCCGGCGGCGTCGTAGCCCTGGGCGATGATCGCGTCGACGCCGGCCTCGATCTCGCGCTCGGCCTGGCGCGTCTTGCCGATCAGCCCGAAGACCTTCATGCCGCGCGCGTGCGCGGCCTCGAGGATGAAGGCCGGGTTGCCGAGGCCCGAGGCGAACACCGGCACGCGCTCGTCGAGCAGCACGTCGAGCTGCGCGCGCGCCATCTGCCTGGTTGAGTCCGCCCCACCGGTGCAGCGCCACCGGCCCCTTCGGCGTCGGGCACGTCGTGGCGCTTCTTGATCTCTCGCGCGAAGGCGCGGTGGCTCTCGGGGATCTTGCTCTCGCAGCTCCTCGAGGCCGCCCTCGAGCGGCGACCGAGGCCGGCAGCACCAGGTCGATGCCGAACGGCTTGCCGCCGACGCGCTCGCGGATCCACTTGATGTCGGCCGCGATCTCGTCCGGCGTGTGCATCGCCTCGCCGAGCACGGCGAAGCCGCCGGCGTTGATCACCGCGACGGCGACGTCCTTGCAGTGGGTGAACGCGATGATCGGGTACTCGATCCCGAGCATGTCGCAGAGCTTCGTCCGCAAGGGATCTCTGGGCCACGTCACATCCCCCTGGCGAGCGCGTCGTTGGGAGCGCCGCTTGTTCGGCGCGGGCGGCCCATCATAAGATCAACACGGTCGCCGTTCAACGTCGATCGATCGGAGAGGAGCGCGCGTGCCCGAAGGTGCTCTGCACGGAATCTCGGTCGTCGAGCTGGGCGAGATGGTCTCCGCGCCGTACTGCGCGCGCCTCTTCGCCGACTACGGCGCCGACGTGATCAAGGTCGAGCCGCCCGGACCGGGCGACCGAGCCCGCGCCTGGGGGCCGTTCCCCGGCGACGTGCCGCATCCCGAGAAGAGCGGCCTCTTCCAGTTCCTCAACACCAACAAGCGCGGCATCACGCTCGATCTCGACGACGCCGCGCGGGCGCGACCTGCTCCTCGAGCTGCTGCGCGGCGCGGACGTCCTGATCGAGAACTCCGCCGCCGCAGATCGCTGCGCGAGCGGGGCCTCGACTACGCGTCCCTCGCGGCGGCCTGTCCGGACCTGGTGATGATCTCGATCACGCCCTTCGGGCAGACCGGTCCCTACGCCGACTGGAACGGCTACGACCTGAACGCCTTTCACCTCTCCGGCGCGAGCAGCCGCTACTGCGGTCGTCCCGGCGAGGCGCCGCTCGAGCACGGCACGTTCGCGGCCGACTTCTTCGGCGCGGTCACGGGCGCGGCGTGGGGGCTGGCGGCGGTCCTCGGTCGCGACCGCGTCGGCGGCGGACAGCAGGTCGACGTCTCGTGCGCCGAGGCGATCGCCGCGACCTTCGTCGGCGGCCAGAACATCGGCGGCTACGCGCAGGACGGGAAGTTCGAGCGTCGCACCGGAGTCGGCATGCCGCTCGGCGCGCCGGCGACGATCCTGCCGTGCAAGGACGGCCACGTCTGGATGCTGGCGCTCGAGCCCGGTCAGTGGAACGGCCTCGTCGCGCGTGATGGGCAATCCCGAGTGGATGGAGCTCGAGATGTTCCAGGACATGTTCGCGCGCGCGCAGAACGCCGACGCGATCTATCCGCTGATCGAGGAATGGACGGTGCAGCACGGCAAGTGGGAGATCATGGAGAAGTGCCAGGCGGAGGGCGTTCCGGTCACCGCCGTCTTCACCGTCGACGAAGCGGCCGAGCACCCGCACCTGGCCGAGCGCGGCTACATCGTCGAGGTCGAGCACCCGGTGCTCGGCACGCTGCCCGTGCTCGGTGCGCCGTTCCAGCTGCCGGCGTGCCCGGCGGGCCGCCGACGGCCGGCGCCGCTGCTCGGACAGCACAACGAGGAGGTCTTCGGCGAGCGACTCGGACTCGGTGACTCGGAGCGCGCGGAGCTCGCAGCCGCGGGTGTGATCTAGTGGCGGGCGCAGGCGCTCCCGCTCGACGGCATCCGCGTCGCGAACTTCGGCTGGGTCTGGGCGGGTCCGGTCGTCGGCCAGACGCTCGCCTTCCTCGGCGCCGAGGTCTACAAGATCGAGTCGCGCGCGCGCATCGACATGACCCGCACGCTGCCGCCGTTCGCCGACGGCGTCCGCGACCCGAACCGCAGCCTGTCGAATCACGCCTGCTGGGCGGGCAACGGCAGCGTCACGCTCAACCTGAAGAAGCCCGAAGCGATCCGACTCGCGCTCGAGCTGGTCGCGAAGTGCGACGTCGTGATCGAGAACTTCGGCCCGGGCGTCATGGAGGAGCTCGGACTCGGCTACGAGCGACTGCGCGCGGTGCGGCCGGACATCGTCCTGTTCTCGATGCCGGCGGCGGGTCTCGACGGACCGCTGAGGGACATCCGCACCTACGGTCTCAGCCTCACGAGCACGACCGGGCTCGACAGCCTGACCGGCTATCTCGGCGGTCCGCCGATTCCGGTCGAGAACGCGTTCTCCGATCCGTACAACGGAATCCTCGGCGCGTTCGCGATCCTCACCGCGCTTCACCACCGGCGCCGCACCGGCGACGGCCAGCACATCGACTACTCGCAGCAAGAGGCGGTCATGCAGATGGTCGGTCCCGCCTTCATGGACTACGCGATGAACGGGCGCGTCGCCGGGCCGATGGGGAACCGCCATCCGCTCGGCGCGGCGGCGCCGCACGGTGTATTCCCGTGCGCGGGCGAGGATCGCTGGATCAGCATCGCGGTCCTCGACGATGCGGAGTGGCGGGGCCTCGTCGACGCGATGGGCGGTCCGGCCTGGGCGGGCACGCCGGAGTTCGCGACCACGGCCGCGCGCGTCCGGAATCTCGACGACCTGCACGAGCGGCTGGCCGCCTGGACGACCGGCACGACGACCGCGAGCTGGCCGCCCGGCTGCAGCGCCACGGCGTCGCCGCCGCTCCCGTTCTCAACGTCGCCGACCTGCTCTCCGATCCGCACTACCGTGCGCGAGGCACCTTCATCGAGGTACGCCACCCGCTCGGTTTCTCCGAGACGATCTACGGTGCGTACGTGAAGACCAGCCGCACGGAGGCGCGCATCGAGCCGGGCCCGGCGATCGGCCACGACAACGATCACGTGTTCCGCGAGCTGCTCGGCCTCTCCGACGAGAGCTACCGGGAGCAGATCGACAATCAGGTGATCTACTGATCCGTTCGCTCGACGGTTCTAGCGACCGGTGAAGCGGGGAGGGCGTTTCTCGGCGAAGGCGCGGGGTCCCTCGCGCGCGTCCTCCGATGCGAAGACGCGCGCGGCGAGCGTCTTCTCGAGCACGAATCCCGACTCCTGGCCGAGCGCGCGCACCGCGATCTCCTTGGCGGTGCGTACGGCGAGGGGACCGTTGCGGCAGATCTTCTCCGCGAGCGCGAGCGCCTCGGGCATGACCTGATCCGCGGGAACGACGCGATTCACGAGCCCGATCTCGAGCGCCCGCCGGGCGTCGAGGGACTCGCCGGTGAGCAAGAGCTCCATCGCGACGGCCCAGGGGATCTGCCGCGGCAGTCGGATGTGCGAGCCTCCGGCGGGAACCAGGCCCCAGCGCACCTCTCCGAGTCCGAACTTCGCGTGCTCGGCCGCGATCCGCAGGTCGGTGCCCTGCAGCATCTCGAGCCCGCCCGCGATGCAGAGCCCGTTCACCGCCGCGATGATCGGCTTGAAGACGTCCGAGAACTGGCGCTTGGTCGGGTCGTCGTACCCGAGCGAATCGCCCGAGGTCAAGAGCGGCGCGGCGTCCTTCAAGTCCATTCCGGCACAGAAGCTCTTCGACCCGGCCCCGGTCAGGACGGCGACCCAGAGGTCGGCGTCGCGATCGAAGATCCGGAACGCCTCTTCGAGACCCGCGAGCATCTCGACGGTGTAGGCGTTCATCGCCTCGGGACGGTTCATCGTGATGACGGCGATTCGTCCCCGTCGCTCGAGTGAGATCGTCTCGGGCAGCTCCGCGCTCACCGTGCGACTCATTTGACCCGCTTGGTCGGCTCGATCTTGGCGAGCTTCGCGAGCGTGCGTCCGAGAATTCCCGCGCGGTCGTCCTCGGTGATCGGCGCGTATCCCCACTTCTGCTGCAGCTCTTCGGGGATCTGGAGGGTTCTCACCCAGTCGACGACGCGCCCGATGTCGTCGAAGGGCAGGTCGAGGCCCATCACGATGCGGTCGGGTCCCGCCCACTGGATCGCTTCGCCGATCATGTGATACCCGCGATACGGCGCGCGCTGGAACCAGCCGATGATCCCCGACAGGCTGAGGTACAGATTTCGGTGTTTGCCGGCCAGGCCGATCAGCTCCTCCGAATGGGGCCAGCCCATGTGGTAGGCGATCACCTTGAGATCGGGGAAGGCGAGCAGCACGTCGTCGAGCAGACCCGGATGGGTGTGCTTGCTCGGCTGCGGAACCACGTAGGACATGCCGGTGTGGATCGTCACCGCGATGTCGAGCTCGCAGCACTTCTCGTAGAAGGGCCAGAGGCGGCGGTCGTCGAGCGGCCCTTCGTCTTCGGGGACGTACAACTTGCAGAGCCGGGCGTTTCGCTCCTTGACGAGGTACTCGAGCTCCCAGATCGCGTGCTCGACGCCGCGCCGGATGACCGGTCCGACGTTGCACTCCAGGTAGAGCCGATCCCGGTAGGGCTCGATCTGTTGCAGGATGAACGCGTTGGTCGACATCGGCATCACGTTGCCGTTGATGTCCATCATCGACTCGCGAAGCGCGAACGCCACGTCGACGCGCGCTTCGTCCATGTACTTGACCAGCTCCGACGCGATCGGCGCGGGCATGTGGCCACCGCCCGCCAGATCGCGCCCGGCCCAGGCGCGGATGACACCGTCGATGCTCTGCCACCAGCGCGTGAAGCCGGGGTAGTACCCCATCTCCTCCATCGACTGCGGATTCATCATGTGGCATTCGCTGAGCGCGACGAAGTGATCGGCTTCTTTCATGGGGTGGCTCCTTCTCTGCTAGCGAGTTCGCGGCCCGGCTCCGTGCATGAGTCGCCAGAGGCGCTCCGGGGAAGCCGGGATCTCGGTCGCGCGCACCCCGAGCGGTGCGAGCGCGTCGTTGATTGCGCACAGAATCGCGGCGGGCGTCGTGTGCATCGCTCCCTCGCCGACGCCCTTCGCGCCGAGCGGCGTGAACGGGGACGGCGTCACGATCGCGCGCATGCGCATCGCGGGCACATCGTGAATCGTCGGCAGCAGATAGTCCATCAGCGTCGAGGTCAGCGGTTGGCCCGACCCGTCGTAGTGGTACTCCTCGAGCAGCGCCGCGCCGATGCCCTGGGCAACACCGCCTTGGATCATGCCCTCGACGATCGCCGGATTCAGTCGTGTTCCGCAGTCGTCTGCGATGCAGTAGTCGAGGATCTCGACGCGGCCGGTCTCGCGATCGATCTCGACCCCGACGACGTGACACGCATTCGCCGCGGTCAGATAGCTCTTGGCGCGCCCGAGCTCGTCGGCTTGCGTGCGTCCGGGCGCGGTCCATACGTAGGTGGCCTCGGGACTCGGCTCGACGCCGGGAGGCAGCAGGTCGCTTCGCGCGAGCATCGTCCCGGCCACCTGCGCGAGCGGAATCGCGGCCTCCGGTGCGCCCTTGATCCGGAACGATCCGTCCATCAGCTCGAGCGCGTCGGGCTCGGTCTGCAGCAACGCCGCCGCGACGATCGCGAGCTTCTGCTCGAGTCGTTTGGCGGCGCCGAGCACCGCGCCCGTCAGCGCCACGCCGAGCCGGCTGCCGCCGGGACCGAAGTGGGGCGGCGCCGAAAGGGAGTCCTGCGGAATCACCTTGACGTCGTCGAGCTCGACGCCGAAGTAGTCCGCGAGGAGCTGGGTCGCGACCGTGTACTGCCCCTGACCTTCGAGCGCGAAGCCGACGCGCACGAGCACCTTGCCGAGGATGTCGATCGCGACCGTGCAGCCCTCGGGTACGCCCGTGCTCGGCATCCCGAGGATCGAGTACGCGTTCCAGTCGAAGACGCCGGGCTCGATCGTGCTGACGATTCCGATGCCGACGAGCCGCCCCTCGGCGCGTGCCGACGCCTGTCGCGCGCGCAACGCGGGGTAGTCCGAAAGCTCGAGCACCTCGTTCAGGGCGGCCTCGTAGTTGCCGCTGTCGTACTCGTTTCCGCTCGCGATCGTGTAGGGAAATTGATCGGGCGCGATGAAGTTGCGACGGCGCAGCTCCGCGGGGTCGAGCGCGAGCTCGCGCGCGGCGATGTCCATCAGCTGCTCGAGCACCAGGTTGTGCGGCGGCGGTCCCATGCCGCGATACGGACTGCCGGGCAGCTTGTTCGTCGCGACGATCGTCAAGTCGTACTCGGCCACCGGAATCGCGTAGCAGCCCGTGAACGAGCTCAGGGGTTTGGCGGCGCTGACGGCCCCGAACCCCTCGGCGGTCGCGCCGAGGTCGTCGAGCAACTTCACGCGGAATCCCGTCACGGTGCCGTCGTTTCGTACCGCGAGTGACGCCGTATAGTGTCGGTCCCAGGACTGGCTCGCGCCGCCGGACATGTACTCGATGCGATCCTCGATCCACTTCACCGGCCGACCGCCGGCCTTGCGCGAGAGGAGCGCGCTGATGTCGGTGCCGCGGAATCCCCCCTTGCCGCCGAAGCTGCCGCCGTGCGGTTGGCTGATCAGGCGAACCTTGTGCGACGGGAGGCGCAGCGACGCCGCGCGGCCGAGCGCCATCTGGGACTGGGACTGGAAGCTGCCGTGACAGGTCAGGCTTCCGTCGACCGGATCCCACTGGCTGATGACGCCGAACGTCTCCATCGGGTTCGCGCCCAGGCGGTGCCAACGAAACGATTCCTCGACGACGCGATCCGCCTCCTGGAAGACGCGATCGACGTCTCCCCAGCGGAAGACCCGCTGGAACATGACGTTGTGTCCGTGTTCCTCGAAGAGCGGCGTGCTTTCCGGCTTCGCCGCCTCGCGCGCGTCCACGACGGCGGGAAGCGGCTCGTAGTCGACACGGATCCGCTCGATCGCGTCCTCGGCCAGCGCCCGGCTCGTGGCGGCCACCGCGGCGACGGGCTCACCGGCAAAGCGCGCGCGATCGGTGGCGAGGCAGTGCGTGCCCCATCCGGCGGGCACGGTCAGCGCGCGCTCCGTCCAGCGCAGCGCATCCGCGCCGCAGACGGCCGCGGCCACGCCGGGAAGTTTTTCGGCTTCGCCGAGATCGACCGATGCGATGCGCGCGTGCGCGTAGGGGCTGCGCAGGATCGCGCAGTGCAGCATTCCGGGCAGCGAGAGATCGTCGATGAACGGCGTGCGCCCCGTCAGCAGCTTCGGATCCTCGACGCGCTCGACCGGATGGCCGACGAAGCGGAGCTTGCGGGTCGGCAGACCGGACGGGTCCTTGGGGAATTCGCCAGCCAAAGCTCAGGCCCCGTTCGCCTGGCGCAGCATGGCCGCGGCTCTCCGCACCGACGCGAGGATCGACTGGTACCCCGTACAGCGACAGATCTGACCGCCGAGCGCTTCCTTGATCTCGTCGTCGCTCGGATCGGAGTTGCGCTGCAGCAGGTCTTGCACGCCGATCAGGAAGCCGGGCGTGCAGAAGCCGCACTGCAGGCCCCGCTCCTGCATGAACGCGCGCTGGATCGGGTGAAGCTCTCCGTCGGGTGCGAGTCCTTCGACCGTCGCGACGTTCGACCCGCTGGCCTGCACGGCGAGCGTGAGACAGGAGCGGACCGGGATGCCGTCGAGCAGGACGGTGCACGCGCCGCAGACGCCGTGCTCGCAGCCGACGTGCGTGCCCGTCAGTCCGAGTTCGTGCCGCAGGAAGTCCGCGAGCGAGGTTCGCGCTTCGGCGCTGCCTTCGTGCGCGCGGCCGTTCACGTTCAGGCGGATGGGGTGTCGATCAGGCACGCGGCGGGTTCTCCCGTTGACGATGCGCACGCGCGCTCGCCTCGGTGAGCGCGCGACCGAGGAGCACGCGCATCAGGTGCAGGCGGTACTCCGAGGACGCGTGGACGTCGGAATGCGGCGGCTCGAGCGACGCGACCGCCCGTTCCGCCGCTCGTTCGTAGACGGCGTCGCCCGGCGCCTCGCCGAGCAGCGTCTGCTCCGCATCTCGCAGGCGCACGGGCCGAGCACCGACGCCGAACGGAACCAGGCGTGTCTCCGCGAAGCGGCCGCCGTCGTCGAGCGACACCGTCACCACGACTCCGGCCAGCGCGAAGTCGCCCGGGCGTCGTGCGAACTCCAGGCACGACCAGCCGCTGCCCGGCTCGAGCTTCGGCCAGAGCACGGACTTGAGCAGCTCGCCGGGTGCGAGGTCCGTCGCCAGGAAGCCGTGAAAGAAATCGTCCGCGGCGATCGTCCGTTCGCCCTCGGAGCTCGCGACGTGAAGCTCCGCGTCGAGCGCCACCGCGAGCGCGGGATACTCGGCGGCGGGATCCGCCTGCACGAGGGATCCTCCGACGGTTCCGCGGCTGCGAATCGGAGGGTGGGCGATCAAGCAGGTGGTGGCGTGCAGGAGCGGGTGGCGCTCGCGCACGAGCGCCGAGTGCTCGACGTTTCGCTTGGAGGTCACCGCGCCGATCTCGAGTCCGCGATCCGACTCCCGGATGTAGTCGAGCTCGCCGACCTTCGACACATCGACCAGGACCGCGGGACGCGCGAGTCGGAGGTTGAGAAGCGGAAGCAGGCTCTGTCCCCCGGCGAGGACCATCGCGTCGTCGCCGTGCTTCGCGAGCAGGCCGACGGCTTCGTCCGCGCTCGATGCGGCGAAGTAGTCGAAGGGGGCCGGTTTCATGCGCAGCCTCGTCGGGACTTCCGGAACGTTGCGTCAGAGTGCGGGAGCATCCCGACGTGCCGATTCTACCGCATGGCACCGCGCGGCGGGGTCGCTTGACGAAGAGCATCGGTTCGCGTCTTCTCGTGCGGAGTCGGTCTGCGCGAATCGAGAGGGACGATGGATCTGCTGCTGATCATCCGCGATGCGCTCGCGAGCTCGCTCGCCGGAAACCTGCTCACGGCGATCCGCGCGCGGGAGGCGGGGCAGGAGGTCGGCGTGCTCCTGACGCAGGAAGCGCTCGCCGCGGCCGTGCGGGGGACGTTCGACTGGCCCCGCGAGCTCTCGGGTCAGGCCGTGCGTCTCGGCATCGCCGAGCGCGCTTCGCGCGCGGGCCTGCCGCTGCTCGGGCGCGGTGTCGGACGTCAGCTCGATGCGAAGGGACTGTTCGCGCTCGCCGAACGCGCGGGCGTCGTGATCTACGCGTGCCCCGTCTGGACCGAGTTCTTGGGGCTGGAGGGCGAGCTTCCGGACGCGTTTCGCAGGCTGGGCGGGACGGCGCTCACCGACCTGATTCGCGACGCCGGCCGGGTCGTCGGTTCACTCTAGAGATCAGCGACGAACGGAGGCGCACGAGCATGAGCTTTGGCGAGTGGCGGCGGGTCGAAGGCGCGGGTCTCGATTTCGAGGAGATCCGGTACGAGAAGCGGATTCACGCCACGCTTCAGGGTGGCATGGCGCGCATCACCATCGACAAGCCCGACAAGCTCAACGTGATGACGCTCCGAACCGTCGACGAGATGTTCCGCGCGTTCTACGACGCGAACCACGATGCCGCGATCGGCGTGCTGATCGTCGCGGGCAGCGGTGATCACTTCGGCACGGGCGGCGACGTCGAGTGGGAGAAGTGGGGGCTGCGCGAGGCGTTCTACAACCGCTATCCGCACAACCGTCTGATCCGGCTGTCGCGAAAGCCCGTGATCGCCGTCGTGCAGGGCTATTGCCTCGGCGGGCACAATCACATGGCGTACTGCTGCGACTTCACGATCGCCGCCGAGGACGCGATCTTCGGTCAGGCGGGTCCGCGCGTCTCGAGCCCCGCGGACGGCTTCTTCGTTCCCTATCTGGTGAACGTCGTCGGGGCCAAGCGCGCGCGGGAGATGTGGATGCTGTGCCGGCGCTACACCGCGCACGAGGCCCTGCAGATGGGACTCGTGAACCGTGTCGTTCCGCGCGCGCGGCTCGACGAGGCCGTCGATGCGTGGTGCGAGGATCTGCTTCTGGCCAGCCCCGGCTGCCTCGAAGTCCTGAAGGCGGCGTTCGACCAGCAGATGGACGGGTACGCCGAGATGGGCGTGATCTCGAGCCAGCTCTATCCCGATTGGTTCGACCAGCCCGAGGGAAGGGAAGGGGGGGCGGCCTTCTCGCAGCGTCGCCCGCCGCGCTTCTGGAGCCTGCGCGAGCGCGAGAGCGAGCTGCGACGCAAGCTCGCGAAGGAATACGACGAGGGCAGCTCCGAGGACTGACGCGCGCCCCGGCGCTACTCGTTCCGTTCGCCTCGCGCGGCCTTTGCGGTGTCGAGATCGGTCGCCGCCGCGCCGTCGCGGACGAGATCCTCGATCTCCGTCACCGAATAGCCGAGCTCGAGGAGCAGCTCCACGGTGTGCTGGCCGTGCAGCGGAGGCGCGCGGCGGACCGAGGCGGGCGTTCCCTGCAGGTGCAGCGGCGTGCCCACGATCTCGATCGGCCCGAGGCGCGCGTGCTCGACGCGGGCGATCATGCCGTTGTGGCGGATCTGCGGATCCTGCACGACGTCGGGAAGCTCGTTCACCGGAGCCGTCAGCACGTCGCCGGCGACCAGCCGCTCGATCAGCGCGGCGCGCGGCAGGCTCCCGCAGCGCTCCTGCAGCAGCGCGTCGAGAGCCTCGACGTTCTCGAGCCTGCGCTCGATGTTCGCGAAGCGCGGGTCGGCGACCCAGTCGACGTCGAGCGAATCGCAGAGCTTTCGGAAGAACTTCTCCGAGGGGCAGGTGATCACCACGCGCTCGCCGTCGGCGCAGGTGTAGATGCCGGAGGGCGCGAAGTACTGGCTGCGATTCCCGGTTCGCGGCGCGACTTCGCCGGCCACCAGATACGCGCCGATCGCGCTCGTCTGCGCGTGCACCAGCGCGTCGAGGAGCGACAGGTCGATGCGCTGACCTCGGCCCGTCGCCGAGCGCGAGTGCAGGGCGGCGAGCGCGGACGACGAGACCAGGAGCGACGTCATCACGTCGACCAGCGGAACGGTCACGCGCACGGGGTCGCCGTCGGGATCGCCATTCAGCGCGAGCAGCCCGGCGAAGCCCTGCGCGAGGAAGTCGATTCCCGGCCGTCCGGCATAGGGGCCGTCCGCTCCGAATGCGGTGACGCCGATCCAGATGACGTCCGGCCGGTGCTGACACACCTGTGCGTAGTCGAGTCCCAGGCGCGAGAGCGCGGGCTCGCGGACGTTGGTGATCAGGATGTCGGTGGTCCGCAGCAGACGTTCGAACGCGCGCCGCGCGCTCTCGCGACGCAGGTCGAGCACGACGCCGCGCTTGTTCCGGTTCAGGCTGAGGAACGCGGTGCGCTCCCCGTCGCGCTCGGGACCGAGATGCCGGCTGTCGTCTCCGAAGTGCGACTCGACCTTGATCACGTCGGCGCCGAGATCGCCGAGCAGGGTCGCGCCGTACGGACCGGCGAGCATCGTCGCGAGATCCAGCACGCGAATTCCATCGAGAGGTCCGCGGGCGCTGGGACTCACGGGATCGCTCCCTTCGCCTTGAACTCGTCGACCTGGTCCCAGGTGTAGCCGAGTGTTTCGGTCAGGATCAGCTCGGTGTCCTGACCGAGCTCCGGTCCCAGCGCGCGCACCGTTCCGGGCGTTCGTCCGAGCCCCACTGGCAGGCCGCGGATCTTCACGTCCCGCTTCACCTCTTCGCAGTAACTCTCCATGAAATAGTCGTTGGCCCACGCTTGCGGGTCCGACGTGACGTCGGCCAGGTTCCCGATCGGGCTCGCGACGATGTCGAGCCGGCGGAAGCGCTCCATCCACTGGGCCGACGTGCGTCGGCGAAGCGATTCGTCGAGGCGCTCGACCAACGCGCGTGCGTTCCGGCTTCGAAGCTCCGAGTTCTCGAAGCGCGGCTCGCGTTCGAGCTCCGGATCCTCGAGCCCCTCGCAGACACGTCGCCAGTTCTCGTCGCTCTCCCGCATGCACAGGAAGATCCAGCCGTCGCGCGTCGGGTAGCGATTCCAGAGCGGATGGGTCGCGTCCATTCGCGAGCGCTGTCGTGAATGGCGAGCGCTTCGCGTCGCCAGATACGCCTGCAGGCTCGGTGCGGCGAGGAAGAGCTGAGCGCCGTACAAAGAGGCGTCCAGGCGCTGTCCCCGCCCCGTGCGTCGGCGATGGTGAAGCGCGAGCAGGATCCCGAGCGCCGCCATCAGTCCGCCGATCGAGTCGCCCGATCCCATGCCGAGGTAGATCGGCGGCTCGCCCGGCTCGCCGAGTCGGGCCATCAGACCGGTCAACGCCTGCACCGTCATGTCGAAGGAGGGCTTGTCGATGCCGCCGAACGGTCCGTAGCCGCTATTCGTCGCGTAGACGAGGCGCGGGTTGATCGAGTGGAGCTTCTCGTACGACAAATCCCAGCTCGCGAGGTTCTCCGCGCCCAGATTGGTCAGGAAGACGTCGGACTCCTCGACCAGGCGGTACAGGATCTCGCGTCCCGCGGGCTTCTTCAGATCGAGCGCGAGGCTCTTCTTGTTGCGGTTGATCACGAGGAAGTACTGGTTCCAGTCGCCGACGGGCACGGCCTTGATGCTGCGGACCCCGCGCCCCTGATCGCCGCCCTGCGGGCGCTCGACCTTGATCACTTCCGCGCCGAAGTCCGCGAGGTGCTGCGCGGCGACCGGCCCCTGGAACCAGACCGTGAGGTCGATGACGCGAATTCCGTCGAGCGCTGTGGCCATCGGGGTCCCGTCCTTGTCCTCTCAGCCGAGAATTCCGCTGGACGCCAGCTCGACGATACGCTCTTCGGTGTAGCCGAGCAGGTCGTGGAGGATCTCGGCGCCGTGTTGTCCGGCGCAGGGCGCGCTCCGGGCAAGGCGCGCCGGCGTCTCGCTCATGAAGATCGGAAACCCCAGCGTCTGAACGGCGCCGAGGCTCGGGTCGCAGAGGTTCAGGATGTAGCGATTGCGCTCGGCCTGGGGATCGTCGGCGGGGAACGCGTAGTCCTCGATCACGTCGGCCGATAGCTGGTGCTCGGCGAAGGCCGCGCGCCAGTGATCGCCGTCGTGCTGCAGGAACGCCTGCTCGAGCACGTGGATCAGTTCGAGACGGTTCTGCTCGCAGCGCTTCTCGTGACTGTCGAAGCGCGGATCCTTCGGATCGAGGCCGACCGCGGCGGCGAGTCCCGGCCACCAGCGATCGGTGTCGGGCATGGTCAGCGTGAGCCAGCGCCCGTCGCGCGTCGGATAGAGCATGCTGCTTCCGCTCATCGGATTGCCGGAGTCGTGGCGCGAAACCGGATGCAGCAAGCGCTCGCCCGCGGCCGCGCCCATGGCCAGGAACGCCTGGATGTCGAGTGCGGCGCCGTACATGTTTCCGGCGTAGAGCGAGACGTCCACGAGCTGACCCTCGCCGGATTCCTCGCGGTGGTGCAGCGCCGTCAGAACGCCGAACGCGAGCATCACCGTCGTGTACATCTGCCCGCTTCCCGAATGGACGGGAGGCTGACCGGGCTGCGGCAGGATCGGCATCATTCCGGTGCGCGCGGCGGCGAGCTCGTCGAGCGCGGGAAGGTCGCGGTCGGGACCCTCCGGTCCGAAGCCGGTCGCGCGAACGTAGATCAGGCCGGGCTTCGTCCGCGCGAGGTTCTCGTAGTCCCAGCCGCCTTCGTCGACGTCCACGCGCGGCCAATCGCAGACGAAGACGTCCGCCTTCGCGATGAGCTCGCGCAGAAGCGTGCGGCCCTCGGGGCGCGCGAGGTCGAGCGCGACGCTGCGCTTGTTTCGGTTGGCGAGTTCGAGGCGATAGCTCCACGAGGCTCGTTCGTCGGGATCGGGTGGCGGGGCCAGCGGCTCGCGTCCGCTCTCGATGCGGATCACGTCGGCGCCGAAGTCGCCGAGCATCGCGGCGCCGAGCGACGACCAGAACTCGGTCGTCAGGTCGATCACGACCAGACCTCCGAGCGCGGCGTTCATTTCTTTGCGCTCCGCGGACCGCCCCGAAACAGGCGGACGATCCGCTCCCAGATCGCGCGCAGGATCAGCGGGAGGATCCGAACCGAATCGTCGCGCGGGGCGGCGACTTCCGACGGGGGTGCGTCGGCAAGGTTCGACTCGAGGCGCTCGCGGACGCGCGACGAGAATTCGACGAAGAGCTGTCGCGCGACGCCTTCGATCATTCCGCGTCCGACCTGCACGATGCGGCCCGAGAGATCGACGTTCGCTTCGGTCAGGACTTCCGTACCGCCCTCCGGTCGGACGCGAAGCCGACTCGAGATGGTGCCGCGCGCGGTGCCGCCGCCGGTCTCGCGTCCCTCCGCGAGCATCTCGACCTCGTGCGTCTGCGGATCGACGCGCGTCAGCCGCACCTGTCCGCGGTAGCTCGCCGTGATCGCCCCGACGCGGATCTTCACGGTCCCGTCGAACGTGCGCTCGTCGCCGGTCTCCTCGAGGGTCGCGCCCGGGAGACAGCCGGCGACCGAGCGCGGATCGAGCATGAAGCGCCAGACGTCGTCGATCGCGGCGCCGACCTCGAAGGACTCCTTCAGGGTGATCGCCATCAGGGTCCGCCGCGGGTGGGCTCGTCGATGTCGGCCGGATCCCGTACCCTCACGGGCCTAGCTTACTCATGAGTCAGTCGAAGTCAACCGAAGCTCGTCCGCCCGCTCGGGCGAAGGAACGGAGTCGCGTTGCCCACGCGTGAGATCTACTGGAACGTCGTCGGCGAGGCGCTGATCTATCCGTTCGCGCTTCTGGCGCTCGCGCTCTTCGTGCGCGGGCTCGTCCGTCGCCAGCGGTTGTGGCGGATCGGCCGGCCGCTGCACCGCCACGACCGGCCGATCGAGCGCCTGCGTGGATTGGTCGTGCAGGTGCTGAGCGGCCGCCGACAGCTCCGCGATCCGGTCGCGGGCACGGCGCACATGCTGATCTTCTACGGGTTCTGCGGAGAGCTCGTCGCGACGTCGCTGATCTCGATTCAGGACTGGAGCGGCGTGCACTTCCTGCGCGGCTCGTTCTACCTCGGCTACTCGCTCTTCGCCGACCTGTTCGGAATCGCGGGGCTCGTTGGAATCGCGATGGCCGCGTGGCGGCGCGCCTTCAGCCGACCCGCGCACCTGCACACCGTGCTCGACGACTGGATCGCGCTGGCCTTGCTCGCGCTCGTCTTCGTGCAGGGCTTCGCCGTCGAGGGGCTGCGAATCGCGGCCAGCGAGCTGCGCGAGCAGCCGGAGCTCGCGCTCTGGTCGCCGGGCGGGCATGCGATCGCCCTGGCGCTGCAGCCGCTCGGTGACGCGACCCTGCTCGTGCTGCATCGCTGGATGTGGTGGTTTCACGCGCTGACCGCGTTCGGCTTCATCGGCTGGGTCGCCTACGGAAAGCTCGACCACATCGCCTTCGGACTCGCCAACGTCTTCACGCGCAATCTCGCACCGTCGGGAAAGCTCGAGCACTTCGACATCGAGGCCGCGCTCGATGCGGATCCGGAGAGCGAGGTCTCGCTCGGCGTCGGACGCATCGAGGGCTTCAGCTGGAAGGATCTGCTCGACCTCGACTCCTGCACCAACTGCGGCCGCTGCGAATCGGTCTGCCCGGCGCACGCGAGCGGCGTGCCGCTGAGTCCGCGCAAGCTGATCCGCGACCTCAAGAATCATCTCGAGCGGATCGGAGACGGGTCGGGCGACGGGATTCCGCTTCTCGGGGATGGCGCCTCGGGCGCGGAGCCACCGGCGGTCCTCGAGGTCGAGGTCTGGGGTTGCCGGACCTGCGGCGCGTGTCAGACGGAGTGCCCGGTGTTCATCGAGCACGTTCCGAAGCTCGTCGACCTGCGCCGCTACCTGGTCATGAGCGAAGCGAAGATGCCCGATCCGGTCCAGCAGATGCTGCGGGGCATGGACGAACGCATGCACCCGTGGGCGGGATCCGGACGGGACCGGGAGCACTGGTTCGCCGATCTCGACCTGAAGGTCTTCGGACGCGGCGACCGCGCGGAGTACCTGTTCTGGGTGGGCTGCACCGGCGCCATGATCGATCGCAACATCGCCGTCACCCGCGCGACGGCGCGCGTGTTGAAGGCGGGCGGGGTCGACTTCGCGGTGCTCGGAGCGGAGGAATCGTGCAGCGGGGATCCCGCGCGGCGGGTCGGCGGCGAGCTGAGCTTCCAGACCTGCGCCCGCGCCAACATCGAGACCTTCGAACGCTACGGCGTGCGCAAGATCATCACGACGTGTCCCCACTGCTTCAACACCCTGCGCAACGAGTACCCCGACTTCGACGGCCGCTACGAGGTCGTGCACCACAGCGTCCTGATCGACGAGCTGATGAAGCAGGGCCGGCTCCGGCTCCGCAGGGAGCTCGAGTCGGTCACGTACCACGACCCGTGCTACCTCGGCCGCCACAATGATGTGTACGAACCGCCGCGCGACGTCGTCGCCGGCGTGTCCCGGCCCGGAGCCCTGCGGGAGATCGAGCCGGGCCGGTCGCGCTCGCGCTGCTGCGGGGCCGGGGGCGGATACGCGTGGATGGACGACGCGCCGGAGACGCGCATCAACTACACGCGAATCGAGGACGTGAAGGCCAGCGGAGCCTCGACCGCCGCCGTCTCGTGCCCGTTCTGCCTGCAGATGTTCGAGGATGGCCTGCGTGCGCGCGACCCCGCCGGAACGATCCGGGCCGCGGACATCGCGGAGCTGGTGGCCGAAGCGCTGGCGGACTGATCGCGGCGACGCCTACAGTCAGACGGGGAGCGAAGCGTGGCGGATTCACTCGACATGAAGGGCCGGGTCGTGATCGTGACCGGCGGGACGCGCGGAATCGGTCGCGGCATCGCGCGGCGCTTCCTCGAAGCCAACGCGAGACGTCGTCGTCTGCGGTCGCAAGGAGGTCGACGCGCTGCCGTCGTTCGAGGGTCGGAGCGCGCTCTTCGTGCGCGCCGACGTGCGCGAGCTCGACGAGATCGATCGCGTCATCGCCGCTTCGCTCGAGCGATTCGCCCGGATCGACGTGCTGGTGAACAACGCCGGCGGATCGCCGAGCGCCGCGGCCGACACCGCATCGCCGCGGTTCTCCGAGGCGATCATCCGGCTGAACCTGATCGCGCCGCTCCACTTCGCGCAGAAGGTGAACGCCGTCATGCAGCAGCAGGAGGAGGGCGGCAGCATCATCAACATCGCGAGCGTCAGCGGTACGCGACCCTCTCCCGGGACGGCCGCCTACGGCGCCGCCAAGGCGGGGCTCTTGAACCTGACCCGAACGCTCGCGGTGGAATGGGCGCCGAAGGTGCGGGTCAACGCGATCACCGTCGGCATGATCGAGACGGAGCAGGCGCATCTCCACTACGGCGACGCCCGCGGCATCGAAGCGGTCGCGGCGACCGTCCCGCTCGGCCGGCTCGGCCGGCCCGAGGACGTCGGTGACGCCTGCCTCTATCTCTCGTCGCCGCTCGCGAGCTACGTGACCGGCTCGACGCTCGAGCTGCACGGCGGCGGCGAGCGCCCGGCATTTCTCGCGGCGGCGAAGACGCGCGCGTGACATCCGCTCGGGACACCGGGTCCCGGGGATCAGCCTCGCGCTCCGGCGCCGTAGATCGGAACGCCGTCGAGAAACGTCGCGAGGACGCGAGCCCCGGCGAGGTCCACTCGCGTCTCCGACCACGGACGATCGAGCAGGCAGAGATCGGCCCGTGCGCCGACCTCGATCCGGCGCGGCGGCGCGCCCGGTGCCGACGCGGGTGAGGTGAACATCGCGACGGCCTGCTCGGGGCTGAGTCGCTCCTCGGGTCCGAGCGACGCGCCGTCCCGGGTGCGGCGGTCCACCGCGGCCTGCATCGCCCGCCACGGGTCCGGTTCACCGAAGGGCGCGTCCGTGCCGCCGCCGAGCGCCACCCCATTCGAAAGGAATCCACGCAGCCGGTACAGCCACGGCCGATCGGCGGGCTCGACCTCGACGCGGTAGACGTCGCCTCGCTCGAAGACGAGTCCGGGTTGGGTCACGACCGTGACCGGGTGGCTCGGCGAGCAGCGCGAGCACATCGGGCGGGCAGACGGATGCGTGCTCGATGCGATCGCCCGCGCGCGCACCCGCGGACGTGAGCGCGCCGATCGCCAGGACCAGCTCGCTTCGCGTCACGCAGTGGAACGCGACCGATCGTCCGGCGTCGCGCGCGGCCCCGATCGCGATCACCAGTCGATCGAGAGCGGGGAGCTCGCGCTCGTCGAGAACGAGCTTCAGCGCGCCGCGTTCGATGGCCGGGTGCGACGAGGAAGGGAGATCCGCGTCGCCCATCACGACGAGCCGTTGCCGGAGCTCGCCGGCCTCGACGGCGCGCGTGAAGGCTCGAAGCGCCTCGGCGGAGTTCGTCGCGGTCGCGTCGGTCAGCCCGGTGACGCCGCGTGCCGCGAGGCGCCGACTGACTCGCGCAAGGCTCGGCCAACGCGAATCCCCGAGCTTCTCGCGAAGCCAGTCGTCGAGCCGGAAGAGCCTTCCCGTCGGCCGCCCCGACGGATCGCGTTCGATCCCGGGTGGACCCGCGTCGCGTTCGAGTCCGAGCCGCTCGACGCCGAGCGAGTTGACGATCCAGAGCGCGCCCGTGCGCTGCTGAATCCGCAGCGGGCGATCCGCCACCCACCGATCGAGCCGATCGCGATCGAGATCCCCACCGACCGACTCGTGGTAGCCGATGCCGCGAATCCACGCGTCGTCCCCGGTGACGGACGCGCGGCGCAGCGCGCGCCCCAGCGCGTCGAGGTCGGTCACCTCGGGTGGACCGCAGCGAACCGAGGCGTCGGACGCGGCGAGCGAGAAGAGATGCAGATGGTGGTCGTGCAGACCCGGGAGCAGCGCGCCACCCGCTGCATCGAGCGATGTCTCACCGGGTTCGCGTCCGAGATCGCGACCGATCTCGGCGACGCGGGAATTCGCGAGCCGGACGTCGAGTGGTGTCCGGCCTTCGATCTCGACGCGCGTGATCAGCATCGGGCGGAGATGGTATCGTGTACCGCGCCGGCCGAGACGCGTCGGTCGTGGTGGTTGGAGTGAGGCGGAAGTTCCGATGGCAGCATTGAAGACCGGAAGCCGATTGCGCAGCGCCGTCTGCACGACCGAGGTCATGCTCGTGAAGGCGCCGGCGGCGCCGGTCGAGATCCGCTGCGGCGGTACGCCGATGCTCGACCCCGCGGCCCCGCGCCCCGCGGGACTCGAGATCGCGCCGGACGCGCGAAACGGCACGCTGCTCGGGAAGCGCTACGTGAACGGCGCGGGCGACCTCGAGCTGCTCTGCACCAAGCCCGGCGAGGGTTCGCTCGCCGTCGGGGGAACGCCGCTGGCGATGAAGGAAGCGAAGGCGCTCCCCTCGTCGGACTGAGCCATGAATCTGATGATGCTTCTCGAGATGGCCGCCTCGGGATTCGGCGACCGGATCGCAATCCAGAGCGAGGGCGTCTCGCTGACCTACGCCGAGCTGTTTCGGGCCGCGGGCGCGGCGGCTCGCGACCTCTCGCGATCGGGGCACCCGCGGCTGGCGATGCTCGACACCAGCAGCCTCGCGTTCCCGATCGGCCTGTTCGCGAGCGCGTGGGCCGGCGTTCCCTTCGTGCCGCTGAACTACCGGCTGACCGGCGCCGAGCTCGATCGACTTCTCGCCGAGGTCTCGCCGTGTCAGCTCGTGATCGAGCCGGACCGCGCGAAGGCCTTTGCAGAGCTCGCCGAATGCCGCGTGCTCGCGCGCGACGCGTTCCTCGGCGTCGCGCGAGCGGGCGATCCGGGGGAGAGCGACTGGGACGTCGATCCCGATGCGATCGCGGTGCTTCTGTTCACGAGCGGAACCACCGGCGCGCCGAAGGCGGCCGTGCTCCGACACAAGCACCTGGTCTCCTACATCCTGGGCTCGGTGGAGTTCGGTGCCGCCGGCGACGAGGACGCCACCCTCGTCAGCGTGCCCCCGTACCACGTGGCCGGCATCGCGGCGATCGCGAGCTCGGTCTATGCCGGCCGGCGGATCGTACAGCTGCCGAACTTCAGCGCGGCGGGCTGGGTCGAGCTGGCGCGGAAGGAGCGGATCACGAGCGCGTTCGTGGTCCCGACCATGCTCGCGCGAATCGTCGAGCAGCTTTCGGTCGAGGGAGGCTCGCCCCTTCCCGATCTGCGCGCGATCTCGTACGGCGGTGGCCGGATGCCGCTCGAAGTGATCGAGCGCGCGATGCAGTTCCTGCCCGGCTGCGACTTCACCAACGCCTACGGGCTGACGGAGACGAGCTCGACGATCACCGTGCTCGGTCCCGACGACCACCGCGCAGCCGCGTCGAGCGCCGATCCCCGGATCCGCCGGCGATTGACCTCGGTCGGACGCGCGCTTCCGAGCGTCGAGCTCATGGTGCGCGACGAGACCGGTACGCCCGTCGGTCCGACATCGCGCGGCGAGATCTTCGTGCGCGGGGAACAGGTCTCCGGCGAATACCTGGGTCACGGCTCGCGGCTCGACGACGAGGGCTGGTTCCCGACGCGCGACGCCGGGTGGCTCGACGAAGACGGCTACCTCTTCGTCGAGGGGCGCATCGACGACGTGATCGTGCGCGGCGGCGAGAACCTCTCACCGGGCGAGATCGAGGACGTCCTTCGGGCTCATCCCGCGGTCGCCGACTGTGCCGTCGTCGGAATTCCGAGCGAGCAGTGGGGCGAGGCGGTCGCGGCTGCGGTGGTGCTCGAGCCGGGGCACGCCGTGCTCGAGAGCGAGCTGCAGGACTGGGCGCGCGAGCGGCTGCGTTCGTCACGGACGCCGGAGCGAATCGAGTTTCGTCCCGAACTCCCGTACAACGAAACGGGCAAGCTTCTGCGTCGTCAGATCCGATCCGAGCTTTCGCGCGCGGCGAAGGAGACGTCGTAGCTTCCGCGGGCGAAGTCGCGATCCTGCCGCTCGGCGAGGCGCTCGAGCGACTGGCCTCGCCCGATGCGATGGAGGCGTTCTCGCCGCAGAGCGGAGCGCCGATCCTGATCGTCGATCTCGACCGACCCGGCGCGCCGCTCTCTCGCGTCGCGATCGAGGCGGCCGCCGTCGCGATCGCCCGACTGCCGTGCCCGACCGTCGCGATCGCGGGCGAGCCGAGACCGTTCGCCCTCGCGGCGCTGGTCGACCGCTTCGACGTGGTCGTCGGGTCGAGCGCCGAGCTCGCACCGATCGTCGAGACCGTGCGGCGTACGCCGCTCGCTTCGCAGGCCCTGGTCCAGCTTCTGCGCCTCGGCGTCGGGCTCGATCTCTACGATGGGTTGGTCGCCGAGTCGCTGGTGTACTCGATGCTGCAGAGCGGCTCCGAGTTCGCGCGCTGGCGCGCGAGTCGTGAGGTTCGGCCGCTTCCGCCGAACGCGGGCGAGCCGGCCGTCACCGTGCAGCGGGATTCCGACGTCCTGCGCCTCGTGCTCAACCGGCCCGCGCGGCGCAACGCATTCTCGGCGGCGATGCGCGACGCGCTGGTCGAGGGACTGCAGCTCGCGGTCTGCGACGGGTCGATTCGCGAGGTGATCCTCTCGGGTGTCGGTCCCTCGTTCTGCAGCGGCGGGGATCTCGACGAGTTCGGAACGCGACCCGACCCCGTCATCGCGCACTCCGTTCGCTGCGCGCGCAGCGCCGCCCGGAGTCTGGCGCTCTGCGCGGATCGGGTTCGCGCGGAGCTGCACGGCGCCTGCGTCGGAGCGGGGGTCGAGCTGCCCGCGTTCGCGGGCCGCGTGGTTGCGAACGAGGGTGCGTTCTTCCAGCTTCCCGAGCTCTCGATGGGACTCGTGCCCGGCGCGGGGGGGACGGTCAGCCTGCCGCGTCGGATCGGACGTCAGCGCACGGCGTGGCTCGCGCTCTCGGGCGAGCGTCTCGACGCGCCGAAAGCGAAGCGTTGGGGTCTGATCGACGAGATCCGTCCGTGACCGCCTTTCCCCGGTCGGCCTCGAGCTGGCAGAATCCCGCTCGATGACGAAGCCACCCGCTCGGAGTTCGCGCGTTCGAGGCGTCGCAGCTTGAGTCGCCCGAGCCACCTACCCCGACACCGGCAGGCGGCCGTGGTCGGAATCGCGGCGCTGCCGTTCTCGAAGAACATCGGCACGACCGAGCGACGCAACGGCGCGCTCGCGATCCTCGGCGCGCTCGCGGACGCGGGACTCACGGTGAACGACGTCGACGGCATGTTCCGTTTCGTGTGGGAGGGCACCACCGAGATGGAGATGGCCCGCATCCTCGGTGTCCAGAACATCCGGATGTTCGGCGAGATCGACTACGGAGGCGGCGCGGGCGCGCCGACGATCGGGCTCGCGTCGCTTGCGATCGAGAGCGGCATGGCGGACGTCGTGGTCGTCTGGCGTTCGCGCAACCGCAGCTCGGGCGGTCGTCCCTGGCTGAGCCAGCTTCACGCGACCGGTCAAGATCAGTTCGAGCGCCCCTACGGCCTCGTCCGGCCCGTCGACGGAATGGCGCTCCACGCGCGCTACTGGATCCACAAGTACGGATGGACCCCCGAGGTCACCGGCCGCGTCGCGGTGACGCAGCGCCAGCACGCGCGGCGCAACCCGGCGGCGATGATGCAGAAGCCGCTGACCATGGAGGACTACCTCGGTTCCCGCATGGTCGCGGATCCGCTGCGCCTCTTCGACTGCTGCCTCGAGACCGACGGTGCGATGGCGATGGTGCTGACGAGCGCCGAGCGGGCGGCCGACCTGCGCGCGACGCCCGCGTACGTCACCGGGTTCGCGATGGGATCGGGACCGCAGATGACCGCGATGACGTTCTACTACGGCGAGAAGCTCGGCGTGACGCCGTCGCGCTGGGTCGCTCCCGAGCTCTGGAGGAATACGGGCCTCACGCCGCGCGACATCGACGTGGTGCAGATCTACGACGCGTTCACGCCGCAGATTCCGCTCGGCTTCGAGGAGTATGGGTTCTGCGGCGAGGGCGAGTCGCCCGCCTACATGGCCGAGGGCAAGAACCCGCCGTACAACACCAGCGGCGGCGGCTTGTCCGAAGCGTACGTACACGGCTTCAATCTGCTCGTCGAGGGCGTGCGTCAGGTTCGCGGCAGCTCCACCACGCAGGTCGACGACGTGCGGCATAGCCTGGTCACGAGCGGCAACGTGGTTCCGACCGGTGCGATCGTCTTCTCGAAGGAGCCGTGGTGACCGATCTCGCAGCCGATCCATCCCGGATGTTTCCCGTGCCGGTGCCCGACGCGGACACGCAGCCGTTCTGGGACGGGTGCCGAAGCGGGGAGCTGCGGATCCAGCGCTGCGCCTCGTGCGCGAAGTGGCTCTGGCAGCCGCGACCGATCTGCTCGAGCTGCCAATCCCCCGACCCCGTGTGGACGAAGGTCTCGGGCGACGGCTTCGTGGCCTCCTGGACGGTGATGCGGCCACCGACGCTGCCGGCCTTTGCCGACCGGGTTCCGTACGTGCTCCTGCTCGTGGAGCTCGACGAAGGCGTGCGACTGGTCGGATACCTGGTCGATCGCGACGGGCGGCTGCTGCGCAGCGACGGCGAAGCCGAGGCGGTCGCGATCGGACGCCGCGTCTCGGTTCGCTTCCACGATCAGGCCGGGGTGGTGCTACCGAGCTGGACGCTCGTCTAGGCGGGCGCTCCCGGACCTCCGATCTGTGGTAGTTTCCATCTGACTCGCGAGTGAGGAGATTCCCAGCGGTGGATTTCGATTTCACCGACGAGCAGAAGGCGTTCGTGGTGGAGGTCGAGCGCTTCCTCGACGAGAACCACGATCCCGAAGTCATGGACCCGAGCCGCGAGAACATGGCGCAGCTCGTCGACACGCCGAAGCGTCGCGCCTTCATGAAGAAGATCGGCGAGCGCGGCTGGCTCGGCATGACCTGGCCGAAGGAGTACGGCGGCAGCGAGGCCGACGGGATCTACGAGTTCCTGCTGAACGAGTGCCTGGCGCGCCGGCGGCGCGCCGCAGATCGGCAAGGGCGTCGGCATCATCGGCAAGACGCTGATCCGCCACGGCAGCGAGAAGCTCAAGCGCGAGTTCCTGCCGAAGATCCTCACGCAACGACGATCGAGTTCGCGATCGGCTACAGCGAGCCGCAGGCGGGCTCCGATGCCGCCGCGATGCAGCTCAAGGCGACGCGCGAGGGCGACGGCTGGCGGCTCAACGGCCAGAAGATCTTCACGACCTCGGCGCACTTCGCGCGAGTGGTACTGGGTCGGGGCGCGCACCGACTCCGACGCGGGCCAAGCACGACGGCATCACCCTGTTCCTGCTCCCGATGGATTCCCCGGGACTGACCGTGCAGCGCGATGCCGACGATCGGCGAGCGGAGATCACCAACCAGGTGTTCTTCGACAACGTCTACGTCGGCGACGACTACCGGGTCGGCGAGCTGAACCGGGGCTTTCAGTACATCTCCGAAGCGCTCGATCTCGAACGCTTCACGATGTTCACGTTCTCGCCGATCGAGGAGCGGGTCGAGCTCTCTGCGCGAGTACGTCGCGAGCGAGGAGCGCGACGGCCAGCCGCTGCGCGAAGACCCGGTCATCCGCGCAGCGGATCGCGCGGCTCGCTGACCGAGACCGAGGTCGCGCGCGTGCTCGGGCCTGCGCTTCGTCGCGAAGTCGATGAAGGGTGGGGCCGCGCCGACCGGCGAGGCGTCGAGTACAAGCTCTACGCGACGCAGCTCTCGCAGCGCGTCGCCAACGCGTCGCTCGACATCGGCGGCGCCGACGGCGCAGCTGCGCATCGGCGAGGCGGACGCGCCGATGCAGGGGACGGCCGGACACGAGCTATCGCTGCACGGTGGTCGAGACCATCGGCGGCGGCGCGTCGGAGATCCAGAAGAACATCATCGCGCGGCGCAAGCTCGGGCTCCCGCGCAACTTCTGAGCGGGCCGTGTCGTGCGCAACCTCTCCTCGAGGGCTTCCGCGTGCTCGACTTCTCGAGCGTCGGGCCGGCTTCGCGCTGCTCGCGCATCCTCGCGGACTACGGCGCCGACGTGATCAAGGTCGGACCGCCGCCGCGCAAAGGCTCGGTGCAGATCCAGCCGCCGTTCCACAGCTACGGCGCGGGTCGGGGTCATGCGGCGATTGCAGGTCGATCTGAAGCATCCCGAGGGTCGGCGCGCGCTGCTGCGCCTGGTGGAATCCGCCGACGTCTGGATCGAGAGCTTCCGTCCCGGCGTCGCCGACCGGATCGGCATCGGCTACGACGAGGTCCGGCGTCTGAATCCGCGCATCGTCTACTGTTCGACGAGCGGCTACGGCCAGACCGGACCCTACGCGCAGTGGGCGGGGCACGATCTGAACTACCTGGCGCTCGGCGGCTACCTCGCGTGCACGGGCCGGCGGGCCGACGGGACTCCGGCGCTTCCGGGTGCCAGCGTCGCCGACGCCGCGGGCGGCGGCATGCACGCGGCGATCGCGATCCTCGCTGCGCTGTTGCGGCGCGGGCGCTCGTCCGACGGGATGCACCTCGACGTCTCGGTCACCGACGGTGTGCTCTCGTTGATGTCGCTCTCGATCGACGGCTTTCTCGCGACCGGGCGACGAGCCGGGGCCGGGAAGCGACATCCTGACCGGCCGCTACGCCTGCTACGACGTGTACGCGGCGCGCGACGGCCGCTCGATCGCGGTGGCCGCGATCGAGCCGGCGTTCTACGCGAATCTGTGTCGGGCGCTGGGTCTCGAGGTCTGGATTCCCCACCAGCTCGACGATGAGCGGCAGGACGAGATCCGCGCGGCCTTCCGCGCGGCGTTTCGCGTGCCGCGATCGCGACGAGTGGATCGCCGAGCTGGCGCCGCGAGATACCTGCGTGTCGCCGGTCTACTCGGTTCCGGAGCTGATTCAGGATCCGCACCTCGGCGAACGCCGATCGTTCACGACGGCGACGCATGCGGAGCACGGTGCGCTGCGCCAGCTCGCCCCGATCCTGGCCGGGGCGAGCCGCGAACGATCGAGCGAGATCCGCGCGGGGTCCGGCACCGACACGCGCGAGCTCTTGCGCGGCGCCGGCGTGAGCGATGCGGAGATCGAGCGTCTGCACGCCGAAGGAGTGGTCGCGTGACGAGCCCGCTTCCCGAGCTCCCCGAACACGTGCGGTCCTGGATCGGAAAGCCGCTCGTCGAGGACGTCGGCGAGTTCGAGATCGAGCGCGGCTACATCGCCACGAGCTGCGCCTCCGTCGAGAACGGCAATCCGCTGTACTGGGACGAGGACGTCGCGCGCTCGATCACCGACGGGCCGATCGCGCCGCCGAGCATGTTGTCGGTGTGGCTTCGTCCGCACCACTGGGCGCCGGGCCGGCGCGAGGAGCGCCTTCCCCTCGAAATGCACTTCCGCTTGAAGCGGGAGCTCGCGCTCCCCGAGGCGATCATCGCCGACAACGAGCTGACGTTCGGCGAGCCGGTGCGCCCCGGCGACCGACTGCGAAGCGTGCAGACGCTGCGCTCGATCTCCGAGCCGAGGACCAACAAGCTCGGCACCGGTCGCTTCTGGGTCATCGAGGTCGAGTACCGCAACCAGCGCGACGAGTGGGTGGGCACCGAGAGCTACAACTGCTTCGGCTACCGGAGGGACTGAGCGTGGGAGCGGCGTTCCACGTCCTCTTCGCGGATCAGGTGAAGCCCGGGGACTCGCTTCCCGAGCTCGCGGTGGACGTGTCGGCGACGACGGTGGTCCTCGGCGCGCTGGCCGCGCGGGACTGGCGGCCGATGCACCACGACAAGGCGTTCGCAATCCACCAGGGCGTGCGGGACATCTTCCTCAACACGCCGAACATGGTCGCGTGGTTCGAACGCTTCCTCTCGGACTGGACCGGCCCTCTGGGGCGTCTGGGGCGCATGAAGTTCAAGATCCGCAAGTCGGTCTGCCCGGGCGACACCATGGTGTTTCGCGGCAGCGTCGATGGTGTCTCGACCGACGACGCCGGCTGTCGTTGGGCGAGCGTCTCGATCGATCTCGCGGTGAAGGAGGAGACCATGATGAGCTGCGTCGCCCGCATCGCGCTTCCCGCGAGCGAATCGGACAACCCCTGGAAGCGCCGCGGCCAGGCGTGGCAGCCGTAACGTCGAAGGAAACGAGCGATGGATCTCGACTGGAGCGAAGAGCAGGAGATGCTGCGAGAGATGGTGCGGGGAGTCTGTCGCGACTTCTCGCCGATCGGTGTCGTGCGCGCGATGGAGGACGATCCGATCGGGTACCCTGCGGAGCTCTGGAAGCAGATGGGCGCGCTCGGTCTGCTCGGGCTCCTGATTCCGGAATCCTACGGCGGATCCGCTCAGACCCTGCTCGACGGCGCCGTGGTCTTCGAAGAACTCGGCCGGGCGCTCGCGCCGTCGCCGTATTTCGCGAGCTCGGTGCTCGGGGCGACGGCCCTCCGGCTTTCGGGCGACGAAGAACAGAAGCGCGCCCTGCTGCCGAAGCTGGCGGCCGGCGAGTGCATCCTCGCGCCCGCCTGGCTCGAGCCGAAGCGCGGCTTCGGTCCCGAGGGCGTCCAGCTCGTCGCGGAGCCGATCGCCGACGGGTACCGTCTGCGCGGAACCAAGCTGCACGTGCCGTTCGCGCGCTCCGCGACGCGATGGCTCGTGCTCGCGCGAAGCGGTGACGCGCGCGACGAGATCGATCTCCTGCTCGTCGACCCGGCGTCTCCCGGTGTCGAGGCGACGCAGCAGCGCAGCCTCGCCTCCGATACACAGTACCGCGTCGACTTCTCCGACGTGCGTGTGCCGGCGTCGGCCCGGATCGGCGCGAAGGGCACGGGCTGGGCGACGTGGAGCCGGGCGATGCAGAGCGGAATCGTCCTGCTCGCGGCGCAGGCGATGGGCGGAGCCGAGCGCGCGCTCGAGATCACCGTCGAGTACGCGAAGGAGCGCAAGCAGTTCGACAAGCAGATCGGCTCGTTCCAGGCGATCTCGCACTACCTGGCCGATGCCGCGACGCTGATCGACGGCGGCAAGACGCTGGTCTACGAAGCGGCCTGGGCGATCTCGAACGATCGGCCCGCCGATCGGCTCGCGCCGATGGCGAAGCTCTTCGCCTGCCAGACGTTCCGCGACGTCACGGCCATGGCGCAACAAGTCTGGGGCGGAGTCGGCTTCGTCGTCGAGTACGACATCCAGCTCTACTTCCGGCGCGCGAAGCAGCTTCAGCTCTCGTGGTGGGACACGCGCTACCTGCAGGAGCTCGTGGCCGCGTCGGCACTGGACGGGGGGCGTTGACCGGGGCGCTGCACGGCCGGCGCGTCCTCGATCTGGCCGACGAGAGCGGCGCCTACTGCGGCAAGCTGCTCGCCGACATGGGCGCGGACGTCATCAAGATCGAGACACCCGGCGGCGATGCGACGCGGCGCGTTCCACCGTTCCGTTCGGGCGCCGCGCACCCCGATGCGAGCCTGTTCTTCCTGTACATGAACACGAGCAAGCGCGGCGTCACGCTCGATCTCGCCCGGCCGCGCGGACGCGAGCTCTTCCGGGACCTCGTGCGAACGGCCGACGTCGTGATCGAGACGTTCGCTCCCGGGCACCTCGATCAGCTCGGGCTCGGCTACGCGGCGCTCGCGCGCCTGAACCCGCGCGTCGTTCTGACCTCGATCACGGGATTCGGTCAGACCGGACCGCGGCGAAGCTGGAAGTCGTCCGACCTGGTCGCGAGCGCGCTCGGCGGATCGATGGGCGTGATCGGGGAGGCCGACGACCCGCCGGTGCGGCTCGCGGGGGAGCAAGCGCACGTCTCGGCCTCGCTCTGCGCGGCGTCGAGCAGCATGATCGCGTTGCTTCACGGGACGCGGAGCGGGCGGGGTCAGCATGTCGACATCTCGATTCAGGAGGTCGTGCTCGCGATGACCCACATCACCGGGGTCGGAAAGTGGCTCGACGACGGGATCATCCCGCGCCGGCGCGGCGCCGGTCTCTTCGCCTCGGTGCCGTCCGGCACGTATCCGTGTCGCGACGGTCTCGTCTACCTGATGATCAACCGGCCCGCGCACTGGCAGGCCCTGGCGCGCTGGATCCACGACGTCACGGGCAACGAGGAGGTTCTCGACCCGATGTTCGAGGGCCCGTCGTCGAAGCGGATCGAGTACCGCGAGCTTCTCGACCTGTTCATCTCCGAACTCACGCAGCGCTTCAGCGTGGCGGAGATCTATCACGAGGGGCAGCGTCGCCACATCGCGTTCACGCCGGTCCATGACGCCTCCGCTCTGATCGCCGACCCGCAGCTCGCCGCGCGCGAGTTCTTCGTCGACGTCGAGCATCCGAGTGCGGGACGCACGCGCACTCCCGGCGCGCCGTTTCGCCATGCGCGCACGCCGTGGCGGATCGCGCGGCCGGCACCTCGCGTCGGCGAGCACAACGCGGAGATCTTCGGCGTCGAGCTCGGCGTGTCCGAGGACGAGCTCCGCGGGCTCGCGGAAGAGCGGACGATCTGACGCCATGGCGGGAGCCCTCGAAGGTCTGCGCGTTCTCGAGTTCACGTCGGCGATGGCGGGACCGTGGATCGGCCGCTGGATGGCGTACTGCGGCGCCGAGGTGATCCGCGTCGAGTCGAAGAACCGACCCGACGTCGTGCGGCTCTACGTGCCGCCGTGGGCTCCCGAGATGGGGACCCAGCCGCAGCTCTCTCCGTGGTTCACCGACTGGAACGCCGGAAAACGCTTCATCGCGCTCGACCTGACGAATCCCGAGGCCGTCGGACTCGCGAAGCGGTTGGTCCACATCTGCGACGTGGTGATCGAGAACTACAGCGCGGGCGTGATGGACAAGCTCGGTCTCGGCTACGAGACCCTCGCGAGCGAGAGATCCGATCTCGTCGTCTTGAGCAGCTCGGGCTTCGGCGACTCCGGGCCGAATCGCAGCTACGTGACCTGGGGGCCGAACATCGAGGCGCTCTCGGGATTTGGCGAGCTCTCGGGCTTCCCGGGTCGCGCGTGCACGATGACGCAGTACGCGTACCCGGACGGGCTGAGCGCGCTGCACGGTCTGTTCGCCGTGCTCTGCGCGCTCGATCACCGCGGGCGCACGGGCGTCGGGCAGTACATCAACCTGTCCCAGCTCGAGGTGACGGTCGCGTCGCTCGGGCACGTGCTGCTCGAGCGCCTGGCCAACGGCGTCGAGCCGCCGAAGCGGGGCAATCGGTCGACGTGGGCGGCCCCGCACGGCTGCTACCCGTGCCGCGGCGAGGACCGCTTCTGCGCGATCTCGGTCTCGACCGACGAGGCGTGGTCGAGCCTCTGCCGCGTCGTCGACCGTCCCGAGTGGGCCGCGGATCCGCGCTTTGCGACGCCGGAGTCGCGGCTCGAGCACGCGGACGAGCTCGATGCGGGACTCGGCGCATGGACGGCCGAACGGAGCGACGACGAAGTCATGCGCTCGCTTCAGCAGGCCGGAATCGCGGCCGGGGTCGTGCAGAACACGCGCGACCAGCGGGAGCGCGACGAGCACCTCGAAGCCCGCGGCTTCTTCGAGGAGATCCCGCACTACGCGAAGGGGAAGGTCGTCGCGACGGGCATTCCGCTGGGCCTGCGCGGTACGCCCGGGCGCAGCGGTCCCGCCGGCGCCGCGCTCGGGCAGGACAACGACTACGTCTTCGGCGATCTCCTCGGCATGTCGGCGGACGAGATCCGCGAAGCCATTCGAGCCGGCGCGATCGAAGCGCCGGACCCGGAGTGAGTCGATGCGATTGGGCGTGACCATGTTCACGACCGATCGCGCGATGCGCCCCGATGCGCTGGCGCGCGAGGCGGAGGCGCGCGGATTCGCCTCGCTCTACGTTCCGGAGCACACGCACATCCCGACGCGCCGGGCGACTCCGGCCCCGACCGGGGAGGCGGAGCTTTCCGACGCGTACCGCCGCACGCTCGATCCCTTCGTCGCGCTGGCCACCGCGGCCGCGGTGACGGAGCGCATCGAGCTCGGCACCGGCGTGGCCCTGCTCGCACAGCGCGATCCGATCGTCACCGCGAAAGAGGTCGCGACGCTCGATCTGCTCTCGGGTGGACGCGTCGTGCTCGGCATCGGCTTTGGCTGGAACCGGGAAGAGGCCGAGAACCACGGCGTCGATTTCCGCCGCCGCCGCGACGTCGTGCGTGAGAAGGCGCTCGCGATGCGCGCGCTCTGGGAGCTCGACTCGGCTTCGTTCGAGGGCGAGTTCGTGCGCATCGAGCCGAGCTGGTCCTGGCCGAAGCCGGTGCGACGCCCGCGTCTTCCCATCCTCCTCGGCGGGGCCGCGGGGCCGACGCTCTTCGCGATGATCGCCGAGTTCGGTGACGGCTGGCTGCCGATCGGCGGAGCGGGTGTCGCGCGTGCGCTTCCCGCGCTGCGCCGCGCGTTCGAGGACGTCGGCCGCGATCCGGCGGAGCTTCGCATCGTCCTGATGGGCAGCTTCCCCGATCCGGAGAAGCTCGAGTACTACGAGTCGATCGGGGTCAGCGAAGTCGTGGCGAGACTTCCGTCGGGACCGGCCGACGTCGTCCTCCCGGTGCTAGACGACTACGCGCGCTTTCTCTGACGCGCGCAGCTTCTCCGCGGCTCGCTCGCGGAGCACGAACTTCGTGACCTTTCCCGTGGCGTTCGTCGGCAGCGAGTCGACGATTTCGACGTGACGCGGAACCTTGAAGTTGGCCATCTGCTCCCGACACCAGCTCGTGACGGCGCGGGAATCGAGCGCGACGCCGGGGCGCGGCACGACGAACGCCATGCCGACCTCTCCGAGGCGCTCGTCGGGGACGCCGATCACCGCGACCTGCGAGAGCCCCTCGATCCCGTGCATGATGTTCTCGATCTCGGCCGGGTAGCAGTTGAACCCCCCGACGATGAACATGTCCTTGATCCGATCGGTGATGCGCAGATACCCGCGCTCGTCCATCACGCCGATGTCTCCGGTGTGCAGCCATCCCTCGCGGTCGATCGCCTCGTCGGTCGCGTCGGCGTCGTCGAAGTAGCCGCGCATCACGTTGTAGCCGCGAAGCACCACCTCGCCGGGCTCGAAGCGCGGAGCCTCGGTGCCGTCCTCTCGGATGCAGCGAAGCTCGACGCCCGGGATCGCGCGCCCGGACGTGGTGGCGATCGTTTCGGGATCGTCCTCCGGGCGGCACATGCTGACCACGCCGGAGCTCTCGGTGAGTCCATACCCGGTGATCACGGTCTCGAAGCCGAGCTCGCTGCGCATTCGGCGAATCAGATCGACCGGGATCGCGGCCGCTCCCGTCACCGCGAGGCGCAGACACGAGATGTCGTGTTTCCCGAGCGCAGGCGAAGCGAGAATGGTTTGGTACAGCGTCGGGGGCCCGGGAAGGACACTGATCCGGTCGCGGCCGATTCGCGCGAGCACCGCGGGCACGTCGAAGACCGCGTGCGGAAGAACCGTCGCGCCGCGGAGAAAGGCCGAGAGCCATCCGGCCTTGTAGCCGAAGGAGTGAAAGAAGGGGTTCACGATCAGATAGCGGTCCGACGCGCGCAGCCCGACGATCTCGCTCCAGCTCGCGAAGCAGCGCAGGTTCTGGGCGTGCGTCGTCATCACGCCCTTCGGCTTTCCCGTCGTGCCCGAGGTGAAGAGGATGTCGGACAGGTCGTCGGGCGAGACGGAACGCGCGCGGCGGCGTGCATCGGCAGGGGAGACCGACCTTCCGCGCGCGATGAAGTCGGTCCACGAGACGATGCCCGGGCTGGCCGTGTCTCCGGCGCGGCCACGCAAGACGACGATCGACTCGAGCGCGTCGAGCCCCGCGATCGGACGCCCTTCGCGTTCTCCACCGAGCGCGCCGCGAAGCAGCTCGACGTAGTCCACGTCGAGGAATCCGCGCACGGTGCAGAGGATCCGCGCGCCGCTCTTCTCCAGGATGTACCCGCTCTCGATTCCCTTGAGCCGCGTGTTCAACGGGACGAGCACGCCCCCGGCCGCCTGCAGGCCGAGCGCCGCCACGATCCACTCCCAGATGTTCGGGGCCCAGACGGCGACGCGGTCACCGGTCTCGATCCCCGCCTCGAGAAACGCGCTCGTGGCCTCGATCACGGCGTCCGCGAGCCCGGCGTAGCTGAGCGTCGCCGCGTCGTCCTCGATCGCGGTCTTCGATCCGAAGCGATCGACCGCGTCGAGAATCAGTTGGGGAATCGTTTGCGAGTTCGGATCCATGGCGCGCGCGCGTAGCATACACTCGGGTCTCCCGGCCGTCGTTCGCACCGGGAACGGAGGCGGGATGCAGCGCACGCGCGAGGTCGACTCACCCGCATACCCGTACTACGTCCTCGGGGTCCTGTGGCTGGTGTACGTGTTCAACTTCATCGACCGCCAGGTGCTCGCGATCCTGCTCGATCCGATCAAGCGAGAGCTCGGCGTGTCCGACACGGCGATGGGATTCCTCTCGGGCTTCGCCTTCGCGTTCTTCTACACGTTCGCGGGTATCCCGATCGCGCGTTGGGCGGATCGCGGCTCGCGCACGTCGATCATCGCGATGGGCGTGGCCGTGTGGAGCCTCTTGACGGCGGCGTCGGGTCTGGCGCGGAGCTTCGTCGAGCTCGCGCTCGCACGCGTCGGCGTCGGAATCGGCGAGGCCGCGGGAACTCCGCCGTCCCACTCCCTGATCTCGGACTACTTCCCGGCGGCGACCCGTGCGACGGCGCTCTCGATCTACTCGTCGGGCGTGTACGCCGGCGCGATGATCGCGTATCTCGGCGGCAGCTACATCCTGACGCACTTCGACTGGCGCACGGTCTTCTTCCTCGTCGGCCTGCCCGGAATCGCGCTCGCGCTGCTGGTGCGCGGGAGCGTCCGCGAGCCCCGTCGCCGTCTCTCGAAGCAAGCGGGGGGCGACATCGGCACCGCCACGACGCGAGAGGTGATTCGCTATCTCCTGACGCGCCGCTCGTACGTCTTCATCGTGATCGCCGGCTCGTGTCAGTCGCTGTCGGGCTATGCGGTGCTGGCGTGGGGGCCGGCCTTTCTCGGGCGGGTGCATGGCCTCTCCGCGGTCGAGATCGGCACCTGGCTCGGCCTGATCATCGGGATCGGCGGGTCGCTCGGCGCCTATCTCGGCGGCGTGATCGCCGACCGGCTCGGCGCGCGCGATCCGCGTTGGAACGTCTTCCTCTGCGCGGCCGTGTCACTCGCGGGCTTCCCGTTCCTCGTCGGATTCCTGCTGATCGACGGACCTCGGGCCGCGCTGCTCTGCTTCATCCCGGCGTACACGCTCGCCGCGATGTTCGTCGGGCCGATGCTCGCGATGACGCAGGGGATCGCGAAGCCGCACATGCGCGCGACGTCGTCCGCGGTTCTGCTCTTCATCCTGAACATGGTGGGACTCGGGGCGGGTCCGTTCGTCGTCGGGCTCTCGAACGATCTCCTCAGCGAGCGATTCGGAGTCGAGGCGATCCGGTACTCGCTCGTGATCGTCGGCATCGTCGCCGCCGTCGGCAGCGTCGGCTTCCTGCAGGCGAGTCGGACGCTGCGCGCGGACCTGCGCGAAGCGGAAGACGCGATCGGCGCCTGAGCCCGATCAGCCGGGATCGCCCGCGAACGGCCGCAGGCCGACGCGCGCGAGGTTCTCCGTCGTGACCGGCGCGTAGCTCCGATTCGCCGGGTCCCGGACGAAGAGCGGATCGTCGATCCTCGCGGGGTCGTAGCCCTCACGCTGCAGATCGACCTTGCGCAGCTTGAACGTCGAGGTCATGTCGGCGTCCGAGACGAGACGCAAGAACACGGGCGCGGCGTAGCTCGCCAGACGCTCCTCGGTGTAGGCGTAGAACGCACGCCCGTCGAACGCGGAGGGGTCGCGCAGGACCAGCGCGGCCATGCCGGCGCGGCCCTCCGTGTCGGGCACGCGCACGCCGAAGACGTTGGCGATCTCGAGACCGGGGAAGGCGCCGAGCGCCTCGGCGACCTCCTGCGTCGAGACGTTCTCGCTCTTCCAGCGGAACGTGTCGCCGATCCGATCGACGAAGTCGTAGTACCCGTCGTCGTCGCAGCGCAGCAGATCGCCGGAGCGGTAGCAGCGGTCGCCCTTTCGCAGCACGTCGTGGATGATCTTCGCGGCGGTGGCTTCGCTCGACGTGTAGCCTTCGAAGCGGCCCGCGCCCGAATCCGGCAGGTCGGGGATGACGCCGACGAACTCGCCGATCTCGCCCGTCGCGCACGGCTGGCAGAGACCGTCCGGTCCGCGTGGGTGGAGTCCCGTGTCCGCGTCGTAGCGGATCAGGCGGCCGTTGTGCAGCTCGGGAAACGGGATCCGCCCGCACGAGCCGACGCGTCCGTCCACGTTCAAGAGGGATGTGTTCGCCTCGGTCGAGCTCCAGCCCTCGAGGATCCGCTCGATTCCGAAGCGTTCCTGGAATTCGGTCCAGATGTCGCGCCCGAGTCCGGCTCCCATCATGACGCGGATCCGATGCGCGCGATCGAGCTCGCTCGCAGGCTGGTTCAGCAGATACCGGCAGATCTCGCCGATGTACTGGAAGGCCGTCGTCCCGTAGCGCTTCGCGTCGCTCCAGAAGTGACGGGCGCTGAACCTGCGGTGAAGCGCGATCGCCGCGCCGTGATGCAGGGCGCATGACACGACCACCATGCCCGCGGCTCCGTGATACAGGGGCAGCACGCACGCGATCACTTCGTCGCGTCCGTAGCCGGCGACGGCGGACATTCCGTCGCCGACGCCGAGGAATCGCATGTGGCTGAGACGCGCGGCCTTCGGCAGGCCGGTCGTCCCGGACGTGAAGATGTGGAAGAGATCGTCCCCGGCGACGAGCGCCTCGCGCACGCTCCGGTCGGGGTTCAGTTCCGAGGCGTTTTCGAGCGCCGCGGAGAAGTCGGTCGCGAAGTGCGGGATCGGCGCGGGATGATCCGGGTCGAGATCGACGTCGATGGCCGGGCGTTCGCGGTGTGCCCCCGCGGGAACCGATTCGAGCTTCGCGAGACACTCGCTCCCGACGATGAGACGGCGCGCGCGCGCCGTCTCGAGCGCGTGTTCGAGCGGCCCGCCGCGGAGCTGCGTGTTGATCAGCGCCGTCGTCACGCCGAGCTTCGCGAGACCGGCCCAGGTCGAGACGAACTCCGGGCGGTTCTCCATCATCAGCGCGACCACGTCGCCGGTGCGGAGTCCCTGCTCGTGCGCGACCGCGGCGACTCGATTCGCGCGGCGATTCAGCTCGTCGTAGGTCACGCGCCGGTCTTCGAAGAACGCGAAGACCCGATCCGGATCCGCGGCGGCGCGCTCCTCGATCCGGTCGGCGACCGTGAACTTCTGACTCGGCTTGTAGCGCATCGTGCCGGCCGAGAGGACGGCCAATCGCTCCTGCGTGACCTCGCGCGGGACGGTGTCGGTCGGCACGGCCGTGCCTAGACCTGCGGCACGACGTAGCCGTCTTTGATCGGCTCGAGCTTGGCGAAGTGGGGGCTGAGCTCGCGATCGAGCCCGTCCACGGTCCAGGCGTCGCCGCTCTCGAAGCTGGCGGCGGTTCCGGGTCGCGAGACGACGGAGACGTTTCGACCCCAGACGATGAAGAGCTGGCCGGAGATCCGCGACGCCCGCTCGGAAGCCAGATAGCCGACGAGCGGGGAGACGTTCTCGGGAGCGAAGGCGTCGAATCCCTGCTCGGGCTTCTTGAAGATCGCCGCGAAGACGCCCGACTCGTTCATGCGCGTGCGGGCCCGCGGCAGGATCACGTTGGCCGTCACCCCGTACTTGATCAGGCTCTGCGCGGCGGCCATCGTCAGCGCGACCACCCCGGCCTTCGCGGCGGCGTAGTTCGGCTGACCCGGGTTGCCCATCAGGAACGCCTCGGACGAGGTGCTGATCAGCCGGCCGTAGATCGGCGCGCCGGTGGATTTCGACTTCTCGCGCCAGTACTCCGCGGCGTGCCGAATCGTGCAGAAGTGCCCCTTCAGGTGAACGCGAATCACCGAGTCCCACTCCTCTTCGCTCATGCTGAAGATCATCCGGTCGCGAAGGAAGCCGGCGTTGTTGACCAGGATGTTGAGATCGCCGAAGCGGTCGATGGCGGCCTGAACCAGCGATCGCGCGTCGTCCCAGACCGCGACGTCGCCGAAGTGGGCGATCGCCTCGCCGCCCGAGGCGGCGATCTCCGCGACGACGGCTCGCGCCGGCTCCTCGTCGCGGCCCGTCCCGTCGGCGCGCGTGCCGAGATCGTTCACGACCACGCGCGCCCCGAGTCGCGCGAGCTCCAGGGCTTCGACTCGACCGAGGCCGCGCGCGGCCCCGGTCACGATCGCCACCTTTCCGTCCAGCATGTCTCCTCCTAGATCCGCTCGATGATGGTTCCGGTGCCGACGGAGGCGCCGCAGCACATGGTGACGAACGCGGTCGTCCGGTCGCGGCGCTCCAGCTCGTGGAGCGCGGTGATGAGCAGGCGCGATCCCGTGGCGCCGACCGGGTGGCCGAGCGCGATCGCGCCGCCGTTCACGTTGACCTTGTCCATGTCGGCCTCGTAGACGCGCGCCCACGAGAGCACCACGGCCGCGAACGCCTCGTTGATCTCGACCAGATCGATGTCGCCGAGGGTCATGCCCGTCTTGCGCAGGATCTCGCGCGTCGCGTCGATCGGACCGTCGAGCAGGAAGTACGGATCGGTTCCGACCACGACGTCCTGGATGATTCGCGCGCGCGGGCGAAGTCCGAGCTCCTTCGCCTTCTCGGCGCTCATCCACAGCACGGCCGCCGCACCGTCGGAGATCTGCGACGAGTTGCCGGCGGTGTGGATGCCGCCGGCCGAGACGGGCTTCAGCGCGGCCAGGGCCTCGGCCGTGCTGTCGCGAATCCCCTGGTCTTCGGTGACTCGGCGCGTCTCTCCGGTCGGCTTCCCGTCGGCGCCGAGAACCGGCGCATCGATCGGCAGGATCTCGCGCTCGAATCGCTTCTCGTCGCGCGCGCGCTTGGCCAGTTGCTGGGAGCGCAGACCGAAGGCGTCCACCTCTTCGCGCGTGATCCCGCGATTCTTCGCGATGCGCTCGGCGGAACTGAACTGGTCGAGCGTGGAGTCCCAGGGCCAGCTCTCGGGCTGGAAGAAGCCCGGGCCGTGGATCACGTTCTGTCCGAGTCCGACGTGACTCATCACCTCGACGCCACAGCCGATCCCGACGTCGATGCTGCCGGCGCGGATGAAGGCGGAGGCGATGTGATTCGCCTGCTGACCCGATCCGCACTGCGTATCGACCGTCGTGCCGCCGGTTCCGTAGCCCTTGCCGCGCGAGAGCCAGGCGATGCGCGTGACGTTGTTCGACTGCTCGCCGGCCTGCGTGACGCAGCCGCCGATCACCTGCTCGACCAGGGCCGGGTCGATGCCGGCCCGCTCGACGACGCCGTCGAGAACCTGGGCGAGTAGGTGAGCGGGATGGAAACCGGAGAGCGCTCCCGCCACCGGCTTGCCCCGGGCAATCGGAGTTCTGAGCGCCTCGACGATCACGGCTTCACGCATGCGATTCCTCCAGCGAATGGGTACGGCTACTTCTGCGAGTAGTACCGGCTGATCGTGTCGATCACGCAGCCCGGGCGACTCTCGCCCTCGATCTCGACGGTGACTCGAATCGTCGCCTGCACGCCTCCGGCCACGGCTTCGGCGCGAAGCAGCTCGGCGCGTCCGCGAACCCTCGAGCCGACCGGAACCGGCGCCGGAAACCGCAGTCGGTCGGCGCCGTAGTTGACGCCCATCGAGATGCCCCGCACCTCGACGATCTGCGGCAGGAACAGGTTCACCAGCGACTGCGTCAGGTAGCCGTGCGCGATGCACTTCCCGAACGGTCCGCTCTTCGCGCGCTCGGGGTCGACGTGGATCCACTGGTGATCGCCGGTCGCGTCGGCGAAGCGATCGATGCGGTCCTGGCGGATCTCGAGCCAGTCGCTCGTGCCCAGCGGTTTTCCCACCGCAGCGAGGAGCTCGTCCGGAGTTTCGAAAATCGTCGCCATGCTTCGGCCCTCGCGAGCTAGCTCGGCTCGAAACGCGTGAGCTCGCCTTCGCTCGACAGCCGCCCGCGTCGTCCGATCTCTTCGATCGCGACGAAGCTCTCGAGCAGATCGCGGTCGTCCGGGGTGTTCGCGACGAAGCGCCGGTCGTCGTCGGTCCGTCCGATCGCGATCCCGCGCGCGGGCGCGCCCTCGCGATCGTACAGCACGGTGTAGCTCTCGATGCGTCCGGCCCCGCGCGGCGCGTCGGCGACCTCGAGCGGCTCGGGTTGTGGATTCGACGCGCTCGGACCGGGGTCGATGCCGTCGCTCGTGGGGCGTTCGGTGGACCAGACGCTGCCCGAGTGCTTCGTCAGGTACCAGCCGTTTCCCGTGACCAATCCCTTCTCGCCGGGCCGACTGCGGAGCAGGTCCGCCATCGCGGCGAGCGAATGGAGCGTGTAGTTGTTCGCCGGCCCGCCCGCGTAGGGCAGGCCGCCGGTCACCGTCAGCTCGCGCGGATCGCCGTCGCGGACTCCGTAACCTTCGGCCGCCATCTGCACCGCGATCGGAAAGCAGCTGTAGAAGTCGATCCGGTCGATCTCGTCGATCGTCACCTCGGCGCTCGCGAGCGTGCGACGCGCGCAGTCGTGCAGGGCCGGGGACGTGGACAGGTCCGGACGCTGGCTGATGTTCCAGGCTCTCTCCTTGGTGTTCGCACCGCCCCACCAGTACAGCCAGCGATCCTCGGGGATGCCCATCGCGCGCGCGGCGCCGGCCGACATGAGCAGGACGCCGGCCGCTTGATCGGTGTCGATGACGGCGTTCAGGTACTTCGTGTAGGGGAACGCGATCATGCGGTTCTGCGCGGTCGGAGTGACGAGCTCCGCGGCGTCGCGATGAACGGGGAACCACGCGTACGGGTTCTTCGAAGCCGTGCGCGTGAACGGCTCGAAGAGCCGGCCGAGTCGCGCGCGGTGCTCTTCGAGCGAGAGCCCGAGCCGCGCCCGCAACGCGTTCTCGAGCACCGGGTAGTTGTGGATCGGTCCCTCGAGCCCGTGCCGGATCTCGAGCTCCGTGCCGCCGACGGTCGGTTCGGCGATGCGCTCCGGCCGGCCGCTCCCGCCGACCTTCCAATCGAGCGCGATGCCGCTTCGCGCGGCCTTCTTCAGCGTCGCCATGTTGTTGCAGCCGACGACGAGCGCGACCCGCGACTCGCCGGCCGCGATGCGCCGCGCGAGCCGGTTCACCAGCGTGATCGGCGCCTCGCCGCCGAGTCCCGAGACGAACTCCCCCTTCGTCGTGGCCCCGAGCTTCTCGGCGAGCAGGCGCGGCCCGTTCTGCGGGCTCCAGCGCACGACGTCCACGATCCCGATGCTGTCGATCTCGCGAAGCAGCTTCTCGCCGCCGCCCGCGTTCCGCGAAGCGTCGCGCGCCATCTGCTCGAGCATCGCGAGCGGCTCGGGAGCCTCGCGCGGATCTGCATCGCGCAGCACGAGCTGCGCCGTTCCCACGAGCACGGGTCGATCATCGTCGTTCACGTTCGTAGCTCCTTCATGCGAATCAATCCCTTCCGAGCACCAGCGCGCTCGTCGGCACGCCCGTTCCCGCGGTCACGAGAACGTGAGAGACGGCCTCGACCTGGTTGACCGAGCGTGCCGCGGATCTGGCGCACGCCCTCGGCGACGCCGTTCATGCCGTGGATGTAGGCCTCGCCGAGCTGACCGCCGTTGGTGTTGATCGGAAGCCGGCCGCCGAGCTCGATGTTCCCGTCGCGCACGAAGTCCTTGGCTTCACCCCGTCCGCAGAAGCCGAACTCCTCGAGCTGGGTCAGCACGAACGGCGTGAAGTGGTCGTAGAGAACCGCCGTCTGGATGTCGCCGGGGCCGAGCCCGGCCATGGCGTAGAGCTGGCGCGCCACCACGCCCATCTCGGGCAGACCGCTGATGTGCTCGCCGTAGTAGCTCGTCATCATGTGCTGCTCGTGCGCCGCTCCCTGCGCGGCGCCGCGATCAGCGCCGGCTTCTGGCGCAGGTCGCGCGCGCGCTCGCGGCTGGTCACGACGAGCGCCACCGCGCCGTCGCTCTCCTGGCAGCAGTCGAGCAGGCGCAGCGGCTCGCACGATCCAGCGCGAACGCTGATGATCCTCGAGCGTGATCGGCTGCTCGTAGAACCAGGCGGCTGGATTCGTCGCGGCGTGTCTTCGCGCGGCGACGGCGACACGCCCGAAGTCCTCGCTGGTCGCGCCGTACTCGTGCATGTAGCGCCGCGCGTGCATCGCGACCCAGGAGGCCGGGGTCAGAAGTCCGAACGGGATGTACCAGCCGTAGTGGGCGTTCTCCGTCGTCGGAATCGTCGGCGCACCCTGCATGCCCGTGCCGAAGCGGAAGTCGGACCGCTCGTTCATCGCGCGGTAGCACGACGACGACCGTCGGCGACGCCGGTCGCGACCGCCATCGCGGCCTGCTGCGATCGGTGCGCAGGCGGCGCCGCCGCCGTAGTGGACGCGGCTGAAGAACGTCAGCTCGCCGCCTCCGAGGCTGCGCTGGACCTCGATCTCGGGATTGTTGTCCATCGTGAACGTCGACATCCCGTCGACGTCTTCGCGGCGCGAGTCCCGCGTCGTCGAGCGCGGCCTTCACCGCCTCGACGGCGAGGCGGAGCTCGCTGCGACCGGACGTCCTTCGAGAACTCGGTCGCGCCGATGCCGACGATCGCGGCGCGGTCGCTGAGCTCGCCGGCCATCTCAGCCTTCCCCCGCGAGCGCGATCTGCACGCTGCCCGTCACGTGATCGCCCAGACCGTTGCGTCCGCGGATCTCGATCTCGACCCAGTCGCCGGACGGATCGCGGGTCTTCGCCGTCACGACGCCGGTGAGCTTCATCTCGTCGCCGGGGTAGTTCGGGACGCCGAGCCGGATCGCGACCTTCTTGAGCCGGGCATCCGGTCCGGCCCAGTCGGTGACGAATCGGCCGACCAGTCCGTTGGTCGGTCAGGATGTTCATGAAGATGTCCGGCGAGCCGTGCTTCTTCGCCAGTCGCGGTCGTGGTGCACGTCCTGGTAGTCGCGCGACGCGATCGCGCCGCCGATGATCAGCGTGGGCGTGATGGGGACGCGCAGGTCGGGGAGCTCGTGGCCCACTTCGACGTCGTGCCAGGAGCGGTTGCCTTGCTCCGTCGACATCAGCGAACGCCTTCTCGCGGGCGGAACTCGGGCACGGTGAAGTCACCGTCCACGCGCGTGAACTCCACCTGCACCGGCATGCCGATCCGGACGTCGGCGGGCCGGACGCCGATCAGGTTCGACACGAGGCGCGTTCCCTCTTCGAGCTCGACAAGCGCGATCGGATTGGGGTAGTCGAACGGCGGCACCGGCGGATGATGCGCGATCACGAAGCTGTAGACGCGACCGTGCCCCTTCGACCGCACCGTGTCCCAGTCGAGACTCCGGCACGCTCGGGCACATCGGCCCCGGTGGGTGGCGAAGTCGGCCGCACGGCTGGCAGCGCTGGATGCGCAGCTCGCCGGCCGCGACTCCCTCCCAGAAGAAGGCGTTGTCGTGCGTGATCGCGGGCCGCGGGCGCGAGATCTTCCGGACCGCGGAATCCGTCGCGCCGGCTCCCGCGCGCGCCTCGGGCGGGCGGAACTTGAGCAGGCGGAAGCGCATCGTCGCGACCGGTTCGCCGCGCTGGTCGCGGTAGATCAGCGTCTCGTTCACGAAGTGTCCCGTCCCGAGCGCCGTCTTCTTCTCGTCGGAGACGGAGTCGATCACGATCGAGGCCGTCAGCGAGTCGCCGAGCGCGAGGTAGCGGTGGTATTCCTGCTCGCAGTTCGTCGCGACGACCGACGTGAAGCCGGCCTCGTCGAGCAGTCCGAGCACCGACGCCTGCACGTCCGGGCCGGTCGTCTCGGGTCGGGGACCGAGTCCCTGCAGCGTCCAGGCCTGAAGCATCGTCGGCGGAGCGACGATGCCGCGGTGAGGGGAGCGGGCGGCGCGATCCGGATCGGTGTAGTTCGGGTTCGCGTCGCCGAGTGCGTCGCACCAGTGCCGGATCATCGGCAGGTTGACGGGATCGCGAGATCCCGCGCTCGGGGTCTCCCGACCCACGAACTCGCGAATGCGCTCCATCAGCGCGGCGCTTCCCGACCCCGTCACGTCCGTTCTCCTTCGCCTCGGATCTGCCGCGAGCCGCTCACGTCTCGGGCGTGTAGCGCACGCGCATCTCGACGCAGGAGCGCACCAGCGCGTTCGGACGCAGCACCGGCCCACCGTCCGCGTATTCCATGTCGGGAAGGCGCCGGAGCAGCTCCTCGAAGACGACCCGCATCTCCATCCGCGCGAGGTTGGCGCCGAGGCAGAAATGGTTCCCCACCCCGAAGCCGAGGTGCGTCGGGTTGCGCTCGACGCGGAACTCGTCGGGCGCGTCGAACGCGTCGGCGTCGCGATTCGCAGACGGGTAGAGCATCAGCACCGTGTCTCCGTTGCGAAGCTTGCGGCCGCGCAGCTCCGTGTCCTCGGTGACCGTGCGCCCGAAGCTGCGGACCGGTGACACCAGCCGGATCATCTCCTCGATCGCCGACGGAAGCAACGACGGGTCGGCGAGCAGCTTCGCGCGCTCGCGCGGGTTCTCGATCAAGAGCTGCAGGCCGCCGGAGAGCCCGTTCCGCGTGGTCTCGTTCCCGGCCACCATCAGGATGACGAGCAGCATGATCAGCTCGTCGTTGGCGAGCTCGAGCTGGCCCTCGGCCGCTTCTCCGGGAAGCTCGCGGACGTCGAAGCGGCCGAGCACGCCCTGGTCCTTCGCGCCGACCAGGATGCTGACCAGATCGTCGCGCGGCTCCTTGCGGCGGGCCTCGATGATCTCGGAGACGTAGGCCGAGTACGCCATGAACGCCCCGACGGCGCGCTGCATGATCTCGGGATTCCCGGCATTTCCGTCGGCGCCGATCATGTTGTCCGACCAGTGGTGGAACTGCTTCCGGTCCTCCGGGCGGATACCGATCATCTCGGCGATCAGAAGCAGCGGCAGGGGCACGGAGATGGCGTCGACGAAGTCGCATTCACCTCGCGGCGCGATCGCGTCGATCGCCTGGCGCGTGAGCTCGCGAAACACGACCTCGAGCTTCTTCACCATCCGCGGCGTGAAGCCGCGATTGATCAAGCCGCGCAGCATGCCGTGGCGCGGCTCCGCTTCGTCGATCAGTCCGATCCTCGCGGCGATTCCTGGGCGCACGCCCTTCCCGGAGGTGAAAAGCTCCTGATGCTTCGACACGTAGCGGACGTCGTCGAACTTCGTGACGACCCAGACACCGCTCTTCTCGGACCAGTGCACGGGATCGTTCTCGCGAAGCCAGCGCGTGCGCTCGGGCATCTTCTCGTCCCAGCTCTCGGCGGCGAGGTAGTTCACGTTCACGTCCATCGGATCACTCCCTGGTAGTCGCCGGAGCGCGGCGCTTCGTGCTCTCGGGTGGATTCGGAAGCAGGGCGCGCGAAAGCTCGCCGAGGAAACGCGTTTGCCGCTCGAGCGCCGCTTCGCCGAGAAGATCCTCGCCGTCGATCCGCCGGTAGAACGGCGCGATCGTGAAGTAGCCGACCACGGCGTGGTACATGGCGAGGACGAGCAGCGGGATCTGGTCCGCCTCCCAGCGGCCGGCCGCCGGGTTCGCCTCGACCGCCTCGCGGGCGCGGCGCAGGATCGGTTCGATCCACTCGCGCAACGCGGGCCCGAGGTGATCGCCTCCGGAGAGCGTCTCGTGCTGAATCAATCGCGGCAGGCTCGGTCGCGCGCTGAGCAGTCGCATCATCCGCCCGACGAGCTGGTGCGGATCGCCGCTCGACGCGCCGCCACCCGCGGTGTGCTCGGACAAGGCCTCGAGCACCGGCCGCAGTCCGCGCTCGAGCACGGCCGCGTAGAGCGATTCCTTGCTCGGGAAGTGGTTGTACAGGCTCGGGTTGCGAAGGCCGACGCGCGTCGCGATCTGGCGCAGGGTGGTGCCCGCGTAGCCGCGCTCCGCGAAGAGCTCCTCGGCCGCGTCGAGGATGCGGCCGGCCGTGAGATCCCCTTTTCGCGACGCGCGCGGAGAGGCGGCCGGACTCGAGCGGGCGGACAGCTGCACATCGCCTCCGAGAAATACTAGCGGCCGCTAGTTTTTCCCTGAACGCCTCTGAAGTCAAGCACTTCGGAGCCGAGCCGGCGTCGCACCGAGGCCGCCGGATCCGATATCCTCGGCTCCGACGATGAGCCGGGACCTGCCTCCCTATCCTACGAGCCGAAACCTCCTCGCCGGGAAGACGGTGCTGGTGACGGCGGCCGCGGGCACCGGAATCGGCTTCGCCGTCGCGCGTCGCTGCGCGGAGGAGGGTGCGCGCGTGATGATCAGCGACGTCCACGCGCGGCGCCTCGGCGAGGCTGCGGACGAGCTCGAAGGGACCACCGGGGCGCGTCCGCCTACACAGATCTGCGACGTGACGCGCGAGCCGGACGTTCGGGCGCTCGTGGACGCGGCGATCGGGCAGCTCGGTCACGTCGACGTGCTGATCAACAACGCGGGCCTCGGCGGCGTCGCGACGATCGTCGAGATGAAGGACGAAGAGTGGAGCCGCGTCCTCGACGTCACGTTGAACGGCACGTTCCGCATGATGCGCGCGGTTCTGCCCCACATGCTCGAGCGGCGCAGCGGCGCGATCGTCAACAACGCATCGGTGCTCGGTTGGCGCGCGCAAGCGGGACAGGCGCACTACGCGGCCGCGAAGGCGGGCGTCATGGCTCTCACCCGTTGTGCCGCGATCGAGGCGGCCGAGGCGGGGGTGCGCGTGAACGCGGTGTCGCCGAGTCTCGCGATGCACCGCTTCCTGTCGAAGACGATGCCCGAGGCCGAGCTCGCGGAGCTGGCGGGACGCGAGGCGTTCCAGCGCGCGGCCGCACCGTGGGAGGTCGCGAACGTGATGGTCTTCCTCGCGAGCGACTACGCGTCGTACATGACCGGCGAGGTCGTCGCCGTGAGCTCGCAGCGCGCCTGAGCGCGTCGGTCAGGCGCCGTAGACCGGCTCCGGGGGCGTCGCCTTCGCGAGGATCTCCGCGACGGCGGCGCCGATCTCGTCGGGCTCCCAGCGCGCGCCCTTGTCGACGGCCGGGCCGCGCCGCCAGCCGTCGGCGACGGAGACCCGGCCGCCTTCGACCTCGAAGATCCGTCCGCTGACGGCGCTCGACTCCGCGCTGCCGAGCCAGACGACGAGCGGCGCGACGTTCTCCGCGGCCATGACGTCGAAGCGATCCGGTTCCGGCTTCGCCATCGTCTCGGCGAAGACCGCTTCGGTCATCCGCGTGCGCGCGGCCGGTGCGATCGCGTTGGCCGTCACGCCGTACCGCCCGAGCTCGGCGGCCTGCACCAGCGTCAGCGCGGCGATCCCGGCCTTGGCCGCCGAGTACGCGCTCTGCCCGACGCTGCCGAGCAGTCCGGCCCCGGAGCTCGTGTTGATGATGCGCGCGTCTACGCGCTGGCCCGCCTTGCTCTGCTCGCGCCAGTGCGCGGCCGCGTGGCGTGACGTGCAGAAGTGCCCGCGCAGGTGCACGCGCATGACCGCATCCCATTCCTCAGGTGAGCCGCTCGCGAACATGCGATCGCGCAGGATTCCCGCGTTGTTGACCACGACGTCGAGCCGTCCGAAGGCTTCGAGCGCCGCATCGACCAATTGCCGGGAGCTCGCCCAGTCCGCGACGTCGTGTCCGCTCGCGATCGCGTGACCGCCCGAAGCCCGAATCTCGGCGACGACCTCGCCCGCGGGTCCGCTCGAACCGCCGCTGCCGTCGAGCTCCGCGCCGATGTCGTTCACCACCACGCGTGCGCCTTGCCGTGCGAACTCGAGCGCGTGGCCTCGGCCGATCCCGCGGCCCGCGCCCGTGACGATGACGACCCGCCCCTCGCAGATTCCCGGCATGCGATCGCCCCGCGGCCAGCCTAGGACAGGCGCTCGAGGATGGTGACGTTGGCCTGACCTCCGCCCTCGCACATGGTCTGCAGGCCGTATCGCCCACCCGTGCGCTCGAGCTCGTGGAGCAGCGTCGTCATCAGCTTCGCTCCGGTCGCGCCGAGCGGATGCCCGAGCGCGATCGCGCCGCCGTTGACGTTGACGCGTTCCGGATCCGCGCCCGATTCCTTCTGCCAGGCGAGGACGACGGGCGCGAAGGCCTCGTTGATCTCGACGAGGTCGATCTGGTCGAGCTTCATGCCGGCCTTCTTCAACGCGTACGCCGTGGCGGGGATCGGGGCGGTCAGCATCCAGACCGGGTCCGCACCGCGCACGCTGAGGTGGTGGATGCGCGCACGCGGCTTCAGCTTGTGCTCCCGGACCGCGCGCTCCGACGCGATCAAGAGCGCGCTCGACGCGTCGCAGATCTGGCTCGAGACCGCGGCGGTCAGCCGACCGCCTTCTTGGAGCGTCGGCAGCGCCGCCATCTTCTCGAGCGAGGTGCCGCGGCGCGGCGTCTCGTCGTGAGCGACGCCCTCGAGCGGGACGATCTCGCGCTCGAATCGCCCCTCGTCGATCGCGCGGATCGCCCGCTCGTGGCTGCGCAGCGCGAACTCTTCCATGTCGCGCCGCGAGCAGTTCCACTTCTCGGCGATCATCTCGGCCGACCGGAACTGCGAGATTTCCTGGGTGCCGTAGCGCGCCACCCATCCCTTCGAGGTCGAGAACGGGTCCTTGAAGCCGAGCGGTTCGGCGACGGTCATCGCCGACGAGATCGGGATCATGCTCATGTTCTGGACGCCGCCGGCCACGACGACGTCGCTGGTCCCGCTCATCACGGCCTGCGCTGCGAAGTGGACGGCCTGCTGCGAGGAGCCGCACTGGCGATCGACGGTCGTGCCGGGGACTTCGTCGGGAAGGCCAGCGGCCAGCCAGCAGGTGCGAGCGATGTCTCCCGCCTGCGGTCCGATCGTGTCCACGCAGCCGAAGACGACGTCCTCGACGATCCTCGGGTCGATGCCGCTGCGCAGGACGATCGCCTTCAGCACGTGGGCGCCGAGATCCGCCGGGTGCACCCGCGCGAGACCTCCGTTGCGCCGGCCGGTGGGGGTTCGAACCGCGTCGATGATGTAAGCCTCGGGCATCGTGAACCTCTCTCTGACTAGACGGTGTCCTTGAACTTCGCGTCGCGTTTCTCGACGAAGGCGTCGCGTGCTTCCTGTGAATCGGGGGACGTGTACAGCTCCAGCGTGAAGCCCTGCTCGAAGCGATAGCTCGTCTTCACGTCGAGCAGCTCGATCCCGTTCATGCACTCCTTGGCGAGACGGATCGCCTTCGGACTCTTCGACGCGATCGATTCGGCGATCCGGCGCGCGGTCGGCAGGACCTCTTCCTTCGCCACGAGCGCCTCGATCGCACCGAGTCGGTGCGCCTCGGCTGCGGGAATCGGCTCGCCGGTGAAGAGCATCTTGCGGACCTTCTGGATCGGGAACATCCGCATCAGGTGCGAGGCGGCGCCGAGCGCGCCGCGATCGATCTCGGGCAGGCCGAAGCTCGCGTCGTGCGAGGCCACGATGATGTCGCACGAGCCGACGAGGCCGATTCCGCCGCCGAGCACGAACCCGTGGCAGGCGGCGATCACGGGAACCGGGCAATCGTGCACCGCCGCAAACGCGTCGAAGCAGGCGCGATTCACCTTCGTGATCCGGCTCGAGTCGGCGGCGAGCTCCTTGATGTCGACCCCGGCGCAGAAGCCGCGCCCGTTCGCGCCGAGCACGACGGCCCGCGCTTCGCCGTCACGCCCGATCGCGTGCAGCGTCTCGGCCAGCTTCGACCAGCCCGCGCTGTCGAGCGCGTTGACGGGGGGATGGTCGAGCATGACCTCGGCCACGCCGTTTCGGATCTCGACCTTCAACGACATCTTCTCGTCCTCATCTTGGTGCGAGCGATTCGAGCGTCGCTTCCGCCTCGCGGACGATCCGCTCGATCAGCTCCGCGCAGGTCGGCCGGTCGTCGATCACGCCCGCCACCGTACCACTCGGCAGGACCCCCTCGGCCGGCCGGCCCTCGACCATCGCCTTCTGGATCAGGATCGGCGAGTTCGCGGCCATCAGCATCTCCGTGCGCGTGAGCTTCTCGCTGCGGCGCAGCGCGAAGGCCGAGCGCAGCAGGGAAGGCAGCGACGCGCCGGAGAGCTTGCGGTAGGCGAGGGCACTTCGCAGCGCGCGGAGCAGCAGGCCCACGCGGTTGCTTTCTTCGAGCCGCCGCACCAGCTCGTTCGAGATCACGCGGTGGGGCATGCCGTCGATCCGCGTCGTGACGATCAGGTCGTCGACGCCCGCGGCAAAGTAGCGCTCGGCCGTCGACGCTGGCACGGGGCTCTCCGCGCTGAGCAGGAAGCGCGTGCCCATCGCGATCCCGACCGCGCCGAACGCGAGCGCGGCGACGAGCCCCCGGCCGTCGTGAAAGCCGCCGGCGGCGACGACCGGGCGATCCACGGCGTCGACGACCTGCGAGATCAGGATCGACGTCGGCACGCTCCCGGTATGGCCTCCGCCCTCGCCGCCCTGGATCACGATCACGTCCGCGCCGAGCTTCGCCGCTTTCTGCGCGTGGCGGGCCGCACCGCACGTCGGAACGCAGAGAATCCCGGCCTGCTTGAAGCGCCGGATGAAGTCGGGATTCGGCGCGCGACTGTAGCTCGCCGCGCGAACGCGCTGGCGGATCATCGCGTCGGCGATCGCTTCGGCGCCGGGGGCGTCCATCAGCAGGTTCACGCCGAAGGGTTTCTCGGTGAGCTGCTTCACGCGCGTGATCGCGAGATCGACCTCGTCCGGCCGGAGGTTCGCGGTCGCGAGAAAACCCATCGCCCCGGCATTCGAGCTCGCGGCCACGAGCTCCGGCGTCGCGATCCAGCCCATCGCCGTCTGCAGGATCGGGTGGCGGATGCCGAGGATCGTACACAGCCGCGTGTCGAGTGCCGACGCCATCTCCGCCTCAGCCGCTCACTTCTTTCTGGCCCGCGCCGAGCGGATCGAGACGCGTGCGGATCAGCTCGAGCTCCTCTTCGGTCGGCGCGCGCGTCTCGGGCACGTCACGCGCGAGCTCGAGCGGAAAGCCCGTGTTCTCGACGACCTCCGCCACGCGAACGCCGGGATGGACCGACGCGAGCCGCATCGTGCGGCTCGGCGTGTCGAAGTCGAAGACGCCGAGATTGGAGACGACCCGGCGGATCTCGTGAAAGCGGCTGGCGTGTCCGCCGAGCGTCGCCGCGCGGTCGTAGCCGACGCCGGACACGACATCGACCTTCTCGACGAAGACCCGCGTTCCGTGATTGGGCACCCAGTAGCTCGTCGCGTGGCTGAGCGTGTTGCCCGGCGCGCCTCGCATGCCGAGAAGCTGCGCCTTCGGTCGCTCGTAGGGACCGATGCACGCGATGTTCTGGTTGCCGAAGCGATCGACCTGCGTCGCGCCCATCATCACGTGGCGGCGGCCGGCCCAGAGCGTGTCGAAGACGCTGCGATACGGCATCCAGCCCTCGACGACGGGTGGGTCGCGCCGTTCGCCGCTGACGGGCGGCGTGTCGGCGATCAGCATCGCGACGCCGTCGGTGAGCAGCAGGTCGGGCTCGAACGAGAGCCGCGCGAGGCGCGCGCCGATGCTCGGGAGCGTGCCGATCGGACTCACGAGGATCTCGCCGTCGCCGCGGAACGTCTCGGCGATGGCGACGGCGCAGACCTCGGCTCGGGTGAAGCCCTTCATCGCGCCCGCACCGCGCGTTGATACGAAGCCTCGTCGGGAAGGTCGAGGTAGGTCTCTCTGAATTTCCGCCACGCCTCGGGATCCCGCGCCGTGGCGGCGTACTCGCGTTGGAACGCCTCGTCGCGTTCGTAGTCCGGCGGACACTCGGTGAAGTGCGCGCCGCCCGGCGCCTCGATCACGCCGTCGACCATCGTTCGGTTGATGCGGAGCGTGTGGAACGTGCCCTCGCGAAGCAGCTCCTCGGTCGGGACGACCTTCTCGCACGACATGAAGCGCTGCTTCGCCGCCATGCAGAACAAGTCGTCGAAGAAGAGATCGGGACCGAGGAACTGACCGTTCCCGCGCGCGTCGGCCCGGTTCATGTGGATCAGCGCCGCATCGAGCTCGATCGCCGGCATGGCCACGAGCTGCTCACCGTCGGCATACGGTGAGCGCACGAGCTCGAGCTCCGGGTTGATCTTCAAGACGTCCGATCCGAGTCCGGCGCGCGTCGGCAGGAACGGCAGGCGAAGCGCGGCCGCGTAGAGGCCCCACTGGAGCATGCCCTCGTCGTATTCGACGGCCTCGATTCGCCCCTCTTCGCGCGCGCGCCGGAAGTGCGGCTCGAGCGGGATCGAGTCGAGCGAGACGAAGCCGTAGATCAAGCGCTTGATCTTGCCCGCAGCGCAGAGCAGTCCGACGTCGGGTCCGCCGTACGAGACGACGGTCAGGTCGCGCAGGGACGAGGAGAGGATCGCGCGAACCAGCGACATCGGTTTGCGCCGCGAGCCCCAGCCCCCGATGCCGATGGTCATTCCGTCGCGAAGCCTCGCGACGACGTCGGCTTCGCTCATGCGCTTGTCCTGCCTGGCCATCGGATCTCTCTGCTCTTCGGCGGGGGGCGCTGTAGCGCGCGCGGTAGTATAGGCTGCGAGCGGACGAAGAGGGAAGGAAGTGGCCGAGCATCCCGCAAGAGCCGCGTCGAAGCGGTCGGTACACATCGTCGAGACGCGTCCGCCGAACGCGAAGCAGGAATGGCTCGCGCTCTTCGCGGACGATGCGATCGTCGAAGACCCGGTCGGTCGCTCGCCGCTCGATCCGAACGGAAGGGGCCACCGCGGCAAGGCGGAGATCGGCGCGTTCTGGGATCGGACCATCGCCTCGGTGCGCGTGAAGTTCGATTTGGTGGATTCGTTCGCCTGCGGCGACGAGGTGGCCAACGTCGCGAGCATCACGACGACGACGGCGGACGGCTCGACGTTCATCACCCGGGGCGTCTTCCTGTATCGCGTCGATGCGCTGGGGAAGATCGCCTCGCTGCGCGCGTTCTGGGAGTTCGATCGGATGCTCGCCAGCGTCGAACGACCGCGTTGACACGGCCTGACTCCTGAGTAAGATACCGCAGATGGCGGTCAGCCAACGAGCGAGCTCCCGGCGAGCTGCACCGGCCGCCGAGCGGATGCCGGAGCTGATCCTCGCGGCGGCCGAGCAGGAGTTCGCCGCGCGCGGCTTCGCGACGGCACGGCTCGAGGACATCGCCGAGCGCATCGGGATCACGCGCGCCGCGGTCATCTACCACTTCCGCGACAAGCAGACGCTCTACGAGGCCGTGCTCGAGTCCGCGTTCGAGCCGCTCTCGCAGCGGATTCAGGCGGCGCTCCGAGAGCGACGACTCGCATGCGTCGCGCATCGAGGCGATGATCGACGCCTGGGTCGCGTACGCGGGCGAGCGCCCGACGCTGGCCCGCCTGTTCATGCGCGAGCTGGCCGACTCCGCGGGGGAGCTGCGCCCCGACGTCCGCCGGCTCGTCGATCCGATGTACGCGATGGTGCTCGCGGGCATCGAGCAAGGTCAAAGGGACGGCGTCGTGCGGCAGGTGTCGCCGGCGCATCTCGTCAGCATCCTGGCCGGGGCCACGGTCTGGTTCGTGACCGGCGATCCGCTTCTGGATCGCCGGAACCGCGGCAAGCCGCCGAGCGCCGCGCGGATCGCCGCGTTCCGGGAAGAGCTGCTCGGCGTCACGCGCTACCTGCTTCGCGGCCGGCGGAGCTGAGTCGGGCGTCGCCGCAGCGACGACGGGAGTGTGGACATGAGCGAAGCGAGCGGGCCGGTCTGGGACGAGACGGTCGATGTGCTGGTGGTCGGCTCCGGCGCGGGCGCCATGACCGCGGCGCTCGCCGCGCACGATCACGGAGGCACGACGCTCCTGATCGAGAAGGGCGACCGCTACGGCGGCTCGTCCGCGATGTCGGGGGGCGGATTCTGGATCCCGAACAACCACCTGATGGGTCCCGCCGGCGTACCCGACACACCGGCCGAGGCGTGGACGTATCTGCGCGAGCTGACACGCGGAAGTGTCTCGGACGATCGCATCCGGGCGTACCTCGACAGTGGACCGGAGATGGTCCGGTACCTGTGCGAGCGGACGCGACTTCGCATGGTCGCGCTGCCCGAGTACGCGGACTACTACCCGCGCGTCGCCGGGAGCAAGCCAGGAGGTCGATCGATCGAGCCCGCCAGCTTCAACGCGAAGGTTCTCGGCGATGAGCTCCTGCGCATGCGCGAGCAGAGCCCGCAGATGCTGATCATGGGGCGGATCTTCATGACGATTCCCGAGGCGCGCGACTTGCTCACGCGCGCTCCCGGCTGGGTCGGGCTGACGCTGAAGCTGATGTTCCGCTACGCCTTCGATCTTCGCTGGCGCTTCCGATCGAAGCGCGACCGGAATCTCGCGATGGGAAACGCGCTGGTCGGAATGTTGCGGGCGTCGCTGGCCGATCGCGGCATTCGCCTCTGGCTCGAGACCCCGGCGCGCGAGCTCGTCGTCGAGGACGGGAGGCGTCGTCGGTGTCGTGGCGGAGCGCGACGGTCGCGCGATCCGGATTCGCGCGCGCCGGGGCGTCGTGATGGCCGCGGGCGGATTCGAGAACGATCCCGGGCTGCGCGAGCGCTACCTGCCGAAGCCGACGTCCGCCGACTGGACGTGCGCCAATCCCGAGAACACGGGCGACGCGCTGCGCATGGGGGAGGGCGTCGGCGCTGCGACCGCGCTCATGGACGAGGCCTGGTGGACGCCGACGACGCGGGTCCCCGGCGAGGGGCGCGCGCGCCTGCTGGTGATCGAGAAGTCGCTGCCGGGAAGCATACTCGTGAACGGGAGCGGCGAACGCTTCGTGAACGAGGCCGCTCCCTACACCGACGTCGTGAATGCGATGTACGAGAAGCACAGCGCCGACGCGTCGTGCGTTCCCGCGTACCTGATCTTCGACGCCACGTTCCGCAAGAAGTACCCCGTCGGCCCCCTGCTTCCCGGCGCGCAGCAGCCCGACTGGGTTCTGCCGAAGCGCCTCCGGCAGGGCTACCTCGCGAAGGCCGACACGATCGAGGGACTCGCGACCCAGCTCGGCCTCGATCCCGGGCGCCTGCGCGCGACGGTGGAGAAGGTGAACGGGTACGCGCGGACGGGAAAGGATCTCGACTTCCACCGCGGCGAGACGGACTACGATCGCTACTACGGCGATGCCAAGGTCGGCCCCAACCCCTGTCTCGGTGCGATCGAGACCCCGCCGTATCTACGCGATGGTCGCGCATCCCGGTGAGCTCGGGACGAAGGGCGGACTCGTGACCGATGCGCACGCGCGCGTGCTCGACGGCGCGGGCGCACCGATCCGGGGTCTGTACGCCGATCGGCAATTGCTCGGCGTCGGTCATGGGCCGCACCTATCCCGGGCGCGGGCGCGACGCTGGGACCCGCATGCACGTTTGCGTACGTCGCGGCACGGCACGCGACCGGCGTGTCCGAGTAGTTCGAAACCTTCCGGACAGGGGCCAAGATGGCAGCGAGCGATCACGTTCTCTTCGAGCTGGACGACGGAGTCGGCATCGTCACGCTGAATCGTCCCGAGCGGTTGAATGCCGTCACCTGGGACATGGCCGGCGACGTCGCGCAGCTCTTCCGCGAGATCCGTCAGCGCGACGAAGTTCGCGCGGTGGTGCTGACCGGCGCGGGGCGCGCGTTCTGCTCCGGCGGAGATGCGGAGTTCCTGAGCGGATCGGGGGATCGACCGCTGCCCGGGCTTTCGAGTCCCGACAAACCCATGCCCCGCTACCAGCGCAAGACGCCGGCCGGCACGTTCGCCGACGTGACGCGAATGATCGTCGACGTCGAGAAGCCGGTGATCGCGGCGATCGCCGGACCCGCCGTCGGTGCGGGACTGGCGTATGCGCTGGCCTGCGATCGACGGTTCGCCGACCCGACGGCGCGCACGTCGGCCATCTTCGTGCGACTCGGTTTCAGTCCCGACTGCGGCCTCACGTACTTCCTGCCGCGCATCGTCGGCGTGTCGACCGCGCTGATGATGGTCGCGACGGGCGACGTCTACGACGCCGAGCGCGTCGCTCGAGATGGGACTCATCGACGAGCTGGTTCCCGAAGGTCAGGCGCTCCCGGCCGCATGGAGTACGCGCGGCGGCTCGCGCGCGGTCCGAGCGTCGCGATCGATCTCGCGCGCCGCGTCATCCACAAGTCACTCACGTCGACCCTCGAGGAGATCCTCGACTACGAGGCGGTCGTCGCGACGCTGACCGCTGCGACGCGCGATGCGCGCGAGGGGACGTCGTCGTTCGTCGAGAAGCGCAAGCCGGAGTTCAAGGGCTTCTGATCCGCGGCGGCTTGTCGACCAGAATGCCCTGGCTCTCGAGCTCGCGGATCTCGGTGGGCGTCAGCCCCGCGACGTCGCGAAGCACCTCGGTGTTGTGTTGCCCCAGGCACGGCGCCGGTCGTCGGTACGCTGGCCGGCGTCTCGCTCAGGTGAATCGCGCAGCCGGGTGAGCGCCGGCGCCCCGTCTCGGGATGATCGAGCTCGACGAAGAACCCGCGCGACTTCGAGATGCGGATCCGAGCAGAGCATGCGCGCGTCACTCAGTGCAGCGGCGATCACGCCCGCGCGCTGGAGGCCGGTGCATGAGATCGAGCGGATCGGAGCCGCGGGTCCACGCGGAGATCGCCGCGTCGATCTCGTCGTGGCGGTCGCGGCGCTCGACCACGTCGAGACCGGCGAGTCCGCCGCCGAGTCCGGCGATGCTGCAGAGCGCTCGCCACGCCTCGTCGGAGTCCACGCTGATGGCGATCCAGCGATCCCGCCCCGCGCACGGGTAGCACGCCTTGCGGCGCGCGTCGCGAGCTGCGGTTTCCCACGCGCGGGGGGCTCGTTTCGCGAAGCTGGGCCTCGAGCAGCAGTTCGCCGATCACGCACAGGCTGGCCTCTTGCATCGAGAGATCGACGTGCTGGCCGTGCCGTTCCGGGATCGTGTCGCGGTCGTGAAGCGCGATCAGTGCGCCCGCGACCGCGAACAGCGCCGACACCGGATCGGGCCACGCGACGCCGGATCCGTACGGTCCCGAGTCCGTCGTATCCCATCGCGTGCGAGAGCCCGTGCCCGCCTCGATGGTCGGGCCGAACGCCGCCCGGTCGCGATGGGGTCCGGTCGCGCCGTAGCCCGAGATCGAAACGAGGACGATCCGCCGGATTGAGCTCGCGACAGTCGATCGAAGCCGAGACCGAGCTTCGGCATCACGCGCGGCGTGAAGTTCTCGATCACGACGTCGGCCTGTCTCACCAGCGCCTCGAAGACGCGCTTCGCCGCGGGAAGCCGCAGATCCAGCGTGACCCCGCGCCGATTGCGCGCGAGATCGTTGAACGCGCCGTAGCGATTCCACGGTCGCTCTCCGGGTTCGTCGTCGGGGAAGAGGTGCGCGATCTCGGCCAGTTTCGCGGAGACCGGCTCCGTGCCGCGGTTGGACGGGAGACTCGACGCCGATGACGTCGGCGCCCGAGGTCACCCAGGATGCGGGCGGCGAGGGGTCCCGCCCAGACTCGCGAGAGGTCCAGCACGCGGAGTCCGTGGAGCGGACCGGTCGCATGCAGCGGCCCGGAGCTGCGCCGTGCGCGGGCGCGGCACGCGTTTCGCTCTCGCGTCCGCTCAGCACGAACGGTCCGCGCGGCTGCCGGAGCGTCGGCGCGGTTTCCGAGCTGCGCCAGAAATCGCGCGCGTGCAGGTGGGGATCGGCGAGCACGTGCAGCGCCGAGGCCACCGGTCCGCACGCGCCTCCCGCCGCTTGCACGAGCCGGACGATCTCGTCTTCGCCGTGCGACATCAGCCAGGGACGCAGCGCGTCGTCGAAGGCGTCCTTGTTCAGCGCGATCGCGAGATCGCTCTCGAAGCGCGGGTCGAGCGAGGAGCTCCGGAAGATCCGCGACCGCGAGAAGGCGATCGCGCATCTGCGAATCGGGGAGGCTCAGCTGCACGTAGCCCGTCCTTGCACGGATAAATGCCGACCGGATGAGCGTGGCCGGGCTGCCGAGTTCCCGCGCGCTCGAGCACGTGCCGCGCGTGCGTCCACATCGCGACGGCGTGCGAGTGCATGCTGGCCAGAGCTTCGAAGTGACTCACCCAGACGATCTGTCCGCGCGAGGTGCGCGTCGCGCGCGCGGATCGCGGCCATCGCGCCGACGAACGCGTGTGCGCCGGCCTGATAGAGGGGGATGCGCCCGGGGCGGGCGAGCGGTTCGCGCTCGCGCTCTCCGTTCAGGAGCATGTGACCCGCGATCGCGTCGTCGGTGAACTCGTTGGATCGGTACCGCGTGTAGGGACCGCTCGATCCGAACGGCGAGATGCGCACGCGGATCAGACGCGGGCGCGTGCGACCGCGTCCGACACCGGCTGCAGCGGACCGGGCGCCGAGCTCTCGATCACGACGTCGGCGTGGTCGAGCGCGTCGCCGAGCTCGGCGCGTCCGTCCGGCGACGAGACGTCGAGCACGCGCGAACGCTTTCCCGTGTCGAGATACGCAAAGAGCGAACCGATCTCCGGATCGCCGCCGTCTTCCGCCCTCGCGGTTTCGGGCGCGGGCGGCTCGAGACGGGTCACGTTCGCGCCATAGTCGGAGAAGAGCTTTGCCGCGAAGGCGCCGGCCGCGGAACCCGCGATTTCCAGGATGCGCAGTCGTCGAAGGGCTTCACGGCGTCGGATTCGCTCTCGCGATGAAACACTCGCGAGCTTCGCGCGAATCGCGAAGCTCCGCAAAACCGGAGCAGAAGCCGGCGAAGCTGCGGTAGGCTGTCGATCGAGGGAGCGTGACCGCACATGAGTGAAGCCTGGATGCTGCAAGCCAGCGGATCGTCGACGGCCGGAGCGTGGAGTGAGTTCTGCGACGCGCTGAAGGCCGCCGGCTCGGTCGTCCTCGACGAGGCCACCCCCGCCGACCCGCTGACGCGCGCCGAGGGCTGGCGGTACCTGACGCGGCTCACGCGCGCGGCGTTCGAGACGCTGATCGAGGCCTCCGATCCGCAGGCGCCCGAGCTTCGCCGCACCGCCCACGAGACCATCAAGATGGGTCTCGACAACCCGGACAACATCTACCAGAGCGCGCCGATCCACGGCCGCTTCCGCTATCGCATCCACGGCAGCCGCGGCACCGTGCACTACCTCGGCTTCGGCACGCAGAAGGGCGGCTACGGCTCGACCGGCACGCTGCAGACGACGGGTTACCTCGAAGGTCGCGATCTCGAGATCGGCGCCGACGGCCGCTTCGAGATTCGTCGTCAGTGCAGATCCAGCAGCCCGGGAACTGGCTTCGCATGGAGCCCGAGAGCCGGATGCTGATCGTCCGCCAGACCCGCCTCGACCACGCGCGCGAGATCCCCGCCTCGATCGAGATCGAACGCATCGACGGTCCGCACCGGCCCCGGGCCTTCGACCCGGCGCAGATCGACCGCGCACTCGCCGGCTCCGCGGCGTTCGTGCGCGGTTGCTCGAAGCTCTTCGCGGGCTGGGCGGCAGGCTTCCAGAAGCACGTGAATCGGCTGCCGCGATTCGATCCCGACGCAGCGCGCATCGCCGGCGGCGACCCGAACATCGCCTACTACCACAGCTACTGGAAGCTCGAGCCGGACCAGGCGCTGGTCATCGAGGTCACTCCGCCGAAGTGCGACTACTGGAACTTCCAGCTCGCCAATCACTGGCTCGAGTCACTGGACTACCGGTACTTCCGAATTCACCTGAACTCCCACAGCGCCCGGCTCCGGACGGATGGATCCGTTCGCGTCGTCGTCGCCGCACGAGGACCCGGGCGTCGAGAACTGGCTCGACACCTGCGGCCACGAGCAGGGCACCATGTGCTGGCGCTGGGTCAACGCCGCGGAGCATCCGGAGCCACGGACGCGAGTGGTTCGGCTGGCGGAGCTGCGCGGTGAGTGAGTTCACGTTCTCCGAGTCCGCCGTTCTGGAGGCCGCGCGCGTCGCGACCGGCCTCGGCGATTTCGGTGACGCAGCATTCCTCCCCGGCCTGCGCGTACTGCTCGAAACCTACGATCGCGGCGCTGGCCTCGACGAGAAAGGGCGCAAGCTCGCATTCCGTCGCGTGGTGCAGCTTCTCGGCACGCGGCTTCGCGTCCACGCGGCATTTCGAAGCTCTCCGGAGATCCACGCCCAGAAGATCCGAAGGCCGCTCTACCTGACCGGTCTTCCGCGCACCGGAACCTCGGCGCTCTTCAACCTTCTGGCGAGTGACGCGCGGGCCCGGCCGCTCCTGCTCTGGGAGGGTCTCTTCCCCGATCCCCTCGAGGGACAGGCGCCGGGTCAGCCGGATCCGCGCTACGTCGCGGTCAAGGCGGGATACGAGCGCATGCGCGAGCGCGACCCGGATTTCTCGAAGATCCACTTCGCGAGCGCCGACACGCCCGAGGAATGCGTGCTGCTTCTCGCGCACGCGTTCTGCGATGTGCAGATGGGCATCGAGGTTCTGGTCGAGCCGTACGCCTCGTGGTTCCAACGCCAGGATCTGCGTCCCGCGTACCGTTACTACGTCGATCTGCTGCGGATGCTGCAGTCGCAGCGCGCGGGTGAGCGCTGGTTGCTGAAGTCCCCCGCGCACCTCTGGGCGCTCGACGTTCTGCTCGAGCTCCTGCCGGACGCCTGCATCGTGTTCACGCATCGCGACCCGTGCGAGAGCGTGGCGTCGTACTGCAGCATGATCGAGGCGCTGCTGGCATCACGGAGCTTCGCACCCCTTCCCGATCTGGGCCCGCGCGTGCTTTCGTATCTCGCCGCCAGCCTCGAACGCGGGCTCGCGCATCGAGATCGCGCCGACGCGTCCCGCTTCGTGGACGTCGCGTACGACGATTTCGTCGCGGATCCGATGCGCGTGGCGCGCGAGATCTACGACCGGTTCGGACTCGATCTCGGGGCCGACGTCGCGCTCGCGATGCGCGCCCACGTCGACGCCCATCCGCAGGGTCGGCACGGCGAGCACGACTACGACCTCGAGCGGTACGGCCTCGACGCGCGGGACGTCGAGACACGGCTCGGGGGCTACCGCGAGCGCTTCGGGCTCGCTCCGAATCGCGGGCGCGCCGGATCGCCCCGAGCTCCGTGGTAAGCTGTGGTCCAGGAGGACGTGATGACGGTCGAGAACAAGGAATTCGAGCTGCGAGGGATCAACCACCTGGCGTTGGTGACGAGCGACATGGCGCGCACGGTGGATTTCTACACGAACGTGCTCGGCATCCCGCTGGTCAAGACGCTGGACCTGCCGGACGGGATCGGTCAGCACTTCTTCTTCGACATCGGAAACGGCAACCTGCTCGCGTTCTTCTGGTTCCCGGACTCGCCCCCGGCGGCTCCCGGCGTGGCCTCACCCGGCGCTCCGAGCCTGACGACGGCGCACGCGTCGATGAACCACGTGGCGTTCGACGTGCCCGCCGAGAAGATCGAGGAGTATCGGGAGAAGCTGATCGCCAAGGGCGTCGCCGTGACCGAGCTGATCAACCACGACGAGTCGGAGAGTCAGGTCGCGAAGAAGATGCACCCCGGCGTGTGGGTCCGGTCGATCTACTTCCGCGACCCCGACGGCATCCTGCTCGAGTTCGCGTCGATCACCCGCGCCGTCGGCCCGGGCGAGGTCAAGCACGCGGGCGCGACCCCGAAGGATCGCGAGCGCTACCTGAAGGCGCGTCCCGCCGCTCCCAAGCCCTGATCGCTCTTCGCATCCGCAGCGGTCCCCTCGAGCGCGCAGCACGCGTGCAGATGCGACTCGGAAGCGCGGCGAATCGCCCGTTCCGGGCGGGACGCCTTCGATATGACCGAAGTCATAGGCGGGGTTCGGGATCTCGCGTACTCAAGGGGTGCGAGTTGCCCCTCTCTCCCCGGGGCACAAGGAGAACCGCGATGTCCGACTTCCTCTCCGGCTACTCGATCCAGCGCTGGCTCGAATCCTGTCCGCAGGGCTACCTCGAGCACACGAGCTTCGGCCACGCGCACGGGCGCCAAGGAGCCCGAGCTGGTGCTCGAGAACCCGGTCCTTCGCGAACAGGCCATCGACACGACGGTGCTGCTGGTGATCGGCGAGCGCTGCGCGTTGGCCGCGTCCTCGGGACTGATCAACTCGGCTCCGGACGAGGCGAGCAAGCGCTTCCTGGCGACGCAGACACTCGACGAGGCGCGCCACGTCGAGATCTTCACGCAGCGCCTCTTCGACCTCGGCGTCAAGAAGACGGAGCTCGAGGACGTCTCGAAGCAGCGCGCGAACCCGCACCTCGTCGATTTCGCCGGCGTGCTGCTCGAGAAGGTCGAGAAGAAGGACTTCATCGCCGGCGTCGTGGGCCAGAACATCGTCCTCGAGGGCATGGCCTTCAGCGTCTTCGAGATGATGTACGCGGGAATGCAGACCGCGAACCCGACGTTCGCCCAGACGCTCTCGGGCACGATCGCCGACGAGCGCCGCCACGTCGGCTTCGGCGAGAACCGCATCGGTTCCCTGATCGCGGAGCACCCGGAGAAGAAGCCCGAGATCGAGAAGATGCAGAAGGACATGTCGTACCACATGCTCGCGACGTTCTCGAGCGCGTTCAAGCGCACGGGCGAAGCGATGGAGGTCGGCCGCGAGCTCGGCGCGAAGGCCGGGCTCAGGGAAGGGCCGGTGGTCTGGCACGGCGCCAACCTGACGACCGCTTCGCCGAAGGAAATGGAAGCGGTGCTCGGCGACACCGTGCTGAAGGAGTTCAAGGTGCGGCTCGGGCGGATCGGGCTGGAGTATCAGACGCCCGACCGGCCGTGAGCCACGCATGATCTGAAGCGATGACGAACGCGAAGCTCCGCGATCCGCCCGACCTCGGTGGCGAACGCCACCGGGCCGCGATCGTCAACGTGACGAACGTCTGCAACCTGGAGTGTCGTCACTGCTTCGTGTTCCGGGCCGACAATCCGAATCGGGTGCGCGATCGCATGGACGACGAGACCATGCTGCACCAGCTCCGCGTGCTGCGGGATCGGCACGGGATCGAGTCCATGATGTTCATGGGCGGCGAGCCGATGATCCGCCGGGGGCTGGTGCTGCGCGCGATCGAGCTCTTCAAGGAGGCCTCGATCGCGACCAACGGCACGTACGGTATCCCCAGCGTTCCGGGACACACGGTGTCGGTCTCTCTCGACGGCCCACGGGAGCTGAACGACCGGATCCGCGGCGAGGGCGTCTTCGAGAAGGTCAAGCAGGCGGTCCACGAGCGCGCGCCCGGGGATGGTACGACGCTGATCCTCCAGATGACGCTGACGCGCGAGAACGAGTCGGGTCTCGAGGCCTTCGTGGACGAGGTGAAGCACTGGCCGATCGACGGCGTGGCGTTCACGTTCTACGTCCCGACGCGGAGCGAGAAGAGCACGCTGGCCTGGACCGATCTGCGCGAGCGAGACGAGGTGATCCGGCGCGTGATCGCGCTCAAGCGGCGCGAGCCGGAGTTGGTCAAGTCCAACATCGGCGCGCTCGAGCTGATGCTCTCGGACGTATCGCTCGAATACACCGGCGAGAACGGCGAGCGCTGCCTGGCGCGCCGGATCCTGCCGCTCTACCTCGGCCAGGGGGGCGAGTTCGAGCGGCCGTTCTGCTGCTACGGCAACGACGTGGATTGCTCCCGCTGCGGCGCCTACGTGGTCTTCAATTCCGCCTACCACGCGAAGTGCAGAGCCAGCGACGGGAACGGCTCCTAGACGGACTTCGCGCCCGGTCCGCGCCCGCGTCTTCGACCGTCCTCGCCCGGATTCCTCCGGACGCTCGGTTCCGATAGAGTCCGACCTCGGTCCCGGTCGGGCTCGCAGGAGCCGGGGCGGAGCGGGAGGCACAGGATTTCGATGTCGCGTTATCTCGTAGCTTGCGATGCCGGCGGCACCATGACCGACGTGATCATCGTCGACGAGGAGGGCCGCAGCGTCATCGGCAAGGCCCCGACCTCGCCCGCACGACGAGAGCATCGGCTACATGGAGTCGCTCGAGGAAGCCCTCGAGTACATGGGCATCGATCCCAAGCTCGAGGGCCGGCGCTTCGGCAGAGCAGATCGAGACCGCGATCTACACCGGCACCTCGATGCTCAACACCGTCATCAACATGAGCGGCTACAAGACCGGCATCCTCGTCACCCGGGGCTTCGAGGACATCATCGCGCAGGGCCGCGGCTCGCAGACCTTCATCGGCGCGCAGTGGACCGAGATCACGCACATGCAGTACCGCAAGCACCGCGTCCCGCTGGTGCCGCGAAAGCTCGCCCGCGGCGTGACCGAGCGCATCGACATGTTCGGCAAGGTCGTGATCCCGATCTACGAGCACGAGGTCGAGCAGGGCGCGCGCGAGCTGCTCGTCGACGAGGAGTGCGAGGCGATCGCGATCATCTTCCTGCAGTCCTACGTCAACCCGGCTGCACGAGGAGCGCGCCGCCGAGATCGTGCGCGGGGTGATGAAGGAGGTCGGTCGCGAGGTTCCGCTCGAGCTCTCGAGCCAGGTCGCGCCGACCATGCGCGAGATCTCGCGCGCGAACGCGACGGTGGTCCAGGCCTACGCCTCGGCGCCCGCGCGCAAGCAGCTCTTCCGCATCGAGGAGGAGCTCAAGAAGATCGGCTACGCGCACAGCCTGAAGACCGTGCTCGGCTACGGCGGCATCACGAACATCCGCTACCCGCGGCTCTTCGAGGCGGCGATGTCGGGCCCCGTCGGCGGCCTGATGGGCGCGCGCTACCTGTCGACCGTGATCGGCGAGCAGAACATCGTCTGCTCCGACGTCGGCGGCACCAGCTTCGACGCCGGCGCGATCACCGCGGGCGTGGTGCCGATCGATCGCGAGCCCGGCTTCCAGGACATGTACGTGAACGTGCCGATGCTCGACATCACGTCGATCGGCGCGGGCACCGGGCACCTACATCCGCCTCGATCCGCAGACCAACCGCATCAAGCTCGGCCCCGACTCGGCGGGCGGCACCCCGGGCCCGACCTTCATGGAGGCGGGCAACACCACGCCGACCATCAACGACGCGAACCTGCTGCTCGGCATCCTGAACGAGCACAACTACCTCGGCGGCAAGGTCCAGAGTCAACAAGGACGTCTCCTACCAGCTCTTCAAGGAGAAGATCGCCGACCCGCTCGGCATGGACGTCTACGACGCCGCCGAGACCTGCCTCGAGCTGCTCAACGTGATGATGCGCGAGCACCTCGTGCGCAGCCTGATGGTCGGCCACGACCTGCGCGAGTACGTGCTGCTCGGCTACGGCGGCGGCGGACCGCTGCACCTGCTGGGCTACGCCGGCGACTACCCGTGGAAGGCCGTGATCACGGTGCCGCACGCGGGCGCCTTCTCGGCCTGGGGCGGCGCCTGCATGGACTACTCGCACCGCCGCCACAAGAGCGTGGCGGCCCTGTTGACGCCCGAGGCCGACGCGACAGACCAGGCTGCAGTCGATGCAGCCCGTCGCGCTCGACCTGGAAGACGCCTCGAGGAGGAGCTCGTTCAGGAGCTCGTCGGCGAGGGCTTCAGCCGCAAGCAGATCCACGATCAAGCGCGTCGCCTACATGCGCTACTACGGGCAGCTCGACGACGTCGAGGTCGAGTCACCGGTCGCGAAGCTCGAGACGGCCGCCGACCTGCAGAAGCTCCTCGACGCCTTCGAGGACCTCTACACGAAGATGTTCACGCTGGCCGCGCAAGCCGGACCGCGCCGACCTACCACGTCACCGAGGTCTGCGTGATCGCGAAGGTCGACACGGTGAAGCCGAAGCTCCGCAAGCAGAAGCTGCAGAGCGAGAAGCCCGACCGGAAGCGGCCTTCAAGGGCAAGCGGCCGGTCTTCCACGCGCGGCAAGTGGCACGACGCCGACATCTGGCGAGATGGAGGCGCTGCGTGCCGGGCAACGAGATCGACGGCCTGGCGGTGATCGAGGCCTCGAACACGACGCTCTTCGTGCCGCCGAGTGGCACGTGCGCATCGACGAGCACGACATCTACTGGATCACGCGCCGCGAGACGAAGCCCGCGCGCGAAGGAAGGCCAAGCGATGAGCAAGAAGTCCAGGACTCCGAGCCTGAAGGAGCAGACGCGCGCGAACGACGAGGCTTTCGAGAAGACGGGCCACCTGTTCGGCCTCGAAGCGTCTGGAGCGCAAGGAGAGCGACCCGGGCACCTACGAGGCCGTCTGGCACATCCTCTCGAACCTCTGCAACGCGGCCTGGGCCGATCGGCTGCAAGGTCTCCTCGTTCGCCGATCGCGGCCGAGGGTGGCGACGCGCTCTGGTCCCTGCACCTGCCGACCGGCGAGGCGATCTGCATCTCGCGCGGCATCTCCGCGCACGCCGGTCTGCTCGCCGACATGATCAAGAACTTCATCGACCTGGGCTACGAGGACAATCCGGGCTTCAAGCAGGGCGACATCTTCGAGAACAACGATCCCCACTACGGCGGCATCCACTCGCCCGACTTCGACATGTGCATGCCGCTCTTCTACGAGCGGCGAGCTGATCGCCTGGGCGTCCTGCGTGTCGCCACGTGAGTCGACGCGGGCTCCGTCACGCCCGGCTCGATCGGCTTCCTCAACCCCGACTGCTACTCCGACGGTGTCGCCGATCTCGATGGAGAAGGTCGGCGAGAACGACCGCTTCTACCCCTGGTACGAGATGCGCATCCGCTCGCGCACGCGCACGCCGGACTTCGTGATGGGCGACGCGCGTGGTCGTCTGGCGGGCTGCATCACGATGCGCGAGAAGCTGATCGAGGTGATCGACAAGTACGGCCTCGACTTCTTCCGCGAGGCCGCGAAGGAGTACGTCGAGGACAGCCGCCGCTACGCCGTGGGCCGCGTCCGGAGCCAGACCGTGCCGGGCCGCATCCGCAAGTCGCAGTTCAAGGACCTGGCGATGAAGGGCAAGCGCGTGCTGCTCGCCAAGCAGGACATCGACTGCCTCTTCAACCTGCCGATGGAGCTCGAGATCGAGGCCGACGCAAGAGTGCGTATCTCTCTGCGCGGCGCGAGCGGCACCGTGCCCTTCGGCCAGAACATCAGCCCGACGGCGCTCGAGTCGGGTCTCCTGATGGGCTACTCGCACATCATCGGCTTCGACATGTTCAACTCGGGTCCGAAGGCGGCCTGGGAAGTCGAGCTGCCGCCGTCGGGTTCGTGGGCGAACCCGTTCGAGAAGGACTTCTCGGCATCGTCGGGCGTCGCCTGGGCTCCGGCCGTGATGTGGCTCAGCAGCCTGTACGAGGTCTTCGGTCGTCTCTTCCAGATGCGCGGCTTCGTCGAGGAGATGGCGGCCGGAGCGGCGACGACCATGACGGCGGAGTTCGCGGGCGTGAACCAGCACGGCGTCTACGTCGCGGGCCTCACGCTCGAGCAGGCCAGCAACGGATCGCCCGCGCGCGGCTTCACCGACGGCGAGAACAGCGCCTGGTGCATCTACACGCCGAACGCCGACTTCGGCAACGCCGAGATGATCGAGCTCTACTACCCGATCCTCTTCCTGGGCCGGAACATCGAGCCCGACTCGAGCGGCTACGGCCGTTTCCGGGGCGGTCTCGGCCACACGGCCGTGTGGATGGTCCACAACACCCAGGGAATCGAGTACCAGTGCGGCTGCGCCGGGCATACGCAGCAAGGTGTTGGCGAACCACGGCATGTACGGAGCCTATCCGAGCTTCCCGGACCGGCCGAGCTACGCCCACGACACCAACGTGAAGGACCTGATCGACGCGGCAGCAAGCCGCTGGTGCACGAGCGCGGAGACGCGACGGAGTCGGACCTGGAGAAGAACATCGAGGCGCGCGTGCTCGAGAGCGATCTGATCGCGCCCTTCGTGACGCCGCAGTCGCTCACCGACTACGACCTGATCGTGCACCCGATCTCGGGCGCGCAGTCGATGGGCGATCCGATCGATCGCGATCCGAAGGCCGTCGAGGACGATCTCAACAAGGGCTGGACGCGACCCTGGGTGGCCGAGGACATTCACGGCGTCGTCGCGAAGCCCGAGCGGCAACGAGTGGCGCGTGGACCTCGAGGCGAGCGAGGCGCGGCGAAGCGAGATCCGCGAGGAGCGCAAGCGCGAGGCCGTTCCGTTCCAGGAGTGGTGGGCGGAAGGAGCGCAAGGCCGTGGCCGCGCGCGAGAACATGGATCCGGCGGTGCTCACGATGTGGCGAACGTCGATGGAGCTCTCGCCGGAGTACGGCGACGAGCTGCGGGCGTTCTGGAAGCTGCCCGCGGACTTCGAGTTCTGAGGAGATCCGACCGTGGCCGAGTTTCACAAGGCGGACATCGAGAAGCTGATCGACGGCGTGCTTCCCTGGCCCGCCGTCCAGGACATGATGAAGAGCCCGAAGGACCTCGACCGCTTCGACAAGTACGTCGAGATCCTGCAGGGCCGCGTCGCCGTGGAGCGAGCGCATCCTGCTGCCGCTCACGCCGCATGCTGATCATCGTCGCCAAGAAGGGCGCGCGCATCGTGAAGTGCCGCTGCGGTCACGAGTTCGGCGACTACCGGGTGAACTGGAAGCTCTCGGCGCTGATCCACGTGCGCGACGACGAGGCGTCGCTCGGCGAGGTCTATCGCGGCCGCGAGCTTCCCGACGCGAGCTGGATGCAGCTCCGCGAGTACATCTGTCCGGGCTGCGGAAGTCAGCTCGAGGTCGAAGCCGTGCCGCGGGGCTGTCCGCCGGACTTCGAGTTCCTGCCCGACCTCGACACCTTCTATCGCAAGTGGCTGAAGCGGCCGCTTCCGGACGAGGCCGAGTACAAGGACCTCACGCCCGACGTCGTCCGTCGCTGGTCGGTGTAGGTCAGTCCTTGTGGTAGAAGGCTTCGCGCTCGCGCGAGGCGCGGACCACCGGGATCTCGTCGTCCGCCAGCTCCGGTAGACGGCGCTTGCGCTTCAACGCCTTCTCGATGTGCGGCGCCAGCTCCTTCGCCTTGCGCGCCTCGCGCTCCTCGCGGCCCGCGACGAACTCCGGCAGCACCTCGCGGCCGAAGAGCTCGAGGCTCTCGCAGATGTGCGCGTGCCGGTTCTTGCCGCCCTGCTGCAGGAAGATGATCTGGTCGACGCCGACGTCCTGGAATCCGCGAACCAGCTTGGTGTAGTCCGCGGGCGTGCCGATGCCGGGCGCGCCGATCGACGGCAGCTCGCGGCCCTTGAGCTCTTCGTACTCCTCCCAGAGCCGGCTCCGCCCGGGCTTCGCGTCGTTCGCGACCAGCGCGTTGATCGCGTACCGGAAGAACGCGAAGCCATCCATGCCGCGCCGGTACGCTTCCTTCGCGTCGGGGTGCAGCGAGAACCCGGCCACCATCGCGATGTTCGCGTTGACGCTGTGGCCGAGCGGAACGCACTCTTCGCTCTTGATGATCGAGTAGTAGAGATCGGCCCAGGTCCGCGCCTCGTCGGGATCGAGGAACGTGAAGGCGAGCGCGCCGAGGCCGTTCCGGGCGGCCGTCTCGATCGTCCTGCGGTTCGTGCAGGCGAGCCACATCGGCGGGTGCGGCTTCTGGAGCGGCTTGGGCAGCACGTTGCGGCAGGGCATCGAGAATCCCTCGCCCTGATGCCCGGGGTAGGGCTCCATCACCATCATGTTCGCGATCTGCTCCGCGGCTTCGAACGAGAGCGCCTGCTTCCGCTTCGCCTCGATTCCGTAGCCGTGCAGCTCGAGGCGCGTGGCGCCCTCTCCGATGCCGAACTCGACGCGGCCGCCGGAGATCAGGTCGAGCATCGCCACGGCCTCGGCGGTGCGCGAGGGATGGTTGTAGTTCGGGATCACCTGGCGGATTCCGAAGCCGACGCGGATCCGCTCGGTCTTCGCCGCGAGCGCGGTCAGGAAGACCTCCGAGGCGGAGCAGTGCGAATACTCGTCGAGAAAGTGGTGCTCGACCGCCCACGCGTAGTCGATGCCGATCCGGTCGGCGAGCTGGACCTGCTCGATCGCCTCCTGGATCAGTCGGTGCTCGGAGTCCTGCGTCCAGGGTTTCGGAAGTTGCAGCTCGTAGAAGACTCCGAATCTCACGTTGTGCTCCTGCGGTGAAGAGGGATGAGGATCGTCGCGATCACATTCCGGGTACGAAGATGTGAATGAGGAAGAGGGCGATCGGGAAGATGAGGAAGAGCAGAAGCAGCAGGATCATGCCCTTCGGCGAGATCTCGTTTCCCGTCTGCGCACCGGGCTCGTGTTCGCCGGGCTTTCCGCACTTGGGACACGCCCAGGCCACCGCGGGAACTTCGGTCTTGCAGTCCGGGCAGATCATCCGCGCCATGCTCGCTCGCTCCTCGGGTTCACGCGCTTCTCAAGCGGATCACCGACATCATACGACGCTCGCGCTCGCGCGACCGAGCGAGTACGTTCGGCGCGACGGCGGCGGACGAACGCCGAGGAGGTCGAGCATGGGATTTGCGCTTTCGAAGATGCAGCTCGAGAGTCCGGCCTTCGAGCCAGGCGGACGGATCGCGGCGAAATTCACCGGCGAGGGACAGGACGTCTCACCCGCGCTCGAGTGGAGCGACGTGCCCGACGGAACGCGCGCCTTCGCGCTGATCTGTCACGACCCCGACGCGCCGCTCGTCGCCGGCGGCAGCTACGGCTTCGTCCACTGGGTCCTCTACAACATCCCGGGCTCGGTCACGAAGCTGGCCGAAGGGGTGAAGGACTTCACGAACGGGAAGACGGGATTTGGCAAGAACGCCTACGGCGGCCCGATGCCACCGCCCGGTCACGGTACGCACCACTACTACTTCTGGATCTTCGCCCTGAAGCAGGAGCTCCGCCTCGAGCCGGGGCTCACGCTTCAGCAGCTGCTCGAGCGGATCGAGCCCCACACGCTCGGCATGAATCGACTGGTCGGGACGTACTCGCGGACCTGACCCCCGACGCGCGTGGCGAAATCGCGGCTCAGCCGGCCGCCGTCTTCCAGCCCGCGGGTGGACGTGCCTCGGCCGAGAGATCCGGCGCGCCGAAGTAGCTGCCCATGAACTCGCGGCGCGCGAAGCGCCAGACACCGTCGGCCTCGCGGCGGTAGCGGTCGGCGTATCGGCCGACGTTGATCGCGGACTTCCCGTCCTTCATCTGGAGCGTCTCGGCGATCTGCCAACGGCCGGTCGCCACGTCGCCGTCGATCTCGATCCACCCGTCCGTGGCCACCTGCACGACCCAGCGGCAGGCGCCGACCAGCGCCCGGTAGTGCGCGAGGATCGCGTCGCGTCCCCGGACGTTCTTGCCGAGCACCTGCCACTCGCCGTCCGTCGCCCAGGTCGACGCGAGCGCAGCGTCGTCGCGCTCCGCGATCGCGTGGCAGTAGCGCGCGACGAGCGCGCGGATCGCGAGCTCGTCGGCCAGCTTCGACTCGACCGATCGGTCCATCCCCGCATCTCCTCTTCGCGCGAACGCGTCGCCCGACTGTGTACCACGTCGAACGCGACCGCGGAGATGGTGCCCAGGACTGGACTCGAACCAGCACCCCATTGCTGGGACCAGGCCCTCAACCTGGCGTGTCTACCAATTTCACCACCTGGGCAGGTGAGCGCTTGCCTATATAGGAGTGCGCGTACGCGCTTTCAACTCGGCGGTTCTGCGGGAGCGGGTGTCGCGGGCTCGGGCGCCGGGACCGGAGCGGGAGCGGCCGCGGGCACCTCGATCGACTCGAAGCCCGACGGTGCGCCGCCCGGCTCGCTCGGCGGTGCGGTCGATTCGGGCTCTGGAGTCTCGGCTGGGGCTTCGGGCGCCTCGAAGGCCGGAGCTTCGAGCAGGTCGTCGGCGGTCGTGTCGACGGCGAAGCGCGCGAGCGCGAACGCGAGCACCATGAAGAGCACGGCCGACACCGTGGTGAGCTTGGTCAGGAAGTTCCCCGCGCCGCGCGCACCGAAGACGGTCTGGCTCGAGCCGGCCCCGAGCGAGACGCCGATGTCGGCGCCCTTCCCGTGCTGCAGGAGCACGACGATGATGAGGAAGAGACAGACTGCGATGTAGACGATCGTCAGGAGAAGCGTCACGAAGTAGACTCCAGTGCCGCGCTCGCGGAAGCGGATGATCGCAGAGAAGCTCTGCGGGTCAAGGCTGGCGCCGCCGACGAGCGCGCCATCGATGTCGGGCTCCGCCATCAGCTCGGCCGCGTTCTCGGGCTTCACCGAGCCCCCGTACTGGATGCGGATGCCCTCGGCGGCCCGGCCGAAGCGCTCGGCGAGCCGCGCGCGGACGAAGGCGTGGGCCTCCTGCGCCAGCTCGGGCGTGGCGGTCTTGCCCGTTCCGATCGCCCAGACCGGCTCATAGGCGACCACCAGATCCGCCGGCGAGGCTCGGATCGCCATCGGCGAGGGAGCCTTCGAGCTGGGCCTTCAGCACGTCGAAGGTGCGGCCGGCCTCGCGCTCGGCCAGCGACTCGCCGACGCAGAGGATCGGGCGAAGCCCGGCGGCCTGCACGGCGCGGAGCTTCTTCGCGATGAACGCGTCCGTCTCGCCGAAGATCGCGCGGCGCTCGGAGTGACCGAGGATCACGTAGCGGCAGCCGACGTCGGCGAGCATCGCGATCGAGATCTCGCCGGTGAAGGCGCCCTTCGGCTCGAAGTGCGCGTTCTGTCCGGCCAGGGCGATGCGACTCGCGCCGAGCGCGTCGCGGAGCGCGGCGAGTGCGGTGAAGGGTGGGGCGATCGCGATCTCGACGTCGCTCACGTCGCGCACGAGCTTCGCGAACGCGCGCGCGAACTCGACCGACTCGGCGATCGTCTTGTGCATCTTCCAGTTCGCGGCGACGAAGGGAGTTCTCATACGCGCCCCAGCAAGGCCTCCACACCGGGCAGGGCGCGGCCCTCGAGGAACTCGAGCGAGGCGCCGCCACCGGTCGAGAGGTGCGAGATGCGCGCGCCGACCCCGGCCGCAGCAACCGCGGCGAGCGAGTCGCCGCCGCCGACGACGGTGTAGGCGGTGCTCCGTGCGAGCATTCCGGCGACCTCGCGCGTGCCGGCGTCGAACGGCGGCTTCTCGAAGAGGCCGAGCGGGCCGTTCCAGAACACGGTTCGCGCCGACGCGAGTCGCGCTTCGATCGCGGCGCGCGAACGCGGTCCGATGTCGAGCGCCATCGCGTCGTCGGGGATCCGGTCCACGGTCCGCGCGCCGGCTGCGTCGTCCACGCCCGAGGCGACGACGTGGTCCACGGGCAGGAGAATCTCGGTCTTTCCACCGAGAAGCTTGCGCGCGTCCTCGACCAGATCGCGCTCGACGAGGGAGCGTCCGACGGGCTCGCCGCGCGCGAGCAGGAACGTGTACGCCATCGCGCCGCCGATCGCGATCGCGTCGGCGCGAAGCGCGAGCTGCTCGAGCACGCGCAGCTTGTCGGAGACCTTGGCGCCCCCGAGGATGCAGACGTAGGGGTGCTCGGGCTGATCGCGCACGCGCGAGAGCGCCTCGACCTCGCGAAGCAGCAGGAATCCGGCGGCGGCCTCGGGGACCGCGTGCGCGAGCCCCTCGGTCGATGCGTGCGCGCGGTGCGCGGTTCCGAAGGCGTCGTTCACGTACACGTCGCAGAGTCGGGCGAGCGCCTTCACGAAGGCCGGGTCGTTCTTCTCCTCGCCGCCATGGAAGCGCAGGTTCTCGAGCAGGATCGCGTCTCCGTCGCGAAGCGACGCGACGCGCGCTTCGACGTCGGGCCCGACACAATCCGGTGCCAGGTCGAGACCCATGTGGCGGGCGACCGGAGCGAGCGAGTACTTCGCCTCGGGTGCGCCCTTGGGCCGGCCGAGGTGAGACGTGAGCACGGCGCGTCCGCCGCGCGCGCGCACGAACTCGAGCGTCTGGAGCGAGGCTTCGATGCGCGACGCGTCGGCGACCTCGCCGCCACGAAGCGGCACGTTCAGATCCGCACGGATGAAGATCCGCTTGCCGCGAAGCTCGAGGTCCGCGACCGACGGCAGGCGGATCGCTGCGCTCACAGCTTCGAGGCGACCATGCGCGCGAGATCGACCACCCGCCGCGCGTAGCCCCACTCGTTGTCGTACCAGGCGAGCACCTTCACGAGATTCCCACCGAGCACCTTGGTGTTCAGCGCATCGACGATCGCCGAGTGGGGGTCGTCGAGGAAGTCGATCGAGACGAGCGGTTCGTACGAGATCGCGAGAATGCCCTTCAGCGGGCCTTCGGCGGCCTTCGTGAATGCCTCGTTGATCTGCTCGGCGGTGGCCGGTCGCTCGACCTCGGCGACGAGATCGACGACCGATACGTCGGGGGTCGGGACGCGGATCGAGATGCCGTCGAGCTTGCCGGCGAGCTCGGGCAAGACGAGGCCGACGGCCTTGGCCGCGCCCGTCGAGGTGGGAATCATCGAGACTGCCGCCGCGCGCGCGCGCCGGAGGTCGGAGTGGGGCAGGTCGAGGATCTGCTGGTCGTTGGTGTAGGCGTGGATCGTCGTCATCCAGCCGCGCCGCACGCCGAATTCCTGGTGCAGGATCTTCGCCACCGGCGCCAGGCAATTGGTCGTGCACGAGGCGTTCGAGATCACGTGATGGGTCGCGGGCTGGTAGATCTGTTCGTTCACGCCGAGCGCGATCGTGACGTCGGGCTCGGTCGCGGGCGCGCTGATGATGACCTTCTTGGCGCCGGCGGCGAGGTGCTTCGCCGCGTCCGGGCGCTTCGTGAACAGGCCCGTGGACTCGATCACGATGTCGACGCCGAGCTCCTTCCACGGCAGCTTCGCGGGGTCGCGTTCGGCGAGCACCTTGAGCGTGCGGTCTCCGACCCGGATCGACTTGTCCGCCGTGACCTCGACGCGCTCGGCAAGGCGGCCGTGCACGGAGTCGTACTTCAGAAGATGGGCGAGCGTGCCGGCGTCGGTCAGGTCATTCACGGCGACGAACTCGAGGCCGGTCTCGGCGAGGCCCGCGCGCAGCGCACATCGCCCGATCCGACCGAAGCCATTGATTCCCACTCGTACGCGCGCTGCCATCCTGATCTCCTTCGGTCAACCGGCGCGCAGAATAACGGTGACCTCCGGCAGCGTCAAACGGAGTGAATCCGCTAGCTTACGCGTAGATGTCCAGGTTTTCGGAGCGCTCGCCGTGATCATCGGAGGCGGCATCGACGTGGTCGAGATCGCGCGCGTGGAGCGCGCGCTCGCAAGACGCGGCGAACGCCTGCGCACACGTGTCTACACGCCGCGGGAGATCGCGGACTGCGCGCGCCGAGGACGGTCCGGAGCACACTTCGCGCTGCGCTTTGCCGTCAAGGAGGCGGGCATGAAGGCGATCGGTACCGGCTGGCGGCGTGGCGTGGCGTGGCGCGATTTCGAGACGCGCGAGACGCCGCTCGGCCTGACGGTCGAGATTCACGGGTGCGCGCTCTCGATCGCGCGGGAGCGGGGCTTCGCCCGTGCCTGGGTCGGTGCGTCGTACACGCGCACGCACGCGTTCGCCCAGGTCGTGCTCGAGGGCGCGGAAGGTCCTTCTCGCTCGTGAGACGAATCCTAAACGGCGCCGTGGCCGTCGCGCTCGTCGCGCTCCTCGTCGCCGCGGTCGGTCTGGCCGCGGTGCTCGCGTTGGTCGGGCGCGATCCCGGTCCATCGGCCCAGGGCGTGCTGGCCGCCCGGGGAATCTCTGCTCCGGCTCGCATCGTGCGCGACCCGTTCGGCGTGCCGCACGTCGAAGCCGAAACGCTCGCCGACGCCTGCTTCGCGCTCGGCTTCGCGCACGCGCAGGATCGGCTCTGGCAGATGGAGCTGTCGAGGCGCAGCGCACACGGGCGACTCGCGGAGCTGTTCGGCGAGGGCGCGCTCGAACAGGATCGGCTCGCGCGCACGCTCGGCTTCTCCGAAGCGGCGCGCGACGAGCGGCCGAAGCTCGGTCGCGAGACGCGTGCCGCGCTCGAGGCCTACGCCGCGGGCGTGAACGCCTGGCTCGGCGAGATCGCGGCGAATCACGCGACGCGCCCGTTCGAGCTGCGCTGGCTCGAAGTCGAGCCGGAGTCGTGGATGCCCGAGGACTCGCTCGCGATCGCGCGCCTGCGCGCCTGGAACCTGGGACGGTCGCTCTCCGCGAGTCTTCTGCTCGATCGTCTGGTCGCGGAGCTCGGTGGCGTGCCGTCTCGCGACTTCTTTCCCGTTCGCCCGAGCGACGGCTCGCACGATCCGTTCGCGGGTCTCCTCTCGCTCGGCCTCGTCTCCGACGCCCTGGCGAAGACCACCGGCCTCGGCGGCCCGTCCGGAAGCCTCGGCATCCTCGTTCCGGCGGCCCGCTCGAAGAGCGGCAAGCCGCTGCTCGCCAACGATCCGCACGTCCGCTTCTCGGCGCCTTCCGTCTTCTACCTGGCCCACATTCGCGCCGGCCGCTTCGAGCTCTCCGGCGCGACCTGGCCCGGGCTGCCGATCTTCTTCACCGGCACGAATCGGTCGATCGCCTGGGGGCAGGTCGCACTACACGCTTCGGTGTCGGACCTCTTCGAGGAGACGATCGACGTGGCCGATCCCACGCGGTACGAGCGCGGGGGGCGCTGGCAGTCCGCGCGGGTTCGCAGCGATCAGATCTCGGTGCGCGGACGTGCAGCGGAACCGATCTCGATCGTCGTCACCGAGCACGGCCCGCTGCTGCGCAGCGCATTTCCCGACGAGCCGCGTGCGAACTCGCTCGCGCTGCGTTGGACCGGCCAGGCCGAACAGAGCGGCGTCGAGTCGCTCTACCGGTTGCAGCGGTGTGGCGACTGGAGCTGCTTCCGCTCCGCATTGCGCGAGCTGCGCGCGCCGGCTTCGACGTTCCTGTACGCGGACGCGAACGGAGCGACGGGCACGCAGGTCGCCGGCGACCTCCCCGTGCGCGCGATCGACACGGGGTTGCTCCCGCTCTCGGGCGCGTCGCGGTACTACGACTGGCGCGGCACGGCCGACTTCGACTCGCTGCCGTCGAGTCACGGCGCAAACCTTCCGGTCCAGGTGATCTCGCCGCATCCCGATGCCGCGAGCTTCCGGGTGCCGATCACCTGGCTGTGGAGCAATCAGGGGGCGGCGGAGCGGGTGCGCGAGCTGCTCGCGCGCCCCGGCGCGCTCGACGTCGAAGGTCTCGTCGCGATCCAGCGCGACACGATCTCGCGTCGCGGTCCCGCGACTTTGCGACTCCTGCTCGAGAACTCGACGTCGGCCTCGTCCGCTGCACAGCGCGCTCGGACGATGTTGCTCGAGTGGGACGGCTCGACCTCGACCGACTCGGTCGGCGCGTCGCTCTACCACGTCTTCCGGCAGCGCCTCGCGGGACGGATGCTCGACGGGCTGAGCCTCTCGAAGGGCTCGCGCACGCTTCTCGAGCAAGCCGAGCCCATACCTGGAGTCGCGCTCTCGCGCGCGCTCGATCGCGTGGGACGGGAGAAGCTCTCGGGTTCGCTCGAGACCGCGCTCGACGAGACGTGGAGCTTCATGCGAACGCGGGTGTCCGCGAATCCCAAGCGTTGGACCTGGGGAGAGGTTCACTCGTTGCGGCTCCGGCACGCCTTCGAGCAGCAGGGTGACGGTACGCTCGCGTGGGTCGGACAACGGCTCGGCAGCGAGAAGTTCCCGGCGCCCGGGGATCCCGACTCGGCGTGGACGATGTTCAGCTCCCCTTTGCCCGACTCGGACGTCGAGCTCGGGCCGGCCTTTCGCTACGCGATCGATCTCGCCGACCCGGACCATGCGTTGCTCGGTCTGGCCGGCGGCCAGTCCGGTCACCCCGGATCGGCTCACTACGCCGATGCGCTCGCCGACTGGCTCGCCGGTCGCCCGCGTCCGCTCTGGATGCACGCGAGCGACGTCGCCTACCACCAGAAAGGAACCTGGGAGCTCCGTCCCGCGGACCCATGATCGTCTTCATCTTCGTGCCCGGTCTGTATGCGGCCGTCGAGCAGGCGGACGATCCAGCTCTCCGCGGACGACCGGTGATCGTCGGCGGCGATCCCGCGAAGCGCGGCGCGGTCACGGGTGCGAGCCGCGAGGCACGCGTCCGCGGCGTGGAGGAAGGGATGGAGGTGCGCCGCGCGCTCGAGCTCTGTCCCGGCGCGGTCCTGCGCCGGACGCGGCTGAAACGCTACCGCGAGCGAGTCGCCGAGCTGCGCGAGTTCATGCGCGCAGACAGCGAGCGGATCGAAGAGCTCGGACTCGACGGGACGTTCCTCGAGCTCTCGCCGCCCGCCGACACGCTCACGCACGCTGCCGAGCTCTGCGTTCGCCTGCAGGCGGAGTTCGGATTGACCGCCGTGGCGGGGATCGCGCCGACGCGTTTCGTCGCGGTGCTGGCCGCGCGGCACGCCGGTCCCGAAGGGATTCGGCGAGTGAGCGAAGCCGAGGTCGAGGCATTTCTCGCTCCGCTCCCTGTGGTCGCGATCTGGGGGCTCGGTCCGGCCACCGCGCGGAAGCTCGGCGAGCACGGCATACACACCCTCGGGGAGCTGCGCGCGTTCGACGTGGCCCGGCTCACGGAGCTCATCGGTCCGCGCGCGGCCGCCTTCCTCGAGTACGCGAGCGGCAAGGATCGCAGCCGGCTCGCACCCAAGCCGCGCACCCGTACGCTCTCGCAGGAACAGACCCTCGGCGAGCCGAGCACCGACCTGCGCGCGATCTCCGAGTCGCTCGCGCTTCTCGCGGAGCGTCTCGCGACCACGCTCACGCGCGAGCGCCGCGTGGCGCGAACGGTCACGCTCGTCGTCTCTTTCCTCGACGGAACGCGCACCTCGCGCACCACCTCGCTCGAGGGGCCGACGAGTGCAGCCCGGGATCTCTCCGATGCGGGCGTGGGCTTGCTCGCCCGCACCCACGCGGGAGCGCGCGCGGTTCGCCGGCTGCGACTCGCCGTGGGCGGACTCGAGCGTCTCTCAGCCGGCGGCGAAGGACGTCAGCTGCGACTCTTCTGACACACGCGCCAGTATCTGCGCGGCGCTTCAGATGCCCTCGGCTCCCGTCCGAAACGGGGAACGAGAGGGCCCATTGGACAAAGACAGCACGTTCGATCGCCGCAAGTATCCCCGCGTGTTCACCGAGTCGCTGGTCTCGATCGCACGGGTCGATTCGCGCGAAGCTCTCGCGAACGCGCTCGACGTCTCGATCGGCGGCATCCGCTTCCAGTGCGTCGGCCTCGAGGTCGAGCTCGGTGAGGTGCTGCGCGTGATGCTGACCATCGGCGAGCGCACCGTCTCGGTGGTCGGCAAGCTGGTGCGCGTGACGGACCTCGATGGCTTCACGCAGGAAGTCGCGCTCAGCTTCACGGAGGTCGACCCCGATACGCTCCGACTGCTCTCAGCGAACCTTCCCGAGGCCTACGAGGTCTGAGTCCGGCGCGCTCGGCGCCCGGAATTTCCCATCGACAGGGCTTTGCGGCTAAGCTCAGCCCCCCGCATGAGCGACTTCTACCAGAACGGCGTGATCACGACCCTGCACCGGCTGGGCTCGCCGTCCCTGGGGCGGATCGAGGCCGAGCTCAAGCACTACGCGCGCGAACGGCCGATGGCGCTGGTTCTGCCGTGCCTGCACACCGAGATCAACGGCGCGGGCTTGCGGGGCATCGTCGAAGTCCTGCGCGAGGTCTCGTACCTGCACCGGATCATCGTCTCGGTCTCGGGTACGGACGATCCCGAGGAGTTCACGCGCGTCCGCGAGTTCTTCCGCTCGTTGCCCGAGGCGGTCTGCGTCTGGGGCAGCGGGCCGACCGTGGGCGAGTTGCTCGAACGCCAGCGCGCGAGCGGGCTCGAGCCGGGTCCCGACGGGAAGGGGCGGGCAGTCTGGCTCGGCGCCGGGGCAGCGCTTGCGCTCGGAGATGCGGACGCGCTCGCCTTTCACGACTGCGACGTCCTCACCTACGACCGCGAGTTCCTGGCGCGCCTCTGCTATCCGGTGCTGAGCCCGCACCTCGACTACGACTACTGCAAGGGCTACTACGGCCGGGCCACCGATCGCCTGCACGGACGTGTGACGCGGCTCTTCGTCACTCCCTTGATCCTGTCCTTGAAGCGAACGCTCGGCCGCGAGCTGCCGCTGATCGAGTTCGTGCACGGCTTCCGCTACCCGCTCGCCGGCGAGTTCGCGATGAAGACCGCGCTCGCGCGCCAGGTCCGGATCCCGAGCGATTGGGGGCTCGAAGTCGGCCTGCTCGCCGAGGTCTTCCGCAATGCCGCCTCGCAGAGGATCTGTCAGGTCGAGCTCTGCGACAACTACGATCACAAGCACCAGGACCTCTCGCCGCTCGACCCGAGCCGCGGGCTTCACCGGATGGTGATCGACATCGCGACCTCGCTGTTCCGGAATCTGGCGAGCGTCGGCGTGCAGTTCGACGCGGGCTTTCTCAACACGCTCTGCTCGGCCTATCTGCGCCAGGCGCAGGACACGATCAGCGCGTACTCGGACGACTCGCGGATCAACGGGCTGCACTTCGATCCGCACGCGGAAGAGCTCGTCGTCGAGACGTTCACCGCGGGACTGCGCGCCGCCGGGCTCGCCTTCGTTCGCGACCCGATGCGCTCGCCGCTGATCCCGAACTGGCACCGCGTGAGCGCGGCGATCCCCGAGTTCCTCGCCGACCTCCGCTATGCCGTGGAGCTCGACCGACGTCTGTGAGCGCCCCATGTTCGCGGGATCGCTCGAGATGCCCAGGACTGGACTCGAACCAGCACGTCCTTGCGGACACGAGGCCCTGAACCTCGCGTGTCTACCAATTTCACCACCTGGGCACGGTGGTCGTATCGAGGCGGAACGAGCGCGATCCTAGCGGAGGCCCCCAGACGCTGCCAAGCCGTGCTCAGTCGTCGATCTCGCGCGTGACCGATTCCCACTCGGAATAGAGCGCGGCGATCGCTTCGCTCTGGGTCCTGCGCTCCTGAGCCAGTGCGCGCATGCGCTCTCCGTCGCGGGCGGTGTCGGGCTCGGCGGCGAGCCACTCGAGACGCCGGAGCTCCGCCTCCAAGGCCTCGATCTTCTGCTCGAGCGCCGCGCTCTGCTCGCGAAGCTTGCGCTGCCGCTTCTCGCGAGCGCGGTCGATCCCGGGTCTCGCGGCGGGCGCCGGCTTGGCCTTCGCGGCCGGCTTCTGCGCTCGCTCGCTCGCCTCGCGTGCCAGCGCCGCTTCGTAGAAATCGTAGTCGCCGAGAAACGTTCGGACGCAGGCTTCGTGCTCTCCGGGCGTGACCTCGACGATGCGAGTCGCGAGCGCGTTGATGAAGCGGCGGTCGTGGCTGACGAAGAGAAGCGTGCCCTCGTAGTCCGCGAGCGATGCGGTGAGCACGTCGCGGGCCTCCATGTCGAGATGGTTGGTCGGCTCGTCGAGGACGAGGAAGTTCGCGTTCGCGAGCAGGAGCTTCGCGAGCGCGAGGCGCGCCTTCTCGCCGCCCGAGAGTACGGACACGCGCTTCTCCACGTCGTCGCCCGAGAACAGGAACGCGCCGAGGATCCCGCGGAGGCGTGGGATCTCGTCGATGGTGGCGTTCTCCTCGAGTTCGCCGAGCACGCTCCGGCGCGGATCGAGGGCGTCGACCTGATGCTGCGCATAGAAGCCCGCGCGCACGTTGTGGCCGAGCTCGCGCGAGCCGCGGTCGGGCGGGAACGCACCGGCCGCGAGGCGCAGAAGCGTGGACTTGCCGGCGCCGTTCGGACCGACGAGCGCCACGCGCTCGGCGCGGCGAAGCTCGAAGTCGAGCGCGCGGTACACGACCTTGTCGCCGTACGCCTTCGCCGCGCGTTCGAGCCGCAAGACGGTTTCCCCGGAGCGCAGAGAGGTCTTGAAACGCACGCGCATCGTGCGCTCGTGGGCCTCGGTGGGAAGCAGCTCGCGCTCGGCCTGCAGCTTCTCGATCTGCTTCACGCGGCTCTGCGCCTGGCTCGCCTTGCTGGCCTTCGCCTTGAAGCGGGTGACGAAGCGCTGCTTCTCGGCGATCTCGCGCTCGAGGTTGCGCCGCCGTGCCTCGGCCTCGTCGAGCCGCAGCGCGCGCTGCTCGACGTAGGCCGAGTAGTTTCCGCGGTACGACGTCAGCCGCGACGCCGTGAGCTCCGCGATCCGGTTGCAGTGTCGGTCGAGAAAGACGCGATCGTGCGAGACGACGACGACCGCCCCGGGATACGCGGCGAGCATGCCTTCGAACCAGCGGATCGACGGCAGGTCGAGGTGATTGGTCGGCTCGTCGAGAAGCAGCACCTCCGGCCGCGCGATCAGGAGCTTGGCGAGCTCGACACGCATCAACCAGCCGCCGGAGAGTTTCGCGAGCGGCTGCTCCCATTTCTCGGGGCCGAGTCCCAGCCCGACCAGCGTCGCCCGAAGCTCCGCATCGGCCGAGAAACCGCCGCCGCGCTCGAACTCGTGCCGGATCGCGTCGTAGCGCGAAGCGAGCTCGTCGGGAACGTGCTCGTGATCGCGGGCGATCTCCTCTTCGATCGAGCGCATGCGGCGCTCGAGTGCGCGCAGCGGCTCGAGCGCGGTCTCCGCTTCGGCGAGCACCGTGCGCTCCGAGACCGCGCTCACCTCCTGGCGAAGGTACCCGACGCTCGCACCGCGGCGCAGCACGAGGGTCCCGGTGTCGGGTGCGTCGAGGCCCGCGAGAATCCGCAGCAGCGTCGTCTTGCCGGCGCCGTTGCGACCGACGAGCCCGATGCGGTCCTCCGCGCGGACGTGCAGCGACGCGCCCTCGAAGAGCGCGCGTCCGCCGAACGATTTCGAGGCGTCGTCGAGGCGCAGCACAGCGCGCGGGAGGCTAGCTCGGCGTCGCTTGGCTCGCCCGGTCGAGAATCGTCGTCTCGTCCCACTCGACGGGCAGCTTCACCCGCTCGCCGGTCTTCCGCTCGAAGATCACGTGGCCCTCGCGCGTCGCGAACTCGAGCAGGTCGCGGACGAGCTCCACGTCCTTCCGGCAGTACGCTTCGATCAGGTCGATCCGGCCCTCCTTCCACCAGACCAACGACTGCATGCCGTCGCCCGACTTCCCGCGCCCGAGCGTGTTCGTGGCGAGATGATCGAGCGAGAGGCGATATCCGAGCTTGCGGTGGATGTCCTCGAGCAGGTCGAAGGTGGGCAAGCGCGAGAGATCTCGCGTCGTGTACGCGCGAAGCACGCCGTAGTCGAAGCGGCGGTTGTTGAAGCCGACGACGGCGGGTGCGCGAAAGAGCCGCTCGATCAGCTCGTCTGCACGCGCTTCGGTGTAGGTCTCGAACTCCCCCGTGGCCGCGTCGAAGACGACCGCGAGCGCGAGCCGCATCAGATGCGTATTGCCCCAGCCGCCGACCTCGGCCGCGGAACGTTGCGTCTCGACGTCGAAGAGGATCGGCGCGCGGCGCTGCGCCGTTTCGGCTGCGCGCATCTCGACGTCGTCGAGCTCGGGCTCCTCGAGCTCGAGCTCGGAGGTCGGCAGCGTCTCTCGCGCGAGCGCGAGATCGACCGTGCGGATCACCGCGGCCTTGTCGAGCGGCCGGTTCCCGGCACCGCAGCGTGGCGAGTGGATGCACGACGGACAGCCGTCCACGCACGGGCACTCGGACGCGATCTGCCCGGCGAGCGAGAGCAGCTCCTCGAGGCGCGGAAAGATCGCGCGCGCGATTCCGATTCCGCCGGGGTGCGCGTCGTACAGGAAGATCGCGGGGCCTCGAACCTGCGGGTGGCGCGGGATCGAGATCCCCGCGGCGTCGAATCGGTCGCAGAGCGCGAAGAGTGGAAAGAGTGCGAGCGAAGCGTGCTCGAGGCCGTGGATGCCGCCCATGAAGTGACCGCCGCCGGCCTTCACGACGCGCTCTATCTGCGGCGCGAGCTCGAGCCAGAGGCCCTCGGTCTCGAAGCGCGTCGGTGGAAGCTCGAGCGGATGCCGGCCGAGCAGGTCCTGGCCGAAGACGCGCCGCTTCTCGTAGGCGGTGGTCTTCGAGGTGACGCGCAGGCGGCCGAGCTTCACCAACATGTTCCCGCTCGGTCGCGTGCGGAGGACTTCTAGGATCTCCGTCTCCTTCTCGACCACCGGCCGCGTGTACCAGTCGACCTCGACCGGGCCCTCGACCCGGACCTCGCGCCGCTCGAAGTCGAGTTCGCGAACCAGGAACGACTCCGCGCGGTGCAGGTAGATCGCGCCGGGGTGACACTCTCCTGTGACGCGCGCGCCGCCGATCGTCCCGACCACGCGCTTTCCCGACTCGCCCGCGCGTTTGATCGCGAAGGATTCCCCCGCGGAGCGCAGCTGCACTTCGGACGCCGGCTTGCGCCGCGCGGCGAACGATTCGGCCCCGGCCGCGCTCTCGAGCAGACCGCCGCGCTCGTGGGCGAGCGCGAGCGCGGCCCGGGCGCCGGGCGCGTCGAGCCAGGGTTCGCCGTGCGCGAGCGGCAGCTCGGCCGCCGCGCAGGGCATGTGGGCGGCGGCGATCTCGAGATTCGCCGGGTCGACGGTCGCGTCCTCGCATGGGCGCGAGATGACCTGCTCGGGGTGATTCAGGAAGAAGCGGTCGAGCGCGTCTTCCTGCGGAACGACGAAGATCACGCCGTCGCGTCCGCGGCCGACGCGTCCGGAGCGCTGGCGCGTGGCGAGAATCGATCCCGGGTAGCCGACGAGGATGCAGGCATCGAGTCCGCCGACGTCGATTCCCATCTCGAGAGCGGACGTCGAGATCACGCCGAGCAGATCGCCTTCGAAGAGGCGCTTCTCGATCGCGCGTCGTTCCTCGGGCAGGAAGCCGCTGCGATACGACGAGACGCGGTTCGCGAGCCGCGGCTCGGCCTCGAGGATCCACCGGTGCATGAGCTCCGTCGTTCGGCGCGACTGCGTGAACGCGATCGTGCGCAGGCCCTGGCGAACGCAGTGGCGGAAGAGCCGCGCCGCCGTGGTGTAGGCCGAGGTCTCGGGCTCGATGAAGACGAGCCAACGGGTGGGCTGGGGTGAACCGTCCTCGGAAACGAGCGCGAGCTCGCGGCCGAAGAGGTCGCGCGCGAACGCGGCCGGATTCCCGATCGTCGCCGAGCACGCGACGATGCGCGGGTCCGCGCCGTGGTGGCGCGCGAGCCGGAGCAGACGGCGCATGATCTGCGCGAAGTGAGCGCCGAGCACGCCGCGATACGTATGCACCTCGTCGATGACGATCAGCTCGAGATGGCGCAGGAACTCCTTCCAGCCGTCGTGCCCGGGCAGGATCCCGAAGTGCAGCATGTCGGGGGTCGTGAACAGCGCGGTCGGCGGCCGGTCGCGGATGCGCTTGCGCTGGTAGGGCGACGTGTCGCCGTCGTAGATCTCGGCCGTGGGGCCGTCGAGCGTGGCCAGCACGTCGAGATCGGCCCGCAAGCTCTGCAGCTGATCCTGCTCGAGCGCCTTCAGCGGAAAGAGCAGAAGCGCGCGCGCATCGCGGCGCGCGAGCGCTCGCTCGGCGATCGCCAGGTCGTAGATCAGGCTCTTGCCGCTCGCGGTCGCCGTCGAGACCAGCACGTCGTGGCCGGCGCGCACGTGTGCGAGGGCTTCGGCTTGATGCGAGAAGAGCGTCGAGATCCCGCGCCTCGCGAGGATCGCTTCGAGGCCCGGCGCGAGATCGAACGCGCCGGGCCGAGCGACGCGCGGCTCGAGCGCGAGCGTCGCTCGCACCCGACCGCCCAGGGTGTCCTTGGCGCGGCTCGCGAGCGACTCCACGAACCGCCGCAGCGGTGGCGTGATCTCGGGATCGAGCATGGGAGCCGAGCGGCCTCCGGAGGAGTCGATGCGGGGGCAAACTCACTCTAGTCCATTCAACCGAGCCAGCGCTCGTGATACGGTCCGCGCGGGAAGGCCGCGGAGGTCGGAGTTGAACGGAGGCTCGGGCGAGCCCGAATCGGATCGGCCGTGGGAACAGCGCGCGGCCGCTCGTGTCGACGAAGCGCTGGGCCCGGCCGTTCTGCCGCGCGATCTTCTGCACGAGGTTTTCCAGCACGCGCGCGAGTGCTATCCGGAAGAGTGCTGTGGCCTGCTCACCGGCACCGACCGGGCGACTCCGGTCCGCGTCATCCGCTGCAGCAACGTGCAGAGCGCCAGGGTCGCTCGCGGCGAGTCGGATCTCGACGCGAGCCGGGCGTTCTGGATCGACGAGCAGGAGTTGCTGAATGCGCTGCGCGGAGCCGAACAGAGAGGGGAGCGGCTGGTCGTCATCTACCACTCGCACGTCGACACCGCGGCCTATCTGTCGTTCACGGATCTCGAGGGGGCTCTGGGACCGGACGGCCGGCCGATCTACGCGGGCGCGGCACAGCTCGTCATCTCGGTCGGTGAGTCCGGCGTCCAAGGCGCGGCGCTCTTCGATTGGGACGAGTCGGCGCAGCGCTTCCGCGGTCGCGCGGTTCGTTAGACCGGCGATCCTGGCGCTCCTCGGTGCTTTGCTCTCCGCCTGCTCCGAGGGCGTCTCGCTCGCAGATCTACCCACCGATCCGATCGCGTACATCCGCCAAGGCGCCTCCGAGGGAATCCTCTCGCTCGAGAAGTTCCGCGAAGCCGCGCGGATCGAGGATCCCGACGACGTGCGCTCGACGAGGCCGAGGCTGAAGACGACGCTCTCCCTGCTCGCGCCCGAGACCGGCGAGTATCGAGTGGTGCCCGATGCGGGCCTCGGCGCGGTTCCGTGCGACTGGAGTGCCGATGGCACGCACTTGCTGGTCGGTCGGATCGATCCGAGATCCGGCGGTCTCGAACTCCACACCTGGAACCGGCTCACCGGCGCCTGGGCGCGCGTGCAGCGCGGGCCGGTCGGGAACGGCGCGGGAGTCGCCGACGGACCGATCCGCCTGGTCTGGCACGGACCGATTCGCGAGGGCCGCAGTTTCTCGGGAGGGATCTTCGTCGAGACCGACGCGAGGGGCCGCGAGCTGCTGCCCGGATCGAAGGGAGGGGGCACGCCGGACGTGTCACCGGACGGACGAACGGTCGTGTTCGCGCGCGCCGAACGGGGTTCGACCCGCGGCGCGACGATCTATCTCCAGGCGCTGGGCGAGGCGGAACCGCGGCCGGTCACGCGTGGAGACAACCCGCGTTTCTCGCGCGACGGAAACTGGATCACCTTCACGCGCGAGAGCCTCGGCAACTCCAACGTCTGGTTGATGCGCGGGGATGGATCCGCCAAGCGGCAGATCACCAAGACCAGCTATGACGAGGAGTTTCCCGCGCTCTCTCCGGATGGGCAATACGTCGTCTACGCCTCGTCGCGCGGCGACGAGAAGGAGAGCCTCTTGTACGTGTCGCGGGTCGCGGACGGCGTCGAGCGCGAGATCGTGCACAACGGACTGAACACACGACCGGTCTGGTAGCGCGCTCCAGTTCGCCGAGGATCGTTCCGATCCCCCCCAGGAGAGCCCCAGACCGTGCACGCGCGGTATCCTCCTCCGCGTCACACCTCCGAGAAGGATCACGGTATGCGCGTCGGCGTCCTGCGTGAGACCAAGGACCGTGAGCTGCGTGTCGCGCTTCTGCCCGCGGGTGCGCGCACGCTCGCCGCTGCAGGCCACGAAGTGCGGCTCGAGACCGCGGCGGGCGAGGGCAGCGGATTCTCCGACGCCGATTACGAGGCGGTCGGCGCGAAGGTGCTCGCGTCGGCGGAGGACGTGATCGAGAGCTGCGAGATCGTCACCAAGGTGAAGGAGCCGACGCTGGCGGAGATCGCGGCCATGCGCCCCGGGCAGACCGTCTTCGACTTCCTGCATCTGGCCCCGGAGCCGGAGCTCGCGCGCCGGATTCTCGACAGCGAGATCATCGCGATCGGCTTCGAGACGGTTCGGCTCGACGACGGATCGCTGCCTCTGCTCGTGCCGATGAGCGAGGTGGCGGGACGGCTCGCCGTGCAGATCGGCGCTCACTACCTGCAGGCCGATCAGGGTGGACGCGGGGTCTTGCTCGGCGGAGTCCCGGGCGTGCCGCGTGGACGGGTCGCGGTGATCGGTGCGGGCATCGTCGGGACGGCGGCGGTGCGGATGGCGACGGGTCTGGGCGCGGAGGTGGCCGTCCTCGACGTCGACCAGCGCAAGCTCTCGCACTTGTATGACATCTATCACGGCGGCATCGACACGCTGTACTCCAACGTCGTGAACCTGGAGCAGTCGATCCTCGAAGCCGACCTCGTGATCGGCGCGGTGCTCCTACCCGGCGCGCGCGCGCCCGTGCTCGTCGATCGCGGACTGGTCGCCGCGATGAAGCCCGGCTCGGTGATCGTCGACGTGGCGGTCGATCAGGGCGGCTGCGTCGAGACGATCCGGCCGACCTCGCACTCCAAGCCGACCTATGTCGAGAGCGGCGTCATCCACTACGGGGTTCCGAACATGCCGGGCGCGGTGCCGCGCACGTCGACGCTGGCGTTGAACAACGCGACGTTCCCGTATCTTCTCGAGCTCTGCCGCCGCGGCGTGGACGGCGCGCTGAACGCGAACCCCGCGCTCGCCCGGGGTGTGAACTGCTACCGCGGCCGAGTCACGCTGAAAGGTGTCGCCGAGGCGATCGGCGCGCCGTGCGTCGAGACGCCCTGGGCGGCTTCGGCCTGAGCGCGGAGATCAGTCCGTGACGCGGGTCCGGCGGGTCGCCTCGAGCAACGCGCGCGAGGTCTGGCCGTCGCCGGGGAAGAGGGCGTACCCGAACTCGAGTCGGACGCCCTCGCCGAGCGCGGGATCGGGCTCGCGCCGAATCGCCTCGCGCACACGCCGCGCGAGCGGGCCGAGGAGCGCCGAGATGTCGGTTTCGGGCTCCGGAATCAGCATCAGGAACGTGTCGGGCGCGGTGCGCGCGACGATGTCGAACTCGCGCAGCCCGGCGCGCAGCTCCTGCGCGAGCGAGACGACGAGGTGCTCGGCCGGGTTCGCGTCGGGACTCGTGAGAAGCTCGGCGAGCCCGTCGAGGCGGAACCGGACGAGCGCGAAGGTCCGTCCGCGCGCGCCCGCGCGGGCGATCTCCTCTTCGATCCTCTCGGCGACGTAGGTCGCGTTCGGAAGCGCGGTGAGCTCGTCGAAGCGGCGCTGATGCCGCATGCGTTCGCGCTCCCCGACCTGCTCGAGCGCCTGCTGCGCGTGCTCGGCGAAGCGGCCGAGCAGCGCCTGGTCCTGAGACGAGAAGCTCTCGCTGGTGAGCGCGTCGCGTGCGACCTTGCCGAGAAGCGAGAGCGTGCCGAGAACACGCCCGTCGCGGCGCAGGGGCCACGACAGAGCGGAGACGACGTCGGAGTGGTGCTTCGCGAGCTCCGCATCGGCTCGCACGTCGATCACGCGTACCGCTTCGCGCAGCGAGAGCGCGCGGATCGAGAGCGCCTTCTCGAGCTCGAGCAGCGGCGCCTGCTCGTCGGTCTCGGCGGATCCGAAATAGGACCGGATCTGGTAGCGCCCGGTGGTCGAGTCCTGGAGGCGCAGAACGGCGTGCTCGGCTTCGAGGATCATGGCGGCGGAGGACGTCACGGATCGGTGTAGCAGTGCGGAGTCGCTCGCGGACCCGAGGCGGCTCGCGAGCTCGGTGATCGCGGCGGTCTTGGTCGCCTCGCGTTCCATGAACATCGTCCGCAGCGCATCGGCGAGCGCGAGGGCGAGGGCGTCGGCGACGGCGCTGATCTTCTCGCGCAGGACTTCGGGCGCACCGGGGGCCAGCATGCCCTCGAACGAGAGCAGCCCGATCAGGTCCCCCCGTGCCAGCAGAGGAAGTACCGCGAAGCAGGCGCAGCCCTCCTCGGTCGCGTTCGAGAGCACGATCGACTTGCGCTCTCGGGCCGCCCAGCCGTGGATGCCGTCGCTCGGCCGGATCCGGTACGGCGCCGCGAGCGGGTCGATCGGCGTCGAGGACCCGCGCAAGACGAGCGCTCCCTGCTCGGCATCGACGAGGAAGACGTGCGCGATTCCACCTGCGAGTTCCCCGGCGAGATAGCGGCAGACCTTCGAGAGCTGCTGGTGCAGCGGGCCGGTCTCCGCGAGCGCTTCGCGGACCAGGCTCTGCGCGCGCAGCCTCGCCGAGTCGCGCAGCAGTCGGTGGTACTCCTCGGCGCGCGTGATGATCTTCGCGTCGATCGCCGCGAGCCGAGTGATGAAGTCGCGGTCCTCTTCCGAGAACGCTCCTCGTCGCAGGCTGTGGGACAGGTTGAGCACGCCGAGCACGCGGTCGCCGTGGATCAGCGGCGCCGAGATCGCCGATTCGACGTCGCTGCGTTCGCGCGCGATCTCGTACAGCCTCTGGTCGGCCTTGCCGGAGAGCAGGTGGGGCTTGCGCTCGGAGAACGCGATCCCCGCGATCCCCTCGCCCGGTCGGATGCGGATCTTCGAGATCAGCTCCTTCTCGATTCCCAGGGCGACTTCGATGCGCAGCGCACCCTCGGCCTCGTCCCAGAGCATCAGCGAGCCGCGGTCCGCACCGGTCGACCCGACCGCGATCTGCAGGATGCGATTGAGCAGACCGCGTCGATCGATGGTCAGGTTGTACGACTCGAGGATCTCTCCGAGTGCCTGGAGCAAGTCGGGCTTGCGGTGTGCGTCCACCGGGCCGAAGGCGTAGAGGAGCTTTGCGATCAGCGGCGTGGTCACCTGCACGCCGCGCTCGGGAGCGGCGTCGAGCACCGAGCGCAATCCGGCCGGCGCCTCGGCGTCGATCAGCGCGACCAGGCCCGGGGTTCGCAGCAACGCCGGCCCGTCCGAGACGAGCAGCTGATAGGACCGAAGCGCGTACTTCGGATCGACTCGAACGAGCGCGTTTCGCGCCGCGTCCGGATCGTCGGTCAACACGCCGCAGAGCTCGACGTCGGGATTGGCTTCGAGCAGCGGAATCAGCGCGAGTCCCTCGTCCGAGTGACCCACGATGCCGAGGCGCTTGCGCATGCCGCGCCCTCCCGACCTACAACGCGTCGATCGCGATGCGGACGATGATCTCCACGCGTCGGCCCGTCGCTTCGTCGATCAGGCGCACCGGAACGGAGATCTCGCTTCCGCCGCCGTGGACGGGTCCGGCGCTCTCCACCGAGAAGCCCTTCTCGGGAGCCGCGTGGGCTGGATCCTCGAAGCCGGCCGTGACCTCGCCCGTCGGGGGGCCGAGGGGCTCGCGCTCCTCGACCACGCGCGTGACGTTCGGGTTTGCGTGGGTCTGTACGACCGGGGGCACCGAGTCGGACGTCTCGTCGAGTGTCTTCCGAAGCTCGACCAGGACGAGCTTGGAAAGCGTCGTCAGGGTCTGCAAGACGCCCGTCCCCTCGTCGGCGCGGGCGTCGAAGCAGGGGACCTCGCGGAACGGCAGGAGTCGGTGCAGACGATCGACGGCGTTCTCGTCGGCCTGGTCCCGGTGGTTGTACTGGACGACGAGCGGGACGTCCTCGAGCTCGAGGCCGTGCGCCGACAGGTGCTTTCGGAGCTCGTCGAGCGCGGCGATCGTCGCCGGGTGGCGCTCGGGTCGCAGGTCGGCGACGAAGACGATGCCATCGACGCCATCGAGGATCTGCCGCCGCATCGCCGATGCCTGCGGCGCGCCGGGCACGCTCATGATCTGGATCGAGGTCTTGTAGCCGCGCACCGCCCCGAGCTGCACCGGCAGCGTCTCGTACACGGTGACACCATCGCGTGTGGACAGGCGCTTCAGCTCGCCGCGGTGCTCGCGCTTGAGCTTGCGCTGGATGAACGCCAGGTTCGAGGTCTTGCCCGCGCCGTCGGCGCCGTAGTAGACGATCTTGCCGTGGATCTCCCGCGTTTCGCGGTCGGCGGTTCCCATCTACGTCTTCCCCTTCCGGGCCAGGATGCGACGCGCTTGCGCCGAGATCACTCCGGGCACGTCGCGACTGCGCATGATCAGTCCCAAGTCTCGATCGGTGAGGTAATTCAGGAACTTGACGGCGGCCTGGGGAGGACACTTCGGGTTCATCGAGAGCGCGAGCTTGACCGGGTACGCGCGCGTCCACTGGCGATTGTGGGCAACGATGCGCATGACCTCGTCGCAGAGGTTGCGCGCGCGCGCGTAGCCCTCGATCTCGTTGTCGGTGATCTTCGGATTCCGGATCGCGGCGGAGGCGACGAGCTTGTTTCGGTCTCGAACCAGGAGCGAGCGTGCGTCGACGTTGCCGAGCCGCGCGAGCTTGACCTTCTCGATGATGGTCATCTTTCCGACCCGCGCCTGCAGGTTCTGGCTGCGCTCCTGCTTCTCGTCTTCGCTGAGCTCCTCCGCGCTCTCTTCGATCAGGTCGCTCGGTAGTTCGCTTTCGTCCTCGAGGTTCTCGGGCGCGGCCTCGCCCGTGCTTGGATCGGGTGGCGGCGGAATCGGAACCGGCTCGGCCTGGCTCTCGGGCTCCGGCTCCTCCATCTCTCCGCGCTCGACGCCCAGGAAGTGCAGGATCCGATCGATCGTGGCCATCCCCGTCAGCGGGTTCTCGCCGAGCGCCTCGACGAGCGGGGAGCAGCGCAGGAGGCGGACCTGATTCTGCGCCAGGATCTCGACCACACGCTGGAACGGCAGCGTCGCCACGAACGTGCAGGTCTCGTCGCTCGTCGCCGGATTCAGCGCGATCAGCTCCAGCCGTGCGCCATCTTCGCGGTACAGATCTGCGCAGGCACCGAGCACGCCGGCGTGCAGCTTTCCGCCGAGCGCCGGGGTGAGCACGCGATCGGGGAGCGCGCGAAGCGAGGCGATCGCCTTGTCCTTGACCGCCGCGTCGGGATCGAGCGTCAGCGCGACCAGGACCGAGAGAAGTTGCGGGGGCGGGAGGGGCAGGGCGCCGCTCGCGGCCATGAGTCGCGAATCGAGCGGGCTCGCGGGATCCGCGAAGCGTCGGGCCGGCCCGAGGCTCTCCAGGATCTCACCGGGCTCCGCGCTCACGTGTCCTCCCTTTGCGGGGAGGCTCGTCCCCGCGCGTTCTACTCCTCCGCCTGCCGGTGCTTCGCGGCCTCGCCGACGATCCTGTCCTGAATCGCCGCAGGTGTCTCCTCGTAGTGGGAGAACTCCATGTCGAAACTGCCCTGGCCACCGGTCATGCTCGTGAGATCCGATGCGTACGTCAGAACTTCGGCCATCGGGACGTGCGCCTTGACGATCTCGGCGTGACCGCGCGCCTCGACTCCGAGCACGCGACCGCGCCGGCTGCTGAGATTGCCCATGACGTCGCCGACGCAGGTGTCGGGCACGACCACGGAGAGCGTCATGATCGGCTCGAGGAGGATCGGCATCGCGCGCGCGACCGCGGCCCGCAGCGCGAGGCTGCCCGCGGCCTTGAACGCGTACTCGGAGCTATCGACCGTGTGGTACTTCCCGTCGGTCACGGAAATGCGGATGTCGGTCAGGTGGTACCCGGCGATCACGCCGCGATCGCAGGTCTCGCGCACGCCCTTCTCGACGGCCGGGATGTACTGACGCGGGATCGAACCTCCGACGATCTCGTCGAGGAAGACGACGCCCGATCCGCGCTCCCCCGGCTCGACCGTGAGGGTACAGACACCGAACTGACCGCGTCCGCCGGACTGCTTCTTCAGCTTGCCCTCGACGTTCTCGGCGCGGCCCTTCAGCGTCTCGAGGTAGGGGATCTTCGGTGGTTTGAGCAGGATCTTCACGTGGAAGAGCCGCGCGATCTTCTCGAGCGTGACCTCGATGTGCAGCTGGCCGAGACCCGTGAGCAGGAATTCGCCCGTGCGCTCGTCCCGCTTCAGCGCGAGGCTGTGATCCTCCTCCACCATACGGTGTAGCGCATCGAAGACCTTGTCCTCTTCGCCCTTGTTCTCTGCCTCGACCGCGAACGAGATGATCCCGCGCGGCGGCGGATCGGAGTCGATCCGGACCGCGTGGCGTTCGTCGCAGAGCGTGTCGCCGGTGTGCGTGTCCTTGAGTTTGGGGATTGCGGCGATCTGCCCCGGGAGGACCTCGGTCACCTCCTCGGTCTGCTCGCCGTGCAGCCGAAGGAGCTTTCCGACGCGCTCGCGGGCTCCCGTACGCGGATTGAGCAGAGTCATGTCCTTGCGCAGCGTTCCGGAGTAGACGCGCAGGAGCGAGAGCATGCCGGCGTAGCGGTCCGCGACGGACTTCCAGACCAGCGCGGCGACCGGAGCCGTCGGCTGGGCTTCGAGCACGACCTCGTCGTCGTCGTGACGGCCCTTGCGCGGGACGGCTTCGCTGGCCGTCGGGAAGACGTGATCGGCGGCGATCAAGAGCGCCATGCCGCCGATGTTTCGCGCGCTGGCCGCGCAGAGAAGCGGAAGCAGGCTGTCGTCGGCCACGCCCTTGCGCAGCGTCTGGAAGATCTCGGCCTCCGAGATCTCGCCGCCCTCCAGATAGCGTTCGAGCAGGGCGTCGTCGGCTTCGGCGACCGCCTCGATCATCGCGAGGCGGGCGGAGGCGATCGCGTCCGCGAGCTCGGCGGGCGGCTCGTCCATCACGAGCTTTCCGTTCGCATCGAGATGGTGCGCGTGGCCGGTGAGTAGGTTGACGAAACCTCGGAATCCCTCGCCACGGCCGATCGGCAGGTGCAGCTTGACGACGCGCACGCCGAGCGTCTCCTGGAGCTGGTTCGCGCAGGCGTCGTAGTCGGCCCGCTCGAGGTCCATCTTGTTCGCGACCGCGGCGAGTCCGAGCCCGTGCTCGCGTGCGTAGTTGTAGGCGCGCTCGGTCCCGACACGGACGCCGTCTTGTGCGTTGAGCACGAGCACGGCGTTGTCGGCGGCGGCGATCGCGCCGCGCATCTCGCCCGCGAAGTTCGCGTCTCCGGGGGCGTCGAGGATCGTGAACTCGGCCTCGTCCCAGCCGAACGAGCAGACCGACGTCGAGATGCTCGCGCGCCGGTGCTTCTCTTCGGGCAGCCAGTTCATGAAGGAGGTGCCGTCATCGACGCGACCGAGCCGGTTGATCACCCCGGCCGCCACGAGTAGCGAGTCGGCGAGCGTCGTCTTGCCGTCGCCGGCGTGCCCGATCAGAGCGAAGTTGATGCTGCGGCTCGCGTCGGTGCTACCCATGGTCCCTCCTCAGTTCGGTCTGGTGGGTCTCTCAGTCACCGCGACTCCCAGGGTCCCGGTTTCGCGTGTAGATGAGGCGAAGCCCTTCCAGGGTCAGGAAGGGCTCCACGCGCTCGATCGTCTCGGCTTCGCTCGCGATCAGTCCGGCGAGTCCGCCCGTCGCAAGGACGCGGGCGTCCTCGCCGAGTTCTTTGCGGATGCGACGCACCATCGTGTCGACCATCCCGGCGTAGCCGAAGACCATGCCCGACTGGAGGTTGTGCGCGGTGTTCCGCCCGATCACCTGGGGGGGGCGCACGATTTCGACCGACGAGAGCTTCGATGCGCGGGCGACCAGCGCCTCGAGCGAAACGAAGACGCCCGGACAGATCGCGCCACCGACGAACTCGCCGGAGCTGGAGATGCAGTCGAAGGTCGTCGCCGTGCCGAAGTCGATCGAGATCGCGGGGGTCCCGACCCGCTCGATCGTGGCCACCGCGTTCACGATCCGGTCGGCTCCGACCTCGCGCGGGTTGTCGACGCGGATCGGCATGCCCGTGCGGATGCCGGGGCCGACGATCAGCGGCGCGCGGCGAAGCAGCTTCTCGCAGGTCCGCTCGAAGATCGGCTGAAGCGGCGGGACGACGCAGGAGATGATCGCGTCCGAGATGGAACCGCGATCCACGCCGGCGAGGTCGAAGAGCGCGCGCAGCGTCGCGGCGCACTCGTCGGAGGTGTCCTGGCGGTGCGTGCCGATGCGCCAGTGGTGCACGAGCGTCTCGCCGTCGAAGAGCCCGAGGACGACGTGCGTGTTGCCGATGTCGATGGTCAGCAGCACGCCGGGCTACCTCTCCCCGCGTACGATCGTCACGTCGCCGGCGAGGATCCGCTCGACCGGGCCCCCCCGGGGTTCGACCAGCAATGCGCCATCATGATCCAAGCCGTGCACCGTCCCGATCACCTCGCGGGCGAGCCCGGGTCCGCCGACGCGGACCTGCTTGCCCGTCATTGTGAACGATCTGCGAAAGCGCTCCAAGACCCCCTCGAACGCGCCGGACCGGACCGCGTCGATCTCGGTCTCGAGGCGCGCGAGCAGCGTCTCGCCGAACGCTACGCGGTCCAGGGACTTGCCGCCCGCGATGCGCAGGCTCGTGGCGATCTCGCGCAGCTCGTCGGGAAGCTCGCTGGCCTCGAGGTTCACGTTCACACCCACGCCGAGGACCCCGAAGTGAACGCGGCCGCCGAGTAGCTGGACCGGGCAGTTGATGCCGCTCGTCTTGCGGCCGTCGATCAGCACGTCGTTGGGCCACTTGACCTCGACCCGGCAGCTCGCCGGCAGGACTTCGCGCACGCACTCCGAGACCGCCACCGCCGCTGCGAAGACGTGCTGGTGCATGTGCTCGATCGGCAGCTCCGCGCGGAGAAGCGCCGACAGGTACAGGCTGCGCCCGCCGGGGGAGAAGAACGTCCGGCCGAGGCGGCCGCGGCCCGCCGTCTGCCGGTCGGCGATCACGACGAGCCCATCCGCCGCGCCCTCGACTCCGCGCTGCTCGGCGATCCGGTTGGTCGAATCCGCGACGTCGTGGATCTCGAGCTGTCGCCCGAGCCAGCGCGTGCGCGGCTTCAGGCTTTCGAGGGCGCGTTCCATTCCAACGCGACGTCAGCGGCGGGTGCGGAGTGAGTCAGCGCGCCGACCGAGATCTCGTCCACGCCCGTGCGCGCGATCGCTCCGACGGTGTCGAGGTTGACCCCGCCGCTCGCTTCGACGCGCGCGCGCCCGGCGCAGAGCTCGACGATCTTCGCGATCACGGCGGGAAGCTGATTGTCGACGAGCAGTGAATCCGCGCCGGCGTCGAGGGCCTCGCGCGCCTGCGCGACCGACTCGACTTCACAGCGGATGCGCAGGTGGCGCGAGCCGCGCTCGCGCGCGCGTGTCACCGCCGCACCCGCTCCGCCGACCGCGGCGATGTGGTTGTCCTTGATCAGGATGCCGTCGTACAGCGCGAGCCGGTGATTGCGTCCGCCGCCGCAGCGCACCGCCCACTTCTCGAGCGTGCGCCAGCCCGGCGTCGTCTTTCGCGTATCGACGATCTCGGCCTTCGTTCCTCGCACGGCTTCGCAGTAGCGCCGGGTCAGCGTCGCGACTCCCGAGAGGCGCTGCACGAAATTCAGCGCGGTGCGTTCGGCCTCGAGGATTCCGATCGCCGGTCCGCGAACGCGGGCGAGCACGTCACCGCTCGACGCGGAGGCGCCGTCGGCGACGAGCAGGTCGCAGCTGACGCCGCGAAGCGCGAAGACCTCGCGGGCGATTTCGAGCCCGGAGACCACGATCGCGGCCCGCGCCTCGAGCTGCGCTTCGCCGAGCGCGTCGGGCGCGAGCAGCGCCTGGGAGGTCGCGTCGCCCGGTCCGATGTCCTCGGCGAGCGCCGCTTCGACGAGCCAGATCCAGGTCGCACGCGAGGGCACGTTCGTCACGGCTTCGCAGGATAGCCGTGCAGCGCTACTCCGGCAGCTCGGCCTTGAGTCGAGCGATCTCTTCGCGGATCAGCCGCTCGCACATCTGCGGAACGACTTCCCAGACCACGGCCTCGACGCGCTTGCGGACCTCGTTCACGACCTGCTCCGAGAGCGAGCCGAACGCCTCCCACGCGACCTTCTCCAGTGTCTGGGAAAGGAGCGTGGAGTCGATGATCGGTGCGGTCGTGCGTCCGGAATCCGTCGGTCGCGATGCCGTGTTCAGCGGAGCCGTCGGGCGCGGGTCCGGCTCTACCGGTTCGTGGACGTCGCTCCACGCGTCGAGCTCTTCCGGCGGCTCCGACATCGGCAGCTCCGGTATCGGCTCGACGTCGAGCAGATCGCCGTCGAGCTCGAGCCCGTCCTCGTTCGCGTCGAGCGCGTCGGCCTGCGCGAGAAGTCGCGTGGCTTCGGGGGCGGGCGTCGATTCGGCGCCGCGCGTTCGAACCGGGGCGAACTCGGGTTCGGCGAGGGCTGCGGAGGTGTCGGGCGAGAACGGCTCTCCGAACGGGTCGTCCTCGTCGAGCGGCTCGGCCTCGATCTCGGGCTCGGCGTCGGAGAAGTCCAGCGCGGAGAGGTCCTGGCTCGGCGCCGTGATCTCGTCATCTCTGAGCAGGTCGGGGAGCGCGGGTGCCGTGATCGGGGCGGGCGCGTCCAACCTCGGCGTCTCGCGGATCGCGACCACGGTTTCCGCAGCGAGCGGACCCGAGTTCTCGCCGAAGATCTCTGTGTGGCTTCCTGGCGGTGCGGTGGGCTCCTCGAAGTCGAGGTCCTCGAACGAGAAGTCCGATCGCGCGGGAGCGGCCGCGTGCAAGGGCTCCACTGCGGCCGGAGGCCGAGCGGGCGCACGGACGGCTTCGGGCGAGAACAGGTGGGTCGCGTCCGGGGACGGGGCTTCCTCCGAGGGCTCGAGCGAAGCGTGGACCCGGCGTGCCGGGGAATCGTCGTGTGCTTCGAAGTCCGGTCCGGGCTCCCAGAGCGGCTCCGCGACGGCGGGGACTTCGACACTCGGATCGGGCGTGACGTCGAAGTCGAACGTCGAGGTCGCGCGCGGCTTGGAGGGACGCGCCGCGTTCGAGACGCTCGCGCCCGGAAGAGGTGGGAGCTCGGGGCGCGGCCGAGCGGCCATCTCGGGCGCGCTCGTCATGGGCGGTGAAGCCGGCGCGAGAATCGGTTGCGTCGGTGGCGAAGGACGGGACGCGGCGGCCGCTTCGCTCTGCGCGATCATCGTGAGGACGCGATCGACGAGCGCCTGCGCCTCGAACGGCTTGCTGATGTGGCCGCTCGCGCCGACCTCGTGAGCGCGGTCCTCGTCGTAGGTCTCGAAGGTCCCGGTCAGCAGAAGCACCGGCGTATTCGCGAGGTCCGGATCCTGACGGATCGCCTCGCAGAGCGCGTATCCGTCGAGCCCGGGCATACCGATGTCGGCGAGCACGAGATCGGGTTTGATCTGGCGCGCACGCACGAGCGCATCGTCGCCGTTGTCCACGGTGACGAGCTCGACATCTTCGTTCGCGAACGTGATCCCGACGACTTTCTGGATCGTCACACTGTCGTCGGCGAGAAGCAGGGTCTTAGGCATCGGCCCCTAACCTCCATGCGCCTGCCACTCGAAGCGGCCGGACTTGCCGGTACCTATCGGATCGCACCCGAACGCGATTGAATGCCCGCTCCGATATCTCTCTCACCCGTTCGAACCATATCAAATCGCCGCCCGCGAGGATCAAGCTGGCCCGCGCGGATCCCGATCTGAAGCGCCAGGTCCGCCGAGGAGCGCTCGCCGCATGCGATTCTCCGTCTCTGCATGTACGGACACCGGGCGCAAGCGCACCGCGAACGAGGATTTCTACGCGCTCGAAGAGAAGCTCGGCCTGTTCGTCGTCGCCGACGGGCTCGGCGGCCACGCGGCCGGGCGGCGCGCGTCGGAGTTGGGCGTCGGCGTCTTCGTCGAGGCGGTGAGCCGGGACCCGGAAGGCCGCGCCGCGGAGGTTCTGCGAGAAGCGGTCACCTGCGCCAGCGAGGCGATCTACGAGGCCGCACACGCGGAAGCTGGCCTGCTCGGCATGGGCACCACGCTCGCGGCGCTCTGGCTGCGCGACGACGAGGCGGTGCTCGCGCACGCCGGCGACAGCCGCATGTACCTGCATCGCGACGGACAGCTGCGCCCGCTCACGCTCGACCATTCGCTCGTGGGGGAACGCGTCGCGAGAGGCGAGCTCAGCCCCGAGCAGGCGCGCAGCCACCCGAGCCGTCACGTCATCACGCGTGCGCTCGGGGTGGTTCCCTGGGTCGAGCCCGACGTCACCGCCATCCACGCTCGTCCGGGAGACTTGTTCGTGCTCTGTTCGGACGGGATTTCCTCGCAGCTCACGGATGCGGAGATCAATCGCTGTCTCGAGTCGCGGACCGGCGGGCTCGCGAGCGCGGCCGCTTCGCTCGTAGCGCTCGCGAACGACAGTGGAGGCGACGACAACTCGACCGTCGTGCTGGTCGCCGTCGAGGGCTAGCGGAGCGTCAGGGCGTCGCTTCAGTCCTCGTCGGACCCGAGCCCGACCCGGGACAGCATGTCGGCCGCGATCGCATCGGCGGCGGGATGGTACGCGCCGAGTGCGATTCGACGCTTCAACTCTTCGAGGCGCTCGGCGCGGGCATTGCCGCCGGCGACGTCGGCCAGGTACTCGACCGAGTAGAGGTCGTCGAGCTGGGATTCGTCGGAAGCGGGACCCGGCTCGCTCGGGGTCCGGCCTCGTTCGTCGCGCTTGGCCATGCTGGCTCCTTCGGGTGGCCCTGATTCCCGCATCGGTGCCGCGCTCGACTTCTTTAGCAGCGCGCGACACCGGCGTCACTCGGTCCGGCTTTGCGTGGCGTTCTGCGCGTGTACGGACCCCTATCTCGACCGCGGCCGGTCCGGAGGCGGATCGGAGTCTGGCGCGGCGATGCCCTTCGATCGGATCTTCTCGACCAGGGTCGTGCGCTTGAGCCCGAGCAGCTGCGATGCGCGGTTCTTGTTCCAGGCCGTCGCCTCGAGCGCCTGCACGATCAGCTCGTGCTCATACGAGGAAACCAAGGCTTCGAAATCGACCCCCGTGGCCGGCAGCGACACGATCGGCCGCTCGAGGCCGTTCCCGGCGATGTTCGACGGAAGCTCGGGCTCGTCGATCCAACCGCTCCGACGCAGAATCGTGAGCCGTTCGATCAGCGCTTGAAGCTCGCGCACGTTTCCCGGCCAGTCGTACTCGACCAGCCGCTTCACCGCGGCCTCCGTCACGCCCTGGATCTCGGGGTAGGCACGCCGCTGCACTTCGATGAAGGATCGGACGAGGAGCGGAATGTCCTCTCGCCGGTGGCGCAGTGCGGGTACCTCGATCGGAACCACCGCCAGTCGGAAGTAGAGATCCTCGCGGAATCGCCGCTCGCGAATCAGCTGCGGCAGGTTCTGATTCGTGGCGGCGACGATGCGCACGTCCACGCGCTCGGTCCGTGACGAGCCGACCGGCTCGAACTCGCGCTCCTGGATCGCGCGCAAGAGCTTGGTCTGGAGCTGCGGACTCATGTCGCCGATCTCGTCGAGGAAGAGCGTGCCGCCGTTCGCCGCACTGAACCGCCCGATCCGGTCGCGGAGCGCGCCGGTGAAGGCGCCGCGCACGTGTCCGAAGAGCTCGCTCTCGAGCAATTCCTCGGGGATCGCGCCGCAGTTCACGGCGACGAACGGGCGCTGCGCGCGCGGGCTGTTGTAGTGGATCGCGCGCGCCACCAGTTCCTTGCCGACGCCGCTCTCGCCGAGGACGAGGACCGTCGCTTCCGAGTCCGCGACTTTTCGCACGATTTCGAGCGTGTCGCGCAGCGCTTCGCTCTCGCCGACGATGTTCTCGAAGCCGTAACGAGTTTCGAGCTGACGCTGCAGCTGGCGGTTCGCGCCGTGCAGGCGCCGGAATTCGATGGCCTTCGCGATCAGCGGCGCGAGGCAGGCGAGTCGCTCGTAGCTCTTCTCGATGAACCAGAACGCGCCTGCGTCGAGGGCCTCGATCGAGCGCTCGGGACTGCCGAAGCCGGTGACGACGATGCAGACGGCCTCGGGATCGATCGCGCGAACGCGTCGGACGAAGGCGATGCCGTCCATCCCCGGCATGCGCATGTCGGTGATGACGAGATCGAAGGGGCGCTGCTCGAGACGTTCGATCGCGGCGCCCGGGTCGCCCTCCGCGACGACGGCGAAGCCATCGCCTTCGAGGTAGCGAACGAGCGCGGCGCGGAACAGCGCATCGTCGTCCACGACCAGAACCGAGCCGCAAGCCGTCGAGCTGCGATTCACGCGTCCCCCCCGCCGCTCCGCAGTGTAGGGTAGGCCGTGCGGACGCTCAAGCATCGCCGGACCGACTCCGATCTCGACGCGAATGGTTCCCCCTCTCGCGAGCGACATCTCCGCCAATCGACGGCCGTCGTCTGGCACGCGCGTGTTGATCGCCGACGACGAGCCCTCGATCGTCCGCGTTCTGCGGCGACAGCTCGAGCGCGACGGCTTCGAGGTCGTCGAAGCGACCGATGTGGGCCGCCTGCGAGCTCAGCTCGCGCGCGAGCCCGAGATCGTTCTGCTCGACCTGCGACTCGGCGATGCTTCGGGTCTCGATCTGATCGGCGAGCTGCGCGAGCGCTGTCCGGACACGGAGACGATCGTGATGACCGGCTATGCGAGCATCGACTCCGCCGTCGAGTGCATGCGCGCGGGAGCCTTCGACTACCTGGAGAAGCCGTTCGCCGATCCGCGTCGCGTTCGGCAGACGCTCGATCGCGCGCTCGAGAGGCGACGACTGCGGGTTCGCAATCGCGAGCTCGAGGGCGAGCTCGGCCGCCGCTCCGCGCTCGAGCGCGTGATCGCGCAGTCGTCCGGGATGAAGCGCGTCCTGCAGACCGTGCGGGATCTCTCGGCGAACGAGAGCAACGTGCTGATCGAGGCCGAGAGCGGAACGGGAAAGGAGCTGATCGCGCGCGCGATCCACGAGACTTCTCCCCGTGGCGCCGGCGCGTTCGTGCCGGTGGATTGCGGAGCCCTGCCCGAAGGGATCATCGAGGGCGAGCTCTTCGGGTATGTCCGCGGCGCGTTCTCGGGTGCGGTGCGCGACTCGCTGGGCCTGTTTCGCAGTGCCCACGGCGGGACGCTCTTTCTCGACGAGATCGGCGAGCTCCCGGTCTCGCTGCAGTCGAAGCTCCTGCGCGCGATCCAAGAGCGCGAGATCCGGCCGCTCGGCTCGCCGACGGCCTCCTCGATCGACGTGCGGATCATCGCGGCGACCAACCGCGACCTCGCATCGGAGGTGCGCGCGAACCGATTCCGCTCCGACCTCTTCTACCGCTTGCGGGTGGTGTCGATCCAGCTGCCACCGCTTCGCGATCGCCCGGAGGACGTGGCGGTTCTGGCCAGCCATTTCCTCGAACGCGCCGCCGCGGGCACGCGCATCGTCGGTCTCGAGCCGCAGGCGCTCGAGCGTCTGATCGCGCATCGCTGGGAAGGAAACGTGCGCGAGCTCGAGAACACGATCGAAGCCGCGGTCGCCCTCGCGCAGGGCACGCGCGTGACGGTCGCCGATCTGCGCATGGGCGGTTTCAGCGCGCCGCGAGCGACGGTTCCCGATGGCATCGCCCTGTCCCTCGAAGCCTTCGAGCGCGCGTGTCTCGAGGAAGCGCTGCGCCGGAGCCAGGGCGACGTGCGCGCTGCGGCGAGTCTGCTCGGCATCGGCCGCAGCACGTTCTACCGGAAAATGGGTGCCCCGGAGCCCGGCAGCGATTGAGTCAGCGGCCGCGTGGCCGCCCGGCGACGACGATCACGTCCGAGAGCGTCGGAAAGCGCGATGCGATGCGATCCGCGACGACGAGCAGCGCATTCGCCCACGGCGCAGGCAGACGCGCGAGCAGCCGAGCCCAGCTCCGCACGCCCCAGAGAAGGGAGATCCCCGGAATTCGAGGATCTCGACGTGGCGTCCGACCTGCTCGCGCAGCGTGCGCGGGTCGTAGCGCGTGAAGTGATCGGAGGGGACGTGGTACGTGCGTCGCCCCGCCGAAGCCGGCCTTCGCCGGAGTCGATCTCCGAAACGCTGCAGCCGGCAGCCGAGAGATTCGAAGTTCGCGACCGCGAGGACGACGCGCCCCTCGTCCCGGGTCACGCGCGCGAGCTCCGCGATGCAGGCTTCGGGATCGTCGAAGTGATCGAGCGCGCCCTTGCAGAACGCGGCGTCGAACGAGCCCTTGCGAAACGGCAGGGACTCGGACCAGGCGCGCGTCCAGACGACGCTGCTCTGGACGGTCGGCGCCTCCTTCAGTGCGACGAGCTTCGCGAGCTCGACCATGCGCCGCGAAGGCTCGGCGCAGACCGCTCGTGCCCCGGTGCGCGCGAGTGCGCGGCTGTCCTGACCGAGTCCAGCAGCCGAGTCGAGCACGCGCGCACCCGCACGGGCTCGCGTCGCAGCGAGCGTCTCGGCCTCCATGCGCCGGAACAGGTACTCGGAGTCCCGAGTGGTCCCGGTCGGGATCACGTGCGTCATGTCGCGGTCGAGATCGACGCTTCTCATCTCGAGGCGCAGTGACCGCGCCGATTGGCGTGGAACTCGGTGATCACGCGCTCGTACAGCGCGAGCGTGCGCTCGGCGGTCGGACGCCAGCCGAAGATCGCTTCGATCCGGGGCCGCGCCGCCAGCGCCGCAGCGTGCGCCGACTCCCAGTTCCCGAGCAGCTCGCCGATCGCCTTCGCGAGCGCGGCGGGGTCGCGCGCGGGGACGAGCGCGCCGGTGCCGGCGTCCGCGATCACTTCCGGGAGCGCCCCCGCTCGCGACGCGACGATCGGCGTCCCCGCGGCGAGCGCCTCGATCGCCGGCAGGCCGAAGCCCTCGAAGAGCGAAGGCAGGACGACGGCGACGGATTCGCGGTACGCACGTGCCAGCTCCTCACTCGAGACCTTGCCCGTGAAGCGCACGCGTCCCGTGAGATGGAGGGCGTGGAGCCTCTTCTCGAGCGCGGTGTGGGCCGGAAAGTAGTCGAGCACGCGCAATCCGACGTCGAGCGGCAGGAGGGCCATCGCCTCGATCAGGAACTCGAGGCCCTTGTTCGGATCGCCGCAGCGACCGACGAAGAGCAGCTCGAGCTTTTCCGGCCGCTCGCGCCGCGTCGGACGTGGCGGCAGCTCGACGCCGTTGCGCACGTCGTGGATGCGTTCCCGAGCGACACCGAAATCGCGCACGATCGCGCGTCGCGACGCCTCGCTCGAGGTGAGGATCGCGGCGAGCCTTCGCGCGGTCCGCGCCTGCGTGCGCACGGGGTAGAACGTGAGGGAGCCTTTGCGCTCCGAGAACGTCTTGTCGCGCGCGAGGCTCGAGCGCAGGTCGATCGAGAGCGGGTGGTGGATCGTCGTCACCACGGGCAAGCCGAGCGCCTGCAGGAGCAGGAGTCCGTAGCTCACCGATTGAACGTCGTGAACGAGGTCGTAGCGCCGTCCCCTCCGGATTTCGGCCAGCAGAGCGAGGGCGCCTCGAACGCTGAAGGCGAAGGGCTCGGGCAGAAAGCCGAACCGCGTCGCGGCGAACTCGAAGAATTCGAGTGGGTCGCAGGATCGAGAACGGATCGGGCTTGGGCAGAAATGCGCCGCGGCGCTTCTCGAAGCGCTTGCCCCAGAACATCTGGTTCTCGATCCGCGTGACGCGTGCCCAGGGCATCGGATCGGGGTAGGGCGGGCCCACGAAGACGTCGATCTCGCAGCCGAGCTCGGCGAGCTCGCGCGTGAGCGCGTGCAGGTAGATGCCCTGACCCCCGCTCCTCATGTTTCCGCGGTAACACAGAAAAGCGATGCGCATCACGCCGTCCCGTCGAGGCGCCCGGTGGCGACACGCGTGCCGTAGAGCACCAGGCTCTTGGGCCAGATCCAGTCGAGTGCGTGTTCGACGCGCGTCCAGACGCGCGAGACGGCGGCGCGGATCAGGAAACCGCGGAGCGCGCGGGTCGGGCCGGGCGACTCGTCGTCGAGTCCGAGCGCGGAGCGGACCAGCCAGTACGGCGTGTGGAGCGAGTGCGCGAAACCCACGCCGTCCACGCGCACGCCGGCCCGCGAGAGCGCGAGTGCGAGGTCGCGCGGCCGGAACACGCGGATGTGTCCGCCGGGACTCTCGAAGTACCGACGCGTCGCGGCGAGATAGAACCACTCGGTGGTCGCGGTCGGAATCGTCACGCCGATGGTTCCGCCCGGGCGGAGCACGCGAACGAGCTCCCGAAGCGCCGCGCCGTAGTCGTGGACGTGCTCCATGACTTCGGAGCAGATCACGCGATCGAAGACAGAGTCGCGAAACGGCAGGCGGAAGACGTCGCCGCGGAGGACTCCGCCGTGGAGCTTCTCGACCGCACGCCCGCGGCGCTCGTGAATGCCGGCGCGCGCGATGCGGAGCGAGGCGGTGTCGAGGTCCAAACCGACCGTGTGCACGCCGCGGTCGAGCGCGCCGAAGCAGTGCCGCCCGCCGCCGCAGCCGGCGTCGAGCAGCCAGTCGTCGCGGCGCAGGCCGAGCCTATCGAGATCGACGGTGAGCACGCACGACCTCGCTGAGCACGTCGGCGGTTCGCCCGGCCGCTTCGCGCCAGGAGAAGACGTGCTGGACGCGGCGGCGTGCCGCACGGCCCATCTCGGCCACGCGCTCGTGCGGCAGGGTACACAGCTCGGTGATGGCCTCCGCCAGTGCGGGCGGATCGCGGAACGGAACCGACCCGGCCCGCGTCTCCGCTCGTGCCCACGACCTCGGGAAGTGCGCCGCCGACGGTCGCGATCACCGGTAGCCCGCAGGCCATCGCCTCGGAGGCGGGAAATCCGAACCCCTCGAAGAACGACGGAACCAGCGCGATCCGCGCCGTGGAGTACTGCTCGACCAGCTCTTCGACGGTGAGCATCCGCTTGACCAACACGACGCGTTTCTCGAGTCCGAGTTCCCGTAGCTTGCGCGGTACGAGCCCGTCGTCGGGAATGCGGCCGTCGACGATCTTCAGCGTGACGTGCTCGGGCGTCTGCGCGAGCGCGTCGAGCAGGTACGGAATCCCCTTCTTCCGGTCTTCCGTGCGCCCGATGAAGATCAGGTCCGTCTCCTTCGGGCGATCGAGCGGGCGGAACACGTCGCTGTCGGTTCCGTTGTAGACGACCGAGATCTCTTTCTGTGGGACGCGGAAGTAGCGCTCGATCTCGGCCGCCGAGGCGTTCGAGACGGTCAGGATCCGCGCCAGGCGGGGCACCACGAATTCCTGCATGAACAGCGGGAAGTACAGCGTTCGTCGCCACTTGCGCCGGAAGCGCGGATCGATCTCGAAGTCCGCGATGCGGTCGATGTGCAGCGGGTGGTGCACCATCGCCGTCACGGGGATTCCGGTGGCCTGGAGTCCGAGGAGCCCCCACGACAGCGACTGATTGTCGAGCACGACGTCGAAGCGGTGTTTCCGCTGCAGCTCGCCCCAGCGCATCAGCAGGCGGATGCCGAAGGCCGTCATCTCCGGGAATACACCGAGACGTGTCAGGCCGAGCTCCCAGAGGTTACCCGGGGCGAGTGCGCGGAACGGATCGTCCTTCGGCAGCGCCTGGGCCATCGGCAGCGCGAAGAAGTTCTCGTTCGGGATCATGTGCAGCGGGATTCCGGGCGCGAGTTCGGGCGCCGGCGGCCCCGCGATCACGTGGACCTCGTGGCCGAGCTCGTGCAGCCCGCGTGCGAGCGCAGCGGCGTACACGCCCTGTCCACCACAGAACATGTTCCCCCGGTAGGTGAGCAGGGCGATCCGCATCGGGGCTCAGCTCGCGCTCGGCGGGTTCCCGTCTTGGCCGGAGCCCTCGCGGGTCGCGCCGCCCGCGCCGCCCGTGCCCGAGCCGCTCGCCGAGATGCGCTCGCCTTCGGCCTCGACGTGCACGGTCGCGATCGTCCAGCCGATCCAGCTCACCAGTCCGAGCACGAAGAGCACGACGATCGCAACCGGGATCGCGAGCGCCCAGTAGCTTCCTGCGAGCACGCCGCCGAGAAAGAGCGCCGCCGCGGCGATGGCGCCGAAGCAGAGCAGGCCTCCGAGAATCCGAGAGCGTTCATCCGTTCGAGAGCTCATCGCCGCCGGAGCTTATCAGACGGGGCTACCGCGGTCGTGGGACGGGGGGAGACAGACACGCTTGGCCGGCGACAGCGGGGTCAAGCACCGTACGTTTCCCGCCGATGAAGGGTCTGGATGGCTCCGCAGGCACCGGCCAAGCGCAAGCTTCTCCGGCCTCCGATGCGCATCGAATGCGTACGTGAGGACGACGGTGGCACGCATTTCCTCGGGTACGGTGCGAACCTGTCGGAGTCGGGCGTCTTCGTACAGTGTCTGGCACCGCGTCCCACGGGCACGCGGCTACGGCTGGTGCTGCACCTCGGTGGATCGACGGGGACCCGGATCTGCTCCGCCGCGGAGGTGCGCTGGACCCGGGGCTATGGTGGCAAGAAGGGTCCGAGCGCGGGCATGGGACTGCGATTCATGGACCTGCGGTCGGCAGATCGACACGTACTCGAGGCGAGCTGCAGTGTTCCCGCGCTGGTCGATTCGGCGGTCATCGCCAACGCGACTCGCACGGAGCGACGCGACGAGAGTTGAAGCGGCCCGCCCCTCGCGGTAAGCCTACTTCGGGAGGGGGGACGTGCTCTGGATCGGACTGATGTCGGGCACCTCTGCGGACGCGATCGACGCGGCACTCGTGCGGATCGGTCGGGACCCGGGCGACGTCGAGCTGCTCGCGTTCCGCGAAGAGCCGATCGAGGAGTCCCTGCGCGCGCGCATCCACGCGCTCGCGACCGGCGGAGTCGATCTCCGCGGTCTCGTGCAGCTCGACGTCGCGCTCGGTGAGCGATTCGCCGCGGCCGCGCTCGGCGTGGTCCGGGATGCGGGCGTGGCTCTCGACGAGGTCCGCGGGATCGGCTCGCACGGGCAGACCGTCGGCCACTATCCGGAGTCGGAGGTCCGCGGCACGCTGCAGATCGGCGCGGCCTCGCTGATCCACGAGCGGACCGGACGACCGGTCGTTTCGGACTTCAGACGCGCGGATCTCGCGGCCGGCGGGCAGGGCGCGCCGCTGACTCCGTTCTTCCACTTCTACCGATTCGCGGATCCCGGGGAACGGCGTGCGGTCTTGAACATCGGTGGCTTCACCAACGTGAGCTACCTGCCGGATCGCGACGCCTCGCGCGTGCTCGCCTTCGACCCGGGTCCCGGGAACGCGCTGATCGATCGGGCCGCGCGCTTCGCGAGCGAGGGCGTCGAGCGCTTCGATCGCGACGGCGTGCGCTGCCTGCGAGGTCGCGCTCACCTGGATCTCGTCGAGACGTGGCTCGCCGATCCGTACTTCGGAAGGCCACCGCCCAAGAGCACGGGGCACGAGCGCTTCGGCGCGGACTTCTTCGACCGTGCGCGCAGCGCGGTGCTCGCGCGCGGCGGCAGCTCCGACGATCTGTGCGCGACGCTCGCGCGACTGACCGTCGAGAGCGTCGCGCGCGCCGCGGAGCAGTTCTTTCCCGAGGTTCCGCAGCGCTGGATTCTCTACGGCGGTGGCGTCCACAATCCCGCGCTGCTCGAGGGGCTGCGCGCGCGGCTCGCCCCGGTACCCGTCGAGACGACCGATCGCCACGGCGTGCCGAGCGGCGCGGTCGAGGCGATCGCGTTCGCGGTGCTCGGCCACTGCGCGAGCATCGGCTTGGCGTCGAACGTTCCCGCCGCGACCGGAGCCACGCGCGGCGTCTGCCTCGGAACGCTGAACCCGCCGGACGCGTTCCGATCCTGAGGCGATCGCGCTAGAGCAGGACGCGCAGCCCGTCGTAGGCGGTGTCGAATCGCACGAGCGATTCGTTGTCGAGCACCTGCTGGCCGAGGTGCGTGAGCCGGATCGCTCCACACTCGAAGTGCGCGCGCTCGCGGTCGAGCCGGCGATGCGACAGGTGGAACGGGAACTCGTGATCGAAGAACACGCACTCCGAGATGAACAGATCGACGTCACCGACCTTTCGCGGAAGCTCGTCGTGCCAGCCGGTGTCGCCCGAGAATACGAGCGAGCGCCGTGAATCATCGACGCGCACCATGTGGGGGCAGGTGTGCTCCTGGTGCACGGCGGGCATCGGGGTCACGCGAAATCCGGCGACCTCGGAGGGCTTGCCGATTTCGAACTCGGCGAAGCGCAGCGCATAGCGCTGCTCCTGCTCGAGGTGATAGCCGTAGGCGCGCGTCAGCGCGGCCATCGAGTCTGCGACGCCCGGAGGGCCGAGGATCTCGAACGGCTTCTCGCGGGGGTGCTGGTACAGGTAGTCGAGCAAGCAGGAAGGGGACGCCCGCGATGTGATCGCCGTGGAAGTGGCTGAGAACGACCGCGTCGATCTCGAGTGGATCGACCGCGAGGTCCTTCAGGCCGCCGAGCGTCGTCGGTCCGCAGTCGAGCAGGATCGAGCGTCCCTCGTCGCGCACGAGGATCGCGCTGTTGCGTCGGCCGCCGCTGTTGAAGGCATCGCCGGTCCCGACGAAGAGGATCTCACTCATCGCGCCAGACCTCGTCGCCGTACGCGACCGCGCGGACGAGCCGCGCTCCCGCCGCGACGCGCGCGCCCGGCAGAACGAGCGAGTCCTCGATCGTCGCGCCTGCGCCGATCCGCGCGAAGCGGCTCACCACGGCGCGCGGCCCGATGCGCGCTCCCGCCGCGACCTCGACGCCTTCGCCGATCCACGCCGGGGCGACGACGGTTGCTTCGACGCCGCTGCGCGGTGAGATCCGCGCGCGGTCCGGAGCCGACGTGGTCTCGGCCGCCTCGAGGTTCGCGTCGAGCAGCTCGCGCGGCGAGCCGACCGGCGACCAGCGCGCGCCTTCTGGCTGTAGCCAGCTCGCAATTCGACGCCCGGCGCGCAGGGCGGGCACCCACACCTCGGGGACGATCTCGAAGCGCTCGCTCGGCGGCATCTGCGCGAGGATCGCCGGCTCCATGACCTGCACTCCGATGAACAGACCGGACCCCTTCTCGCCTCCGAGGTCGATTCGCTCCGTGATGCGCCGCACATCGCCGTCGGAATCGTACCCGATCGAGCCGAACTCACTCTTGCGAGGGTCGTCTCGCAGCGCCAGCGTCACGAGAGCGTGGCGCGCCCGGTGCCGGTGCAGGAGCGCGCCGACGTCGAGATCGAGCCACATGTCGCCGTTCAGGACCAGGAACGGCTCGGGTCCGTCGAGCGCGCCGCGCGCGCCGCGCACGCCGCCGCCGCTGCCCCGGAGCTCCGGCTCTTCGATCCACTCCACCGGAACGGGACTGCCCGCGAGCGATTCGCGCAGGCTCTCGGCGTGCGCGTGGGTGTTGACCACGACCGAAGAGATCCCCTGCGCCGCGAGCGTGCGGACCAGGCGCAGGATCACCGGCACGTCGAGCACCGGCAGCGCCGGCTTCGCGAGCGATCGCGCGAGCGGCGCCATTCGCGTGCCGAGTCCGGCGGCGAGGATCATCGCCTTCACGCCGGGGCACACGCGAGCGCGTCCTCGAGGATCGCGGCCAGGCGGCGCTGCGGCGCCGGCAGCTGCGGAAGGGATACGAGCACCGCCGCGCGCGCGCGCGCGATGAACGGCGTGTACCGCGCATCGCGTTTTACCTGAGTCATGAATCGGAACCGCCCGTAGTCCTTGCACTTCCGCTGTACGGTGAGCAGGGCGAACGCGGTCGCGTCGGGAGCCTTCGCGCGCGCGCTCCAGTAGCGCGCGAGGAGTTCGGCGCGCTCGGCATCGGCGAGCTCGAGATAGGAGTCGAAGAGCAGCGCCGCCAGGTCGAGCTCGGCCGGTGCGAGCAGCGCGTCCTGGTAGTCGAGCAGGCGCAGCCGGCCCGCGCGGTCGATCATCAGGTTCTGGCTCTGGAAATCGCGCAGGCAGAGAACGCGCGGCAGCGCCGCGATCGCGCGCGAGAGCCGATCGAGCTCGGGGGCGAGATCCGCGTGCCAGCGCGCATCGACGCCATGCTCGGCGAAGGTGCGCAGCTCGAAGCGCACCCACGCCTCGTCGAACTCGCGCCGGAACGGCAGGGCATCCTCGCGCGGGATCGCGTGCACGCGCGCGAGCAGGTCGATCGCCTCGCGCAAGCGCGCGCTGCGATCGGGGGCGGGCAGGTCGAGCAGGTGGACGTCACCGAGATCCTCGAGCAGGACCCAGCGATCGCGCTCCTCGACCGCGTGGATGCGCGGCACCGGCAGGCGATGCCGCGCGAGAAATGCCGCTCACGTCGACGAACGGGATCGTCTCGCCCTGCGCGCGCAACGCGGGGGGAAGGATGGCCGGGTCTTCCGGCACCGCGTGCATCAGCACCGCGGTCTCCGAGTCGGCGAAACGCGCGCGCCAATACCGCCGTGCACCCGCGCCGCCCGGCAACGGAATCAGCTCGCGCAGAGCGCTGCCGTGCTGCTGCTCGAGCCACGCGCGTGCCCGCTCCATCACTCCCCCCGATTCGAGGCTGCAGGATGGAGGGCGCCGCGCGAGCGGGCAAGACGTGTGCGGGTGCCCTAGGCTCGCGCACCGTGATGGCCCCGGTGCGCGCACTCGGACTGCTCGCGCTCGCGCTCGTGCTCAGCGGGACGGCGGGCGCGGGCGACTCAGGACTCGACTCCGCGCTCGAGCGCCTGCTGCGCTCGAGCGCTCTGCGCGGCGCGCGCGTCGGCGTGGTCGTCGAGGATCTCGAGACGGGGCGGCGCCTGCTCGCGCACGCGCCCGACGAGGCGCTCGTGCCGGCCTCGAATCAGAAGCTCTTGATCGCGGCGGCCGCGCTTTCGCACTGGGGACCGTCGCACCGCTTCGAGACGCCGGTTCTGATGGAGGGGGAGATCGTCGATGGCATCGATCGAGGGCCCGCTCTGGATCGTGGGACGGGGCGATCCGAGCCTGGTGTCCGAGTCGCTGTGGAAGCTCGCCGAGGAGGTGCGGCTCCGCGGAATCCGAGAGATCCGCGGCGGGATCGCGATCGACAACGCGCTACTTCGAAGGGCCGTATTTCCACCCGGACTGGCAGCCGGTCTCGTCGCGCGCCTACTACGCACCGACGAGCGCGTGGAGCGCGAACTACTCGAGCTTCCGCATCGACGTGGTGCCGGGCGCGCGCGTGGGCGAGCCCGCGCAAGTGCGACTCGCGCCCGCGCTCCCGTACTTCCGCACGCTCGCGGAGGCGCCGACGTTGCGCGGGGGCGGGAAGCTCTCGCTCGACGTCGACGTGCTTCCGGACGGCACGGGTGAGAGCGTGCGCGTGACCGGCTCGGTCTCGGCGGGTCGCGAGTCGGCGACCTTCTGGCGCGCCGTCGCGCTCCCGGAACGCTACGCCGCGGCGCTCCTTCGCGCGCAGCTCGAGGCCCAGGGCGTCAGCGTCGGGAAACGCGTGCGGATCGAGCCGCTCCCGGCCGATGCGCACGAGCTGTTCCGGTTCGCGGGCGAGCCGGTCGGGCTGCAGGTCCGGCTGCTCTCGAAGTACAGCAACAACTTCATCGCGGAGCAGCTCACCAAGGCGCTCGGCGCAGATCGTCTATGGCGCGCCCGGGAACTGGGAGAAGGGCGTGCGTGCGCTCGGCGAGCACCTCGCCCGCGTCGGCGCTTCCTCGGCGGGGAACGTGATCGCGGACGGGTCGGGGCTCTCGGCGCGCAATCGCGTCTCGCCCGCCACCCTCGCGACGCTGATCCGCGCGAGCGCGCGGAGCTTCGCGTACGGCCCCGAGTTCCTCGCCGCGCTGCCGCTCGCGGGCCGCGACGGTACGCTCGAGACGCGCATGCGCGATCTCGATGTCCCGGTGCGCGCGAAGACGGGACATCTGCAGCGCGTCGCGTCGCTCGCCGGTGTGGTCCGGAACTCGGAGGGGCAACCGCTCGTCTTCGCGCTGCTCGTCAACGGCGCGCGCGGAAGCTCGCTCGACGTCGACGCCGCGATCGACGCCTTCGTCGCGAGTCTCGGTGCGGCGCAGCCGTCGAGCGACGAGGTCCGCGACGGCGGCTGAGGCGTCGTCTAGTGCCGGGCGAGCCGTGCGTAGACGCGGTTCGTGTACTTGTCGGGCAGGTTCTCACCGACGGAGATCCGCCGATCGATCTCGCCCGGCCCCCAGTTGTAGGCGGCGAGCGCACGCGTCCAGTCGCCGTAGCGCGGCTGCGCAGGAGCGCGAGGTAGCGCGTGCCGAGGCGCAGGTTCACTTCCGGCTCGAAGAGCAGGTCGGGTCCCGTCCAGCGGATGCCGGCCTCGCGCGCGAGCATCTCTCCGGTCGCCGGCATGATCTGCATGAGTCCGAGCGCTCCGACCGACGAACGCGCGAAATTGTTGTAGCCGCTCTCGGTGTGGATCACGGCGAGGACCATCGCCGGCTCGACACCGTTCCGGTTCGCTTCGCGAATCAGCGCCTCGGCCGCGCGGCGGACTTCGAAGGGTGCGAGCCCCGTGAGATGGCGCGCAAGCAGCGCCTCGATCTCGTCCGCAGCATCATCGAGCGCGGGGACGACGCTGGCGACGGGCGGGAGCTCGAGTTCGTGCGGGATCGGTGCGCGCATCGCGCACGAGAGCCCGCCGGCGAGTCCGAATGCGATCACCAGGGCTCTGAGTCGATTCATCGCGTCAACTCCATGAGATCGGGATGTTGGTGGCGTGGATCACCTCGAGATTGTTGAGTGCCGCCCAGCCCGGCAGCAGCGTGAGCACGACGAGCAGCGCGAGCTTGACCCGGCGCGGGATGCGGTCGGTCGCGACCAGGAACGCGATCGCGAGGGTCGTGATCACCGTCTCGAGCAGAAGACCTTTTTCGAGTCCGATGGCGGAGAAGAGCCAGGCCGCGGCGGGATTCGCCTCGGTCACCTCGAATCCGGGCACGGGCGCGCGAAGACACAGAAAGGTCGTCGCGTTGTCGGCGAGATTCAGGAGGACGGCCAGCATCCCCAGGAACACGCTCATGCACTTCCTCCAAGCGAGTCGGGCTCGCGAGCGGAGGTAGTACAAATTCCATGCCGCGCGGACGCTCGTTCTCGGCGACGCGAGGGATTCCGAGGCGCTATGCGAGCAGACTGCGTGCGCACGAGCGCGCAGAACGCCCACGACGGTGTGGAAGCGGACTTCCCAACCGTGGCATGGAAGGGGTGGCCGGGTGCTCCGCGAGGGCGGAGCGCGCCGGTCAGCTCTTCGGTCGGCCCTTCCCCAGCAGCAGCCAGTCCAGCGAGATCCCCTCGCGAACCGCCAGCGTGATCAGGAAATCGGCGTGCGGGGTCGTGCCGCTCTCGTAGCGGTTCACGTTCTGTTGGAACACGCCGAGCTCGCGCGCGAACGAGCGCTGCGAGCGATCGCCGCGAACCTGAGCAAGGCGCATCGGAATCAGGCGCTTCTGCTTCTCGAGTACCGCTTTCGGGACCCCGGCGCTCTGGGTCTTCGAACTCTTTCTCGCCGTTCGTCCTGCCATGGAAGGCTCCTTTCAAATCGCTTCACTCGAGTGATTTCCGCGGGTCCGTGTTTCGTTCTCGAGGTCGGGTCCGACTCGGTCGTTGGCACGGGGAACACTCGTGACACCATGTCATGTCATCACGCGCGGGGCATCCTAGCGAAGCTTCGCGACGGTTCAAGACGGTTGCGCCTCGCTTGCCGGCCTGTTCGTGGGCTGGTACGGTCCGGGCCGATCGAGTCGGTACGGGGGCGAGTGTAGATGCGCGTCGTTGCCGGAGAGCTGCGGAGCCGGCGCCTTCACACGGTCCCGGGCCGCGAGACGCGACCGACTTCGGATCGCGCGCGTGCGGGGCTCTTCGATTGGATCGGACCGAGAATCGCGGGTGCGCGCGTGCTGGACCTGTACGCGGGCACGGGTGCGCTCGGGATCGAGGCGCTCTCTCGCGGCGCGAGCGAAGCCGTCTTCGTGGAGCGCGCGAGGGGCGCGCTTCGCGTGCTGCGTCGCAATCTCGAGGAGCTCGGCCTGCAGGAGTGTACGCGCGTCGTCGAAGCGGATCTGTCGCGGGGGCTTCGCGCCTTGGCCGCGAAGCTCGGTACGTTCGATCTCGTGCTCGCGGATCCTCCCTGGGATGGGGACGGACGGGAGCAGCTGATCCGGGACGAGGCGTTCGCGAGTGTCCTTCGCCCGGAAGCCGTCGTCGTCATCGAGCGTTCGACGCGGGTCGAGTCGGGGCCGGGTCCTGCGGGTCTGCTTCTTTGCGAATCGAAACGCTACGGCGAGACGGCGTTCGACTGGTGGCAATCCGCGGCCGATCCGGCCGCCGAGAGTGAGGCATTGGCATGACCGACAGACGCATTGCGGTGTACCCGGCGAGCTTCGACCCGATCACGAACGGGCACCTCGACCTGATCGTCCGTGCATCGCGCTTGTTCGACGAGGTCGTCGTCGCGGTGGCCGTGAACGTGGACAAGAGCGGAGGAACCCTGACCCTGGACGAACGCCTGGCCCTCGTCCGCGAGGCGGTGGACATGCTTCCGAACGTGCGCGTGGACGTGATCTCGGGGTTGCTCGTCGACTACCTTCGCGGAATCGGCGCGAACATCGTCTTGCGCGGGCTGCGCGCGCTCGCCGACTTCGAATACGAGTTCGAGATGGCCCTGATGAACCACCACATGTTTCCCGAGCTCGAGACCGTCTTCTTGATGACCAGCGAGCGCTGGTTCTACGTCAGCGCCTCGCGCATGCGCGAGCTGGTCCGCTTCGGTGCCGACGTCTCCGAGTTCGTGCCCGCCTCGGTTGCGAAGAAGCTCAAGGAGAAGCTCGGGCCGAAGGGCTGAGGGCGCCTCCGTCCTCAGGTCCGGTCGATCTCGAGTTCCTTCATCTTCAGTTGGAGGCCGCGGCGCGACAGGCCGAGCTTGCGCGCGGCGCGCGTGACGTTGCCCTCGGTCATGCGGAGGGCCTCGAGGATCGCGTCGCGCTCGATGCGCTGAGTCGCGGCGCGGATGCGCTCGCGCAGGGGCGTCGGCTCGCTGTTCGAGGTCTGACGCGGGACCGGCGGCTGCACCTCCGGCGGAAGGTCGCGCGCGGTCAGCGTGGACCCGTCACAGAGAAGCGTGGCTCGCTCGATCGCGTTCTCCAGCTCGCGGATGTTCCCCGGCCAGGGGTGGCCGAGCAGGAGATCCATCGCGAGCGGGTCGATGTTCGTCACCGGACGACGGAGCCTGGCCGCGAATCGCTCCAGAAAGAGCCGCGCGAGCGGCGGAATGTCTTCGGGCCGCTCGCGCAGCGGCGGAAGATGGATCGGTACCACGTGGAGCCGATAGAAGAGATCCTCGCGGAAGCGACCGGCGCGGACCTCTTCGCGCAGGTCACGGTTGGTCGCGGCGACGAGTCGGACGTCGACCTGGACGGTTTCGGTGCCGCCGACGCGGAAGAACCGGCCCTCTTGAATCGCGCGCAGCAGCTTGGGCTGCGCAGAGAGCGGCATCTCGCCGATCTCGTCGAGAAAAAGCGTTCCGCCGTCCGCGAGTTCGAAACGCCCCGGCTTGCGGCCGACCGCGCCGGTGAACGCGCCGCGTTCGTACCCGAAGAGCTCGCTCTCGAGCAGCCCCTCGGGAATTGCCGCGCAGTTGATCTTCAGAAACGGCTCGCTCTTGCGCGTGCTCGCGCGGTGCAGGCTGCGCGCGACGATCTCCTTGCCCGTTCCGCTCTCGCCCGTGATCAGTACCGTCGCCGGCGTCGGCGCGACGCGCTCGATCACGTGCTTCACTTCGGCCAGCGCGTCGCTCGGACCGCAGAGCAGCGGTTCGGCATCCTCGTCGCCCGCCACCCGCACCTCGCGCGCGGCGAGCCGACGCGTGCTGACCGCCTTCTCCATCACCTGCCGGATCTCGTCGGGATCGAAGGGCTTGGTCAGGTAGTCGAACGCGCCCTGCTTCAACGCCTCGACGGCGCTGCCCACCGTGCCGTGGGCCGTGAGCATGACGACGGGGATCTCTGGATGTGCGCGGTGAACGGCTTCGAGCAGCTCGAGCCCGTTCATCTTGGGCATGCGCAGGTCCGTGAGGACCGCGTCGACGGGCTCGTGTGCGAGGAGTTCGAGAGCGGCGTCGCCGTCGGAGGCCTCGAGCGTTCCGAACCCATCGCGTTCGAGTAGCGCCGAGAGCACGCGGCGCATGTTCGCTTCGTCCTCTACGATCAAGACCGTTCGGGTGGGTTTCATGCGAGCTTGCCCTCGGATTCGGGCGGGACCGGGTAGGGCAGGCGAATCAGCACGCCCGTTCCCTCACCGGGCTTCGAGCGCAGAGCGATCGTTCCGCCCTGCGCGCGCGTCAACCGTTCACAGAGCGCGAGCCCGAGTCCGGTGCCCTGCTTCTTCGTGGTGTAGAAGGGGATGAACGCGCGCTCGAGCGTCGTCTCGCTCATCCCGGGGCCGTCATCCTCGACGGCGATCTCGAGCCAGGTGTCGTAGGGCCCCACGCCCTGGACGCGGCGCACCGCGACGCGAACCCGGCCGTCACCCTCGAGCGCCTCGTACGCGTTCTGAACCACGTTCACCACCACCCGCTCGAGCTGATCGGCGTCGGCGTGAAGCGGCCGTAGGCCCGGCTCGATTTCGAGCGAGAGCTCGACGCCGGAGCGCCCCTTCGAGCGCGACACCGCGTCGACGCAGCTCTTCACGAACGCGCCGACGTCGCGGATCGTCGCATGTCGTGTGGCCGGGCGAGCGTAGTCGAGGAAGGACTCGACGACGCGGTTCAAGCGGGCGATCTCCTCGATGATGACCGTCCAGAGCTCTGCGGACTTCACGTCGCTCGGCTGTTGAAGCACGGCGACGGCGCCGCGGATCGCGGCGAGAGGATTGCGGATCTCGTGTGCGAGGCCCGCCGCCATCTCTCCGAGCGTGACGAAGCGGTCTCTCGCGCGCAGGCGCTCGAAGGTCTTCGAGTTCTCGATCGACGTCGCGATCTGGTCGGCGACCGCGCGCAGCAGGCGCAATTCGTCGGTGGAGAACGACTCCTCCGAGCGGGCGTCGGCGAGGGTCCAGAAACCGACCAGCTGCGATTTCGCGCGCAGCGGCAGCACGAGGTCGGCGTCGAGCTCGCGCAGCGTCTGGCAGAGGGCGTCGAGGCGAGGTCGGTCGACTTCGTTCTTCGGATCGTCGCGGAATCGCTCGACCTCGTCGCGACGGAGGACCGTGGCCTCCTCGAGCGCCACCACCCAGCTGGGCTCGGCGAGCAGGCTGACCCGCGCCCGCGTCGGAAGCCCGATGCTCCCGGCCAGCTGGAATCCGAGCGTTGCGTCGTCGCGCAGGAAGATCGAGGAGGATCGCAGCAGCTCCGTCTTCTCGAGCGCCGCGAGCAGCTCTACGAGAAGCTCGTCGAGCGTGAGGATGTGCTTCAGGCGTTCGCGAAGCGGATGCAGGTCCTTCTCGAGCGCGACCTTGCCCGCGACGACGTGCCGCTCGATCGCGTTCTGGATCCGGTCGCGCATGGGCACGAAGAAGAGCAGCAGCGCGAACGAGGCGACGAACGCGTTGAAGACGAAGAGGTCGACGCGCTCTCCGACCCAGATGCGGATCGCCGCAAAGGACACGGCGACGCCGAGGGCCATCGCGGCGAGCGCGAGTGTGTTGCCGACGAGCTGGCGGAGATCGGCGACACGGACCTGCGACAGATGCAGGTAGCCCGCGTACAGATAGAGGACGGGCGTCAGGAGCGAGGCCACGCGCGGCAGACCGAGCGGCCACATGGCGGTGTCGAGCAGCGCGCCCCCGACGACGATCGAGTGGGCGACGACCAGGTAGCGCAGGCGGCGCGCGTCGGGGGAATCGGAATCCTCGGGTCCGGGCACGAACCGCGCCAGCATCACCGCGGCCGCTGCGCAGCCGGTGAAGGCGAAGACGTTCGCGATCGCCTGGAGCAGGGCGGGAGGCGTTCCCGAAAGCACGATCGACGCCGCGAGGAGGAGCGGCGCCGCGATGAGCGGAAGTGCGAATCGCGCCAGCCGGGCGGTCTGTCCCCCGAGGGTCGCGACGACCCACAGCGCGAGCGGAGCCGTCGCCAGGAGCCCGAGGTCCGCGAGGACCGAGCCGTGAGCGACTCCGAGGTTGCTCGCGGCCGTGCCTGCGGACCAGACCAGGTAGGCGAGCGTCAGCGCGGCGAATCGACGCGCGGCGGGCGAGCGCGGAAGTGAGAGGAAGAGCACGAGCAACGCGAGCGCGGCCACCGCTCCCATCAGCGCGCTCTGCGTCTCCATCCTCACGGACTCCCCGGGATCGCTTCCCCGTCTATCCGTTCGGGTTCCCGAGCGAAGGCTTTACGTGCGGTTTGACAGTCTCGGGAAGGCCGAGCTACGTTTCACGGAAATCCTCGGAATTCAAAGGGATTTCGAGTAGGCGGGGGTTCTCGGTGAGTCGGATCTGCATGGCAGTCTCAGGCGGGATCGCGGCCTACAAGGCGTGCGAACTCGTTCGACGGCTGCGCGCTCGCGGTCACGACGTGCGCGTGATCGCGACGGCGAACGCGCTCGAGTTCGTTTCCCGGCTCACGCTGCAGACGCTCTCCGGCTCGCCCGTGCGCCACGAACTGCTCGAGCCCGCCGCCGAGTCGGAGATCTCGCACATCGAGCTCGCGGACTGGGCGCAGGTCTTCGCGGTCGTGCCGGCGACGGCCAACGTGCTGGCGAAGCTCGCCCACGGCCTGGCGGACGACCTGCTGACGACGGTCGCGCTCGCGACGCGCGCTCCGCTCGTCGTCGCGCCGGCGATGAACGTCAACATGTTCCGGCACCCGGCGACGCAGGCGAATCTCGACACGCTCGGAAAGCGCGGCGCGCGAATCGTGGGACCGGCCGAGGGTGAGCTCGCCTGCGGCTGGGTCGGAGAGGGACGGCTGATCGAGCTCGAGGCCGTCGTCGCGACGATCGAGCAGTGCGCCACCGAGCCGACGCTCCGCGGCGAAGTCGTGCTCGTGAATGCGGGGCCGACATCGGAGCCGATCGACCCGGTCCGCGTGATCACGAACCGCTCGTCGGGACGGATGGGGTTCGCGATCGCCGAAGTCGCGGCGCGCCGCGGCGCCGAGGTCGTGCTCGTGTCCGGTCCCGTCGCACTCCCGACACCGTGGGGTGTTCAGCGGATCGACGTCGAGACCGCGATCGAGATGCGCGAGGCGGTGCTCGCCGCGCTGCCGCGCGCGACGATCGCGATCCTCGCTGCCGCGGTCGCCGACTACGCGCCGTCTCGCGCCGAGGGCACCAAGATCAAGCGAGAGAAGCGGGACGCGCTGACGCTCGAGCTGGTGAAGAACCCCGACATCCTCGCGGAGGTCGTGATGCGCCGGGAGGGCCGGACCATCGTCGGATTCGCGGCCGAGACCGACGATCTGCTCGAGAACGCCCGCGCCAAGCTCGCGCGAAAGGGCTGTGACCTGATCGTCGCGAACGACGTCTCCCGCGCCGACATCGGCTTCGACGTCGATCGCAACGAGGTTCTGATCGTCGGGCCGCGCCCCGAGGATGTACGCTCGATTCCGGTCGCGCAGAAGGCCGAGATCGCCGAGAGCATTCTCGACCGCGTGATCGAGGTCCGGAAACGATGACGCGCGCTCGCGCGCGCGCTCTCTCGTTCCTGCTCGCCGTCGCGTTTCCCCTGCTCGCGAGCGCCGGGAGCGAGATCGTCACGGTGATCCGGATCGACGGCGGAATCAATCCGGCGATTGGCGACTACGTGGCGAGCTCGCTCGAGACCTCGACCGCGGACGGCGCGGTCGCGCTCGTGATCGAGCTCGACACGCCGGGCGGCCTCGTGTCGTCGACGAAGGACATCGTCACGGCGATCCTGAACGCCGAGATCCCGGTCGTCGTCTTCGTCTCGCCACGCGGCGCCTGGGCGGCATCGGCCGGCACCTTCCTGACGCTCGCGGGACACGTCGCGGCGATGGCTCCGGGCGCGACGATCGGCGCCGCGCATCCGGTCACGCTGGGGAAGTCGAATCCGCGCCCGGCCGCGCCGGCGGAAGGCAAGGACGAGGGCGAGGAAGCGTCCCGCCCGGGCGACTTCATGGACGAGAAGGTCGAGAACATGACGACCGCGTTCATCGAGGCGATCGCGCAGGAGCGCAAGCGCAACGTCGAGTGGGCCGCGGACGCCGTGCGCCGCTCGGTCGCCATCAACGCGACCGAGGCGCTCGAGAAGAACGTGATCGACGTGATCGCGAACGATCTCGAGGACCTGTTGCAGAAGATCGACGGGCGGACGGTCGAGGTGGCCGGTCGCGAGGTCACGCTGCAGACGAAGAACGCGCGCACCGTGCGGATCGAGATGGATTTCCTGAATCGCTTCTTCGCCGTGATCGCCGATCCGGAGATCGTCGGCCTGCTCTTCCTGCTCGGCGTGCTCGGTCTGTACGTCGAGCTTCAGAACCCCGGGCTGATCTTTCCTGGGGTTGGCGGCGCGATCTGTCTCTTGCTCGCGGCCACGGCGCTGCAGGTGATCCCGTTCAACTGGGTCGGACTGATGCTCGTCATCGGCGGAATTGCGCTCTTGATCGCGGAGATCCACGTCGCAAGCTTCGGGATCCTCTTCACGGCCGGGATCATCGCGCTCGCGTGGGGCGCGTGGCTCGTGTTCCGCGTGCCCGAGCTGACCGATCTCGCTCTGCCGTTCTGGCGCGCCATCGTACCCGCACTCTTCTCGCTCGCCGCGGTGCTCGGGGCGGTGGCGCTCGCCGTCACGCGCGCGCAGGCCCGCCCGTCGTTCTCCGGCGCCGAGCGCCTCGCGACCGAGACGGGCGTCGCCGACACGGACCTCTCGCCCGAGGGAATCGTGCTCGTCGACAGTGAACTCTGGAAGGCGGTCGCCGACGAACCCGTGCGCCGGGGCGAGAAGGTCCGCATCCTGTCCGTGAACGGGCTCGAGCTGCGTGTGCGACGCGTCGAGCCGACCGAAGAAGGAGAGACCTAGTGGGATTCACACCGATCGCGATCGCCGTCTTCGTGCTGGCCGCGCTGCTCTTCTCGGCGGTGCGCGTGCTGGCGGAATGGGAGCGTGGTGTGCTGTTCCGACTGGGCCGATTCCAGGTGGTGAAGGGGCGGGAATCCGGATCGTGATCCCTGGCATCGACCAGCTGCTCAAGGTCAGCCTGCGTGAAGTGGTCATGGACGTGCCTCCGCAGGACGTGATCACCCGCGACAACGTCTCGGTGAAGGTCAACGCCGTGCTCTACTTCCGGGTCGTTCATCCCGAGAACGCGATCATCAAGGTCGAGAACTTCATGTACGCGACGTCACAGCTCGCGCAGACCACCTTGCGCAGCGTCTGCGGTCAGTGCGAGCTCGATCATCTGCTCGCCGACCGAGAGCGCATCAATCACCAGCTTCAGAGCGAGCTCGACCGGGGAACGGATCCCTGGGGCGTGAAGGTCCGCGCGGTCGAGATCAAGCACATCGATCTGCCGCAGGAGATGCAGCGCGCGATGGCCAAGCAGGCCGAGGCCGAGCGCGAGCGACGCGCGAAGGTGATCCACGCGCAGGGCGAGTTCGAGGCGTCGCAGCGCCTGCGCGAGGCGTCGGACGTGATGGTGCAGTCGCCCTACACGCTCCAGCTGCGCTACCTGGCAGACGCTCTCGGAGATCGCCGTCGAGCACAACTCGACGATCCTCTTCCCGATGCCGATCGATCTCTTCACACCGTTCGCCGACGCCGCGCGCAAGCGCTCGGCGAGCTGAGAACGGGGGCGGAGCGTGCGCGTTCTTCGGGTTCTTCCCCTTCTCGTGATCCTGGCCGCGATCGCCGTCTGGGCATCGACGGGCTTCTTCGACGTGGCGCCCGACGAGCAGGCCGTCGTGCTTCGCCTCGGGCGCTACGACCGGACGATCGAGCCCGGGCGCTTCATGTGGCACGCGCAAGGGATCGAGACGGTCTTCAAGCAGCGAGTCACGACCACCTTGCGCGAGGAGTTCGGCTACCGCACGAAGTCCCTCGGCCCGCCCGCGGAGATCGAGGAGCATCCGGAAGAGAAGGCGATGCTGACCGGTGACGAGAATCTGGTCGATGTGGATTTCGTCGTGCAGTATCGGATCTCGAACCTGCGCGACTGGCTGTTCGGGGTGCGATCCGAGGAGCGCCAGGACGTGATCCGGGACGCCGCGCGCGCGACCGTGCGCGCGGTGATCGCCCAGAATCCCGTCGACCTCGTCCTGACGCAGCGCGGGCCGATCCAGGACGACATCCGAGTCCAGCTCCAGGCCCTGCTCGACGAGTACCACGTGGGCGTGCGCGTGCAGAGCGTTCAGCTCCAGGACGTGGACCCGCCGGCCGCGGTCCGCGACGCGTTTGCCGACGTCACCAGTGCCGCGCAAGACCGCGAGAAGTCCGTGCTCGAAGCCCAAGGGTACGCGGACAAGGTGGTGCCGGAGGCGCGCGGGCGGGCAGAGGAAGCCCTGAACCAGGCCCGTGCCTATCGCGAGCAGCGGATCCTCGAAGCACAGGGGCAGGTCTTGCGCTTCGCGGCGCTGCTCGTCGAGTATCAGCGCGCGCCCGCAGTGACGCGCGAGCGGCTGTATCTCGAGACGATGGAAGAGATCCTGCCCGGGATGGAAAAGGTGATCATGGAGGACGACTCCTCCGAGCGCGTCGTGCCCTACCTGCCGCTCGACCGGCGCGGAGGCGCGAAATGAGCCGCTGGCTGGCGATCCTCCTGGTCGCGCTCACGCTGGCCGTTGTGTCGCTTTTCTGTGTCGTCATCCTCGACGAGCGTGAGCAGGCGTTCCGCACGCTATTGAACGAGCCCGAACCGAGCCTCTTCGGCATCTCGCTGAATCAGGCGAACCTGCTCGAGCCGGGCTGGTACCTGCGGGTGCCGTTCCTGCACGAGTTCTACCGGTACGAGCGGCGCAACCTGCACTTCCACTCGACCCCGCATTCGCTGAACACCGTCGATCGCACGCTCGTCGATCTCGACTACTTCGTGATCTGGCGGATCTCGAATCCGCAACGGTTCTTCGAGTCCAATCGCAGCGAAGCCGCGGCCCTGCAGCGAATCGACGAGCTCAGCTACAGCGAGGTGCGCGAGACGGTGAATCAACACACGCTGCCCGACCTGCTCTCGGATCGGCGAGATGCCGTCGAGCGCGAGATCACCGCCGGGGCGGCAGCGGCGCTCGAGCCGCTCGGGATCTCGGTGGTCGAAGTGCGCATCGGCGGGGCGATCTATCCCGAGGCGAACATCGGGCGCGTCTACGAGCGCATGCGCACCGAGCGAAGCCGGTTCGCGTTGAAGTTCCGCGCCGAGGGCGAGCAGCAGGCGCGCGGAATCCGTTCGCAGGCCGAGGCCGAGAGTCTGGTGATCCTGGCGGAGGCCGAGCGCGAGTCCCTGCGTCTGCGCGGAGAGGGCGACGCAGAGGCGGCGCGAACGTATGCCGACGTCTACGGTGCGGACCCCGAGTTCTACACCTTCGTGCGTAGCCTGGAGGCGTACCGGAAGTCGCTCGACGGAGAGACCATGCTCGTGCTCTCTCGCGGATCGAGCTTTCTCAAGTACCTCTTCGATCCGCGCGCGCCCACGGCCGAGAAGCCCTGATTCTCATTCCGGGATGGTTCTGAAGCGCAGGTAGCCGAAGGCGAGTGCCGCGAGCGTCACCCCCCAGATGGGGATGGCCGGCGGAACCGCGCCGCCTCCACCGAGGAGCACCGCGAGCGTCCACGCGAGCCAGAAACCCGCGGCCGCGAGAAGCGAGAGCAGCAGTGCGCGCGGGAGCGACTCGCCGCGCGCGTCTCCGGCCGCGAAGGGCAGCGCGAGCAAGACGACGATCAGAACGGAGAAGTTCTGCGCGAGCCGGCTGTGAAAGGCGAGCTCCAGCTTCGTGACCTCGGCGGCATCTCCCGCACTCTTGCGGATCTGCCGGGCGAGCTGGTGAAGGGTCATCCAGCCCGGCTGGCGCGAGGCGCGCTCCATCTCGCGGCTGCTGATGCCGAGATCGAGGCGAAGGGCGATCGCGCTTCGACGGCCGATACCGCCACCCGCCGAGAACTCGAGCACATTCGCTTCACGGATCTCCCAGGTGTCTCCCACCAGGTTCGCCGCGCTCTTCGCGTCGATTCTCTCGCGAATGGCGCGTGTATCGTCGAAGCGGAACACGGTCACGTCCCGGAGCACGCGCTCCTTCCGGTCGTAGCTCGCGGCGGAGAAGATCGAAGCTCCGGAGGCGAACCACCAGCGGTCGAGGCGCCGCTCGGGCGTGCGCACCCGCTCGCTTCCGTCCTGGTCGCGGCCGTGTTCGAGTACGGCGCGTGCCGGCAGGAGCACGCGGTCTTCGAGAAAGGCCAGGCCGATCGCGACCAGCGCACAGGCGAGCAGGATCGGGACGAGTGCGGACTGCAGGCGGATGCCACCCGTCCGGATCGCCGCGAGCTCGGAGTTCCGGGCGGCCCGAGCGAGACAGAGGACTGCACCCACGACGCACGAGATCGGAACCGCGACCGGCAGCACCGGAAAGCCTCGCAGCGCGGCATCGCGCAGTCCGCGTCCGAGATTCCCGGCCAGCTCATCCACATGGAGCAGGATGTCGGCCGCCGCCCACATCACGAGGAGACCGAAGAGCACGGCAGCGGAGGTCCCGGCGAAGTCGCGAAGCAGGTATCGGGAGATGATCCGCACGCGGGTCAGCATAGCGTCTCTTGGTCCGACGACCGTGCCGTTGCAACCCCAGGGTGGAGTCCCTAAGAATGAGGCCGCATGCGCGTCTTCGAGGGAAGTGGCTCGGTCGACGGGTCGGTCCGTGGCTGCGTGCTCACCGTGGGGAATTTCGACGGTCTGCACCTCGGCCATCAGGCGTTGCTCGATGCCGTGCTGTCGCGTGCATCGACGCTCGGCCGAAGGGCAGCGCTGTACACCTTCGACCCGCACCCGCGGCGCGTGCTCTTTCCCGATCAGCCGCAGCCCCGCTTGATGACGCGCGAGCAGCTCAGCGTCGGGCTCGCGGCTCGGGGAATCGAGCTTCTGGTCCGGGAGGCGTTCACGCCCGCATTTGCCGCGCTCTCCCCGGACGAGTTCGTGCGCGACGTGATCGCGAATCGAATCGGCCCGGCCGAGGTCTTCGTCGGCCGCGACTTCCATTTCGGGAAGGGCAGGGCGGGCTCCGGCGACTGGCTTCGCGCGAGCGCCCGCGAGCTCGGAATCCGCGTGGAGATCATCGGCCAGGTACGGGTCGACGGTGAAGATGTGTCGAGTACGCGCGTGCGGAGTTCGCTTCTGCGCGGCGACGTCGAAGAGGCGATGCGCTGTCTCGGGCGTGCCTATGTCGTCTGGGGCCGCGTGGTCGAAGGCGAGCGGCGGGGTCGGACGCTGGGCTTTCCGACCGCGAATCTGGAACCGGAGAGCGAGCTCCTGCCCGCCAACGGCGTCTACGCGACGCGCGTGGCGTTTCTAGACGGGGATCGACCCGGGGCGGTCTGGCATTCCGCCGTCACGAACATCGGCACGCGGCCGACGTTCGAGCCCGGGCGCATCCTGGCCGAGACCCACCTTCTCGACTTCGACGGAGATCTCTACGGCCGGCGCGTTTCGGTCGCTTTCGAGAAGCGGCTGCGAGCGGAGCGGCGCTTCGCGGGTCCCGACGAGCTGGCGCGCCAGATCGCGCTCGACGCCGCAGAGGCGCGCCGCGCGCTCGTGGCCGAGTCCGCTTGAGTCCCACCCCCGGATCCCGAGGCGAGCGATCCATCGGGATGCGCTCCGTCCTCGACTGGCGGATCTGGCTCGGCGTCGGCATTCCCGTGGCCGCGATCGTCTACACGCTGCACGACGTCGATCTTCGCGACGTCGCGACGCACATCGGTGACGCGGATCCGTGGATCGTGCTCGCGATGCTGCCATTTCACGTCGCCGGGCTGTGGCTGCGTGCTCTGCGCTGGCGTTGGCTCTCGCTCACGCTCGCGCCCGCTCCGTTGCCGCTGCGCTCGCTCTTCCGCGCGACCGCTCTCGCGTTCATGGCCGTGAACGTGCTGCCGTTCCGCCTCGGCGAGCTCGCGCGGCCCTGGCTTCTCGCGCAGGAGACGGAGGTCAGCGGCGCGGCGGCGCTGGGCACGCTCGTGCTCGAGCGCGCGATCGATTTCACCTGTGTGTCGGTCATGGGCGGGATCGTGCTCCTGCTGCACGCCAAGGCCATGCCCGTCTGGGTGAGCTCCGGCGCTGGAATCTTCGCGGTCCTCACGTTCCTTCCGATCGCACTGATCATCGCGCTGCGCGTGAACGAGCGCGGAACGCTCGCGCTTCTGGACGGGGCTCTCCGTCTGTTTCCGATCGCGCTGCGCGAGCGCGTGATGGGTCTGACCGCGGAGGTGTGTCGCGGGCTCGCGGGCCTGCGCGGATTTCGGGCGACCTCGCGGGTCATCCTGCACAGCGCGCTGCTCTGGACCGTCGTCCTGCCGGCGCCCTTCCTGCTCGGGATTCTCGCTTTCGGGATCGAGCTCTCGTTCCGCGAGCTCCTGCTCGCGACGTTCACGACCAACGTCTTCGTCGCGCTCGCGGTCGCGGCGCCGTCCGCGCCGGGCTTCTTCGGCGTATTCCACTTCGCCTGCCGCGAGGCGCTCGGCCTGTTCGGCGTGGGGCGATCGGTCGCCGTGGCCTACGGAACCGTCGTCCACCTCGCCTATTGGCTCCCGGTGACGCTGATCGGCTCCGTGATCGCGGTGCAGAGCGGCGCCCGCCTCGGCCTGCTGATCGCCCCCCGACTCGGTAAAGCTGGCTCCGACCCCCACCGATAACTCAGCGCAAACCCGGGTCTTCTCGGGATTCGCGTGAGACGGATCCGACGCGGCGGAGGGGTGCGTTGAACGATCGGATCGGCGAGCTCCTCGTACAGAAGAATCTTCTGTCGCAGGAGCAGCTCAAGCGCGCGAAAGAGGAAGCGCGCACCAGCGGCACGCGGGTCGGCTACCAGATCACGAAGCTCGGCTTCGTGAACGAGGGAGCCGTCGCGGAGACCGTCTCCGGCCAATACGGCGTTCCCACGATCGAGCTCGGGGACTTCGAGGTCGATCCCGAAGTCATCGCGCTGATCCCCGAGGATGTCGCGACCAAGCACATGATCCTGCCGGTCAACCGCGCGGGATCGACGCTGATCATCGCGATGTCGGACCCCTCGAACATCTTCGCGATCGACGACGTCAAGTTCCTCACCGGATACAACGTCGAAGTCGTGGTCGCGGCCGAGGCTTCCGTCCGGCGCGCGATCGAGCGCTACTACGACAACGGCCAGAACCTCGAGGAGGTCATGGCCGGCTTCGACGACGAGGATTTCGAGATCGTCGGCGGCGACGAGGGCGCGAACCTCGAGGAACTCGAGAAGGCGGTCGAGGACGCCCCCGTCGTCAAGCTCGCAAATCTGATCCTCACCGACGCCATCAAGAAGAACGCCTCGGACATCCACGTCGAGCCGTACGAGAAGGACTTCCGCGTCCGCTACCGCATCGACGGCGTGTTGTACGAGGTGATGCGGCCGCCACGAAAGCTGCGCAATCCGCTGACCTCGCGCATGAAGATCATGGCCGACCTCGACATCGCCGAACGGCGCCTGCCGCAGGACGGCCGCATCAAGCTCAAGATGGGCAAGAGCAAGGAGATGGACTACCGCGTCTCCGTCCTGCCGACGCTGTTTGGCGAGAAGATCGTCATGCGTCTCCTCGACAAGGGGAACCTGCAGCTCGACATGACGAAGCTCGGGTTCGAGGAACCCCAGCTCAAGGACTTCAAGACGTCGATCCACCAGCCGTTCGGGATGGTCCTCGTGACCGGCCCGACCGGTTCGGGCAAGACGACGACGCTGTACTCCGCGCTCTCCGAGCTCAACAAGACCTCCGAGAACATCTCCACCGCCGAGGACCCGGTCGAGTTCAACCTCGCCGGAATCAATCAGGTGCAGATGAAGGAGGACATCGGGCTCAACTTCGCCGCCGCCCTGCGCGCCTTCCTGCGCCAGGATCCGGACATCATCATGGTCGGCGAGATCCGCGATTTCGAAACGGCGGAGATCGCCATCAAGGCCGCGCTGACCGGTCACATGGTTCTCTCGACGCTTCATACCAACGACGCGCCGAGCACGATCAACCGCCTGCTCAACATGGGCATCGAGCCGTTCCTGGTCGCGAGCTCGGTCAACTGCATCGTGGCTCAGCGGCTCGCGCGGCGGGTCTGTCCGGACTGCAGGCAGGACGACCCGACCATCACGCGCGAAGAGCTCGAGCAGGCGGGCCTGTCGGCGGAGGAGGCCGCGAAGTGCCAACCCGTCAAGGGCGCGGGCTGCGCAAACTGCTCCGAGACGGGATTCAAGGGACGCGTCGCCGTCTACGAAGTGATGGTTCTGACCGACACGCTCAAGGAATTCGTCCTGAACGGCGCTAGTTCAACAGAGATCAAACGCGAGGCAATCCGGGGCGGCATGAGCACGCTGCGCCGCAGCTCTCTCAACAAAGTGCTCGAAGGCGGAACGACTCTGTCGGAGGTGTTCCGCGTGTCCGCTCGGGACGATTAGGAAGGCGATGGCGAATCTTCACCAGCTTCTGAAGGCCATGATCGAGAAGGGGGCGTCGGACCTGCACCTGACGACGGGCAGTCCGCCGCAGATCCGGGTGGATGGACGGCTCGTGCCGCTTCGCATGGACCCGCTGACGCCGCAGGACACCAAGCAGGCGTGCTACTCGATCCTGACCGACTCCCAGAAGCACCGCTTCGAAGCGCAGAGCGAGCTCGATCTCTCGTTCGGCGTGAAGGGTCTGGCGCGGTTCCGCGCGAACATATTCGTCCAGCGCGGAGCGGTCGCGGCCGCGTTCCGCACGATCCCGTTCAAGATCCTGACCTTCGAGGAACTCGGCTTGCCGCCGGTGGTCGAGAAGCTCGCGCAGAAACCGCGCGGCCTGATCCTGGTCACGGGCCCGACGGGCTCGGGGAAGTCCACGACGCTCGCGTCGATCATCGACAAGATCAACACCGAGCACAATCACCACATCATCACGATCGAAGACCCGATCGAGTATCTGCACGCGCACAAGAACTGCGTGGTGAACCAACGCGAGGTCGGCGCCGACACGCAGAGCTTCAAGTCGGCGCTCCGCTACATCCTGCGTCAGGACCCGGACGTCGTGCTCGTCGGTGAGATGCGCGATCTCGAGACGATCGAGGCCGCGCTCACCGTTTCGGAAACCGGCCACCTGTGCCTGGCGACGCTGCACACCAACTCGTGCGTGCAGACGATCAACCGCGTGATCGACGTCTTCCCCGCGCACCAGCAGTCCCAGATCCGCACGCAGCTCTCGTTCGTGCTCGAGGGCGTCATCAGCCAGACGCTGATCCCGCGCGCGAACGGCGGCGGGCGGGTCATGGGCCTCGAGGTCATGGTGCCGAACCCCGCGATCCGAAACCTGATCCGCGAGGACAAGATCCACCAGATCTACTCGCAGATGCAGATCGGGCAGGACAAGTTCGGCATGCAGACGCTGAACCAGTGTCTGGCCGATCTCTACGGGCGACGCTTGATCACGCACGAGGACGCGATCATGCGGAGTTCCGATCCGGACGAGCTGCAGAACATCATCTCGAGCGGAAACGCAGGTCTCCGCTCGAGGCAGAAGGCGAGCTAGCCGCGCGAGCGGGAGGGCATATGCCGACATTCAACTGGGCAGGCAAGACGCGCGACGGTCTTTCGAAGAAAGGCGTGATCGTGGCGAACGACGTCGACGGGGCGATGGCCACGTTGCGGGCGCAGGCGATCACTCCGACGACGGTCAAGCCGAAGCCGAAGGATCTCTCCGAGATCTTTCCGATGCTGCAGAAGAAGCCGACGACCAAGGATCTGGTCATGTTCACCCGGCAGTTCGCGACGATGATCGACGCCGGTCTGCCGCTCGTGCAGTGCCTGGACATCCTCGGAACCCAGCAGGAGAACATCGCCTTCAAGAAGATCATCCTGCAGATCAAGTCCGACGTGGAGAGCGGCGCGACGTTCTCCGACGCCCTCGGCAAGCACGTGAAGGTCTTCGACCGCTTGTACGTGAATCTCGTCGCGGCCGGCGAGGTCGGCGGCATTCTCGACACGATCCTGAACCGGCTCGCGGCGTATCTCGAGAAGAACGAAGCGCTCCGCCGAAAGGTGAAGTCGGCGATGGTCTACCCGGCGTCGGTCACGGTGATCGCCATACTCGTCGTCGTGGTCATGCTGGTGAAGGTCATTCCCGTCTTCGAGAAGATGTTCTCGGACTTCGGTGGCGTGTTGCCCGCGCCGACGCAGATGGTCATCAACGTCTCGCACTTCATGCAGGAGTGGATCTTCTACATGATCGGAGGCGTCGTGGCGCTCGTCTACGCGTTCAAGCGCGTGTACGCGACCGCCGGCGGCCGTGCTGTTCTCGACGGCGTCTTCCTGAAGATGCCGATCTTCGGGACGCTCTTGCAGAAGGTGGCGGTCGCGCGCTTCTCGCGGACGCTTTCGACCATGCTCTCGTCGGGAGTCCCGATTCTCGACGCGCTCGAGATCGTCGCGCGGACCGCGGGTAACGTGGTCGTCGAGCGCGAGATCCTGCGCACGAAGGGCTCGATCGCCGAAGGCAAGACGATCGCCGAACCCCTCCAGGGCTCGAAGGTCTTCCCGGGCATGGTCGTCCAGATGATCGCGGTCGGCGAGCAGACCGGTGCCATGGACGCGATGCTCGCGCAAGATCGCCGACTTCTACGACGACGAGGTCGATGCGGCCGTCGACGCGCTGACGTCGCTGCTGGAACCGCTGCTGATGGTGGGGCTCGGTGGGTCGATCGGTGCGCTGCTGGTCGCCATGTACCTTCCGATCTTCAAGATCGCAGACGCCGTCAACTAGCGCGGATGTTCGAGGCCTCGCCACGCACGGCGCTCCCGGTCAGCGCCTTCGCGACGAGGCTTGCCGCGCTGGCGGCGATCTTCACGCTCTGCGTGATCACGCAGGTGCGCGGCAGCGACGCGTACTCCGAGCGCGAGCTCGAGGCGCTGTACGCGCTGGTGCTCGCCGGTTTCCTGCTCGCGCTGGCCTACGGCGCGCTCGCCGCCTGGGGTCGGTCGACCCGTCTCCATCTCTTCGAGCTGGCCGGCGACGCGCTGCTGATCTCCGGCTTCGTCTACTGCGCGGGCGGGGCGCACTCGGTGTTCGGTTTCCTGTTCCTGGTCTGGATCGTGTATGCCGCACTCACGCTGGGATCGCGCGGCGCGCTGCTTGCCTGCACGAGTGCGGTGGTGGCCTACACCGTCGTCGTCTGGGGACCGGCGGCGGGCTGGATGCCGGCCTTCGATGGTGAACCCGTCGTCGATCGCGACGCGGCTGCCACATCGGTGGTGGGCCACGCGCTCGCCTATCTCGCGGTCGCGATGCTCTCGCGGCGGCTGGCCGTCGAAGTGCAGGCCGGACGCCGCGAGCTGCACGAGCTCGGTGAGATCCACCGCCGGATCGTCGACAACGTCTCGTCGGGACTGCTGACGGTGGGACGGGACGGAATCATCAGCTCGTTCAACCGCGAGGCGGAGCGGATCACGGGCTGGCAGCGAAGCCGACGCCCGCGGCTCCGCGCTCGAGCGGATGTTTCCCGCTCTCGGACCGGTCGGCGAATCCAGCCAGCAGGAGCGGATGCACGTGAAGTTCGATCGAGCGGATGGCCGGCGATTGCACCTGGGAATGTCGGTGTCGGCGCTCCGCGATCCGGACGGGCACACCGACGGTGCGATCGTGATCTTCCAGGACCTGACGCGCGTGGTCGAGATGGAGGAGGAGCTCCGGCGGAGCGAGCGCCTGGGTGCGGTCGGGCAGCTCGCGGCAGGGCTCGCGCACGAGATCCGAAACCCGCTCGCGTCCCTGTCGGGTGCGATCGAGCTCTTGACGTCGGACCTGCCGAGCGGCGACGCGAACTCGCAGACTCTGTCCCAGATCGTACGGCGTGAAACCGCTCGACTGAATCGGCTCGTCACGGACTTCCTGACCTACGCGCGCCCGGGCCCCGGGCGTTTCGAGCCGGTCGAGCTCGCTCCGCTCTTCGAGGAGCTGCGCGCGCTGCTCGATCGCGACGACGCTTGCGCGGTCGAGCTCGAGCTCTCGATTCCCGCCGGTCTCTGCGTGCGGGGAAACTCCGATCAGCTCCGTCAGGTGTTCTGGAACCTGATGAGAAACGCGGCCGAAAGCAAGCCGGACGATGGCGTCGTGCGCGTGCGCGCCGCCGGTGACGCGCTCCTGCGCGAGATCGAGATCTGCGTCGAGGATCGCGGCTGCGGCTTCGCGCCCGACGCGCTCGATCGTCTCTTCGAGCCGTTCTTCACCACCAAGCCGAAGGGCACGGGGCTCGGTCTCGCGACGGTGCAGCGCGTCGTCGAGGCGCACGGCGGACGCATCGCCGTGGCAAGCGAGCGCGACAAGGGCACGACGGTGCGGGTCTTCCTGCCGGCCGCGTGATCTCAAGCGCGCAGGCAACGGTTCCGATCGGGCTTCGAGGAGTGGGTGTGTGGCGAGGATCCTGGTAGTCGACGACGAGACCAGCATGCAGGAGTTCCTCCGGATCCTCCTGCAGCGCGACGGCCACGACACGACCGCGTGTGGCTCGGCGACGCGAGGCGCTGGTCGCGCTCGAGAGCGACGACTGGGATCTGGTGATCAGTGACGTCCGCATGCCCGGCATGTCGGGCCTCGAGCTCCTCGATCAGGTCCGCCAGCTCGCGCCCGAGACGACGGTCATCCTGATCACCGCGCACGGCACCACCGAGTCGGCGGTCGAGGCGATGAAGCACGGCGCGTACGACTACCTGACCAAGCCGTGCTCGGTGGACGAGATCCGACTGGTCGTGGACAAGGCGCTCGAGAAGCGGGACCTCGCGCACGAGAACCAGCGCTTGCGCCTGCAGATCCGCGACCAGAGCGCGATCCCGACGATCGTCGGGAAGACCGATCGCATGCAGGAGATCTTCGGACTCGTGCGCCAGATCGCTCCGACGCGCGCGAACGTCCTGATCACCGGCGAGAGCGGCACCGGCAAGGAGCTGATCGCGCGTGCGATCCACAACTCTGCGGATCGGCGCGACGCGGCCTTCGTCGCGGTGAACTGCGGCGCGATTCCCGGAGAACCTGCTCGAGAGCGAGCTCTTCGGGCACGTGAAGGGCGCGTTCACGGGCGCGATCTGCGAACAAGCCGGGGCTCTTCGAGGTCGCGAACGGCGGCACGATCTTCCTCGACGAGATCGGCGACATGCAGCTCTCGCTCCAGGTGAAGGTGCTGCGCGCGATCCAGGAGCGCGCGTTCGAGCGCGTCGGGGGCACGACCGAGGTTCACGTCGACGTGCGCATCGTCTGCTCGACGAACCGGCGGCCTCGAGCAAGAGGTGCGCGAGGGCCGCTTCCGCGAGGACCTCTTCTACCGCCTGAACGTGATCGAGATCTCGCTCCCGCCGCTCCGCGAGCGGCGTCGAGGATCTGCCGCAGCTGATCCACCACTTCATGGAGAAGTTCTCGCAGGAGCTCGGGCAAGGACGTGCGCGAGCTCGATCCCGACGTGCTGCCCATGCTCGAGAGGTACGCGTTTCCCGGAAACGTTCGCGAGCTCGAGAACATCGTCGAGCGCGCGGTCACGCTCGCGCGGACCCCGCGGATCACGATCGAGTGCCTGCCCGAGAGCGTGCGGCGGCCGGTCGCGATCCGGCGCCGAGGGGCGAATTCCGGCGGCGGGCGTCTCGCTCGACTCGCTCCTCGCCGCCTACGAGACGTCGCTCATCCAGGAGGCGCTGCAGCGCTCGGGCGGCGTGAAGAAGCGCGCGGCGTCACTGCTCGGTGTCACCTTCCGCTCGCTCCGCTACCGGCTCGAGAAGCTCCATTTGGACGATAGCGACGCGTCGTGACGCTTGCGGCGGTGACGTTCTTCGTCACTGCGGCCCTCGCAAAACGTCACCCGGTGACGGGCGACACGTTCGAGGATCGACGCCGTCGCGGCCGCGCCATGGCAGTGAAATCATCGACATCGGGCGCGACGTGCACGCGCGTGGAGAGCGCACCGTCGGGCGGGCACGGCCCTTGCTCTTGCCCGGGTCGGCCCGGCGTTCGGGCAGTGGAGCCCAGAGCCGGGTTCCGGATTTCGAGTACTCAGCAAGGAGACAGCATGCACTCAGTCATTCGCAACTTGAAGAAGCGTGAAGGTTTCACGCTCATCGAGCTGATGATCGTCGTGGCGATCATCGGCATCCTGGCCGCGATCGCGATCCCGAACTTCATCAAGTTCCAGCTTCGCGCGAAGGCCGGCGAGAGCAAGATCAACCTCGCGGGCATCCGCACGGCGCAGGAGTCGTACTTCGCCGACGCCGGTACGTACCTGGACTTCCCGGAGACCCCGGCCGCGTACGGTGGCCAGCTGAAGGTGCCGTTCAATGCAGCGGGTTGCCCGGCGCCGCTCCCGGCGTTCACGGCGGGCGACGACGGCTTCTGCTGGATCGGTTGGCAGCCCGAGGGTGACGTGTACTACACGTACCAGGTCGAGACGCAGATCGCCGCGGCGGTCGTCGCATCGCCGGCCGCGTCGAACCAGTTCGTGGTCGGCGCGGTCGCGGACATCGACGGCGACCTCAACCTGAACAGCTGGGGCCTGAACCAGCCCGACATCACCGGCCTCGCTCCGGCGCCTGGTGGCTTCACCACCGCGGCTTGCGGAACGCTCGGTCCGGTGGCGATGGACGCCACGGGTGCGGTCGTTTCGGTGCTCGGTCAGGTCGCTCCTTGCGAGGAGATCGACATGGGCCGCAACACGTTCTAGGAACGGCGCGCCTCGAATCGGCCCGGCGGGATGGCTCACGCGATCCCGTCGGGCCTTTTCATTTCTGGAATCCGACGAATCCGAGCGCTAAAGCGCTCTGCCGACGACTCCGATTCGGAGTGCGAGATGGTGGGGCGCCTATTCCGGATTCCAGTCGAGGCGATTCTGCTGCCTTGCGCGCTGATCGCCGCCGCATCGATGCACGGAACGAATCTCCGACTCGAGACACGTGCGATCGAGAGAACTCCGGACGGGGACGTCGGCATCCTTCCCGACGGGAATGTCCTGCGCGTTCTTTCCCTGGGCTTCGAACGCGCGGTCGCGGACCTGTTCTGGGTCCGCACCGTGCTACTACGTCGGTGACGAGCACTCCTCCGCCGCCAACTGGCCCGGCGCGGAACGACTCGCCGGCCTCGTGACCGACATCGATCCCCACTTCGACAGGCCTACGTGCGTGATGGCCTCGGTGCTGAACGGCCTGCGCGCCGATCCCGATGCGGCGATCCGTCTGCTCGAGAAGGGCGCTGCGCAGAGCGACTACTGGCGGATCCACTTCCTGCTCGGCTTCCAGTACTTCATGGAGAAGGGCGAGCACGTGGAGGGTGCCCGGCACCTCGAGCGGGCCTTCGCCCTCGGTGGGCCGCCGTACCTGCAGTTCCTGATCAGTCGCCTCTATACACACGCCGGCGACCCCTCCACCGCGATGCAGTTCATCCACGCGCGGCTTCAGAACGAGGAAACGCCGGAGGTGCGCGAACGGCTGCAAAGGCGCCTGAGCGACATCTGGATCAACCGCGATCTCGGTCTGATCGATGCCGCGATCGAGGGCTTCCGCGCCGCCCGCTCGCGCGATCCGAAGTCGATCGCGGAGCTGGTCGAGTCCGGGTTCCTCGCGAGCCCTCCACGCGATCCGAAAGGCGGTGCCTATTCGATCGCCGACGGGCGCGCGGCGACGGACCTGCCGTACGAGGTCATTCGCCTGAACATGCCGAGAGGGGGCGCCTGAACGTGATTCGCACTCGCGAGCTGCGAAAGACCTACCGCACCGGCTTCTGGATGCGTGCGGTCGAGGCCGTGAAGGGCGTCGATCTCGAAGTGAAGCCGGGCGAGATCTTCGGCTTCATCGGACCGAACGGCGCGGGCAAGACGACGGTGATCAAGATCCTCACGGGACTGATGCTCCCGACGTCGGGCGAAGCCTGGCTGCACGGCCGGAGCGTGAGTGATCCCGAGAGCCGGGAGCGACTCGGATTCCTTCCCGAGGGCACGTTCTTCCACGACTACCTGACCTGCCGCGAGTTCCTCGATTTCCACGGCGCGCTGCTCGGCATTCCGAAGGCTCTGCGGCGGGAACGGATCCCGAAGCTGATCGCCCGAGTCGGTCTCGAGGGCGCGGGCGACCGCCAGATCCGAGGCTACTCGAAGGGCATGCGGCAACGCGCGGGCCTGGCCCAGACGCTGATCAACGACCCGGATCTCGTGATCCTCGACGAGCCGATGTCGGGGCTGGATCCGATCGGTCGCAAGGACGTTCGCGATCTGATCCTCTCGCTGCGCGACGAGGGCAAGACCGTGTTCTTCTCGTCGCACATTCTCGAGGATGCCGAGGTGATCTGCGATCAGGTCGCGATCATCCTCTCCGGCCGGATCGAGAGACAGGGCTATCTCGACGAGCTTCTCGGTCAGGAGATGGTCGGCGCCGAGCTCGTCGTCGAAGGGATCGGCGAGGAGCTCTACGAAGAGCTCCAGCGCGAGGCGGTTCGCGCGGTGGAGCAGGGCACGCGTTTCCTCTTCGAGTTCGCAGACGAGAGCGCGGCGGAGAAGGCGCTCGATCGGGCGCGCGCGTCCGGCGGGCGGATCCGAAGTCTGGTGCCCAAGCGCCGAAGGCTCGAGGACGTGCTCCTCGAGGGCCTGCGACAGGAGTCGAAGCGATGAGCTCGCCGTGGCGGATCTGGGTTCTGGCGTCCAACACGTACCGCGAAGCCGTGCGCGACAAGCTGCTCTACAACCTGCTGCTCTTCGCGGCGCTGATGATCGCGAGCTCCGTGCTGCTCGCGCAGATCCAGATCGGCAAGGACGATCGCATCTACCGGGACATCGGGCTGTCGTCGATCGCGTTCTTCGGCGTGCTGATCGCGATCTTCGTCGGGATCAACCTGGTGCACAAAGAGCTCTCGATGAAGACCGTCTACACGATGCTGGCCAAGCCCGTGCGTCGCTGGGAGTTCCTGCTCGGCAAGTACTTCGGTCTGCTCACGCTGCTCGCGGTCGAGGTCGCGATCATGAGCGCGTGCTTCCTCGGCGTGCTCGTCTGGACCGGCGCCGCCTTCGAGATGGGCCTCGTCTGGAGCATCGCGTTGATCTACTGCGAGCTCGCGCTCGTCACGGCGATCGCGATGTTCTTCTCGAGCTTCACCACGCCGTACTTGTCGGGGATGTTCACGATCGCGCTCTGGATCGTCGGGCACCTGCTCGCGGATCTCCGCGCATTCGGGTCGAAGTCCGACCTGCCGGGCCTGAAGGAGCTGCTCGAGACGCTCTACTGGATGCTGCCGAACCTCGACCGGCTCGACATCAAGGCGGATGCGAGCGCGGGGCGACCGATCGAGATGGCGCGTGTCGGCGCCGCGGCGCTGTACGCCTGGCTCTACTCGTTCGTGCTCATGTCGGGCGCGGTGCTGCTCTTCCAGCGGCGCGACTTCCGTTAGCGCGCGCTAAGGTCTTGTCGATGGCCGACGCCGGCGTTCCCTTTCCGCTGCTCGTGGCCGCCGCGTTCGCATTCGGAGCCTGCATCGGAAGCTTCCTGAACGTGGTGATCTGGCGACTGCCGCGCGGGGAGTCGCTGGTCCTTCCGGGCTCTCGCTGTCCGGCGTGTCAGGTCGCGATCCCCGCGTTCGCGAACGTGCCGATTCTCTCGTACCTGTTTCTCCGCGGGCGCTGCCGCTCGTGCCGCGCGGTCATCTCTCCGCGCTACCCGCTGGTCGAAGCGCTGACGGGCGCGCTCTTCGCCGCGCTGCTTCTCGCGCACGGCCCGTCGGCCCGGCTGCTCGTCGAGTGGGCGATCGCTGCCGCGCTGATCGCCGTGATCTTCATCGACATCGATCACTACATCATCCCCAACTGGATCACGCTGCCCGGTCTCGCGCTCGGGCTCGGGATCTCGATCGTCGCGCCGTCGCTCGGCGTGGAGTTCCGCGACGCGATTCTCGGTGTGCTGATTGCGGGCGGGGCGTTCTGGCTGATCGCGGAGGTCTATCCGCGTCTCCGGGGAAAGCAGGGGCTGGGCTTCGGCGACGTGAAGCTGATCGCGATGCTCGCGAGCCTGCTCGGCACGTCGGCCGCGATCGGAATCATCTTCATGGGATCGCTGATCGGGCTGGCCTACGGCATCCCGAAGCTCGTGATCGAACGCAAGGGGATGGACACGCGGATTCCGTTCGGACCGGGACTCGCGATCGCGGGCCTCGTCTTCCTGTTCGAGCCGAGGCTATGGGCGCGGTGGATCGACGCCGGCTGACGCTTCGCGGGGGCGTTCAGCTCGAAATCGTCGCGAACTTGTTCGTGATGATGTTCGCGGGGCTCGCGATCGTCGCGGTCGTGCTGACGGGACTCTCGGTGCGTTCGGTGCACGACGCGGCGCTGGAGCGGTTGCGGATGGGCGCGCGCCATCTCGAGCGGTCGCTCGACGGCGGCGCGCGTCGACTCGTCGACCTGGCCGCGACCGTCCGCGCGAGCGGGCCGCGGATCTCGGGCGGCGAGTTTCGCGTGCTCGACGAGCGAGGACGGGATCCCGGATCGGCCGCCGGAGGCGCGGAGGTCGATCCGAGACTCGCGAACCTTCTCGAGGTCGCCCGCGAGACGGGAGAAGCCCTCGAGCTCGAGGGTGTGCTCGTCGGCGACATGACCCTGGTCCGGCGCCTTCGCACACCTTCGGGTGAGACCGGCTTCCTGATCGGACGCGCGAGCGGCGAGGAGGTGTGGCACCGGCTCGCCCCGGTCTTCGGTTCGGCGATCTGGGTGCTCTTCATCGCGACGGTCGTCTTCGTGGGCTTCGGCGCGTGGCTCTTGCGACGCCGTGTGGTCTCACCGCTCGGTGCGCTCGCCGCTGGAACGCGGCGGATCGCCAGCGGCGACCTGCAGGCTCGGATCCCCGAACAGGGTCCCGCGGAGCTCGAAGAGCTCGCTCGGAGCTTCAATCAGATGGCCGAGTCGCTCGAGCGGGAGCGCGATGCGCTTCTGCTGGCGCAGGAGTCGCTCTCGCGGAGCCGGCGGCTGGCGAGTCTGGGACAGCTCGCGGCGGGCGTCGCGCACGAGGTGGGAAATCCCGTCGCCGCGATTCTCGGCTACGCGGAGGTGTGTCGACGTGAGAAGACCGCCTCGCCGCGAACACGCGAGTTGGCTTCGTTGATCGCGGAAGAGGCGCTGCGCGTGCGAGAGCTCGTGCGCGAAATGCTCGACCTCTCGCGTCCCGAAGCGCTCGCGCTCGAGCGGGTCGAGCCCAGCGCGCTGCTCGAGCACGTCGCCGAGCGCATTCGTCCGCAGCCACTTCTCACGGGCCTCGAGCTTTCGGTCATTGCGGAGCCCGGCCTGCCCGACGTCGAAGTCGATCGGCGGCGACTCGAGCAGGTGTTCGTGAACCTGATCGAGAACGCGGCACACGCGCTTCGCGGCGTGGCCGGCGGCCGGATCGAACTCGTGGCGCTCCGCGGGCACGCGCCCGCGCGCCCGTCGCGGCGCAGCGGGGACGCGGAACGAACGAGCTTCGTCGAGGAGCGCGCTCCGGACGCCGTCTGTCTCGAGGTGATCGACAACGGTCCGGGGATCGAGGTCGAGGACCTGCCGCGGATCTTCGATCCGTTCTTCACCACGAAGGGACCGGACGAAGGCACCGGCCTCGGGCTCTGGAACGCGCATCGAATTGCGGAGCTGCTCGGCGGAAGGCTCGAAGTCACGAGTCAGTCGGGCCGGACTTGCTTCAGACTGGTCTTGCCCGCAGCCGATAGGCAGGGCGACCATGCCCAAACGCCGCGCGCTGATCATCGATGACGAGAATGGGATCCGGACCAGTCTCGGACTGATCCTCGCGGACGAGGGCTACGAGGTCTGCCGCGCCGCGAACGGGGACGAAGGACTCGCCATCGCCCATGCGGAGCGATTCGATCTCGTGCTCTGCGACGTGCGCATGCCGGGACGCAGCGGACTGGAGATCCTGCCCGAGCTGATCCGCGCTCAGCCGGACGCCACCGTGCTGATGATGTCCGCGTACGGACAGGTGGATCAAGCGCTCGAGGCGGTGCGCAGGGGTGCCTACGACTACCTCGCCAAGCCGTTCCAGGCCGAGGAGCTCCTGCTCGCGATCGGAAAGGCGGAGGAGCGCGAGCGGCTGCGGCGTGAGAACCGCCAGCTTCGCCGCGAGCTCTCCCACGGTGGCGTGGAGGGTGCGCTCGTCGCCGCATCCGCGGCCATGCGCGAGATCTACGATCTCGTCGAGCGTGCGGCCGAGTTCAAGACGACCGTGCTCGTGACGGGCGAGAGCGGCGTGGGCAAGGAGGTCGTCGCGCGCGCCGTGCACGGCCGTTCGGAGCGATCGGAGGAGCCGTTCGTCGCGCTGAACTGCGGAGCGATCCCCGAAACGCTGATCGAGAGCGAGCTCTTCGGACACGTGCGCGGCGCCTTCACGGGAGCGGATCGGGAGACGCGCGGGATGTTCCGGGAAGCCGACGGAGGAACGCTCTTCCTCGACGAGATCGGTGAGCTTCCGCTGCCGATCCAGGTCAAGCTGCTTCGCGTTCTCCAGGAAGAAGAGGTCCGTCCGGTCGGCGCGGCGAAGCCGTATCCCGTCGACGTGCGGATCGTCGCCGCGACGGCCCGCGACCTCGAAGCGATGGTCCAGGCGGGGACGTTCCGTGCGGATCTTTTCTACCGGCTGAACGTCTTCCGCCTGCACGTGCCGCCGCTGCGCGAGCGCCTCGAGGACGTACCCGCTCTCGCGGATCAACTCCTCACCGGTCTCTCGCGACGGATGGGCAAGTCGGTGGAGCCCCTCGATCGCGAAACCATGTCGGCGCTCTGCGAGCATTCCTGGCCCGGCAACGTCCGCGAGCTCGAGAACACGCTCGAGCGTGCGCTGATCCTCGCCACCGGATCGACGATCACGCGCGAGCTGTTCCCGTTCGCCGCGGTGGAGTCGAAGCTGTCGCTCGCGCTCGTGGCCTCGCCGGGCCTCGGTGCCGACGCCGCAGAGGACCTGTCCATCAAACGACGCGGGAGAGCACTCGAGGATCGCCTGATCCGCCTCGCGTTGGCGCGCACCGGCGGCAACCGCACGCGAGCCGCCGAGCTTCTCGAGATCTCCGCGCGAGCGCTCCAGTACAAGGTCAAGGAGTACGACATCGCGCCACTCAATCCGCTTCCCCCGCGCTCCGATAGCTGATCTACGCGGGAGCATTCCGATTCCCGATGGGGGGCGTCATGAAGCGGGTCATCGCAGTCGCGATCACGCTTCTCTGTGTAGCGTGTGGCGGGTCGACCGAGGACGAGTCGAACGCGACGCAGGCGTCGAGCCGCCCGGCGGCTCGGACGGGGGCCGTCAACTCGCCACCCGAGATCCTGTCGGCGGAGCTCCAGCCGGCCGGGGCAGGTGCGAGTCAGACGATCTCGGTCGCCGTCGTCGCGAACGACGCCGACCGAGACCGGGTGCGTGTCAGCTTCGAGTGGTATCGGAACTCCGAGATCCTTCCGGGCCTCGAGCAGGCCGATGCCCCCGCCGGGAGCTTCTCCCGCGGAGACCGCGTGTACGCGATCGTGTTCGCGTCGGACGGGAAGGACGAGGTCACACATCAGACCGCCGCGATCATCGTCGGCAACTCCGCACCGACGCTGCGCCGCGTGGCCATCAAACCGGCGCGAGCCACGGCGCTCGATCTCCTGCAGGCCGACGTCGACGTCCGGGACGACGACGGGGACTCGGTCGATCTCGCGTATCGCTGGGTCCGAAACGGCCAGCTGATCGAGGATAGCGACGGACCGAGGCTTCGCCCCGGTGTGGGCCACCGCGGCGAGATCATCGTGCTTCAGGTCCGCGCGGACGATGGAACGTCCGAGAGCCCGTGGGTGGCCTCGGCTGCCCTGACGCTCGGAAACGCGGCGCCTGCGATCACGACGCAGCCCAACTACAAGCTCTCGGGCTCGAGTCAGTACACCTACGAGGTCGCGGCCGAGGATCCCGACGGCGACCGTCCGCTGAAGTACGAGCTGGTCGACGGACCGCCGGGCATGGCCGTGGACATCGTCAGTGGACGCGTGACCTGGCAGGTGCCGACGAGCGCGAAGGGCGTGTACCCGATCGAGCTCCGGGTGTCCGACCCGTATGGCGGGGCGACGACGCAGAACTACTCGCTGGCCGTCGATTGGAGCGAGGCTCCGGCCAGCGCGAGCGATGTCGCGAAGCCGGAGGCCGCGTCCGAGGAAAAACGTGACGGGGATTACACCGAAGAGGATCGAGGCGAGGAGGCGGCGGACGACGAGTTCTGACACGCACGGCGGTCTGCGCGTGCCTGACGGCAAGGTGAGGGTCGCGAAGCCTCAAGTCGCGTTTTCGGCCCGCCGATCGGAACTCGATTCTCACGCCGGTTCGCAACGGAGGATCTCAGTGTCTGGGAACAAGGTTCGGCGAGTTCGCGAGGCGCTCATGATGAGCAAGGCCGAGTTGGCCCGGAAAGCCGGCCTCTCGACGCTGACGATCGATCGCGTCGAGGCTGGCAAGACCTGTCGCCTCGACACGAAACGGAAGCTCCTCCACGCGCTCGGATTGCGTGTATCCGACAAGGACTCGGTCTTCGGTGACCGATCGGTCGAGCAGTTGATCGCAACACACACCAGCGACGCCCAATCGGGCGGGAACTGAGGCGGGGTCGGCGATGTTCTCCTTCGGGAAGAAAACGGTCATCGGACTCGACATCGGGTCCAGCCAGGTCAAGGCGGTCGAGTTGGAACCGCACGGGGGCAGCTTCCGGTTGCGCGGATTCGGATTCGCGCTGCTTCCGCCCGAGGCGATCGTCCAGGGATCGTTCATGAACGCACCCGCCATTTCCGCCGCGATCTCGGAAGCGTGTGCGATGGGCAATTTCAAATCGAAGACCGTCGTGACGTCGGTCTCGGGTCACTCCGTGATCGTCAAGCGGATCTCGCTTCCGGCGCAGAGCAAGGAAGAGCTCGAGGAGACGATCCGCTGGGAAGCGGAGCAGTACATCCCGTTCGACATCAACGAGGTGAACATCGACCACCAGATCCTTCGCGAGTCGGGGGTCGATGGTCAGATGGACGTGCTGCTCGTCGCCGCGAAGAAGGACCTGATCGACGACTACGTCAGCGTCATCACGGAAGCGGGACTCTCGCTCGCGGTGATGGACGTCGACGCCTTCGCGGTCGGCAACATGTACCAGCACAACTACGAGCCGTCGGACGAGAGCACCGTCGCGCTGCTCGACCTGGGCGCCTCGGTCATCAACATGAACGTGATGAGCGGCTCGGTGCCGGTGTTCACGCGGGACATCACCTCGGGTGGAAACCAGTACACCGAGGAGATCCAGAAGACGCTCGGCATCACCTTCGAAGAGGCGGAGCGGATCAAGGTCGGCGGCCGGCCCGGCGAGATCAGCAAGGACGTCGTTCCCCAAGAGGTCGAAGAGTCGATGCGCGAGGTCTCCGAGACGATGCTCGCGGAGATCCAGCGCTCGCTCGACTTCTACCGCGCCACGGCGACGAGCTCGCGACTCGAGCGGCTCTTGCTCTGCGGCGGCGCCGCACGCGTGCCGGGTCTCGAGCGGATCTTCCACGACCGGCTCGAGATTCCGGTCGAGATCGCCAATCCGTTCCAGCGCGTGGACATCGCGCCGAGTGCCGGAGACGAGGAAAGGATCCGCGAGCTGGGCCCGGCGCTCTGCACCGCGATCGGCCTCGGCATGCGGCGAGGAGACGACACGTGATTCGAATCAATCTGCTCCCCGTCCGCGAGGCCCGACGAGCCGCGAGCCTGCGCAAGCAGGGCGTGTTCCTCGGCGGGGCCGTCGGTGCCGGAGTCGCGATCTCGCTCGTGATCTCGATGTGGATGACCGCGCACATCTCGCACGAGCGCGCGCTGATCGGGGCCCGCGAGACGGAGCTGAAGAAGCTCGAAGCCGTCCAGAAGGAAGTGAAGAAGTTCCAGGACGAGCAGCAGGCCATCGAGCAGAAGCTGGCGATCATCGACCAGATCGAGGCTGCGCGAACGGGCCCGGTCAAGATCATGGACGAGCTCGCCATGCGCATTCCGCAGCGCGTCTGGCTGACGAAGCTGGTCGCGAAGGGCGGCCTGCTCGAGATCGAGGGCAACAGCATCGACGCCGAGATCGTCGCCGACTTCGCGGCCGCGCTCGAGGACTCGCCGATGCTCTCTCGCGTCGATCTGCAGGAGACGAAGCTCGAAGAGACCGAGGGTCTGAAGCTCTCGGTCTTCAAGATGACCGCCCAGTACCCATACCTGAAGGACGTCCCCACGCCGACAGCGGCGCAAGGCCGGAGGGCCGCGCGTCGCGCGCCGCCCAAGGCCGCAGGCAAGGAATAGGGAGCGCGAGATGGCGATCACCGACAACTTGAACGCGCAGCAGATCCTCCAGAAGCTGGATCGTCTGCCGAGCTTCGCTCGCTACGGAATCCTGGCGGGCGTCGCGCTCGTCGTGGTCGGCTTGTACTTGCTCGTGTTCTTCGGCGGCGACCAGGCCTCCCTGCGAACGCTGCAGACGAAGCGCGCCAAGCTCGAGCAGAACATCCAGGCCGCGAAGGCGGTGGCCAACAACCTCGAGAGCTTCAAGCGCAAGCGAGAGGAACTCGAGGACCAGCTGAAGTCGGCACTGGAGAAGCTGCCGGAGTCGAGTGACCTGCCGGCGCTCCTGACCAACATCACGGGGCTCGGCAAGAAGTCCGGACTCGAGATCCAGACCTTCAAGCAGGGCAAGAAGATCGACCGCGGCTTCTACTCGGAGCAGCAGATCGAGCTCGAGTTCTCCGGTGGCTATCACGACATCGGTCTCTTCTTCGACCGCGTCGCGAGCCTCTCGCGCATCGTGAACCTGTCCGATCTGACCTTCACCGTTGCGAACGAGGCAGCCGAGATTCCGCTCATCAAGGTGAAGGGAACGGCGGCGACGTTCTACTTCAACGAGTCGACCATGGGCAGCGCCACGACTGCGCCGAAGACGGCGGGGGGAGAGTGACATGAGCGGCCTTCGGACGCTCCGATGGGTCTGCGCACTGGTTGCGGGGCTCGCCTTCGCGACCGCGTGCTCGGACGACGAGAGCGCGAGCAGCAGCGCGGCCAAACCGACGGTGCCGAAGGCCGCGAAGCGGGCGGCGGCGGAACCGGCGGTCGTGACGGCGGAATACCACTACGACCCGACGGACAAGGTCGATCCCTTCCGCTCGTACGTGCGCAGACAGGTCACTTTCGATCCCGAGGGGAACTCCTCGCCGCTCGAGCGCTTCGATCTCACACAGCTCGCCGTCATGGGAATCATCTGGGGATTCGAAGAGCCGAGAGCGCTGGTTCGGGATCCCACGGGCAAGGGGTACATCGTTCGAGCTGGAACGCCGATTGGAAAGAACAAGGGTCGGATTCTGCGCATCGAGGACAACAAGGTTGTCGTGAAAGAAACCTATCTCGATCACCTGGACCGAGCGACGACCAAAGAAGTCGACCTCGAGCTCTACGCAAACGGAAGGAAGGGATGATGACTCGGCAGGGGGTGTCACTCACAATGCGGACGCTTCGAATCATTGCTGCGGTCGCATGGATCGTGCTTCTTCCGGGAGCGCACGCGCTGGCCGGTGAGACGAAGACGATCTCTGCGGTCGAGGTACAGGGCGAGGATGGCCTGACGCGGATCGTGCTGCGCGGAGCCAAGGACGCGATCTACACCGCATTCATGCGCGAAGATCCGCCACGTCTGATCCTGGAGCTTCCGGACGTCGCGTTCGACGGCGTGACCACGCCGATCAGCGTGAAGAACGGACTGGTGGAGGACGTGACGCTGGGAGCGTTCGGCGACGCGAAGGCGGGTCGCGGCATGGCCCGCGTGTCGATCGCGCTCACGACCGCTTCCGATTACGAGGTCAAGCCACAGGGAGACGAGATCGTCGTCGAGCTGCGCGCGACCGCCGTGGCCGCGAACGAGCCGGCGCCGAGCCAGCCCGGTCCGCCCGAGGTCGCGCCTGAACCGACGCCCGAGCCGGCCGCGGCCGCGGCGACGACCGCGCCGACACCGGCTGCAGCCGAGTCGACGGCGCCGAAGGTCGAGACCATCGCCGCCGTCGCGGACGGCGTCGAGATCGGAGCCACGGGTCCGATCGACAACGTGGACAGCTTCCAGCTCCAGAACCCCGACCGGATCGTGATCGATCTCTTCGGTGCGAAGAGCGCGATGAAGGTCGCGAAGCAGAGCTTCGCGGAAGGCGTCGTCTCGCAGGCGAGGATCGGCGAGCATCCGGACAAGGTGCGAGTCGTGCTCGATCTGCGCGCTGCGACGGGCAAGCCGACGGTCGTTCCGACCGCGATGGGCCTGCGCGTCGAGCTGCAGCCGACCGAGAGCACCACCGCGGCCAAGCCGGCGGAGACGGCGAGCAGAGTTCCCGCGGCGCCCGCCGCCGAGGAGCCCGTCGTGACGCCCGAAGCGGCAGCGGCTTCCGAGCCCGTTCCGAGCGGCGATCCGGCCGTGCAGTCGGTTCACTTCGAGTCACTGCCGACCCACGACCGCGTCGTCCTGACGCTGGGTCGAAAGGTCAAGGCTTCGCAGTTCGCTCCGGATGACTCGACCCTGATCGTCATGCTCAAGGATGCGACGATCGATCCGGCGACCGAACGGCGCGTCGATACGAAGGAGTTCGGCGGTCCGATCGAGCTCTTCTCGGTCTTCAACACGCCCGACGTCCCGAGCCCCGAGGTTCGCGTCGTCCTCAAGCGCAACGTCTCCGACCCCGCGACGCTGACCTGGGACGGGGCGCAGCTGCGGATCGAGATGGCGCGCCCGGGCGGACCGGCGGCTTCGACGTCGGCTCCGATGAACACCGCGGGCGCGACGGCCGCCGCCGAAGTGCCTCCGACGATGACCGACCCGAGCACGGTCTCGACCGACGCCGATCTGCCGACGGCTCCGGATGAGCCGGTCGCAACGACGTCTCCGGAACCCCAGCCCGAGCGCGCGAATCCGACCGAGGCTCCTGCGGCGCCGGCGGGAATCAAGACCGCGACGGGACAGCAGGTCGCCTACGATCCGTTCCTCGATGGCCCGGCCGATCCGGCATCGATCGACCTCCTCGCGGAGGGCGGCTTCGACGAGGAGAAGTCCTACCAGGGTCGGCGCGTCTCGCTCGACTTCAAGGACGCCGACATCGCGAACATCCTGCGCCTGATCGCGGAGGTCTCCGACCTGAACGTGATCGCCGGCCAGGAAGTCAGCGGCAAGGTGACGATCCGGCTGGTCGACGTGCCCTGGGACCAGGCGCTGGACGTCATCCTTCTGACGAAGGGACTCGGCTTCGTGCGCATCGGCAACATCCTGCGAATCGCGCCCGTCGAGACGCTCAAGATGGAGAGCGAGGCACGCCTTCAGGATCGCCGATCGCGTGAGAAGCTCGAGGATCTGGTCGTCAAGCTGCAGCCGGTGAACTTCGCGAAGGCCTCGGATCTCGGGAAGCTGGTCAAGCGCCTGCTCTCGAGCCGCGGCTCGGTGAACGTCGATGACCGGACCAACACGCTCATCATCAAGGACATCCCGTCGGTGATCCACGAGGCGACCGCGCTCGTGAAGGCCGTCGACACCCAGACCCCGCAGGTGTTGATCGAGGCGAAGATCGTCGAAGCGACGCTCAACTTCTCGCGCGGCCTGGGCGTGCTCTGGGGTGTGGGCTGGGATTCGCCGAACGATGCGGCGGGTACGATCCAGCCGAACCTGCTGCCGGGTCTCGGCCTGCAGCAGAACAACTTCCTCACCGGCAACCCGATCGGGAACCCGACGGGGCTCTTGAACCTGGGCATCCTCGGACTCGACGACAAGCTCCAGCTCGACATGCAGCTGCAGGCGGGCGAGGAGAATCGTCAGGGCAAGGTGATCTCGTCGCCGCGCGTCGTGACGCTCGACAACAAGCAGGCCGTGATCAAGCAGGGCGTCGCGATCAAGTTCACCGAGGTGACCTCGGACAAGATCAACACGTCCTTCGTGGACGCGGTGCTCGAGCTCAAGGTCACGCCGCACATCACCGCCAACCGCTCGATCATCATGAAGCTCGGCGTGTCCAAGAACTCGCCGAACCTCTCGACGGCGACGGGTGACGTGGTCGGCATCAACAAGAACGAGACCAAGACCGAGGCGATCCTCCGCGACGGCGAGACGATGGTGCTCGGCGGAATCTACGTGGTGGACAATGGCCACGGCTCGACGAAGGTCCCGTTCCTGGCCGACATCCCGGGCATCGGCACCTTCTTCCGCAACAGCGAAGTGAAGGACGAGCGCCGGGAGCTGCTCGTGTTCGTGACTCCGCGCATCGTGCAGGGCGTCCAGTCCGACGTGCAGTGACGCGGTGCTATGCTCCCCGACCGGATGGTGGGGAGCGTCGATCGCAACCGATGCGTGCTCTTGACCGGCCCGATGGGCGCGGGAAAGAGCCGTATCGGTCGCGCATTGGCGAAGGTGCTCGCGTGGCGTTTCGTCGACACCGACACCGAGGTGGAGAGGGCCGCGCTCATGAAGATCTCGGAGATCTTCGCCCGCGAGGGTGAGACCGGCTTCCGCGCGCGCGAGCGCGAAGTCCTCGAGGCCCTGCCGTCGAGGAGCTGCGTGGTCGCGCTCGGCGGGGGCGCAGCGGTGAGCGCCGAGAATCGGCGCGTGCTGCGCGAGAAGGGCCGGCTGGTCTGGCTCGACGCGCGACCGGAGACGATCGTCGATCGGATCGGCGTGGCGAGCGACCGTCCTCTGCTCGCGAACCTCGACCGCTCCGCGCGAATCGCGAAGCTCGAGGCGCTTCGGGCCGCGCGGCTCGAGGCCTATGCCAGCGCGGAGATCCGGATCGAGACCGACGATCTCGGCGTCGAGGAGGTCTGCGCGGCCGTCCTCGAAGCGCTCGACGCCGGAGCCGCGACGTGAGCACGGTGCAGGTCCTGCTCGGCGAGCGCAGCTATCCGATCCGGATCCGACCCGGCTCGCTCGGGGACCTGGGAGAGGCCCTCGTCGGCGAGCTCGGCGCGACGCGCGCGATCGCCGTCACCAGCCCGCGTGTCGCCGAGCTGCACTACGGCGCGCTGGCGACCGGAATGGCGCGCGCGCACGTCACGCTCGACCGGCTGATCGTGCCCGACGGCGAGCGTGCGAAGACGCTGCGCGTCGCGGGCCGCGCCTGGGATCAGCTCCTCGAGCTTCGCGCGACGCGAGACACGGTTCTCGTCGCGCTCGGCGGCGGGGCGACCTGCGACCTGGCGGGCTTCGTCGCGTCGACGTTCCTGCGCGGCCTTCCTCTCGTGCAGGTGCCGACGACGCTGCTCGCGCAGGTCGATGCCAGCGTCGGCGGAAAGACCGCGCTGAATCACAAGCGGGGCAAGAACCTGATCGGGACCTTCTACCAACCCCGGCTCGTGTGGGTCGATCCCGACGTGCTCGCCACGCTCCCTCCGCGCGAGCGCCGCGCCGGGCTCGCGGAGGTGATCAAGGCGGCCGCGATCTGGGATGCGGACTTCTTCAAGTGGCTCGAGGAGAACCTCGACGCGATGCTGAATCTCGAGCGCGAGGCGCTCAGCGCGGCGATCTCTCGCGCGTGCGCGATCAAGGCGGAGGTGGTCGGACGCGATGAGCGCGAGGCGGGACTTCGCGTGCTGCTCAACTTCGGCCACACGCTCGGGCACGCGGTCGAGCTGGCGAGCGGTCTGCATCGCATTCGCCACGGCGAGGCGATCGGTATCGGCATGGCGTTCTCGGCACGTCTCTCCGAGCGGCGCGGACTCGCTCCCGACGGGGTCTCCGCACGCCTCGTCGCGCTGCTCGAACGCGCGGGGTTGCCGACCACGGTCCCCGACCTGGCGGCGCAGCGCGGCGCTTATCTCCGCGCCATCGCGGTCGATAAGAAGCTCACGGGGGAGCGCGTGACGTTCGTGGCATTGCGCGAGATCGGCCGCGCGGAGCCGGTGAGCCTGACTCCGGAAGAGATCCTGGCGGGAGCGGAATGAGCACAGACGAGGCGACGCGACTCCGTGTAGAGCTGGCGCGCGGCCACTGGCGGCTCGGCGAGTTCGCGGACGCCGTCGCGTGCGTCGAACGTGCGGCCATGGTGGCGCCGCTGTACGAGGGCCTGCTCGCGCTGGTGGAGACCTGTCTCGAGGATCTCGAGTCCGGCGGATCCGAGGAGCTCGCGCTGCGCCTCGCCGCGGCGCGCGCGCAGATCCTCGACGCACAGGACGCGCTCGTCTCCGAGGCCATGCCGGCGCCGTTGGCGACCCCGACGGTGGCGAGGCTTCTCGCGGAGCAGGGCCACCCCGAAAAGGCACTCGCGATCGCGGACGACGTGCTGCGGCGATACCCGGACGATGCACGCGCGCTCGCGGTGCGCGCGTCGCTCGAGAAGCCGCCCGCGCCTTCGCGATCGCACTCGAGTCGGAATGCGCGCGTGGTCGCCGAGCTGGAACGTTGGCTCGGGAACCTCGTTCGCCGCAAGCAGGGAGGCGCATGGGCATGACGTTCCGCGAGATCCTTCAGTCCCTCGTCCATCAGACTCCGGGCGCGCTCGCCGCCGCGGTGATGGCGGGGGATGGAGTCGCGATCGACGAATACGCGCGCCCGGGGACCGACGTGGATCTCGGGGCGATCGCGATCGAGTTCGGCCGGACCTTCCAGGAATCGCAGAAGGTCGCCAGCGCCCTCAACGGCTCGCGCGACGGCGCGCTCGAGGAGATGCTGCTCGTGACCGGCGCCAATCAGGTCTTCTTCCGCCTTCTCGACGAAGACACCTTCCTCGTGCTCGCGCTCGATGCGACGGGGATGGTCGGCAAGGCGCGGTATCTGGTGCGGACGCTCCTGGAGGAGATCCGCGAGGCTCTGTAGTAGGCTGGGCTCATGAAGATCCTGGTCCTGCACGGCCCGAATCTGAATCTGCTCGGCGAGCGCGAACCCGAAGTCTACGGCCGCACGACCCTCGCCGAGATCGACGCGCGCCTTCGCGAGCAGGGCGCGAAGCGCTCGGTCGACGTGGAATCGTTCCAGTCGAATCACGAGGGCGCGTTGCTCGACCGGATCCAGGCCGCCCGTCGGACGCACGAGGGGATCATCATCAACCCCGGAGGCCTGACACACACGAGTGTGGCCCTGCGGGATGCGCTCGTATCGAGCGGCCTGCCGGTGGTCGAGGTCCACCTCTCCAACATCCACGCGCGCGAGGATTTCCGGCAGCGCTCGCTCGTCGCCGGAATCGCGTGGGGACAGATCTCCGGGCTTGGCGCCAAGGGCTACGAGCTCGCGCTCGAGGCGCTCCTCGACCGGCTGATCTAGGTGGGAACGACGCGATTCCGGGTCCTGCACGACGGACCCGGCGCGGCCGCCTGGAACATGTCGGTCGACGAGGCGCTCCTGCTCGAGGCACCGAACTCGGGCCCGAGCCTGCGCTTCTATTCCTGGCGAGCGCCGGCGCTCTCGCTCGGGTATCGCCAGCTCGCGCCCGTGTGGCTCGATCGCTGCGAATCCCTCGGCGTCGACGCCGTCCGACGCGTCACGGGAGGCGGCGCCGTCCTGCACGCCACCGACCTGACCTATGCGGTGATCGCGCCGTCCGGCACCGCGGGAATTCCCGACGACCTGACCGGCAGCTACGCGTGGATCCGCGCGCGGCTGCTCGAGGGTCTGCGGGCGGTGGGGTTCGCCGCCGGCGAAGCGCGAGCGGGCGAGGGCGCCTCGCGGCTCGAGCTCTGCTTCGCGGGCGCAACCGGCTTCGAGGTCGAGCTCGACGGGCGAAAGCTGATCGGCAGCGCCCAGCGCAGGACACCGTTCGGTCTGCTCCAGCATGGCTCGATTCGCATCGCCGACGATTCCGCGCTCTACCGTGCGCTCACGGGCTTCGAGCCGGGCCCCGCTCCCGCGCCGGGAATCGACGCCGACGATCTTCGCGAGGCGATCGTTTCGAGCTTCGAAGCCGCGCTCGGTGTGCGCCTCGAGCCGGCGGGGCTGTCGCCAGCCGAGCGCGTTCGCGCCGAGGCGCGCATGTCGCAACGTGTGCGGGATCCTCTCTGTGCGCCGGCCCTTTCCCTAAGAAGATTCCCCGAAGCCGCCGATAGGGTTGCGTAGCGAGGATCCCCCGAGTCGCTCGGTCCTCGCCAGCGAAGCGAGGACCGACCCCTGGCCTTCACGCCAAAGAAGCGCAAGACGCTCGAGTCCGCCCAGAAGTACGCCCAGAAAGGGTCGTACGACAAAGCCTTGCTCGAGTACGAGAAGCTGCTGAAGGCGGATCCCAAGGATTCGAACCTGCGGCTGAAGATCGGCGACCTGCACCTGAAGAAGGGGGACAAGACCAAGGCCCTCGCGACGTACACCGAAGTCGCGGACATGTTCTCGCGCACCGGCTTCGATGCGAAGGCGGTCGCGATCTACAAACAGATCCTGCGCGTCGAGGAGGATGCGCTCGACGCGCGCACCCGGCTCGGCGAGTGCTTTCAGCGCATGGGCCTGACGTCCGACGCGCTGCGCGAGTTCCAGGACGCCTTCAAGCTCTGCCAGAAGCGCGAGCTGAAGCGCGAGGCCTTCGATCTGCTGCGCCGTCTGGCATCGCTGGACCCGTCGAACATCGCCAACCGACTGAACCTCGCCGGGCTCTTCGTGCGCGAGGGAATGCTCGACGACGCGCAGCGCGAGTTCGCATCGCTGCTCGAAGAGGTGCGTCGTCAGTCCGGCGCCGACCTGGTGATTCGCGTCGCGGAGCAGATGCTCCACGCGTTCCCCGAGAACACCGACGCTCTCGGCGCATTGATCTTCGCGAAGCTCGCGACGGGTGCGCACGCCGAAGCGGTGCAGCTGCTCGAGCCCGCGGTCGCGAAGTCCCCCGACGACATCGCGCTGCGTGAGTCGCTGGTCAGCGCGTACGAGGCGAGCGGCGACGACACCGCGGCGAGACGCGTCTGGCGCGACATCGCGGAGCTGTACAAGCGGCGTGGCGACGTCGAGAAATCGCGCGACATCCTGCAGCGCTACGTGACCGCGGACGAGCTCGCGCTCGTCGACGACAACACCACGCCGAGCCTGCTGCTCACCGATTCCACCGGGCGCTCACCCGCGGACGACGTGCTGGAGCTCGACGAGCCCGTGGAATCGGTGCCGCTGGTTGCACGGAAGAGACCGCCGGCGACCGCGGCGCCCATCGTTGCGGACTTCGTCGAGACCGGCCGCGCCGTGCCGCCACCCGATCGCTCGCGGCCGAAGATCTCCGCGACGCCAACGGCGGCCGCGCCCGCCTCGCAGGAGGCTGCCGACCTGATCGCCGAGGCCCGCGTCTCGATGGAGTTCGGCGATCACGAAGAGGCGTTGCGGATCGCGCGACGCGTGCTCGAGATCGAGCCCGGCTCGGCGGACGCACAGGAAGTCCTCGCGCAGGCTGGCGAGTTCGTTTCGTCCGATGACTCGGCCGCTCTCTCGGACCTGCTCGAAGTCAACTCGCTCGTGTCGTCGGGCGAGCTCACGGCCGATCCCGAGCCGCTGCCCGAGATCGAGATCGGGGAGTCCGAGTCGAAGATCGCGGCGTTCGCGCCGGGCGAGGACTTCGACACGCTTCCCGACATCGAGATCGTGCTCGAGGACGAAGAGGACCGCGACGAGCACTTCGCCTCGGTCGGGCCGCCGGTCGAGGTCACGCTCGCGCAACCGCCGCTCGCGCCGGTGCCAAGGCCGCCCTTGCCGGAACCGCTGAAGCCATCGCCCGCCGAGGACGACGGTCTCGATTTCGACTTCGAGATCGAAGCGACATCTTCGCCCGAACTCCCCTCCGAGCCCGAGCCCGAGCTCGAGTTCTCGAAACCGATCGCATCGGAGCGAGGTGCGAGTCACGCCGACGTTTCCGCGCGTGTCGCGGAGAACCTGTCCGAGGCCGACTTCTACCTCGAGCAGGGGCTCGTCGACGAGGCGGAGAAGATCTACGAGTCGGTGCTCGCGCTCGCGCCGCACCATCCGAAGGCGATGCTCCGCCTCGGTGAGATTGCGGCGGCGCGCGGTCAGGCGCCCGGCGTCGAAGTCGAGATCCCCGCCAACGTACTCGGCGAGACGATGGTCTGTCAGCCGGAGGCGAACGAGCCGTCCGACGAGTTCGAGATACCGGCGCTCGCCGAGTCGATCGAGGCCGAGCTCGACGTATTGGGCGAGGACACGATTCCTCCCCTCGAGGAGCTCGAGCCCGCGCCTCGCGACGAAGTCGTCTTCGCCGAAGACACCTCGCCGCCGATCGAGCTCGAACGCGCCGACGAGGCGATGACCGAGCTCGAAGAGACCCACGAGTCGGCCGACGAGGAGGGCGAATTCGACCTCGCGGCGGAGCTTGCCGAGGACGACTCCACCACCGGCCAGACGATCGGGACGCTGAGCGGTCTGGGCGCGGTGGGGCGCGGCTTCGCGGAGGTCTTCTCGGCGTTCAAGAAGGGCATCGAGGAGCAGGTCGAGGAGGGCGATTCCGACACGCACTACGACCTCGCGATCGCCTACAAGGAAATGGGTCTGCACGAGGACGCCGTGCGCGAGCTCGAAGCCGTGCTGCGGACGGGTGCGCGCATGACCGAGGCGTTGTCGCTGCTCGCGTACTGCAGGCTCGCGCTCGGAGATCCGACGGCGGCGGCCGCGCACCTCGAGGACGCGCTCGCGCGCGCCGGGGACTCGGACGACGCGGTGGTCTCGCTCCGCTACGACCTCGGAGAGGCGCTTCTCGCCGCCGGACGCGAGGCCGAAGCGCGCGAGGCCTTCGAGAAGGTGGCCGCGGCCGACCCGAGCTTCCGCGACGTGGTGGAGCGGCTTTCGAGGTTCGGTTGATCGCGCGCAGCCCGCGCGGACGAGGAAACGCATGGAGCATCTGAAGTTCTTCCGGCTTCCCACGGACCCGTTCCAGAACGAGTGCGACGAGCGCTTCTACTTCGAGAGCGCGCCGCAGAAACGCGCCCGGCTGCGCCTGATGCGCGGCGTTCAACAGCGGCGGGCGCTGTCCGTTCTCGTCGGTGGACCGGGTCTGGGCAAGACGACGCTTGCGCACTCGCTGCTGCGCGCGCTCGACCCGCGCGAGTTCTCCGCGCACTACCTGTCGATTCCTCACGAGGCTTGCTCTTCGGGCTGGTTCCTGCCCAACGTCGCGCGCGCGTTCGGCGTGCACGCGCCGGCGTCGCAGGTGCAGGCGCTCGTCGATCAGATCCACGCGCAGCTCGTCTCGATCGCCGCGTCCAAACGCAGTTCGGTGTTGTTGATCGACGAGGCGCAGCTCTTCCGCAACCGCGACGCGATGGAGGAGTTCCGCGGGCTCCTGAACCTTCTGCACGAAGGCCGCAAGCTCGTCAGTCTGGTGCTCTTCGGCCTGCCCGAGCTCGGCGAGATCCTGAAGCTCGACGCACCGCTCGCGCAGCGCGTCGAGATCCGCGTCGAGCTCACCGCGATGGACTGGCTCGAATCGCAGGCCTACGTGTCTCACCGGCTGCGGCTCGCGGGTGCGACGGAGCCCGTCTTCACGCCGGATGCGCTCGAGGCGTTGTTCCGCTGCTCGGGCGGCGTGCCGAGGGTGCTCAACACGATCGCCGACAACGCGCTCTTCGAGGCGTTCCTCTGCGAGGCCCGACGGGTGGACAGCTCGATCGTGGTGGCGGCGGCCGAAGCGCTCGGGCTCGTGCCGATGTCGGTCGAGGTCGAGACCCGAACCCGTCGGAGCCCTCGACGTCCCTCGAAGCGGAGCACTCGCCCGCCGACTGGCTCGAGCCGGTCGCCTCGATGCCGATCGCGCGCGCCGAACCGCCGCCGGCCGCGCCCGAGCCCGCCTCGAGCGAGGAGATCTCGGCGAACTTCGAACCTGCGGATCTCGTCGAGGAGGTCTCGTCGCCCGATCTCGACGTGACGGCGCTCGAGATCGAAGAAGTCGAGATCGAGGACGTCGAGATCGAAGCGGTCGAGATCGAGGAGCTCGAGGCGCAGGCCGCCGCGCCCGAGCCCGCCGCCGAGGACGCGATCGACCTCGCGATCGAGCCCCCGCCCGAGGCCGCGCACACGCCCGAGTTCGGGCCCGAGGACTCGGACTGGAGCCTCGGCGCCATGCTTCGAGAGGAAGATCCTCCCGTCGAGCGCGAGCCCGAGTCCGAGTCTCAGCGCGAGAGCGAGCGAAACGAAGCGAGCTTCGACCTGCGCAGCGTCGCGCTCGAGGTCGAAGCCGAGGCCGAAGTCGCCCCCGCGAGCGACGACGACGAGCTCGACCTGCTCTTCGAAGAGATCCAGGTCAGCGACTGATCCCGCCGCGCTCGCCCCGCTTCCGCTCCCGCAGGCGAGCCGCTATGCTCGCGACCACGCGGGAATAGCTCAGCTGGTAGAGCACAAGCTTCCCAAGCTTGGGGTCGCGGGTTCGAGTCCCGTTTCCCGCTCCAACGAGATCGCGTTCCGCCAAGCGCGGCTTCGACTTCCTTGGCTACCGCCTCGTGCTGGGTCGGCTCACGGTCGCCCGAGCGACGCTGGAACGGTTCCTCGAACGTGTGGCCCGACTTGAAGAGAAAGAGCGATGCGGGAGGTCTTCTCGCGCTGCGCTTGGGCACTTCGTTCGGCGCTGACTGCGATGGACGAATGCAGGACTCTGTTGCGCAGGCGTGGACGCAGCCGTTGCTAAGCTAGTCGGACCCGTCGAGCAGACAAGACCCCAGCGAAGACGAGCGTGAAAAGCACCGTGAGGCGGGGTTCCGGGACGGGAACTGTCAAAACTTCGGACAGGGCGTAGAGCGGCAAAAACGCACTCGACCACCGTTGGTCCCAGTGGATCCAGTAGGGGTTCTGCCGATCGGCCCAATAATAGGTAAGTCCATATGCGACCTCGAGGGATCCGAGCGGGTATGGATCCGCCAAGCCGCCCGGACCGGTGCCCGTCCATACATGGATGATTGCCTCATATTGGCCGTGCTGGTCGATCCAGAATGGGACATCTACGGATCCGTCCCATAGGTCCGCGTAATTGTCGACGAGCTTGACACCGTCGAGGAGGAAGATTGGCACACCCGGACGGTCGCCGAGTCCCGTGCCGGTGTGGTCGCGCGCTGAGACACTGGCCGTCGATCCGATCACCTGCCACGAGATCGAACTCAGCGCCGCTTCCATGTTCGCCTCCGCCGTAACGAAGGCATCGTAGTCGGCGATGCTCAAGGAGGTCGCATCGTGGGTGCCCGCCGTCACGAACGCCAGCCGGTACTGCTGACCCGGCAAGAGCGAGGTGGGGACGGTGATCGGGGCGGCGAAGCTTAGGCCGGGTAGGAGGAGCGCCCCCAAGCAACCCAGTGCCGTACGGAGGAAAGCAGGTCCCCGCGCCTTCCGGGGATCGAAGCGGACTGCCGTGAGCATCTGGAGTCACTCCCGTGTCTGGGTCTGCGAAGTTCTGGCCGGAACCGATGCGGCGACGAATTCTGTGGGTGGGGTACGTCGGAAGTCCACAAGAGTTCGTGGCACCTTCCGTCCGCGGCTTCCAGAACGCTCACCGACGACCCAACCCTGGCCGAGCCGGACCCGCAGGTCCGGAGCGGCCCAGCTCCACTGCACCCGGAACCGCTGACCTTCGACGGGAACGAAGAGAGTCGCCGCTCCGATGTGGGCCTTTGCTGTGCCGCCGGGGGGCCGTCCTGCCTGCCGCTTGGTGCCACTCCAGCCTGCGTGAGACGATCGAGCCGGCTTGCGTACCGCAGGCCGCGCGCTGAGGAGCGATTCCCCGATGCCCGACCGACCCCCGCTGCGCTTTGCCGTGATCGGCGTCGACCATCCGCACATCTTCGGTCAGGTCTCGACGTTGCTCGCCGCCGGCGGCGAGCTCGTCGCCTTCCGCGTCGCCGAGCCGGCGCAGGCCGAGGGCTTCGCGCGCCTGTATCCGCAGGCGAAGCGCGCGCACGACGAGCGCGAGATCCTCGAGGACGGATCGATCCAGGTGGTCACCTCCGCCTCGATCCCGAGCGAGCGGGCACCGCTCGGTGTGCGAGTGCTGCAGCACGGCAAGGACTTCCTCGTCGACAAGCCCGGCATGACGACGCTCGCGCAGCTCGACGAGGTGCGGCGCGTGCAGCGCGAGACCGGCCGCATCTACTCGGTGTTCTTTGCCGAGCGCTTCGAGAGCCGCGCGACCACGCGCGCGTCGAAGCTCGTCGCCGAGGGCGCGATCGGGCGCGTGGTGCAGACGATCGGCCTCGGCCCTCACCGAGCGAACCTCGGGCAGCGGCCGAACTGGTTCTTCGAGCGCGAGCGCTACGGCGGCGTGCTCTGCGACATCGCCTCGCACCAGCTCGACCAGTTCCTGCACTTCACCGGCGCGTACGACGCCGAGGTCGTGGCGTCGACGGTCGCGAACTGGGCGCATCCCGAGCATCCGGGCTTCGAGGACTTCGGCGAGCTCTACCTGCGCGGCAAGGCGGCGACGGGCTCGGTGCGCGTCGACTGGTACACGCCCGACGCGCTTCCGACCTGGGGCGACGGCCGCCTCTTCGTGCTCGGCACCGAGGGCTATCTCGAGGTGCGCAAGTATTGCGACCCAGGCGGCGCTCCGGGACCGGATCACCTCTTCCTCGTCGAGCGCGGCGAGCTGCGCCGCTTCGACTGCCGCCACGATGCGCTGCCCTTCGGTCCGGCCTTCGCTGCCGACGTGCACGACCGCACCGAGACCGCGATGACCCAGGCGCACTGCTTCCGCGCCTGCGAGCTGGTGTTGCAGGCGCAGGCGCGCGCGGTGCGACTCGGCCATCTGGCCGGGGACCGGGGAGCTGCCTCGTGAGCGATCGGCTCCGCGTCGGCGTGGTCGGTCTCGGAATCGGCTTCCAGCACCTCACGGCCTACCGCGACCTCGGCGACCGCTTCGAGATCGTCGCGGTCTGCGACGCCGATGCCGGCAGGCTCGGCCTCGCGAAGATGCTCTTCGGCATCCCGTTCGCGACCGAGCGCTTCGACGAGCTCGTCGCGCACGACGGCATCGACGTGATCGACGTCTGCACGCCGCCGGTCTTGCACGTCGAGATGGCGCGTGCGGCGCTCGAGGCGGGTCGTCACGTGATCTGCGAGAAGCCGCTCGTCGGCTCGCTCGCGGACGCCGACGAGCTCTCGCGCTGCGAAGCCGGCTCGAAGGGCCGGCTGATGCCGATCTTCCAGTACCGCTTCGGGCGCGGCGTCGCGCGGCTGCGCAAGCTCGTCGCCGAGGGCGTCGCGGGGCGCTGCCATCTCGCGACCGTCGAGACGGCGTGGAAGCGCGGTGCCGACTACTACGCCGTGCCGTGGCGCGGCCGCTTCGAGAGCGAGCTCGGCGGCGTCTGCGTCTCGCACGCGATCCACGCCCACGATCTTCTGCACTGGATTTGCGGGCCGGCGCGCTCGGTCTTCGCCCGGCTCGCGACGCGCGTCAACCCGATCGAGAGCGAGGACTGCGCGGTCGTCGCGCTCGAGCTCGAAAGCGGCGCGCTCGCGTCGCTCGCGGCGACGCTCGGCTCGGCGCGCGAGATCTCGCGACTGCGGCTGTGCTTCGAACACCTCGTCGCCGAGAGCAGCCTCGCGCCCTACACGCCGGGCGCGGAGCCGTGGACGATCACGCCGGCCTCGGCCGAGGCGCAGCGGCGCATCGACGACTGCCTCGCCGGCTTCGATCCCGGCGCCGAAGGCTTCCCCGGACAGATCGCCGCCTTCCACGCCGCGATCACGACCGGCGCGGCGCTCCCGGTGACGATCGCCGACGCGCGCGCCTCGCTCGAACTCGTGACGGCAATCTACCATTCGGCCGAGACGGGCCGGCCGGTCGAGCTGCCGATCGGCGCGGATCATCCGAAGTACGCCGGCTGGCGGCCGGCCGAGGGCGCGATTCGAAGAGCGGCGCCTGACCCGCATCGCTAGATCCCCCGCCAGGGACGGCGGTGCAGTGACGGGCCTGTCGGAGGCAGGAGGCACAATGCCGATCGCAGGTTCGGCTCAGCCCTTCAGGCCGAGGCGTCGCGCGCGATCGCGAGAGGTCGGATCGCAGAGTTCTCCAGTCGCTGGACCAGTGGCTCGACGAGTGGACCGATGACCTTGCGATAGAGGAGCAGCTCCAGCACCCGACCGACGGGCCAAGCGATCCGGCCGAGCGCGCGCCGTCGCATCAGACGCAGGAACTCGCGCTGGTGCTCACGGTACGGATCACCGGCGTCGAGCTGCCACTTGTCGCAGAAGCGATCGATCGACGCTTGATTCCACGCCTCGTTCCAGCGGAGTAGATAGAAGCCGAGCTCGTCGGGCCGGAGTGACTTGGGCGGCAGATAGGTCACCGTGCTGCGCGGCTCGAACCAGATCGGAAGACCGGCCTGCTGCACACGCAGACACAGATCCACGTGCTCGGCGTGGGTCAAGAGCTGCTCGTCGAGCTCACCGATGCGCGCGAACAGCGCCGTTCGGACCAGCATGCAGTGGAACTCGACCAGCTCCGTGGGGCCCGCTTCGAGGCGACCGCGCACGTCCGCGAGCCGTGCATCGGGATCGCGATGCGCTTCGTGGAAGCGACGCTGACCGTTCTCGTCGCGGACGCCGAGCCAGCCGCCCGACATGTGCACGTGACCCCGCTCGAGCTCGTCGATGAGATAGAGCGGCCCGACCAGCCACGCGCCCTCTCGCTCCGCGACCTCGACCAGCGGCTCGAGCCACCCCTGCGTCACGAGCGCATCGTTGTCGACGAAGACCGTGTACCGAGTCGTGACCTGGCGGAGCGCGAGATTCCTGGCCTCGTTGGGCGTGAGCGGATGATCGACGGCCATGTGCCGGATCCCGCGCTCGTGGCAGGTGCGCTCGATCCACGCGCTGACCTCGGGTGGTGCGCTGTGGTCCACGTAGATCATCTGGTAGGGAAGGGGGGTGTGCACGAAGAGACTCTCGAGTGAAGCGCGCGCGTGCGAGAAGTGATCGCGCGGTACGACGACGATCGTGACGTCCTCAGTCATGGGCGGACTCGCGTCGGACGGTGGACTCGAGGATGGATGCGATCGCACTTCCCCAGGCATCCCAGTTGAGCTCGGTGCGCGCGCGATGGAGCGCCGACTCGGAAAGCCGGCGGTAGCGCTCCGGGTCGTGACACAGCTTCGCGATCTCGTCGGCGTATCGCGCGGGCGGGACATCGACCGGAAGCACGAGTCCCGTCCTCTCGTGCAGCACCGCGTTCGGCAGGCCACCCGCGTCGCTCACCAGGCTCGGCCGCCCGAAGTGCGCCGCCTCGCAGGGCGCGATACCGAACATCTCGCCCAGCGATGGCAGCAGCAGCAGGTGGCTGCGCCGGAGCAGTTCCACGTGCGTCCGTCGGTCGGCGGGATCCGACAGGCGCAGCGCGCCGGCGCAGTGCACCACGCTCGAGCGAAGGGCGCGCGACGTGGGGGGCCCGACCTGATTGAGCCGGACCGAGATCCCACGCCGCACGAGCTCCTCGGCAACGTCGATGCAGAAGTCGAGGCGTTTGCGCACGGGATCGGCCATCACGCAGACGAGCTCGATGGCGTCGGGCCCGGGTGGATCCGGGCGCAGTGGCGCATCGGATTCCGCCGGCACCACGTGCGCGCCGAGCGGCAGAAGACAACTGCGCTCGAGCGAGAGACCGTAATCATCGACGGCCGAGCGACGCGTCCGCTCCGACGGAAAGATCCCGAAGCTGATCCGCCGCAAGCTCCGGCTCTCGATCTCCTCGCACGCTCGCCAGAACGCGCGGGTGTGGTGCGCGTGCTCCGGATAGGTGGCACGGATCAGGCGCGGCGTGGCGTCGGTCGCGTAGACGATCGGCAGAGCGGTATCGAGCGCGCAGAGCTCGACGCTCACGCAGAGTCCAAACAACACGTCCACGTCGGCGCGCTCTGCAAGCATCTGAATGCGCTGGCTGCGCGCGACGGCACTCGCAATCAGCCGCTGGTACTCGAACGGTCTCGGGATGTGGTCGAGCACCGCCTCGACGCGCCGTCGCGCGCGCCAGCGCTTCGCGGCGGGAATCAGCCTCCGTGCCAGAGGGTAGAGCCGGTCGCGAAATCTATTGAGTTCCCCTCCGAGCGAACCTGAATCGAGATGCACCAAGTCGAAGCCCTGCCGATCGAGTGCCGCCCAAGCGGCTGCCGGCATGCCGCTGAATGCGGAGGCGTCGTCCACCTTCTCCGAACTGATGAACCCAACGCGCACGTTCCCACCTCGAGAGAGTGGCCGCAGTCTCTCGTGCGGAGCCGGCGAGGGCAATGTCTATTCTGCGTCCCAGCGCTCCAGCTGACCTCGTACACCCCCGAGGTCGACGTTGAGCGATCGGGCGCGGCGCAGCTTCAGTGACTGGGCGATCGGGGTCGTCCTGCGCGGTGCGGGCGTGATCCAGACGAGGCGCCCAGCCGGCGCGAGCTGACGAACCAGGTTCGGCAGCGAGTCGATCAGCAACGCCGCGGCGTCGAGCCGAACGCGGCTGCCGAGCGGCGGGTTCGTGATGACGAGGTCCACCGTGCCGACCTCGTGCGTGCGCGCGTCGGCGAGCGAGAGTTCCGCTCGGAGGCCCGATGCGTCGAGGTTCTCGCGTGCGGCGGCGAGCGCGTCGGCGTCGAGATCCGTGCCGAGCAGCGAGCGATACGCGCCCCGACGCGCCCGCTCGACGAGCTCCGCGCCCGAGCCACAGAACGGATCCCAGACGCGGTCCTCGGGCCGGACGCCGGCGACCCACGCGAGCGCCGCCGCGACCGTCGGGTGCGAGGCGGCGGGCACGTCGGCGACGCGCCAACCGAAACGCGGATCCTCGATCTGCCGTGGGACGAGTTCCAGCGTCGGCGCCTCTTCATCGACGCGCACGTCCCAAGTCGTCGCGGTGGGATCGTTGATCAGCTCGGGTGCCGCGGCGGTGACGTCACGCGCGACCCGCCACACGATCGCCCGCTTGTGACCGCGCGTGAATCCGATGCGCCAGCGGATGGGTCCACGCGTCCACGATGCGAGGAGCGCGCGCGTGGAATCGGCCGTGAGCGCGCGCGTGATCGCCGCCGAGAGCGCGCCGGCATCCGGGCGCTTCGGCAACGACATCGGAATCTGGATCGCTGCGCTCGCCCACATGCGCGAGGCGAAGAGCGTCGACCACGGCGCCGCGAGTACGAGCTCGACGTGACCCACGTCGATCGAGCGCGGCGTCATGCCGATCGAAGTCAACTCCTCGGCGAGAAGCGGCGCCAGCCCCGGCCGGCACGCGAGCCGAACGACGAGCGGCGACGGTGGCGCGATGTCGGTCGCGATCGTCGAACTTGCCTCGCGCTTCGCAGACCGGTCGGCCATCAAGAGCGCTCGATCGCGAATGCGACGCAGCTCGACGTCGACCCCTGGGTCGAGAGCCGTCAACCGCGCGATGGCGACGTCGCCGCCCGTTTTGCCGAGCGCCTCCGTCAGCGCCCGCCGCTCGTCGGGTGCGACGTCGCCGGCGTCCCACCGCGCGATCAACGCAGCCCGCGCCGTATCGCCGCCGAGCTTGCCGAGCGCGATGGCGGCGGCCCTCCGTACACGCGTCGCGGTGTCCTGCATCTGCGCGATCACGGCCTTCGCCGCTTCCGCGTCGCCACGGCGCGCGAGCAGCCCGAGTGCCGCGACCAGGCGTGCCCTCGCGGCTTCGTCGGCGGATTCGAGCCGCGCTCCGATCGCAGCGCGTCCGCAGTCGCGCATTTCCGTGAGTGCCCGAGCGGATCGCTTCGCCGCGGGCTCCCCGCCCGCGACGATGAGCTCGACGAGGCCCGACGCGTCGCGCTCTCCCGGCGTGAAGCCCGGCTTCGCGAGCTCCGTCGCGAGATCGAAGGTGGGGGACCGAGCCACGGGCGCCCAGCGTAGCCGTCCGTCGCGGCCCGAGCGAGGCCACGCGGCATCGCGGTTCGGCAACCACCGCGCACGTCGCTCGCGATCGCGAGAGGCTCGATGAGGACGACGAGGGCCGCGACGTTGCGCTCGGGTGGTAGTATCCGCTGCGTCGTTGAGTTCCGATCAACTTTCCGTAGGAGAAACCTGAAATGTTCAGCCACATCATGGTGGGTGCGAACGATGTCGCAGCCTCGAAGAAGTTCTACGACGCGGCTCTGGGCGCGCTCGGGATCAAGCCCGGAAACCAGGACGACAAGGGCCGGGTCTTCTACATGACCCCGACCGGCGTCTTCGCGATCACGAAGCCGATCAACGGTGCTCCGGCCAGCGCGGCGAACGGCGCCACGATCGGCTTCGCGGCCGATTCGCAGGAGAAGGTGAAGGCATGGCATGCCGCCGGAGTGGCGAACGGCGGCGTCAGCTGTGAAGACCCGCCGGGCGTGCGCGCTGGCGGCATGGGCTCGATGTACCTCGCCTATCTCCGCGATCCGGCGGGCAACAAGATCTGCGCGCTGCACCGCATGGCGAGCTGACGAATGGCCCTGGACATGGCCTCGACCGCGCGGGTCGTTGGCTTTGTCCAGGGCGCCTCGGCGGCTCCCGGCTCCGGGTGCTCCTCTTCAGCGTGAGCGTGTCAGGCCGTGCGGCAGAACTGCGCGATGCTGCCGGCCGTTTCTCGACTGATGTCGGGACACGCGATGGCGAAGATCTCCGTGCCGTGGATCGTGCCCATCACCTGCCGGCAGCGCGCGGGAACGTTGGCGCGGAGCAGCAGGTGGTAGAAGGCGATGCCTTCGTCGCGCAGCGGATCGCACTCGTTCACGCTGATCACCGTCGGCACGAGGCCCTTCACGTCCTGCTCGGACGCGAAGCCGGGCCAGGCCAGGTGGTTCTTGCGCTCGAGCTCGGCGATGCCGTAGGCCATCGCGCCGCGGTTGTTGTGCAGGTCGAGCAGGATGCCGTTGTTCTCGATCGAGGACGGCAGGTCTTCGCGCGGCCAGCTTCCGGCGATGTACGGGCAGAGCGCGTACAAGCCGCGGATCAAACCCAGGTCCCCGTCCTGCTTCAGCTTCAGGCCCGTGGCCAGGGTGAGGTTCCCGCCGCCGCTCTCGCCCGCGACGATGATGTGCGCGGGATCGACGCCGAGCTTCGCGGCGTTGGCGTGCAACCACTTCACGCCGGACACGCAGTCGTTGAGCCCGGCCGGAAAGGGTGCGATCTCCGGCGCGGACGACGGCGTCAGGCAGTTGCGGAAGTCGACCATCGCCACCGCGACGCCCTGCGCGGCGATGATTCGGCCCCAGGACCTGTACATGCCGTCGAAGCACGACATCACCTGCATTCCGCCGCCGTGGATGTAGTACACGCAGGGCAGGGGCGACGCGGACTCCGGGCGGATGAACTGAACCTTGATGGTGTTGCCGTCGGGCGACGACTTGAACTCGTGCGTCGCGATCGACAGTCCCGTGGACGGCGCGATCTGCTCACTGTCGAGCATGGAGAAGGCGGCCTTGAGCGTCTCCATGCGGGAGACGGCTTCGGGGCTGTTGGCCTCGGCGACCATCTCTTCGCGGCTCCTCGCGTCGGTCTGGCGCTCCATCGGCATCATGCCCATCGTGGCCTTGATGCGCGGGTCGATGCGTGGGTCGTCGGTGAGCTTGCTCATGGTTTCTGCCTCACGGTGTTTGGGTGATTCCGCGACGCGATCGCCGGTGGAGACCGATTCTAGACCAGACGCGGCATGGGGGGAGGCTACCGGATCGCAATCCGTCGCCGTCGCGCGGCCAGCCACATGCCCGAGGCGAGCAGAAGCCATCCGCACGCGAGTAGCGCCCACGGGCCGAGCGCCGGGACAGGGATTGAGGGTGGGGGAGGTGGCGGGACCGTCCCCGAAGGCGGCGCGGGCGGCGTGGACGGCGTCGCCGTAGCGAGGAAGGCGACGAAGCCCGTCTGCTGATTCTGCTCGTCGAAGAGATCGAGTTGCAGGCTCGACTCGAGCTTCTCTCCGGGTGCAGGCGGCCAGCGCGTAATGGCACCGGCGAACGAGAACGCGCTGGTGCTGTGGAGGAGGATCTGCTGCTGCGGGATCTCGAGCTCGATGTACGCGGTGAGCGTCGCGACGCCGCTACCCTGCCCGGTGTAGGGCGGCAGCTCGAGCTGACCCGGAATGGCGTTCGCGCTCTCCTCGACATCCATCGTGCTCAGCTGGAAGGGAGCGGCCTGGGGATCTCGCAGCCGCAGCCGGATCTCACCCCAGTTCGCGCTCTGCCCGACCGCCTGGAAGCTCGGTGGAATGCCGGGTAGCTGCTCGCGGTTGTTGTTGTTGAAATCACCGAGGCCCTCGAGGATGAGATCGACATGCCAGGGATCGAGGGTGAAGGAGATCAGCTCGGTCCCGAGCGGGCTCAGCAGACTGAAATCGATGCCGAGATCCATCGGGAGCTGGACGCCGAAGTTCCACGCGCTCGCGGCCGAGCTGCGCACCTCGAGCGTGACGTCGCCATCGACCTCCACCGTGAAGGCTTGCAAGCACGGATCGGGCGCGGCTTCGCTGCCGGCCGCCGAGCAGCGCGGCACGATCGTGCCGGCGCGGAACATGCGCAGCGACACCGGAGAGTGTCCCGCTGGAATGAGCGAGGCGTCGACCCGGAAGCCGATGAGCAGTGGAGTGAGCGCGGTCGAGGAGTCCGCGGTGATGGCGATTTCCTGGCCGAAATACATCCAGCCCGCGGGCGGTGCCGATGAGATCGCGCCCTCGAGGATCTCGACGTCGCCTCCGACCGGCGTGACGATAATCGTCTCGACGGGATCGAGTGGGCTCGCGCCGTCGGCCTCACCGTCGCTGGTTGCGTAGCTGCCGGGGAGCACGCCGGATGCGGCGACACGCTCGGTCCCCACGAGCCGATTCACGAAGATCAGCAGGTCGCTGCTTTCCGGATCGGCATAGACGAGGTCGACGTCTCCGTCGCGATCGAAGTCGATCGGTTGGAGGCGCTCGCCGTAATCGTTGTCGCCTGGAAAGGTTCCGAGCTCGAAGCTTCCGGCGCGTGTGATCGTTCCCGCGCCGTCGTTCAGCAGCAGCGTGATGTTTCCGGAGCGTCCGCGCTGCGCGTCGAGATAGCCGGTGTTCGCGACCGCAACGTCGGGATCGCCGTCGAGATCGAAGTCGGCCACGGCGAAGTGCTCGGGCCCGACGCCCGTTGCGATGGACTGGGCGGTTCCGAAATTCCCCGCGCCGTCGTTGGGAAAGATGAGCACGCGATCGGCGAAGGGGATGGGCCCGCTGCTACCTGAAACCGACGACGCACCGACGATGAGTTCGGGCCGCATGTCCCCGTCGAGGTCGGCGAGCGTCACGTCGTCCGGTCTCAGGCCCGCGGGCGTCGTGAGTACCGTAGGGGGCCCGAAGACTCCGCTGCCGTTGTTCCGTCGGATCCGGATCTCGCCGTTGTAGTAGGGAGTGACGGCATCCGGATCACCGTCGCCGTCGATGTCCTCGAGCGCGAGGTCTTCCGCGAAGCCGGATGTCGTGTCCACCACCATGGGAAGGCTCGGGAAGTGACCCGCACCGTCGTTCAGGTAGATCGAGATCTCGCTGACTCCCGAGATGGTGCGGGCGGCTGCCACGAAATCGGGATCGCCGTCGCCGTCGACGTCGCGGGGCTCGAGGTTCGGAATCCCGATCGCGAGGCCCTCGAGCTCCTGGGCGGGCGTGAAGTTCCCCGCGCCGTTGTTCAGGGCGACGACGGCTCCGTAACCGCGGTGCGCCGAGATCGCGAGATCGAGATCGTCGTCGTCGTCGAAGTCGACGAGTTCGAGCTCGTCGGTGAGCCCCCCGACGAACGCGACCGACACGTCGAAATAGCCCGCAACGGGCAGTCCGCCCGCGCCGTCATTCACGAGCACCGCCACCCCGCTGACGTCGCGCATTGCGGCCACCACGTCCGGGTCGCCGTCGCCATCGACGTCGCCGACGTCGAGCCCGTAGGCGAGCCCTCCGAGCGCCTGCGTTCGCGGGTCGCCAAGATCGCCCGCGCCGTCGCCGAGCAGCACGATCAGCGTGCCGCTGCCGCCGACGACGCCGCACGCGACCGCGAGATCGAGGTGCGGGTCCGTATCGTAGTGGCCCCAGTGCATGGCATCCGGCTGGTTGTCGACGCGATGCTCCTCGGCAGGGCCGAAGCTCCCGCTCCCGTCGTTGCGCAAGAGGAAGATCGTCTCGTCGCCCTCGCTCCGATTCGCGGCCGCGATGTCGAGGTCGCCATCCGCTTCGAGATCGCCGAGCGCGAGCGCGGACGCCCGAAGGCCTCCGCCCGGGCCGCTGTAGAGGGTCGGCGTTCCGAACGAGCCAGCTGCATTCGGGTACACCGCGACCTGATTCGTGCTCGTGCCCGCGACGAGATCGGGATCCCCGTCCGAATCGACATCCCCGAGCGCGATCGAACGCCACATGTCCGGAGCCACGTCGACGCGCGTGAACGTGCCGTCGCCGTTGTTGCGCAGCAGGAAGCCGCCGATCGAAACGACGTCCACATCGCCGTCGGGCTCGAGATCCGCGGCCTGGATCTCGCCGAGAAAGCCCCCGTCCCCGATGACGGCCGCGGGTGCGAACGCGCCTCCTCCCAGGTTCCGGAACACCGACGTCGTTCCGGACGTCGAGACCACGATGTCGGGCAGCGCGTCGCCGACGACGTTCACGAAGAGACTCTGCAACGGCCCGCTGCCCGCGGCGAGCACCGTCGCGCCCGAGAGCGCGTCAACGAAGGTCCCGCCGCCGTTGTTGGTCAGCAGCGTGACGGTTCCATCGGTGAAGTTCGAGACGATGAGATCGAGATCTCCGTCTCCATCGACGTTGCCGATCGTCACGTGGCGAGGTTGCTCACCGCTCGTATAGAAGGTGCGAGATGCCGCATGGCCATCGCCGTCGCTCAGGACGACGAGGATCTCGTGATTGGTTCCGCCACTGCCGACCCCAGGGGTGGTCGCTCGAAGTCCGACGACGAAGTCCTCGACACCGTCGCCGTTGAGATCGGCGGTATCGAGTCCGTAGACGCTCCCGCCCACCTCGATCTCGGGATTGCCGAACAGGCTCCCGGCCGAAGCCGGAGCCGCGACGAGCATCGATACGACGATGAGCAGTGCAGCAGCCGCAGGCATCGAAGACCCTCCAGAGGTTTCGAGAGTCTCTCCAGGGCCCGGAGACGACGTCACCTAGCGTACCATCGTCGCGCCTTCGCGGGGTCGGGATCAAGCGTTTTGTCCGAAAATGCCATGGGAGGAGCGCAGCTGCGCCCCCGCTGTGATCCCTACACCGAAAGGCGACGCGTTCGGCGCGCGCGGCGCGCCGCTATCCGGGCGGCGCCGGATCGAGGCGAAGGAAGTACCGCGGCGGGAATCCCGTCAGGATTCGGAACAGGATTCCGTGGCGGTGCTCGTCGTTCACGCGGTCGTGCTCCGCGCCGGTCACCGGAACCGCGATGTAGGACGTCTCCTTCCCATCCGCCGTGACTCGAACGTTCGGGTTCTCGAGCGCCTGGCGATACCAGGCGCGGGGCCAATGGTTCGCCGCGACGTAGAGCGCGGAGTTGCTGTCCAGCCGTGACACCACCCGCGGGTGTGCTGCACCGCTTTCGTCGATGGTCGTGATGACGAGCGTCGTTCCGGCTTGCGGCTGGAAGTAGCCGAGCATGGATTCGAAAGCGGCGACGATGCCTGCGTACACGGCGCATGCGATGACGAGGATCTTCAGGGCCTTCACGTCGGAGCTCCTTCTCGTGTGTTTCAGCCTACGCGGTTGAAGCCGATCAGGCCGCCGCCGTCGAGTACGATCGTATGGCCGGTGACCCAGCCGCTCGCATCGTCGCAGGCGAGGTAGAGCGCGGCGGCGGCGACGTCTTCGGGCTCGCCGAGACGCTTCAGCGGGTAGGCCTTGGCGACCTGGTCACCGCGGCCGTCCTCCCAGAGAGCGCGCGCGAAGTCGGTGCGGATCAGGCCCGGCGCGATCGCGTTCACGCGCACGCGCGGGCCCAACTCGGCGGCGAGCTGCCTCGTCAGATGGATCAGCGCGGCCTTGGTCACGTCGTAGACGCCGAGGATCGGGTTGGTCGAGAAGCCGCCGACGCTCGAGATGTTGATGACCGCACCGCCGTTCTCGCGCATGAACCGCTGCCACGCGAGCTGGGTCCAGAAGAGCGGGGCGGTCAGGTTGACCTGCAGCGTCTTCTCCCAGCGCGGCAGATCGACGTCGATCGTCGGTCCGGCGTAGGGATTGGTCGCGGCGTTGTTGACCAGGATGTCGAGCCGGCCGAGCCGGTCGAGCGTCGCGGCGATCACGCGTTCGGCGTCTTCGTACCGGCCGATGTTGCTCGTCTCGAAGAGCGCGGTCGCGCCGATCTCCTTCGCGGCCTGTTCGCAGCTCTCCGCCTTGCGCGAGGTGATCATCACCTGCGCGCCCGCCTGCGCGAACGCCTTCGCGATTCCCTTGCCGATCCCGCGCGAGCCGCCGGTCACCAGTGCGACCTTGCCATCCAATCGCAGCGCCATGTCTCCCCGTCCCTCCATCCTGTTCGCACCCCTACGGGCTTCACTTGCGCGTCGCCCGATCATGCCACGCTTCGCGCGCCGCCCGCGCGGAACATTTCGGCGCGAAAGCTGCCATAAAACGCTAGCTTGAGGACGTACGGGCGGATCGACGCTCGACCGTGTCGGCGACTGCGCCACGCGCACCACCGGAGGAGATCTCTTGAGCGACCCTGCCCCTGCCGCCGTGATCGAGGCCGATACCTACGTCGTGAACCCGCGGATGCGCGAATGGGGGCCGGGACGCGTGATGCAGATCGAGGGCTCGAAGGCGGTCGTGTGTTTCCGCGATGCGGGTACCGATTCGTCGGGAGACGGCCTGAAGACGATGGTGCTTCGCTCGCTCGAGGCCTCCGCGGTGCAGAGCGATCCGTGGCTCGACAACTTGCCTGCGTTCAAGAACGGAAAGTTCCAGGTCACCCAGCCGCGCGTCGCGTTCGACGAAGGTGTGGGCGAACTCGTGCGTCTGTTCCCGCAGGGATTCTCGGACCCGTCCTACGTCGGCCGAGAGCGCGCTCCACGAGCCAGCGCGCACGAACTGTGGACCGAGACGCTGGGCAACGGACAGGGCGAGCAGCTGCTCGCCGACGGGGACGTGCAGGAGCTCTCGACGCGCTCTCTGGCGGTTGCGAAGCAGGCGGGAATCCTGAACCGCACCGAGTTCGCCGCGCTTCGCGATGGGCTCGCGGACGAAGCGGGAGCCAAGGGGTTGTTCGCCGCGTTGTTCCGCCTGCTCTCCGCCGGGAGCGAGACCGGCGAAGCGCTCGTCGCGTATTTCGAGGCGGTCGAGGCTTTGTCCCTGCGCGCGAAGACCACGGCGGCGAAGTGGACGCTCGCCACCGCGCTCCCGTTCCTGGCCAGCCCGGGGGCGTTCCTGCTGCTCAAGCCCGACGTGAGCAAACCGGCGGCGGAGCGCCTGCGTTTCGATCTCGCCTATCAGGCCGAGCCCAACGCGCGGACCTACGACAAGCTCCTGCGCATGGGCCGCGCGCTCTGCGATCGGCTCAAGCCGGCGGGCGCTGCGGACCTGATCGACGTCCACGCCTACCTGGGATTCGTCGCGCGCTACGGATCGAGCCGCGCGCAGGCGTAGCCCGAGACGACGTCCTTCCCGTCCTGGTTCACCGTCACGACCGCGAAGTCCGCGAACTTCGCGCCGTTCTCGTCGCGAATCGCCTCGACCACCGCACGCGCGGTCAGCGAGTCGCCGGGCCAGACCTGAGAGACGAAGCGCACGCCGTACTTGGTGAGCCGGCCGTCGCCGACCCAGTTCGTCAGCATGCGCCCGGTCGCGCCCATGCTGAGCATCCCGTGCGCGAACACCGAGGGGTAGCCGGCGACCTTGGTCGCGAAGACCTCGTCGGTGTGCACCGGGTTGTAGTCGCCCGAGGCGCCCGCGTACATCACGAGCTGTGTGCGCGAGAGGTTCTCGATCACGACCTCTTCGCGGATGTCGCCGACCTTCAGCTGACTGGCTCGGAGTGACATCTCGGATCCTCCTACTTCTGCTCGATGACGCGTTCGGTCCGCACGCCGACACCGCGCGCGGTCACGACGAGCTCGCCCGAGGCGTCGTAGTACTCGGTGATCGACTCGGAGAAGAGCAGCTTCCCGCCCCTTCGGCCCTCTTTCTCCCAGGTCTTCCCGGGCTTGCTCCGCGCGGTGAGCACGTCGCCGGCCCGGAGCGGCCGGTGGTACTCGAAGTGCTGCTCGGCGTGCAGGCCTCCGGCGGCGGCACCGCTCGGCGCTGCACCGCCACCCGTGGATGCCCGCGGCTTCAGCCCGGTGGGTTCCTTGGCCGAGCCGAACCACGGCTGGCCGAACTTGGGCCGAAGGAAGTAGTCGGGGTCGAACTGCGCGGATGCCTGCGTGAACGTCGGCGGGGCGATGATCGCGCCGACCTCCGACTTCCCGGCGTGGTCCTCGTCGGAGTAGATCGGATTCGGATCGTTGATCGCGCGCGCGAACATCAAGATGTGGCTCGCCTCGATCGGGAACTTCTTCACGGCCATGTCTTCACCTCACGTTTTTCGTTCGGGCCCGGCTGGCGCAACGCATCCCGGTCGGGGATGATCTGCGCCGTGACACGGAGATTTCAGCTTCTCATGCGCCGATTGTACGCGCCCGAACGGGGCGGCCGCACGGTACTCGCCCTCGTGGTCATCGTCCTGCTCGGATCCGGCTGCATGGGGGACATGGCCTCGATCTCGGACATCGAATTGCTCGAGCGACTCGGTGCCGCCGATCCGCCGCTGGTGCTCGACGTTCGCTCGCCGAAGGAATTCGACACAGGCCACATCGCCGGTGCGAAGAACCTGCCGTACGACGAAGTCGGAGATCGCATCTCGGAGCTCGGCGACGCCCGGGACCGCGAGGTCGTGGTCTACTGCGAGCGGGGATTCCGCGCCGCGAAGGCGGCCGACGCGCTCGAGGGCGCGGGCTTTCGCGTCGTCCACCTCGAGGGCGACATGCGCGGCTGGCGCGACAAGAAGCTTCCCTGCGTGGGCTGCTAGCGCGGCTTCTGCTTCGACCCGAAGGCCGCGAGGCGCTCGTTCATGTCGGGCCCGGCGCCGGGACTGTGGGCACGTTCGTAGGCGAGCGCCTCTCGTGGCGGCAGGCCGGCGCCCTCGCGCAGGAGCGTCTTCTCGGTGCGCAGCGTGAACCACGAGTTGGCGGCGATCTCACGCGCGAGTCCGAGCGTGCGCGATTCGAGCTCCGCATCCGGCACGCATTCGTTCGCGAGGCCGAGCGCGACCGCATCGCGCCCGGACACGGCGCGGCCGCTGAACATCAGCTCCTTCGCGCGCAGCGGCCCGATCCGGCGCGGCAGGCGCTGGCTCATCCCCCAGGTCGGCGTCATGCCCCACTTCCCGTGGGTGTCGGCGAGCTTCGCGGATTCGGCGACGACCAGTAGATCGCACGCCAGGACGAGCTCGAGTGCGCCCGTGTAGCAGTGACCCTGCACCGACGCGATCACGGGCTGCGGCAGATGCTCGAGCGCATCGAGCGTCTCGGCCTGGAAGTGCGCCGACGGTGCGCGCTCTCCGGCGCGGATCGCGTTCAGGTCGTTCCCGGCCGAGAACGAGCGCCCGGCGCCCCGAAGGACCACGCAGCCCACCGAATCCACTTCGCTCGCGAGCCGCTCGACGTGTGCGCGGAGCTCCTCGAAGAGCTTCGGCGACAGCGCGTTCAGCACGTCGGGCCGGTTCAACGTGAGCACGGCCACGCCCTCGGCATCGTCGCGCAGTACCAATCCCGGCATCGCCGATCCCCCGTTCGATTCGTGCTAGAAGTGTCTCACGGCGGCCCGACTCGAGGTGCGACGTGGGCGATCTCGATCTCGACACCTATGACCCGATGGAGCGATCGGTCCAGCAGAACCCGTACCCCTTCTACGCCGAGCTTCGCCGCCGAGCTCCCGTCTTTCGCCATCCGAGAACGGGGATGTTCTTCGTATCGACGCTGGATCGGGTGAACGAGGTGCTGGCCGCCCCCGAGATCTACTCGTCGCAGCTCGCGAACACGGCGACGCTGCCCGCCGGCGGGGTCCGAGCGGAGCTGCTCGGAATTCTCTCGAAGGGCTTCCCGCCCGTGAACACGATGCTGACCGCCGACCCGCCGCTTCAGACGCGCTATCGGAAGACGGTCGGCCGCGCGTTCTCGAGCCGGCGCATCCTCGCGCTCGAGCCGCGCATTCGCGAGCTCTGCGCCGATCTGGTCTCGCGCTGGCCCGAGCGCGGGATCGTGCCGTTTCACGACGAGTTCGCGGTGTCGTTCCCGGTTCGCGTGATCTCGTTCGCGCTCGGCATGAAGCCCGAGGTCGAGCCGAGGATCAAGCCCTGGTCGGACGACTCGGTCGCCGCGCTCGGGGTCGAGATCGACGACGCCCGGCGGCTCGAGGCCGCGCGCGGGCTCGTCGAGATGCAACACTATTGGGCGTCGGAGTTCGCGGACCGGCGCACACGCCCGCGCGACGACTTCCTGACCGACCTCGCGCGGGCGCAGTTCGAGGACGAGACCGGGGCCGAGCGTCTGCTCGCGATTCCCGAGCTGCTCTCGATCATTCAGCAGCTGATGGTCGCCGGAAACGAGACCACCACGAAGCTCCTGAACGAGACGATCCGGCTGCTGATCGAGAATCCGGAGGAATGGCGGCGGATTCAGCGCGACCCTTCGAGGATCCCTGCGATGATCGAAGAGTCGCTGCGGCTCTCGACGCCGAATCAGGGCATGTTCCGGGTCGCGCTCCGCGATGCGGAGCTCGGCGGCGTCCGGGTGCCGAAGGGCTCGATGCTCTGGATCATGTTCGGCTCGGCGAATCGCGACGAGCGCGTTTTCCCCGACCCCGACCGATTCGATCCGACGCGCGAGAACCTGCGCGATCACATCGCCTTCGGACGCGGGGCGCACTTCTGCATCGGCGCGCCGCTCGCTCGGCTCGAAACGCGAATCGCGTTCGAAGAGATCGTGAAGCGCGTCGATCGAATCGCGTTCGCGCCCGGGCAGACCTTCGAGTACGAACCGAGCTACATCCTGCGCGGATTGAAGACGCTCTCGATCGAGGTGCGGAAGAAGCCGAGCTAGCGCTCCCGCTCACCGCGCGCGCCGCGCAACGCCAGATCGACACCACCGAGTCGCCGGTCCTTCGCGGGCTTCCGCGGGTGTCCGCCCATCTGGGCGAGCACCAGGAAGTCGGCGAAGGCCCCCTCCATGGACGTGCTGAAGCCCTGCAGGTCCTGAACCTTGTTGATCGCGAGCTTGGCCATGCGCAGGACGCCGTGCGGGTTCTCGGCGACCCGCTTCGCCCAGGCGATCGTCTCGGCTTCGAGCGCGTCGGCGGCGATCACGCGATTGACGAGACCGAGCTCGCGTGCCTCGTCCGCCGTGATGAAGCGGGACTCGAAGAGAAGCTCCTTCGCCTTGCGCGCGCCGACGTCCCAGGGAATCGAGAAGTACTCGACCTGTCCGGCGAGAAAGCGTGTCTCGGGCGAGGCGAAGACGACGTCCATCGCCGCCGCGATCATCCAGCCGCCGTAGATGCAGTACCCGCGCACCATCGCGACGGTGGGCTTGGGCAAGTTTCGCCACTTCAGCGTGTAGTCGAGGTTGTACTTTCGAAACGTCTCGTAGTCGAGCAGACCGGTGTCGGGAATGCCGCGCTGTTTCCGATCCGCGATCTGCTCCGGCGTCCCGAGGTCGTGTCCGGCGGAGAAGTGCTCGCCCGCGCCGCGCACGATCGCGACCTTCACCGACTTGTCGTCGCAGGCGCGGTCGAGCGCGGAGTCGAGCTGATCGAGCATCCGCCAGCTCTGGGCGTTGCGATAGCGAGGGCGATCGAGCGTGATCAGCGCGATCGGACCCTCGATCTCGTAGCGGACGTCCTGGGGCTCCATCGATCACCTCCGCGCGTTCGGGACATGATCGCATCCCGGACTCGGTTCGGGGTATAGCCGCCGCGCGCACGCGCCGAATACAGGCTCGATGGAGACTCGTCTCGCGCGGCGAAGTGCGGTGGCGCGGCTGTGCACGTGCGTCGTGCTCACGCTCGGACTGACCGGCTGCACGTGGCTGTACGGTCCCGCGGTCGAGCTTCCCAAGGACATTCCCGAGGCCGTCGCGAAGCCGGGTCTCGGCGCTCGGGCGCTGCTTCGCGCGCAGCAAAGCGAGTTCGAGCTCGCGAGCTGGGGCACGGCGCTGCACGCCGCGATCGAGTCGCTCGGCGCGAGCGTCGATCCCTCGCAAGAGGTCGTCCTGCGCGCGGCGATCCGGCGCGCCTACGGCCCACAGCGGCTCTTCGACCGGATGTCCACCGCGATCTCGTCCGTCTGGGACGCCGAGGCCGCGCGCGAGGTCTTCGCGTTCCACGAGTCCTGGCTCGGGCAGCGAATCCTGCGCGCGCATTCGAACCGACACGACGTCCGTCGGCTCGCGAAGTTCCAGAACTGGAGCGAGCACCTCGACCTCGCCAGCGTGCCGAGCGAACGCGTCGAGCTGCTGCGCCGCATCGATCGCGCGTTGCTCACCTCGCAGACCGCCGTCTGGTTGAACCGCGCGATGTTGGACTCGGGCCTCGCCGCGATCGTCGAGGGAATTCCCGCATCCACGGCCGAGCCGTTTCGCGAGCTTCGCGTGCGCTACGCGGGCGAAGAGCCGGCTCTGTATCCGATCGCAGCGGAGCAGGTTCTGCGCTGGAACCTCTACGCCTTCCGTTGGATCTCCGACTCGGACCTGGAGCGCTACGCGCGTCTTCGCGGAGTCGGCGAGCGCGCAGTGGTGGGTGGTGAGCTCCGCTCGCGCGTACCGCGTCACGCTTTCGGGTGCGGGCGAGGATCTCTTCCAAGCGCTGCGGATTCGCGGCAGCTTCTGATCAGCGCGCGAAGATCCGCTCGAGCTTGCGGAGCGTCGGCGCGGGAAGCGTGAGCCCCGAGGCCTCGGCGTTCTCGTCGAGCTGCTCGGGTCGCGTCGCGCCGACGATCACGCTCGCGACCTCGGCCTGCCGCAGACACCAGGCGAGCGAGAGCTGGGCGGGCGTGATGCCGAGCTCTTCCGCGAGCGGGCGCATGCGCTCGACGCGCGCGAGATTCGCGTCCGAGAGCAGCTTTTCGAGAAACCGCGCGCGCGCCGGAACCGTGATCCCCGATCCTTCGGGGCGCGCCTTGCCAGCGTACTTCCCCGACAGAACGCCTTGCGCGAGCGGACTCCACACGATCTGACCGAGACCGAGGCGCGCGTGTGCGCCGAGCAGGTCGCGCTCGATCTCGCGGTGCAGAAGCGAGTACTGCGGCTGGTTCGAGATCGGCCGATACCCGCCGGTCGCGTCCGAGATCCGGCACGCGTGCGCGACGAGATCCGCACTCCACCCCGAGACGCCCCAGTACAGAACCTTGCCCTGACGGATCAGATCCTCGTAGGCGCGGACGGTCTCCTCGAGCGGGGTCTCGGGATCGGCGCGGTGACACTGGTGCAGGTCGAGGTAGTCGGTACCGAGTCGGCGGAGGGACGCCTCGACGCTCTCGAACAAGTGCTTCCGCGAGAGGCCTCGATCGTTGGGATCGTCCGACATCGGGAAGAAGCACTTCGTCGCGATCACGAGACGCGCGCGCGGCAGGCCCGCGAGCGCGCGACCGAGGACGCGCTCGGCTTCGCCGTTCGAGTAGGCGTCCGCGGAGTCGAAGAGGTTCACGCCGAGGTCGAACGCGTGGCGCGCGATCTCTTCGCTCGCGGCCGCGCCGACGCTGCCGCCGAGCGTGAGCCAGGAGCCGAGCGCGAGCTCCGAGACGACGAGACCGCTCGATCCGAGCCGCCGGTACTTCATGGCCGACCGCCGGACATCAGAAGTCGTCGCTCGCGATGTCCACCGTCGCGAAGCCGGCGAGGAAATCGACGAGCTCGTACGGATCGACGCCGACCTCGAATCCGATGAGATAGATCATCGCGCCCGCGCCGATCTCACCGACGCCGTACGCCGGCGCCTTCGAGGTGCTGCCGAGACTCACCGTGCCGGCTTCGAGACCCTTCTGGCCCTCGGCGCCCGCGGGAATCGGCAGGCGTGCGCGGCCACGCGGTCCCGGCAGGCCGAACCAGATCGCCTGGTAGTCGCCCACGAAGACCGGCAGGTAGCGGGTGACCCGTGCGCCGGCGGCGAAGCCGTCGCCGACGCGAACGTGGATCCGCGCGATGTCGCAAAGGTCGAAGAGCCGGTTCGGCAGATACGCCGCCACCGTCCAGACGTGCTCGGCGAACGTACGCTCTCTCGCACGATCCTCCGCCGCCGCCACTCCCGCCAGCATCAGCGCCGACAGCGAAAGCGCGCACGCGCAGGTTCGGATCCGGTGCTCTCGCACTCTCATCCCCCGGAAAATGCGTAGCCGCTCCGGTCCGTGCCCGCCAGCGTCGCGAGCTATGATCGCCGCCCATGTCTCACGAAGCAGTGATCTTCGATCTCGGTGGCGTCGTGCTCGACTCTCCGCTCCATGCGATCGCGCGCTACGAGCGAGAGGCGGGTATCCCGGCGGGATTCGTGAACCGCGTCGTCGTGTCGACGGGTCCGGGCGGAGCGTGGTCGCGGCTCGAACGCGGCGAGCTCCGCGTCGAGGCGTGGATCCCGGCCTTCGAGCGCGATTGCGCCGACGCGGGGCAGACGATCTCGGCCGCGCGGATGATGGAGGCGATCCGAGGCGCGAGTGCGCCGCGGCCGCGCATGATCGCGGCGATCCGAGCGATACGCGCGCGCGGACTGCGGGTGGGCGCGCTCACGAACAACTGGGTCGCCGACGAGCCGAGCGAGAACCGGATGGGTCAGGATCTGCGCGGGCTCTTCGACGCCTTCGTCGAGTCCGCGATCGTCGGGCTTCGCAAACCCGATCCGCGCATCTACCAGCACGTCTGCCGCGAGCTCGGTGTCTCGCCGGGTGCGTCGGTGTTTCTCGACGACATCGGCACGAACCTGAAAGCCGCGCGCGCGCTCGGCATGCACACGATCAAGGTCGATTCGGCGGAACAGGCGCTCGCCGAACTCGAGTCGGCGCTCGGCTTTCCGTTGGGGTGAGCGAGGTCGTCGCGCTCTCCGCCGTCAGTCGCGGTCCTCGAGCGCGAGGAACTCTCGCGTGACGCGCGCGCTTTCGGGATGGGCTGCGATCCGCTCGAGCAGCAGCTTCTTCTGCTGGGAGGCGGCGAGCGGAGGTTGCTCGATCGTCGCCCACTTCACGATCCCCTCCCAGAACGTGTCCACGACGTCGCGGCCCGGGATCGAGCCTCCCTTCACCGTCTTGAAGTCGAGCGTGCGCAGCTCGCCGAGATACAGGCGCAGCGAATGCACGTGCACGGCCTCGTCGATGCGGATCCGGTTCACGATCTCGGCGGCGTGCTCGGCCTCGGCGCGCCGCCTCGTGAAGAGGTCTGGATCGCGAAGCAGGTTCTCGGTCGAGGTGAACCCGCGCTCGGCGCGGAACTCGATCATCAGCAGATTTCCGAGGAAGTGCACGAATCGCTCGAACTCGATCGGAAGCTCGGGAAAGAGCGCCGCGTTCGAATCGGGTCGCGCGATGTTCTCGGGTACGAGCGGCATCGGGAAGTCCATCTTGCCGAACGCGAGATCGCGGAGCGCAAACCACATCACGTCGTGGCCGCCGATGCCCGCCTCCGGCTCGCCGCCTTCGTCGAGCCCGTGCGCGCGCAGCAGTCCCTGGTTCAGGTGCCCGATCGCGAGGTCGGACACGTCCTGTCGCACCAGGTCGCGGAAGTCGGGGAAGGGCAGGTCGGCGAGCGCGCGCCCGCGCGCCTCGATCGTTCCGATGATGGTCAGCGAGTTCCAGAAGGTCTGCCCGAGACCCTCGCGGATCAGGAGCTTCTGCTGGGCGTCGGACGGGTAGCGCGCACCGGAGAGGAGCGACGCGTCCGCCGCGAGCAGGTCTCCGCCGCGCTCGCGAAGCCGCCGCGTCCAGGCGTCGAGGGCGGGTCCCCGGAAGAGCGTCCGCGGCGGCACGTAGCGGCCCTCGGCGTCGAACCCGCCGTGCAGGCGATGTCCGGCCTCGATCTGCGGGCGCGCGAAGTCGTGGGATCGGAGCAGCTCTTCGGCGCTGTAGCGAAGCCTGGTCATCTCGTGACCTCCTCGTGTTCGACGTCGTTCTCCGTCACCAGCGCGCGCGCGCAGAAGCGGACCAGGGTCTCGAGCAGCATACGGCGCTCGACACGTCCCTGTGTTCCGAAGCGAAGGCCTTGCTGAGCCAGTCCGACGATCGCGTGTGCGATCAGCGTCGGGTCGTAGTCGCTCCGCAGCTCCCCGCGCGACATCCCCTCGCGGAGCGCCTGAGCGAGCGACTGCGCGAGCCGGTCGCGAAGGCTCGCCGATTCCGGAGCTCCCGCGGCGATCACGCTCGCCTCCGCGAAGGCGGCTGCGAGCACGCCCGGGTGGCGCTCGGAGTACTCGGTGATGACCTCGAGGGAGAGCAGCAGCCGCTCCGCGAAGCTCTGCACCGCGGACGTCCGCGCGCGCACCCGCTCCATGAGCTCGTGCGCGGCTTCGTCGGTGAAGGCGAGGAATGCGTCGCGCTTGTCCTCGAAATGCAGGTAGAACGTCCCCGTCGCGACGCCCGCCGCGCGCGCGATGTCCTGGGGGCGGGTGGCGTCGTAGCCGAGCTTCACGAACAGGCGGCGAGCCGCATCGAGCAGCTGGCGATGGGTTCGGGCCTTGCGCAACTCGCGCCGGGAAGGCGGCTCGAGATCCACGGCGGAGAACGGGGGATTCATGGCGCGATTGTTTGTCAGCCGCGATTCCGAGTCAAAGCCGCTCGAGAACCCGGTAGCGGTTCGAGCGACCATGGGCTCCGTCGCTCGAGAAGGCGAGCCGTGACACCAGCGGCAGATCGGCGAGCAGGCGCAGCTCCTCGGCCTCGTCGGTGTGGTGGCAGTACCGGAGCTCGGACGAGCCCTCGGCACCCCAGCGTAGGAGGACGTCCCCGGGCTCGAGATCGTCGCGGATCTCGGCGGGAGGGCTCGCCAGGATTTTTCGCTCGAAGCGTGGCTCGCGTGCGAAGTCCCAGAACGCGAGTGCGAGAAACCCGCCCGGCGCAACCCGCTGGGTCAGCGCGCGCAGGAGATCGCGGCGACGCGATTCGCCGGGAACGTGGTGCAGGAGCCCGAACACGCCCACGAACGCGAACGTCTCGTCCGGCAGCGCGCGGTCCGCTGGCTCGAGGACCAGATCCGCGCGGAGCAGGCGGATGTCGGAAAGGCCCGCGAGCTCGGTCTCGCGCGATCGCCAGGAGGGGTGCGCTGGAGTCGATCCCGCAGTACAGAAAGGGAGCACCGAGCGCGGTGCGGAGATAGCTCGCGAGGCGGCCGTTCCCGCAGCCGACATCGAGGACCGAGACTCGGGGAAAGCGACGGAGAAACGGCAGAAGCTCCTGCCAGCCAGGCCATGGCGCGCGCCTCGTTTCCGCGAACGCCTCGGCGGAGTCGGTGTAGAAGCGCTGGTTCAGGGCATTCAGCGCGCGCGCGGTGGGTTCGTTCACGGGATCACACGGGAGAAACGGTGCACTCGAGCCGGACGGACTTCGACCCGCGCAGTCATGAAGCCGCGCTCGTTTCGGTCCTCCGCGAGCTCGCCGAGGCACCGAGCTGCGACGAGCACGAGCTCGACGCCCTGCTGCGCCGGCATCCGCGCGCGGGTCGGGGGCTGTTCTCGCGCTCGCAGCTGCTCGCGGGCCTGGCGGCATTCTCGGAGCAGCTCGCGCTCGGCGATCGCGGGGCCGAGCTCGCGTTGCGTCTGCGACGCCGGCGGATCCGTACGCTTTCCGGTGTCGCTCCGGTCACCGTCTTCACCAAGCCGCACCCGTGCCCGGGGCGCTGCATCTTCTGTCCGACCGACGTTCGCATGCCCAAGAGCTACCTCTCCGCCGAGCCGGGCTGCCAGCGCGCCGCGCGGTACGCATTCGATCCGTTCGCGCAGACGACCGGGCGACTGCGCGACTACCGCGCGATCGGCCACGCCGTCGACAAGGTGGAGCTGATCGTACTCGGGGGCACCTGGTCGGCGTACCCGCTTCCGTACCGGATCTGGTTCGTGAAGCGTTGCCTCGAAGCGCTGAATCGATTCGGCGAGGTGCCGTTCGAGCCCGACGCCGGAGAGCGTGCCACCTGGCCCGATCTCGAAGCCGTGCAGGACGCGAACGAACGCGCGGAGCTTCGCTGTGTCGGGCTCTCGCTCGAGACGCGGCCCGATCAGATCTCGCGCCGCGAAGTGGTCGAGCTGCGCAGATTCGGGGCGACGAAGATCCAGCTCGGAATCCAGAGCCTCTCGGACGAGGTTCTGCGTCGAAACGACCGCGGTCATGGCGTGCGAGAGGCGCGCGACGCGATGGAGCTGCTGCGCTCCGCCGGCTTCAAGCTCCACGCGCACTGGATGCCGAACCTGCTCGGCTCGTCGCCCGTCGACGATCGCGTGGACTTCGCGCGCCTCTTCGACGATCCGGCGCTGCGACCGGACGAACTCAAGATCTACCCGTGTTTTCTGATCGAAGGCACCGATCTGGTCGCGCACTGGCGCTCCGGCGAGTGGCGTCCGTATTCGGACGAGGAGCTCGTGTCGCTGCTCGCGGACTGCATGGCGCAGACTCCGCGCTGGTGCCGACTCTCGCGAATCGTGCGCGACATCTCGTCGCAGGACATCCTCGCCGGCAGCACCACCGCGAACCTGCGCGAGCTCGCCGAGTCGCGGCTGCGGGCGACGGGTCGGTCGTCCTCTGACATCCGAGCCCGCGAGGTGCGAGCCGAGGCCGAGTCGGCGGGAGAGCCGCGTCCGCGCGAGACGGAATACGCCGCTGCCCGCGGTCGCGAGATCTTCCTCGAGTTCGAGGGCGGAGCGGATCGGCTCCTCGGATTCGCGCGTCTCTGGCTGCCCGCCGAACCGGCCTGGCTCGACGAGCTTCGCGATTCGGCGCTCCTTCGGGAGCTTCACGTCTACGGCGCTCTCGCACCGCTCGGGGCTCGCGCTCCGCGTCATGCCCAGCACAGAGGTCTCGGCGGGCTGCTGATCGCGCGCGCCGCGGCGCGCGCCCGCAGCGCAGGCTTCAGGCGGCTCGCCGTCATCTCCGCGGTCGGCACGCGCCCGTACTATCAGCGCCACGGCTTCGAGCGCACGGGCCTGTACCAATCGCTCCCGCTCTGAGCCGTGCTTCGCGCGGCCGGGGTTCCGCCTACGGCTCGAAGTCCCTCACCTTGCGGGCGACGACGCCGACGTGAAAGAGGGGTGCGCCGTAGGTCGTGAAGCGGTGGCGGTAGCGCTGCTGGGTGGCGACGTTCATCGATCCGCTCTGGATCATGCGGTGGACGATGCGCGCGAATCGCGAATCACGGCCGCCCTCGGCGGTCTCGGCGTTCAGGTGAAAGGCCACCCAGCCGTCCGGTGCGAGCAGGTTGAATGCCTCGGCGAACGCATTCGGTGCGGGCTCGTCGGCGGCGAGGGCATCGACGCACACGAGGCAGTTGAAGTCGTAGTTCATCAGATCGTCGCGCTGCGCTTCTGACAGGCGGCGCATGTCGAGCATCAGGTAGCTCTGGTACACGTCGGGATGATCTCGCTCCGCAGCGATGGCGGCGGCGCTCGATGAATCGACACCAATGACCAGCGGGATGCCGATGGAGCCGAGCTCCTCTCCCATCCAACCGTTTCCCGCGCCCAGATCGATCACGCGCAGGTCGGCGGCATTCGTGCCGCTCGAGCGCAGCTGTCGATCGAGCATGTGGCTGAGCGCGCCGGGTGCATTTCCGCGGAGAAGCGTTCGAACCAGGTGCTCGTACACGCCCGGCCATTCCCAGAGTCGTGCGTCGCCGCGCAGGCGAACCTGCCGAAGCGCGCCGCCGTCCTCGACCAGGCAGTAGCCGGCTTCCTTCCCGTTCTGGGTGGCCGCGTCGGGCAGACTGACTTCGCGAATCCCGGCGCGGCGGGCGGACCCGGCGCGGGGGAGCGACTCTGCCGGAGCACTCATCGCCTCTCCTGTGTTCTCTGTGTGGATCGGACGCGTCGGGGGCACGCGTGCTGGGGGAATTCAGAGGTGGATATAGGAGAGAACTCCGCCGGAGTAAAGGGGTTTCAGCACCCGGACCGGGCAGGGCGTTCGGGTCCTAACGCCGCGAGAGCATTCGGATAGTCTTCGCCGAATGAAGAAAGCTCAGTCAGGACGCGCGGTCATTGGGACGGATGGAAGCGGTGCGTTAGGCCGAGCCGATCTCCCCCGACCGCTCGCGCAGGAAGCTGTTCGCGAGCGCATCGACGTACTCGTTCCAGCGCGAACCGTCGTGGGCGCGGATCCAGCGGAGCTCGACGTGCGGGTGCTCTCCGGCGAGGTCGTACAGGGTCCGCACGAGTTCGAGATTCGCGATCGGTCCGGTCTTTCGCTTCCAGCCCCGGCGCTCCCAGCCGGCGGCCCACTCGTTCACGGTCTTGACGCAGAGCTCGCTGTCCGAGAAGACCGTCGTGCGCGCGTCCGAGGGCAGCGCGCGGTAGGCCTCGATCAGTGCGGTGAGCTCCATGCGGTTGTTGGTCGTCGCCCGGGTCGCTGCCGTGCTTCTCGGCGAGGATTCGATCGTCATCGACCCACACGTAGCCCCATCCGCCCGGGCCGGGATTCCCTTCGCAAGCTCCGTCGGTGAAGACGCCGCTCTTCGGACCGTCGTGATACCGATCGAGCACCTGCTTCGGAGTGAGAAGCTTCGCGTCGCGCGCTCGGCTCATCGGCTGGGAACTCCCTTGCGCACTTGGTTTACACTTCCGCGATCGGGACGCCACGGCCCGATCGGGAGGAGCGCTTCGAATGGCGAAGGAAATCGTGATCAGCGACGAGATGAAGGCGCAGATCGGCAAGGAGTCGCCGCCCTGGATCCACGAGGTGACGACGACGAGCGTGCGGATGTTCGCGCGCGGGGTCGGCTACACCGATCCCGTCTACTTCGACGTCGATGCCGCGCGCAAGGCCGGCTATCGCAGCCTGCCGGCGCCGCCGACCTACCTGGGCACCCCGGTCTTCATTCCCGGCCGCTCGAGCGACACGTTCAGCGGACCGACCGAGGGGCAGCCCTCCGTGAAGCACGGACTTCCGGGCCTGCTCGATGGCGGCACCGAGACCGAGTACTTCGACCAGATCTGCGCCGGCGACGCCTTGGTCGTGGTGAGCCGTGTCGCGGGACTCGACGTACGCGAGAGCAAGGGCCTCGGGAAGATGCTGATCACGACCAGCGAGACGACGTATACGAATCAACAGACCGGCAAGGTCGTCGCGCGTCAGCGCGCGCAAGCGATCTTCTACTAGGCGCGGGGGAAGTCATGGCAGTCACATGGGAGAGCATCCAGGAAGGTCAGTCGCTGCCCGCGCTCGACAAGCAGCCGGGGGTGACGCAGCTGGTGAAGTACGCCGCCGGTTCGGGTGACTTCAATCCGCTGCACCACGATCCGAACTTCCCGCAGGCCAAACAGATCGGCTCGATCATCGTGCACGGCCGGTTCAAGTACGCCTCGCTCGGCGAGCTGGTCTCGAACTGGCTCGGCCACAACGGGCGGATCCAGAAGATCTCGTGTCAGTACCGCGGCATGGACATGCCCGATCAACCGATCCGCTGCCGCGGTACGGTGAAGCGGAAGTGGGAAGAGGGCGGAAAGAAGCTCGCGCAGGTCGAGATCTGGACCGAGGACGGGCAGGGCAAGAAGACGACGCCGGGAGAAGCGGTCGTCGTCTTCGGGTAGCCCACGCGGCTCAAGGCCGGGCGCGGCGGCGAAGCACGTCGTACAGGGCGATCGCCGCGGTGTTCGAGAGATTGAGAGAGCGGAGCGCCGGGTCGGCCATCGGTATGCCCACGAGTCGCTCTCGATACCGCTCTCGGATCGCCCGCGGAAACCCGGAGCTCTCGCCGCCGAAGATCAGCACCGTGCGCTCGCCGCAGTCGGCGTCCCAGAAGCATCGCTGTGCGCCCGCGCTGAAGAAGCTCGCCTCTCCGAGCGACGGCAGCGCGACCTCGAAGCTCGCCCAGTCCGGCCAGATCACAGGCGCGACGCGTGGCCAGTAGTCGAGGCCGGAGCGGCGGACCGCGCGCTCCGAGAGCGAGAAGCCGAGGGGCTCGACCAGGTGGAGCTGGGCACCGGCGGCGAGGCAGGTGCGTCCGACGCTGCCGGTGTTCCAGGGGATCTCCGGATGCACCAGCACCACGTGCAGGTCGTCGCGGCTGGACATCGGCGGGCGGGGCATGCGGGGCACGATCGCCCACCCTCGCCCGGCGCGCGAGCGGCTAGAGTCCTGTGCCGATGCACCCCGTCGGCGACTCGCCTCGGCAAGCGCGCGCCTGGCTCGACCAGGCTGCGCGCCGACACGACCTGATCCGAATCGGTGTCGTCCGGATCGAGTCGTGGCCCGAGCTCACGCGCGTTCGCGCCTGGGTCGAGCGCGGATATGCCGGAGACCTGAGCTACGTCGCGGAGCGACTCGAAGAGCGAGAGGATCTCGAGCGCGTCTTTCCCGGGGCTCGCTCCGCGATCGTCGCGGCCGTCGCCTACGACAATGGCGAGCCCGACTCGCGATCGCCGCGCGAGCCCGGGCGCGCGTGGGTCTCGCGTTACGCCTGGGGAGACGACTACCACGACGTGCTGGGCCGGCGGCTTCGAGCGCTCGTAGCCTCGCTTCGCGTCGAGTATCCGACCGCTGCGTTCCGACGCTACGTCGATACCGGCGCGCTGCCCGAGCGGCTCCTCGCCGAGCGAGCGGGAATCGGTTGGATCGGCCGGAACAGCTGCGTGATCGATCCAGGCCTCGGCTCGTACCTCTTCCTCGGCGTGATCCTGACCGACCTCGAGATCGCGCCCGATGCGCCCGCGGTCGACCACTGCGGGAGCTGTCGCGCGTGTCTCGACGCGTGTCCGACCGATGCCTTTCCGGAGCCCGGCGTGGTCGACGCCCGGCGTTGCATCTCCTACCTGACGATCGAGAAACGCGGCCCGATTCCCGCGGAGCTCCGCGCGGGCATCGGTTCGCATCTCTTTGGCTGCGACATCTGCCAGGAGGTCTGTCCCTGGAATCAGCGGCAGGCGCGACCGCTCGCGGGTGAGCCGAGGTTCGCGGCGCGCGCGGATTGGTTCAGCCCGTCTCTCGCGGACCTGCTCTCCCTGGACGACGACGCGCTTCGCGAGCGCATGCGCCGCTCCGCGCTGCGCCGAGCAAGACCCGAGGGACTGCGCCGCAACGCGCTCATCGCGGCGGGCAACTCGGGCGATCCCGAGCTGCTCGAGCTCGTGGAGCGCTGGGTCGACGCGAGCGACGCGGGCACCGCGGAGGCGGCGAGCTATGCGCGCGCGCGTCTCAGCGGCTCGCCGTCGCGAGGAGCAGGGCGGGATCGTCCGACATGAGTCCATCGACGCCGAGCGCGAGCAGGCGCCGCATCTCCTCGGCCTCGTTGATCGTCCACACGTGAACGAAGAGTCCGAGCGCGTGTGCGGCCTTCACGAGCTCGGGCGTCACGAGCGGTTGGCCGAATGCGTCCGGAGGGATCTGGAGCGCGTGGCCGCGCGGCTTGAAGCTCTCGAGCCGCGCCTCGGCGGCGGCCTTCACGAACGCGATCACGTCCGCCGTCGAGGAGCCGAGCGCCGTGCCCGGGTCGAGGGCCTCGATTCGGCTCAGCACGCCATCGTCCTCCGCAGCGAGCAGTACGCGCGATGTCGCGTTCGCGCCCCGCACCAGAGCGATGACTTGCTCGGCAATCGGCGGCTCCGCCTGCTTCACCTCGAGGTTCAGGTGTACGCCCGGAAATGCCTTCAACACCTCGGAAAATCGCGGCACGCGCACGCCGCAGCCGCGGAACGGGTAGGTGTGGCCGTCGCGGCTGAAGCGGTGTCCGGCATCGAGTCGCTCGAGCTCCGAGAACGAGAGCGCCGAGACCGGACCCTGCCCGTCGGTCGTGCGTTCGAGCTCCGCGTCGTGGAGCACGACGATCTCTCCATCCCGGGTCGCGTGGCAGTCGAGCTCGAGGTACCGAACGCGTCGCTCGAGTGCGCGCGAGAAGGCCGGCATGGTGTTCTCGGGGGCCTCGGCGCTGGCACCGCGATGGGCGAAAAGATGCGGACGCGGAATGTCGAAGTAGGAGTGCATGCCCCTACGCTACGAGTCCAGTCGGCCGGTTGACAAGCGTTGCCGGACCGCGAGTCTGGGGTCCGACATCCGATGAGCGTTCTGACCCGCGATGCGATCCTGCACGAGCTTGCGACCGGCCGGTTGCGGCTCGAGCCATTCGAGATGGATCAGGTCGGCGCAGCGTCGATCGATCTGCACCTCGGCGACTCGCTGCGAGTGCCGCTCGACGACCAGAACTCTCCGATCGAGGTGAGCGATCACGCCGCGCCGGACCTCGCGACGCGGCTGATCCCGTTCGAGAAGCCGTATCTGCTCGATCCGGGGCGGACGGTCCACGGGATCACGCGCGAGCGCATCTTCCTGCCGCCGGATGTCTGCGGCTGGCTCGAAGGGCGCAGTCGAATCGCTCGCCTCGGGCTCACGGTGCACGTCACTTCCGGTTTCGTTCAGCCGGGGGTCTCCAACCATCAGGTCCTCGAGATGAGCAACGTCTCGGGACGCCCGCTCCTGATCCATCCCGGCATCCGCATCTGCCAGATCGTGCTTCAGCGCTGCGAGGGCGAGGCGGTCTACGCCGGCCAGTTCGCGAGCCAGCGCTCGCCGTGAGGGCAGTCGCGCAGCGCGTCACGCGCGCGCGCGTCCGAGTGGGGGGAGAGGTCGTCGCGGAGCTCGAGGCGGGCCTGCTGGCACTCGTTGGTGTCGCGCGCGAGGATGTCGAGGCGGATGCACGGGCGCTCGCGGAGAAGCTCGTGCACCTGCGCGTCTTCGCGGACGAGAGCGGTTCGATGAATCGCTCGCTCCTCGAGACGGGTGGAGCTCTCGGCGTCGTCTCGCAGTTCACGCTGCTCGGCGACACCCGAAAGGGACGGCGTCCGAGCTTCGATGGCGCGGCCCGTCCCGAGCACGCGCAGCCGTTGATCGAGCTCGTGACCTCGCATGCACGCTCGCTCGGTGTGACCGTCGTCACCGGGGTCTTCCGCGCGGAGATGGAAGTCGAGCTCACCAACGCCGGACCCGTGACGCTGATCCTCGACACGGCTCGGCGTTTTTTAGGAATCTCCGTGGCCATGATGAGCCTTCCTGTCCGAACTGCTGCGTCAGTGGCGCTGGTCGTTGCGTTGACGGTCTCGACGTCGGTCCACGCCGAGGAGAAGCAGGAGCGGAATCTCGCGGCGCACTACGGGCTGGGTGTGGGCGCGGCGATCTGCTCCCTGGTCTACGGCCCGGTGAAGATCGTGTACGCGACGCTCGGCGCGATCACGAGCGGATTCGCGTGGGTGCTCACTGGCGGTCGCACGGATGTCGCGCGCGAGATCATCACCGCGTCGGTGCGCGGCGACTACGTCGTGACACCCGAGAACCTGACGTTCAACGAGCCGCTCGTCTTCACGGGGCGACGAGAGCGCGATCGATGCGCCGCCGGCGGACGATTCCACCGAATGGCAGTGAGCCGGCCCCGCGCGTGTGGCGTCTCGCGCTCGGGCTGACATCGATCCTGTTCGCGTTCGGGTGCCGTGAGGCATCGCCTCCGCCACTCGAGCCCGCCGCGTCGTTCGACCTCCCGCTGGTCGGTGGCGGTCGTGTCTCGCTCGACTCGCTTCGCGGTCACGTGGTGCTCCTGGACTTCTGGGCGACGTGGTGTGCGCCGTGCGTGCTCGAGATCGGCGAGCTGAACGCGCTCCAGGCCGAACTCGCGGCGTCAGACGTGCGCATTCTCGCCATCTCGATCGATGCGCTGCCTCTCGAGGAGCTCGCGCGCTGGGTGCTCGAACACGGAATCGAGTACCCGGTCGCGCAGGCTTCGACCGATCTGGCCCTGGCCTACGGAGCCGACGCATTTCCGTTTCACGTCCTGATCGGGCGCGATGGAAACGTGCACGAGCGGCTCGGACCCGGCTTCCACGACCGTGAAGAGCTTCGGGCCCTGATCGGGCGTCACGTCCCCGACTAGCTCAAGCGCCTCGGCGTGTCCGTCGATCTCTCGGAGAGGTCAGAGGCCGAGGCTCGCGCGCATGAAACCCGAAGAGATCGAACGGCACTTCGCGAAGGGCGAGACGATCGTCGAGCGTGGCTCGACGGAACGGACGCTCTACGTGGTTCGCGGCGGAAACGTGCTCGTTCACCGGAGCGAGGGCGAGGCCCCCTACCTCCTCGGTCCGGGCGACGTCTTCGGCGAGGCGACGTCGATTCTCGGCCGGCCATCGCCGCTCCGCGCCGAGGCCGAGGGCGAGACCAGCGTACTCGCGATCGACGTCGCGCTCCTGAACGTGCTGATCCGCGAGAATTCGGAGATCGCGTTCCGGCTCATTCAGGTGCTCACCGAGCGAATCGGCCACGCTCGCGAGGAGGCTGTCGCCGACGTTCTCCCGCTCGAGGTCGAGCCGCCGCGAGAGGGAAGGAGCCAGGATCCGGAGAAGCTCGCCGCACTCGCTCGCGCGATTCTCGAACGGCGAATTCCCGGAGAGGCCCCGACCCCGGTCAAGGGCCGGTTGATGGATCTCGCCGGGGCCGCGAGGCTTGCGATCAAACCTGCCTATCTCTGTCTGCAAGAGCTTCTCGATCGGAGGCTCGTCGGCCTCGTCGATGATCAGCTCACGGTGCTCGAGCCCGACGAGCTCGCCCAAGTCTCGCAGCTGACCCGCTAGGCCAGCTTGCTTCCGCCCGCATCGCGGGTTAGAAACGCGCGATGCGTCGCCTTCGAGTGCTCGTCGTCGCGTGCGCGGTGTTGCTCACCGCGACGCTGCGCGAAGCACGCGCGCAAGAGGTCGCGCCGACGGCGCCGCCTCCTCCCGAAGTGGCCGCCTTGGCCGGCGAGTCGATGAGTCCCGAGTTCTCTCTCGTGGCCGACGAAGTCACGTACGACAGCGAGCGCGACATCTACGAGGCGACGGGGAACGTTCGGATCACGCAGTCCGGCGGCCGGGTGCTTACCACCGACTGGATCATCTTCAGCGGCGCGACGCGAACCGGTGTGGCCACGGGCGACGTTCGCATCGTCGATGATCAGAATACGGTGCTCGCGGAGTTCGTCGCGGTCGATCTCGACTCGACGGTCGCGATCGCCGTCCGCGGTTCGCTCGACAACCCGCAGCCGGGCTTCGCCGTTCGCGGCGAGACGATCAAGCGCACGGGTGTGGACACCTTCGAGATCGAGAAGGGGAGCTTCACGTCCTGTCGTTGTCCTCCCGGGTCGAGTCGACGCCCGTGGGAGATCGAGGTCGAGGACGCGAACCTCGAGCTCGGCGGGTACGCCGTCGGTCGACATCTCTGGTTCAAGGTGCTCGACGTTCCGATCCTCTACGTGCCTTGGCTCGTGTTTCCCGTGAAGACGGAGCGCCAGACCGGATTCCTGATGCCGAGCTTCGCGCAGTCGAGCCGAAACGGCACGGAGCTCGGCCTGCCATTCTTCTGGGCGGTGTCGGAGAGCGTGAATCTGACGCTCGAACCGCAGTGGATGAGCCGACGCGGATGGAAGCCGACGTCGACCTTCGAGTACCTCTTCGGCGACACCGGGCAGGGCCGCGGCGGCGTCTCGCTCCTTCCCGACGATCGCAAGGTCGAGTCCGATCCGGATCTGTACTTCAGCGAGAACCGCTGGGCCTGGTGGCTGCGGCACGATCAACCGCTGGCGGATGGCGTTCGATTCGGGCTCGACGTGAATCAGATCAGCGACAACGAGTACCCGGTGGACTTCCGGGATCTCGGCCGCGACGTCGAACACCAGAGACAGATCGAGAGCGCGGCGTGGGTCACCGCTTCGGGACACGGCCTCTATGGCGACGTCGTGGCGTCGATGAGCGACGACCTGCAGAACCCGAACGATCTCGATCGCGATGGCTACTTCCTGCAGGTATTGCCCGACGTTCGTGCGGGCTCCCTGCCGCGCTCGTTCTTCGGGCTGCCGTTCCGCTCCGGGCTGGACACGCGGTTCACCAACTTCGTCCAGAGCTCCGCGCACGACACGATCTTCGGAGTGGTGGGGGGTGGCCTGCCCGGCCAGATCTCTCCCGTGAACGAGCAGTTCTTCGACACCGGGGAAGACGGGCGGTTCACGGGGCGGGAGCCCGCGGCGAACGGGGCCTTCGATCTGGTCGACAACGACCGCGACGATTTCTCGAATCCCACCGCGACGACGCGAACCGAGGGCGATGGCATCTTCCAGGAAGGCGAGCTGCTCGCCGCGCATGGCCAGCGCTTCGACGTGTACCCGACGCTTGCGCTGCCGCTTCGGCTCGGCGTGTTCGAGCTCCTGACCGAGGGAGGGCTGCGCGAAACCGTCTACCTTCCGAGTCTGGGCGACAACGACAGCCGGACGCTGTACACGGCGCGCGGCGACCTTCGTGCGCGGTTCGGACGCGAGTTTGCCGTCGCGACCGTTCCGCTGCACCACATCGTGGAGCCCCGAATCGCGTTCGCGGGCGTGTTCGCGCCGAACCAGGAGGACAACCCGCTCTTCATCCCCGAGCCGCAGCGCGACGATCCGCGTCTGATCGACGGCGACATCCGCCTCGTCACGCGCAATCCGAGCGATCGCGTTCCCGACGCGCGCTTGCTTCAGGTCCAGCTCTCGAACCGGCTCTACGGTCCGTCATCGGACGACGCACTTCCCGCCAGGCTCTTTGGCGAGTTCCGGATCGGATCCGGCTACGATTACGAGGCGAGCGAGTTCACGCGCATCTTCGCGCTCACCGAGTTCCGGCCGTCGCGCGAGTTCACGATCGGAATCGACGCCGGATGGGATCCGGAGGCTCATCACATGCGCGACGTCGCCGCGTCGGCCGGTTGGGCGAGCGACGGCGGAAATCAGCTTCTGCTCGGGTATCGGTTCAATCGCGATCCGAGCACGATCTTCGAGAGCTTCCTCGGACGCGGGCAGATCTTCGACGAATCCGACGAGCGGGACGAGAAGGTGAACCAGCTGAATCTCTCCGCGTACATCATCGTGACGAGCTTTCTCGAGCTCTACGCCGATGGTTTCACCTCGCTCGTCAGCTCGGGTACGGACGGTGGACGTGTCGGCGTCGTACTGGTCTCGAGCTGCAAGTGCTGGGATCTCGTGACCGAGATCGAGAAGCAGGCGCGCCCGGACGACACGCGCTTCTCGGTTCTCGTGCGCATCACGGGGTTGGGCGACCGGACGCGCGGGAACGAGGGCCAGCAACGCCGGTTCGACCGATGGATTCGCTGAGCTCGGGCCGCCCCGAAGTTGACGCTCGCGCGGGCCTGTGAGAAAGTGCCGCGCGATGAAGGCGGTGGCGCCATGGTACGGCCGGATGTCGATTCATTCCGCACGCTCGCGCGCCGCGGATCGGCCGTCCCGCTCGTCCGAGAGGTTCTAGCCGACCTCGACACCGCCCTCGCGATCTTCCTCAAGGTCGACGACGGCCGGTACTCGTTCCTTTTCGAGTCGAACGAGGGTGGCGAGCACTGGGGCCGCTACAGCTTCATCGGAATCGGTGCGCGTGCGATCTTCCGCGCGCACCGCGGGCGCGTCGAGATCCGGCGGGGCGATGAAATGCGGAGCTTCGAGCTGGCCGCCGATCGCAGCGAGGATCCGCTCGATCATCTTCGCGCGCTGCTCCGGGAGCTCGCGCCGACGCCGCTTCCCGACCTTCCGCGCTTCGCGGGCGGGGCGGTCGGCTACGTCTCCTACGACTGGGTGCGCTACGTGGAGCGGCTGCCCGAGCTGAATCCCGACCCGCTCGACGTTCCCGACTGCTGGTTCGTCTTTCCCGAAACCGTGCTCGTCCACGATCGAACACGACAGCGGCTCTCGATCATCCACGATCTCGAGATTCGACCGGGTGAATCCGCCGAGGCCGCATACGAGCGGGGACTCCGCACGCTCGACGACGTCGAGCGTGCGCTCGCCCGGCCGACGCCCCGGCAGCCCGAGATCGCGCGCGATCCCGTTGCGCTCGAGCCGGTCTCGAACGTCACGCGCGAGCGCTTCGTCGAGATGGTCGAACGCTGCAAGCAGTACATCGCCGCGGGGGACATCTTCCAGGTCGTTCCGTCACAGCGGATCACGCTTCCGCAGCGCTGCGAGGCGTTCCAGATCTACCGCCAGCTGCGCGTGCTCAACCCTTCCCCGTACCTTTTCTTCATGCGCTGCGGGGATCACGCCGTGCTCGGCTCGTCACCCGAGATCCACGTGCGACTCACGGACGGCCTGATCGAGCTTCGCCCCCTCGCCGGAACCGCTCCGCGCGGCGCCACACCCGACGAGGACAAGGCGATCGAGAAGCGCCTGCTCGCCGATCCGAAGGAATTGGCCGAACACGTGATGCTCGTCGATCTCGGTCGCAACGACGTCGGACGCGTGGCCGAGATCGGCTCGGTTCTCGTCGACGAGTTCGAAGTGATCGAGCGCTACTCGCACGTCATGCACATCGTCTCGAACGTGCGCGGTCGGCTGCGCCCGGAGAAAGATGCGGTCGATCTCCTGCGCGCGACGTTTCCCGCCGGAACCGTGAGCGGCGCACCGAAGGTGCGGGCGATGGAAGTGATCGAGGAGGTCGAGGTCGAACGGCGGGGTCTGTACGCCGGCTGCGTCGGCTACTTCGACTACTTCGGGAACATGGACACTTGCATCGCCCTGCGCACGCTGCTCGTGAAGGACGGAAAGCTCTTCGTGCAGGCGGGCGGCGGAGTCGTCGCGGATTCCGATCCCGAGAAGGAGTTCGAGGAGACGCTGCACAAGGCCGGCGCGCTGCTGCGCGCGATCGCACTCGCGGGCGCCTCGACATGAACCTGCTCGTGATCGACAACTACGACTCCTTCACCTACAACCTCGTCCAGTATCTCGGAGAGCTCGGTGCGAGCTCCGACGTCGTGCGCAACGATTCGATCGACGTCGAAGAGATCGGCCGGCGCGGGATCGACGCGATCGTGGTCTCGCCTGGACCGTGCACGCCGAACGAAGCCGGAATCAGCGTGCCGGCGATTCTGCGCTGGGCCGGAACGATCCCGATCCTCGGCGTCTGCCTCGGGCATCAGTCGATCGGTCAGGCCTTCGGCGGGCGCGTGGTTCGCGCCAAGCAGCTCATGCACGGCAAGACCTCGTGGATCCACCATCAGGGCACGGATCTCTTCGCTGGGCTGCCGAATCCGTTCGAGGCGACTCGCTACCACTCGCTCGCCGTCGCGCGCGACGGACTGCCGGATTCGCTGATCGTCACGGCGCAGACCGAGGACGGTGAGATCATGGGCATGCGTCACGTCGAGCACGCGGTCTTCGGAGTGCAGTTCCATCCCGAGTCGATCCTGACCGTGCACGGCAAGGCTCTGCTCGCGAACTTCCTGGAGATCGCGCGGGGCGCGGCCCGAAGGTCGGTCGCCTGATGTCCGGCTCGCTCGAGCGTGCGCTCGCCGGTGAGCTCTTCAGCCGAGCCGAAATGCGAGCGCTCGTGCGCGAGATCATGACCGGTGCGCTCGTCGACGTGCAGATCGCGGCGGTCCTGGCGGCGCTTCGCACACGCGGCGAGACGCTCGACGAGATCGTCGGAGCTGCCGAAGCGATGCGCGATCTCGCGCTGCCATTGCCCGAGGCGCCGGGGGGCGCGATCGACACCTGCGGCACCGGGGGAGACGGCGCGAACACCTTCAACATCTCCACGGTGTCGGCGCTGGTCGTCGCGGGCGCCGGCGTGCCGGTCGCCAAGCACGGCAATCGCGCGGCGTCGAGCCGTTGTGGCAGTGCGGAGCTTCTCGAGGCGCTCGGGGTCGCGATCGACGTCGCGCCCGAACGGATGGCACGCTCGGTGGTCGAGATCGGAATCGGGTTTCTGTACGCGCGCGCCTGCCATCCCGCGATGGCCCGCGTGGCGCCGGTACGTGCGGCGCTCGGGGTGCGGACGATCTTCAATCGTCTCGGGCCGCTCACGAATCCGATGCGCGTTCGCCGCCAGCTCGTCGGTGTCGCAGCAGCGGCGCTCGTCGAGCCGACGCTCGCGGCCCTGATCGAGCTCGGCGCCGAGTGTGTCTGGGTGGTTCACGGAGAGGACGGCCTCGACGAGCTCTCGATCTCGGCGCCGACGCGCGTCGCGGCGTACGCGAACGGCCGGACGGAGCGATTCATCGTCAGTCACGGTGAATTCGTGCCGGCGTCGCCGCGCTCTGAGATCGTGGGCGGCGATGTCGCGGAGAACGCCCGGATCGCCCGCGCCGTGCTCGGCGGCGAGAAGAGCGCGAGGCGCGACGCCGTGCTCCTGAACTCCGCGGCGGCGCTCTGCGTCGCGGGGCGCGCGCGCGATCTTCGGGAGGGAGTCCGGCTCGCGGGGGAGTCGCTCGACGCCGGTCGAGCGAGCGCGGTGCTCGAGCGCTTCGTGGCCTTCACGCGAAGGTCCGCGACATGACCGTGCTCGACCGCATTCTCGAGCAGAAGCGACGGGAGGTCTCGGATCTACGGGCCACGGTCGGCGAGCGAGAGCTGCGCTCGCGCGCGCGCGATGCATCTCCGACGCGTGGCTTCGCGCGTGCGCTCGTCTCCGGTTCCCGCCCGCGCGTGATCGCCGAATTCAAGCGCGCCTCGCCTTCGAAGGGCGAGATCCGGCGCGGAGCCGATCCCGCGGAGATCGCACGGGCGTACGCGGCTGCGGGTGCGGCGGCGCTCTCGGTCCTGACCGATCGCGAGTTCTTCCGCGGCGATCTCGACGATCTGCGGCGCGCGCGGGAGGCGTGCGATCTGCCCGTGCTTCGGAAGGACTTCACGATCGACCGGATCCAGATCCTCGAGGCGCGGGCCGCCGGTGCAGATGCGGTCTTGTTGATCGTGGCCGCGCTTTCGGAGAGCGAGCTGCGCGACCTGCTCGCGTGTGCGCGCGAGACCGGTCTCGACGTGCTCGTCGAGGTGCACACCGCCGCCGAGCTCGAACACGCGCTCGCCCTCGATGCCGAGCTGATCGGCGTCAACAACCGCGACCTCGCGACGTTCGAGACCGACGTGGCCCGCACACGCGAGCTCTTGCCGATGGCGAGCGGCCGTACGGTGATCAGCGAGAGCGGTCTCGACTCGTGCGAAGTGATTCGCGGACTCGACGCCGACGGCGTGCAGGCGTTCCTGATCGGCGAGGCGCTGATGCGAGATCCGGATCCCGGCGCCGCGCTGCGCCGACTGCGGGGTGTGACGTGACACTGGTGAAGATCTGCGGACTGACGAGCCTCGCGGACGCGGAGCGCGCGCTCGAGGCGGGAGCCGACGCGATCGGTCTCAACTTCGTACCGGGGACTCCCCGCGCCATCGACCCGTCGACGGGTCGCGAGATCTCGGCCGCGATGGCGGGCCGCGCCGTGCGCTTCGCGGTCTTCCGCGATGCGCGCAGAGAGGAGGTGGAGCGGATCGCGCGTGAGGTCGGCGTGGACGTCGTCCAGCTGCACGGCGACGAATCGCCCGAGTACGTGGCTTCGCTCTCGTTCCCGGTGCTGAAGGTGATCCCCGGAGATTCGCACGCACTCGCGTCGGCCGCGCGCTACGTCGGGGTCGACATCCTGCTCGACTCGCCCTCGGGCGGAGGGTCGGGGAGCGGTTGGGACTTCACGCTTGCCGGTTCGCTCATCGCGAGCGGCCGGCGCGTCTGGATCGCGGGTGGCCTCCGACCGGAGAACGTGGCCGAGGCGATCCGGCAGGCTTCACCGTACGGTGTCGATGCGAGCTCGAGCCTCGAGTCGGCCCCGGGTCGCAAGGATCCCGCGCGCATGCGTGCCTTCGTCGAAGCCGTGCGTTCCGCCGCGCCCGCGCGCACGCGTCCCGACCTGCGGGGCTACTTCGGGCGCTTCGGCGGCCGCTACGTTCCCGAGACGCTCGTGCCCGCGGTCGAGGAGCTGGCCGCGAGCTGGGAGGTGCTGCGGCGCGACCCCGCATTCTGGGCGGAGCTCGCGGAGGAACGACGCGCGTACATCGGTCGGCCCACGCCGCTCTATTTCGCGGCGCGCGCGAGTGAGGAGCTCGGTGTCCGCGTCTGGCTGAAGCGTGAGGATCTCGCGCACACGGGCGCTCACAAGATCAACAACGCGATCGGCCAGGCTCTGATCGCGCGGAAGATGGGCAAGAGGCGCGTGATCGCCGAGACCGGCGCCGGACAGCACGGCGTCGCGACGGCCACCGCATGCGCGCGCTACGGCCTCGATTGCGAGGTGTTCATGGGCGAGGAGGACACGCGCCGACAGGCGCTGAACGTCTTCCGCATGGAGCTGCTCGGAGCGAAGGTCCACGCCGTGACCTCGGGCAGCCGCACCCTCAAGGACGCGATGAACGAGGCGCTTCGCGACTGGGCGACGAACGTGCGCAGCACCTACTACCTGATCGGGTCGGTCGCCGGCCCGCACCCGTACCCGATGTTGGTTCGCGACCTCCAGGCGGTGATCGGTGAGGAAGCGCGTGCGCAGATCCTCGCCGAGGAGGGGCGCCTGCCCGACGTGCTGATCGCGTGCGTCGGTGGCGGGAGCAACGCGCTCGGCTTGTTCGCGCCGTTCTACGACGACACGTCGGTGCGTATGATCGGAGTAGAGGCGGGCGGCGAGGGTGTCGGGTCAGGACGCCACGGTGCCTCGCTCACGGAGGGATCGCCCGGCGCGCTTCACGGTAGCTACTCGTACGTGCTGCAGGACGACGAGGGGCAGATCTTCGAGGCGCACTCCATCTCCGCAGGTCTCGACTACCCGGGAGTCGGGCCGGAGCACTCGTTCTTCAAGGACTCGGGCCGCGCCGAGTACTCGCCGGTGACGGACGCCGAGGCGCTCGACGCCTTCGTCTGGCTCTCGCGAATCGAGGGCATCATTCCGGCCTTCGAGAGCGCACACGCGATCGCCGAGCTGCGACGTCGGGCGGGCACGCTCGAGCGCGGCGCGGTCGTGGTGCTGAACCTCTCGGGTCGCGGCGACAAGGACGCGATGGAAGCCAAGCGGTTGCTCGGCGACAGGCTCGTGCGATGAACCGCATCGACCGGGCGTTCGAGAAGGCCCGACGCGAGAAGCGCGCGGCGCTCGTGGTCTTCGTAACCGCGGGAGACCCCGATCTCTCGACGACGGCGGAGCTTGTTCCCGAGCTCGCGTCGGCCGGTGCCGACGTCGTCGAGCTCGGCATTCCACACAGCGACCCGATCGGCGAAGGGCCGACGATCCAGATCTCGTCGCAGCGCGCGCTCGCGAACCGAACCAGCCTGACGCAGATCCTCGATCTCACGCGACGCGTACGCTCGATCAGCGAGGTTCCTCTCGTGCTGATGGGGTACCTGAACAACGTGCTCGCGCACGGCGAGGAACGACTCGCCCGCGATGCGGGCGCCGCCGGTGCGGACGGGCTGATCGTCGCCGACGTGCCGTACGAGGCGACCGAGGCGCTCTCCCGCGCCTGTGCCGAGCACGGTGTTCACCGCGTCCTGCTGGTCGCGCCGACGAGCACGCCCGAGCGCACCGTTCGCATCGCGGCCTCGAGTCGGGGCTTCGTCTACTGCGTGTCGGTCACGGGCGTGACCGGTGCGCGGCGCGAACTGCCGGACGATCTCGAACAGCTCGTCGCGCGGATCCGGCGCGTGACCGCTACGCCCGTTTGTGTCGGGTTCGGCGTGTCGACGCCCGAGCAGGCGGCACAGGTCGCGCGGATCGCCGACGGCGTGATCGTCGGCAGCGCGCTGGTCTCGCGGATCGACGCGTCGCCGGATCGCGACTCCGCGATCCGCGCGGCGCGGGACTTCGTGGCGGAGCTCAGCCGCGCGGTGCGCTCCGCGCGAGGTTGAGCCACTGCGCGTAGCACGCGCGGACCTGTGTCTCGGTCGCCTCCCAGGTTCCAGAGTTGTCGATCACGACGTCCGCGAGCGCGCGTTTCTCCTCGATCGGGAGCTGCGAGCGGATGCGCGAGAACGCGTCCTCGCGCGAGAGGCCGTCGCGCGCCATCACTCGCGCGAGCTGCTGCTCCTCCGTCGCGTACACCAGGGCGATCCGGTCGAACGGCAGGACCGCGCCACTGCCGACTCCGGACTTCTTGCCTTCGAGCAGGAGGGGAATGTCGGCGACGATCACCGCCACGCCGCGCGCGCGGTGAGTCTCGATCCTCGCCTGCGTTTCGCGGGTGACGAGCGGGTGGATCAGGACGTTCAGCTTCATCCGCGCGCCGGGATCGTTGAACACGAGCTTGCCGAGTTTGGGTCGGTCGAGCTCGCCCGCGGCCGTCAGATACTCGCGACCGAACGTCTCGACGATCGCGTCCAGGCCCGCTCCGCCCGGGGCCTGGAGTTCACGCACGATCGCATCCGAGCACTCGACCGCGGCGCCGAGCGCTCGCAGGAGCTCGGCCACCCGCGACTTGCCGGTGCCGATTCCGCCCGTCAGCCCGATCAGAATGGAGCCGGGTTCCGCCATCCGCGGAGTATAGGGGAGGGTGTGCCCTCGGCGGCGAGCGTGGGGTATAGTCGCGCCCGCCCGAAACGGGCCCTCTCTCGAAGGCTTGCGATGAGCGACCCGAGTCCGAACGAGAAGGCGCTAGCTGCGCTGCGCGATGCGATCGACGCGATCGATCAGCGGATCCTCGCGCTCTTGAACGATCGCGCGCGGCTGAATTCCGAGATCGGCCGGTTGAAGTCGATCGGGGGCGCGACGCCGTTCGTGCCCGGCACGCGAGATCGAGATCTTCGAGCGGCTCGAGAAGTCGAACGCCGGCCCGTTCCCGACCGCCGCGATCCGCAAGGTCTTCCGCGAGATCATCTCGGCCTCGATCGCGCTGCAGCGCGGGGTCAGCGTCGCGTATCTCGGTCCGCCGGCGACGTACACGCACCAGGCCGCGATCCAGCAGTTCGGCCGGATGGCCGACCTGCGACCGCGCCGCAACCACGGACGCGATCTTCGCCCAGGTCGAGTCCGGACAGGCCGAGTTCGGCGTGGTTCCGATCGAGAACTCGAACGAGGGCGTCGTCAGCCACACGCTCGACCTGTTCGTCGAGTCCCCGCTCACGATCGCCGCCGAGATCCACGTGCCGATCCACCACGATCTGCTCTCGAAGCCGGGAGACCTGCGCTCGATCCGCGCCGTCTACTCGCACCCGCAGGCGCTCGCGCAGTGCCGCGACCTGGCTCGAGCTGAACCTGCCCAACGTGCCGCAGCAGGGCACGCACTCGACCGCGCAAGCGGCGGAGCTCGCGGCGCGCAGCGAGGAGATCGGCGCGATCGCGAGCCCGGTCGCCGCCGAGCTCTACGGCCTTCGTGTCGTCAGTGACGGGATCGAGGACCATGCCGACAACACCACGCGCTTCCTGGTGATCAGCAAGGCCGCGCCGACGCGGAGCTCGCGCGACATCACCTCGATCCTGTTCTCGATCAAGCGCGACGTCGTGGGTGCGCTCTACAAGGCGCTCGAGCCCTTCTACCAGAGCGGTGTGAACCTGACGCGGATCGAGTCGCGGCCGACGCGCGGACGCGCCTGGGAGTACGTGTTCTTCTGCGATTTCGAGGGACACATCGAGGATCCGAAGGTCGCGAGCGCGATCGCCGCGCTGCGCCCGCGCTGCGACTTCGTGAAGGTGCTCGGCAGCTACCCGCAGGCAGAGGCCGCGCCGTGAAGATCCGCGATCTCGTCAACGCGCACATCCGCGATCTGGCGCCGTACGTGCCGGGCAAACCCGTCGACGAGCTCGAGCGTGAGCTCGGGCTCGAGGGTTCGATCAAGCTGGCCTCGAACGAGAGCCCGCTCGGTCCGTCGCGGCGCGTGATCGAGGCGATCTTCGCGGCGGCCGAGGAGCTGAACCGCTACCCGGACGACTCCTGCTTCCACCTGCGCGCGGCGCTCGCGACGAAGCTCGGCGTGGGTGGCGACTCGATCTGTTTCGCGGCCGGGTCCGACGGCATCCTCGAGCTGCTCGCCAAGTGCTTCCTCGGCCCGGGGGACGACGCGTTGTTCCCGTGGCCGAGCTTCGCGATGTACCCGATCGCGACCCAGGGCGTGGGCGCCAACGCCGTCCGCGTGCCGCTCGATTCCGAGCTCCGCGCGGACGTCGAAGGCGACGCTTGCCGCGCTGACGCCGCGCACGCGAATCCTGTTCCTCGCCAATCCGAACAACCCGACCGGCACAGCGCTCGGCGCGGCCGAGTTCGCGGTGCTCCTGAAGGAGCTGCCGGAACGCGTGGTGCTGGTGGCCGACGAGGCGTACATCGAGTTCGTCCGCCGCGGCGACTTCCCCGACAGCATCGCGGCGCTGCGCGAGCGCAAAACGCTGGTGGTGCTGCGCACCTTCTCGAAGGCCTACGCGTTGGCGGGTCTGCGCGTCGGCTACGCCGTCGCGAATCCCGAGCTGCTGCGCGTACCTCGAGCGCGCGCGCCACCCGTTCATCGTCAGCAACCTCGCGCAGGTCGCGGCCTGCGCGGCGCTCGCCGACACCGAGCACCTCGACCGGATCCGCGGCGTCACGCACGCGGGGCTCGCTCAACTCGAGGCGGGTCTTTCCAAACTCGGTCTCCGCTTCGCGCGCAGCGACGCCAACTTCCTGTGCGTCGAGGTCGGGCCCGGAGCGGACGCCCTGAACGATCGCCTGCTGCGCGGCGGTGTGATCACCCGGCCGCTCGGCGGCTTCGGCCTCGACACCCACCTTCGCGTCTCGGTCGGCACGGCCCGAGAGAACGAGCGTTTCCTCGAGACCCTGGCGAAAGAGCTCCGCGCTTGAAGCGACCCGTCTTCGAGCGCGTCGCGGTCGTGGGTCTGGGTCTGATGGGCGGTTCCGCGGCGCGTGCGGCGCTCGAGCGCGGAGCGGCCGGCTGCGTCCGGGGCGTCGATCCGGCACTCCGCGAGGCGGGTGAAATCCCGCTGGTCCCGCTGGCCGAGGCGGCGGCCTGGGCGGACCTGATCGTGCTCGCCGTTCCGCTCGAGGCCATGGGCGAGACGCTTCGAGCCGCGGCGCCGCATCTGCGCGCATCGACGCTGCTCACCGATCTGGCGAGCGTGAAGGTCCCGGTGGCGGAGCTGGCGCGCGGGGAGCTTCCCTGGCCCCAGAACTGCGTCGGCGCGCATCCGATGGCGGGCGGCGATCGGACCGGATTCTCCGCGGCGGACCCGGGGCTTTTTGTCGGGGCGCCCTGCATTCTGGCCCTCTCCGGCGGGGAGACCCCTGAAGTAGTGGACCGGATTGAGGAATTCTGGCAGTGTCTCGGCTCCGTAACGGTTCGGATGTCGCCGGAGGAGCACGACACGATCGCGGCCACTCTCTCGCACGCGCCGCATCTGATCGCCTTCGCTTATGCAGCCGGGCTGCCGAGCGACAATCGACTGGGGTTGGCAGGACCGGGCCTGCGTGATTTCATCCGCATCGCGCGAGCCAACCCCAAGCTCTGGTGCGAGATTTTGCTCATGAATCGCCGCCGCGTCGCCGAAGAGGCAGCGCGCTTTTCGAAGAACTTGGGAAGGCTTCTGGATGCGTTGAGTCGCGGAGATCGAGAAGCACTCGAAGAAGCGCTGCGACACGGCCAGGAAAACAGCGAGCGATTGGAACGGAACGAATAGGAGTACGACGCAGGTAATGTCAGACCAAGCACTAACCCCCACCCCTGCATCCGAGGAGTCCTTCGCGGACCTCTTCGAAAGCAGTCAGTCGCTCGCAAAGGAAGGCCAGGTCGTCACTGGCACCGTTCTCTCCGTGGATCCGGAATTCGTCCTGGTGGACGTCGGGTGCAAGTCGGAAGGGATGATCGCTACCTGGGAGTTCGCAGACGACGATGGCGTCGCGCGAATCGAGGTCGGTCAGACAGTCGAAGTTCTCGTCGAGCAGTCCGAGAACGACGAAGGCGTGATCGTGCTCTCCAAGGAGAAGGCCGATCGCCTGCGCGTCTGGGATCACTTGCAGAAGGCCTACGACGATCAGGAAGTCGTCGAGGGCGTGATCAACGGACGCGTGAAGGGAGGCCTCTCGGTCAGCCTGAAGGGCGTCAAGGCGTTCCTGCCCGGCAGCCAGGTCGATCTTCGCCCCGTGCGAAATCTCGATCGGATGATCGGAGAGAACCAGAAGTTCAAGATCATCAAGTTCAACAAGCGGCGCGGCAACATCGTGCTCTCGCGCCGTGCGCTGCTCGAGACCGAGCGCCAGTCGTTGCGCCAGAAGACGCTCGAGATCCTGAAAGAGGGTCTGGTCGTCGAGGGGATCGTCAAGAACATCACCGACTACGGTGCGTTCATCGACCTCGGCGGCATCGACGGCCTGCTCCACATCACCGACATGTCGTGGGGACGCATCTCGCACCCCTCCGAGGTGTTCCAGGTCGGCGATCAGGTGCGCGTGCGCGTGCTGAAGTTCGATCCCGAGACCGAGCGCGTGTCGCTCGGCCTGAAGCAGACCCAGCCCGATCCGTGGGTCTCGATCGGCGATCGCTACCCGATCGGCCTTCGGCTGCACGGGAAGGTCGTCTCGCTCGCGGATTACGGAGCGTTCGTGGAGCTCGAACCGGGCATCGAGGGCCTGATCCACATCTCCGAGATGAGCTGGACCAAGCGCGTCAAGCACCCGTCGAAGGTCGTCGCGATCGGCGACGAGGTCGACGTGCTCGTGCTCGAGGTCGATTCGCAGAACCGGAAGATCTCGCTCGGCATGAAGCAGACCGAGCCGAACCCGTGGTCGCTCCTCGAGGAGCGCTACCCGGCGGGCACGAAGGTGCACGGCGTGGTTCGCAACGTGACCAACTTCGGTGTCTTCGTGGGCATCGAGGAGGGGATCGACGGTCTGATCCACGTCTCCGACATCTCGTGGACCCAGAAGATCCGCGACCCCAAGGAGCTGTTCAAGAAGGGCGACGAGCTCGACGCCGTCGTCCTGAAGGTCGATACGGAGAGCGAGAAGTTCTCCCTCGGTCTGAAGCAGCTGCAGCCCAACCCGTGGGACGAGGTGCCGCGGAAGTTCCCGGTGGGAAGCCGGATCAAGGGCAAGGTCACGAGCATCGCGGACTTCGGTGTCTTCGTGGAAGTCGAAGAGGGCATCGAGGGCTTGGTCTACGCCTCCGAGGTCGGGCGCGACGTTCAGAACCTGAACGACGTCTGCAAGATCGGGGACGAGGTCGAGGCTCTGGTCGTCCGCGTCGATGCCGCGGAGCAGAAGATCGCGTTGTCGATGCGAGCGATCCTGGAGCGCGAGGACCGCGCCGCGATCAAGCGGGTCGCCGCGCAGACGGGAACCCAGAAAGCGACGCTCGGCGATCTCTTCTCTCAGGACGCGCTGTCGCGACTGCGCGGCGGCGGCGGCTCGAGCGGCTCGAGCGAATCGGAAGAATAACCAACAGACGGAGATAGGCGGGTGGGGGACCTCTCGGGAATGACCAAGAGCGACTTGATCGAGCGCGTGGCGGTCAAGGTTCCGCACGTCTCGAAGAAAGACACCGAGACGGTCGTGAACACGATCTTCGATTGCATGACCGACGCGCTGCGAAAGGGTGACCGGATCGAGATCCGCGGCTTCGGGAGCTTCCAGGTGAAGGTGCGAGAAGCGCGCGAGGGCCGGAATCCGAAAACCGGTGAAGAGGTCAAGATCCCCGCGAAGCGCACGCCCTTCTTCAAGGTCGGCAAAGAGCTCAAGGAGCGGATCGAGGCCAAGCGCAAGCTCGAGGTCGGGACCGGGAGTCCCGCCTCGTCGCCGCTTCGGCCGACGCTGGGCTCGGGCGGTCACGGCTGAGGGCCGATGCTCCGTGAGTGAAGCTTCGCGTGGCCCGAGCCAACCGCTCTGGGCGCCGTGGCGCGTCGATTACATCGAAGGCGTTCGCGGACCGCGTGGCTGCATCTTCTGTGAGCCCGCGGAGCCGGCTTCGGACCGGGAGCGCTTGATCCTGTTCCGCGGCCGACACGTCTTCGTCTTGCTGAACCGCTACCCGTACTCTGCGGGCCATCTGATGGTGGTGCCGAACGCGCACCGCGCGAAGCTCCACGAGCTCGATCCCGACGCGCGCAGCGAGCTGATCACGCGCGTGACGGAGAGCGCCGAGATCCTCGAAGAACTCTATGCTTGCCACGGGCTGAACGTCGGCGCGAACATCGGGTCGGCTGCGGGCGCGGGGTTCGCGGAGCACCTGCACTTCCACGTCGTTCCCCGCTGGAGCGGAGACGTGAACTTCATGACCTCGGTCGGGGAGATCCGCGTGATTCCGACTCATCTCGAACGGACCTACGAGAGGCTTCTGCCCGCCTTCGAGAGGCTCGCGTCGCGATGAAGGCGTGGATCTCGCTGGTCCTGGCGCTCCTGCTCGCGATCGCGGTGGCGTACTTCGTGTCGGCGAATCAGGAGCCCGTATCGGTGCACCTGCTCGGGTCGACGCTCGAGGAGCCGCTCTGGATGTCGATGCTCGCGGCTCTGCTGTCCGGCGCTTCCGTCGCGCTCGCAGCCTGCGGTCTGGCGATCCTCCGACTGAAGCTCGAAGTCCGCCGCCAGGCAAGACGCGTCGCGGAGCTCGAGCACGAGGTTCACGGTCTGCGCACTCTGCCGATCGCCGGCGAGTCGCCGACGGCGACGAGCGCACAGAGGAGCTAGCGTGCGCGGGTGGCTGCGCCGGAGAGCGCCCGCATCGTCCGAGCGCACCGCGGCCTCGCAGCTGCGCAGCGCACTGCATTTCGTCCTGGCCGGCGATCTACCCGCGGCCGAGAAGGCGCTCGCCGAGGCGGCGCGAGTCGACTCCTCTTCGTCGGACGTCTACCTCGCGCTCGCGAATCTCTACCGGCTGCGCGGCGACATCGGCCGCGCGATCCAGATCCATCAGAACCTGCTCCTGCGCTCCGACGTCTCGCGCGATCTCCGGCGCGAGGCGCTGCTCGGACTCGCGCTCGACTTCCGGGCCGGTGGATTCCTGAAGCGCTCGGCTTCGGCCTTCGAGGATCTGCTCGAGCTCGAGCCCGGCAACCTGCAGGCGCTCCGAGCGCTCGAGCGCATTCGCATCGATGGCGGTGACTGGGAAGGTGCGCTGCAGGTCCGCAAGCAGATCGGCGCGCGCGATCCCGAAACTTCGAGGATCGCGGCCCACCTGTATACGGGTCTCGGGCGGGCGGCGGCTTCTCGCCAGCGGGAGGACGACGCGCGCAAGGCCTTCAAGCGCGCGCTCTCACAGGATCCCGATTGCGCGGAGGCGCACATCGCCCTCGGAGACCAGCACGTGCGCGAGGGGAGTTTCAAGAAGGCGTCGGGCTCGTTCCGGCGCGCGCTCACGCTGCATCCGGCGATCGGAACGCTCTTGTACCAGCGCCTCTCGGAGGTCCACGCGAAGCTCGGCGACGTGAAGGGGTTCGAGGTGCTGCTCCGCGAGCGGCTGGAGGCAGAGCCGGAGGATCGAGAGGCGACGCTCTGGCTCGCGCGGACGCTTGCGACACTGAAGCGTGTAGATGATGCGCTCGGACTTCTGCGCAGGCTTCTCGACCGCGATCCCGGCTGCCTCGACGCGCACGCGGAGATCGGGCGAATTCTCCTCACCGAGGAGCGGGACGATGACGCGCGCAAGGCATTCGAAGCTCTGCTCGGGCGACTCACGCCGGAGCCTCGGCGCCTCGCGTGTCGCGGCTGTGGCGCGCAGGACGCGACGCTGCACTTTCGCTGCCCGCAGTGCGGCGAGTGGGACAGCTTCTCCTAGCAGGCGCTGCGGTCAGCGGCGCTCAGGCGTCGAAGGCGAGCTTGAAGCCGCGCTTCGTGAGCCGATGTCTCGGTCGATGGCGAAGCCAGGTCTCGACACCGGTACCCGCGAGGGCTCGCTCGACGTGCGCGCGGGGGTCGGCGGGAAGTGCTGCGAACGTGTCGAGCGGACGCTGCAACATCCAGAGCGTGTAGGGGCTCGTGAAACGCGAGATCGGTGTGCCGCGCAGTGACGATGCGTGTACGCCGACGCCGCGCGGGATCTCCGCGCTCGCGTCCGTGCAGCCGTCGGCCCAGGTTTCGACCGCGCGCACGGCGTCGAGAACGACCGGCGCCGCGTCGGAGCCGATCAACGAGAGCAGCGGCCGAAGCAGATCGGCCGCGCGCGAATCGTCGAGCCAGCTGCCCTTCGGCTCCGGGTCGGGGTGGTTGCAGCGCTCGATCCAGTGACAGACGCGTTTCGCGGTTGCGCGCAGCAGTCGTCCGGGGACGGCGTCGAGGTACAGGTGCGCGTACAGGGGTCCCATCAACGAGCAGTCCGCCTGGGAGATCCGCTCGCCGAGCAGGAACGGCGTTTTCTCGAAGATGGCATCGAGACGTGCCAGCAAGTCGCGCAGGTGCGCTTCGATGGCCGGAGCCGACGCTGGCGTGACACCGAGTGCGGGTAGAGCTCCCGCCATCCGGTCGGCGAAGCGGTTCGCGGCCTCGGGATCGCCGTTCGTCGCGGCGAAATCCGCGCGCGCCTTTGCCTCGCTCTCGGGAAAGCTCCAGCGGTAGTGCATTGCCGGCAGGACCATGAACTCGTCCGCGAAGACCTCGAGCAGCGACGAGGCGATTCGCAGGAAGGGGCTCGGCGGGACGAGGGCCGGCTCGGGAAAGCGCTCCTCGAGTCGGTCGAGAATCTCGCTCGTGTCCTGCCAGGTCTCGCCGTCGGGCGTCGTCACGATCGGGATGAAGGTGAGGCCGGTTCGCGGGAGGATCACCTCGCGGTAGACGGCGGGAGTGGCGAGCAGCTCCACGAAGTGGACGGCCTTGGCGCGGAGCGCGGGTCGGACCTTCGCGGTGAAGTAGGAGATCTCGGCGCCGTAGAGTCGGTACGGTTTCGTCCCGTTCATATCGTGATCTGCATGCCGAGCTCGACCGCGCGTCCCGGCGGAATTCCATAGTAGCCGGCGGCCGGCTGTGCGGTGTAGTGAAGCACCGCGAAGAGCTTCTTGCGCCACTGGGCCATGTCGGACTTCGGACCGGAAAGGACCGTCACGCGACCGAGGAAGAAGCTCGCTTGATCGATCGAGACGGGCACGCCGGTCACGGCGATCTGTCGCAGGATGTCCTCGATCGAGGGTGTCTGCACGAATCCGTAGCGTGCGGTCACCCGCACGAAGCCCTCGCCGAGGAATTCGACTCGAACGCGATCCTGCCGCGGGACCACCGGGAAGTGCTCCGTCGCGATCGAGAGCAGGACGATCTTCTCGTGCAACACTTTGGAGTGTTTGAAGTGGTGGCCGAGCGCGAGCGGTAGACCGTCGGGATTGCCGGACATGAACACCGCCGTGCCGGGAACCCGGGTCGGCTGCTGTTGCGCGACGTCGGCGATGAACGAGGTCAGCGGCAGCGAAACGTCGCTGAGGTGACGGTTCAATAGATCGGAGCCGCGTCGCCAGGTCGTCATCACGGTGAAGAGCACGACGCCGATCAAGAGCGGGAAGGCCGCGCCGTGGGGGATCTTCGGCACGTTGGACGCGAAGAGCGAGACGTCGACCGTCAGGAAGAGCGCTCCGAGCGCGATCGTCGGGATCAGGCCGAGCCTGCGCCGGGCGATCGGCAGGAACAGGATGCTCGTGGTCGTCATCGCACCCGTCACGGCGATTCCGTACGCGGCGGCGAGACCCGAGGAGGCGCGGAACTCGAGCACGAGCGCGATGCACGCGATCATCAGCAGCCAGTTCACGGCGGGAATGTAGATCTGCCCCTCCTTGTGAACGGAGGTGTGCACGATCTGCATGCGTGGGAGGTAGCCGAGCTGGATCGCCTGCGCGGTCAGCGAGAAGGATCCCGAGATCACGGCCTGCGACGCGACGATCGTCGCCAGCGTCGCGAGCCCGACCATCGGCAGCAGGAGGAGCTCCGGAATCAGCCCGAAGAAGGGACTCTCGATCCCCGGTGCTCCGACACTCAGCAGGTACGCGCCCTGGCCGAAGTACGAGAGCAGGAGGCACGGAAAGACGAGCCCGTACCATGCCAGCGTGATCGGCAGCCGGCCGAAGTGACCCATGTCCGCGTAGAGCTGTTCGCCGCCCGTCACGCACAGAACGACGGCGCCGATGATGAAGAAGCCCGGCCCCGTGCGATCCGGTCAGCAGCTGCACGGCGTAGACGGGATTCACCGCCGCGAGTATCTGCGGCTCGCGCACGATCCAGGGAATCCCGAGAAGCGCGATGGAGACGAACCAAGCCAGCGCGATCGGCCCGAACCGATGCGCCCGATCCGCTCGGTGCCGCGGCTCTGCAGCCAGAACAACACGACGAGCAGGACGAGCGCGATGTAGACGACGACGGGCTCGAGCCCCGGGATGGCGATCTCGAGCCCCTCGACGGCAGAGAGCACGGAGATCGCGGGCGTGATCATGCTGTCGCCGTAGAGGAGCGCCGTTCCGAAAAGCGCGAGCAGAAAACCGATCGTGCGGATGCGCGGGTTGCGCTTCTCGGTGCTCCGGTCACCGAGCGCGAGGAGCGCCAGTACGCCGCCTTCACCGTTGTTGTCGGCGCGCATCACGAAGCTCAGGTACTTCAGGACGATCACCAGCGAGAGCGCCCAGAAGACCAGCGAGCAGACGCCGAGGATGTTCTCCGGGGTCGGCGTGGCGCCGTGGGCTCCGTGAAAGCACTCGCGCATCGCATAGAGCGGGGACGTGCCGATGTCGCCATACACGACGCCGACCGCGGCCAGCGTGAGCCGGCGGAAGTTGGCCGAACCCAGCCGACCCTCGGTCGGGCCGTCCGGTCCGGGCCTTGCCTCCCCCCGCTCTTCTGCACGGCGCGTTCGATAGCACGTCCGCGCCGCTGCCGCTGCCGGCTTGCACGCCGTGCCTTCGGCCCTCAGGATCGAGCGCGCCGCAGCTCGAAGGACCCACCCGCAGGACACCGGCTGCGCTGGATGTCGGCGCGCGGCGCGAGCGGCGCGGCTCGGCTGGCACGGGGGTTGCTCCCATCGGGACCTGAAGCGGAAGGAGAGCGGGGGTGAAGCTCAATCTCGTGGCGCTGCTCGCGCTCTCGCTCACCGCGTGCTCGTCGGAGGAATTCTCGGGCTCGCTCGACCAGCGTCTCGCGGCCAGGCCGGGGGGACGTCTCCAGGTGGACCTCGGGCGGGAACATCCGCGTGCGCGAGCGCTGAGTCCGCCGATTGACCCGTGGGCGATGCCGCAGGGACAATCGCTCGGCCGATCTCCGGCTCGAGGTGCGAACGAATGGCCGAGTCCCGCCCGCCCGACCTCCTGACGTTTCACGCTCGAAGCACGCCGAGCAAGCTCGCGGTGATCCACGATCGTCCGGACGGTCGAGTCCTGCGCTGGACGTTCGCCGAGCTCGAGGAGCAGGCCAACCGTCTCGCGAACGCGCTCCTCTCGCTCGGGCTCAGACGCGGCGAGAAGCTCGTCTGGTGCGGACAGAACTCGCCCAGGCGTGGTGCGCGTCGTGCACGCGGCTCGCAAGGTCGGCGCGGTCGCGGTTCCGCTGAACTACCGGCTGGCGCCCGAAGAGGCGCATACGTCGTGGACAACTCGCGACTCCGGTGATGGCGTACGTCGACGCCGAGTACGCGTCGCTCTTCGGCGGGATCCGCTCCCAGCTCCCGAAGCTGCGCGACGTGCTCGTCTACGACGGCGCGACCGAAGCCGGGCAGCGCGACGTCGATGCGCTGATCGCCGCGGCGAGCGCCGCGCGAGCCGAAGCACGACGAGGACGGCGAGTCCGCTCAGACCATGATCTACACCTCCGGCACCACCGGGAAGCCCGAAGGGCGCCGTGCGCGGCGCCGGAAACGCCGAGCAGTCGGCCGCGATGCTGCGACTGATCGGCTACCTGCCCGACGACGTCTACCTGACGACCGGGCCGCTCTATCACTCGGGCCCGGGCGGCTTCATGGCGATCGCGCACGCGCTCGGCAACACGGTCGTGGTGCAGAAGAAAGTTCGACGCCGAGGACTGGCTGCGCCTGGTCGAGACGCACCACGTGACGACGACGTTCTCGGCGCCGACGCCGATGCGCATTGATCTGCAACCTGCCGCGGACGAGGTGAAGGCGAAGTACGACCGCCGCTCGATGCGCCGCATCATCGCCAACGCCGCGCCGTGGTCGTTCGCGCTGAAGCAGATGTACCTGGCCGACTTCCCGCAGGACTCGCTCTTCGAGGTCTACGGCTCGACCGAGCTCGGCGTGAACACGATCCTGCGACCGGAGGACCAGCTCCGAAAGCCCGGCTCCTGCGGCCAGCCTGCGCCGATGGTCGAGATCGCGCTCTTCGACGACGACGGCGGACGCGTGACGCAGCCGCGCGTTCCCGGTGAGCTCGCGGTGCGCAGCCCGAGCGTCTTCGCCACCTACCACAAGGCTCGGGAGAAGTTCGAGAGAGGACAAGCGCGGCGACTTCCACACCGTCGGCGACGTCGCCTATTTCGACGAGGAGGGCTTCTACTACATCTGCGACCGCAAGAAAGACATGATCATCTCGGGTGGCGTGAACATCTATCCCGCCGAGATCGAAGCCGTGCTCGACTCGCACCCCGACGTCGCTCGACGTCGCCGTGATCGGCGTGCCGAGCGACGAGTGGGGCGAGAGCGTGCACGTCGTGATCGTGCCGCTGCCCGGGCGAACGCTCACCGATGCCGACGTTCTCGCGCTACGGACGCGAGCACCTCGCCGGCTACAAGATCCCACGCTCGGTCTCGTTCGCGGAAGAGATCCCGCGCAACGCTTCCGGGAAGATCCTGAAGAAGGTGCTGCGCGAGCCGTTCTGGGCGGGGCGAGCGAGCAAGGTCTGACGACCCTGCGGACGGAGTTCACATGTTCGATCTGACAGGTCACGTCGCGCTGATCACGGGCGGAAACGGCGGCATCGGCCTCGGGATGGCGCGCGGGATCGCAAAGTCGGGCGGCCGGCTCGCACTCTGGGGACGCAACGCGGAGAAGAACGCAGCCGCGGTCACCGAGCTGCGCGCCTTGGGTGCCGACGTCGAGTCCTTCAGCTGCGACGTCGCGCGCGAAGCGGAGATCGTTCGCGCGATGGACGAGACGCTCGCGCGCTTCGAACGCGTCGACTCCTGCTTCGCGAACGCGGGCATGGGCATAGCCCGCCCGTTCGTCGAGATGACGCTCGCGGACTGGAACGCCGTGCTCGAGGTGAACCTGACGGGGGTCTTCCTCACGTTCCGCGAGGCCGCGAAACACATGATCGCGCGCGGCGGCGGTGGAAAGCTCGTGGTGACGTCGTCGATCGGATCGATGCACGGGATGCCGCGCCAGCCGAACTACGCCGCGAGCAAGGCCGGCGTGATCGCCTTGATCCGATCGCTCGCGGTCGAGCTCGGACGCCATGACATCCAGGCGAACGCCGTCCTCCCCGGCTGGATCGAGACCGACATGACCGCTTCCGCTCTGCGCTGGAAGAAGCTCCACGACACGATCGTGCAACGCACACCTGCGGGGCGTTGGGGAACGCCGGCGGAATTCGAGGCCGTTGCCGTCTACCTCGCCTCGCGCGAATCCCGCTTCCACAGCGGCGACGTCCTCCGCATCGATGGCGGCTACGCGATCTTCTAGCTAGCGACCCGCGACCTCGTCGAACGCACGGATCACCTCGGCGGGTGCCTGAACGAGCTCGATCAAGACGCCTTCGCCCGAAGCCGGGGCCTCGGTGCTCCCCTTGGGATGGATGAAGCAGACATCGAAGCCGGCCGCACCCTTGCGGATGCCGCCGGGCGTGAAGCGCATGCCCTGCTCTTGGAGCCACGCGACGGCGGCGGGCAGGTCGTCGACCCAGAGGCCGACGTGGTTCAGCGCCGGATCGTTGACGCGGGGACGCTTCTCCGGATCGATCGGCTGCATCAGGTCGACTTCCACCGCGAACGCTCCGCTGCCCGCGCGCGTGATGTCTTCGTCGACGTTTTCGGACTCGCTCCTGTAACTGCCGGTCGGAGTGAGTCCGAGCAGATCGACCCAGAGGTGGCGCAGCGCCGCCTTGTCCGTCGAGCCGACGGCGATCTGCTGGAGTCCGAGCACGCGGAATGGACGCGATCTGGGCACGGGGCACTCCTCTCGATCAGGCGGGCGCCATGCTAACGGCTGGCTCGAGTCGTTTCGAGGCGCGCGCGCAAGCGGCCGTCTCACGCAGCAGGGCCTCGGTCTCGTCCCACCCGAGACAGGGGTCGGTGAGTGAGACCCCGTACGCGAGCGGTTCACCGGCGTGAAGAGCCTGGCGCCCCGGCTCGAGATGGCTCTCGAGCATGAGGCCAAGGATCGGGCTCCGGCCGGACTCGATCTGTCTCAGCACCGCGCGGAGCGCCTTCGCTTGGAGCCGGTGGTCCTTCTCCGCATTCGCATGCGAGCAGTCGACCAGGATCGATTTCGCCAGGCCGAGCATCGAGGTCAGCTCTGCCGCGCGCGAGACGTCCTGCGAGGCGTAGTTCGGCCCGCGTTCGCCGCCGCGTAGAACGAGGTGGACGTCGGGGTTCCCGTGGGTCTCGATGCGCCGGAAACCGCCGTCGGGTCCGATGCCGAGGTGGCGGTGTGGGCTTCGCGCGGCGAGCATCGCGTCGCGCGCGGGTGCGAGCGAGCCCGAGGTCGGGTTCTTGAAGCCGACGGGCATCGGCAAGCCGCTCGCCATCTCGCGGTGGATCTGGCTCTCGGACGTGCGCGCGCCGATGCCGACCCAGACGAGCAGATCCCCGATGTAGTGCCGCGTGATCGGATCGAGCAGCTCGCTTCCGCAGGCGAGCCCGAGCTCGCCGATGGCGAGCAGGATCTCCCTCGCGCGCTCGAGCCCGAGCGCCATCTCGCACGAGCCGTCGAGCTTGGGGTCGTTGATCAGGCCCTTCCAGCCGAGAGCCGTGCGCGGCTTCTCGAAGTAGGTGCGCATCACCAGGATCAGCGCGTCGTCGAGCTCCGAGCCGAGCCGAGCGAGTCGCTCGGCGTACTCGAGCGCGGAGTCGCGATCGTGGATCGAGCACGGGCCGACGATCGCCACGAGTCGCGCGTCGCGGCCGTGCAGAGCGTTCCGGATCGCCTCGCGTCCGCGCCCGACGACTCGCTCGACCGCGAGCGGACGTGGGAAGTCCGCGCGGAGCGCGGCCGGCGAGGGCAGGTCGGTGTCGTCATTCGGGTCCTTCGATTCCATGGACTCTCCGTCTCTTGGATGGCGTGCAACAAAAAAGCCCCGAGAGGTGGCCTCCCGGGGCTGCGGCGACTGGTTTCGATTTCGCGCTACGCGCTCACGTCTCCTGCCGCGGCCCGGTCGGCCCGCCAGGCAAAATAGAACGCGGCGTAGAAGCGCGAATTGCTCACGACCGGCTTTGTACCGCACGCCGCGGCCCGACGTCAACGCGTTAGACTGCGCGCGTGGAGCCCCGCCGCAGCGATACGCCGATGATGCGTCAGCACCGCGAGCTGAAGCGGCAGGCAGGGGATGCGCTGCTCTTCTTCCGGATGGGCGATTTCTATGAGCTCTTCGAGGATGACGCCGAGACTGCGGCGCCGCTTCTCGACCTGGTGCTGACGTCGCGCGAGAAAGACTCGGCCCAGCCGGTGCCGATGTGCGGCGTGCCCTTCCACGCGCTCGAGGGCTACCTGCGGCGCTGTCTCGCGGCGGGGCTCTCGGTCGCGATCGCCGAGCAGACCGAGGACCCCCGAGAGGCCAAGGGCCTGGTTCGACGTGAGATCGTCGAGATCGTGACCCCAGGGCTGGTCGCGAACGGAGATCGGCTGGAGGGGTCGGGCGCGAACTACCTCGCCGCGGCGGTCTCGGACGAGGGGCTACACGGAATCGCGTACCTCGATCTCTCGACCGGCGAGTTCGCGGCGACCGAGAGCGATCGGCGCGAGATCTTCGACGCCGAGCTCGATCGGATCGCGCCGCGCGAGCTGATCGCGCGCGACGCCGAGAAGGATCTGCCCGCCGCCATCGCGCTCCGCCGCGCACCCGACGCCGATTTCGAGCCCCGCGAGGTGGCGTCGAAGGTCGGGCGGCTTCCGCACGGACTCGGGGCGAGCGAGACCTGCGCCGCCGCTCGCGCCGCAGCGGCGCTGTTCGCGACGGTCGCCCGCCTTCAGCCGGCCGCGCTCGATCAACTCGGCGAGCTGCGCCGCTACCGCGCCAACGAGTTCCTGACCCTGGACCGTGCCACCCGCCGCCACCTCGAGCTCTTCGAGAACACGCAGGATGGGGGACGCGAGGGAACCCTGATCGGCGCGCTCGACGAGACGCGCTCTCCGCTCGGCCGGCGGCGTCTCGCGACCTGGCTCGGCGAGCCGCTGCTCGATCCCGAGGCCATTCGAACGCGTCAGGATCGGGTCGCTGCCTGGCTCGAGCCCGACTCCGTTCGAAGGACGCTTCGCGAGGCGCTGCGCAGCGTCGGAGATCTCGAGCGCGCTCTCTCCCGTGCCATGCTTCCGACCGGCGGTCCGCGCGAGCTCGGTCAGCTGCGCGCATGCCTGCGAGGAGTCGCGCTGGTGGCCGAAGCGGCGCCGGTCGCCGATCGACTCGCGGACCTCCTTGCTGAACTCGAACGCGGGCTCGCCGATGATCCGCCGCCCGCGCCGCGCGGTGAGCCGCACATCGGCTACGTGCGCGACGGGGTCGACGCGGAGCTCGACGAGATCCGACGAGCATCGCTCGAGGGAGAGGCTTTCTTCGCCGAGCTCGAGACGCGCGAGCGAGCGCGGACCGGAATTCCGACGCTGAAGGTCCGTTACAACCGCGTCTTCGGCTGGTCGATCGAGGTGACGAAGGCGCGCCTCGCGCTGGTCCCGCCGGACTATCGCCGCAAGCAGACGACGGTCGCGGGCGAGCGCTACACGACCGACGACCTCGAGCGCTGGGAAGGCGTCACGCTTCGCGCGCGTGAACGCGCGGCCGCGGCCGAGCAGCGCGTGCTCGAGACCCTCCGCGCGCGCGTTCGTGCGGACAGCGAGCGGGTGCGCCATGCCGCCCTGGAGATCGCGGAGCTCGACGTCGCGCAGTCGCTCGCGACCGTCGCGCGCGAGCGCGGCTGGGTTCGCCCCGAGCTCGACGAAACACTCGCGATCGAGATCGAGGCGGGGCGACACCCGGTGGTGGAGCTTCGCACGCGCGACTTCGTTCCGAACGACGTCCGGCTCGATGGCGACGACGTGCGGTTCCTGATCCTCACCGGTCCCAACATGGCCGGAAAATCGACCCTGCTGCGGCAGGTCGCGCTGATCGCGCTGCTCGCCCAGATGGGCTCGTTCGTTCCCGCGCGGCGCGCGCGGATCGGCATCGCCGATCGGATCTTCACGCGCGTCGGCGCGTCGGACTCGCTCGCGACCGGCGAGAGCACGTTCATGGTCGAGATGCGCGAAACGGCGGCACATCCTGCGCGAGGCGAACGCGCCGGAGCCTGGTCCTGCTGGACGAGATCGGTCGGGGAACGTCCACTTTCGATGGACTTTCGATCGCCTGGGCGGTGGCCGAGCACCTGCACGACGCCCCGGGGTTGCGCGCTCGGGTCTTGTTCGCGACCCACTACCACGAGCTGGCGGATCTGGCTCGAACGAAATCGGCGGTGAGGAACTACCACTTCACGTGCGCCGAGCAGGACGGAGAGATCCTCTTCCTGCGCCGAATGGAGCCGGGAGCCGCCAGTCGCAGCTACGGAATCGATGTGGCGCGTACGGCCGGACTCCCCCCCAAGGTCATCCGACGTGCGCGGGAAGTGTTGCGCAACCTCGAAGGGGGGGAATTCGATGAACGCGGAGTCCCGCGATTGGCACGCGCGCCCGATGCAGCCGGAGAGCCGGCGCAGCTCGGTCTGTTCGCGCCCGAGCCCGATCCTGTCCACCTGGCGCTTCGCGCGCTCGAGCCAGACCAGATGACGCCGCTCGAAGCTCTCGTCGCACTCGATCGGCTGAAGCGGCTCGATGGGGAGCGCTCGTGATCCGGCCGGCGCGCGCGCTTGTGGTCATGCTGCTCGGACTCTCGATGTTGGGCGCAGGCGTGCGCCCGGCCGGGCTTGGCGACGTACGCTCGATCTCGGTCCAGACCACCGCGGAACAGACGCGCGTCGTGATCGAGCTCTCGCGGAAGGCGAGCTTCGAAGTCAACGAGCTTCAGAATCCGCGCCGCTTCTACATCGACATCGACGAGACCTGGCTCGACGCTCCGGTCGGGACCGCCCAGACGGTCGAGGCAAGTCCGAACTTGAGTCTCGTCCGCGGCGGGCAGAACACCCTGCGGCGCTCGCGCGTGGTGTTCGAGCTCGACGCTCGAGCACCGCGCCCGGCGGTGTACGCGCTGGAGGCACCGCATCGAATCGTCGTGGATCTGCCGGTCGAGGCCCACGACTCCGAGGACTGGAACCAGCGCATCGTGCGGCGAATCGTGATCGACGCCGGGTCACGGCGGAAAGGACCCCGGAGCACTCGGGTCCGACAAGGTGCGCGAGTCCACGGTCGTGCTCGCGATCTCGCGCGAGCTCTCGCGCGAGCTCACGCGCCGCGGCTTCGAGGTCGTGATGACGCGGAAGTCGGACGTCTTCCTGCCTCTCGAGGCTCGCACCGACATCGCCAATCGGCGGGATGCGGACCTGTTCATCTCGGTGCACGCGAACGCCGCGCGGAATCGAAAGCTCGCGGGGGTCGAGACCTACCTGCTCGACACGCGTTACGACCGCCAGACCGCGCGCGTCGCGGCGCGCGAGAACGGCACGACCGTCGCGAAGCTCTCGGAGCTGCACC
>CAVPHD010000010.1:0-133241 GCA_963704165.1 uncultured delta proteobacterium | reverse complement strand
TCACCCCGTTCAGGTCGCGGACCGTGAGTCCCGACTGCTGCAGGGCTTCGTCGCAGACCTTGAAGGTGCGCAGGATCAGATCGCGCGTGAGCTTGTCGAACTCCTTGGCCGTCAGGGTGTAGGAGAGTGCGATCTGTTTTCCTTCGCGCTCGATCAGATCCGGGATCGAGATCGCCGCGGACTCGGACCTCGCGAGTTCGATCTTCGCCGCCTCGGTCGCCATGCGCAGCTTCGCGAACGCATACGGATCCGAGCGGACGTTCACGGCGTGCTCGGCCTGCACGCGGTCGGCAAGCAGGTCGATCACGCGATCGTCGAAGTCGTCGCCGCCGAGATACGTGTCGCCGCAGGTCGCGAGCACCTCGAAGACGTCTTCGCCGATCTCCAGAACCGAGACGTCGAAGGTGCCGCCACCGAGATCGTAGATCGCGACTTTCTGGCGCAGGTCGCGCCCGAAGCCGTACGCGAGCGCAGCGGCCGTCGGCTCGTTGAGGATGCGCAGCACGTCGAGGCCGGCGATCCTGCCCGCATCCTTCGTCGCCTGGCGCTGGTTGTCGTTGAAGAACGCGGGCACGGTGATGACCGCGCCCGAGACCGGCTGCCCGAGTGCGAACTCGGCCATCTCCTTCATCTCTTTCAGCACGAATGCGGAGATCTCGGGCAGAGAGAACTCCTCGTCGCGGATCTTGATGCGCACGCCGTGGTTCTCGCCCGGCACGATCTCGTAGCGACAGACGGCGCGAGCCTTGCGAACCTCTTCGCTGAAGAAGTACCGCCCGATCAGGCGCTTGGCCGACGAGACGGTGTGCTTCGGGTCGAGGATGATCCCCGCCTTGGCGCCGTTCCCGACTTCGATGCGGCCGTCTTCTCGAAAGGCGACGACCGAGGCGATCACTTGTTCGCCTTTCTGGTTCGCCAGCACCCTGGGCTTGCCATCGACGATGGCGCAGACGCAGGAGTTGCTGGTGCCCAGATCGATGCCGATGGTGACGTCTTTGCTCATTGCTGTCCCGAGCGCCTGCGTGGCGCAGTCATGCGCATTCCATCGGCAACGAGTCCTGCCGGACTGAAATGATTGACCCCGCCGAAGGCCGGTGTTAACCCCTCGAATCGCTTCGGTTCCCAGGGAGGAGGAGATCCCATGTCCGGTCACTCGAAATGGGCGACCATCAAGCGCAAGAAGGGCGCTGCTGACGCCAAGCGTGGCAAGCTCTTCACCCAGCTGATCCGCGAGATCACGATCGCCGCGCGGCCTCGGTGGCGGCGACCCCGACGCGAACCCGCGGCTGCGGCTCGCGATCGACAAGGCGCGCGGCCGTGAACATGCCGAAGGACAACATCGAACGCGGCGATCAAGAAGGGCACCGGGGAGCTCGAGGGCGAGCCACGATCGAGGAGATCCGCTACGAGGGGTACGGGCCGGGCGGGGTGGCCGTCATCGCGGACACCCTGACCGACAACCGCAACCGCACCGTCAGCGAGGTGCGCTACATCTTCAGCCGATTCAGCGGGCAACCTCGGCGCCTCCGGCTGCGTCGCCTACATGTTCGACCGCCGCGGCGTACTCGAGTTCGACGCGCGGCTCGATCGACGCCGACGCGCTGATGGAGGCGGCCATCGAGGCGAACGCGCTCGACATCGTCGAGGAAGCAGGACACGCTGCTCGTCCAGACCACCCACGAGGACTTCGAGGCGGTGAAGGCGGCGCTCGAGGGCCGCGGCTTCACTCCGGCGCTCGGGCATCGATCCAGATGGTGCCGAGCTCGACGGTGACGATCTCCGGCAAGAACGCGGAGCTGATGCTCAAGCTCTACGAGGAGCTCGATGCGCACGAGGACGTGGCCTCGGTCTACGCGAACTTCGACGTCTCCGAGGAGGAGTTGCTGGCGGCGGCCGGACGCCGGCTAGCCTCGCTGGGCGCTTCACCTGCGTGTAGACTCGAATCGGTCGTTTTCCGGCCGGGGGGTCGAGTGCGAGTCCTGGGAATCGATCCGGGCTCTGTCGCCATGGGCTATGGCGTCGTCAGCGTCGAGGGATCGACGCTTCGCCGGGTTGCCGGCGGGACGATCCGCGCGCGTGGCGACTCGCTAGCGCGAGCGTCTCGTGCACGTGCAGCGCGAGCTCGCCGCTGCGATCGCCGAGTTCGCCCCGGAGAGCGCGGCGCTCGAGTCGATCTTCAGTGCCCGAAACGTCCGCAGCGCGCTCGTGCTCGGGCACGCGCGCGGCGTCGCCCTCGCGGCCTGCGGCGCTGCGGGCCTCGATTCGGCGGAGTACACCCCGGCACAGGTGAAGGCCGCGGTCACCGGCTACGGGCGCGCGGAGAAGTCGCAGGTCATGCTCATGGTTCAGCGACTGCTCGGCCTGGTCACGCCGCCACCGAGCGACGAGGCCGACGCGCTCGCCGTCGCGATCTGTCACGGAATGAACGCGCGGCCTGCGCGCGCGCAAGGTCGTGGGCGCGGTCCGACCCGCGGTGCGCGTACGGTGATCTCCCGACTCGACGGCGTGCTCGCGGAGAAGAAACCCGAGGTCGTCGTGCTCGACGTTCGACGGTGTCGGGCTACGAGGTCCGCGTGCCCCTCTCGACGTTCTTCGAGCTTCCCGACGAGGGCGAGGCGGTCCGGTTGCAGATCCACACCCACGTCCGCGAGGACGCTCTGCAGCTCTTCGGCTTTCGTCGTCCGAGACCGAGCGCGCTCCTGTTCCAAGCTCCTGCTCGCGACGAGCGGAGTCGGGCCGAGGCTGGCGCTGGCGATCCTGTCCGGTCTGCCCGTCGACAAGCTCGTGGCCGCGCTTCGAGCCGGCGACCTCGCGCGCGCTCACGGGCATTCCGGGCGTCGGGCAAGAAGACGGCGGAGCGCATCGTGATCGATCTGCGCGAGAAGACCCTCGCCATCGACGCCGCGTCGAAGGCCGAGCGTGCACCGGCACCCGATGACGCCGCCGCTGCCGAGAGCGCGCTCATGAACCTCGGTTACCCTCGAGCCCACGCGGAGCGCGCGGTGCGCCGCGCGCTCGAGCTCGCACCTGCGGGTGCAAGCCTCGAGACGCTGATCAAGGAGGCGCTGCGTGCCGCCGCGGGATGAGATGGTTCGACCCGATGTCGCCGGCTTCGACCGCGGAGTCGAGGACAGCTTGCGTCCGGCCACCCTCGACGAGTTCGTCGGACAGGATGCGCTGCGCGAGAACCTGCGCGTGTTCATCCGCGCCGCGCGCGAGCGCGGCGAGCCGCTCGACCACGTGCTCTTCTACGGCCCGCCGGGGCTCGGCAAGACGGCGCTCGCGCACGTGATCGCGCGCGAGATGGGTGCGCCCCTGCGCGTCACCGCGGGTCCGGTGATCGAGCGTGCGGGCGACCTCGCGGCGATCGTGACCAACCTCGAGCCCGGCGCGGTGCTGTTCATCGACGAGATCCACCGCCTCGCGCCTGCCGTCGAGGAGATCCTCTATCCCGCGATGGAGGACTTCAAGCTCGATCTGGTCATCGGCCAGGGGCCGAGCGCGCAGACCGTGAAGATCGACCTGCCGCGCTTCACGCTGATCGGCGCGACCACGCGCGCAGGACTGCTCGGCTCGCCGCTTCGCGATCGCTTCGGCGTCATCGCGCGGCTGCAGTACTACCCGCCGTCAGACCTCGTGCGAATCCTCGCGCGCAGCGCGCGCATTCTCGGAATTCCGGTCGATGCCGACGGATCGGAGGAGATCGCGCGTCGATCTCGCGGAACGCCGCGCATCGCCAACCGGCTGCTCCGGCGCGTCCGCGACTTCGCGGAGGTCGGTGGCGAGCCCGTCGTCACGCGCGAGCTCGCGCGATTCGCGCTCGGGCCGACTCGAAGTCGACGACGCGGGCTTCGATCGGATGGACCGCCAGCTGCTGCTCGCGCTGATCGAGAAGTACGCGGGCGGGCCGGTCGGGCCTCGACACGCTGGCCGCCGCGATCGGCGAGGACCGTGGAACGATCGAGGACATCTACGAGCCGTTCCTGATCCAGGAAGGCTTTCTCGACCGCACGCCGCGCGGCCGGATCGCGACCGCACGCGCCTACCAACACTTTGGAGTGACACCCGCGCGCGACGTCCGGCAGGAGAAGCTGCTCTGACGCTGCCCTCCTTGGGTGAGATCGCGGTCTTGATCGGGGGTGGGGTCGCGTGTGGGCTGATCAACACCCTCGCGGGGGGTGGGTCCTTCCTGACGGTTCCGCTGCTCGTCATGATGGGTCTGCCGGCGACGGTTGCGAATGCGACGAACCGTGTCGGCGTCTTCGCACAGTCGCTCTCGGCGGTCGCGGGATTCCGGCAGGAGGGATCTCGTGAGCTCAGGACGGCGCTGCGAATCCTGCCCGTCATGCTCGCCGCATCCTGGCTCGGTGCGGCGATCGTCTCGGAGATCGACGACGAACTCTTCTCCCGCGGATTCGGCGCCATCATGCTGCTGGCGCTGCCGGTGATCCTCTGGAATCCGCGACCGAGACGGAGCGTGCCGACGCATCCCGGAGTGCCGCCTCTTCTGCAACAGCTGATCTACCTCGCGATCGGCTTCTACAGCGGGGCCATCCAGGCGGGCGTCGGGATTCCGATCACGCTCGCGCTCGTCGCCGTGGGCGGGCTCGACCTCGTGCGAGCGGCTTCGGTGAAGGTCGCGATCACGAGCGCCACCACCGCCGTCGCGCTCGCGCAGTTCATCTGGGCCGGAAAGGTCGTTTGGGCTCACGGCCTGGTTCTCGCCGTGGGAATGGGTCTCGGGGGCTACGTCGGATCTCGCGTCGGTGCCCGCGTGGGCGATCGGCTGCTCCGTCCGGCGCTCACGGTCTGCGTGGTCGCCTTGGCCATCCGCATGCTGCTGGGGGGGCGCGGCTAGCCTCAACGTTGGGGCCCGTTTGGACGATCGTCTAGCCGTGCGCACGCGGCTGCGAGTTCTCGCGTTCCTGCTTGCGATCCCCCTTCTCGTGGGCGGGGTTGCCGGCGCCGTGCTTGCGCGCGGAGGCGACGTTCTCGCCACCGAGTTGCGCGCGCGTGCCAAGATCGAGGCCGCCCAGCGCGGAGCACAGTCGGCGGGCGCTGCGCTCGGGGCCGGACTGAGCGGCGCCGAGGTTCTGCGCGCACCGGTTCTGCACTTTGGCATGCTCGGCGCGGCGCTCGTGCTCGTGGTCTTCGCGCTCGTTCCCGCCGGCCGGGGTGCCGCTCGCGTACGTGGCTCGAAGAAGTCCGCCGCCGGAAAGTCCGAGTCGGGCACCCGCTCGAAGAAATCCTCGGCACTCGAAGGCTCGCCCGAAACCGATGTCACCGCGCCGTCGGCCAAGGAGTACAAGCGACTCCTGAAGCAGGCGGCGCAGATCGAGCAGGATCAGGGCGGGGAGGCGGCTGGCGAATTCCTACTCGGCCGGAACCTCAAGGACGAAGCCGTCGAGATCTTCATGCGCGGCGAGTTGCTCGGCCGGGCCGCGGAGGTCCGCCACGATCAGAATCGCTTCGACGAGGCGGCGGATCTGTACAAGAAGCTCGGCAAGGAGGAGCACGCGGGTCGGATCTACGCGCAGCTCGGTCGGCACGAGGACGCCGCGAAGTGCTACTTCAGCGCCGGAAAGTTCTCCGTCGCGGGCGACATGTTCGAGCGCGCCGAGAATCACCGGGAAGCGGGCAAGTGCTACCAGAAGATCGGCTTTCACCGGCATGCGGCGCAGGCGTTCCTGAAGGGTGGCGCCGACGCACTTGCGGCCGAGTGCTTGCTGTCGGCGTTCAACGAGGAGGGCGGCGTCGCTGGCGCGAAGAGCGAGCAGAAGGCCAAGGAGATGCGCGGCATCGCCAAGAAGGCCGCCGAGATCCTCGTCAAGCTCGATCGCTTCGAAGAAGCCGAGGCGATGCTCGTGCGCTCGGAGGCGTTCGGACCCGCAGCGAAAATCGCCTTCCAGACGGGAAACTACAAACGCTCGGCCGAGCTCTTCCTGCGGGTCGGGCGCGGTGATCTGGCCGCGAAGGCGCTCGAGCGGCTCGGCGATGGCGTTGGCGCTGCGCGTGCTCTCGGCGAGTACTTGCGGGACAAGGGACAGGACGCGGACGCCGTCGAGCACCTGAAGAAGGCCGGTGAGCATGCGGCGGCGGGCGATCTCTACCGAAAGCTCGGTCGCTACGCCGAAGCGGGTGTCTGCTACCGGGAGGCAGAGGACTTCCCGGCCGCGGCCGAGGCATTTCGCGCGTCGGAGCAACTCGAGCCGGCCGCCGACGCATATTCGCGTTGCGGCAAGTTCGCCGACGCCGCGGATTGCTACGGACGCGCGGGCCGTGCCGATCTGCAAGCCGAAATGCTCGAGAAGGCGGGAGACATCTTCACGGCCGGAAAGCTCTACGCGGAGCAGGACAAGGCGGACGGTGCGATTCGCCTGATGCAGCAGATTCCCGCAGACAGTACGAACTACAGCGAGGCCTGCTCGATTCTCGGTCGCATGTTCCAGGAGAAGGGCATGCACAGCCTGTCGGTCAAGAAGTTCGCCGAGGCGACGGGATCGCAAGCCATCGCGAGAAACAGCGTCGAGGCGTTCTACGAGCTCGGTCGCGCGCACGAACGCCAGGGCGATCTGGTCGGCGCCGTCGAGATCTTCGAGCGCATCCTCTCGTTCGACTACCACTACAGGGATGCCGCGTCGTGCTTGGAGCGCTGCAAGGCGTCGCTCGCCAAGCAGAGCGAGGATCTTCCGCCGCTGACCGCGCCGACGGCGACCGCCGCCCCCGTCACCACGCGCTACGAGATCGTGCGCGAGCTCGGGCGCGGGGGAATGGGCGTCGTCTACCTCGCGCGCGACTCGGTGCTCGAGCGTGAGGTCGCGTACAAGGTGCTGCCCGAGGGACTGCGCGGAAACCCGAACGCGCTGAAGAACTTCCTGCGCGAGGCCAAGGCCGCCGCTCAGCTCAATCACCCCAACATCGTCACGGTCTACGACGCCGGCGAATCAGAGCACGGCTTCTACATGGCGATGGAGCGGGTCGAAGGCACGACGCTGAAGGAGATCCTTCGCCAGCGCGGGCCGGTCTCGGCGAATGCAGTCTTCTACATCCTGCGGCAGATGGCGTCCGCGCTCTCGTATGCGCACGGGCGGAAGGTCGTGCACCGCGACATCAAGACTGCGAACACCATGTGGACCGCCGAACGGCACGTGAAGATCATGGACTTCGGTCTCGCGAAGCTCATGGAAGAGGTCCGCAACGCGACCACGATGATATCGGGCACGCCGTTCTACATGTCGCCCGAGCAGACGCTCGGACGCGACGTCGACCACCGGACCGACATCTACTCGCTCGGCGTCACGATCTTCGAGCTCGCGACCGGAGAGCTCCCCTTCCAGAAGGGGAACGTCCCATATCACCACGTCCACACGCCGCCACCCGATCCGCGCGACATCAAGGCAGACATCCCGGCAGGACTCGCGGACATCATCCTGCGCTGCCTGAGAAAGGCGCCGAGCGAGCGCTTCCAGACCGCGAAGGAGCTTCTCGAGGAGCTCGACCACCTCCCGAAGGCGTGATATCCCCGTCACGTCGTAATTGAAACGTCACTGTCGAATCGGAGTTCGTGTCGGGTGGGATCTGGATCCTCGACGCACCTGCCAGAAGATGTGCGCCAAATCACAAGTCGAATCGCCCACTTCGCGAATCGCGCCCGAAGAGTCGACTTTCTGCTGCAAATGGCACGCAAGTTGCTTCTCCTAGGGGCAGCCCGGTTGAGGGGACCGAGTACAGGGTGCCTCGGGGCGATTTTCGGGGGGGAGTCTTGCTGAGAGGCGTCGAGCATACGATCGCATCGCGTGTGCAATGCACCGGAATCGGTCTGCATACCGGAGAGCCCGTCGATCTGGTGTTGCGGCCGGCGGCCCCGGGTACCGGGATTCTGTTCGTGCGCACCGATCGCCCTCGGCCCGTTCGCTTCCCAGCCCGCGCCGAGTGGGTGACCGACACGACGCTCGCCACGACTTTGGGCAACGAGGACGTGAGCCTTTCGACGATCGAGCACCTGGTCGCGGCCCTGCGGGCCATGGGTATCGACAACTGCACCATCGAGGTTTCTGGCCCCGAGCTACCGATCATGGACGGCAGCTCCGGCTCGTTCGTCTACCTGATCCAACAGGCCGGGCTCCGACCGCAGGCACGCATGCGTCGGCGGATCGTGATCCGTCGGCCGATCGAGGTTCGCGACGGGAATCGCTGGGTACGCGCGCTCCCGTCGCGGGACTTCAAGCTCTCGGTGGAGATCGACTACTCTCATCCGGCGATCGGGCGTCAGTCTCTCGAGGGACTGGTGATCACGCCGGATCTCTTCGCGCGCGAGATTGCACCTGCGCGGACCTTCGGATTCCTCAAGGACACGCAGCGCCTGCAAGCGATCGGCCTCGCGCGCGGTGGGTCGCTCTCGAACGCGATCGTGCTCGACGAGACGCGCGTCCTCAATCCCGAGGGGCTGCGCTTCCGAGACGAGTTCGCTCGGCACAAGGTGCTCGACCTGATCGGCGACCTCGCACTTCTAGGTGTTCCGCTCCAGGCCCATGTAAAGGCCGTACGCGGGGGCCACAAGCTCCATCAGGCGCTGGTCGCGGAGATTCGCGCCAACCCGAGCTGCTGGACTCTCGAGACGCCCAGCAGCGAGCGCGAACCGGTCCTCGAGGGAGCCGTGCTCCAGCCCGCGCCCGGCCGGATCTAGCGCCTCCCACGCTTCAGTCGTTCGGCGGGTGAACGTCGCGCACCGCGTTCAGAGGCCGAGCGCCGCGATCGTGGCATTGCCGAGTCGCAGCAGCAGTGCTGTCGCTGGTGGACAGAGCTGAATGGCCGCGGCGAGATCGCCGTTGGTGCGCAGCTGCAACTCCGCGGTCCTCGGCCAGCACTCGGCAAGTTCGAGCAGGAGCTCGCGGAGATCGACCGCGCTCGTGGCGACCAGGCGCGCAGCGGCCTGCCCTAGCACCTGCGCACGCCAGTCTTCGGGCTGGAGCACCCGCAGCAACTCGATGTCGAAGCTGCGCAGCGCGCGCTTCAGGCGACGACGAGCGCGCCGGCCGAGTTCTTCGCCTTGTTGGGTTGTTTCCACGAGAGGCTGACTCCAGGCGCTGCGAAGCGCGTCATCGGACAGCGCCCAGGACGCTCCCGCGATCGCCGCGACTTCGCGCTTCAGGGACAAGGACAGCTTCGGGACGCCCGTGGCGTCCGCGCCGTTCGCAACGCTGCCGAGGGACTCCGCGAGGGTGAGCAAGAGCTCCGAGGCGGCTGCGATGCTGGGATCTTCCGGCGGTCCGAGATCCGCGAGCAGCACTTGCGGAGCCATGGGTGTCGTCGATGCGGGCGCGAGCGCCTTCAGGACCGCTGCGCAGGTGACTTCGGCTCGTTCGCGCTTCCAATGCTCGGCGATGCGCTCGAGTGCCCGCCACGAGCTGCGTCGCGCGGGGTTGTGGGCGAGAAGCTCCCGGTGCGCGGCGACGGATTCTCGGTGCGCGGCAGGGTCGAAGGCGGTCGTGTCGGCGAGCGCCTCGCGCGCGCTCGAACGCAACGGGTTGCACTCGAGCGCGCGGCGATAGCAGCGCTGCGCTCGCTCGATGTCCTCGAGCGGGCCCGCATAAGCTCGGCCGACCGCTTCCCAAAGCTCCGCTTCGACGGCGCGCTCGGGATGTGCGACGTCGAGCGTGCGCTCGAGCAGCTTCACCGCCTGTTCCCAGTCCTCGAGCTGGCCGAGCTCCGCGGCGAGCAGTCTGGCCGCCGGGAGATGGCCCGGATCGGAGCCGAGCGTCTCGGCCGCACACCGGGCGGCCGCGCTCCGGTGGCCGAGAGCGAGGTGCGCTTCAGCAGCGACCCAGAGGACCGCCCCGCGCGCACCGGGCGCGCGTACGCTCTCCAGCGCTCGCTCCGCGATGACGAGCGTGGAGTCGGGGCCGTCGTCGGCACGTGAGATCTCGAGCAACGATGTCCAGGCGTCGTCGGTTGCGGTCGCGGCCGAGGTGATCGCCTCCAGCCGTGTCCGGGCCCGTACGCGATCCCCGGCTCGGAGCTCGAGCTCGGCCGCGCGGACGCGAAGTCGCGAAGCGAACTCCTCGGGTGCGTGCTCGCTCCAGGCATCGAGCTGAAGCACGGCACGCTCCGTCTCGCCCAATCGCTCGAGAAGATCGACCGCGCGCGCACGGGAGACCTCGTCCCTGGACCGGATCGACAGAACCTCCTCCAGAGCCGCAGCGGCGCGGTCGAGCTGCTGGAGCCCCTCGCAGGCCTGAGCCAGCTTGATCAAGCAGTCCGCGTGCTCGTCGAGCTCCAGATCCGCGCAGCGCAGGCGTCGGTCGAGGCTGTCGCGTGCCTTTTCGTACGCCCCGAGTCGCAGCGCCTGGTTCGCCATCTCGTCGAGCGCTTCGGGGTGATCGGGTTCGTGCTGCAGGGAGATGTCCAGGTACCGAACCGCTTCCGCCTGCCGCTGCTGCGCGAGTGCTGCTCGTGCCGCGGAACGTGCGATCGTGGCCAGCCGTGGCGCTTCCGGAGTTCCCGGCAGCAGCGAGGTCGCAAGCCCGTGCGTTCGCTCGGCTTCGGCCCAATCACCGCGAGCGAGCGCGATCTCACCCGCGCCCAGCAAGGCGGGGAGGTGGTTCGCATCGCGCTTCAGCGCGCTGCGGAAGAGTGCGCCAGCTCGCGCTTCGTCGCCGAGTCGGCTTCGTGCGATCTCCGCGCCTTGCGTCAACCAAGCCGCGGCCAGGGCAGGCACCGGTTCGAGCTCCGCGAGGCGGAGAACGTCCTCGAGCTCACGTGCGGGCTCGCAGAGTCTCGCGTGGAGGCGCGTTCGGAGCTCGAGCGCGGCGGTCAGGCGAGGGTCTCGTGCGAGCGCGCGATCGCAGGCCTCGCGGGCGCGGCCCGGATCGTCGAGTTGGTCCAGCGTGTCGCGCGCGAGCTCGAGCCAGCTGGCTGCGGTCGCGAGCTCGCCCATCTCCGTGAGGATCTTCTCGCGCTGCGCCAGCGACTCGGCGACGCGGCCGACTCTTTCGAGTACGGCTGCGAAGCGCTCGCGGTCTTCCAGACGCAGCGCTTCGCAGGATTCGATGGCTTCGAGGGCATCGCACGCGAGCTCCGCGTCGTGAAGCTCGTCCCAGGTCACTCGCGCGAAGCGGCGCAGAAGTGCCGGCGCTTCGGTGTGCGAAGCCGTCTCGATCTCGGTGCGAAGCAGGTCGCGCGCGTGCTCCCAGGACTTCGCGCGCTCGAGCACGCGCCGCACCTCGCGCACCATCGAGCGCTGCCCCGGCGCGAGTGCGAGCGCACGCTCGGCGGAGGCGATCGCTTCGGGCGCGCCATCGGCACGGGCGGCTGCGAGCTGCGCCAACCTGAGCCACCGGTCCGCGGCCTGCGGACCGCAAGGTTCCGCCTCGAGAAGCTCGCGCAGGGACGAAGCTTCCTCGGTGTGCCGATCGAGGTGCGCGCAGAGCTCCGAGCGCAGATCGTGCGCGCCGTCGAGGCGAGGCGCGAACGCAAGCGCCTGATCCACGTCGTGGAGTGCCGTGCGCGCATCGGCGAGCGATTGCCAGCGCAAGCGCGCGGCGTCGAGCCAGAGCCGCTCGGGATGGTCGGATCCGGTCGCGGCGAGCCGCTCCAGCGCATCGGCGCGACGCGCTTCGTCGCCGGGGCGCCGCAGGAGTTCGTTCAGGCCTTCGAGCGCGGCGCGATCTTCGGGCGCGCGCTTGAGGACGCGCTGCCAGGCGGCGATCGCCTGTTCGATCGAGCCGAGCGTGTGACCGAGCCGCCGTGCGATCTCGCGCTCGAGCTCCGGTCGATCCGCCTCGGCCGAGAGCCCGAGCACACGTTCGGCGAGCGCGCACCACTCGGCATCGCGGCCGAGATCGTCGTAGAGATCGAGCAGTCCACGCATCCGTTCGAGCTGAGTGGGCCGTGCGGCGCTCGCGTCGGAGTCGATCAGCATGCGCATCTGAAGCGCGGCTTCTTCGCGCAGTTCGCTGTGCGAAGCGAGGAGCTCGATACGCTCGCGCTGGCGACTCGCCCGCTCTTCGGGCGTGGCTTCTGGGTGCCGCGCCAGCGTTCGCAGCACGTCCACGCGTTCCGAGGCTCGACCCAGTCGTGTGAGCAGTTCGTTCTGCGCACGCAGCCAGGTGAGCTTCGGCGTACGCCTACCCGCCATCGCGCGCGCAAAGCATGCACTCGCATCGGCGAGCCGCCCGGATTCGACGAGAACCTCTCCCTCGGCGGCCTCGAGTTCGCTCCGCCCCTCGGGATCCGTCTCGATCGCAAGCAGCGCGCGCACTGCGTCGAGGCGTCCGCCGATCGTTCCCACCGCATGCTCCAGCGCGAGCCATCGAGTGAGACCATCGTGAGCGAGCGGCGAGAGCGCGTGCTGCTTGCGCAGCCAGAGCAACTCGGTTCGCGTGTCGCCGCGCCGCGCCGCGACCGCTGCAGCCTCTGCTGCGATCTTCCTGCGGGCCTCGTCGACCTCGAGCGGGAAGCGCGCGGCGAGCACCTCGGCGAGACGCGCATCGTCTCCCGCGCTTCGCGCCAACGCCTCGAGTGCCGAGAGCACGTCGCGGTCGCGTGGAGCGATGGGGTGCACTCGACACAGGATCGTGTACGCCGGATCGGATTCCCCGGCGCGCGCCAGTGCGAGTCCGAGACTGCGAAGCTCGTCGAGCGGAAGCGCTCCGTCGCAGGCCTCGGAGAGGAGTGGACGCAGCAAGGCCAGCTCGGCCGCCGAGTCTCCGGTGGCGCGTGCGGCGGTCAGCCCGCGCGATCGCAAGCTCGGATCGCTCGCAACCTCGCGCTCGACGAGCGCGCACGCCAGATCCGGGCGGGCGAGCGATCCTTCGTACAACCGGAGCAGCTCGCGCGTGAGCAACGCACGCTCCGCCGCGGAGCTCGAGTCGGGCAGGGCGAGCAGGCGCTCGAGACCTTCCGCCAGAAGATCCGGCGTGCCCAACTCGCGCAGTAGAGGAATTCGTGCCGCGATGAGGTCGCGGTCCCCGACATGGGAGACGAGCAGCCGATCGACGAGGTCGAGTCGTGACGCGGGCGGAGCTCCACCGCGCTCGAGCGTTCCGAGCCAGCGTCGAAGCCAGAGGACGCGCTCGCTTCCCTCACCCGAATCGACGCGCTCGGCACAGAGCTTCGCCTGTCCCGACGAGTTGCCGGCTTCACCGAGCGCGCGAAACAGCAATTCGTCCACGGCCGCGTCCGGGCGCTCCGTACGGCTGCGGCAGTCCACCAGAGTTTCGGCGGCAAGGCGGGCTTCGTCGGCTTCGAGCTGCAACCCCGCGAGCCGCAGGCCGAGTGGAGTGCGTTCGTTCGGCCGCAGATCGGGTTGCGCGAGGCGTTCTCCGATCAGGCGGCGCAGATCCGCGCTGCGGTTCGCATCCGCGTAGACGCGGGAGATGCGGTCGAACGCATCGGCATCCGCGGGGTCGATCGCCAGCAAGCGGCGGAGCATCTGCTCGGCGCGCTCCGCGCTGCGCACCGCATCGGGGCCTTCGGCGTGGAGCCGTGCAAGTTGGAGTAGGGTGCTTCGGCGCTCGTCGGCGTCGGGCGTGACGTCCGCCAGTTGCGCGAGCGCGTCGAGCTGGGTTTCAGGCGCGGAGATCGTCGCACAGAGGCGGGCGACCAGGCGGAGATCGTCGGCGCCGAGGCGTACCGACGAACGCGCGTGCTCGAGATCGCCGAGCGCGGCTCCAGGATCGCCGAGCGTCTCGGCGAAGAGCCGAGCGCGATCGATCAAGAGCGCCGCGCGCGCTTCGGGTTCGTCTGAACGCTCGATCAATTCGTCGAGCAACGCCCGCTGTTCTTCGGCCGAGCCGTGCGCGCGGAGTAGGCCGAGCAGGCCGGATTGCACCGCCGGATCTTCGACCGCGGACTCGTCGCGAAGTGCGCGCTCGAGACAAGCGATGGCCTCGCGGGGACGACCGTCCTGCTCCTTGAGTGCGGACAGGCGCAGGCGCAGGTCCGTCCGCTCGTGTGCCTCGACGTGCGCCTCGCGCATCTCCAGCCAGGTCTCGAGCTCGCGTCGCGCGCCCGCCGCATCGAGCGCGCGCGCGAACAGGTGTTCGAGTCGCCCGTCCCGTGTCGGGTCGGCGAACTCGCGTAGCGCCGCGACGGCGTCGGGTGCGCGCGAGAGACCTTCGAGAAGCAATCCGGCCTGGCGATGTGCGAGTTCCCGGCGGCGCGCGGGATCGCGCTCGATGGAGAGCCGGCAGGCGAGCACGTCGCAGAGCTCTTCGATCCGATCCTGTTCGGCCAGAAGGCTCTCGAGCAGATCTCCGGCGTCGGCGGATTCGGGCTCGCGCTCGAACGCGGGTTGAAGGACGCTGCTCGCCCCGCGCAGATCGCCGAGTTCCGCGAGCGCGCGTGCGAGTTCGAGCGCGAGAGCCATCGGCTTGTCGGCACCCGGACGGTCGTATTCCCTGCGAAGTTGATCGGCGAGCTCGCGCAAGTTTCCCGACCGGCGATGGTGTTCGATGACCCGCCCGCGCAGCACTTCGTCGTCCGGCAGGCTCACGAGAGCGCGGCGGTACCAATGCGTGGCGGCGTCCGGCGCGTCCACCTCCGGGCGACCGAGAGCCAGCTCCGCGAGTCGCACACATACGAGAGCGTGAGCGGCCGGCGCCGATGCGAGCAGGACTTCGAGACCTTCGAGCGCGGCGGTCTCCGATGCGGTGTCCGAAGAAATGCGCGCGAGCTCGGCCTGGAGACCGAGCGATGCCGGACACGGCTCGAGCTCCACCCAGCGCGAGACCGCGGCCTGTGCGCGAGCGAGGTCACCGAGTTCGATGGCCGCGCGCGAGAGCTCTTGCAGGAGTTCGGTTGCGCGAGCCGTCGTCGGCTCGAGTGCGAGCTCGCGCTCGCACGCCTCGACTCGCACGCCGGGGTCGCGGGTTTCGATGGCGAGGGCGCTCAATCCAGCCAACGCAGCCGCGCAGTCGGGGTCCGTTTCCAGGGCGGCCTCGAAGGCGCGCTGCGCCGCGGAGGGATCGCCGAGCGGATCGATCTGGAGCTCGGCGAGGTCGCAGAGAAGCTTCGCGCGCGGTGCACCGGCGGGTGTGCTTCGGGCGAGCTGCTCCAGCACCCTGGCGAGATCGGCGAAGCGCTCGCTCTTGCGCAGAAGCTCGCGCAGTTGAACGGAAGCGCCCGCGTGTCCGGGGACCTGCTCGAGGGCGCGCTGATACGCCGCCTCCGCGCTGGCCGGATCCGAGAGCGCGACCGCGTGCAGATCCCCGAGCTCGACCATCAGGTCGGCCGCCGCCTCGTTGGAGTTGGCCGCGGCGGAGCGCCGCTCGAGCACCTCGGCTCGCTCGCCGTGACGGCCGAGGCGCGCGAGACAGCGTTCGAGAATCGCGAGCGCCTCGTCGTCGTAGGGGTCGCTCGCGAGCAGCCGCTCCAGCCATTCGATCGCGCGCTCATCCCGCCCCTCGCGCTCGTGCAGGACGGCGATCTCGAGCAGGCGCATGGGAGGAGCACCCTCGATCTCGACGAGCATCTCCATGGCTTCGAGCGTTCGATCCGGGTTTCCGATCCGACGGTAGACGCGAAGCCGGAGCTTCTGGACCGCGGCGTCGTCGGGAGCGATCGCGTTTGCCTGTTCGCACCAGTACTCAGCGGCAGCGGCCTCGCCCGCATCGTCGAGCTGGAGCGTCGACGCCTCGAGCGACAGGCGGAGCCGCTCCACCGGATCGTGAAGGAGGTTCCAGAGCACACGCTGGAGCTCGTCGACGCGCGCCGTGTGTCCCGCTCTCCGCTCCAGAGCGATCAGCCTTTCGATCGGATCTCGCCGCTCGGGGAACTCGCGCAGGAGTGTCTCGAGCAGGTCCCGCGTGCGGGTGTCCTCGCTCGTCGGAAGCAGACCGACCATCTGCTCGAGCACGTCCCCGCGAGCGGCGCCGGTGAGCTCGCCGAGTCGGCGCTCGAGCAGGTCGATCGCTTCGCCCGGGTCGCCGCCACCCTCGGCGAGAGCGGCCACACCCGCGATCGCGACCTCGCATTCGGAATCGTGCTCGAGCGCGGCAGCAAAGCGCCGCCGGGCCTCGGTCGCATCACCGACGGCACGCCAGAGCTCACCGATCTCGGCCAGCAAGCGGGCGCGCGGCTTCGCGTCGAGGGACAGGGCTTCCTCGATCTCCGCGAGCTGCAGCGCGCTCGTCAGCTCGCCCGAGCGCGTGAGGATTCGCCGCAGCGACGAGAGCGCATTCGCGTTCCGTGGCTGCAGCCGCAGCAGTTCCTCGAACCGTGCACGCGCGGCAGCGGCATCACCGATGCGATCGGCGAAGACGTTCGCGAGCCGACCGAGCAGGTGGACCCGCTCGTCGCTCGCGTCCGGCAGTACACCGAGTCGGGCCTCGTACACGCCGACGAGCTCGCGCCAGGATCCGGCGAGAAACAAATGTTCCTCGAGCGTGCGAAATGCGCGGATGTCGCTCGGGTTGGTGGTGAAGCCCTGGAGAACTCGCGCGATGCGCGAATCCTGGTCCGTGGTTCCCGGTTTCGTCGCTCTCGTTTGCACGTCGGACTTTTCGGAATACGGGCCACCGCCCTTGACGGGAGTTGCCTTCAAACTGGCGCTTTTTCGTGGGCTTACGGTTCGGCCATGCACGCCCGTACGCTTGAGCTGGACGGCTGCCGTGCGTTAGCGTTTGAGCGGTTTGAAGGTGGCACGCAAAGGCTCGGCGCAGAAATCCGACGAGCGCCCCAGCCTGCCCGCGGTCGAGCGGCGGCGCCGGCGGCGCGACTGGCGTCTGGCGGCGCTCGCGTTCGTCGTGGTCGCGGTGCTCCTGGCGGTCGAACAGGCATTGATCGCCCGCTCGCGGACGCTGCCCATCGGCAGCGACATGCTGCTGATCGCGCTGGTGCACGTCAGCGTCATCCTGATCGGGCTGCTGGTCTTCCTCCTCGCTCGCAACGCGGTGAAGCTCTTCATCGACCGGCGCACCGGACGCTTCGGCTCGCGCTTGAACGCCCGCTTCGTGTTCTCGTTCGTCTTCGCGACGGCATTGTCGTCGTCGGCGCTCTTCGTCCTCTCCGCGCTGCTCGTGTCGCGAGCCGTCAACATCTGGTTCGAGTTCGAGCTCTCCGAGAGCCTCGGCCAGTCCGTCGAAGTCGCAGAGATGTACTACGCGGAGGCCGAGGAGTCCTCGCTGTTCTTCGCGCGTCGCATCGCGACGGCGCTCGGCGAGCGGAACCTTCTGGCGAGGGGCGGCTCGAACGCGCTCACGCGGCTGGTCTCGGAGAAGCAGGCGGAGTACGGGTTGGGCGTGGTCGAGGTCTTCGACAGCAAGCTCGCCGCGCTGGCCACCGCGATTCATCCCGAGGTCGCCGTCGTCGCGTTCGAGGCCGCGAGCTCGTCGCTGATCCGCGCAGGCCTCGAGGGAACGGAGCGCAGCGTCGTGGAAGGCGCGGGCCCGGGCGAGCTGGTTCGCTCCGTCGTTCCGGTCCGCCGCTCCGGCGGGGGTGGCGAGATCGACGGCGTCGTGGTCGTGAACCGATTCTTGCCGCGCGCGATCGGGAAGCGCGTCTCGGCGATCCGAGCGGCTCGCGAGGCGTACGAGCGGCTGCAGCCCAACAAGGGCACGTTTCAGGGCAGCATGTTGATGCTGCTCGCGATGGTCACGCTCGCCAGCATCCTCTTCTCGTCGTGGATCGGCTTCCGGCTCGCGAAGCAGGTCACCGAACCGATCGAACGTCTGGCATTCGCCACGGCGGAAGTCGGCGCGGGAAATCTGGACGTGCGCGTGGAGCAGGGCGGCCGTGACGAGATCGCGCAGCTCGTGGCGGGCTTCAATCGGATGGCGACGGACCTCTCTCGAAACCGGGAAGACCTCGAGCGACGCCGCGCCCAGATGGAGATCATCCTGCGCGCCGTCGGAGCGGGCGTGATCTCGCTCGACCCGGACTTCGTCGTGCGCACGATCAACCCGCCGGCCCTGCGGCTGCTGGGCGTACCGGCGGGCGAATGGGCCGGCCGAAAGCTCGGCGAGATGCTCGGCGGCCACGCGCTCCAGACGCTTCCACCGCTTCTGCACCGGCTCGCGTCGGGTCCTCACGAGACGCTGCGCAGGCAGATGCCCGTCGCGGTCGGGGGCGAGGTGCGCACGCTCAACTGGACGCTCTCGCGCATGCACGACGCGAGTGGATCCGCCGCGGGCTTCGTGATCGTCGTCGATGACGTGACCGAGATCATGCGTGTGCAGCGCATGGCCGCCTGGCGGGAGATGGCGCGCAGGATCGCGCACGAGATCAAGAACCCGCTGACGCCGATCCAGCTCTCGGCACAGCGGCTGCGACGAAAGCTCGAGCCGAAGCTCGCCGACCCGGAGTCGGCCCAGCTGCTGCGCGAGAGCACCGACGCGATCACTTCCGAAGTCGATGCGATGAAGCACCTGCTCGCGGAGTTCTCGAGCTTCGCGCGATTGCCAGCGACGGATCCGGTCCCGACCGACCTGAACAAGCTCGTGGCCGAGGTCGTGGGTCTCTACCGCGGCAACACGACGATCGAGTTCACGACCGAGCTCGACCCCGCGGTGCCGATGCTCGACCTCGACCGGCTGCAGATGCGGCGCGTGATCCTGAACTTGATCGAGAACGCGGTCGCCGCGATCGACGCGGCGGAACCCGGTCCGAGGATCGTGCGGGTCTCGACGCGATTGGATTCGGCGGTGGGAACGCTCCACCTGCAAGTCGCCGACACGGGAGCGGGCATTCGGCCCGAGGACCGCGCGCGCCTCTTCGAGCCCGGGTTCTCGACCAAACTCGCCGGGTCGGGGCTCGGACTCGCGATCGTGTCCCGGATCGTCTCCGACCACTCCGGCTACATTCGCGTGGCTGCAAACCGGCCGCGGGGCAGCCGCTTCCTCGTCGAGCTCCCGGTCCGTACGGAGGCACCGTGGCCACGATCCTGATCGTCGACGACGAGGAAAGCGTGCGGCGCGCGATCGCGAACGTGCTCTCCGACGAGGGACACCGACCGGTGTTGGCGGCGGGCGCCGACGAGGCCGAGAAAGAGATCGCGGCGGCCGTTCCCGATCTGGTCCTGCTCGATGTCGCGATGCCGGGCCGGGACGGGCTCGAGCTGCTCGAACGCCTCTGCGCGCGTCATCCCGAGCTTCCGGTCGTAATGATGTCCGGCCACAGCACGATCGAGACCGCGGTGCGCGCGACCAAGCTCGGCGCGTACGACTTCCTGGAGAAACCTCTCACCTACGACAAGCTCTTGCTGCGGATCGAGCACGGGCTGGAGCGCGCGCGGCTCGCCCAGGAGAACCAGGAGCTGCGCCAGGAGCTGCTCGGCGAGAGCGAGATCATCGGCGACTCCCCGGTCATGGCGAAGCTGAAGGCGCAGATCGAGATCGCGGCTCCGACCGACGGTTGGGTTCTCATCACCGGCGAGAACGGCACCGGCAAGGAGCTCGTCGCGCGCTGGGTGCACGTGCGCTCGAAGCGCAGCCACGGTCCCTTCGTCGCGGTCAACTGCGCGGCGATCCCGGAGGAGCTGATCGAGAGCGAGCTCTTCGGTCACGAGAAGGGCGCCTTCACCGGAGCGATCCAGCGCAAGCGCGGCCGCTTCGAGATGGCCGACGGAGGCACGATCTTCCTCGACGAGATCGGCGACATGAGCCTGATGACCCAGGCCAAGATCCTGCGCATCCTGCAGGAGCACTGCTTCGAACGCGTCGGCGGAACCGAGACGATCGAAGTCAACGTGCGCGTGATCGCCGCGACCAACAAGGACCTGCAGATCGAGATGTCGAACGGCCGGTTTCGCGAAGATCTGTTCTACCGGCTGAACGTGATTCCGTTTCACGTGCCCGCGTTGCGGGATCGGCGGGAGGACATCCCCAGGCTCGTCGAGCGTTTTCTCGCCCGGTTCGCGGCGGAGTCGGGTCGACCGACGCGCTCGATCTCGCCCAAGGCGATGGCGAAGCTCCGCGAGTACAACTGGCCGGGGAATGTCCGCGAGCTGCAGAACCTGATCGAGAGACTCGTGCTGATGACGCCCGGCGAGACGATCGACGTCGCCGACCTGCCCACCCAGATCGTCTCGTCGGAGCGCGACCGTTGGTTGCGCGGCGGCGCGGTGGACACCCTCGCGCAGGCGCGCGGCCTGTTCGAGCGAGAGTGGCTGCTCGAGCGGCTCGCTCAGCACGGCTGGAACATCTCGCGTACGGCGGACGCCGTCGGGCTCGCGCGCGAGAGCCTGTCGCGCAAGCTGAAGAGCTTGAAGATCGACGTCGATGCCGAGCGCGCGCGCCATGCCGACTAGTTTGCGCGACGCATCGGACGGCGACGCCGCGGCTCTCGCGCGAATTGCACGCGAGGCGCTGCCGGAGGCCTGGTCGGAGGCTTCGATCCGCGCATCGCTCTCACGACCCGGGATGTGCGCGGTCGTGACCGAGCCGATGTGCGGCTTCGTACTCGGCTGGCGCAGCGGAGAAGAAGCGGAGATCCTCACGCTCGCGGTGGAGAAGGATTCGCGCGGACAGGGTCTCGGACGCGCGCTCGTCGTCGAGCTCCTCGATCGCTTTCGCCGCGAGGGCGTGCGCCTCGTGTCGCTCGAGGTGCGCAGCTCGAATGCTCCGGCCCTCTCGCTCTACCGATCGCTCGGGTTCGCGAATTCGGGTGTGCGAGCGAAGTACTACCGCGACGGAGAGGACGCCCTCGTCCTCGGATCCGCGCTTTGATCCGAGTCCATGCGACCGTGCGCGAAGCGGACGCCACACGGCTCGTTCTCGAGGTGCCCGGTTGGCCGGGGCACCGGCCCGGTCAATTCGCGATGCTCGGCCTCGATCCCTCGCGTGCTCACCGCGACCCGCTCCTCCCGCGCCCGATGGCGATCTATCGCGGTGATGCCAGGGCGCTCGAATTCCGGTTCAAGGTGGTCGGCCGCGGTACCCGCATCATGGCCGAGCTTCCGAGGGGAGCGAAGCTCGCCTTGCTCGGCCCGCTCGGGAACGGCTTCGCGCTACCGGCGGGTCCGGCGACGCTCGTCGGTGGCGGAAGCGGGATCGCTTCGCTCTACGAGCTCGCAAGGGCGTCGGTGCCCGAGCCGCGCGTGCTGCTCGGCGGGCGCACGCGCGCAGACATCCTCGGGCTCGCCGACTTCGAAGCTCTCGGCCTCGAGCTTGCGGTAGCCACCGACGACGGATCGTTCGGAACGCGCGGACTCGTGACGGATCTGCTCACGGCGCGCGCGGGCGAGACCGTGTACGCGTGCGGACCGCTCGCCATGATGCAGCGCGCACGCGAACTCGCGGCCGCCGCTGGGGCGCGCTGCTTCGTCTCGCTCGAGAACAACATGGCCTGCGGATTCGGCGTCTGCCTCGGGTGCGCGGTGAAGACGCCGGCCGGCTTCCGCTACGTGTGCACCCACGGACCCGTCTTCGATGCGGCCACGCTCGGCTGGGAGGCGAGTTCGTGACCTCGAGAGTCGATCTCGGGACCGAGATCTGCGGCGTGGCGCTGCGCAATCCGGTCTTGCTCGCGAGCGGCACCTGTGGCTACGGGACGGAGCTCTCGCCCCTGATCGCGCTCGAGGCGCTCGGCGGGATCGTCGCGAAGTCGCTGACGCTCGAGCCGCGCGCCGGAAACCTGCCGCCGCGGATCACCGAGACCCCGGCGGGGATGCTGAATGCGATCAGCCTCGAGAACGTCGGCGTCGAGGCGTTCGTCCGCGAGAAGCTCCCCGCGCTTCCCGATGGGGTCGTGGTCTTCGCGAGCGTCTTCGAGACCGAGCTCGAGCGCTACGCGGAGGTGTGCAAGCGCCTCGACGGTGTCGGGCGTGTGGCGGCGCTCGAGCTCAACGCGAGCTGTCCCCACGTGAAGGCCGGCGGGATCGAGTTCGGACAGGATCCGCGCGTGCTCGCCGAACTCGTGCGCGCGTGCCGGCGTGCGACCACGCGGCCGCTGCTGGTGAAGCTCTCGCCCAACGTCACGTCGATCGCGGAGATGGCGCGCGTCTGCGAGGGCGAGGGCGCGGACGGCCTGTCGATGATCAACGCGGTACAGGGGCTGATGGTGGACGTGCACCGGCGCCGGACGGCCCTGCGCAACGGGCTCGGCGGACTGTCGGGACCGGCGATTCTGCCGATCGCGCTGCGGATGGTCTTTCAGGCCTCGCGCGCGGTGAAGATCCCGATCTGCGGGATCGGCGGAATCGCCTCGGGCGAAGACGCCGTCGCGTTCCTGCTCTGCGGCGCGACTGCTGTCCAGGTCGGCACGATCACGTACGCCAATCCGTCCGCAGGGATCGAGATCCGTGACGGAATCGAGGCCTACTGCCGCCAGCACGGCATTGCCCGGGTTCGAGACCTGGTCGGCGCGCTCGAGCCCTGGCCCGCCAGCTAGCGCTCACGGCCCGAAACTGACCGGAAATCAGGCACCTAGAAGTTGCCGGCGAGGGGTGCTTTTGATATCTCTCCGACGCTCTTCGGCACCGGGATTTCCGGAGAAGGTGGGCGGTGCGTCCGCCTTTTTTTGTCGCCGGAGATCGGGCAACGGGTCTTTTCCAGAACTCGAGTGAAGGCTTGGTGATTTCGCAGAACATCGCGATGTACAAAGATATTCCCGCAGATCTTCGACGAGTCGTCGAGCCGGTCGTGCAGTCGCACGGGCTCGAACTGGTCGATGCGGGAATCGGACGCGGGCCGGCGCGGTCGCTCGTCCGGATCGTGGTGGACACGCCGGCGGGCGACGGTCGTGTGCTCGTCGATGAGTGTGCAGCGATCTCGCGCGAGGTCGGGCATGGCCTCGACGTCTCCGAGCTGATTCCATCCGCGTACACGCTCGAGGTCTGCTCGCCCGGTGTCGATCGCACGCTCGGCCGCGAGATCGACTTCACGCGCGCGGTCGGGCGACGCGTCGCGATCGAGACACGCAATGCGATCGACGGTCGACGGCGCTTCAAGGGCGAGCTCGTCGCCTTCGACGGCGCGGTGGCTCGCGTGGAGAGTGAGGGTCGTGCGTTCGAAATCCCGTTCGCGGCCATCGAGCGCGCGAAGGCGTTCTTTCCCTTTGGCTCGTCGAAGAAGCCCAAGAGGTGAATGTGGAACTCGATCTGAACCGCATCATTGATCAAGTGGTCAAGGACAAAGGCATTCGCCGCGAGGTCGTGATCGACACGCTCGAAAAGGCGTTGCTCGCGGCCGCGCGGCGCAAGTACGGCCCCGAGCGCGAGATCGAAGCGCAGTACAACGCCGAGACCGGCGAGGTCGAGCTCTTCGAGTTCAAGACCGTGGTCGCGGGCGAGCCGGGCGGCGAGGCGGAGATCGGGCTCGAGGACGCACTCCAGCACGATCCCGACGCCGAGGTCGACGATCAGATCGGCATCAAGATCCCGACGGCCGAGTTCGGGCGCATCGCCGCGCAGACCGCCAAGCAGGTGATCATTCAGGAAGTCCGCGGTGCCGAGCGCCAGAACGTCTACGACGAGTACAAGGACCGGAAGGGCGAGATCGCGCACGGCACCGTGCGCCGGATCGAGAAGGGCAACCTGATCGTCGATCTCGGCCGCGCCGAGGCGATCCTTCCGCGCAAGGAGCAGGTGCCGCGCGAGATGTTCCGCGTGAACGAGCGGATCCGCGCCTACGTTCAGGACGTCCTCAAGGAATCGAAGGGCCCTCAGATCGTCCTTTCGCGTGCGTGCACCGAGTTCCTGAGCAAGCTCTTCGAGCAGGAAGTGCCCGAGATCTACGAGGGCATCGTGCGCATCGAGGCCGCCGCTCGCGAGCCCGGCGCGCGTTCGAAGATCGCGGTGGTCTCGAAGGACAGCGACGTCGATCCGGTCGGCGCCTGCGTCGGCATGCGGGGAAGCCGCGTCCAGGCCGTGGTGCAGGAGCTGCGCGGAGAGAAGATCGACATCGTTCCGTGGAGCGCCGACCCGGTGCGCTACGTGGTCGCGGCGCTCGCGCCCGCGCAGGTCGTTCGCATCATGGTCGACGACGAGAAGCGCTCGATGGACGTGATCGTTCCCGACGATCAGCTCTCGCTCGCGATCGGCCGGAAGGGCCAGAACGTCCGGCTCGCGGTGCAGCTCACGCGCTGGAAGATCGACATCAAGAGCGAGACCTACATGCGCGAGGTCCAAGCCGAGCTGGCTTCGGCGCTCTCGGTCATGCCATCGGCCGGAGAATACGAGGCGAAGCTCCTGCTCGATGATGGCGTGGCGAGCCTCGAAGAGCTCGCAGAAGCCGAGACGGAGCAGCTGACGACGGTGCTGAGCATTTCAGAGGCCGACGCCGCCGCCGTGCGGCAGCGCGCCGGGGAACTCGCGGTCGAGAAGCAGAAGCGGGCGGCCGAGGCCGCGGCGCTCGCGGCCGCGAGTGCCGCCGAGGCGGGGAGTTCGGGCGGCGACGACGGGTCGGCAGGCGCGTGACCGGCGCTAGCGCCGGGAAAGGCTGAATGAGGATGGCCAAGGGGATGAGAGCGTACAAACTCGCGGAGGAGCTCGAGCTCTCGCGTGAGGACCTCATCAAGAAGGCGGCGGAGATCGGCATCGAGATCCGCAACCCGATGGCCACCATCGACGAGGATCAAGCCAACACCATCCGGCGTAGGCTCGCACCCGGATCCGAGGCCGAGACGGTGCAGAAGCGCGTCGGCTCCGGTGTCATCCGCCGGCGGAAGCGCAAGACCGAGACCGACGGCGACGAGGCGCAAGCGTCGGAGAGCGACGCGGACGCCGCGTCGACCGACGCTGAATCGCCGATCGCGGCCGATGTAGCCGCGCCGGCAGCCGAACCCGAAACGGCGCCGCCGGGCTCCGCCACGCCCGTCGAAGAGGCCCCGCCGATTGCCGCCTCGTCTGCGCCGGAGACGCGCGACCCCGATCGCCCGATCGGTCGAGTCACCACGCCCGTGCGCGTGGTCGAGGATCCACTGCTCGCCGCTGCGCCGCCCGCGGCGGCTTCGAGTACGCCAGCTTCGGACGCGGCGATTCCAAAGCGTGGGGTTCCGCTTCCGACGCGTGAGGTCGAGGCCGAGCCCGAGAGTGCTCCGTTCCCCGGAACGGCTGGGCGCAAGACCGCGCGCCCGCCGCGGCCTGCGCGCGCAGACCTGACGCTCCGTGAGCAGGAGACGATTGCGCGCATGATGCGCGGCGGGAACGTGCAGGCGCAGCTCGAGAGGCGCCGCATGCTCGTCGAGCAGCAATCGCGCGCCCAGCCGCAGCGACGGCGGGTCGCGAGTGCCGGACGCAAATCGGCCCCTCCGGCGCCGGGCGACGTGAAGCGGGTCGTGAAGATCGGCGCTCGAATCACCATCGTCGATCTTTCGCGCCAGAGCGGCGTGAAGGTCCGCGACCTGCAGCGCCGCGCGCGTGCGCTCGATTCGTCCTTTGCCGAGGACGACTTTCTCGACGGGGAATCGGCCGCGCTGATCGCCGAGGATCTCGGCTGCGAGGTTCAGCGCGTGACGTCGGAGGTGGAGCGGGCGCTCGCGGCGACGCGGGCTCCGGCGTTGGAGGGCGATGGCGAGCTGCGCCCGCCGGTGGTCACGGTCATGGGACACGTCGATCACGGCAAGACTTCTCTGCTCGACCGGATTCGCGAGACGAAGGTCGCGGCCGGCGAAGCCGGCGGCATCACCCAGCACATCGGCGCGTACCAGGCGCAGTCGTCCGACGGCAGCCTCGTGACGTTCATCGACACGCCGGGCCACGCCGCCTTCTCGCAGATGCGAGCGCGCGGAGCGCAGGTCACGGACGTCGTGGTGCTCGTCGTCGCCGCGGATGACGGCGTGATGCCGCAGACGATCGAGGCGATCGCCCACGCCAAGGCGGCTGGAGTTCCGATCCTGGTCGCGGTGAACAAGGTCGACAAGCCCGATGCGAATCCCCAGCGCGTCCGGCAGGCTCTGCTCGAGCACGGACTCGTCTCCGAGGAATTCGGCGGCGAGACGATCTGCGTCGATGTCTCGGCGACCAAGGGGACCGGCGTCGACAAGCTGCTCGAGATGATCGCGCTCCAGGCCGAAGTGCTCGAGCTGCGCGCGAATCCGAAGGCCTCGGCCCGCGGCGTCGTCGTCGAGGCCGAGCTCGACCGCGGCCGCGGACCGCTCGCGACGGTTCTCGTCCGCGAGGGAACGCTGACCCCCGGAGATGCGATCGTCGCCGGCGGCGTCTACGGACGCGTTCGCTCGTTGATCGATGCCGACGGCGGCACCGTGAAGAAAGCCGGCCCGTCCACGCCTGTGCGGATCGTCGGGCTCTCGGGCGTGCCGCTCGCGGGCGATGAGCTGCTCGTCGTGAAGAACGAGCGCGAAGCCAAGCAGATCGCCGATCACCGGCTCGCGCTCGACCAGCAGAAGGCCGCCGCCGCCGCCGAGGAGACCAAGCCGAGTGCGCTCAGCGCGGAGGTGCTCTTCGCGCGAATGGAGGGCACGGGCGAGCGCGAGCTCTTCGCCGTCGTGAAGGCCGATGTCCAGGGAACGGTCGAGGCGATTCGCGAGGCGCTCGCGAAGCTCTCGACCGACAAGGTGAAGCTGACCGTCATCCACCACGGTGTCGGCGGCGTCAAGGAGAGCGACGTCATGCTCGCGGCCGCCTCGAAGGCGGTCATCTTCGCGTTCCACGTCAGGCCCGAGCCGGCGGCACGCAAGCTCGCGGAGCGCGAGGCGGTCACGATTCGCAGCTTCGACATCGTCTACGAGCTCCTCGACGACGCGATCCTGCTCATGCGCGGTCTGTTGCCACCGAAGGAGACGGAGAAGCGACTCGGGACGGCGCTCGTCAAGGAGCTCTTCCACATTCCGAAGCTCGGCACGATCGCCGGCTGCGCGATGGAGGACGGCAAGATCTCGCGCTCCGCACGTGCACGCATCCTGCGCGACGGCATCGTGATCTACGCCGGCAAGCTCTCGTCGCTCCGCCGCTTCAAGGACGACGTGCGGGAAGTAGTGGCACCGCTCGAGTGCGGTATCGGAATCGAGAACTACAACGACGTGAAGGTCGGGGACCGGATCGAGGCCTTCGAGATCGAGCAGACACCCGACTCGCTCTAGCCATGCTGATCGCAGCCGCGCTGATCGAGCTCGACCTCTTGGAGTCGGAGACGATCAAGGACCGGCGACGCGTTGCGCGCTCGATCAAGGACCGCGTTCGCCAGCGCTTCAACGTCTCGGTCGCGGAGGTCGCCGATCAGGACGAGCGCCACTCGGTCTGCATCGGCTGCGTGATGGTGGGAATCGATCCTAGACATCTGCGCGAGGGAATGGAAAAGGTGATTCACTACGTCGAGAGCCTGGGTCTGGGCGAAGTCGTCTCCGACGACGTCACCGTCGTGCGCCTCGACGAGGTGGACGAAGTCGATGAAGACGAGGATGGGGCGAACGCATGAAGCACAGCCAGGCTCGACTCGCACACGAGATCCGAGAGCGGATTGCGACCATTCTGCGCCAGCGCGTCGGCGATCCCCGGCTCGCCGAAGTCAGCGTGAACGAAGTGCGCGTTGCCCCCGACGGCAGCTACGCGCGCGTGTATTGGGGAACGCTGGGCCCGGTGGCGGCCGCGACGGAGGCGATCGAGAAGGCCAAGCCGTACCTTCGGCGCTGCCTCGCGGCCGAACTCCAGATCCGTCGCGTGCCGGAGCTCGACTTCCGGCTCGACGAGACGCTCGCGCGCGCGGAGCGTGTCGAGGGCGTGCTGCGGGAACTCGAGCAGGCGCGTGTCGAGAAGCAGAAGAAGGAGGAGCCCGCTTGATCGACGGCTTCCTGGTGATCGACAAGCCGGCCGGTGTCACCTCGCACGACGTCGTGCAGTACGTCCGGCGCTGGGCGAAACAGCGCCGCGTGGGCCACCTCGGCACGCTCGATCCGCTCGCGACGGGCGTCCTGCCGATCGCGCTCGGCGAGGCGACCAAGCTCTCGCAGCTGCTGACGCACGGCGAGAAGAGCTACCGGGGAAAACTCCGGCTCGGCATCGAGACCACCACCTACGACCGCGAGGGTGCGATCACGCGCGAGACGTCCGGGCCCTGGCCGAGCGCGGAGGATCTCGAGCAGTCGCTTGCCGCTTTTCGGGGTGAGATCGAGCAGGTACCCCCGCCGTACTCCGCTGTGAAGACGGGCGGGGAGGCCGCCTACCGGCGCGCGCGACGCGGCGAGGAGGTCGTGCTCGAGCCGCGCCGTGTGACCATCCGGCGGCTCGAGCTCGTCGCCTACGAGCCTCCTTTCGTGACCATCGAGGTCGATTGCAGCTCGGGAACCTACCTGCGCTCGATGGCCCATGACCTCGGACGCGCACTCGGCGTCGGGGCGCATCTCTGGGAGCTCTGCCGCACGCGGAGCGGCCCCTTCACGACGGCCCAAGCGGTCCCGCTCGCCGAGCTCGACAGCCTCGGCCACGAGCGTGTGATCCCGATGATCGCGGCCACGGGGCTGCCGACCGTCGAGGTCGATGCGCGCACCTCACGGCGGATCGCGAACGGCGTGCAGCTGGGCCGGAACGAGGTGAAGGGCGCTCCGAGCGAAGGAGTGATGCAGCTCGTCCACTCGGGCGGCCTGGTGGCCCTGGTCGAGGCCCAGCGCGGAATTCCAGAGCTGCGAACGCTGCGGGTCTTCCTGCAGGGGAGCGAGGGTTGAGGGCAGGCGGTACCGATCGCGATGCAGATCGAATTTGTGCATTGCGGGTCGCGGGGCCCCTCTGCTATACACCGTCGCAATTCCAGAAGGTAGAAACTTGCTGAACGCCGAACGCCGGCACGAGATCGTAAGCCAACACCAGCGCAAGCCCGGGGACACCGGATCCTGCGAGGTGCAGATCGCGCTCCTCAGCGAGCGCGTCACACAGCTCACCGACCATCTCCAGGTCCACGTCAAGGACCACCACTCGCGCCGCGGGCTTCTGATGCTCGTGAGCCAGAGGCGAAGTCTGCTCGACTACCTTCGACGGAACGATGAAGGGCGCTACCAGGCCTTGATCGACAAGCTGGGACTGCGTCGATAGTTGATCTTCGCTCGAGGTTGAAGCCGCGACGTGAGTCCGGCTGGATCGGGTCACTGGATGCGAGATGCGGGATGAGCCATGAGCGCAGCCCCTGAATTCTCAGGGCATGGCGGCGCTTCGTGCTCGTTCCGCCACTCCCCCGCTGCCAGTCCCGCCCGCATCTCGGGCCTCGAAATCGCAAAGAAGGCGCGGCGGACGCAGGTGCGTCCAGCCGCCGAACACAGGTAAAGGACAGAATGGAAACGGTTCAAGCAACGGTAGACGGCAAGGTCATCTCGATCGAGACAGGGCGACTTGCCAAGCAATCGAACGGTTCGGTGTTGGTCACGCAGGGGAAGTCCGCGGTGCTGGTCACCGTGAACTCCGCAAAGCCGAGAGAGGGGATCGACTTCTTCCCGCTCACGGTCGACTACATCGAGAAGATCTACGCGGCCGGGAAGATCCCCGGCGGGTTCTTCAAGCGCGAGCGCGGCATGACGGAGCGGGAGGTGCTGACGTCCCGATTCATCGATCGCGCGCTGCGCCCACTCTTTCCCGATGGCTATCGCGACGAGACCCAGGTCACGGCGCAGGTGCTCTCGGCGGATCGGGACTACGACACGGACGTGCTGGCCTTCGTTGGCGCCTCCGCGGCAGTCATGCTGAGCGACGTCCCGTTCCCCTCGCCGATCGCCGCGGTGCGCGTCTCGCGCGTCGATGGAAAGCTGATCGCCAACGGAACGGTCGCGGAGACGGAGCTCGCAGACCTGAACATCATCGTCGCGGGCTCGAAGGACGCGCTGGTGATGGTCGAAGGCGGTGCGAAGCAGGTTTCGGAGTCCGTGATCCTCGAGGCGTTGCGCTTCGGCCACCGCGAGATCGTGACGCTGATCGAAGCGCAGGAAAAGCTCGTCGCGAAGGCCGGCAAGACGAAGCGGGTTCCGCCGAAGCCGCAGCGCGACGCGGAGCTCGAGCGCAAGATCGAAGCGATGGCACTCGATCGGATCCGCGAGGCCTCGAGGAAGACCGAGAAGAAGGAGCGCTACAAGGCGTTCGACGCGATCGACGCCGAAGTGATCGCGGCCTTCGTCGCGCCGTTCCGCGAGGCGAAGCGCGAGCTCACCACCCTGGCCGAAGTCGAGGCCGCACAGTCTGCGGGACGAAAGCTCGCGAGCGAGGTGAAGGACATCCTTCACGATCTGCGCGGGCGCGCGATGCGCGAGGACATCCTCGACGGCAAGTCGCGCATCGACGGGCGTTCGACCACGGACATCCGCAAGATCACGTGCAGCGTCTCGGAGCTCTCCGGCGCGCACGGTTCGGCTCTGTTCACGCGGGGCGAGACCCAGGCGATGGTGACCGCGACGCTCGGCGGAAAGCGCGACGAGCAGATGATCGAGGGCCTGAAGGACACCTTCTATCGGAAGTTCTTCATGCACTACAACTTCCTGCCGTTCTCGACCGGTGAAGTCCGTCCGCTGCGCGCGCCGAACCGGCGCGAGCAGGGTCACGGCGCACTCGCGGAGCGCGCGGTGAAGATGGTTCTGCCCGATGGCGAGGAGACCCCGTTCACGATTCGCATCGTGTCGGAGATCCTCGAGTCGAACGGCAGCTCGTCGATGGCCTCGGTCTGCGGCGGATCGCTCGCGCTCATGGACGCGGGCATCCAGATTTCGGCGCCGGTCGCGGGCATCGCGATGGGCCTGATCACCGACGGGAAGCGCCACGCGGTGCTCTCCGACATCCTCGGCGACGAGGACCACCTCGGCGACATGGACTTCAAGGTCGCCGGATCGACGCAGGGCATCACGGCGATCCAGATGGACCTCAAGATCGAGGGCCTCGACTGGGCCGTGATGGAGAAGGCGCTCGAGCAGGCGCGCCAGGGAAGGCTGCACATCCTGAAGCGCATGGCCGAGGAGACCGCCGCTTCGCTGCCGGGATTCGTGCCGCGCGCGGATCTGTCCGAGAACGCGCCGCGCATCGCGGTGGTCTGGATCAAGCCCGACCGCATCCGCGACCTGATCGGCCCCGGAGGCAAGGTGATCCGCGGAATCCAGGAGACGACCGGAGCCAAGGTCGATGTGGACGACTCCGGTCGCTGCATGATCTTCGCGCCCAATCGCGAGACGCTGCTGAAGTGTCAGGGCATGGTCGAAGAAGTGACGCAGGAGGCGGAGATCGGCCGGATGTACGTCGGCAAGGTCAAGAAGATCACCGACTTCGGCGCGTTCGTGGAGATCTTCCCGGGCACCGACGGTCTGCTGCACATCTCCGAGCTGGCCGACCGGCGCGTCGCCAAAGTCGAGGACGTCTGCGTCGAGGGCGACGAGGTTCTCGTCAAGTGCCTCGATGTCGATCCGAGCGGCAAGATCCGACTCTCCCGGCGCGCGGCGCTGGCGGAGCAGATCGAGCTCTCGCAAGCGTAGGAATGGACCGGATCGAGGTCCGGATCCATCGCGTGCGTGGCGCGCGTGACGCCGACCTCCCGCTGCCCGCCCGAGCCACGGCGGGCAGCGCGGGGCTCGACCTCTGTGCCGCCGTCGAGGTCGATCTCGTGCTCGCGCCCGGCGAGCGAGCGCTCGTTCCCACGGGCTTCGCGCTCGCGATTCCACCCGGATACGAGGGGCAGGTGCGGCCGCGCAGCGGCCTCGCGCTCCGGCATGGGATCACGTTGCCCAACGCACCGGGAACGATCGATTCCGACTACCGCGGCGAGGTCTCGGTGATCCTGCAGAACGGCGGCCGCGAGCCCTTCGTCCTGCGCCGCGGCGAGCGGATCGCCCAGCTCGTGATCGCGGCGGTGCTCCAGCCGGTGCTCCACGAGGTCGAGACGGCGGATGCGCTCGGTGCGACGGGCCGCGGAGGGCAGGGGTTCGGCCACACGGGTCGCTAGCCCCGGCCGAACCCGGATCCGCGCTAAGATCCACCGCGCCCCCGAAGGAGAGGCTTGGAACCCGCGGATCGCGACCGTAGACCCGCCGCAGAGCCGCTCGGCACGCCGGGGGCCGATGCGGCGCACCCGCAGCGGCCGACGCCACGGACCGCGGATGCGGCCGGCCGCCGAATGCTCGGCAACCTGACGCTGCGGCTGATCACGGCGGCGTTCCTGATCCCGCCGGTGATCTGGGTCTGCTACGCGGGCGGCTGGACGTTCGTCGCCGTGATCATCGGGTTCAGCCTGCTCGGCTTGAACGAGTTCTACGACCTGATCACGGCCAAGGGCGCGACGCCGCACCGCCTGCTCGGCTACGCCGCTGCGGGGTTCCTGCCGGTGATCGCGTACATCGGCGACGCATCGCTCGCGACGAGCGCCCTGACCGTGACGTTGTTGACGCTGATGATCCTGCAGCTCACCAAACAAGAGATCCGCCAGGCGATCGCGAGCGTCTCCGAGACCTTCTTCGGCGTGATCTACGTCGGCTGGCTGCTCTCGTATGCGGTTTCGGTCCGCTTCGTCTCGAGCGAACTCGAGCGCCGCTACGGCTACAGCTTCGACCCGCAGATCGGCTTCTTCTTCATGGTGTTCTGCCTCGTGGCGGTGGTTGGATCCGACGTCGGGGCGTACTTCGTCGGTCGGCGCTATGGGCGGCGGAAGCTCGCGCCACTGATCAGCCCCAACAAATCGGTCGAGGGTGCGCTTGGCGGCGTCGTGACCGGAGGGCTGCTCGCCGGGGCTACGAAGCTCGTCTTCACCTGGTTCATTCCCGGCAATCTGGCGAAGGATCTCGACTGGGGCGCGGCCTTCGCCTTCGGCGTCACGCTTGCATCGTTTGGCGTCGTCGGCGACCTGATCGAGTCCTTGCTGAAGCGCGACGCCGCGATCAAGGACGCCGGCCGGATCCTGCCCGGCGTCGGCGGGGTGCTCGATCGGATCGACTCCGCCTTGCTCGGTATCCCCGTGATGTACTACCTCCTGCTCGGCTACTACTGGATGCTCCACGCGGGCTAACCGAGGAGGCCCCCTTGATCTCCCGCTACACGCGCCCCGAGATGGAGGGGATCTGGTCCGACGAGCGGCGCTACGCTCACTGGGTCCGGATCGAGGTCGAGGTCTGTCGTGCGCTCGAGCGGCGCGGCGAGATCCCGCGCGAAGCGTTCCTGGCGATCGAGAAGCGGGCGAAGGTCGATCCGAAACGAGTCGCCGAGATCGAGGAACGCGTGCATCACGACGTGAATGCCTTCCTCGACGCACTCGCCGAGCAGATCGGTCCGGCCGCGCGCTACGTGCATCTGGGGCTGACGTCGTCGGACGTTCTCGATACCTGCCTCGCGCTGCAGATGCGCGACGCGCTCGACCTCTGTCTGCTCGAGTGCGATCGCGCGCTCGGTGTGCTCGAGAAGCGAGCGATCGAGCACGAGCGCACCGTCTGCGTCGGGCGCACGCACGGCATCTTCGCCGAGCCGACGACCTTCGGCCTGAAGCTCTTGAAGGCCTGGGACGAGCTCCGCCGGAACCGCGATCGGCTCGCGCGCGCGCGCGACGAGGCGGCGGTGGGCAAGCTCTCCGGCGCGGTCGGAACGTTCGCGCACCTCGATCCGTCGGTGGAAGAAGAGGTGCTCGCCGGGCTCGGCCTGCGTCCGGCCGCGATCTCGACGCAGATCACTCCGCGCGATCGGCACGCGGAAGTGATGTGCACGCTGGCGCTCGTCGCGGGCAGCATCGAGGCGTTCTCGGTCGAGATCCGACACCTCGCGCGCAGCGAAGTCGGCGAGGTGATGGAATTCTTCGGCAGCGAGCAGAAGGGCAGCTCGGCGATGCCCCACAAGCGCAACCCATGGCGCTTCGAGACGCTGACCGGGCTCGCACGCGTGCTCCGTGGGTATGCGGTCTCGTCGCTCGAGAACTCGGTGCTCTGGCACGAGCGCGACATCTCGAACAGCTCCGTCGAGCGGATCGTCTGTCCCGACGCGACGACGGTCGTGCACTTCATGCTCCACCGGCTCGCCGGGCTCGTCGAGAGCCTCGAGGTCCGTCCCGAGCGGATGCGCGCGAATCTCGATTCTGCGCGCGGGCTGGTCTACTCGCAGACGGTGCTGCTCGCCCTCGCTCGCCACGGAATCTCACGCCAGGACGCGTATCGGCTGGTGCAGCGCCACGCGATGGCGACCTGGGACGAGGGCGGGCATCTTCACGATCGACTCGCCGCGGATTCCGAGCTCGGAAAAGTCCTCGATCCCGACGAGCTCGCCGAGTGCTTCGACCTCGAGCGGCACTTGCGCAGCGTCGACCGGATCTTCGAGCGCGTCCTTCGCGCGCGGGTACAGGAGTCGCGATGAAGGTTCGCGTGCTGGTGAGTCTGAAGCCGGGCGTGCTCGATGCGCAGGGCCGAGCGATCGAACACGCGCTGTCGCGACCTCGGCTACTCCCAGGTCTCGGGTGTGCGCACCGGCAAGCAGGTCGTCCTCGACGTCGATGCCGACGATCCCGAGAAGGCCCGCGCCCTCGCGCGCGAGCTCTGCGAGAAGCTGCTCGCGAACCCGGTGATCGAGCAGTACGAGATCCTGGTGTGAGCAGGCCCGCACGCGTCGGTGTGCTCGTCTTTCCCGGGATCGCTCGACGATCGGGATCTGGCGCGCGGTCTTGAGCTCTGCGGCGCGGACGTGCAGATGATCTGGCACAAGGACGCGCGACTGCCGGAGCTCGACGGCATCGGCGTGCCCGGCGGGTTCTCCTACGGTGACTACCTGCGCTGCGGCGCGATGGCCCGCTTCTCGCCGGTGATGCGCGCGCTCGTCGACTTCGCATCGTCCGGTCGGCCCGTGCTCGGGATCTGCAACGGATTCCAGATCCTGTGCGAGGCGCAGCTCCTGCCCGGTGCGCTCGTTCGCAATTCGGACCTCCGGTACGTCTGCGAGGACGTGCGCATCGCGGTCGATGATCCCGGCCAGATGCGATCGGATCTCTCGCCCGGGCGCGCGTTGGTCATGCCCGTCAAGCACGGAGAGGGCGCGTACATCCCGGATCCCGAGCGAAAACCGCGCGTCGCGTTCCGCTACGTCGGCGGAAATCCGAACGGCTCGACCGACGACATCGCGGGGGTCGTGAACGGCGCGGGAAACGTGATGGGGCTGATGCCGCATCCCGAGCACGCCGTCGATCCGCTGCTCGGCTCGACCGACGGTGCGCTCCTGATCCGCTCCTTTCTGGCCGCGTGCAGCGAAGCGCGGGACGCGCGATGAAGGATCCCGAAGTCACCCTCGAGCTCGCGCGCGACCACGGCCTCTCGGAGCACGAGGCCGCGCGGATGATCGAGATCCTCGGGCGCGTGCCGAGCTACCCGGAGCTCGGGATCTTCTCGGTGATGTGGTCCGAGCACTGCTCCTACAAGTCGAGCAAGAAGCTCCTGCAGACGCTGCCGACGAAGGGGCCGTGCGTGGTCCAGGGACCGGGCGAGAACGCCGGCGTCGTGGACATCGGCGATGGCATCGTCTGCGTCTTCAAGATCGAGAGCCACAATCACCCGTCCTACGTCGAGCCGCACGCGGGCGCTGCGACGGGCGTCGGGGGGATCCTGCGCGACATCTTCACGATGGGCGCGCGCCCGCTCGCGTCGCTCGACTCGCTCCGCTTCGGCCCGCTCGACGATCCTCACCAGCGATTCCTCGTGCGTGGGGTCGTTTCGGGAGTCGGCTCGTACGGGAACTGCTTCGGCTGCGCGACCGTCGGTGGCGAGGTCACGTTCCACCCGCGCTATCGCAGGAACATCCTGGTGAACGCGATGAACGTCGGCATCGCGCGCGCCGAAGGGATCTTCCTCGCGAAAGCCGCCGGAATCGGAAATCCGGTGATCTACGTCGGTTCGAAGACGGGGCGCGACGGCATCCACGGCGCGAGCCTGCTCGCGTCGTCGGAGTTCGACGAGCACACCGAGGAAATGCGGCCGACCGTGCAGATGGGGGATCCGTTCACCGAGAAGCTCCTTCTCGAAGCCTGTCTCGAGGCGATGGCGACCGGTGCGATCGTCGGCATCCAGGACATGGGTGCGGCGGGGCTCACCTGCTCGTCGTTCGAGATGGCCTCGCGCTCCGGCACGGGCATCGAGATGGATCTCGACCGCGTACCGCAGCGCGAATCCGGCATGACGCCGTACGAGCTCCTGCTCTCGGAGTCGCAGGAGCGCATGCTGCTCGTAGCGGAGGCGGGTCGCGAGCAGGAGATCCTCGACGTCTTCGCGAAGTGGGATCTCGATGCGGCCCTCGTCGGGCGCGTGACGAACGACGGCCGCATGCGGGTGCGTTGGCACGGCGAGACCGTCGTCGACATCCCGGTCGATCCGATCGCCGCGAGCTCTCCCGTCTACGAACGCCCGCGCACGCGCCCGGCGGACTTCGAAACGCGCCAGCACCTCGATCTCGCGGCGTTGCCGGCCGAGAAGGATCCGTCGGGTGCGCTGCTCGAACTGCTCGGCTCGCCGAATCTCTGCTCGCGCGAATGGGTGTACCGGCAGTACGACCAGCTCGTGCAATCGTCCACGGTCCTGCGACCCGGTGGCGACGCCGCCGTCGTGCGCGTGCCGGAAACCGAGCGCGGGCTCGCGCTCAAGACCGACTGCAATCCGCGCTACTGCGCGCAGGATCCGTACCTCGGCGCGATGCACGCGGTGGCCGAGTCCGCGCGCAACGTCGCGGTGACGGGTGCACGGCCGCTCGCGGCGACCAACTGCCTGAACTTCGGCAGCCCGGAGCGCCCGGAGTGCATGTGGGAGTTCGCCGAGGCCGTGCGCGGAATGGGGGACGCGTGCCGCGCGCTCGGCGTGCCGATCACCGGCGGCAACGTCAGCTTCTACAACGAGACCGCGGGAGAGGGCGCGATTCCGCCCACCCCGACGATCGGCATGGTCGGCCTGCTCGAGGACGTCTCGCGCGCGGTGCCCGCCGCATTTCGCAGCGAGGGCGATCATGTGCTGCTGCTCGGCGAGACCCACGCCGAGCTCGGCGCGAGCGAGTATCTGGCCGTGCGCCACGATCTCGAGCGCGGCGCGCCGCCGGCGCTCGATCTCGAAGCCGAGAAACGCCTGCAGGCGCTGCTCGTCGAGGCCGCGCGCTCGGGTCTGCTTCGCTCGGCGCACGATTGCTCCGAGGGCGGCGCAGCGATCGCGCTCGCCGAGTGCGCGATCCGCTCGGGCCTCGGCGTCGAGGTGACCCTGGCCGATCTGCACGGGCGTCCCGAGTACGCGCTCTTCTCCGAGTCGGCGAGCCGCGCGATCGTTTCCTGTGATCCCGCTCTCGCGGATGCACTGCTCGCACTGGCTCGCGCGCAGGGCGTTCCCGCGGCGGCGATCGGCCGCGTTGGCGGCGAGCGCGTTCGCATCGCACCCGGGGTCGACGTCGCGCTCACCGAGGCGCACGATGTCTGGGCGCGCACGCTTCCGGAGGCCCTTGGATGAGCGAGATTCCGCCGCAATCGCCTCGATCGCTTCCGGGAGGAGTGCGGCGTGATGGGCATCGCCGGCCATCCCGAGGCGGCGAACCTGGCGTACCTGGGGCTCTACGCGCTGCAGCACCGCGGTCAGGAGTCGGCGGGCATCGTCACGCGCGACGGCGGCGAGAGCCACATTCACAAGGGCATGGGCCTGGTCGCGGAGATCTTCTCGCAGGACGAGCTGTCGCATCTGCCGGGACGGATCGCGATCGGTCACGTTCGCTACTCGACCGCCGGATCGAGCAACCTGCGCGATGCCCAGCCCTTCCTCGCGAACATGGGCCGCTCGGTGGTCGCGGTGGCGCACAACGGAAATCTCACCAACGCCATCGCGATCCGCGCCGAGCTCGAAGGCCACGGCTCGATCTTCCAGAGCACGATGGATTCGGAGGTCTTCGTGCACCTGTTCGCGCGAGCGCGCGGAACGCTCGAGGAACGGCTCGGCGACATGTGCTCGCGGGTGCGCGGCGCGTGGTCCGCGGTCTTCTTGATCGACGACGTGCTCATCGCGGCGCGCGACCCGCACGGGTTCCGCCCCCTCTCGCTCGGCCGGCTGGGGCAGGCGTGGGTGGTCGCGAGCGAGACCTGCGCCTTCGACCTGATCGGCGCCGTGTACGAGCGCGACGTCGAGCCGGGCGAGATCGTGATCATCCGGCGCGGGCGGTTGCGCTCGGTTCAACCGCTTCCACGCGTGCCCGAGAAGCTCTGCGTATTCGAGCACATCTACTTCGCGCGCCCCGACTCGCTCGTCTTCGGCACGAACGTCTACCAGACCCGCAAGCAGCTCGGACGCGAGCTCGCGCGCGAGAGCCCGGTGGATGCCGACATGATCGTGCCGGTCCTCGACTCGGGCACGTCGGCCGCGCTCGGCTTCGCCGAGGCTTCGGGCATCCCGTACGAGAATGCGCTGATCCGCAACCACTACGTGCGCCGCACCTTCATCGAGCCGGAGCAATCGATCCGGCTCTTCGGCGTTCGTGTGAAGCACAATCCGATCCGAGAAATGGTCGCGGGCAAGCGCCTGGTCGTCGTCGAGGATTCGATCGTGCGCGGCACGACGCTCTCGAAACTCGTCACGCTCTTCCGCGGTGCCGGAGCGCGCGAGGTCCACGTACGCGTGTCGTCACCACCGACGACCGGTCCGTGCTACTACGGGATCGACACGCCCACTCGAACGGAGCTGATCGCGGCGAATCACAGCGTCGAGGAGATCCGCAGCATGATCGGGGCCGACAGCCTCGCGTATCTGTCGCTCGAGTCATTGCGGCGGATCGAGGCGTCGATGAAGCACGGCTTCTGCGACGCGTGCTTCTCGGGCGAGTACGTGATTCCGGTCGACGAGATCGGCGTGGCCGATCGGCAGCTGGCGCTCTTCGAGCCCGCGAAGCGAGCTTCGGCCGACGCCGACGGTGAGTCGAGCTAGCCGAGAAGCTCGGGCAATCCGACGCTCCAGAGCGACGCGGCCACCCAGCCCGCGCCGGTGACGATCAGCCGGGGCGAGCGAAGCAGCAGCTCGACGGGGGATTCGCCCTCGTCCCGAACCTGCGCGAGCCGCAGGTATTCGAGCACGCCGAAGACGACGAACGGGAGCGATGCGAACTCCCGTCCCCGGACGAGCAGCGGCGCCTCGATCGAATAGAGCGCGTAGCTGAAGAGCGTGATTCCCGCGACGATGGCCATCGCCTGATCGAGGTAGGTACGGCTGTAGCCCGCGAGCGCACGGCGGTGGGCTTCGCTCGGCGATTGAAGCAGCTCACCGCGGCGCTTTCCGAGCGCGAGCAGCAGGGCGAGTGCCGAGGAGCAGAGCAGGAGCCAGTTCGAGGGCCAGACACCGACGAGCACGCAGCCGAGCACCACGCGGAGCACGAATCCGGTCGAGAGCAGGAAGACATCGACGAGCGGCACGTGCTTCGCGCCGAACGAGTAGACGAGGTTCTGCGCGATGTAGAGTCCGAAGATCGCGAGTGCGCCCGGCTGATCCGCGATCCAGCCGAGCGACATCCCGGCTGCGAGCCAGGCGGTCGCCATGCCGATTGCCCACGTCGGGGCGACTCGACCCGAAGCGACCGGGCGCGTGCGCTTCCGCGCGCTCGCGCGATCGACCTCCGCGTCGAGCACGTCGTTCAGCGCGTAGACCGCGGAGCTCACCAGGCACATGCCAGCGATCCCGAGCGCGAGCGAACGGACCGAGAGCGAAGCACCAGCGGCGAGCGCGAAGGGCAAGGGCATCAGGACGAAGACGTTCTTCAGCCAGTCCTTCGGCCGCGCCAGGCGAATCAGCTCGAGCACGAGGCTCGATTCCCGCCCGCTGCGCAACGCGTCGCTGCTCACGGCTCGTCCCCGAGCAGGCGTACCGACAGCGCGCTGCGCAAGCGGACCTCGGGGTCCCATTTCCGGCGGATCTCGTTCCAGGCGGGAAAGCGGTGCTCCATCGCGAGGAAGTGATCCGGGCGGGTGAGGGCGTCCTTGGCGAGATAGATGCGGCCGCCCGCGGCGGCGACCTCGTCGTTCAACCGATCGACGAGCGCCTGCGTGGCCGCGCCGCGCATCGGCAGGTCGAGCGCGATCGTCACGCCGGGATGCGGGAACGAGAGCAGCCCGCGCGCCTGCGCGCCGAAGTCCTTCACCACCGAGACCGGCGACGCCCCGTCCATCCGACGGAGGATCTCGAACAAGCGCCGCACGATTCCTGGATCTGCGATCTACGGGCACGACGCACTGGTACTGCACGAATCCGCGTCGTCCGTACGCTCGATTCCAGTGACCGATGAAGTCGAGCGGGTGAAAGAACGCGCGCGGATGAGCGATGCCGGTCCGCGCACGCCGGTGCAGGTGGAAGTACGCCGAGTTGAACAGCCGAATGCTCCAGGGCGCGATCAGGCCCGAGGGCAGATCGACCGGCATCTCGATCGGCGCACGAAACGACGGCGCGCGAGCCGGCGCCGAGCCGGGCTCGGCCCAATCGCCCGTGATCAGGATTCCGCGCCCGAGCGAGCGGCCACGCGCGGTCGTGTCGCTCCACGCGAGCGTGTAGGGCGAATGCTGGCTCGCTTCGCGCAGACCGGCCACGAGCGCGTCGATGTCGGGGAACGCGCGCGTCTCCGCTCGTATCCAGGGCGACGGAACGCGTCGCAATTCCAGCTCGACCTCGAGGATCTGGCCGGTCAGGCCCATGCCGCCCTGGGTCGCGAGGAAGAGCTCGGGCTCGTGGGTCTCCGACACCTCGAGCGCGCGGCCGTCCGGCGCGCGCATGCGAAGCGCGCGGACGTGGCGTCCGAACGTGCCCGCTCCGTGGTGGTTCTTGCCGTGAACATCGCACGCGACGAGCCCGCCGAGCGTCACGAACTGCGTACCCGGAACCACCGGCGGCGCGAATCCGCGCGGCAGGAAGACCCGGTTCAGCTCGGCGAGCGCGAGACCGGCCTCGGCGCGCAGCACGCCGCTCGTCGTGTCGAATGCGAGCAGACGATCCGCGCGCGTCGTCGAGACGACGTGCGCGCCACTCTGCGCCGGGAGCGACGCATCGCCATACGAACGGCCGAGCCCTCGAAACAGCACGCCTTCGCGGCTCGCGCGCTCGAGATCCTCGTCGCGCGTCTCGCGCGCGTCGATGCGTGGGTAGCGGCCCCATCCCGAGATCTCGGTCACGAACTTCCTTTCGTCCCGCGCGACATCGGTCTTCTCGTCCGGATCGTCAGAATGCCACGCGCCTTAGCACCGGGCGAGGAAGCGCGCGGATCGCCGTCATGACCGCGCGCCAGATCGGCGGCGCATACACGATGCGCCGGCCGCGATCGATTCCGCGCAGCACGGTGGCGGCAACTCGTTCCGGCGACGCGGCGAAGGGCGGCGGCCGCAGACCCTCCGTCATCGCGGTGTGCACGAAGCCGGGCTTGACCGTGACCACGCGCAGGCCGCCCGCGCGATGGCGCAGATCGAGGCCATCGAGGTAGTGACTGAGGCCGGCCTTGGCCGCGCCGTAGAGAACGACCGGTTTTCGCGCGCGATCGCCCGCCACCGATGAAAAGACGCAGAGCGTGCCGCCGCCACCCGCGAGCAGGCGGATTCGGGCCTGCTCGCAGAAGAGCACGGTCTTGGTGAAGTCGAGATCGAGCACCCGCCGACACAGATCCGGGTCGGTCTCGAGATCCTCCTGGGTGCCGAACTCGCCGGCCGTGACCACGACGAGGTCGAGCCTGCCGATCTGCCGCTCCGCGGTCTCGAGGGCGGCGCCGAAGTCCGCGGGGGAGTCGAGGTCGCAGTGCAACGTCGCGACGGCTCCCGAGGCGCCCCGCAGAGCCAGGTCCGAGGCAGAGTGCGCGAGCTCCCGTTCGTTCCGCCCGAGCAGGCCGAGTCGCGCGCCGCGCTCCGCGAGCGCCCGACCGAGCGCCCGACCGATGCCGCGCGTGCCTCCGAGGATCACCGCGTTCACGGGACCCACCCGTGATCGCAGCAGCGGTCGGAGGATTCCCGGCTCGGTTCACGCATCCGTTCGGCTACCTTCGACGCGATGAGTCCCGGCGATATTTCCACCTCCGCACCGAGCCCCGGCTCGCCCGTGGTCGGTATCACATGACCCGTCGATCGCCAATCCGCATCTGGAAGGGCCTGCTCGCGACCGGGCTCGTGCTGGCGCTGCTCGAAGGCGTCGCGAGCCTGGCCTATTTCGTCTGGTGGGGGCGGATGAACTACTGGCGGCCGCTGCCCGAGCGCGTCCATACCGTCTACGACCCCGAGCTCGGCTGGGCGAGCGAGAAGGGCCGCGTCGCGAGGGACGTCTTCGGTCCCGGACTCGATGTCAGCACGAACGCCCTGGGATTCCGAAATGCGTCCGAGTTCTCGCCCGAGATCCCGCCCGGGAAGTCGCGCGTGGTCGCGCTCGGCGACTCGTTCACGCTCGGCTACGACGTCGGCGATTCCGACTCGTGGCCGGCCTGGCTCGAGCGACTCTGTCCGCGGCTCGAGGTGCCCAACATGGGGCAGTCGGGGTACGGAATCGATCAGAGCTACCTCTGGTACCGGCGCGACGGTCTCGCGATCGACCAGGACGTGCTGGTCCTGGCGTTCATCGGCGACGATCTCGCGCGCGTCCGCCACGACGACATGCTCGGCTACGGCAAGCCCGTGCTTCGGCTGACGGACGGAAAGCTGGTCGCGGAGAACGTGCCCGTGCCGCGCGCGCCGTATCTGCTGCCGGTGCTGACGCAGAACCTGGCGATCTTCGAGCAGCTCCGGCTCGTCCAGCTTCCGCGCGCCGTGATCACCCGGCTCGCTCCACGCGAAGCGATCCCCGAGGTGATGAGCGAAGCCGAGGCCGAGCGTCTGGACGAGGCGATCTTCCGGGAGCTCGCGCGCCTGGCCGCGGAGCGCGACGCTCGCTTCCTGCTCGTGCACCTGCCGCACCCGGCGCACGGGCGTCCATCGGAGATCGAAGCGATCCCCGCCTTCGGGGCGGCGGCGATCGAGCGCGTTCGCTCGGAGGGCCTCGTCTTCGCGGACCTTCGCGACGAGCTCGAACGCGTTCCCGATCCCGAGCGGCGCGAGCTCTTCCAGGCGCGCACGCTCGAGAACGGAGCGGGCGCGCACTACTCCGCGCACGGCAACCGCTTCATCGCCGCCGCGATCGCCGCGCGGCTCGCGAAGCTCGGCTGGATTCCCGAGCCGTCCTGTGCTGAGCCCGAGGCGTCATCCGTTCGCCCGGCGCCGGGCGAGGTGGCGAACCACGTCGAGCAGACCCCGCGGGTGCCAACGCAGCGAGAGCGCGAGCGCATCGAGTGATCGCGTCAGCCGCCCGCGCCGGAGCTGCTCGACGGCCTCGAACGCGATGCGCGGACCGAAGACCCGACCCCAGTGACGCCGTCCGCGCTCGAGCGCCTGCTCGAGCTCGGATCGGCCGCGGACGAAGTCCCGCTGATCCTCGAGCACGCGGAGCACCGAACGCAGGGTTCGCACGGAGCCACCGCTGGTCGCGTTCCCGCCATGCGCGCGGTACTCGGCCACGACCTGATTGTGACAGCGGATCGGCGCTTCGCGGCTGATCCGCAGATAGAGATCGTAGTCCTCGGTCGGAAACGTCCCGTCGCGAAAGCCGCCGACCGCCTCGACCGCGAGCCGTCTGAACATCGCGGCACCCGGCGGGACGAGCGTCTCGCCCTCGAGGGTGCGCAGGTAGCTGGCGTCGTTCACGGGAGCGCGCGCTGGCTCGGCCTTTGCGCTTCCATCGGCGAGGATCGTGCGATTGAAGCCGAACACGAACGCGCAGCCGGGGTGGGATGCGTGCGCGTCGAGTCCGATCTCGAGCGCGTGCGGAAGCAGGCGGTCGTCGGCATCGTGAAAGACCACGAACTCGCCCGTCGCTCTCGCCAGGCCGGCGTTGCGCGCCAGGCACGCTCCGCGATTCGGCTGTCGGATCACCTGTACGCACGCGATGCTCGCGGCGATCTCGGCCGAGTCGTCGGTCGATCCGTCATCGACGACGATCACCTGCTCGGGTGGCCGCGTCTGCTCGAAGACGCTCTCGATCCCCTCGCGCAGGTAGCGTGCCCCGTTGTAGCAGGGGATGACGACCGACACCGTCACGGGGTCTCGCCGCCACCTCGATCGGAGCCTTTCTCCCGCCAGAGCGCCCAGGGCGCTCCTCCGGAGGCGAAGAGATCCTCGAGGCGCTGCTGATCCTTGAACGTGTCCATGCAGGTCCAGAACCCCGAGTGCTCGTAGGCGACCAGCTGCTCCGCCGCGATCAGGCGCTGGAAGGGCTCGTGAACGAGCTCTTCACCCGGACGGATGTAGTCGAAGATGTCGCGGCGGAACATGAAGTATCCGCCGTTGATCCGGATGTCGGAGACACCGAGGTCGGTGATGCTCGAGACCAGATCGTTCTCGCGCGTCGAGACGACGTGGAAGCTGTGGGTGGGTCGGACCAGGACGAACGATCCGGTCTTTCCGCTCGCGACGAAGCGCCGGCTGAAATCGTCCAGCGGCAGATCGGACAGACCGTCGGAGTAGTTGGCGAAGAAAAACTCCTCGCCCTCGAGATGCTTGCGCACGGCGCGAAGGCGCTCGCCGATCGTGGCGGTGAGCCCCGTGTCGCAGAACGTGATGCGCCAATTGTCGATGTCGCGGTGCAGGAGCTCGATCCGGTTCTCACCGCCCGAGAGCACGAAGTCGTTCGAGATGCACTCGTCGTAGTTCAGGAAGAACTCTTTGATCGCATCGGCCTTGTAGCCGAGGCAGAGGATGAAGTCGGTGTGTCCGTAGTGGGCGTAGTACTTCATCACGTGCCAGAGGACCGGGCGATACCCGATCGAGACCATCGGCTTCGGCACGTTCTCGGCGAGGCCCCGGAGTCGCAAACCGAATCCACCGCAGAAGAGGACGACTTTCATTCGAGTTCACCCATCGATCGGCTCGAGCAGACCGTGTGAGGACAGCGCGCTCGCGGCCTCGTGAAGCGTCGCGAACGGGAGCCGCGAGCGTTCCGCGATGTCGAGCAGGCTGTTGTGACCATCGGAGAGATTGAGCACCCACGCCATGGCGCGCTGGAGCGGGCCGCCGAACGCACCCGGACCGAGCACGCCCCGGCGACCGAGCTGCGGCTCGCCGCGGGGCGCCAGGTTCCGATAGCGGCGTTCGTGTTCGAGCACGTCGAGCACGCCGAGCAGCGCCACGAGCGAGTCCTGGAGCGCGCTCGGCTTCACGAAGTCGAGGTCGTCGGCCGAGCTGTGGTACTCCGGGAACTCACCGTGCGGCGTGCGCATCAGGCAGCCCACCGGCAGATCGAATCCCGGCGAGCAGAACTGGCGCTCGTCGTACCCGAGCGGATCGAAGTCGCGAATCTCGTGCGGGCCGTGGCGCGCGAGCACGTGGGCGAAGGCGCGGTCGATCGGCGCGTCGCCGCGCCGGCTCCGTTTGTAGGTGATCGGACCGGAGTCGCCGACGAGCGTCACCACGAGCCCGTGGCGGATGCGCCGCAGCGCGCTCTCGTTTCTCGCGAGCCAACTGATCGCGCCGATCGTCACCGGCGCGAAGAGCAATCGATACGTGTAGCGATGCCTGATGTCGGCCAGGTAGCGACCGAGAAGCGTGAGCAGGGCGATACCCGAGAGGTTGTCGTTGCACAGCGACGGATGGCAGACGTGACTCGAGAGCAGCACCTCTTCACTGGACTCACCCGGCAGAACCACCTCGCCGTAGCTCAGGCTGCCGTCTTCGAGCGTCGAGTCGATCCGCAGCTCGTATTCCCCCGGAGTGAGTCTCTCGAGGCTCCGATGCGGCAGACAGAACCCCCAGTCCGGCCGATAGACGGAGCTCCGGTACGGGATCCAGTCGGGATGGTCGGGAAGCGAGTGCAGGTGCGGGCGCAGCTCTTCGAGCGAGAGCCGCGCGCGGATCGGCGTGCTGTACCCGACGACGTGGAGATTGGAATCGCGGAGATCGGCGATCGTCTTTCCGTCCGGGTCCCGAAGCCACGCCTCGCGGACGTTCCACTCCTGCGGAACCACCCAGTCGAGCACCTGCGTTCCGCTCGGAACTTCGTGGATCTCGAGCGGCAGGCCCCGGCCGACGATGCGCAGCGTCTCGCGCACGCCGTCGCCGGTCACGCTCCGGCACAGCGGATAGAGCTCCCGGATCAGCTCGTGCATCGTCTTTCCCGCGTCGTCGGTGCACACGCGTGATCCGAGGTGATCGAGGGCGAAGGGCCTCACGTGCCGATCCCCTCGTAATTCGCGATCCGATCCTTCGGGAGCATGCGGCGACCATCGACGAAGACCACGTCCGGGTTCAGGGAGGCGATCAGGTCCGGGATCGCATCGAACTCGCGCCAGCGGGTCACGAGCACTGCGGCCTCGCAGCCGACGAGCGCCTCTTCGAGCGAAGAACAGAGCTCGAGCTGGCTCCCGAAGATCCTGGCCGCGTTCTCCGACGCTCGTGGGTCGTACCCGCGGACGCGCGCGCCGCGGGCGACGAGCTCGCGCACGATCGGGATGGCGGGTGATTCGCGCAGGTCGTCCGTATCCGGGCGGAACGCGAGCCCGAGGACGGACACGCGCTTCCCCGTGAGATCGGGGAAGTGCTTCTCGATCCTGCGGATCACCTCGCTCGGCTGCGCGGCGTTGACGCGCAGAACCGCATCGAGGACCGCCATCGGCAGACCGCGCCTGCGTCCCTCCGCGTGCAGCGCGGCGACGTCCTTCGGCAGACAGCTGCCGCCGAAGCCGCAGCCCGCGAGCAGGAACGAGAAGATCGGGGCGACGCTCGTCTCGCCATCGGGCTGTGCGCAGGCGAGGTAGCGGCTCGTGCGCAGGCCGCGGCTCACGTCGACGGTGTCGATGCCCCCGATCTCCGCGCCGAGGTTCGCGAGCTCGTTGGAGAACGAGATCAGCGTCGCGAGCAGCGCGTTCGAGGCGTACTTGATCATCTCGGCCGTCGAGTTGTTCGTGTGCACGACATCGACGCCCGCGAAGCCCGCGTAGAGCCGGGTGAGCGCGTCGCGCGTCCGCTCGTCGGAGGCCCCGATCACGATGCGGTCCGGCTCCATGAAATCGGAGACGGCTTCGCCTTCGGTCAGGAACTCCGGGTTCACGCCGAGACCGAAATCGGCTCCGGCGCGCTTGCCCGAGCCCGACTCGAGAGCGCTGCGAATCACCGAGTCGGTCGTGCCCGGTACGACCGTGCTCTTGACGACGACGATGTGGGGCTCGGTCTTCTCGCGGATCGCTTCGCCGAGCTCGCGCGCGGCGCGCTCGACTCCGCGCAGATCGATCGCGCGGCCGTCGAACGGCGTTCCGACGGCGATCAGCGAGAGCTCGGTTCGCTCGACGGCTTCGCGCAGATCGGTGCTGGCGACGAGCCTCTTCCCCGCGTGCTTCGCGAGCAGCTCGGCTAGACCGCGCTCGAAGATGGGCGACTCGCCGCGGTTGATCTGCGCGACGCGCTCGCGGTCGAGGTCGACGCAGACGAGGTCGTGCCCCTTCTCGGCGAGGCACGCAGCGGTCACGAGGCCGACGTAGCCGGCGCCGACGATCGAGACGCGCATCACTCGGTCTCCCGCGCTCGGGTGATCGCGGTACCAGAGCAGCGAGCGGCGCAGGGCGTCGTCGAGCGTCACGCTCGGCGCGTAGCCGAGCTCGGTTCGCGCCTTGGCGATCGTCGGACAGCGTCGGGCGGGATTGTCTTCGAGGTAGGTCGAGTCGGACGAGTGCGACCGGATCACGCCCCCCGCGTAGCCGAAGAGCTCGGCTGCGATGCGCGAGACGCGCTCCGCGAGCTCGGTCACCGAGATCTCGGGGGACTCGACGCCGATGTTGTAGGGCTCCCCGGGGCGGCCGCGGACGAGGATCTTGTAGTAGCCGGCGATCGCGTCGCCGACGTAGCAGTAGGTGCGGCGCGGTCCGCCGTCGGAGAGCATCTCGATCGGGCGACCCGCGAGCACGTCCCGCGCGAAGTCGGGCAGGACGCGGCGATCGCTGATCTTCAGCCCCGGCCCGATGTTGTTGAACGGCCGGGCCATCGCCACCCGTACGCCGTGCTGCTGCGCGAAGTTCACGCAGAGCGTCTCGCCGAAGCGCTTCGACTCGTCGTAGCAGGCGCGTGGCCCCGTGCACGAGACGTTGCCGCGGTAGGTCTCGGGCGTCGGGATCGCGTCCGCGGGCGGGTCTCCGTAGATCTCGCTCGAGGAGAAGAACAGAAATCCCGCGAGCGGTCGCGACGCGTCGGCCTGCCGGCGCGCGTACTCGAGCAGGTTGCGCAGCCCGTTCACGTTCGCGTCCATGGTCTCGATCGGACAGCGCTTGTAGTAGGTCGGCGAGGCGATCGATGCCGCGTGCACGACGTAGTCGAAGTCACCGACGTTCGGGCCGATCGGATCGGTGATGTCGCGCTTTTCGAGCGTGAGCATCGGATCGCCCTCGAGCGCGGCCAGCCAGTCGGGCAGTCCGCGCGCGTAGCTGTCCCAGACCGTCACGCGGATCTTCGGCGCGACGGCGCCGACGCGATTCGCCGAGGTCAGCGTCTGGACCAGGTAGTAGCCGAGAAAGCCCGCGCCCCCGACGATCAGCACGTGCTTGCCCGCGAGCTCTGGCAGCTCGCGCGAGAGCGCCTGCCGCAGCTCCGCGAGATCGGCTTCCACCACGTCGTTCGCGTTCTTCATCGCGTGCCCGAATCCACGATCTCGAGCTTCGGGATCGGCACGATCCAGCGTCCTCCCCACTCGCGAATGCCAGCGGTGTAGCGGATCACCTCGTCGCGCAGGTTCCAGGGCAGGATCAGCACGTAGTCGGGTCGCGTCTCTGCGATCCGCTCGGGCGCGTAGATCGGAATCCGAACGCCCGCGAGAAACGTGCCCTGCTTGGCCGGGTTGCGATCGACGCAGTAGTCGAGGAAGTCGGTCCGGATTCCGCAGTAGTTCAGGAGCGTCACGCTCTTGCCGGCGGCCCCGTAGCCGACGATCGACTTGCCCGCGCGCTTGAGCCCGATCAGCGTGTCGAGCAGCGCGAACTTGGTCGCGTGAACCTGCTGTCCGAAGGCGCGGTAGCGCTCGACGCTCTGGAGCCCGGCCGCGCGCTCGCGAGAACGGAGCGCGCCGACGGCGGCGCTCGACGGCCGGGACTCGTCCTCGGCGTGTCGCGCGTAGATGCGCAGCGAGCCGCCGTGATTCGGGATCTCCTCGACGTCGAAGACGGTCAGCCCGTGAGCGGCCAGGGCGCGCTCGGCGGTCGTGAACGAGAAGTACGAGAAGTGCTCGTGGTAGATCGTGTCGAACTGGTTGCCTTCGAGCAGCGTCAGCAGGTGCGGGAACTCGAGCGTGATCACGCCGCGTTCGGCGAGCAGGATCTTCAGTCCGGCCACGAAGTCGTTCAGGTCGGGCACGTGGGCGAAGACGTTGTTCCCGAGCAGCAGGTCGGCGCGTCCGTCCGCGCGCGGCGATGTCGCTGCGCCGTCTGGCGGCCGAAGAACGCCGACATGCGTCGGCACGCCGCGCGCGATCGCGGCGGCCGCGACGTTGGCCGCCGGCTCGATGCCGAGCGACGGGAATCCCGCGCGCGACGAAGTGCTGGAGCAGGTAGCCGTCGTTGCTCGCGACCTCGACCACGCGGCTGTGCTTCCCGAGACGGAAGCGATCGGTCATCGCCTCGCAATAGCGTCGCCCCGACTCGACCAGCGCATCGACGTACGAGGAGAAATACGGGTAGTCGTGGAACAGCCGCTGTGGACTGACCGACTCCGCGAGCTGGACGAGGAAGCAGCGATCGCAGACGCGTACGCGAAGCGGGAAGAATTCCTCGCTCCGGTCGAGCTGGTCCGGCTGGATCTGGGTCTGGCAGAGCGGCGACATGCCCAGATCCAAGGCGACGTGTGCGAGCTTCGCGCCGCAGAGGCGGCACGGAGGCTGCGCATCGGTCGTCGTCGGAGACCCGGAGGGCGCCACGTCCATCTCCCTAACCGAGCACCAGCTTACGCGCGTCGAAGGCCTCGGCATATCCGGAGCTCGATCGGCACTCCATGCCGCGGATCCGCATCAGCCCGAGGAAGATCTCTTCGTCGAACCAGGTCCGGGTCGATTGAGACGCGAAGTGCTTGCGGATCAACCGGCACTTCTCCCGACACACGGAAGCTTCGAGCGGAACGAAGACTTGTGGACTGCGCAGGTCCGCATCGTACTTGGGAATCTCGTACTCGAGGATCAGGTGGTCGCGAAAGCTGTTCCAGGTCAGCTCCGCGATCAGGCGGTGATCCTGGTGACGGTCCTCGCCCCGGTGCGTGAAGATCAGGTCGGGCGCGAAGTCCTTCAAAGACTCGACGGCCGACTTGATCGGCGCGCCGTCGTACGGGAAGAAGGACTCGCGAAAGTCGAGCGTTCGGACGTCGCGCTCGCCGGCGGATGCGAGGAAGTCCGAAGCGCTCGCCCGGGCCTCGGCGGCCCGCGTGTCGTCGCCGCTGAACACCACCCAGCGGACCACGCTTCCCGGGTGCGAAGCGAGCAGGGTCAGGATCGCTCCGCCGCAGCCGAGCTCGATGTCGTCGCTGTGCGCGCCGAGGCAGAGGATCCGCAGCGCGGCGCCTTCGCCGGAGCCGAGGTTCAGCCTGCGCACGCGTGTCTCCCGCTTCGTCGTGCCGCGATGCCGCGCGAACTCACTCGTCTGCGCTCTCGATGACGGAGGCGAGCTGATCGAGCCTCCGCTTGCGTTCGATCAGGGCCGGCAGTGGCTCGAGGCCTGCGCCGCGCAGGATCTGTTCCCAGCGATACACACCGTCGTGGCGTCGCATCACCCCGACGACGTTTGCGCGCCGCATGCGCTCGGTCTTCTCGGGCTGCGCGTCGAGTTCGTCGAGAACGCGAGCGATCCCCGCGGCATCCGGCTCGATCGCGTGCACCGCGTGGGGCCAGAACTGTGCATCGAAGACCGGCGTTCGGGGCGCGCGGCCGATCAGGATCGCGCCACCGGCCGCGCCCTCGACGAAGCGCGGACCGTACTCTTCCTGGTCGCCGCGCTTCTCGGGGAAATCCGAGTTCGCGATGTCGACGACGAAGTAACGCGTCCTGCGGACGAGTTCGGAGAGGCGCATCCGGTGCTCGACGTAGTTCGGCATCGGAGGGTTCGTGCGCAGCGAGTCGAAATAGTAGAAGCGGTCCGACTTCTCGGCGGCCTCGGAGAGCGCTTGATGCAGATCCGGCCGTCGGCGACCCATCAGGTGGATGTCGATGACGCGGCGAAGCGGTCGGGCGCTCGGAGCGAAGCGAATCGCATCGATGGACGGCGCGAGGTGATCGCAGGGGCGACCGGTCGCGTTTCGGAGCAGCTCGAGTGCGCCGGCACAGGGCGAGTAGATCCTGTCGAAACGGCGAATCAGCTCGAGATCGCCGGTGCGGCGCAGCAGCGACGTGCACCAGAGCTCGTCGATGTTGATCGCGCTGTGTCGCGCCAGACCGAGGATGCGGCCGAGCGGATGCAGGCGCGCGAGCTCGGAGAGCGAGTGAAACGAGGCGAAGAGCAGGTCGTAGGGCCTGGCGCGGGCGAACCTCGCCGGGGTCCGAAACGCGCCTGGGAGGATTCGCTCGAGTCGGCGCCGAATCCGTCCCGCGGGAAGGCCCAAGGGGACGACGTCGACGGCATCGACCGCGCAGATCAGATCTTCGAACTCGAAGGTCCCGGTTCTGGAGACGGAGGGATCGATCTCCCGGTCGGAGAGGACCAGCACGCGGGCGGGCGTGGGAGATCTCATCCGAGTCGCTCCGTTCGATCGCAAGGACGCGCCCGTGGGCGGCCGTCTCCGAGCGCATTCAGGGGGTTGGCACCTCTCGACACGATCGGCAGGTCGCGTGGTCAAGTCAAGCACCGTCTCCGTCGGTACTCTGGGTGGTGGCGAAGGAGCGCGGGACTTACTCGCCACTCTCGATCGAGCACCGAAGCACTTCCCGCGAACTCCCGGACAACCGAGCACGAGCCGGTCACGGTGCGCAGCGTGGGTCGGATGGCTACCCTCGCGCGCAGATGGCCGTGCTCGTGATCAATGGCGAGAAGCGCGACGTCGATGTCCCCGGCGACACGCCGCTGCTCTGGGTGATCCGAGACCACCTCGGTCTCTCCGGAACCAAGTTCGGTTGCGGGGTCGGCCAGTGCGGAACCTGCACCGTGCACCTCGACGGCCAGGCCGTGCGCTCGTGCGTGATTCCGATCTCGGCGGTCGGGTCGTCCGAGGTCGTGACGATCGAAGGTCTCGCATCGGGAAGCGACCAGCGGATCTTCGAAGCGTGGATCGCCGAGCAGGTGCCCCAGTGCGGATATTGTCAGCCCGGAATGATCATGGCGGTCGCGGCGCTTCTGTCCGCGATTCCGACGCCGAGCGACGCGCAGATCGATGTGGCGATCACCAATCTGTGTCGCTGTGGGACGTATCCGCGCATCCGGCGCGCGATCCATCGCGCCGCGCGTTCGCGCCCCGGCGCGGGGGAAGAGCCGCTCGATGCGTCGCGCGACTGAGTCCCTGGTCAATCTCAGCCGACGGGGCTTCCTGCGCACCGGCGCCGCGTTCGTCGGTGGTCTGGTGCTCGGGGTTCCCCGCGCATCGCGAGCCGCGGACGCGGCGATCGCGGGATTTGCGACGCCGGTCGGGTCTTGGATTCGCGTCGCGGAGGACGGGCGCGTCACGATCTGGGTCGAGAAGGCCGAGATGGGGCAGGGCGTGCACAGCACGCTCGCGGCGCTCGTCGCCGAGGAGCTGGACGTCGAGTGGGACCAGGTCGCCGTCGAGTCCCGGACCTTCGACGGACCGCTTCGAAACGTGATCACGGGCGCGAGTACGAGCATCCGCGACGCCTATGAACCGCTTCGCATCGCGGGCGCGGCCGCTCGAGCGATGCTCGTCGCAGCCGCTGCCGACATCTGGTCGGTGCCGGTCTCGGAGTGCGCGGTGAGCCGAGGACGAATCTCGCACGCGCCGACTCGGCGCGGGCTCGACTACGGCGAGGTGGCTGCGCGCGCCGCGTCGAGGCCGGTGCCGAGCCAGGTCGAGCTGAAGCCGCCGGAGAAGTTCCGGTTGCTCGGGACGGACCTGCCTCGGCTCGACGTTCCCGACAAGGTGCGCGGCGAGGCGATCTTCGGGATCGACGTGAAGATCGAGGGAATGCTCCACGCCGCGCCCGCGTTCTCGAAGGCGCGCGGGGGCAGGCTCGAGCGCGCCGAGCACGAGGCGGCGCGCCGAATGGACGGTGTTCGCGCGGTCGTCGAGATTCCGAGCGGTGTCGCCGTCGTCGCCGATCACTACTGGCAGGCGCGCAAGGCGCTCGAGGTTCTCGCTCCGGTCTTCACCGGCGGCGAAGCGGCGATCGACACGCCCGCGTACTCGCTCGAGCTGCGCGAGGCGCTCGACACGCCGGGGCTCGTCGCGGGAGAGATCGGAGACGCGGAATCGGTCTTCGCGCGCGGAAATCCGGTGATCGAGGCCCGCTACGAGGTTCCCTATCTCGCGCACGCGACCATGGAGCCGATGAACTGCACGGCGAGCGTCCGCGACGATCGCTGCGAGATCTGGGCTCCGACGCAAGCGCCCTCGCAGATTCGCGAGGATGTCGGACGCGCCCTCGAGATCGAACCCGAGAATGTCACCGTCCACGCGACGCTGATGGGTGGAGGGTTCGGACGCCGTGCGGAAACCGACTACGCGGTGCAGGCGGCGCTCGCGTCTCGAGCCGTCGCCCGGCCGGTCAAGTTGATCTGGTCGCGCGAGGACGACCTTCGCCACGACTTCTACCGCCCGGCCTGCGCGGCGCACCTACGGGCGTCCCTCGACGCATCGGGACGACCCGAAGCGTTCGTGCATCACGTCGCCGGACCGTACTCGGATCGCGCGCTGCCGAGCTGGCTGCGCGCGGCGATCGGACGCGCCGAGAAGCGGATCGGCTCGCCACTCGCCCCCGAGGGCTATCTGCCGGACTTCGTCTGGTGGCGGCTTCCGCACGTCGCGCGATCCGGCATCGATTGGATCGTCGCGGGCAGCTCGCCACCGCTGAACTACCGGGTGCCGAACCAGAGACTCGAGTACTCGCTCGTCGAGAACCCGCTGCCCATCGGTTGGTGGCGCGCGGTCCCGGCCTCGCAGAACGCGTTCTTTCTCGAGAGCTTCATCGACGAGCTGGCCCACGCCGCCTCGAGCGATCCGTTCGAATTCCGCCGCGCGTTGCTCACGGGCCGCGACCGCGACGTGCTCGATCGCGCGGCCGAGCTCTCGGGCTGGGGGCGTCCACCCCGAGCCGGCCGCGCGCTCGGGATCGCGCAGTTCGCGATGGTCGGAACGACGGTCTGCCAGGTTGCCGAAGTCAGCGTCGATGGCGCCGGCGTTCCGAAGGTCCACCGCGTGTTCTGTGCGATCGACTGCGGACGTGCGCTGAACCCCGACACGATCCGCGCGCAGGTCGAGGGAAGCATCCTCTTCGGTCTCAGCGCCGCCCTTCGAGGCCGCATCACGGTCAGGGACGGGCGAGTCGAGCAGAGCGGCTTTCACGACTATCCGATCCTGGGTTTCGGCGAGATCCCCGAGATCGAGGTGACGATCATCGAAAGCGACGCCCCTCCGACCGGCGTGGGTGAGCCCGCGACACCGCCGATCGCTCCCGCGGTCGCGAATGCGATCTTTGCCGCCAGCGGGCGCCGCATCCGCTCGCTTCCGCTCAGCGGCGTCGCGAAGGTCATTCCCCGGGAGAGCCCCGCCCGCGCAGGCGGTGCGTAGGTGCGAGTCGCCCGGTATCATGCGTTGCGCGGATCAGGGGCAAGCGCGGTGGCCGCGCTCAAGTGTGCGGCCCGTGGGCCGATCCGCTCACGCGGGAGCGTGCGCCTGTCGTCTGCGCGATCCGGCCGGAGAAGCGAATGAACATTCTCGGGATATCTGCCTACTACCACGACAGCGCCGCGTGCTTGCTCCAGGACGGCCGGATCGTGGCCGCAGCCCAGGAAGAGCGCTTCACCCGCAAGAAGCACGATTACCGCTTCCCGGCCAGGGCGATCGAGTACTGCCTGCGCGAGGGCGGAATCCGGACCGAGGATCTCGATCTGGTCGCGTTCTACGACAAGCCGCTTCTCAAGTTCGACCGGCTGCTCGAAACGTACGTGGCCTATGCGCCCGTGGGTTTCCGTCTGTTCCTGATGGGGCTTCCGCTCTGGCTGAAGCAGAAGCTCTACACGCCGCGTGAGCTCGATGCCGGGCTCGAGGGGAAGTACAAGGGCCGCTACGTCTTCCTCGAGCACCACGAGTCGCACGCCGCCAGCGCGTTCTTCCCGTCGCCATTCGACGAGGCCGCGATCCTGACGCTCGACGGTGTCGGCGAGTGGGCAACCGGCAGCATCGCCGTCGGCCGCGGGAACAAGATCGAGATGCGAAAGGAGCTGCGGTTCCCGCACTCGCTCGGGCTTCTGTACTCGGCCTTCACCTACTTCACGGGCTTCCGGGTGAACAGCGGCGAGTACAAGCTGATGGGCCTCGCGCCGTACGGCGAGCCGATCTACGCGGACCTGATCCGCGAGAAGATGCTCGACGTCAAGGACGACGGGTCCTTCCGCATGGACATGTCGTACTTCGCGTACACGCACAAGGACGTGATGACGTCGAAGAAGTTCGACACGCTCTTCGGCGGTCCGCCGCGTGCCGCCGAATCCCCGATCACGCAGCGCGAGATGGATCTCGCCGCCTCGATCCAGCTCGTCACCGAGGAGATCATGGTGCGCATTGCGCGCCACGCCCACGAGCTCACGGGTCTTCCCAACCTCTGTCTCGCCGGAGGCGTGGCGTTGAACTGCGTCGGCAACGGCAAGATCCTGCGCGACGGCCCGTTCGAGAACGTCTGGATCCAGCCCGCGGCAGGTGACGCCGGCGGGGCGCTCGGGGCGGCCACCTTCGTCTGGTACCAGCTGCTCGAGAACAAGCGCGAGCCGGCGGGAAAGGATCTGCAGAGCGGATCGCTGCTCGGACCCGCGTACTCCAACTCCGAGATCCGCGCGTTTCTCGACCAACAGGGCGCCGTGTACCGGCACTACCCCGACGAGGCTTCGCTCTGCGCGGCGGTCGCCGAGCTGATCGCCGCCGAGAACGTGGTCGGGCACTGCGCCGGCCGGATGGAGTTCGGTCCCCGCGCGCTCGGCGCGCGTTCGATTCTCGGCGATGCGCGCTCGCGCAAGATGCAGTCCGTGATGAACGTGAAGATCAAGTTCCGCGAGTCGTTCCGCCCCTTCGCCCCGGCCGTTCTGCGCGAGGACGTCTCGACCTACTTCGAGATGCGCGAGAACGAGGACAGTCCGTACATGCTTCTCGTCGCGCCGGTCCGGACCGAAAAGCTCCTGCCGATCGAGAGCCGCGGCGAGAAGGGGCTCGACAAGCTGAAGCAGGTCCGCTCCGTCGTGCCCGCCATCACGCACGTGGACAACTCGGCGCGCGTTCAGACGATCGATCCCGAGCGCAATCCGCGCTTCTACGGCATCGCGCAGGCGTTCAAGCGGCTGACCGGAAGCCCGGTTCTGATCAACACGAGCTTCAACGTGCGCGGCGAACCGATCGTGAACACCCCGTCCGATTCGTACCGCTGCTTCATGCACACGAACATGGATGCGCTCGTGCTCGAGAACTACGTGCTGCTCAAGACCGAGCAGCCCGAGGCCAAGGAGATCGACGTGGCGGCGTATCTGGCCGAGTTCGGAAACGACTAGGCGGAGAAGTCGATGTCACAGATGATCGATCTCAATCTCCGCCCCGATGTCCGCACGCTGCGCCAGTTCGGCTGGATCGCGCTCGCCGGCTTCGGCTTGCTCGCGCTGCTCGCGTGGAACGGCTGGCTCGCGTTCGCGTACCTCGCCGAGGGCACGCGGGCGTCGGTGTCACTCGGCCTCGCGGCCGTCGCCGCCGTCTCGGCCTTCTTCTCTCTGGTCTTTCCGAAGGCGAACCTGCCGATCTACCTCGGGCTCACGATCGCCGCCTTTCCGATCGGCTTCGTGCTCTCCTACGTGATCATGGCGACGCTCTTCTACGTCGTGATCGCGCCGATCGGGGTCGTGATGCGCCTGTTCGGATTCGACCCGATGGAGCGCCGAATCCTGCCGTCCGCAAAGACCTATTGGGTGGACGCGCGGCCCGAGAGACCGAGAGACTCCTACTTCAAGCAGTTCTGACGGAGGCCAGTGTGTCCGAGAAGCAGAAGACCGACGGGAAGAGCGACTTCATCACGCAGTCCGGGAACCGCGCCGGCAGCGACGGAATCGTCTCGGAGTTCTGGGGCTTTCTGAAGGACAACAAGAAGTGGTGGCTCGCGCCGATCATCATCTCGATCCTCGGGCTCGGACTGCTCGTCCTGCTCGGAGGCACGGCCGCCGCGCCCTTCATCTACACGCTGTTCTAGTCTCCGCTCCGGTGGCCGCCGACCGATGAGGGAAGGACGCGTCATCGAGCGACCGGTCTTCGCCGTGCCGATCGCGGATCTCGAGATGCACGAAGCACTCGAGATCTGCGAGTCGGCGATGCGCGGCGAGTTCGAGCGCGCGCGAAGCATCTTCTTCGTCAACGCGCACACGCTGAATCTCGCCTGGGCCGATCCCGCGTACCGCGCGGTCCTCGCGTCGGCGGACCGGATCTTCGGCGACGGCACCGGCGTGCGCTGGGCGGTTCGCTTCCTGCACGGTGCGCGCCTGCGCGACAACGTGAACGGCACGGATCTCGCTCCCGCGCTGCTCGGGCGCGAGCTCGGTCTGCGGTACTACCTGCTCGGCGCCTCGGCCGACGCGATCGAACGCGCGGCTGCGCACGCCCGCCGCGCGTTTCCGGGCTGGCAGCTCGTCGGTCATCATCACGGCTACGTCGAGATCGACGACAGCGACGCCGTCGTCGAGAAGATCAACGCGAGCCGCCCGCACCTTCTGCTCGTGGGAATGGGAAATCCGAAGCAAGAGCTCTGGATCCACGCGCAGCGCGAACGGCTCGCGGTGCCGCTGTGCATGGGCATCGGTGGACTTCTCGATTACTGGGCGGGGGATCTGGTGCGCGCGCCCGCGTGGCTGCGACGGCTCGGCTTCGAGTGGCTGCACCTGCTGCTCGCGCAGCCGCGGAAGTTCCGGCGCTACGTGTTCGGGAACCCGCTCTTTCTCGTGCGGCTGGCACGCGTGAAGTGGCTCGGGCGGCGGATGTGACCGGCGTCTCCCGGTCGCGATGGATGGCGAAGAAGTCCGCCCGGCGAGCCCTGACGTTGGCGATGAGCGCATCCGGAGCCCTCGCGCTGAGGCGCTCGCTCCGGGGAGCCGCGCGGGTTCGCGTGCTCACGTACCACCGCTTCGGCGAGATCGCGCGCGATCCGTTCTGCGTGTCGCGTGGCGATTTCGAAGCACAGGTCCGCTTCCTCGCCGAGCATCAACGCGCGATCGGGCTGACCGATCTGCGCGAGTTCATCGCCGGAGAGAGGCCGCTCGCGGACGGTGCGACGCTGATCACGATCGACGACGGCTACCTGAGCACGTTTCGCGACGCGCTTCCCATCTTGCGGGATCACCGAGTGCCCGCGGTGGCGTTCGTCACCGCGAGCCGCGTCGGCAGTCGTTCGGCGCCCGGCGTCGAGCCCGAGCGCTACATGACCTGGGACGAGGTCGGACGACTCGCGGAGGCGGGCATCACGACCGGCGCGCACGGGTACGAGCACGAGTCCATGGGGACGTCGAGCTGCGCGCTGGCGCGAGAGCAGGGCGTTCGCGCGCGCGAATTGCTCGAGTCGCAGCTGGGCGTTTCGGTTCGGGCCTTCGCCTACCCGTACGGCACCCGCTCGGATTTCAGCGACGCCACCGGCCGCGGTCTCGCGGAGGCGGGCTACGAGCTCGTGTTCACCTCGCAGCACGGCTCGATCCGCGCGGGCACGGACCCCCGCGAGCTCCCGCGCGTCAAGGTCGAGAACGGCGACGACCTGCGGCAGTTCGCACGGCTCTGCGACGGCGCGATGGACGCCTGGTGGCTCGTCGATGCCGGACTGTCGCGACTGCAACGGCCGATCGCTCCCGGGCCCGAACGGAGCGCGCCGTGACCGCGCTGCGGCTCGTCACCGCATCGATCTCGCTCGGTCTGGTCCTGCTCGCTTTCTACGACGACCGATTCGTGGGGGGCGGACCGGGCTTCGGTCTCTCCCAGGCGGGACTGCTCGCGATCGGCATCGCGATCGGCGCGTTCTGCTTTGCGCCGCCCGGGTGGAATGCGCGCGCGCTCACGTTGCTGGTGTCGGTCGCTCTCACCGGGGCCGCGGCGGAAGCCGTGCTGCGGACCACGCTCGGCCCGCGCTACGTCACGTCGATCGAGCTCGACGACCGCGTCCTGTATCGGCCGAGCCCGGGCAGCCAGCGCGAGTACACGCGAGCCGCGATCAACGACGGCCTTCGCGTCCGCTACGCGATGAACAGCCGCGGATTCCGCGGCGAGGAGCTGGCCACGTCGGGCGAGTCGAGCCGCGTCGTCGTCTACGGGGACTCGTTCATCATGGCGGAGTTCTCTCGAACCGAGGACACGTTCGCGGAGCGCCTCGAGCTCCATCTCGCGCGAGCCCTCGGGTCGCGCGTCGAGGTCGTGAACGCGGGCGTTGCCGGCTACGGTCCCGATCAGGAGCTTCGGCGCATGACGGCCGAGCTCGAGGCTCTTCGTCCCGATCTGGTGATCGTCGCGATCTACGCCGGAAACGACTTCGGTGACATCCTCCGCAACAAGCTCTACCGATTGACGAGCGATGGAGACCTGCGCGAGAACGCGTTCAGCTTCGATCCGAAGGTCGAGAGACGCGTGGCCGTGTCGCGAAGCGAGCTGATTCTCAAGAAGGCGCTCCGCGACGCCCTTCGCCGGATCTCCGGCGCGGGAGATGCGGCGATCCCGACCGGACGCGAGGCGCGGATCGAGCGCGTCGAGAGGTCGCTCGAACAGCTCGTCCGCGAGTACCGCGAATACGTGGTCCTCGGTGACGACGTCGTTCACGAGCTCTTGAGCGATCCGTACAACGCCGACGTGAGTCTCGCTCCAGAGAGTGACTCCGCGCGTTACCGGGTGGCGCTGATGGAGCAGATCATCGCACGGATGCGCGAAACGACGGCCGACCTGCAGCTGCCGCTTCTTCTCGTGTTGATTCCGTCTCCCGTCGACGTGGTGGACGGGCACGAGAGCGGAGAGGTCGACCCGCGAGCGCACCCGGCGTATCGACGATCGACGCTCACCGACGTTCTCCAGCAGATCTGCATCCGACAGCGGGTTCCGTTCCTGAACCTCTTCGGGCCCTTCTCGGAGCACGGAGCCGACGAGCTGTACTTGAAGGGCGTGGACGATCACTGGAACGAAGCGGGCCAGGACCTCGCCGCGCGGCTCGCGAGCGAGGTCGCGATCGCGCAGGATCTGATCCGCACGAGAGCGGAGGTGCGCCCGTGAGCGATCCCAAGCAGATCCCCGACGATCCCGAGGCGACGCTCTGGGACGTCGTGGTCGTCGGTACGGGAATGGGCGGGGCCACGGCCGGCTACGCGCTCGCCAAGGCGGGGCACCGGGTTCTGTTCCTCGAGAAGGGCCGGTTCCTGCACCAGGAGGCGGATCGCGGTGACGGGCGCATGGATCCCGACGCCTCCGACGAGCCCGACGCGCGGCTGCGCCGTGGACGTTGGCCGACACCGCTCGAAGGCGATACGAGCTTCGGCCATCTCGAGTTCTTCGCGCCGCTCGGCTGCGGCTCGGGCGGCTCGACGTCGCTGTATGGCGCGGCGCTCGAACGCCTGGCGCCCGAGGATTTCACTCCGAAGCGGAACTTCCCCGACGTGGCCGGCGCGGATCTGCCCGAGACCTGGCCGATCAGCTACGACGAGCTCGCGCCCTATTACGATCTCGCCGAGAGGCTGTACCGCGTTCGCGGGGGTGAGGATCCGCTGCGCCCGGGCTACGGCGTCGGACTCCTGTCGCCGCCACCGCTCAGCGCGCGCGATCAGGAGCTCTCCGAGTTCCTTCGCGGCGTCGGGCTGCACCCGTATCGTGTCCACGTCGGGTGCGAGTTCGTCGACGGTTGCTTCGAGTGCGGGGGCGCGCTCTGCCCGCGGGCATGCAAGAGCGACGCGGGCACGATCTGCCTGATGCCCGCGCTAAAGAAGCACGACGCGAAGATCCTGCCCGAGTGCGAGGTCACCCGGCTCGCCGCGGACGGGTCCGGCGTTCGGCAGGTGATCTGTACCCATCGCGGCGTGGAGCGCCGCATCCGGGCTCGCATCGTGGTGCTCGCCGCGGGCGCATTCATGACTCCGATCCTGCTCCTGAACTCCCGCGACGACGCGCGGCCGGACGGGCTCGCGAACTCGTCGGGTCTCGTCGGACGCAACCTGATGCTCCACACCGGCGATTTCATCGCGGTGCGGTCGAGCGGCCGGCTCTCGCCGGAGGGTCCGAAGAAGTCCCTCGCGCTGAACGACTTCTACTTCTGCGAAGGGCAGAAGCTCGGAACGATCCAGTCCGTCGGCATCGAGGTCGGGTGGGGCGTGGTGCTCGGGTACCTCCGCCAGATGTTCGATCGCGAGCGGCGCTGGTGGATGCGGCTCTCGCGTCCGTTGCTTCCGTTCGTCGCCCTGGTGGCGGCGCGCTTCTTCAAACACGCCGCCGTGATCTGTCCGATCGTCGAGGATCTTCCCTATCCCGAGAACCGCGTCGTTCCGGATCCGCGGAGCCCGAGCGGAATGCGCTTCGAGTACGACTATCCCGAAGAGCTGCGCCGCCGGAATCAGTGGCTGCGGCGTCGGTTGACCGAGCGGCTCGGGCGAACGCGTCTGGCCGTGCTCTCGGGCGAGAACAACCTCAACTTCGGCCACGCCTGTGGAACCTGCCGCTTCGGGACCGATCCGGAGCGGAGCGTGCTCGATCGGAACAACCGCACGCACGACCTCGACAACGTCTACGTCGTGGACTCGTCGTTCTTTCCGTCGAGCGGGGGCACGAACCCGAGTCTGACGATCGCGGCGAATGCCCTGCGCGTGGCGGACGCCATCCACATCGAGTTCGACCGCGGGCGCGGAGAGGGAGAGACGTGATCTTCAACGGGAAGGTAGTCGTGGTCACCGGGGCGGGCTCCGGCGTCGGCCGTGGATTCGCCGTCGGCTTCGCACGCGACGGCGCGCACGTCGTCGGCATCAGCCGCACCGCGGCGGATCTCGCTCGCACCGCGGAGCTCTGCGGTCCGGGGCGGATGCACGCCGTCGTCGGAAGCGTCGCGTCGGACGCCGACGTCGATCGGCTCTTCGCCGAGACGATGCAGCGTCACGGGCGCGTCGACATCCTGGTGAACAACGCGGCGCTGTACCCGAAGCTGCGATTCCTGGAGTCGTCGAGCCGCGAGTGGGCGGAAGTGATCGAGACGAACGTGATCGGCATGGCGCGTTGCTGCCGCGCGATCCTGCCCGGAATGCTCGAGCGCGGTCACGGGCGCATCCTCAACATCGGCAGCTTCGCCTGGCGCGGGCCGATCGAGGGAGCCTCCGCCTATTCCACCTCGAAGGCGGCGGTGCCCGTGCTCACCAAGTCGTTGGCGGCCGAGATCGACCGTGCGCGATATCCCGACGTGCTCGTGAACGAGCTCCTGCCCGGCGTGTTCCGGACGCGCATGAGCGAGAGCGGCGAGGATCCGATGGAGGCGTACCCGCACGCGCGCGTGGTCGCGAGCCTTCCGTCGGGCGGACCGACGGGCCAGACCTTCGTGCGCAGCGAGATCTTCGTCGAGTACGCCGGCGTGCGCGCGAAGCTGCGCCGGCTGGCATCACGCCTGCTCGGGCGCTGACCCCCGCACTCGAGCCCCGCGGACGACGCCGAGCGCGCGCGCGCCCGCCCAGAGCGCGAACGGCCCGACGATGACGGTGCCGCAGACGAGCGTGCGGAAGCCCGGGATCAGCTCCGGAAGCAGATCCGCCGTGATGCGCTCGGCGCCGAGAACCGCGATCGCGAGACCGGCGGCGACGAGCGCGTAGCCGATCTCGGGGCGCACGCTCGCGAGCGCGTGCCTTTCGAGCTGGATCACCGCGACCACGTAGCCGGCGAACGTGCCGACGCTGAGACCGAGGATCAGCCCGACGATGCCGGAGATCTGAAATCCCACGATGCAGCCGACGAGCGTGACCGCCGCGGCGAGGCCGCTCGAAACCGCCCAGATGCGCGCGTCGCCGTAGGCGAACAGGGTGGAGCAGGCCGTCACCTGCAGGTAGCCGAACCAGAGCCGGAAGGCGCCGAGCTGTGCGATCCAGCCAGCGTCGGCATACCGGGAGTCGTAGAGATTTCCGAAGAACACCGGCGCGATCACGACCGAGGTGAGCGTGACGACAACGGCGGTGGGCAACGTGACCCGGCGCGTGGCCTCGTAGGCGCGTTGGATCGACGAAGTGCCCGAGCGATTCGCCTCGGACAAGGCCGGCATCAGGACCGAACCCGAGACCTGGCCGAGCAGCTCGCGCAGCAGGTTGGGGACGGTCATCCCGATCATGTAGACACCGAGATCGCCGAGCGAGGCCAGCCGACCGAGGATCGCGACGTCGAGCTGTGCCGCCAGGAACGAGAAGCCGCTCGACGCGAACACCCACTTCCCGAACGAGATCAGCTCCCGCGCGGCGCTGCGATCCCAGCCGAGGCGATCGCGTCGGCCGGGAATCCAGGTGTGGCTCAGCACGGTGCGCGTCGCCTGGTTCACCAGACCGCCGATCACGAGCGCCCAGACCGAGTGGAAGATCCAGGCGAGCGTGATCGCGACCCCGATCGTCGCCACCTGAGCGACCAGCTCGATCGCCACGCGGCGTCCGAGCTCGAGCCGGCGGTAGAGCAACGCGATCTTCATCGAGCCGAAGCTTCCGATCACGAGAGACAGCAGCGCGACGGGGAGCAGGGATGCGAGCTGCGGCTCCTGGTAGAAGCTCGCGAGCAGCGGCGCCAGCGCGCTGACTCCGACCCAGACGATCAGGCCGCGGCCGACCTGGATCGTCCACGCGGTATCGAGGAAGCTCGGGTCGTCGCCGCGCTCGTGCCGGATCACGGTGCTGTGCGTGCCGATGTTGATGATCTGCTCGATCGCGATCAGCACCAGCGACACGAGGGCCATGAGTCCGAACGCCTCGGGAAAGAGCAGCCGCGAGAGCACGAGATTCGAGATCATCCGCAAGAGCTGCGCCAGGAACTGACCGCCGAGCGAGATGATGGTTCCGCGCGTCGCGCGCTCGCGCAGGCTTCGAACGACGCCGCCTGCGCCGCGTCCCGGTCCCTCGTCGATCGCGGTCATCCGTTCAGCTGCGCCGCAGGTTGTACTTGAGGATGCACCAGATCGCGCGGACGCCGTCGCGCCAGCCGATCTTCTTTCCCTCTTCGTACGTGCGTCCGGAGTACGAGATGCCGACCTCGTAGATCCGGCAGTGCATCCTCGCGACCTTGGCCGTCAGCTCGGGCTCGACGCCGAAGCGCGACTCCTCGATCGTGATCGACTGGATCACGTCGCGGCGGAACATCTTGTAGCAGCTCTCGATGTCGGTCAGGTTCAGGTTCGTCAGCACGTTGGATGCGAGCGTCAGGAGCCGGTTCACCACCATGTGCCAGAAGTACAGGACGCGGTGCGGCTCACTGCCGATGAAACGCGAGCCGAAGACCACGTCGGCTTTTCCCGCGAGGATCGGAGCCATCAGCTTCGGAAGCTCGTCCGGGTCGTACTCGAGGTCGGCGTCCTGAATCACCACGAGGTCCATCGTCGCCGCCGCGATGCCGGTGCGGATCGCGGCCCCCTTGCCCTGATTCCGCTCGTGAAAGAGAACGCGAACTTCGGGAAGTCCCTCGAGCTCACGGAGTCTCTCGCGCGAGCCGTCGGTCGAGCCGTCGTCGACGAGGATGATCTCCTTCGTGAGCGGCAGCGCGCGGACGCGCTCCAGGACCAGATCGAGCGTCTGCCGCTCGTTGTAGACCGGAATCACGATCGACAGCGACATCGACACTAGCTCGACCTCGCGGTCGCCTTGAGAAAACGGCGCAGGTGCGAGAGACGGAGCCGGCTCTTCTGGCTTCGCTGGACGAACGCGACGTAGCGCGCGTCGTAACGCGGTGCTCGCGAGAGTGCAGCGGCGACGTAGCCCGCAAACAGCATCAGGCCTCCGAAGGGGCGTGGGTAGTCCTGGACGACGCTTCGCGCCGAGCGGATCGCGTGATAGAGCCAGTGATAGCCGAGGTACCAGTACAGCCGACCCATCTCATAGCGGCTGCGGAGGACGTTCTCCTGACGTCCGTCGATCGGCCGCAGGTGGATCAGCTCGTCCTCGATGAAGCTTCGGGTCTCGAAGCCGGCCATCTGCGCCTTCGTCTCGTCGATCATGTCCCATCCGCGCACGGGCTCGAGCCCGCCGATCGCCTCGAAGCAGGCACGTGCGTACATCTTCGCCGGTCCGCGCACGTGCTCGTCGGGGCACCACTCGATCGATTTCACGCCGTCGCGCAACAGGAATGTCTTTCCACTCGCCATGCCGAGCTTCGGACGCTCTTCGAAGTGGCGCAGCATGCGCTCGAAGTAGTCGGGACCGAACTCGAGATCGGCGTCGAGCTTCACGACGAAGTCCCAGTCGCCGCCCGCGCGCGCAAGGCCGTCTTCGAAGGCCTGGACCACTCCGCCGCCGAGCGCCCGGAAGCCGCGATCTTCCCGATCGACGAGCTCGATCCACGGATTCCCTGCGAGATGACGCGTGATGATCTCCCGCGTGCCATCGGTCGAGCCGTCGTTCACGATCACCCAGCGCTCGGGGCGCACGGTCTGGGCGATCATCGAGCGCAGGGTCGCCTCGACCGTCCTCTCTTCGTCGCGTGTGGGCGTGATCACGACGTAACGTCGTTGCATCGGCAGCCGGGCCCCCCGAGGAGATCCTGCCCTGCGAAATCCGGCCGCGCAAAGGCGGGATCCCCGGACTCTGCTCGCGGGCCGCTCGCAGCGGCAGGAGATCGGCAGTCGCGGCGAATAAACCGCGCGCCCACGGGGGAATTCCGCGAGCGCTCGCGCCGCCCCCGATCGCGTGCACCCGTTCGTGTGCAACTACCCGTGGATGCATCCGGTTTTCGTTTCTCGTGCAGGTCGAATCTGCTACCCGTTACAGGCGCGGAGGCCGATCCGGCAGTGGGGGAGTGGCTCCGATGTGGGGACCATCACGGTCCGCCGCGCCGACGAGGCCGATGTTCCGGCAGGTCGCGATAGGAGCGCAAAGACATGAACTCGAGAATCCTGATGACGATCTTCCTGATGGGCTTCGCGACCGGCACCGCCGTCGCGGCGCCGAATGCGAGCTTCACGGCACGGAAGATCCAAGGCACCACATGCCTCGCTCCGTGTGCGGTGCACTTCGATGCGATCGGTCAGGGCGCGCTTTCGGCGACGCCCTACCAGACGCCGGAGACGACCGACCCGGAGTTCAGCCGGCCGTTCCATTCGCTCCGCTTCGCCTGGGACTTCGGCGACCCGGGGAGCGGGGTGTGGACGAGTGGTGCCGCCGCTGCGACCACCACGCCCGTCTCGAAGAACAGCGATGTCGGTGCCATCGCCGGCCACGTCTACGAGCAGCCCGGCACCTACACCGTCACGCTCACCGTCACCAATCCGAACGGGCAGGTGAGCACGACGACCCGCCCCGTGGTCGTCGGCGATCGGACGACCTACTTCAGCGCCGCGGACACGTTCTGCTTCGCCAACGACGGCTCGAACTGGAGCGGCTGCCCGCTGAACTGCGCCATCGACGACAATTGCACGGTGACGTCGAGCCTGCAGTCCGCGCTCACGGCCGGAGACAATTGCTCGGGTGCCAGCGACTGCGCCGCGGCGACGACACGACAGCGGCGGGTGCTGCTGCGCCGCGGCGACCGGTTCCAGGCGTCCAACGGGGTCCGCATGTTCGAGGGTGCGACCCCCGGCTTCGTCGAGGCGTTCGGCAGCGGGGCGCGCCCGATTCTCGACTTGAACGGGGCCCTAATGGAATCGGGGGACCGCTGGACCTACCTGGATCTCTCCTACCGCGACTGCGGGAACAGCTGCCTCTTCCTGACCGTGAACAACGACTACACCACGTTCCTCCGGGTCGACGCGACCGACTACCCGAATGCCTGCTTCGACGAGTCGAACTTCTGGCCGCCGGAGGCGTGGGACCAGTACCCGGTGCTGCACGCCTTCATCGACATGGACTGCACGGGTACCACCGCCGTGAGCTATGGGTCCTGGGTGAGTTCGAACTACGCGCTCTGGATGGGCGGAACGTTCAGTTACGACCCGCGAGGTGTCGGAACCGCCGCGTCGATCCGGTCCCGTCACACGCAGCACTACCTCTTCTCGCACATCTCGTTCTTGAACGCGGCGAACGGCCACGAGCACCTCCAGCTGCGCCAGGACGACGGCGACAACACGCGCTGGCCCGCGGTGTCGTCCGGCTCGGCCGCCCAGATGGCGGGGCGTTTCGTGATCCTGAGCGACAATTCCTTCGAAGAGAGCGCGGCGAACTACTTCTACACCGTGCGGACCTGCGTCGACAACGGCTGCAACTGCGGCGAGCCGTCCGGATGTGCGGCCGCACTCTCCGGGAACATCACCCCGACGCACGACTTCATCTTCGAACGCAACTACCACTACTGGCCGGACGACACGGCCGCCTCGAAGGCCGCGATCTACGAGATCCAGGGCGGCGGGATGACGATTCGAAACAACGTCTACGACCTGCAGGGCGGCTTCACTGGCGGCCTTTCGTTCGTCCAGGTGACGGGAAGCCCGACGGCGGCTCGATCGGGCAGCACGCCGACCGGCAATGTCCACGTCTACAACAACACGCTCTACTTCAACCAGTCCATCTCGAGTCCCTTCAGCTTCACCAGCCTGCGGGGCACCGGTACCGGCTGTACGCAGAACTGTTTCTCCCGGAACAACCTGCTGGTCGCTCCGAGCTTCACCGGCGCCGTCGGCAACAGCAGCGCGTTCACGGCTTCGAACAACCTGCTGATTCGCACGCCGAATCCGTTCGCCACGACGGTGCCGGCGCGCGGTTCGACGCGAATCAGCAACTTCCGCCTCGGCAGTGGAAGCGCGGGTGCGGTCGACACCGGATACAGCTTCAGCGCCTCGTCGAATCGCGACGTCTGGGTGTACGACGACGCGTTCGGAGGCTGCCGCGGTACCTCGAGCACGGGGGCTTGGGACGTCGGCGCGAGCGAGTTCGGGGCGGCTCTCTGCGAAGCGAGCTCGGGCGGCTCCTCGTCGACGTCCCTGCAGCCGCCGACGCTGCTCACGCCTCGCTGAACCCGGTGGGGTCGACCCCTCGGCCTCGAGGCCGAGGGGTCGAGCGCCCGCGGACAGGTTCCTCGGACAGAAGCGACCCGCCGACTACGGGCGCTGTCCCTCGACGACCCAGGCGATGTCGTCGCCACCGACGGTGGCGAGCGCCGTCGCGTCCTGGAACGAGGTTTCGAAGAGATTGTTCGGCCCGGCCGAGATCACGACCACGGCGTGCGTCAGCTCGATCGCGGTCGTGGTGACCGTCGCTCCGTCCAGGTAGCGCACGTTCACGACGTACGGGTTCCCCCACGGATCGATCGGCACCTCCTTGATGTAGGGGCCGTTCCAACCCGGCGTCGCCGCCGGATTCAGGCTGGCCGGATACAGCGGATTGACGGTCGTGCTGTAGTTGTTGATCAGCAGGTCCTCGATCGCAGCCGCGGTGCCGCCGTTGCCGCCGCCGCGCCAGTTCACCGCACCGGGCACCGTGGCGACGCCGGTGGGGATGTTCGCCGCGACGATCGACGCCGCGGGCAACCCGACGAGCCGCGACACCTCGCCCGCATCCGTGACGATGCCGTCGTTCGAGACCGGCCAGCGGCCGGTGTCGAGCTGGAAGGCGAGGATCGCCTGTCCGAGCGTGTTGGCGTCCGAGACGGCGCGAGCTCTCCGGCCGTCGTTGACGTACTTCACCACCATCGGGGTGAGGGCCGCGGACGCGATCGCGAGGATCGCGACCGCCACGAGGATTTCGATCAGTGTGAAACCGGCTTCTGCTCTGCGACGAACCATGTCCGACTCCTGACTCATGAAGTGATGTGACTCAGTCATTGATATCGTTCAATGTGACTCAGTTGGAATGCTCTCTCCGGGTATCTCGGAGACCTGTGGCCCGGTCTTTACCGATCGCGGGTCGAGCTGCCCGAGGCGTGTTTCGACGGCCGCTCGATCCGGATCGCGCGTGCCGACGAGCCGGAGGAACTGGCCGTAGAAGAACGCGGCGCGGGCGCGATCTCCCTTCCGCTCGAAGACGAGCGCGAGCGCCAACGCGGGCTCCGGACGATCGGGCGCGATCCGCCGGGCCTCCTCGAGGACGCGGCGCGCGTCGTCGTCGAAGCCGAGCTCGAGCAGGACCGCGCCGAGATTCGAGAGGATCTCCGAGTTCTCGGGATCGAGCGAGCGGGCGCGGGAGAACGCGCGCATGGACTCGTTGAGATCTCCGCGCGCGCGAGCCTCGAGCCCGCGAACCGTGTGAACCGATGGATAGGCGGGGGCGAGCCGCAGCGCTCGGTCGAGCAGCTCACGGGCCTGCCTCGTCTCGCCCTGCTGCAGCCGGACTCGCGCGAGGTTGACCATCGCCTCGACGAATCCCGCGTCGAGCCGGATCGCCTCCTCGTACGCGCTCGAAGCGTCGTCGTCGAGCCCGCGCTCGGCCAGGGCCAGGCCGTCGGCGAAGGCGCCGGCGCTGCGCTCGTAGTCATCGAGCGATCCGGAGCCTGGGAAGGCGGCCCCGGGAACGAGGAGCGCCAGCGAGAGCGCCCCGAGACAGACCGTGAGATTCGCAGTCCGCAGCATCATTTTCTCCACCAACGCGACTCGATCACGCGTCGTTCGATTCGGGTGTCGTCGAGCGCCTGGAGACGCGCCTCGCTGTCCCGATCGACGCGGCGGACCGTCGGCGCGTCGAGAACGGTCGGGGTGAGGAAGATGACGAGCTCGGAGCGGGTTTCGGTGACGTCCGACTGACGGAAGAGCTGCCCCAGCCACGGGATGTCGCCTAGCAGGGGGATCTTCTTCTCGATGTCGAGGTCGCGCGTCTGGATCAGCCCGCCGATCACGAGCGTCTCTCCGTCACGGACGCGAACGACCGAATCGGTTTCGCGCAGATTGACGACGGGAAGACTTCCGGTGGCCGTCTGCCCCTCGACTTGCGGCTGTTCGCGGACCTCGACGATCTCGGAGACGCTCGGGTGGACGTGCAGGGTGACGTCGCGGTCGTCGGAGATCTGAGGAGTCACGTCGAGCGTCACGCCGACGGGAGTGATGCTCGGCGTGAACGTGGTCACGGCGGACTGCCCGACGTTCGCGATCACCGAGACTTCCGTCTCGGCGATGAAGTACACCTCGTTCCGCACGACTTTCACGATCGCCTTGTGGTTGTTCAGGGTCGCGATCCGCGGCGTGGAGACGACGCGCACGTCGCTCTGCCGGGCGAGGGCACTGATCATCACGCCGACGGTGTCGGTGGCGATCCCGAAGCTGAAGCCACCGCTGGTCAGAACCGGCGCGAGATCGGAAGCCCCGATGGCGTTGTCGCGGGTGAGTCCGCCGGTGATCGCCCGCACGATCGTGCCGATCGGGTGCAGACCATCGGTCGAATCGAGGCTCGGCGAGTACTCGATGTCGACACCGAGGTCGAGCTCGTCCCCGAGCGTCACCTCGATGATGCGCGCGTCGATCAAGACCTGCCGGCCGATGCTTCGCGAGGCCAGCGAGAGATAGCGATCGACCTGCTCGAGAATCGCCTCGGGCGCCGTCACGATCAGGATTCCCGCCTGGCGCGAGACGAGCACGCTCCGGCCTCCCGAGCCCGCGATGGAGCCGGACGGCGTGGCGCTCGCATCCGTGTCGGCGGGCGCCGCCGAGCCGTCGCTGCCGTCGACGAGCTGGCGCACGCCGCGTTCGATCTCGCTCCAGAAGTCGAGCGCGAGCTCGGTCGAGATCGCGGAGGTGCTGGTGTCCTGGGAGCTGCCGCCACCGCTGCTCGAGCCCTCCGACGAAGAGGAGCTCGAGTCGGAGATGGACTGCGCGACCGCGCCGCTGATGCTGAACTGCGACGCGCCGATCTGCCGCGTGCTCGGGTAGTCGATCTGCCAGGTCCGGGTGGTTCGATCGGTCCGAAGGACGCGGACCGTCCGACCCTCGATCCGGTACTGATAGCCGCGCGCGACGACGAGCTGGTCGAGCAGGTCGAGCAGCGAGACGTTCTTCAGGTCGGCATCGACCGTGCCGGTGATCCCGGGATCGACGACGACGTTGATCGGAAGATCGTGGGTGAGGCCGAGAAGGACGCCAACCAGATCGGCGTTCTGAACGTTCAGGGTGTAACGCCCCTCGGACATCAGCCGCACGATCGGGTCGCGCGGCCGCTCGTCGGGTACCGAGAGCATCCGGGGGGCCAGATCCGGCGCGGGCTCGGAAGCCGGTGGGGACCCGGCGTCTCCGTCGCTTTCCGGTGTCGGGGGCGCGCCCGGCAGGGTCGCGCAGCCGATGCTGAGCGTGACCAGCCCGGCGAGACAGAGTGGCAGGACTCTCATGGTGTCTTTTCCTCCTCGAGGCCGGGCATTCGATCGAGATCGGTGGCGTCGGACGCGTCGGACGCGTCGGGGGCGTCGAGCCAGAGCGAGAAGCGGCGACCGTCTCGCTCGAGTACGACGCGCGCGGGCTCGACGCGCGCGACCTTGAATCCCTGGTAGAGCTCGCCCTCGCTCCGGGCGTGACTTCCGAGCCAGGCGATCCGACGCTCCGCGCCGATCAAGAGCCCCGTCAGGCTCGGAATTCCGTGGCCCTCCGAGCTTCCGATGCCCTTGGGCAGGAACGGCGAGCGAAGCCCGTCGAAGGTCACGAGCAGCGTGGCCAATGCGGGCGCGCCGAGAATCGGAGGCGGCCGCACGATCGCCGCGGACGCCTGTTCGGAAGCGAGGGCGTCGTCGCCGCTCTCGGCGGCCGCGATCTCCTCGTCCGTCGCCGCGATCGGGGTGCTCGCGCTTCCTCCGTAGAAGAAGAGCCAGTTCTGGACGCCGATCGCGAGCGCAGCGGCGACGAGCAGCGGGGCGACGATGCGGCGTCTCATGGCACGCTCTCCCGGCTCCAGTACGTGACGTCGAACTCGGCGCGGATGCTCTCGCCTTCGCGCACGAAGACCGCGGAGTCGATCTGGATCGAATGACCGGGTGCCGCCATCCGGTCGAGCACGGCGCGGAGTCCATCGAAATCGCTGCGCATCGCGATGCGAGCCGGGTTCGGGACGAGCGAGACCGAACGGTCGCCCGCGAGTGAGGCGACGACGATCGGCGACCGCGGTTCTTGATCAGGAACGGGGGGCGAGAGCTGCACGCGGACGTCGCGGGCACCCGACGACTCGATCAGGGCCGACAGCTCGTGCACGAGTTGCGTGTCTGGCTCCTCGCCGAGGGAAGCGACGTTGGCCTCGAAGCTCGCGAGCGTCGCGTCCACGCGCTCGCGCTCGCTCGGCTCGACCGGGGTGAGTGCGCGCTTCTTCTCGACGAGGCGTGAGATCTCGACGCTCTGGCGCTCCTGCGACTCGATCGCGCGCTGCGCGAATCTTCGGATCGGACCCGCCGTGAGGACCATCGCGAGAAGCGGCACCGCCACGATCACGGCCAGGAGCCCCGCGTTGGTTCCGTCGAGAAACACCGGACGCCTACTCGTCATCGGGCGCTCCCTCGCCGACCGGCGCGACCCACGCGTCGATCCGAAAGCGCATTTCTGAAGCAGCCCCCGCCGGCTGCTCGATCTCGAGTCCGACGACGCGGAAGAGCGACAGCGTGGAGAGCCGACCCCGCAGCTTCTCCGCGGCCTCCGCCGCTTCCGATTCGCGCAAGCCCTCGGAGTCGAGCCAGATCTCCATCCCCCAGCCGCCGTTCTCGGGCACGATGGCGAGTCGCTCGACGAAGAGATGCTCCGGCATCAAACCGCCGAGCACGACGAGCAGCGCCGACCAGGGAGGTTCCGGGCGCGCGAGCGTCGAAGCGGCGTCGAACACCCGCTGCGCGCGTTCGCGCTCCGCCGCGAGTCGGGCGAGGCCTTCGCGCTCGCTGTCCCAGCGCCTCGCCTCCGCATGCACCCGCTCGGCCGCGGCCGAGATCACGGCCGCACCCCAGACCGCGTACGCGAGCGCGAGCAGCGCGAGCAGGGACGACGCGATCGCAAGACCGAGGAGACGGCGGCGCGCGCGCGCGGCGTGCCGCGGTGCGGCGAGTTCCCTCGGCAGAAGCGAGGCGTCCGAGGCCGAGCCTCCGAGGGCCACGGCTCCGAGCGCTCCGGCCGCCGCGGGATGCGGCGCGGTACCCAGCGCGTCGAGCGAGCGACCGCCGACGCGCATGACTTCCAGGCTCTGATTCGCGATCAGCGCGTGCTCGAGCGATTCGAGACCCGCGAGCGGGCCGCAGACGCAGATGCGCGAGACCTTGCCCAGTGCCAGGTGTCGCTCGACGTAGGTGAAGGTGCGATCGAGCTCGACGGTGACGTGCTCGACGAACTGGTGATCCTCTTCCTGCCAGGCGACGGCGTTCGCCGGGGCCTCCTCGGGTGGCAGCTCGAATCCGAGCTTGAGGGGGATCTGGCGATCGAAGCGCCAACCCTGGGCATCGGCGACGACGCAGTGACTCCACTCCGACTCGATCCAGAGGATCGCCGTGAGTCCGTCGTCCATGGCCGGCGGAAGCAGTCGTGCGAGTCCGCCGAGAGCGAGACTCAGCGGAAGAAGTCGGTCCGCTCGGATCCCGCGCGCCGCCATCTCCGCGTCCAGCTCGCGGCAGACATCTTTCGGACCCGAGACGAGCCAGAGCACGCTTCCCGTGGGCGTCGCTCGGATCAAGCTCGAGACGTGCAGTGACTCCGATTCGTCGTCGAGCAGATCCGCTCGACGGCGCGCGGCGATCTGCCGCGCCTCGCGGGATCGCACGCCGGGAAGGTCGAGCCGCGCAATCCGGATCTCGGGGACGTGTAGGACGCCGTCGACGCGCCCGGACGCCTGCTCGACGCTGCCGTCGACGCCGAATCCGAGCAGCGACGAGACACCCGGCAGGTCGGATTCGCGCGCCCACGCGAACCGGGTGTCGATCGCATGCATCGCGGTTCGAACGGGGAGCCGCGAGAGAACGCTCGAGAGGACCCGAGGTAGCTTCACGGCTGCACCAGGGTGACGGTTGATGCGTTGTTTCCGGCGTGGATCGTGAGAACCGAGGTCGCCGAGGCGCCGGCATAGGTTCCGATCCCCGTCACGGTCAGAGCGTGCACGCCGATCGGGACGGGTGTCGCGCTGAAGAACGGTCCGACGCCGGCGAGGGCCGAAGTCGAGAGCGTGCCGTTCGCGGTGAGCGCGATCAGCGGGCTCGCCTCGGCCGAGCCGAGCACGACCGTCGCCGCCGGATTCGTGTTCGGAATGCCGAGCACCGTGAGCGTCAGCCCACCCGTGGTCGGCGGCGCCGCCGCGGGATAGATCAGGTCGTCGGCGGTGCCGAAGAGGTGATCCTCGCCCGCGCTCGTGACGCGCGCGGTTCCCGCGACGTACTGCAGCGCGACGCCCCACGCGTCCTGCGTCAGGTCGGCGAGCGGCTGCGTCTGCTGCACGTACGGACCGGCCCAGCCGGCGCCGTATCCCCAGGCCGAGATCGCGAATGCCGGCTGCGTGCCCCGGACCCAGAGGTCGGTGAGCGTCGGCGGCAGATTGCCCATGTCGCCGAGGTAGCCGAAGCGTCCCGCGCCGGGATCGCCGACCATTCCGTCCACGAGCCGGCGCAGCCGGACGGTCGTCTCGTCTCGCCGCGCGGCCGTCATGTTCCGCACCACGAGCGGCGCGGTCGCTCCCGCGAGAATCGCGAGGATCGCCACGGCGACGATGATCTCGATCAGCGAGAAGCCCGCCTGCGAGCGATCAGCCGGCATTGAGGTTCCCCATCGCCTCGTAGAGCGGCGCGAAGAAGGAGAGGATGATCGTCAGCAGCACCGCGCCGAGCGCGAAGATCACGGCGGCGTTGAAGAGCGCGATCGTGCGATCGATCACGGCCGGGACTTCGCGCTCGTAGAAGACCGCGGCGCGCCCGAGAGAGGCGTCGATGTCGCCCGTCGATTCGCCGACGCCGAGCATGCGCAGCACCATTGGCGGCATCACGCCCGGGGCGCGCAGCGCGTCGACCAGCCCGGAGCCGCGGGTCACCTTCTCGCGCGCGTTCGAAATCACGTCGCGGATCACGCGGTTCTGCACGATGTCGGCGGTGATCGAGAGCGCGTCGAGGATCGGCAGGCCGGCCGCGTAGAGCAGGCCCAGGTTGTGGCAGAGCCGCGACATGTCGAGCCCGACCACGAGCGTGCGGACGAGCGGAATCCGGAGCGCCGTTCGGTCGCGGACGCGGCGACCGTGCTCGGTGCGCTGCCAGACGATGAGCGCCGACCCGAGCGACAGGATCACGAGCAGGATCCAGAACCAGTACGCGAAGACCGCTTCCTGGGTCCAGACGATCACGCGCAAGGGCAGGGGGATCTCGACGCGAAGCTCCAGGAAGATGCCGACGAATCGCGGCAGGACGAAGAGCGCGAGCAGCGCGCAGAGCCCGATCACGCCGACGCCGACGATCGCCGGGTACACCATCGCGGATCGCACCTGCCGGCCGAGCTCCTCTCGCCACTCGAGGTACGCGACCAGGTTGCGAAGCACCACGTCGAGCTTTCCCGTCTGTTCCCCGGCGCGGACGACCGCGAGCATCAGCGGGGAGAAGAGCTTCGGCTGCTGAGCGAGGGCGTCGGAGAGCGTCGCCCCAGTCTCGACGCGCCGTGCGATCTCGGCGATCTCGACGGACATCGGATTCGCCTCGTCCTCGTGCAGGTCGTGCAGGCCCCTCGCGATCGGGACGCCGGCCCCGACGAGCACGCCGAGGTGGTAGAAGAAATCGCTGATCACGCGGCCCGACACGCGGCGCGTTCCGCGCAGCGCCCTCGCGCGGATGAGCACCAGGCCGCGGTTCGAGAGCGTCCGGTCGATCTCGTGATCGTCGCTCGCGACCAGCACACCCGTGCGGCGCGCGCCGGCCGCATCCACCGCGGAGAAGCTGAAGCGCTGCACCCCCTCAGTCCCCCGACGTGACTCGCCCGACTTCCTCGGGGGAGATCTCTCCGCCTCGGGCGCGCCGAAGCGCGGCTTCCCGAAGCGATTCGAATCCGGACGCACGCGCGGCCGCGACGATCTCGTCGCTGCTCGCATCCGCGCTGATCAGTCGTGCGATGGGTGACGTGACTTCGAGCACCTCGAAGAGCGCGCCGCGTCCACGCGAGCCCGCACCCCGGCACTGATCGCAGCCCTTCGAACGGTAGAGCGTGTCGGTGGGCGAGAGTCCGAGCGCGGCGCACTCGGACTCGGTCGGTTCGCAGGCGAAGCGGCAGTCCGGACAGAGCAGCCGAACCAGCCGTTGCGCGACGACGACCAGGAGGCAGCTCGCCGTCAGGTACGACGGCAGCCCCAGATCGCGGAGCCGCGCGAGCGACCGGATGGCGTCGTTGGTGTGCAGCGTCGAGAGCACGAGGTGACCGGTCAGCGCGGCTCGGACGGCGATCGAGGCCGTCTCCGCGTCGCGCATCTCGCCGACGAGGATCACGTCGGGGTCGTGGCGCAGGATCGAGCGCAGTCCGGTCACGAACGTGAGCCCCGCCCGTTCGTTGATCTGGCACTGCGTGACGAGCGGCATCTGGTACTCGACCGGATCCTCGAGCGTGATCGTCTTGCGTTCGCTCGTGCTCACCGCGCGGAGAAGGCCGTACAGCGTCGTGGTCTTGCCCGATCCCGTCGGACCGGTGACGAGCACCAGGCCGTTGGGCCGCGCGGCCGCGCGTTCGAGAACGTCGACCTCGCGCTTCGAGAGGCCGAGCGACTCGAGTGTGCGATTGGCGCGCGACGGATCCAGGATGCGCAGCACCACGGACTCGCCGAGAACCGACGGAAAGGTCGAAACGCGAAGCTCGATCTTCTTGCCGTCCGCCTCGAAGCGGATCTTGCCGTCCTGGGGAAGCCGCGTCTCGGTGATGTCGAGCTCGGCCATCACCTTGATGCGCGCGACGACGGCCGACATCAGGATCGCGGGCAGGGTCGCCCCGCGCCGCAGCTCGCCGTTCACGCGCAGGCGCACGCGGAGCACCTTCTCGTCGGGCTCGAGGTGGACGTCGGTCGCCTCTTCGGCGATGGCCGAGGTCAGAATGCGCTCGACCAGCGCGATCACCCCGGCTTCGCTCGTGGTCTCACCTCCGACCGAGCGGGCGGCGTTCTCGATCGCGGCCTCGAGCTCCTCGTCCATTCCGCCGCGGTAGAACGAGGCGATCGCGCGGCGAATCCGGCCTCGCGGGGCCGAGACCGCGCGAACGAAGAGGCCCGAGGCGCGCTGGACGCGGTCGATCGCGATGATGTCGGTCGGGTTCGCCATCGCGAGCACGAGGGCGGACTGCTCGACCCGGAGCGGCAGCACCTCGCATTCGCTCGCGAGCTGCTGGGAGACCAGCTCGAGCACGTCGGGCGTCGGCCGCTCGCGAAGCAGATCGACGTGCTCGACACCGTTCTGCGTCGCAAGCGAGCGCGAGATCGTGTCGTCGCTCACGAGCCCGAGGTCGACGAGGATCGTGCCGAGCTTGGCGCCGACCCGCTTCTGCTCCGCCAGTGCGAGCTCGAGCTGATCCGGGGTGATCGCCCCTTCGTTGATCAGGAGTTGTCCGAGCTTCGTGGACACAGCGCCCCTCGCCAACGCCGAACCAGGCGTTCCGCGAACTAGATCGGCCCTGCACCCGCGTACTTGAGATGAGTCACTCTCAGAGATATCACTGCATGAAGTGACGGAGTGCGAAGCCGATCAGGTGGCGCGACCTGGGTCGTCGGCGAGCGGCATCAGAAGCGACGCGAGTGAGTCGTCCGGTGCCGATCGCTCGACGCCGAGAGCTCGCGCAAGGTGTTCGCGCCGTGCATCTTCGGTTCCCTTCACGAGAATCGTTCCGTCCCAGCGCGGGAAGCCGAGGTAGCGCGCGAGAGCTTCACGCTCCGCCATTGCCGTCGGTAGGGATCTCCGCTCCACCGCGATGTCGATGATCAGCCACGAGCGCATCGTGCCGCGGCCGGCCGTCACGCTGTAGGTGATTCCGGTCCGAGTTTTCAGAGCTCTCGCGATCTGCTCTGCCGCCTCTGTCGAGTTCATGCCGTGTGGTTCGGTGCAGCGGAGCGACGGCTTGATGACAGTGAGCGAGGCGCTGTCGAATGACGGAGTGAGATCACTGAGGTGGATCAGGGTGAGCGATGCGCCTCGAATCTCAAGAACTCCATCGCGAAGCCGAAGCGGGTGGCGATGGATAACGACGACTTCACCCTGGGCGGATTCTCGAATCCGCGGGTCGCGACTCGATACGTGGCGCGGATCCAGGTCGTCGCGCGGATCGGAGATAGCGCGCTCGATGCCTGGATCGTGGACATCTCGAACAGCGGCGTTCGACTCGAGGTCGCTGGGTCCTCGGTCACTCCGGGGACGCTGGTGCGGATCGAGCTGCCCTGGTTTCCGGGCAACCAGCCGGCCTCGATGCTCGCGAAGTACGTGCGCACCACACCCGATGGCTGCGCGCTCCGATTTGCCGATCCCGATCCGTTTCTGCGGGTCTTCGTGAAGCTCGGTCTGATTCAGAGCGAGCGAAGCGCCGAGCCGCGCGCGGCGACGTCGGGCGTTCGCTTCTGACCGGATCTCGGCGGGCGCCGCGCCCGCCTAGCTCGAGACGGGGTCCCTCGGCTCATCGAGGAAGACATCCGCCCCGCCACTCGCGAGTCCCTCGCTTCTCGCCTCGCGGATCTTCGCGACGGCCGTCTTCGTCGCATCCTGGCGGAGCTGGAAGTCGACATAGCTCCGGATCGCTCCGAGGAAGAACTGGTTCAAGCTCAAGTCGAAGACCAGCGCGACGTCGAGTGCATCGTCATAGGCGGCCCGCGTCATGCGCAGGCAGTACTGAACGTTGTCCTGTTTCACCTTCTTTCCCCTCCCCTTGGAAGCTTTCATCCCTTGTCGCTCCGTCCGGCCACGCGCGCAGACGTGGCGCGCGGCTTGCGGTCCGCGGGTCCGGCGTCTCCGCGGGCTTCGCGGACCTTCGTCACCGCGGTTTGCACGACGTTCCGCGTGAGCTGCGCATCGACGTAGGCGTTGATCGCGCTCGCGAGGTACTCGCTCAGGCTCTGGTTGAACACGAGCGCGAGATCGACCGCATCGCGGTAGAGGTCCGCGGGTAGCCGGCCTGTGAAGTCTGCCGAGTGCTTTCTCATCTCTGCTTCTGGATCGGCCGGCGCGCAGAAAGCATGAGCGGTCGAGACGAAAAAGTGATGTACGGCAGTGAGTTACATGATATCAGTCAATCACGTCTCAGAAACTCACGAATGAGTCGATGAACGAAATGATCGGTTGATATCAGATCGCCGTCTACGCGCGTTTCGACGCCTCGTCGGGCTCGGGTGAAGCGGAGACGCCGCGCTTCCGGCGCGTGCCCGAGCCGATGCGGGTGTCCGTTCCGCCCGCGAGCTGCGCAACCAAGCCGTGCGCGAGACCGGCCTTGCGGGCTTCGCGCACCTTCGACACCGCCGTGTGGATGGACTCCTGCTCGAGCTGGGTCTGTACGTAGTGTCGAACCGCGCCGACGAGGAACTGGTTCATGCTGAGGCCGAAAACCAGCGCGACATCGAGCGCGTCGTCGTACGCCGGCCGCGGCATCCGCAGACAGTACTGCGAGATCGGATCCTTCATTTCCCTTCCCCTCCCTGAAACCGATGGGTCTCGATTCCACTCACCACAGTACGATCACTGAGAGCTTCGAGTTGGGGATTTTCCGGGGATTGCGCCGAAGCTAACGGACGCGGACGGCGAGCCCGCGAGCGAGTTCCTTCGCCGTGCGCTCGATCTGGTCGAGCCCGAGGTCGCGCGCGATCGAAGCGGCTTCGGCGACGTCCGTGCGCGCCTGCTCGAGATCTCGTGCGGCGGCCCCCCGGTGGCGCAGGCGCATTCCCGCGCGATCGATCAGCGTGAAGGCGAGCTCGATCCGGGCGCCCGCCAGTCGCGCCTTCTGGAGCGCCTCGACGAAGTAGGTCTCGGCCTGGTCCAGCCGGCCATCGAGTGATGCCGTGCCCGCGAGCAGCCGCGGCAGAAGCACGGCGCTCGCGCCAATGAAGACGAATCCCTGCGCGTGCGCGACCTCGAGCTGGCTCTCGAGCGCCCGGCTCTGCTCGGGAGATCCGAGAAGGACCGCGACTTCCGAGAGCCTCGAGAGGGCGGTCAGTTGCTGGCCTCGCACCCCCTCCGCCAGCGCACGGCTCACCAGAGCGGCGAACTCGTCGCGGTCGACCTCGTCGGGGGCGCGATACGCGAGCAAGAGCTGGCGCATCGACGCGACCGGAAGCGGCCCGAGCTTTCCGCCCTCGCCATAGGCGTGACCTCCGCTCGCGAGCTCCGACACCGCGGCCTCGGCATCGTTCCAGCGGCCGCGGTGGCAGGCGCTGCAGGATCGGACGACGTCGGTGACGATCCGGCCCCAGGTATCGCGCGAGAACTCGGAGGTGTAGTGCGACTCGCGGATTCGCTCGTCTGCGCCGTCGAGGTCTCCGCTCGCCAGCTCGAGCGCTCCTTGTAGAGCCAGGACCAGCGCGAGGGAGGCGCGGTTTCGCGCGTTTCGAGCCAGCTTTTCCGCCTCGCGCGCGGCGGTCCGCGCCTCGCTGAAGCGACCGAGCTGCAGCAGCGCGAGCGTGATCATCGGACCGGGGACCGACTGCAGCCACGGGTCGCGGGACCTGCGCGCGTACGCGGCGGCGTCGAGCCAGCCGGCGAGCGAGTCGCGCAGCCGCAGCCGCGCGTGCCGGGTGAGCGCGAGCTGCTCGCAGGCCAGGAAGCAGACGACGTCGTCGTCGGTCGCGCGTCCGAGTGCAAGCGCCTGCTCGGCGAAGTCCTCGGAGCGTTCGTCGCTGCTCAGGGCCCGCGCGGCCGCCGCCAGGCTCGCGAGCAGACGGCCGCGCAACCCCGGCTCGCCTTCACCGAGCTTTGCGTAGAGATCCACGAGTTCGCTGCAGGTCGCCGGCCGCGCGAGACCTGATCGGCGTCAGCGAATTGCGCGCATGGGTCTCGTTGAGCAGCGCCCAGGTGAATCCCGAGTCATCTCCCGCGGACTTGAACAACCGCGCGCGGCACTCGTGAAGTGATCGACCGCCTGCCGGGTCTGGAGGTCATGGCTCCTCGCGAGCCCCGCCCGCAGGTGAAGATCCGCGCGCTCCGACCCCGAGAGCTTCGACTCCGCACCGAGAGCCGCCTCATAGAATTCCGCCGCCTCCCGCCAGGCGCAGACCGCGAAGGACTGGTCGCCGGCGCGACGGGCTGAAGTGCACGAGCCGCGACGGATCGACGTGCGGACCCGCGAGCAGCAGATGCCGCGCGATCTCGATCGCGTGCTCGCTCGACGTACCGCCGTGAAGCTCCTCGAGCACTCTCGCGAGCTCGAGGTGGATCTTCGCCGCGCTCGCCTTCGGGTGTCGCGTCGCGCAGCGCCTCCCTCACGAGATCGTGTTCGAAGTGGAATCTCCGCGGTCCGCCGACCACGAGCCCGAGCGCCACGGCCGGCTTCGATGGCGGCCGCGGTCTTCGCGGAGATCGCCCCGCTGACGGCGCTGATCGTGATCAGGCCGAAGTCCTGGCCGCAGAACGCCGCCACCGTGAGGATGCGGCGGCACTCGGCGTCGAGAGCCTCGAGCCGATGGACGATCGGGGTGCGCAGCGCCGCGATCGATTCCGGCGGTCACGGCGATCGACTCGCCGTACTGGCGCATCACCATGGTCAACAGGTATGGGTTTCCCGCGGTGGCGTCGCGAAACGCCCTCGCGACCGGCTCGGTCGGGCGAGCGCCCGCGATCCCCGCGACGAACTCCCGCGTCGAGCGCAGGCCCAGACCTCGGATCCGGATCGAGCTGTAGCTGCGCTGCTTCTCGAGTCTGCGCAGCGTCACGTCGAGGCGCGTACCGGGCTTCGCGGGTTGCGTGGTCGCGAGGATCAGGAGCGGTACGCCATCGGGTCCGTGCACGTCGGCGACGTCGATCGCCAGGCTGAGGAGCAGGTCGAGTGTCGACGCGCTCGCGTAGTGCAGATCCTCGAGTCACGATCAGCGTCGGGTGCGAACGCGAGAGCCGCGCGACGACGTGCCAGATCGCACCGTAGAGTTCCGACTGTTCGCGGCGGCTGTCCGCGCACTCGCTCGGGTCGATGTGCGGTTCGCCGCGGCTCGGATCGAGAAGCCGGTGGAACTCGACCTCGGCCGCGCCGGGTCGTCCGCTCTCGGTCTCGCCCGGCCGGAGTCGATCGCGGAAGGCCTCGCCGAACGGGTGGTAGGGTTCGCGCTCATCCGGATGGCAGCTTCCCCGTCCGATCGAGAAGTCGGCGCTGGCCGGATCGCGAAGTAGCTCTTCGACGAGTCGGGTCTTGCCCACGCCGGCTGCACCCTCGATCACGATCACGCTGGGTTGGCCGCGCGCGGCGGCCTCGGCGGAGCGAATCAGCGCGCGAAGCTCCCGCACGCGGTCGACGAAGCGCGACGACTCGACGGTCGCGGTTGCGGGCGCGGCAGCCGTCGACGTGTCGTCCGCCGATCGCTTTCGCGGGCCGGGGCCGTAGCGGACCTCTGCGATGAAGCGGATGCCGCGGCCGCGCACCGTGCGCACGAACCGGGGGTGTGCCGCCTCGTCTCCGAGCGCACGGCGAAGATCTTTGAGCGCGCTATCGAGCGCGGCATCGCTGACGACGACCTTCGGCCAGATCTTCTTGAAGAGCTCCGCCTTGGGGACGGGACGATTCGAATTCGCGACCAGATGGCAGAGCATCGCGAAAGGCTTCTGCGCGATCGCCACGGGTCTTCCCTCGCGGCGAAGCTCACCGGCCGCTGCATCGAGCACGAAGTCGCCGAAGCGAATCGGCCGGTTCAGCGTGAACCGTTGGCCGCGTGAGGGTCCCTTCTTCTTCTGGGACTTCTTCGAGCTGCCGCGAAGTTCCCCGTCACCTCGCACGGACACAATCCTATCAGGCCGACGACGTGGATACGCGCATCGATCCTGGGATTTCCGAGCTTCTCAGTCTGGAAATCGGTCCGGCTCAGTCGGCTGGGGATTACGCCCCGCGACTTCGCGATCGATCCGGAGATCCGCGCGATCAGGTCGGAGCGGACGATCGGCTTGCTCGCGTAGTCATCGAAGCCCGCTTCGAGGCAGCGTTCGCGATCACCGACCATCGCACGGGCCGTGAGCGCGATGATCGCACCGGGATAACCCTCGGCTCGCAGGCGACGCGTTGCGGCATAGCCGTCGAGGATCGGCATTTGAATATCCATCAACAACACATCGAAGGGTCGATCGAGTCGCTGAGCCTCGCTGGCTCGCTGACACGCCTGCTCGCCATTCTCGACCAGCTCGACCTCGAGCCCGGCGCTGGCCAGCATCGCCCGAAGCAGACGCCGATTGTCCACGCCGTCCTCGGCGATCAGGATGCGACCGCTCACGCGCACGTCGGGTTTCGGTTCCAGAGCGCTGCAGTCCGGTCCCGCGGACTCGAACTCGGCGATCGGAGTTGCGGGTACACGAACCGTGAACCGACTGCCGCGACCGATCTCGCTCGCCAGCACGAGATCGCCGCCGAGCAGCCGCGCGAGACGACGCGAGAGCGAGAGACCGAGCCCGGTGCCGGGCTGCGCGTGCACCGATGCATCGTGGAGCTGCGTGAACGGCTCGAAGATCGCGTGCCGATCCTCGGTCGCGATGCCGATACCGGTGTCCTCGACCGAGATCTCGAGCCACGGCTCGGATGCGGAACCATTTGCGACGAGTCGCGACACCACGCGGATCTCGCCGCTGTCGGTGAACTTGATCGCATTCTGGATCAGATTGGTCAGGATCTGGCGCAGACGGCTCGCGTCGCTCGCGATCGCACCCGGGATCGGCCCGTCGCAGCGTGTCTCGAGACGAACTCCCTTGGTGCGCGCCTGCGGCCCGAGAAGCTGCACGACTTCGCGCACGATCGAAGCCGGCGAACACGGCGCGGAGAGCACGGGGAGCTTGCCCGCCTCGACCTTCGACAGGTCGAGGATCCGGTTGATCAGATCGAGAAGGTGAGCGCCGTTGCGCTGGATCGTGTGCAGCGCCTCGAGCGTCTCGGCGTCGGCGTGCAGGACCGCGATCTTCCGCTCGAGCTCGTCGGCGAATCCCAGGATCGCGGTCATCGGCGACCGGATCTCGTGGCTCATGTTGGCCAGGAACTCGGACTTCGTCCGCGTCGATTGGAGCGCGCGTTCGTGTGCGTCGCCAAAGCGCGCCCAGACCGCGCGTTGACTGCGTGACGCCGATGCGCCCATCCCGGCGATCGCGATCGCGAGCGCGGCGACGATCGGCGAATCGAGCGACCAGCCGGGCGGCGCGATTCGTTCGGCGAACGGCAGCAACGCGACCACTTCGATCCCGAGCGCGATCATCAGCAGCGGATGGAGCGGCGCGAACGCGGCGACGCCGATGGGCACCGCCACGCAGAGCAGGCCGACCTCGTGGTGGCCGGCGTTCAGAGTCGCAACTCCGAAGATCAACGAGATGTTGAGCACGGTCGCCATCGCGAAGAGCGGGAGCTCGGGAAAGTGTTTCGCGATCCGGGTGGACGCGCCGGCGACGGCGACACCGAGAAGCGTCAGTCCGTCGTAGAGCAGCGTCGCGTGGAGGTCCGCCAGGCCCGAGGCCACGGCCAGCGTGTCGACGATCGTGATCGCGACGAAGAGGACGATGCCCATGCGTTTCGCACCGTCGAGAAGCAGCGACTCGACGCCGGACGATGCGGCGGAGCCGAAGTCGGCGCGGCTCGGCCAGAGCCCTCGCGCGGCACCGAGGAGTACTCGAAGCCTCTGCTTCATGGCGTCGGTATCGACGTTCGCTCGAGGATTCTGCGCACGAAGTGCACTGCACTCGAATTCGGGTCGCGGTCACTGATATCGCCGCAGGACGTGACGGCGGCTAGCGAGGCGGAAGTGGCGACGCCCGGTGGATCACGTCGCCGAGCGCCTTCCCGATTCGGAGATCGTTCGCGTGCGTGAAATGCCCGTCGCGGACGAAGTTCGAACCGTCCATCGCAGGCGCGATCTCGTGGGTGCTGACGAAGTCCACGCCGGTTTCCCCGATCACCGGGCGAAGGGCCAGGAAGAGATGGTCGGCGTAGCCCTGGTCGTGGATCAGGAGCAGGACGGGGAGCTTCGCGTCGGCGCGGACCCGAGTGACGAACTCGCGCACGATCGCACGCGCGATCTCGACCGCGTCGAGGTCGTTGGTGAAGCCGTGCGCGTCGTGGAAGCGGCCGATCGTCGCACGCTTCGCGCGTTGCCCCCATGCGCGGCGGATCGTTCGCGCGATCACGGAGCCGTCGAGCCGTGATTCCCGGAAGACGAGCGGGTCGTAGAACACGTCGTCTCGCTCGAGCACGTGCACGAGCTCGTCGAAACGTTCGGAGTCCGCGAGCGCGCCACGGAGATCGTCGAGTGAGTCGATCGGCGCCGAGATCGAGGCCAGCGCGCCGTCGTCGAGCGTGAACCTCGGGTAGAAGTGCGGCGACGGCGCTTCGAAGTTCCAGGTCGCGTGCGTGAGCGTCGAGAGGCTCGGAAAGCTCGACGCGAGCACGGCGAGCACGATCACGCTCGCGTCGTGCTCGCTTCGGTCGCGCAGGTACATCGCGTAGGAGTGGGCGAGGGTGGCGCCGGGTCCGCCGGCGTTCCGCACCGCGAGCGTCGGATCCTGCTCGTGCATCGCCAGCGCGGCATTGGCGCTGAACGACATGCCGTACACCGCGACGAGTCGCTCGCTGCCCTCCGGCGGGGTGCGGGGCTGATCCTTCGGCGGCTCGATCCAGCCCGAGAGGGCGAGCGGATGCGTGAGATCGTCCGAAGCGCCGATCATCGCGCGGATCTTGCCCTCGGTGGAGCGTCCGTACTCGAAGTAGCGCTGCAGCTGGCCTTCGACTCGTGCGGGTCCACGCGGTGGATCCCCGAGCCAGAGGCCGAGACCGACGTCGATCGCCAGAAGCCACGCGAGGCTCCACGCGACGACCGAGACCAGGTCGCGAAGCTGCGCGCGGAACGCGGGCTCAGAACTGGAAGTAGATGAATTGGGTGGGTTCATTGCTGGTGCCGAGGAGGATCACGAAGATCAACGCCGCGTAGAGCGCGCCTCTCGCCCACGGCGGAAGGCCGCGGTAGTGGAGATGGTCGCCGCGTGCGTACTCGAAGGCTTCGAGCAGGAACAGGACGGGCAGGCCGATCAACGCCGCGAACGTCGGAGGGTGGATCGAGAGCGATAACGCATTCGCGCCGGTCACGAGCGTCTGCGTGAACGACGCGATCTGCTCGAACGAGTTCGCGCGGAAGAGCAGCCAGCCGTAGCAGGTGAGGGCAAAGAAGAGGAGCATCTTCGGGTAGTGCCAGCTGCCGCGCGCCGCCACGCGCCCGCCGCTCGCGAGCCGATGGACGCAGAGAATTCCGCCGTGAAACGCGCCCCAGAGGACGAAGTTCCAGGCGGCGCCGTGCCAGAGCCCGCCGAGCAGCATCGTCAGCATCAGGTTGCGGTAGGTCGCGACGCCGCCGCCGCGGTTTCCGCCGAGCGGGATGTAGAGGTAGTCGCGCAGCCAGGTCGAGAGGCTGATGTGCCAGCGCCGCCAGAACTCGCTCGGGTTGGTCGAGAAGTACGGCTGCCGGAAGTTCTCGATCAGATCGATGCCGAGGAGCTTCGCGCTGCCGCGCGCGATGTCGGTGTAGCCGGAGAAGTCGCAGTAGATCTGGATCGCGAAGAGCGCCGTGGCGAGCGCGACGTCGCCGGCGCTGGCGGCATGCGTCGAGTTGTAGATCGAGTCGACCGACTGGGCCACGCCGTTCGCGATCGCGACCTTCTTGAAGAGCCCGAGCAGGATCAGGTAGAGGCCGCGCGTCGACGGAATCGAGGCGCACGCGTCGCGTGCCGACGAGCGCGGGCAGGAGATGCGTGGCGCGCTCGATCGGGCCCGCCACGAGCTGCGGAAAGAAGGACACGAAGAGCGCGAAGTCGAGGAGGCTGTCGGTGGCGCGGAGGCGACCGCGATAGACGTCGATCGTGTAGCTCATCGTCTGGAACGTGTAGAACGAGATCCCGACCGGGAGCACCACGTCGAGATGCCAGTGCGCGGCCGAAACGCCGAAGTCCCGGAAAAGCTCCTCGAGGCTTCCGACGAAGAAGTTGAAGTACTTGAAGAACCCGAGCACGCCGAGGTCCACGACGAGGCTCGCCACGAGCGCAGCGCGGCGCCGGGTTCGCTCGGGAAGCGCCGTGAAACGCCCGTAGCCCGCGGCGGCGACGACGCAGACCGAAGCGACGGCCAGCGACGCGAGAACGCCGGTGCGCGTCAGAACGCTGCCGGTGGAATCGGGAGCGAAGACCTGCGGCCAGTCGATCGCCACGAAGACGACCATCCCCAGCACGGCCCAGGCCGCGGCCGCGAATCCCTGCCGGCGCTCGAGCGCGCCGCGATCGATCATCAGGGCGCTCGCGTAGTCGAACGCCGTCGAGAGCATGATCAGCGACAGGAATCGGACGTCCCAGCAGCCGTAGAAGAAGTAGCTGGCGACGAGCAACATGCGGTTCTGCCCGAGGTGCGGCAGCAGCCGATACAGCGTGTAGACCGCCGGCAGGAAGAGCAGGTACTGGAGTGAGTCGAAGTTCACCGCGATCGCCCGCCTCTCGCTCGGCCTTCACTCCGGAATGGCTGACGATCCTACCATCGTCTTTCGCGCGCACCCGCTGTGGTCGATGTACCGCAGATCGGGTACATGAACGTGCGCCCGCGCACGAGGGTTCGGGAGAGAAAATGATCGAGCGTGACGGGATTCGGGATCGATCGTGGCGCGAAAGGCCGTCGTCGGCGCCGGTGTCGTGATGCGCGGCCTGGCATCGAGGTTCGTGGACGCGTTCGAGCGCCACGGTGAGCGGCCCGCGCTCGAGATCGACGGGCGAGAGCTCAGCTACGCGGGCCTGTACCGCACGGCGTCGAACCTGGCCGGGATGCTCGAGGAGATCTCCGCGAGCTCCGATCCGCCGCTGACCGCCGTCTTCGGGCACCGATCGGAGCTGGCCTTCGCCGGCATCCTGGCCGCGCTGCTTCGCGGGCACGGCTACGTGCCGCTCAATCCCGCCTTTCCCGCCGAACGCAGCGCGCGGATGCTCGAGCGCTCCGGCTGCCGCGACGTGATCGTCGATGGGAACGCCATGAGCGAGCTCGAGGCGGTGCTCGCGAACGTGTCACGGCCGCTCGTGCTCGTCCTGCCTGCGGCGTCGCCCGCGGCCGAGCTCCGCGCGCGCTGGCCGATGCACCGCTTCGAGATCGTCCGTTCGGACGACGCGCTCCCGGCCTTCGTGCCGCGGGCCGTGTCCGCGGATGCGCTCGCCTACCTGCTCTTCACGTCGGGTAGCACGGGCGACCCCAAGGGCGTGATGGTGTCGCAAGCCAACGTCGGTCACGTGGTGGACGCGATGGTGGAGCGGTACGGAGTTCGCGAGAGCGATCGGTTCTCGCAGATGTTCGACCTGACCTTCGACCTCTCGGCCTTCGACATTTTCGTCGCGTGGCAACGCGGCGCGTGCGTCTGCGTTCCGTCGCAGAAGACGAAGCTCGTGCCGGCATCGTTCATCAACGAATCGCGGCTCACGATCTGGTTCTCGGTGCCGTCCACGGGGATGCTGCTCGCCAAGCTCCGCAAGCTGAAGCCCGACGCGTTCCCGAACCTGCGCGTGAGCCTCTTCTGCGGCGAGGCGCTGCCGATCGAGGTCGCGCGTGCCTGGGCCGGTGCCGCGCCGAATTCGATCGTCGAGAACCTGTACGGACCGACCGAGCTGACGATCGCGTGCACGCTCTACCGCTGGGACGCCGATCGCTCGCCCGGAGAGTGCGAGCAGGGCGTGGTACCGATCGGAGCGCCGTTTCCGGAGATGGAGGTGCTCGTCGCCGACGAGTCGCAGGTCGAGGTCGCGCCGGGCGAGATCGGCGAGCTGCTCATGACCGGCCCCCAGCTCTCGCTCGGCTACTGGCACGATGCCGAGCGCACGCGGGCCGCCTTCGTCGTTCCTCCGGGCCGTGACCGGGTCTTCTACCGCACCGGCGATCGCGTGCGACGTCCGAATCGCGACGAGCCGCTCGTCTACCTCGGGCGCATCGACAACCAGATCAAGATCCAGGGCTATCGCGTCGAGCTCGGCGAGATCGAGGCCGCCTTGCGCGAAGAGGCGGGAATCGATGCGGCGATCGCGGTCGGTTGGCCGCGAAACGCCGGCGGCGCCGACGGCGTGGTCGCATTTCTCGGCGCCGACGAACTCGACCTCGATCCGATCCTCGAACGGCTGAAGGCCCGGCTGCCGAGCTACATGGTGCCCCGCGAGCTACGCCTCGTCTCGGTGTTCCCGCTGAACGCGAACGGAAAGATCGATCGCGGCGCGCTGCTCGCGACGCTCGCGTCGGAGTCCTCTTCGTGACCGGGCGGTCGCGACTCGCTTCCGGTCTTCTGTCGCTGGCCCTGCTCGTCGTCTCGAGCCTGCTCTGCTTCGTGGCTCTCGAGGGCGCCCTCCGGTGGCTGCGGGACCCCCAGAGCTTCTATCCCTACCACCGCAACGCGCTCGAGGTCTTCCACCCATCGGAGGCGATCACTCCGGGGGTCTCCGGTGTCTCCTACTTCTCGACGAACAGCTTCGGCACGCGCGGGCCGGAGCCGGACGGCGAGCGGGTGCGAATCCTGACGGTGGGTGGGAGCACGACCGCCTGCACGGTGCTCGACGACGCCGAGACCTGGCCCGCGCTGCTGATGCGCTACCTCGACGAGGACGCGAACGATCCCAAGGCGTACTGGGTCGGCAATGCCGCGATCGACGGGCACAACAGCCAGCACCATCTGATGCACGCGCTCTACCTGCTTCCGGAGATCCCGGACCTCGACTACGTGCTGCTCTATTCCGGCCTGAACGACATGGGAGCCTGGCTCTACGCGGAGAGCTTCGATCCGAAGTACCTGGACGACCCGAGTCATTGGGAAGGGCGGCTCGGTGAGGCATTTCGAGTGAGTCGGTACACACCGGATCACTGGCCCTGGTACAAGCGCCTCGAAACGTGGAAGCGCGCGAGCGCGCTGAAGAGCAGGGTGAAGTCGCTGCTGATCGCGAGGCAACGCGAGGAAGGGCGGATCGAGCAGGACGCGGAACTCCGCTGGATGGAGGACCAACGCGCCAAGCGCGCGGCGATCGAGAAGAAGCAGGTTCCGAACGCGAAGCTCGAGACCCTGCCGCTCGCGCTCGACGCGTACGGTGCGAATCTCGAGCGTTTCATCGCGGCCGCGCGGCGCGCGAATACCGAGCCCGTCTTCGTGGCCCAGCTGATCCAGAGCCGTTTCTCGAAGGACGCGGATCTCGACAAGCTCTGGATGGGCGCGATGGACGGCGGCACGTCCTATCTCAGCCCCGACGACATGCTCTCGCTGCTCGCGAAGTTCAACGACCGGATGCGCGAGGTCGCGAGCCGCGAGAAGGTCGCGTTCATCGACCTCCCCGCGCTGCTCGGAGAGCGCGAGGATCTCTACTACGACGGGATCCACTTCAACGAGAACGGAGCGCGAGTCATCGCGCGGACGATCGCGAGCGAGCTCGAGCGGCAGCTCTTCTAGCTCGCCGGCGCGGCGAGCAGCGCGCTCAGGGCGCGGACGATCTCGGCGGCGGCTTCGCGGTTGCCGGGCCGCGTCAGATGGCCGTCGCGCGCGAAGTACGCCTCGCGGGCGCCGAGCATTCGCAGCGCCTCGGTCAGATCGACGTACGGAATGTCCGAGGCGTCGAGCGCCTGCGTGGCCTTCGCGAGCGGCAGACCGTAGTCGAGCTCCGCGTTCGCGGGTGCCGAGGCGTGCAAGAGCGACGTCTCCTTCGGAATCACCACCGCGAGAATCGGAACTCCGGCTGCGCGCGCGAGCTCGCCGATCCGGGCGAGCTCCGTCCTGAAGATCTCGAACGCCCGCGCGGGATCGCCGCTTCGCCAGGCCTCGGGATCGAAGAGCGCTTCTTCGGGGTTCCGGCCCGGTCGGCTCCATGCGAGCGCGCGCTGATAGACCTTGCTCGCCAGGCGGTACGCGTGGAGGTTGAATTTCAGCCAGGTCCGAAGCCGACCCGACTCCTCGACCATGGTTCCGTCGACGACCTGCACGCGCTTGTTCCAGATGCAGTCGAGGAAGTCGTTGCCGAGATAGAGACTCAGCAGGATCGCCGACGGGCGCTCGCCCGATTCGAGCATCGACTCGAGGATCTGGCGGTACTGGACCGGACCGAATCCCGGCACGCCCGTGTTGACGAGTCGGAATCCACCGTCGAGCTCTTGGGTGACCAGCGCCGGAAACGATTCCTCGAAGTCGACGCCGTGCCCGAACGCGAACGAGTCACCGAGCACGAGCAGCGACCGGCCCGAGGGATCCGCGGGCCCCGCGCGGCCGACGCGATGGCCGCCCGCGTCCGTCTGGACGTGCCAGCGGCTCTCGCCGGTCTCGACCGTCGTCGAGACGTTCGGGGCGAGCGAGACGAGGGGCAGCACCGGATCGACGCGATAGATGTCGAGCCAGGATTTCTCCTGCGGCGCGACGATGCGCAGCGCGAGCTCCGCCGCGACCAGGCCGATGCCGAGTCCGAGACCGACGGCGGCGGACCGAACCAGCGCGGATCGGAGGGTCGATCGCAAGCTCACGACATCGCTCCCCGCCGCGCTCGAGACGCTACGCGGCTTCCCCGCGGAAGAATCCCTCGTAGATCGTGTTCACGTTCGTCAGGACTTCCGGCTCGATGTCGTCGACGTCGACCTCGGCGCCCTTCAGGTTCTCGATGAAGAGGATCAGCTCGACGACGTCGAGCGAGGACAACAGGCCGGATTCGAGGATCGGCGTGTCGTCCTTGAGCTCGGTCGTCGCCTTGGACTGCGAACGCCGGAGGATCCAGGCGCGGAGCTGCTCGCGAACTTCGGACTCGAGCATCAGAGGACGGGCTCGACCTCGAGAATGCCGGCCTCGAGGAGGAACGAGACCAGCTTCTCCGACGCGCGCTTTCGGTGCTCACGGCAGACTTCGGAGCCGAGCGCGAACTCGCGCGCGGCGTATCCGTCGGGAACGCCGGCGTCGCGGTAGACCGACGGATTGTAGAAGTCCGCCCAGGAGGAGCGCAGGTAGTTCGCGATCCACTCGCGCACGCCTTCGAGCGTCTCCTTCGACCACTTCGGCGAGTGCTCCGCGAACGTGCTTCGCAGCACCTCGCGGCCGAAGACGATGTGCCGCGCCTCGTCGCTGTGGTGCAGGTTGTTCACGTCGCGCACGATCGGGTGCACACGCTCGTCCTTGCCGGCCAGAACGTTGTAGTAGTCGCCGATCTCCTCGACGGTCAGCGCCTTGATGAAGAAGCCCACGTCCTCTTCACCCTTCTCGTACTCCCGGGGCAGGGCGAGCTTCTTGTACAGGTAGACCTTGCCGATGTAGCGCTGGCAGAACTCCGCGAACATCACCATGTGCTTGTTCTCTTCGTCGAGGAAGTGGTGCAGGTAGCCGGTGATGTCGGCGTCGTTGTGGGGGTACATCTGGCTGATCAGACCCTGCACCAGCGGGCCCTCGCCCTGGCCGGTCAGGCTGAAGAGGTTCGCCATCTCGTGGAGCGAGAGCCGGTGCCGCTGCGCGTCGTCGAGCTTCTCCCAGGCGGGCGTCCCATACAGGGAGATCAGCTCCGGCGGCATGCACCAGCGCGAGTCGTCCAGGGACTCGGGCCAGTCGAAGGCGGTATAGACGTTGTAGAACTTCTTTCGGCTCGCCTTGGAGAGGCGAACGGCGAGTTCAGTCGCGGTTTCCATGGTGTCCCTCATCGGTGGGTGCTTCCCTCGCGTGCGGGGGAGCATGCAATGCGTGTTCCGGGATTCGTGGGGGACGAGAACGCCCGAACGGGCTCCACAATAGCCCATCCGGGGCCGGTGCTGAACCCGGCTTCCTCATCGAGGGGGTTCGGACGCCACTTGAGTCCCGGCAGGGCCGCCGGCCAGTGACCGGCAGGGAACGCGCATCAGAGGCGCATCGGCCCGTGGCCGTCCATGTTCGTGAGGTGCAGCCCGAGGCGCGTCTCCTCGAATGGAGACAGCACGCGCTGGAGCTCGGGAGATGCGGCGAAGGCGCGGCGATTCTCGAGAATCGCGAATCCGTGTGCGGCGAATCCCGAAACCCAGGCGGGGTGCGCCTGGTTCGAGATCACGATGTCCACGCCGCGAGCGCGCAGATCGCGGTATGCGGCACCGACGACGGCTTCGGCGTCCGAGGGCAGCGCGAGCGCATCGACGATCGAGCCCACGCGCAAGCGGCCGAAGCGCCGGTCGTCCTCCATCGCGGTGTCCATGACGACCGCCCAGCCGAGCGTCTCCGCGCCGCGCGTGATGCGCAGCTTTCGCGCATCGGGCCAACCGCCGTGGGGCAGGAGGTGGTTCATCGTCGCGGAGTCGCGAAGCGCGACGGCCGTGTACCGGTCTCGGACGCGCATCCAGAGCTCGTCCGCCCAGCTTCCGAACCGCTCGAACTCCGCGGCTCGGGCCACCTCGCTTCGCCGGTTCCGCGCGAGCTGCGCGAAGTGAAGCGCGCGCAGGCCGATGCTCCCCGCGCCCGAGAACGCCGCGAGATCGAGCGCGAGCCGGCGCGCGGGCGAGTCCCTGAGGAACGCGTTTCGCCGCAGGAATCGGAACGGCCGAAGCACGCGCAGGCAGAACGGTGTCCGGTGGATCAGCCAGCCGAGCTTCTCGAGCATCACCAGCATCGGCTGCTCGAGCCCGCCGTGCCCCCAGCTGTAGAGCAACGGATACTGCCGCAGCATCTCGCGCAGAAGCCGCAGCCCGAGCGTGTTGTACCTGCGGCTGTACACGCCCTCGGTGATCGGCCCCTGCCAGTCGGTCACGAGCTGCGTCGAGCCGCGAATCCACCACTCGTGCGGCTTCAGCGCGTACCCACCGCGGACGTCCGTGCCGTCCTCGACCGCCAGGTAGTGCTCACGCCAGGTTCGCGCGTCGCCGCGCGTGGGCAGCCAGCGATCGACGGGCGTCGCGTACCAGGTCCAGTGCATCCCCGCCGCGGCCATCCGCCGGTTGAAAGCGGCGACCGCGGGTATCCACTCTTCAGTGTAAGGAACGACCTCGATCGCCACGTACCCCCCGACTTCCCGGAATGCCGGGCGGAGTGTGCCACGTAGAGTCCGACGCGACGAGAGCCCGGTCGGGACGGCGCGGCCCTGCGGCAATCGCGGGGCGTGACCGATACTCTCCGCGAGGGTCGGCGCGGTGTCGTCCATGGATTCGGGATCGGGTGGGCTCGTGACGCAACGCTGCATGGAAGCTCCGGGGCGATCGCCGTCGGGCACGCTCGGCGCGGTGGTGATCGGACGCAACGAAGGACAGCGCCTGGTTCGCTGTCTCGCATCCCTGCGACTCGCTCGCGTCCGAATCGTCTATGTCGACAGCGGCTCGACGGACGCGAGCGTCGAAGCCGCGCGCGAGGCGGGCGCCGAGGTCGTCGGGCTCGACACCTCGATTCCGTTCACCGCGGCGCGCGCGCGCAACGCCGGCTTCGATCGGCTCTTCGACCTCGTTCCCGAGCTTCGCTACGTGCAGTTCGTGGACGGGGACTGCGAAGTCCAGCCCGGCTGGCTCGAGACGGCGACGGAGTTCCTCGACCGAAGTCCCGAAGTCTCGGTCGTCTGCGGCCGGCGCCGTGAGCGGTTTCCGAACGCGAGCCGCTACAACCGGATCATCGACCTCGAATGGGACACGCCGATCGGCGAAGCACGCAGCTGCGGCGGCGACGCGATGATGCGCGCCGACGTCCTGCGCAGCGTGGGCGGATTCGATCCGAGGCTGATCGCCGGCGAAGAGCCCGAACTCTGCCACCGGATCCGAAAAAGCGGCCATCGGATCGCGAGGATCGACCGCGAGATGACGCTGCACGACGCCGCGATGTTGCGGTTCGCGCAGTTCTGGCGCCGAAGCGAGCGCTCCGGACACGCGTACGCGGAGCTCGCCTCGATGCATGGCGGCGGTGGTCAAGGGCTCGCGGTCCGGCCGCTGGCGTCGATCGTCGCGTGGTCGATCGGCCCCGCAGCTCTCTCGCTCGCGCTGGGATCGCTCGCTCCGGGATGGGCGATCTTGCCCGCCTTCGCGTATCTCGGGCCCTGGCTGCGCGCACGCGCGGTGACGTTGCGGCGCGGCTACGATGGATCGACGGCGTCGCTCTACGCGTCCGCGTGCGTGATCGGAAAATTCGCCGAGTTTCTGGGCGTGATCCGCTTCGGGCTCAACCGTTACGTGTACGGTCGCCGTACGGATCTGATCGAGTACAAGGCCTGACCTTCCCGGTGCTCCGCTAGGCTCTCGTCTGGGGGTCTCGTCTGCCGATGAGAAGCGCGGCAGGCGCGGACGACGTTGGCCGTGGGCCGGAAATGACATGAAAGTCGCATACCTCTCGAACCAATATCCGCTGACGACGCACACGTTCATCCGGCGCGAGATCGCTGGGCTCGAACGCGCGGGCGTCCGCGTGCACCGACTGGCGATCCGGCCCGCGCGCGAGCCGCTTCCCGATCCCGCCGACCGGCGCGAGCTCGAGCTCACGGAGGCGCTCCTCGAGCGCGGCGTCGCGGGCCTGCTCGTGCACGTCGTGGCGATGCTGCTGGCCCGGCCGCGGCGATTCCTGTCTGCGCTCTGGCAGGCGACTCGTTGGGGGGTGGGTTCCCATCGAGGTCTCGTGCGCCACTTCGGGTACTTCGCCGAGGCCTGCGCGCTCTGGCGCAGCATGGAGCGCGCAGGGCGTCTCGCACGTGCATGCGCACTTCGGGACGAACGCGACGATGGTCGCGATGATCGCGGCCGCCCTCGGAGATCTCACGTTCAGCTTCACCGTCCACGGGCCGGGCGAGTTCGACAGTCCGCAGGAGATCAGCCTCGGCGAAAAGGTCGCGCGGGCGAGCTTCGTCGCCGCGATCACCGACTTCGCGCGCAGCCAGACCTACCGCTGGTCCCATCCCGAGCACTGGCAGAAGATCCACGTGATCCGCTGCGGTGTCGACGAGCAATTCCTCGACGCCCCGGTCGCGACACCCCCCGAGGCGAAGCGCCTGGTCTGCGTCGGCCGGCTCGGCCGTTCGAAGGGGCACGCGATCCTGGTCGAGGCGTGCGCGCGGCTCGTGGCCGAGGGACACTGCTTCGAGGTGCGCCTGATCGGCGATGGCGAGCTCCGCGGCTTGTTCGAAGACATGGTTCGCGAGCGCCAGCTCGGCGAGACCGTCCGCTTCCTCGGCTGGAAATCCGGCGAGGACGTCCGTGACGAGCTGCTCGATTCGCGCGGACTGGTTCTGCCGAGCTTCGGCGAGGGACTGCCCGTCGTGATCATGGAGGCGTTCGCGCTCGCGCGCCCGGCGATCGCGACGCAGATCGCGGGAATTCCCGAGCTCGTCGAGAGCGGCGAGACCGGCTGGCTGGTGACGTCGGGAAGCGTCGACGCGCTGGTGGGTGCGATGCGGGAGGCGCTCGATGCACCGCCCGAACGGCTTCTCGAGCTGGGCCAGGCGGGTCGTGCGCGGGTCCAGCTCGCCCACGACGCGCGCCGCGAGGCGGAGAAGCTCGCCAAGCTCTTCGCCTCGGTGGTGGGCCGCGCGCACGGCGCGTGATCCCTGGACTCGAGACATGTACGAACGTTTCGCCAAGTTCTACGCCGACCTGATCCAGCGCGCGCGCGGCTGGGACTATCGGCCGGCACTCGAGACGCTCGAGCGGCTCGAGGCGGCGACGCCCGACGAAGTCGAGGCGTACCGGCGCACGCGCCTCCGCGAGCTGCTCGGTCACTGCGGACGGAACGTGCCGTTCTATCGCCGCGAGTTCGCGCGGATCGGACTCGATCCGGAGCGCGTGAACGGGGTGGAGGATCTCGCGGGATTGCCGGTGGTGGACAAGAGCACGCTGCGAAGCTCGTACTCGGATTTCCTCGACGAGCGTGGCGCCGGATCCTGGGACGACTGGGTCACGAGCGGAGCGACCGGCGAGCCGTTCGCATTCCGGCTCGACCGGGAGTCGATCGCGTCGAACACCTTTGCGACGCTCGCGCGCGGCCGACGCTGGTGGGGGTTCGAGTTCGGTGTCCGTGAGGCGATGATCTGGAGCGGCGTGCGCGACGTGACCGGCGCTCTCCAGGGCGCGCTCGCGGCGCTTCGGCGCCGCTGGTCCTACCGGCTCAAGAACATCGTGCTGATCGACGTCTACACCCTCGACGATGCCGCGATTGCGCGCGCCTATCGGCGCCTGCGCCGCTTTCGGCCGCGCGTGCTCCGCGCGATCTCGTCGGGCCTGTTCCGTTTCTGCGAGGGGCTCGAGAAGCAGGGCCTCGACGGCACGCGACTCGGCGTGCGCGGTGCGATCTACACCGGCGAGGGCATGACCGCGGCACAGCGGCGTCTGATCGAGCGGGTCCTCGGTTGCCCGACGATCTGCGAGTACGGCTGCGGAGAGCTCGGCGTGATCGCATTCGAATGTCCGAGCGGGGGACTGCACCTCTCGCACGAGACCATGGTCTTCGAGTTCCTGTGCGAAGGCCGCGCGGCTCGTCCCGGGGAGCAGGCGAACCTCGTCGTCACCAATCTGAACTCGTACGTCTCCCCGCTCGTGCGCTATTCGGTCGGAGACCTGGTCGTTCCGTCGGAGGAACCCTGCGACTGCGGCCGCCCGATGCCGTTGCTCGCGTCGGTGAGCGGTCGCGCGCACGACACGATCCGGACGCCGAGCGGTCGCGTGATTCATGCGCTGTTCTTCACGCACCTCTTCGACGAGCTCCCGGAGGTCCATCAGTTCCGCGTGGTCCAGACCCGCATCGACCGGCTGCGCATCGAGCTCCGCTCGAGCCAGACGATCGATGCGGCCGCGCGGAGCCGGATCGAGCGGGCGGTTCGCGACGCGATGGGCGCCGAGGTGCAAGTCGACGTCGAGCAGGTCGCGGCGCTGCCGGTTTCGGCGAACGGAAAGACGCCGTGGATCGTGTCCGAGATCGATCCCCGCGCGCCGTCGCCGTCGGGATGAACGCACGACGGACACGGCATCTCTTCGTCGTCACCGACATCGAGGGAGTGGCGGGCGTCCGTGACTGGTCGCAGACGCGAATCCCGGGTCCCGAGCTCGAGCGCGCTCGGGCGTACCTGACCGAGGACGTCAACGCGTTCATCCGAGGGGTGCTCGACGCAGCGCAACGCGCGCGGATCGATGCGCCCGCGATCAGCGTCTGGGACGGACACGGGTACGGAGGGGCCGACCTCGACGGCATCGACGCGCGCGTCTCGAAGTTCCGCCACGACGACCCGCGCGGATTCGCCGGCCTTCTCGACCACGCGCGAGCGGCCACACCTCCCGCCGACGCGCTCGCCTTCGTCGGGCAGCACGCGATGGAAGGGTCGGGCGGGAACCTCGCGCACACCTACTCGAGCCGGCGCGTCCGTCGTCACCTGCTGAACGGAATCGAGATCGGCGAGTTCGGCACGCGCGCGCTTCACGCGTGGGCGCTGGGTCTACCGACACTGTTCATCTCGGGAGACGACCTCGCCTGCGACGAGGCTCGGGCGCTCGTGCCCGGAATCGTTCGTGCGTGTGTGAAGCGCTCGATCGGAGTCACGCAAGCGGAGTCGATGAGCCGTACCGACGCCTGCGCGCTGATCACGTCGCGGGCGACCGAGGCTCTGGCGCTCGACCTCACGGCCGCGGAACTCGTTCCGACGTTCTGCCCGAATCCGCCGTTCGAGTACCGGATCGTTCGGAAGCTGCGCTTCGGAATCGTGCCCCGCCGCGACCGGATCCTGCGCGGGCGCGACCTGGTCGATCTGCTCCGCCGTGTTTGAGCTCGTTCGGGTGTGGCGATCAAGCGTCGCGCGCCGATCCGCCGATGAGAGCGGAGGTGCGCAGGCAGATGCCGGATTTGCCGCCTAGACTCGGGTGGATCGCCTCGCGCGGTCAGAGGGAGAGGAAAGCCGCGTGACGAAGAAGTCCATCTACGAGATCGGCGAGGTGCCCCCGCTCGGCGTGGTTCCGGAGCGGATGTACGCGGCCCTGATCCGCCCGGAGCGCTACGGCCCGCCGAACAAGGCGTTCGTGATCGAGGAAGTCCCCGTCCCGAAGCCGAAGGACCATCAGGTCCTCGTGCACATGATGGCCTGCGGTGTGAACTACAACAACATCTGGGCGGCGATGGCGCGACCGGTCGACATGATCGCGATCCGACAGAAGCGAGGCGAGCCGGAGAATTTCCACATCGGTGGCTCCGAGGGATCTGGAATCGTCTGGGCCGTCGGCAGCCGCGTGAAGGGGCTCGAGGTCGGCGATCCGGTCGTCATCTCGTCGTGCCGTTGGGACGAGAGCGCGCCCGACATCCGCGGCGGCGCGGATCCGATCATGTCGTCGACGACGTCCGTCTGGGGCTACGAGGACAACTGGGGCGGGTTCGCGCAGTTCTCGGCCGTCGACGAGTACATGTGCTTCCCGAAGCCGGAACGCCTGACCTGGGAGCAGGCATCCTGCTACATGGTCTCGGGTGCGACGGCCTACCGTCAGCTCACGCACTGGCATCCGAACGTCGTGCGGCCGGGCGATCCCGTGCTGATCTGGGGCGGAGCCGGGGGACTCGGCTCGCTCGCGATCCAGGTCACGCGAGAGCGCGGTGGGATTCCGATCGCGGTGGTCTCGGACCCGTCGAAGTTCGACTTCTGTCTGCAGCTCGGAGCGAAGGGCGTGATCGACCGGACGGAATTCGATCACTGGGGACGGCTTCCCGACTTCGATGATTCCGAGGCCTACGCGAAGTGGAACAAGGGCGTGCGCGCGTTCGGGAAGAAGTTCTGGGAGGTTCTCGGCGAGCGGCGCAGCCCGCGGATCGTCTTCGAGCACTCCGGCAAGGCGACACTGCCGACCTCCATGTTCATGTGCGACAACGGCGGCATGGTGGTGATCTGCGGCGGCACGTCGGGGTACAACGGCGACATCGACCTGCGCTTTCTGTGGATGCGCTCGAAGCGCCTGCAGGGCTCGCACTTCGCGAGCACGGGCGAGTGCGCCGAGCTGAACCGCATGGTCGATTCCGGCCGGATCGACCCGTGCCTGTCGCTCTGCGCGGAGTTCCGCGACATCGCGCAGATCCACCAGGTCATGTACGAGAACCGACACCCGCCGGGAAACATGGCGGTGCTGATCAACGCACCCGCGCAAGGGCTCCGCACGCTGCCCCGCTGATGCGGACCGAGGGTTGACATGAGCGAGGCGGGCCGACGCGTGCGGCTGGTTTCGCTCGCGCTGGCGACGCTCGTGGCGCTCGCGCTCTTCGAGATCGGGGCGCGGTGGCTGGTTCCGGTGCGCGAGATCGGCCCGTCGTTCAGCCTCTACGATCCGATCCTCGGCTCGCGCCACAAGGTCGACCTCAGGGCGACGCGCTGGACGCCCGAATTCACGATGCATCTGTCGACGAACTCGCGCGGCCAGCGCGGTCCGGAGCCGACGCCGAGCGAGCTCGCGGCGAAGTCGCGCGTCGTCTTCGTCGGCGACTCGTTCACCGAGGGCTACGGCGTCGACGACGGCGAGGAGTTCGCGCGGCTGATCGCGGCGCAGCTCCGCGCCGGGGGCCGAGACGTGCGGGTCCTGAACGAGGGCGTGGGCAACACCGGAACGGGTCGGGCGCTTCGCCTCGTTCGCGGGTACGCGGACGAGGCCGGACTCCCGACCGTTCTCGTCTACCAGTCGAGCGCGAACGACTTCGGCGACGATCTCCGCGACGGCTTCTTCCGCCTCGGGGCCGACGGTGAGCTCGTCGAGGCGCCCGTGCCCGTGCCGCGTTCGCTCTTGCGCCGGATCCAGCCCGTGGTCGACCGGATTCCGGGGCTCTCGCACTCGCACGTCTTTGCGGCCGTGATGCAGATCGCGCGCTCACGGCGATCGCCGGATCCCGCGACGGCGGCCTCGATGCCGGCGTCCGATGCGGAGCGAGAGCGCCTGACGCTGCGGCTGCTCGCGGAGCTGATCGCGACGGCTCGCGATCGAGGTTGGCCGGTCGTCGTCCTCTGCGCCGACGCTTTGCCGGAGGTCGCGTCGAGCGTCGGCCAGGTCGCGCGCGAGAGCGGGGCCGCGTTCGTCGCAATGCCCGACAAGTCCGCGCGTCCGGATCTCTACTACCGCATCGATGGGCACTGGAACCGCTCCGGCCACGTGGAGGCCGCCCGGCGTCTGCGCGCGCCGATCGAGGGCGCGCTCGATCAGCTCTGAACGGGAGGCCGCGCGGGGCCGATCTTCGCGAAGCCGAGGTTGTGACGAAGGAAGTCGCGGAGAAGCCGCGGCGGCTTGGGGTAGGCGCGGCCGAGCAACCGGGCCTTCGCGCGTCCGATCAGATGTCCCGCGATCCAGAGCAGGTTCGAGGCCCAGAGCGCCGCGCGTCCGCGGTTCTTCAGCCAGTAATAGCGCCGGCCTCGGAACCAGTGCGGAGTGCGCGGCTTGTCGAAGTCCTTCCATCCGGTCGATGCGGCGCCGACGTGCTCGACACGGCTCTCGGGCACGTACCAGGTCGAGAAGCCGCGCTCGTGTGCGCGAAGGCAGAAGTCGGTCTCCTCGTAGTACAGGAAGTACCGCTCGTCGAAGAGCCCGGCAGATTCGAAGACCTCGCGGCGGATCATCATGCTCGCGCCGGCCAACCAGTCGACGCGCGTCGCCACCGTCGGAATCGGCATCGCGACCATGTGCGGGTCCGTCCAGCGCGCGAGTCCGGGAATGCCCTTGATCGGAGCCGTGAACTCCGACACCAGATTGTGGAAGCGGAACGCGGTCTCGTGCAGCGTGCCGTCGGTGCCGAAGATCTGGCTGCCGGCGATGCCGATCTCGGGATGGTGCTCGAGAAACCCCAGGAGCTCGCGGATCGCGCCCGGAAGCGGCGCGGCGTCGGAGTTCAGAAGGTAGAAGTACTCGGCCGGATCCCCCGACTCGAGCGACGGCCGCACGCCCTGATTCACTCCGTACGAGAAGCCGCCGTTGTACGCGGACTTCGAGAGCCGGACGCGCTTGCTCCAACCGCGCGACGCGATCTCCTCCGTGAATCGCTCGTACGAGCCGTCGCGCGAGTCGTTCTCGACCAACGCGATGGCGCTCTCCGGAATGCCTTCGAGCTCGCGCAGCGCCGCTTCGACCGCGCGCAGCGTCAGGTCCGGCGTGCGGTAGTTGATCACGACGACGAGGAGCTTCACGCGGGCACGTCCACGGCGGCGAGCGCGAGCCCGGTCAGGACCCACGGGTCGTCGATCGCGAACGATCCCGCGAGGGGGCGCGTGAAGCCGGGCACGCGCGCGCGGAACGTCCCGTTCGAAGTTTCGAGCTCGAGCGAGACGTCGTGGAAGCCGAGTCGCGCGCGCGTGATCGGATACTGCGCCTTGTAGAGCGCTTCCTTCGCGCTGAAGAAGACCGCGGCGAGTCGGCGCTGCTCCGCGAACGGCCGTGAGCGCAACCAGCTCTCTTCCTCGGGTCGCAGCACGCGTCGCCAGAGCTCCGGATGCACGGCCCCGGCTTCCTCGACGTCGACTCCGAGTCCGGCGAGCGCGCCGCGCGGCGAGACCACGACCACGCACAGACCGTGCGAGTGCGAGATCGACCCGATCACGCCCGGCGGCCAGATCGGCGCGCGATCTGAACCGGCGAGCAGCGCGAAGTCGGGAGCTCCGAGTCGCGCGAGCAGGCGGCGCGCGAGCAGCCGGCCGGTCGCGAACTCGTGCTGGCGCTTCGCCACGGCGCGGTCCACGCACGCGCGTTCGGACGGGTGCAGCCCGTCGAGCGTGTCGAGCACCGGGCTCGAGAGCACCGAGACACCGCGCGGAAACAGCCGACGCGGATCGGGTGCAGCGGGCGGCGTTGCGGGCCGCAGGTCGCCGGTCACGACGGACATGGGCCCGACTTCGCCTGGATCGCGTCGTCCAGGCAGGCACGGAGCTTCGACGCGAGGCTTCGCACGTGGGGCTCGAGCACCATCGCGTCGTGATCGCCGGAGACCACGTGGACTTCGATTCCACCGAGCACGTGCGGGCCGAACCGGTTCTCGTGGTTCGCGATCTGGCCGCGGTTGTGGGGATTCATCACGAGTCCGCCGCCGAGCGCGAACCAGTCGTCGTGCGTCGGCCGGAACAGCTGCACGCGTCCCGGATAGACCGGCGTCCGGTAGTGCGCGAGCGCCTCGAGAAACGCCTTCTCGATCTCGGCGGAGCGGAACTCCGCGGGCGAGAGATCGCGAGCCGGCGCGGCGTTCTGCGAGGCGCGCTTGTCGAGCTCCCAGCGCACGCGTTTGCGCAGCCACGCGAGCGGATAGGCGATGCCCTCGCGCGCCATGTGCTGGGCGTGGATGCGAAGCTTCCGCGCCGCGCCCAGGGGAACTTCTTCGGCCGGCAGGCTGTCGAGCAGGACGAGAACTCCGACCTCCTGCTCCTGGGCGAGAAGCTGCACGGCCATTTCGAAGGCGGTGAGACCGCCGCCCGAGAAACCGCCGATGTAGTAGGGACCGTCGGGCTGCACCGCGCGCACCTCTTCCAGGTAGTCGCGCGCCATGTCCGGGAAGCGGCGGTGCGGCTCGTCGTCGCCGAGCAGCCCCTTCGCCTGGATCGCGTAGACCGTCTGGTCGGAGCCGAGATGCTGCGCGACGTGTCGCAGGTTCAAGACGTTTCCGAACATGCCCGCGACCAGGAAGAACGGCGGCCGATCCTTCGAACCGATCTGCAGCGGCACCAGAAGGCGGGAACGGCGTTCCTTCTTGCGCGCGTCCGGCTGCTCGCTGCCGAGCTCGATGCCGAGATCCTCGCGCACGAGCTGCGCGCACTTCTCGATCGTCGGCGCTTCGAAGAGCACCGAGATCGCGTACTCGGCGTTCCAGGTCTTCTTGATCTTGGCGAAGAGCCGCACCGCGATCAGCGAGTGACCTCCGAGCTCGAAGAAGTCGTCGGCGATGCCGACCTGATCGACGCCGAGGAGCTCCTGCCAGAAGCCGGCGAGCGTGCGCTCGATCTCGTCGCGCGGAGCGACGTAGCTGGTCTCGAGCTGCGGCCGCGCGAAGCTGGTGGCCGGCGCGTCGGAGGCCTTCGGCGCGCTTCGAAACCGCTCGACGAGCGCGGGCAGGTCGAGCGACGAGACGAAGACGTGCGGGTGCGGGGGGGCCGCGAGCAATCGATCGAGCGCCTCCATGCCCTCGCTCGGGCGGATTCCGAGCTCGTAGGTCCTGCGGAAGAGCCGTTCGGCCTCCGTCCGATGACCGGATTCGGTGTGGGCGTCGGAGCCACGCGCGGACACGGGCGATTTCGCGGACGATGGGGCGCGACCGAGCACCGCGTCGACGGCGAGCTTGCGGATCGCGAATCGCTCGACCTCCGCGATCACGCGTCCCGTCTCGTCGGCGATCGTGACGTCGAAGATCGCGACTTCCTTGCCGACCTGATTCGACTGCGCGCCGCGCACGTGGCTGACGATTCGCTGCGGCATCGCCGCGAAGACGCGCACGCGCTCGTAGGACATCGGTGCGTACAGCTCCGCTCCCGTGTAGCCCTCGATCAGCGGGGTGGCGAAGCCGGTGGCGAGATCGAGCAGGGCGGGGTGCAGGCCATAGCTGCCGAGGTCGGACTTGAACGCGTCGGGCAGCTCGAGCTCCGCGAGCGCTTCGTTCGCGCCGAAGCACATCTTGCGCAGAACGCTCCAGCGCGGACCGAAGCGCAGGTGCCGCGCGTGGAGCGTGTCGAGCGACTCCCCCGCGCGCGCGATCTGCGGCGCGCCCATGCGTCCGGCGATCTCGGCCGGCCGAAGCGGTTCGGGCGCGGGCTCGTCGCAGACACGGGCTTCCGCCTGGGCGTGAAGCTGCCACTCGATTCCGCCGACTTTTCGGCTCTCGATCTCGACCTCGCATCCTTCGGCCCCGCGCCGCAGGATCGTGCGCAGCTCGACGTCCTCGTCCGCGCCGACCACGCACGGCGCGACGAAGAACACGCTGCGCAGCTCGACCGAAGTCGCGTTCTCGAGCTCGGCGAACGCGCCCCGCGCGATTTCCAGGTAGCCGGTGCCGGGAATCAGCGCGTCGCCGGCCCGGGTGCGGTGATCGTCGAGGAGCCAGTGCTCGGGTCCCTTGAAGACGGTCGAGAACGCCACGCGGTCGGACGCGTCGGAGATGCGCCGCCCGAGCAGCGGATGGGTGGCGGGCCGTCCGCTCGGCGTGCCGCCTCCGAGGCGCTCGTACGACCTCACGGCCAGTCCCACGTCGCGCCATACGCCCCAACCGATCGCGAGCGTCCGCGGGCGCTTTCGCGAAGCCCGGCTCTCCGCGAACGCATCGACGAAGGCGCTCGCGGCGGCGTAGTCGATCTGACCGGCCGCGCCGAGCACGCTCGAGTTCGACGAGAACAGCGCGAAGAGCTCGACGTCCGGCAAGAGCGCGTCGAGCACGAGCGTGCCGTGGACCTTCGGGCTGAAGACCGCTTCGATCGACGCCTGGGTCTTCGCCTGGATCGGTGCATCGTCGATCGCGCCCGCGACGTGGAAGACGCCGTGGATCTCGCCGAATCGCTCGCGCGCGAGCGCGACGATCTCGCGCATTCGCACGATGTCGGCGACGTCGCCGCTCTCGATCAGGAGCTCCGCACCGAGGGACTCGAGCTCGAGCAGCTTGCGCAGCGTCTGACTCGTGGCATCGGTCGAGCCGTGGCTCGAAAGCCAGCTCTTCCACTCGGGACGGCTCGGCATCCGCGTGCGCCCGACGAGCACGAGCTTCGCCTTCACGGTTTGCGCGAGATGCCCGGCGAGCAGCATCCCGAGCCCCCCGAGGCCACCGGTGATCAGGTACGTTCCGCGCTCGCGCAGCGTCGACGAAGTGGGTGCGCTGGCCGGTGACGCGAGGGTCTCGAAGCGCTGGACGAAGCGTTGCCCGCCTCGGTACGCGATGCGCCGATCCGCATTCCGTGGAGACATGTCGGCGAGGAGCTTGGCGACGAGGTCTCCGCCGAGGTCGAGCGCGTCGCGGCTTCGGGCGCGGGAACCGAGCTCGGGAGCCGCGAGGTCGATGCTCTGGAGCGTGAGCTCGGGAAGCTCCTGCGCGATCACGCCGACCGGCCCGAGCACCGTCGCCTTCTCCGGGTAGCGAAGCGCCTCGTTCCCGACGCGCTGCATGCCGTTGGAGACGACCGCCACGTGCATCGGGTGCTTCACGTCTTCGCCGCCGAGCGCCTGGGCCAGGTGGAGCAGGCTGTAGAACCCGCGCTCCTGGTTGCGGTTGAAGAAGTTCGAGCCGGGGCGAGCAGTCTCGTCCGCGGTGACGAGCCAGAGGTGCGCGATTCGATCCGGGAGTCGGCCGTTCGCGTCGAGATCGCGAACCAGCTCGACGTAGCCATCGACACCGGCCTCGGGGGCGAGCGCGTACTCGCGCTCGCTCAGGCGGTAGAACGCGTCGCCCTCGCGGACGACGGTGACGCTGTGGCCCCGTTTCTCGAGCTCCACGCAGACCGCGGCGCCCAGGCCGGCGGGGTCCGCGAAGACGAGCCAGGAGAGCGGTTCCCCGTCGGGCGTCGAGGCGAGCGGCTCCGGACGGAACACACGCTCGGTGAACCAGTTCGACACCGATTCAAGACGCGAGAGCTCCGCGTCGGCCGGGCTCGAAGCGGTCGTCTCCTTCGCCGGATCGATCCAGTAGCGCTGGTGTTCCCAGGCGTAGGTCGGCAGCGCGACGCGAAGGCGGGATTCGTCGCCGCGGCGCGCGCTCCAATCCACGTCCACGCCGCTCGTCCAGAGACGTCCGAAGCTGGTCGCGACGAAGATCTCGTCGGGAACCGTGTCGTCGGGATGGCGGAGCGAGCCGAACGCGGCGCGCGCCGGTTTCGACTGCTGGCGTGCGAGTGAGGCGAGCGTCTGGCCCGGACCGACTTCCAGGAGCACGCGATTCGGATCCTCGAGCAGCGTCGCGAGACCCTGCGAGAAGCGCACGGGCTCGCGGAAGTGGCGCAGCCAGTACGCCGGATCGCGCGCGTCTTCCGGGACCACCCAGGTTCCCGTCAGGTTCGAGACGTACGGAATCCGCGGCGCCGAGAACGACACCGAACCGAGACAGCTTCGGAACTCGTCGAGGATCGGATCGAGCAACCGGCAGTGACCCGCGGCGGGGACGCGAAGCATCTGGCATTGGACGTCGCGCGCGCGAAGCTCGGCGTCGAAGCGTTCGATGGCCGCGGTCTCGCCGCAGACCACGCACAGCGAGGGGCCGTTCACGACGCCGAGGTCGAGGTCGGCGGGCAGCAGCGCCCGAAGCTCGGCCTCGGGCAGCGGCACCGAGAGCATGCGTCCCGACGTCGAGAGCGAATCGACCAGGCGTCCGCGGACCGAGACGATGCGCAGCGCGTCCTCGAGCGAGATCACGCCCGACAGACACGCCGCGGTGTACTCCCCCATGCTGTGACCGGTGAGCGCCACGGGCTCGACACCCCACGACAGCCAGAGCTTGGCGAGCGCGTACTCGGTGGCGAGGATCGCGGGCAGGCACGCCGTCGGCCGCGCGAGCTTCGCGTCGAGCCCCTCCGTGCGGTTCGCTCCCGGGTAGACGAGGGCGCGAAGATCGAAGTCCAGAATCCGTCGCGCGGCCGCGAACGCCTCGTCCATGGCCGCGCGATAGACGGGCTCGCCCTCGTAGAGTCCGAGGCCCATGTTCGGATACTGCGCGCCGCCGCCGGGGAACATGAAGACCACCGATGGCGCCGAGCCCTTCGCGCGCGCGCCGAAGACGCGCTTCGTGTCGGCGATCTCGAGCAGATCCGCGGCCTCGCCGTGGCTGCGCGCGACGAGAACGCGCCGGTGCTCGAAGGAGTCCCGGCCGAGCTGAAGCGTGTGCGCGACGTCCGCGAGAGGCGGTTCGGGATTCGCGCGCAGGAAGCCCGCGAGCTTCGCAGCCGATGCGTCGAGCGACGTCGCGGTCTTCGCCGAGAGCGGCAGGATCTCGAAGCTGCGCCTGGCGGCCGCCGAGACTCGCAGCGGCGCTTCCTCGACGATCACGTGGGCGTTCGTGCCACCGACTCCGAGCGACGAGATCCCGGCCCGGCGCTTGCCGCTGGCGACCTTCCACTCGCGAAGCGCCGCATTCACGAAGAAGGGCGAGGATTCGAAATCGATGGTCGGGTTCGGCCGTTCGTAGTGCAGGCTCGGCGGAAGCTCGCCGTGCCTGAGCGCCTGCACGACCTTGATCAGGCTCGCGACGCCGGCCGCGGTGTCGGTGTGCCCGACGTTGGGCTTGTTCGAGCCGATCGCGCAGTAGCCGCTGCGGTCGGTCGTCTGCCGGAAGGCCTGCGTGAGCGCGCTGATCTCGATCGGGTCGCCGACGTTCGTGCCCGTGCCGTGGGTCTCGACGTAGGAGATCTCGTCGGCCGAGACGTCGGCGACGGCGAGCGCCTCGGCGACGACGGCGGCCTGTCCGTCGACGGACGGAGCGAGGTAGCCGATCTTGCGCGAGCCGTCGTTGTTGATCGCGGAGCCGCGGATCACCGCGTGGATCGGGTCGCCGTCCTCGAGCGCGTCCTCGAGCCGGCGCAGCGCGACGACGCCGATCCCGCTCGTCAGCACCGTGCCCGCGCCGCGCGCGTCGAACGCGCGGCAGTGGCCGTCGGGCGAGAGCGGCTCGTTCTCGTTGTACATGTAGCCGCGGCCGGGCGGGATCACGATCGTGACGCCGCCCGCGAGCGCGAGGTCGCACTCGCGCGCGAGCAGGCTCTGGCAGGCGACGTGGATCGCGACGAGCGACGTCGAGCAGGCGGTCTGGATCGCGACCGAGGGGCCCGTCAGGTTCAGCTTGTAGGAGACGGTCGTCGGCAGGAAGTCGCGGTCGTTCCCGGTGTGACGGAGCAGGAAGGTGCCCGTCGATGCCACGATGTCCGGGTTCCGCAGCAGGTTGTAGATGAAGTACCCGTTCATGCCACAGCCGACGAAGACGCCGATCGCGCCGTCGAAACGCGACGGCGGGTGGCCGGCGTTCTCGAGCGCCTCCCAGGCGCACTCGAGCATGTGGCGGTGCTGCGGGTCGGTGATCGCGGCGTCCTTCGGTCCGAAGCCGAAGAAGCCCGCGTCGAAGCCGTCGACGTCGGGGAGTTGTCCGCCGGCCTTCACGTAGTTCGGATTCGAGAGCAGCGCGGGATCGACGCCCGCCGCGAGCAGCGCGTCGTCGTCGTAACGCACGATCGACTCGACCCCCGAGCGCAGGTTCGCCCAGAGCTCGCTCGCGTCGCGCGCACCGGGGAACCGGCACGAGATGCCGACGATCGCGATCTCGGTGCCGGTCGGGCCGTCCTCGGACTCGCTCATTCGCCGCCGCTTCCGGGCCGTCTGCGCGCCTTGTGCCGGAGCTTGAGGGATTCGCGCCGCGCGGCCGCGCGATCGACGCTCTGCTCGAGGCGCTCGTTCTTGCCATCACTGCCGAGGAACTCGGCGAGCGAGCGGATCGTCGGGAAGCGATACAGATCGGTGAGCGAGAGCGGCTGCGAGATCTGGTCCCGAAGCTTCCGGTGCACCTGCACGACGAGCAGCGAGTGCCCGCCGAGATCGAAGAAGTTGTCCTCCGCTCCGACGTTCTCGACCTTCAGCACCTCGCGCCAGACCTCCGCGATCGTGCCCTCGAGCGCGTTCTGCGGCGCGACGAACGGCACCTGCGTGCTCGGCTTGTTCAGCTCGGGCGCCGGCAGACGCTTGCGGTCGATCTTCCCGTTCGGCGTCAGCGGAAGCGCAGCGAGCGAGACGAAGATGCGAGGGCACCATGAACTCGGGCAGGGACTCGCGCAGATGCTCGCGGAGCTCCTCGACCGCCGGCGTCGAACCCTTCGGCAACGAGGTACGCGATCAGGCGCGGGTCGGACTCGGCCTCGTCTCGCGCGACCACGACGCACTCCTGGATCGCCGGGTGACGTCCGAGCTCGGTCTCGATCTCGCCGAGCTCGATGCGATAGCCGCGGATCTTGACCTGGTGGTCGATGCGTCCGAGGAACTCGAGCGTGCCGTCGCTCGCGATGGCGCGCGAGGTCGCCGGTCCGGTACATGCGCGCGCCGGGCTTGCCGGCGAAGGGATCGGCGACGAAGCGCTCGGCGGTGAGCTCGGCGCGCCGGTGGTAGCCGCGCACGACGCCGTCGCCCGCCGATGTAGAGCTCGCCGGCGACGCCGACCGGCACCGGCTCGAGGTGCCGGTCGAGCAGATAGATCTGCGTGTTCGCGATCGGGCGGCCGATCGGGATCGAGTCCGGCGTGCCGTGCACGCCGTGGGTCGTCGACCAGATCGTCGTCTCGGTCGGGCCGTACATGTTGGTCACGTCGCCGCGCACGAAGCCGGAGAGCTCGCGCGCGAGCGACGCCGGGAAGGCCTCGCCGCCGATGTAGAGGTGCTGCACGCTCGCGAGTCCGGCGCGCATCTCCTCGTTCATCGCGATCATCTTGGCCATCGAAGGCGTGCACTGCAGGTGCGTGACGTTCGTGTCGCGCGAGCTGCGCCGCGAGCGAGTAGTCGTGCGGGTCGGGATCGACCGCATCGCGTTCCGGATTCGCGCGCTGCCGCACGACGTCGAGCGCGTCGAGGCTCGCGAGAACCCGATCGGTCGGCGACGCCGAAGTCGATCAGGCAGGCGATCTCGTCGACGCCGATGGCGCGGACGCGCTCGACCATCTTCGCGCAGGTCTCGGGTGTGCCGAACAGGCCGCTGGTCTCGAAGTAGCGCTCGAAGGCGTACTCGAGGATCGCGTCGAGCTCCTCGGCCGACAGGCTCTCGAGATCGACGTCGTCGGGTGTCGCGTTCGGTCCGCCCGGCCGCTTGAAGGCCGGGAAGGCCCAGGCGTAGCTCTTGACCAGATTCACCGCGCTCGCAGGTACTCCTTCATCGGCTCGCGCACGATCTCGCGCACCGCGTCGTCGCTCTCGCCGACGAAGGTGTGGAGCATCAGCGTGACCACGCCCGTCTTCGGATCGTGGCCGGCGTCGCGCGCGCGCGTCGCGGTAGAGCTTCGACCTTCTCGCGCGACCTCGTCGACGCTCTGACCGAGCAGGTGCGTCAGCACGTTCGCGCCGGCTTCGTCCGGCCATGCCGGAAGGTCTCGGGGTTGCCGGCGGCGGTCACCCAGCATCGGCAGCTCCGGCTGCACCGGCCGCGGCAGCGTGCGCACCGGTACGAGCTCGCCGAGCGGGTTCGGGAACTCGACGGTCTCGCCGCGCCACAGACGCTGCACGGTGTCGATCAAGCGGAACATCTGTCCCTTGGCGTCCGCGAAGTCCGTCGGGCCGGAGCACGAAGTCGTTCGGCTGCCAGCCCGCGGCGAACGAGATCGCCGACGCGGCCGTTCGAGAGGTTGTCGACGACCGCCCAGTCCTCGGCGACGCGGATCGGGTGGTGCAGCGGCAGCACGCAGCTGCCGGCGCGGATCTGCGACGCGCTCGCGTGATCGCGGCGATCGCCGCGCTCGTCACCGACGGATTCGGGTACAGGCCGCCGAAGGCGTGGAAGTGGCGCTCGGGCGTCCAGACGACGAGGAAGCCGTGGCGTCGGCGAAGCGCGCGCCCTCGAGCAGAGCCGGTACTTGTCGCTGCCCTGCGCATCGTCGCTGCCCCAGAAGTAGAAGAGGCTGAAGTCGAGCTTGCGCAGCGGGCGCGATGCGCCGATCGACGGGGCTCGCCCGGCATGCGCGTCCGGCTCCGCGTGGATCACGACCTCGAAGCCGCGCGTGAGCGTCCAGAGCAGCTCGAGCACCGAGATGTCGAACGACAGGCTCGTCACCGCGAGCCAGACGCCGGGCGGATCGTGCGGGATCACGCGCGTCCATGCCGGCGAAGAAGTTGACGACGTTGCGGTGCTCGACCATCACGCCCTTGGGCCGTCCCGTCGAGCCGGAGGTGTAGATGACGTAGGCGAGGTTCGTCGGAGCGACGCCACTGGCGGTCGCGGGCATCGGAGCCGCGCGCGATCTCGGCCGCGCCGAATCGACGCGGACCACCGTCGCCGACGAGGGCGGGAGGTCGCCTGCGATCCGCTCCTGTGTGAGCGACGACGCGCGCGCCCGAGTCCTCGAGCATGAAGCGCGATGCGGTCGCGCGGGTAGGCGGGGTCGAGCGGCACGTAGGCGCCGCCGGCCTTCTGCACCGCGAGCACGCCGACGATCATGTCGATCGAGCGCTCGACGAAGATGCCGACGAGCTTGTCGGGCCCGATGCCGAGGCCGCGCAGGTGCGCAGCGAGGCGATTCGCGCGCGCGTCGAGCTCGCGGTAGGAGAGCGTCTCGTTCTCGAAGGTCACGGCCGGTCGATCGGGCGTGCTGCGCGACCTGGCGCTCGAAGAGCTCGTGCACGCACGCGTCGGTCGGGTAGGGCGCGTCGGTGGCGTTCCAGGTCTCGAGCACCCGCGCGCGCTCGTCGGGTGCGAGCAGCGCGAGGCGGACGAACGGCCGGGACGGCGTCTCGACCACGGAGCGCAGGAAGAACCGGAGCTGCGCGCTCATCGCCAGCGCGGAGTCCGCATCGACCGCGCGTGCGTCGTAGCCGAGTCGGGCACTCCGGCCATCGGCTGCGGCCACCAGTGCGAGCAGCGTCCCCGGCGGTGGCTCGATCGCGCCCGCGTCGGCGCGGATCTCGGCGAGGACCGCCATCGAGCGGCCCGAGACCAGGTCTCGGTTGCCGCGCAGGTTCGGGTGACGCGCGATCGCATCGTGCAGGAACGTGCCGCGCTTGCGCGTCGTTGCGATCGCGTCGATCGATTTCGAAAGCGCCGCTTCCGCGGTCGCATTCTCGTCGAGGGCGATGCGCAGCGGCACGACGTCCGACGCGAAGCCTTCGAGCCCGGCGACGCGCGCGCGCAGCGCCTCGTCGCGGAAGGCGAGATCGAAGCTCGGCCGATCGCAGAGGCGCGCGAGCCAGGTGGCAAATCCGGCGACGAGCGCGTCGCCGCCGCCGCCGAAGCGAGTCCCGAACTCGGCGGGCACCTCGAGCGCGACCTCGCGCCAGTCGCGCGTGCCCGCCTCGGCGCGTTCCGCGCGAACGTAGGGCGGCTCGAGCGGCGCGAGCGTCTCGAGGCGTCGCACGAAGAACTCCTCGGCGCGACACAGATCGGCGTTCAGGGCGGTCAGACGTTCCGCGAGTTCGGGAGCGGCGCCGTCGAGGCGAGTGCCTGCCGAAATCCCGAGCGCGGCCACGACGTCCGCGATCGTCACGCGATGGCCGCGCGGTTCGGAGAAATCCGCGAGCCGGAGCGCGCCGTCGCGGGCGGCGACGACGATCGAATCGGCGTCGACCGCGAGCACCGTGCCCGGTTCCGCCGGCGCCCGACCGTCTTCGGCGCTCGCACGCCCGACCACGAAGACGCGGCCGCGATGGTGGAGCTTGGGCGCGCCGAGCGGGTTCTCGTAGCGGCCGAAGTCGAGCGCGCGAGTGAGCGCTTCGAGATCCTCGACGGAGCTCGCGAAGTCGAGCGCGCACGCGGCCGGCGGGCGAAGCCACTTGCCGAAGTACCGCTTCTGGCTCGAGGTCCTGGACGATCGGAGTCGTGCGCCCGGACGCCAGCGCGTCACAGAGCGGTCCGAAGCTCTCGATCGCCGCCTCGTAGCACTTCGTGTTCATCGTCAGCGAGGTGTCGCCCGGCGCGACGTCGAAGCGGCGCTCGGCGAGCAGATCGCCCTCGTCGAGCTCGGCCTTCATCACGTGCCAGCTGATGCCGTAGCGGGGCTCGCGCTGCATCAATGCCCAGGCGGGCGTGTACATGCCCGCAAAGTGGGGCAGCGGGCCGTCGTGGAAGTTGATCGCCGCCCGGCGCGGGCGACGCAGAACTGCGTCGGAGAGGACGCGCAGGTTGGTGATGCTGAAGAGATAATCGAAGTCGCCGGCGAACTCGGACGCGAGGTCGCCCGTGGGATCGAGCGTCGCGAACCCGTGCTCGCGCGCCCACGCGAGGATCGCCGGATCGTCGCTCGCGATGCCCCGGATCTCGTGTCCGCGGTCGGCGAGGATCTCCGCGCACTGCACGAGGAGCGATTCCGAGCCCATCAGATAACAGCTGAAGCGACCTTCGACGTTCATTCCAACTCCGCTCGTTGGTGATTCCGCATCACTATTCGTTTCCGGTCCGGTCAGCCTTGAACTCGTGCGCCGTCCCGGTCCTCTCTGGAACGGCCAGATGCCATGCAACTCCGCTGCCGAACATCGGATTCGTTCGGCGCGCGAGCGCGTGCGCTCGGGCGGAACCGAGACTCCGGTCCAGCGACTGCGGCCGGTTTTGGGGCGAGGTGCGCACGGACTGCGTGCGCATCATCTTGCACCGTGGGCCAGAGCAGGGCAAACGCGGTGGATCGCAGCGTCGCTCGTCAGGGGAGCGTCGATTCGATTTCGCCCGTGACCGCTCGCCTCAAGGCGGGTCCGAGTTCGATCGCGATGGCGCTGAGCTTCGCATCCGCCGCGCGCCGTGCGGCGTCGCCGGGTCGCTCGACCTGCATCGAGAGCCGTACGAAGCCGTATTGCGAGCGACCGGCGAGTCCGTCGATCATGCGCAGGATCTGCTCGCGCGGAGTCGTGGTCGGCCAACGCGATGCCGGCTGGAACCAGTACAGGACCCGCTCCTCCCGGCCTCCGAGCGTCGCGGCGATCGTCTTCACCGCCATTCGCTCGCCATCGGCGGTCTCGAGCTCCAGCTCCGTCGGCGCGCTCGTGTCCCAACCCTGAGCCGGGTAGCAGACGGCCGGGTCGTGTGCGCCGGTCGAGTCCGATCCCGAGTAGATCGCGAAGTAGAGCCAGACGAACGAGTCCTGGTCGTCTCCGTACAGCCGCATCGTGTACGACTCGGGTTCGAGCATCGAGACGATCTCGCCGCCGAGCTTTTCGTCGCGGATCTGCCGGTACGCAGCGATTCGATCGGGCAGGGCGTTCGCGTCGAAGACGTGCGTCGATCGGGCTCGCAGATCCACCACGCGCTCGGCCAGGAGCGGCAGCGAGACGAACGCGAGGACGAGCACGAGCCGCAGCGTCGTCAACGGAGGAGTCTCGCGAGGCCGACGAGGACGATCGTGCCGCCGGCGAACGTGGCGACGCCGAAGCTCTCGTGGACCAGTCCTTCCGCGTACTCCATGCCGCCGGCGGAGACGAGAACGACCGTGAGCACCACGCGCAGCATGTTCCCGAGAACCGCGATCGGCACGATGCTCGCGACGATCAGCAACCGCCGCCACGTGCCGTGCGAGAGGAAGTAGGCGACGACGACACCCAGAGGCATCAGCGTGACGATCGACGTCAGGCCGCTGCAGGCATTCGCGACGAAGAGCTCGTGGCCGGGCACGAAGATCCGGTTGCCGGTCGCAGCGATCGAGTATCCGAACGCCTGCAGGAGCCCGACCGAAACTCGGATCACGATCTCCTTCAGGCCGAAGAGAAGCCGGTCCTGCAGGAATCCCGGCGGCGGGACCATCAAGAGCAGGAATCCGACCGGCAGCGCGAGCGTGCGCAGGAGCCTCTGGCCCCCGACCGCGTAGGCGGTCGCAGCGATCGTCGCGACGATGCCGATGCCCGCGAACGTTCCCGCTTCCGCGAGCAGGGCGCCGGAGTGGAAGAGCGCGGCGGCCAGCACGACCGCAGGCCCGAGTGCCGGGGAGGTCGCGGTGGCGAGATCCTCGCGAATCCGCGCGCGGCGCAGCCAGAGCAGCCCGATCGACGTGACCGGAATCAGATAGCCGTGCGCGAGATAGTCGGAGCTCTGCCAGATGTAGGAGAGCAGGTGAAGTGCGGGCCAGGCGGCGGCGAGGCTCGCCATCAGGCAGATCACACGCAACGCATGGCCGGAGGCTGGTGTTGGCCCCTCGAGGCTCGCGTCGGACCCACCCGTCGTGTTCATCACCCGTCTCCGGTGCGGTCTTGCGCGGGCCGCAGGTTAGCCCAGAGATCGGTGGCTGGCGGCGGATTGTGGAGGACGGCCGCCGCGGGTGTCTAATGTGGAGGTGCACTTCCCTCCGAGCGCGCACGTTCCGGTGTCGGCCGCATTCCGGCGGGGCACGGGCATTGCTACTCTGGGCGCGGCTCGACCATCCGACCTCGGCGAGAGACAGCGGAAGGGGACTGGATGAGACCGGAATCAAGCGAACGCGACGGCTTCGTAGACGATGGCTCGGCGAACGATCTCGACCCGCGCGTGATCCTCGATTTCCTGCGCCGCCGCAGGATCGTCATCCTGCTCGTCACCGTTCCGCTTCTGCTTCCAGCGAGCGTCGTCCCGTTCCTGCTCTCGTCCTATTACGAAGCGACGTCCACGGTCGTGATCCGGACCCCGCCGAAGGTCATGGAGTTCGGCGCCGACGTCATGCCGGGTGGCGCGGGCGATGGTCGGAGTCCTGGCTGGATGGCCGCGTCGAACAGCGAAGACGCGCTGATCACGCTCGTTCTCTCCGACGCGGTGCTCGGACGAGTCGTCGACCAGCTTCCCTCGGGTGGTGAAGCGCCGAAGAGCTTCCTCGACGCGGCGAAATCCGTGATCGGGGGAGCGAGCGTACCGCTCACCGCGGATCAGGATCGAGCGGCGCGCGTCAATGTGCTGCGCTCGATTCTCGACGTCAGCCTCACGGGTGGTGGGAACTACCTCCGCATCACCGCGGCCGGCGGCAAGCGGCGGCGGCGCGACGTTCCTCGCCAATGCCGTCGCCGACGCGTACGTGAAGTACGTGGGGGATCAGCGCGAGGAGGCCTCCCGCCGGGCGGTCGCCTGGCTGAACCAGCAGGTGTACGAGCTGCGCGAGCAGGCGGCGCGGAAGGAACAGGCGCTGAGCGAGATCGTATCGACGAACAACCTGTCCCTTGCCGTCCTCGAGGAGAGCCGAAATCAGCCGCAGAGTTCAGGGCTCGATCAGATCGAGATCGAGCTGCAGGCCGCGCGCGTGAACCTGATGTCGGCGCGGACGCGGCTCGCGACGCTCAGTCCACATGCTTCGGCGTCGACGGGTGACGCGGGCGCCGATTCGGGAGTTTCCGCGATCCGCGAGCAGTACGAGCTCGCAACCGGAGAGCTGGAGTCGGCACGGCTCCGCTTCACGCCCACGCATCCGGAGGTGCGCCGGCTCGAGGGAGTCGTCGCGAACCTGTCCTCGCGTCTCGGCTCGGTCGCGAGTCGCCCGCCGCGAATGCTCACGCCCGGCGAGGAGACGGAGTACCAGCGCCTGCTCTCCGAGGAATCGCAACAGCTCGCGCGCGTGAACGTGCTGGAGAAGTCGCGCGTGGATCTCCTGGCGTCGATGCCCATGGGGCCGAAGGCGGAGGCCGTGGGTCGCTACCGTCGGCTGGCCAACGAGCTCGCGATCGACAAGCAGATTCTCGAGGTGCTGATGACGCGCCGGAACGAGACGCTGCTCACCGCGGCGACCAAGGAGGTGGGCGCGGACGTGCTCGACTACGCGATCGCGCCCTCGATGCCAGCGGGGCCGAATCGCAAGAAGTACCTGATCGCGGGCTGGGTGCTCGCCCTCGGGCTCGGCTTCGGCTTGGCGTTCGCGCTCGAGGTCATCGATCGGCGCCTGCGCGATCCGCTGGCGATCGCGGCGCTGCTCGGCACGACCTCGCTCGGGATGGTGCCGCGAGTCGAAGGCCGCAAGGCGCCGCCGGAGAGGCAGGCCGTCGATGCGCCCGGTTCGGCGGCGGGCGAGAGCTACCGCAACGTGCGCACCTCTCTCTTGTTCGCGATGAGGGCCGCCAAGCTTCAAGTCCTGCTCGTGACGAGCGCGATCGCGGGCGAGGGGAAGACGACGACCTGCGTGAATCTCGCGGGAGCCTTCGGCCGGATGGGACGCCGCGTGGTCCTCGTCGACGCGGACATGCGCCGGCCGCGCGTCCATCGCGTGCTGCGGCGAACCGCGTCCCCCGGCTTGTCCGAGATCCTGCAAGGCAAGGCGCGCGTCGAGGATGCGGTGGTCCGGCCCGAGCGGACGGAATTCGACTTCATTCCCGCGGGCGCCGTTCCGGAAAACCCCTCGGAGCTTCTGGGATCGTCGTCCTTCGCGCAGCTCGTCTCCGATCTCCGGGACGAGTACGACCTGATCATGATCGACTCCGCGGTTCTGCTTGCGGTGCCCGACGCGCTTCTGCTCGCCGCGGACGCGGACGGAACGCTGCTCGTGCACAAACCGGGGAGCGTCGACCGACACGCGCTGCGCAGGATTCGCGAGGACCTGCGCCGCGCCGGGGCTCGCGTGCTCGGAATCGTCTTCAATCAGGTCGATCCCCGGAGCAGCCTGCACTATCCGAACTACATGTATTCGCCCTACACGCATCCGGAGCAGAGCGACGATTCCGCCGCCACGCCGGGAAGCTGAACGGGAGCGCGGAAAATGACCGACCCGATCGAGCGCTCCTCTGGAACCGGACGGCAGAGCCGGAGCCGTGCGCTCGTGCTCGGGACGGGCCGGCGCGCCCGCAGGCTCGCGAAGGCGATCGAGGACGAGCGAGGCGGCGTCCGGAGGGTCGTCGGTTTCCTCGACGATCAACCGTCGGAGGCCGACCGGGCGAGTCTGGGCGCGAGCTATCTCGGCGCGCTCGATCGGCTCGGCGAGGTGGCGGCGAGCGAGGGCGTGGGCTGGGTCGTCTATGGCCTGCCGCGCCGGTTCCTGAGCCAGGACTCGGTCGCGAACGCGATCGGCCTCTGTGAAACCCTCGGCATCGACCTGACGATTCCCGCCGACCTGTTCGAGACGCGAGCGGCCCACGTCGTCGTGACACGGATCGGTGACGTCCCCGCGTTCTCGTTCTCGGTGCACGGGCACCGTTCACGCTGGCAGCTCGCGGCCAAGCGCGCCGTCGATCTGATCGGATCCCTCGCGGTTCTGCTTCTCGCCGCTCCGATCCTGTTCGCGACCGCTCTCGCGATCAAGGTCGACTCTCGCGGTCCGGTCTTCTTCGTTCAGCGGCGGTGTGGCCGGTATGGGCGCATCTTCCCGTTCCTGAAGTTCCGCACGATGGTCACCGATGCCGAGAGCCGGAAGAGCGAGCTCTCCGAGCTCAACGAGAAATCGGGCCCGGTCTTCAAGATCGAGAACGACCCGCGCGTCACGCGCGTCGGACGGATCCTGCGCAAGTACTCGATCGACGAGCTGCCCCAGCTCGTGAACGTCCTCGCCGGACACATGAGCCTGGTCGGTCCGCGGCCTCCGGTACCGGGCGAGGTGGAGCGGTACGAGCTCGATCACAGGGGACGGCTGAGCATGCGACCGGGAATCACCTGCCTGTGGCAGGTCTCGGGCCGCAATCAGATCGAGTTCGAGGACTGGGTGAAGCTCGACATCGAGTACGTGGAGCGCTGGTCGCTGCTTCTCGATCTGCAAATCCTGCTCGCGACGGTTCCGGCGGTCATCTCCGGACGCGGTGCGAGCTGAGAGGCCCGCTTCGCGGGCGATGAAACAACGCGACGAGGGGGTGTTTGCCGTGAAAAGCCAAGTTTCCGCCTGGTTCCGCTTCGTGGTCGCCTCGGCGATCTGTGCCTCGGCGCTCGGCTGCATCACGTCGGCGGGGAATCCGGGGCTGCCGTCGCTCGCGGCGGAGTACCGCGTGGCGCCGCCCGACGTGCTGGTGATCACGGTGCGCCCGGAGCCGTTGATCGAGCGCGAGCTCGCGGTTCGTCCCGATGGCCGTTTCTCCCTCGATCTGATCGGCGACGTCGAGGCGCGCGGAAAGACGATCGAGGAGATCCGCTCCGAGATCACGACGCGGCTGAAGGAGTACATCGTCCAGCCCGACGTCACCGTGATGCTCCGGACCTCGAACAGCCGCACCTTCTACATCTTCGGCGAGGTCAACCGACCGGGGGCCTATCCGATTCTCGGCGACGTGACCGCCGTGCACGCGCTGGCCAGCGCCGGTGGTCCCACGCGCATGGCATCGCTCGACGGCGCCCGGCTGGTTCGCCCATCGTCCGAGGGCGAGCTGACCTACTCGATCTATTTCTCCGCGATCACCGAGGCGGGTTACGGACAGACCAATTTCATGCTCCAGCCCGGCGACATCGTCTACGTGCCACCGAATCTCTCCGCGCGAATCGGCTACGCGCTGCAGCTGGTCTTCTTCCCGCTGCAGCAGATCCTCGGTCTGGGCGGAACCGTGATCAACACGGCGGTCACCGGCGGCGTCTGACGGCGAGCCCGCCTGAACTCAGGGCTCGAGTGGCGCGCGGAGGAGCGTGTCTCTCGCTTCGCCGGCGAGGTCGGGATGGTCGACGGTGTAGTGGAGACCGCGGCTCTCCTTGCGCGCCGAGGCGGAGCGGATGATCAGCTCCGCGACGAGCGCGAGATTGCGGAGCTCCACCAGCCCGGGCGTCAGCACGAAGTTCCAGTAGTACTCGCGGATCTCCCGCCGCAGGTTCTCGATCCGGCGGTGCGCGCGGTCGAGTCGCTTGTCGCTGCGCACGATGCCGACGTAGTTCCACATCAGCCGGCGGATCTCGTCCCAGTTCGCGTTGACGAGCACTTCCTCGGTCGGATCGACCGCACGGCCCGGATCCCAGGCGGGGAAGGCGGGGGGCAGGTCGGTCGAGTTCCCCAGTCGCGCGATGGACGCCTCGGCCGCGGCGCGCGCGAAGACCACGCCCTCGAGCAGCGAGTTCGACGCCAGGCGATTTGCCCCGTGCAGCCCGGTCGATGCGACTTCGCCCGCGGCGAACAGGTTCTCGATGTCCGTCTCGCCGTGGAGATCCGTGCGCACGCCCCCGCAGGCGTAGTGCGCCGCGGGAACGACCGGGATCGGCTGCTTCGTCAGGTCGAAGCCATACTGCAAGCATCGCTCGAAGATGTTCGGGAAACGCGAGCGCAGGAAAGCGGGATCGAGTGCGGTGCAGTCGAGGAAGACGCAGTCGTCGCCGGAGCGCTTCAGCTCGAAATCGATCGAGCGCGCGACCACGTCACGTGGCGCGAGGTCGGCCCGCGCGTCGTAGCGCGGCATGAACGCCTCTCCGTTCCTGTTGCGCAGCACCGCCCCCTCGCCGCGCACCGCCTCGCTGATCAGGAACGAGCGCGCCTCGGGGTGAAACAGGCAGGTCGGATGGAACTGGATGAACTCCATGTTCGCGATCGTCGCCCCCGCTCGGAATGCCATGGCGATGCCGTCGCCCGAGGCGATGTCGGGATTGCTCGTGTACAGGTAGGTCTTTCCGCAGCCGCCGGTCGCGAGCAGAACGATGCGCGCGCGGAAGCGCTCGACGCGGCCCGACTCCTCGTCCATCACGTAGGCGCCGCAGATGCGCGGCCGCCCCGGCACGCCGAGTTTTCGGGTCGTCACGAGATCGATGCTGATCCGATTCGCCAGCACCTCGATTCGGGGATTCGCCTCGCAGCGCTCGACGAGCACGCGTTCGATCTCCTGCCCGGTGAAGTCGGCGGCGTGGAGCACGCGCCTCCGCGAGTGCCCGCCCTCGCGGCCGAGGTCGAAGCCGGGCCCTTCCGTGCTCGCGTCGAATCGAACGCCGAGGTCCATCAGGCTCCGCACCGCGTCGGGCCCTTGCTCGACGACGAACCGCACCGCCTCCTCCCGGCAGAGACCCGCGCCCGCGACCAGCGTGTCGCGGACGTGGTCCGCGAACGAGTCCTCGTTCGCCAGGACGGCCGCGATTCCGCCCTGCGCGTAGTTCGTTGCCGATTCGGCGGTGCCCTTTTTCGTCACCACCGTCACGGATCCGAACTCGGCTGCGCGCAACGCGAAGGAGAGACCCGCGATTCCGCTGCCGATCACGAGGAAGTCGGTCTCTCGCGCCACGCGGGCAGTCTAGACCTCGGCCCTCCCGCAGGGCCAGCGCCGCTACACCGCGCCAGGCCTCAGGCCGATGGACGGGGAGCGAACCTCGCGTCACACGGGAGGCTTCGGGGGCGAGAATGTATCGAGCCGCGATGCGCGCGTCTGCACTGGGCTGGCTTCTGGCCGCCGTGCTCACCCTCGCGCTCGCGCGCGCAGCCGATGCGCAGATCTTCGTCTACAAGGACGAATACGGTCGCACCTACTTCTCGGATACTCCTTCGCACGAGGGCTTCTCCCGCTACCAGCCCAAGAGCGATTACGCGCTCCGCGCGGCCTCGTATTCGCCGCGGGCCCCGGGCCGGCGGGCGCTCGCCTACGACCCGGCCATCCAGCGGGCCTCGCGCCAGCACGGCGTGTCGCCGGCGCTGGTGAAGGCGGTGATCGCCGCCGAATCCGGCTTCGATCCGTATGCCGTTTCGCGCAAAGGCGCGCAGGGGCTGATGCAGCTCATGCCGGGGACCGCGCGTGACCTCGGGGTGGCAGACGCGCTCGACCCGTGGCAGAACATCGACGGGGGGACGCGCTACTTGGGCAAGATGATCGAACGCTTTCCCGGCCAACTTCCACTCGCTGTTGCCGCGTACAACGCCGGTCCCGAGGCGGTGACGCGTCACGGGGGCGTGCCGCCGTACGACGAGACCCGGACCTACGTCGAGCGGGTGCTGCGCCTGTACAAGAAGTACCATGCTGACTTCCGCAGATAGCGCGCCGCGCGCGGTCGGAGACGTGAGCGAGAACTTCTGGAACCTGCCGAACACGATCACGCTGCTGCGGATCGGGCTGACGCCACTTCTGCTCCTGCTGCCTTGGTTCGAGGGGCCGAGCTGGAGCATGATCATCGGGTTCGGATTCCTCGCCATCTCGCTGACCGATCTGCTCGACGGGTACCTGGCGCGTCGTCACGGCACCGAGAGCCGAATCGGAAAGCTGCTCGACCCGCTCGCGGACAAGTTCCTGGTCATGACCGCGTTCGTCATGCTGGTCGCCGTCGGGCGGATCCCGAGCTGGGCGCTGCCGCTCGTGATCGCGATCCTCGGCCGCGAGTTCGCCGTGACGGCCCTGCGTGCCATGATGAGCGCCGATGGCATCCTGATGGGCGCGTCCCCGCTCGGGAAGTGGAAGACGGGCTTCCAGATCGCCGCGCTCACCGCGCTGCTCGTGCACTTCCCGCTGATCGGGCTGCCGGTACAGGAGCTCGGCCTGGTCTTGCTGATCATCGCCACGGGCATCACGGTCTGGTCCGGATACGAATACTTCGCCCTGTACGTCCGGCGGCACCCCCGCCCTTGACGGTCGGGAGCCGCCGGCGCATACAGTCGGCTCTCGAGCACGAGTAGCTCAGTTGGTAGAGCTCCACGTTGCCAACGTGGTTGTCGCCGGTTCGAGTCCGGTCTCGTGCTCCATCCCCTTTGGCTCGGCCGCGCTGGCCTGCCGGGCGCTTGGCCCATGCCCACACCCACGCTGAGTCACCTCCAGGCCCTCGAAGCGGAGTCGATCCACATCATCCGCGAGGTTGCGGCCGAGTTCCGCAATCCCGTGATGCTGTATTCGATCGGGAAGGACTCCACGGTGCTCGCGCACCTGGCGCGCAAGGCGTTCCACCCCGGGCGGGTGCCGTTCCCGCTTCTGCACGTCGACACGACCTGGAAGTTCCGTGCGATGTACGAGTTCCGCGAGCGCTACTGCCGCGAGAACGGCTTCGAGCTGCTGGTCCACACGAACGAGGAAGCGAAGGCGAAGGGCGTGAACCCGTTCGACTACGGCTCGAACGTGTACACGACCATCATGAAGACCCACGCGCTGATTCAGGCGCTCGAGAAGTGGGGCTTCGACGCCGCCTTCGGCGGCGCCCGCCGCGACGAGGAGAAGTCCCGCGCGAAGGAGCGCGTCTACTCGTTCCGTGATCGCAACCATCAGTGGGACCCGAAGAACCAGCGACCGGAGCTCTGGAACCTGTACAACGGCCGGGTACACAAAGGTGAGTCGATCCGGGTCTTCCCGCTCTCGAACTGGACCGAGCTCGACACCTGGCTCTACATCCACCGGGAGCAGATCCCCGTCGTGCCGCTCTACCTCGCGGCGCCGCGCCCGACCGTCCTGCGCGACGGAAACATCATCATGGTCGACGACGAGCGCTTTCGGTTGCTTCCCGGCGAGATGCCGGTCACGCGCACGGTGCGGTTCCGCACCCTCGGCTGCTACCCGCTCTCGGGCGCGATCGAATCCGACGCCGCGACGCTGACCGACGTGATCGGAGAGATGCTGCTCGCGCGTGTCTCGGAGCGGCAGGGCCGCATGATCGACCACGACGAGGAGGCCTCGATGGAGCGCAAGAAGCGCGAGGGGTACTTCTAACCGATGTTCGACCGCTCCCTCGCGCCCGGCGAGGTCGAGGCCTACCTCGACCGCCACGAGAGAAAGGAGCTGCTGCGCCTGCTCACCTGTGGCAGCGTCGACGACGGCAAGAGCACGCTGATCGGCCGACTCCTGCACGACACCAAGCTCGTGTACGAAGATCAGCTGGCTGCGGTCGCGCGCGACTCCAAGAAGGAGGGCACGACCGGCGGCGAGATCGATCTGGCGCTGCTGATGGACGGGCTCAAGGCCGAGCGCGAGCAGGGCATCACGATCGACGTGGCGTACCGGTACTTCTCGACCGAGAAGCGCAAGTTCATCATCGCGGACTGTCCGGGCCACGAGCAGTACACGCGGAACATGGCGACCGGCGCCTCGAACTGCGATCTGGCGGTGATCCTGATCGACGCGCGAAAGGGCGTGCTGCAGCAGACCCGCCGGCACAGCTTCATCGTCGCGCTCCTCGGCCTGCGCCACGTCGTCGTGGCGGTGAACAAGATGGACCTGGTCGAGTTCTCGGCCGAGGTCTTCGAGCGGATCCGCGCCGACTACGAGACGTTCGCCGCACGCCTCGACATCCCCGACATCCACTTCCTGCCGATTTCGGCGCTCAAGGGCGACAACGTCGTCGAGCCGAGCGCGAACATGCCGTGGTGGCAGGGCGGACCGCTGCTCGCGTACCTCGAGAACGTGCGTGTGGGCGCGGACCGGAATCTCGCAGACCTGCGCTTCCCGGTGCAATACGTGAGCCGGCCGAATCTGGATTTCCGCGGCTACGCGGGAACGCTCGCGTCCGGAACGCTTCACCCGGGCGACGAGATCCTCGTCGTGCCGGCCGGAACGACGAGCCGTGTGAAGCGGATCGTGACCTTCGACGGCGATCTCGACGAAGCGGTGCCGCCGATGGCGATCAACGTCACGCTCGAGGACGAGATCGACGTGTCGCGTGGCGACATGCTCGTGCGTCCGGGAAACCTGCCGCGGATCGAGCGCGACTTCGAGGCCATGCTCGTGTGGATGGCCGAGGAGCCGCTCGCCGTCGATCGCCAGTACTTCTTCAAGCACACGCACAGCCTGGTGAGCGGATCGGTCGCCCGGCTGCACTACGCCGTGGACGTGAACACCCTCGAGCAGAAGCCGACGACGTCGCTGCGGCTGAACGAGGTCGGCCGTTGCCAGATCTCGCTCGCGCGCGCGATCCCGTTCGACGCGTACGCGCGCAATCGCGCGACCGGTGCGTTCATCCTGATCGACCGCATCACGAACGGGACCGTCGGCGCCGGCATGATCCTGCAGCGGCAGTCGGGACCGGAGCGCGGGCGTTCGTTCTGGGAGGCCGAGCCGGCGAGCGACCTGCTGCGGCGGCAGACGAGCCCGGTCTCGAGCCAGGAGCGCGCGGAGCGACTCGGGCAGAAGCCGACGACGCTGCTCCTCACCGGCCTCACGGGCGCGGGCAAGACCACCCTCGCCTATGCGCTCGAGCGGCGGCTCTTCGACGCGGGTCGCATGGTGATGGTGCTCGACGGCGAGAACATGCGGCTCGGGATCAGCCGCGACCTCGGCTTCAGTTCGGTCGAGCGCTCGGAGAACCTGCGACGCGCCGCGGAGCTCGCGCGCGTCGCGAACCAATCCGGCCTGATCTGCATCTGCGCGTTTCTCGCGCCGAGCGAGGGCGTGCGCGAGCTCGTTCGCGAGACGATCGGCGCGGAGCAGTTTCTCGAGGTCCACCTGTCGGCACCGCTCGAAGTCTGCCGCACGCGCGAGACCGGCGGGATGTACGCGCGCGCCGATTCCGGCGAGATCCCGCTCTTCCCCGGCGTCACGGCCCCTTACGAAGCGCCGACCACACCCGATCTGGTGCTGCCGACGCACGAGCTCGACGTGGAAGCCTGCGTCGATCGCCTCGTGCGCCTGCTCGAGAGCCAGGGACGGATCTAGCGCGCTAGGTTCGCGGCGCGTCGAGCACCGCCGTGAGGATCCGCTCGGGGTCGGTCCAGCCGGTCTCGTCCTGCAGCTCGCGGCAACGTTCGAGGATCGCCCCGAACTCGCGGCCCGGGTTCATGCCGCGCGCGATCAGATGTCGGCCGAGCACGATGTCGCGTGGCGGGGACTTCTCGATCTCGAGCTCGCGCATCTTCGCGAGGAACTCGTCGCCCGCAGGGAAGGCCCGCAGGAGCGCCTCTTCCGTCGTGCGCCCGAAGTGGTCGGCGCGCGCCACGCGTGCGAGCAGCTCGGCGGTCACCGACGACGCACCGAGCTTGCGGGCGAGCCTGCGATAGCCCTTCGCGCTCGCGGAGTTCTTCACGAAGAGCGCGGGTGCGAGGTGATGCTCGACCAGCGCGCCGACGCGCACGACGAGCTCGTTCGGGGCGCGCATGCGCGCGAGGAACTCCGCGGCGATCTCGACCCCGCGCACGTCGTGGTTCGGCGAACGCACGCGGCCGTCGGTGGTCGCGGTCGTGGCCGGCTTACCCACGTCGTGAAGCAGCGCGCCGAACATCAGCGCCTCGTCGTCGGCTCCGCCGTCGCAGAGCGTCGCGGCCTCGTCGATGACCATCTGGTTGTGCACCCAGCAGTCGCCCTCGGGGTGCCAGTCCGGGTCCTGCGGCACACCGACGAGCCCGTCGAGCTCCGGGAAGAACCGCAAGAGACCGGTGCCCCGCAGGATCTCGGTGCCGAGCGACGGCTTCACGCCCTTGAGCAGCAGCTTCCGCCACTCCCCGAACACGCGTTCGGCCGACAGCTCGGCGAGGTCGAGTCCGGCGCAGAGTCGCAGCAGCTCGTCGTCGGGATGCATCTCGAAGCGGGCGGCGAACTGAGCCACGCGCAGGCCGCGGAGCGGATCGTCGGGGAAGTGCGCGGGATCGGTCGCACGCAGCACGCCTCGCTCGAGGTCACGCGTGCCGCCGTGCGGGTCGAGCAGCTCGCCCGTGAGCGGATCGAGTCCCATGCTGTTGATCGTGAGGTCACGCCTTCGCGCGGCGGTGGCGAAGTCGAGCCCGGGATCGCAGCGCACGTCGAAGCCCTTGTGGCCGGCGCCGGTCTTCGAGTCGAGCCGCGGCAGCGCGAAATCCACCGGAAGACCCTTCACCTGCAGCACGCCGAAGGCGCGGCCGATCGTGATCACCTCACCGAAGCGTGCGAGCAGACGCTCGAGCACGGGCAGGTCGAGGCCGTAGATTTCCATGTCGAGCTCGGGCGCCTCGAGTCCACGCGCCCGGTCCCGCACGTAGCCGCCGACGAGAAGCGCGCGACCGCCCGCCTTCGCCAGCGCACGCGCCACCTCGAGAACTCGCGAATCCACCTCGGCGCGCTCAGCCGCCGATCTGGTACATCTGGATCCTCGCGCGGCCGCGCGTCGGCTCCGCGCGCTCCTCGGAGTAGCGGTCGCTTCGGCCACCCCACACGCGCCCGATGATCTGCGCGAGATCGGCGTCGCTCGCGCCCGCGCGCAGCGGTGACTTCAGGTCCGTGCCGCTCGCGGCGAACAGACACGTGACGAGCCGCCCGTCGGCCGAGAGTCGCGCGCGCGTGCAGTCGCCGCAGAACGGCTGCGTGACCGAGGAGACGATTCCGATCTCGCCGCTTCCATCCGCGAACCGATAGCGCTTCGCGACCTCGCCGCGGTAGTTCGGCTCGAGCGGAACGAGCGGGAACTCGGCGGCGATCCGGTCGAGGATCTCGGCCGCGGTAACGACCTGCGACAGGTCCCAGCGATTCAGCGTGCCGACGTCCATGAACTCGATGAAGCGGACCACGTGACCGGTGCCGCGAAACCGGCGCACGAGATCGACCAGCGAGTCCTCGTTCACGCCGCGCTGCACGACGCAGTTGAGCTTGATCGGCGCGAGTCCGGCACGCTCGGCCGCCTCGATCCCGCGCGAGCACGCGGTCGAGCGGCAAGCCCGCCGTTCATTCGGGCGAAGATCTTCTCGTCGAGGCTGTCGAGGCTCACGGTCACGCGGCGCAGACCGGCCTTCCCGAGCGGCTCCGCCTGATCCTCGAGCAGATAGCCGTTGGTCGTGAGCGCGAGATCCTCCGCGCCGTCGAGCGTCGCGAGCCGTCGGACCAGCTCGGGAAGCTGCGCGCGCACCAGCGGCTCGCCGCCGGTGATGCGCAGCTTGCGCACGCCCAGCGCGATGAAGATGCGGGTGAGCCGCTCGATCTCCTCGAACGAGCAGGATCTCCGGCTTGGGCAGGAACTCGTAGCGGTCGCCGAAGATCTCGGCCGGCATGCAGTACGGGCAGCGGAAATTGCAGCGGTCGGTGACCGAGATGCGCAGATCGCGCAGCGGGCGATCGCGGAAGTCGCTGAGCAGCGGCAATTCGGTCGCGGGGGCAGGCTCGCTCATGGCCGTTCGCGGAGCGTAGCACAGCGAATCCTCCGGCTTATCCTGAGCGCGCCATGCCGATCTCGAGTCGTCTCCGCGCGCTCGCGCCCTACGGGGGGATCTTCGCGTTCGCGCTCGCCCTCCGGCTCGCGTATCTGTGGAGCTGGCACGATTCGGTGCTCTTCACCACCCCCGTGGGTGACGCGGTGGCGTACCTGGCCTGGGCGCGCTCGCTCGCAGCTGGAGACTGGCTGGGCCGCGAGGTCTTCTACCAGGCGCCGCTCTACCCGTACTTCCTCGGCATGCTGACGACGTTCTTCGGTGACGGGCCATGGGCCGTGCGGCTCGTTCAGGCGGGACTCGGGTCGTGCTCGTGCGCGGTGCTCGCCGCCGCGGGCGCCGCGTTCTTCGACCGTCGGACGGGAATCGTCGCCGGCATCGGTCTCGCTCTCTACCCGCCCGCGATCTACTTCGACGGGCTGATCCAGAAGGCCGCGCTCGACGGCTTCTTCGCTTCGATCGTCCTGCTCGACGTTTGCGCGGCTGGTCGACCGGGATCGCCCGCTTGCGGCATTCGCTTCGGGAGTCGCGCTCGGGCTTCTGGCTCTCGTGCGCGAGAACGCGCTCGTGCTCGTTCCGCTCGCGGCGATCTTCGTCGCCTCGAGCGGCCCGCCCCGCGCGGCCTCGCGCCGGGTGCTGGCGCTCGGCCTGCTCGTGCTCGGGCTCGCGCTGCCGCTGCTCCCCGTGGGTCTGCGCAATCAGGCGATCGGCGGGAGCCTTCTTCTCACGACGTCGCAACTCGGTCCGAACCTGTGGATCGGAAATCACCCGGGAGCGTCCGGTCGCTACGAGCCGCTCCGACCGGGGCGTGGCAGCGCGCGTTTCGAGCGCGACGATGCGCGCGCGCTGGCCGAGCAGGCCAGTGGCCGCAGCCTGTCGCCCGCAGAGGTCTCGGACTACTGGCGCGAATCGCGCGCTCGCATTCGCGCGCGAGCGGCCGGGCGAGTGGTCGGCGTCTGCTCGCGCGCAAGTGGGCGATGGTCTGGAACGCGCGCGAGCTCCCGGATACCGAAGGCATCGGGGCGTACGCGGAGCAATCACCCCTCCTGGGCGCGCTGCAGTGGATCCTCGGCTTCGGCGTGCTCGCGCCGCTCGCGGCGATCGGCGTCGTCGCGACGCGAAGCGACGTCCGCCGACTCTGGGTGCTCTGGTCGTGGGCCTTGCTCCTGGCCGCGAGCGTGGCGCTCTTCTTCGTCTTTGCGCGTTACCGCTTCACGCTCGTGCCGGTGCTGATGCTCTTCGCTGCCTCGGGCGTCTGGGCGTTCGTCGACTCGCTGCGCGCACGGAGGCTCGGGTCTCGAGCTCGCCGCCGTCGGGATTCCGGTCGCGATCTTCGTGAACTGGCCGCTGGCTGCGACGTCGGACATCGCGGTGACGCACTTCAGCGTCGGGAGCGAGTTGCTCGAACGCGGCTTCCCGCGACAGGCTCTGCCCGAGCTCGAGCGCGCGGTCGCGTCGCGGCCGGACTTCCCCCAAGCCCGCGTGCGCCTCGCCGACGCGCTGCGAGAGACGGGCGAGCCGGCGCGCGCGCTCGCGCTCTGTGACGCTGTGATCGCGGCCGACCCGGAGCATCGCGGATGCGCACGTCGAGTCGCGGGCTCGCGCTCAGCTCGCTCGGACGCCTCGACGAGGCGATGGCCGCCTACGAGCGCGCGCTCGCGCTCGACCCGCGGCACGCCGATGCGCACAACGACCTCGGAAACGCATTCGTCGCGCGCCAGCGCAGCGCCGAAGCGATCGAGCACTACCGCAGCGCGCTCTCCGAGCGACCCGACGATGCGAGCTTCGAGGCGAATCTCGGCGCGGGGCTCTTGCAGTCCGGTGCGCCGGCGGAGGCGCTCGTCCACCTCGAGCGCGCACTCGTGCTCGCGCCCGCGCACCCGACCGCACGCCTGAATCGCGGGAGCGCGCTCGCGATGCTCGGCCGGGTCGACGAGGCGCGCGCGGTCTTCTCCGAGGTGGTCCGGCTCGAGCCACCGGAATCGGCCTACGCGCGGATCGCACGCGAATCGCTCGCAAGAGCTCGAGTCGGCGCGCTAGCGCGCGCGCACGAAGCCCAGTCCGCGAAAGCGGGTGGCGCCGGCTTCGACGGATTCGAAGCCGGCCGCGCGCAGTTCGGGAAGCGTGTCGGCGACGTCGAAGTGCGCGGTGGCATGGAGGAGGGCGATCGGCGTCAGCGTTTCGCCGCGTGCACCGGTGCGGCCGAGGTCGATCGCGAGCAATCGTCCGTCGGGTCGGAGCACGCGGTGCGAGCTCGGAGAGGCAACGCCGACGCAGCTCCACCGGAAGGTGGTGAAGCACCAGCGTCGTCGTCACCACGTCGAAGTGCGCGTCGGGATACGGCAGGGCCTCGAGCGCTGCGGTCTCGAGGTGAACCTCGACCTGCGCGTCGTCCGCCTTCTCTCGCGCGCGCGCGATCATCTCTTGCGAAGCGTCGATCCCGTGAACGGTCCCCGAGCGGCCGACTCGCCGCTTCGCCGCGATCGCGAAGGTGCCGGTGCCGCAGCCCGCATCGAGAACGGTCTCGCCCTCGGCGATCTCCGCGAGGTCGAGCGCCTCTTCGCGAAGCGCGCCTTCCCGTCCGAGCGTCAGCGCCGCGACGAGAACGTCGTAGAACCGCGCCCAGCGAATCGTGTGGCCCGTCGTCAGCGGCGCGCGAGCTTCGGGCACCTTGGGCTCGTGTCCCGCAAACGTCACCCGCAGTGATCCGAGTCCAGGCACGTGCGCGCCGACGTGTTCGCGAAGGCGTTCCGCGATCTCCTCGCCGCGTTCGATCGAAAGCTCCGGATCGATCACGAGATCGATCTCGGCGACGAGTCGGTGGCCGAGCCAGCGCGCGCGGTCGCCGAGACCGAGCGGATCTCGGGGATCTGCCTCGTCGACGTGGCGGATCTCGTCCGACGATCCCGGGATCGACGCCGTCGAGCAGACGCGTGAAGACCGCGCGCCCGAGTGCCAGACGATCACCAGGATCAGGAGCGTGATGCCGATCCCGGCGAGCGGGTCGGCCTGGGGAAAGCCGAGCCACACGCCCGCCGCGCCCGCGACCACCGCGAGGCTCGTGAGCGCGTCGCTGCGCGCGTGGTAGCCGTCCGCGACCAGGGCGGCGCTGTGGATCGCGCGCCCGACGCGGATGCGCAGCAGCGCGACGGCTTCGTTGCCGAGAAAGCCGATCGCTCCGGCCGCCGCGACCGCGCCGAGCTGGGCGATCGGCTGCGGGTTCTGCAGGCGCTCGAGCGCCTGCCAGCCCGCCGAGCAGCGCGCTCGACAGGATCACGCCCACGATCGCGACGCCGGCGAGGTCCTCGACCCGCCCGAGTCCGAACGTGAAGCGCGCGCTCGGCGCGCGGCGGGCGAAGCTGAACGCGACCCAGAGCGGGAGCGCCGTCGCGGCGTCGCCCACGTTGTGGATCGCATCGGCGAACAGCGCCACGCTGCCGGAGAAGAAGACGACCGCGAGCTGGACGAGCGCGGTCAGCGCGAGCAGCGCGAAGGACCACGCGATCGCGCGCATGCCGCGCGCGGTCGAGACCGCCACGGGATCGGCGACGAAGTGCGTGTGTCCGTGCTCGCCATCGTGGGCGTGGCCGCGCATCGGGGCTCCTACAGGTACCGCGTGATCGACTTGAACTGCTCGATCACCGCGCGCTCGCTGCGCCGTCCTTGGTCCGACCGCCGCCTCGAGGCAGTGATCGACGTGATCGTGGATCAACGTGGTCTTCGCGCTCTCGAGCGCGCGGATCACCGCGTGAAGCTGCTGCGCGACGTCGACGCATTCGCGGCCGGACTCGATCATCGAGATGACGTTCCGGACGTGACCCTCGGCGCGCTTCAGCCGGTCGACGACCGCCTTGTGGGAGCGGTGGCGGGGTGGGGGCTTCGACTTGCGTCGTGGGTTGGCCATGCGGGCAGCCTATCCCCTCCCGGGGGATAGGTCTACTGGGACGTCGCATGCGAAGAGACGAGCACACCCGCGCGTTCGAGCTCGCGAATCCGCTCGGTGTCGAGATCGAGCAGCTCGCGAAGGACCTCGGCGTTGTGCTGGCCGCGCTTCGGGGCCGGGCGGCGGATCGGGCAGGTTTCGCCATCGAAGTACCAAGGTGCGCGAACGACCTCGCGGACCCCGCCGCGGCCGTCGTCGACGGTGACGAGCAGGCCTCGCTCGCGCGCGATCGGACCGTGCAGCGCGTCGGGCAGCGTCACGACGAGACCGACGGCAGAGCCCGGCGTCGCTCGACCTGCTCCTCGATCGCGCTCGGACTTCGCTGGAGCGCATCCAGTCCTCGATCGCGGCGTGTCGAAGGCGCGCCTTGGTGGGTACGTCGGCATCGGGCGGCGCGGGTCGGGCGCGGAGAGCTGCGTGCGAAATCGCATCCAGGCGTTCTGCGGCGTACCCGCGATCACGACGAAACCGTTCGCGCCGGCGTCGAAGAGGCGCGACTCCTCCCGCGGCTCGGGTTCGGGCAGGAGCGCGTAGGCGGTCTCGCTGTAGGTCGCGAGCAGCGCATCGAAGAGCGGCACCTCGAGCCGCTCGCCACGGCCGCTCGCTCCGCGTCGCACGAGCGCGGCCAGGACCGCGATCGCGCCGTGCATCTCCGCTGCCATGTCCGCCTTGTTGTCGGCGATCTGCGAGACCGGCAAGCCCGAAGAACGCGCCTCCCAGTCGAGCACGCCCGTGACG
>CAVPHD010000009.1:0-389865 GCA_963704165.1 uncultured delta proteobacterium | reverse complement strand
AATCCGGCCGCCCCGAAACGACCGACGTGCGTGGCAGTTCTCGGACCGGACTCCGCTACTCGTAATAGAACGCGTTGAAGGCGTGGTAGCCGACGAGGAAGACCAGCATCGCCGCGAGCCCCACGTGGACCACCAGCCAGGAGGCGGTCAGCCAGCGGCGTTTGAGCCCGACGGTGGGTCGGTACAGGAGCCCCAGCGACACGAGCGCGAAGAACGCGAGGCTCATCGCTTTGATGTAGGCATGCCCAAGGCTTTCCGCGTGCACGTAGAAGAGCAGGGGGGCCAGGGCGCCGAAGTTGCGATGAGAAGCGAGCAATCGGCGCGCCGGCTGCGTGGCACCGCTCATCCGCGCCGCCGATAGCCGCCACTGCATCGCGAGGAACACGACCAGGGCGAGGCCGGTGAGTCGCTTGTAGAGCTCGCCCTCCTGCAGCGCGGAGAGCCAGGCGAAGCGCCAGTCCCAGATCTCCTGGACGGCGAACGCCATCACCAGCGCCAGGCCGGCCAGCATCGCGGCGGTCTCGACTTCGGGAACTCGGCGCCAGCCCGGCGGGGCCGGGTCCGATTCGATGTCGGGGCAGCTGCGTCGCGCTCATTCTCCGACGCACCTACTTGGCCGGGGTCCCCGCGGCTGGCGTCGCCTCATCGGCGGCCTGCAGCAGGGCAGCGACGGTCCCGCGCGCCGTCCGCACGCCGAGTTCGTCCATGAACACGTCGGCGGACGGCAGGTAACGGCCGTCCCGCGGCCAGCGCGCACCGATCTCCGGTGGCGACTCGAACGTCTCCGCCTTGTCGACGTACCCCTGGTAGGAGTCGCGAAACGCCTTGCGCAGCGCGACGAGCACGTCGAGCATCTCGTCGGCGGTCAACCGCGCGTCCGGATGTGACCAGGTCGTCGCACCCATCACGTCGTGCAGCTTCCAGTCACTCCGGGGACTGTCTTTGTGCTCGTTGTGGCACGTCACGCAGGGCTCGGCGATCGCCTCGTCGGGAAACATCGCCGTGTGAAGCTCCGTATCTGGCATCTGGAAGAACTGCGGTGCGCCCGTCTCGCGAATCCGGGCGAACGCTTCCTGCTGCAGGCCCTGGAACCCGTTGGCCGGATTGATGGGCGAGTCCGAGCCGAGGAACAGGCTGAGCCGAACCGGATCTCGCTCCAGATTCCGTGCCGTCTCGCGCAGGAAGAGCGCCGGCAGCGGTCCGGCGTCCTCACCGCGCTCGCGCCAGTCCTCGCTGAACCTCAGTCCGACCTTCTGTCCCGCGCCGACGATCTCCTGGGTCCACAGGCTGCGCACGGCGTCATTCTCGTGCTCCGCCAGCTCGAAGATCCGCTCGACCGCGATGCGCGCGTCCGGGCCGACCCGTTCCGGAAGCGGGGGCGGTGCGCTCGCGAACAGGTACACGATCAGCGCACACAATCCGAGCGACGTGACGACGAATCCCCCAGCCTTCACTGCACCGGCTCCTTGCGCGCCTCGTATCGCTTCTCGGTCGAGTAAGGCGAATCGCCGCCACGGAAATACTCGAGGATGCGTCCCGGAGGAATGACGTCGTCGATCGTCTGTCGAGTCTCCATCAGGTGATTTCCGTGGAAGTCATGACAGCCCAGGCAGGTGTCCCACCTCTCGGAGGCGACGAGAGACTCGTGAGATAGGTCGATCGGATCGTTCTTCAGGCGGGTCTCTTCGTGGCAATGCTGGCAGAAGTCGGTAGTCGCTACGGTCGTGCGCATGCCCTGGTGTTCCCGATGACAGGATACGCAGGATTCGGGTTGGAGTGCGCGACGCGCCGCCTCGAAACGCGGCTCGGTGAACCGGAAAACCGGATGCCGGTCGTCGGGACGTTCGTGACAGGCGAGGCACCGCTCCTTTGCGACGCGCTGCAGCCCGAAGTCGGCGGCGGTCTCGCGCAGGCCCAGCAGGTGACGCGCGTTGGCCTGAAGTTGCTGGCGCAACGTGCCCCGCCCCGGCACGTGGCAGTGCTCGCAGCGGAGATCCTCGTGGCCGGTGTTCATCGGACCGCGAGCGTGCAGAGCCTCCTGCTCGGGCCAGAGCAACACCGTCAGCGCCACCGCGCCCAGCGCGAGGCCGAGCCCCAATCCCAGGTTCTGGTGAAATCGCTTCATGGCTACACGTATTCCCCATCTTCTCACCGGGGATCGCGGACTAGAGCAGCCGCTCCGGCACGCGGCAGATCGGCTTCATGCGGATCTCGCCGGGGAAGCGCGGGTAGGTCCAGACGAGCTCGTCGCCGTCGCGGCGTCGGGTCACGATCGTGTACGGGAGACCGAAGGGGTGGAAGCGGAGGACCCCGTCGACCCACTCGATCGACACCCAGGTGTTGACGCAGAACGGCGGCTCCACGTCGCGCGAGCCCCGCGCGAGCGTGCCGTCGGTGCGGAAGTCGTGGATCACGCCGCCCGCGGTCACGATCGTGCGGTCGCCGCACTGCTCGATGCGTTCGACGTGGCCGGGGAGGGGTCCACCTACGGCCAGCCACAGGCCGCGAATGTCGACGACGCCGGGCGCGAGCGGCTCGCGGCAGTCCGCGAGCACCGGCCGTGGAAATCGCTCGTAGCCGCAACCGGGCGTGAACGCCTTCGGGATGTCGTCGGCGCGCACGCCGTGTCCGTCCAGGAGGGGCAGGGCGCAGTGATCGACGTCGGCGGCATCGCCGGCGAAGATGCGCGCGTCGGTCGTGTCGTGCGGGCGCGGCCAGACGAAGAGCACGACGACGACGATCGCGAGGACGAGCGCGAAGACGGCCGCGACGAGACGAGCCGCACGCTTCAGCACGAGGTCACCATCTGCGAGCGATTCTACGGCAGTGGATCCGCGGGAGCTGCCCCCACGGACCGGCCGACGCGGCTACCCTTTCGGAATGAGGATCGACGACGGGAGGAGCCGACGATGAAAGTGGATGCTCTGCGCGGATCTGCGGCGATCGCGCTTTGCGCGCTCTCGCTCGCGTGTGCGGTCGCCGGCATCGGCTTCACTCCGGTCTCGCCCGAGGGCGCGCACTGGACGCTTTCGAGCCTCGGCGAGGATCGCGCGCCGGTCTCGAGGACGCAGTCCGAGCCGTGGCTCGAGTTCGGCACGGTGCCGGGCCGCGTGACGGGATCGGACGGCTGCAATCGGATCACGTGCGGCTACGAGCTTCGCGGGGACGAGATCGAGTTCGGGCTGATCGCGTCGACCCGCATGGCGTGCGAGGTCGGATCGGACGTCGAGATCGCGCTGGCCGCGGCGCTCGGGGCGACGTCGAAGCTGGGCGATCGTCGCGGGATCGCTCGAGCTCTACGACGCCGACGGGCGACGGCTCGCGAGCTTCGACGGGCGAGGGCTCGACTAGGGAAATCCGCATCGCGGGGTGAAGTCCTTCACAGCCGCGTCGCCGCGTCGGCGCGAAATTCGAGTCGTCTTCGAAACGTAGATCGAGGAGACGACATGAGCACCTTCGAGAACGTCGCGTTCGCTCTGATGATGGGTGGCTTCCTGCTCCTGCACGGGCTGTACGTCCTGCACCTGATCGGCCTCTCGTAGTCGATCGGCGTAGAATGGGCCGCACGCAAGGAGGCGGGATGGCCCAGGGACGGACGATCGAGACGGGAACGGAGCATCTGCTCGCGCGAATCGAGGACCGCGTCGCGGTCCTCACCATGAACCGGCCGGAGCGGCGCAACGCGCTCTCCGACGAGATGCTCGCGGGACTCGCGCTCGCGCTTCGCGAGGCCGAGTCCGCGACCGACGTCGCGTGCGTCGTGCTGACCGGCGCCGGCGGCGCGTTCTGCGCGGGCGGGGACGTGAAGGGAATGGCCGCCGCCTCGGGGTGCCCGCGCCGCGGGCGGCTCGCTCACGCTCGACGAGCGCATCCATCGCCAGCGACTCAGCCAGCGCGAGACCGCGGGCCGGATCTGGCGCATGCCCAAACCCGTGATCGCCGCGCTTCCCGGCGCGGCTGCGGGCGCCGGCTTGTCACTCGCGCTCGCGTGTGACCTTCGCGTGGCCGCCGAGAGCGCGATCCTGACGACGGCGTTCGCGAAGGTCGGCTTCAGCGGCGACTACGGCGGCACGTTCTTCATGACCCAGCTGATCGGCGCGGCGAAGGCGCGCGAGCTCTATTACCTGTCGGATCGAGTCGACGCGAAGGAGGCCGAGCGTCTGGGCCTGGTGAACCGGGTCGTCGCCGACGCCGCGCTCGAGAGCGAGACGCGCGCGCTCGCAACGCGCATCGCGAGCGGAGCGACGATCGCCTACCGCTACATGAAGGAGAACATCGGGCGCGCGCTCTCGGGCGCGTCGCTCGAGGAGTGTCTCGACATGGAGGCCACGCACCACGTGCACACGGGCCTGACGCAGGACCACCGCGACGCCGCGCAGGCCTTCGTCGAGAAGCGCACGCCGGTCTTCACGGGCCGGTAGCGCGAGCGCGACGAAAAACGACGGGCCCCGGAGACATCGATCTCCGGGGCCCGTTCTGTTTCAGGCGAACGCGAGGCCTCGGCGGCCTACATGTCCATGTCGCCCATTCCGCCCATGCCGCCGGGCATGCCGCCGCCGCGCCTTCTTCTTCTCGGGCTTGTCGGCGATCATCGCCTCGGTGGTGAGCAAGCAGGCCCGCGACGCTCGCCGCGTTCTGCAGCGCGCAGCGCACGACCTTGGTCGGGTCGATGACGCCGGCCTTGATCAGGTCGTCGTACTCGTCGGTCGCGGCGTTGAAGCCGTACGCGCCCTTCTCGTTGCGGACGCGCTCGACGACGACGGAGCCCTCGTGCCCCGCGTTCTCGGCGATCCGCCGTAGCGGCGCCTCGATCGCGCGTCGCACGATCGCGACGCCCGCGCGCTGGTCGTCCGAGATCCCCTGCTCGACCTTCGCGAGCGTGGACTGCGCGCGCAGGAGCGCGACGCCGCCGCCCGGCACGATGCCCTCCTCGATCGCCGCACGCGTGGCGTGCAGCGCATCCTCGACGCGCGCCTTCTTCTCCTTCATCTCGGCCTCGGTCGCGGCACCGACGCGAACGATCGCGACGCCGCCGGCGAGCTTGGCCAGGCGCTCCTGGAGCTTCTCCTTGTCGTAGTCCGAGGTGGTGTCCTCGATCTGCTTGCGCATCTGGTTGCAGCGGCCCTCGATGTCCTTCTTCGCGCCCGCGCCGCCGACGATCGTCGTGGTGTCCTTGTCGATCGTGACCTTCTTCGCGCGGCCGAGATCCTTCAGCGTCAGGCTCTCGAGCTTGACGCCGAGCTCCTCGGCGACGAGCCGCCCGCCGGTCAGGATCGCGATGTCCTCGAGCATCGCCTTGCGGCGATCGCCGAAGCCGGGCGCCTTCACCGCGGCGGTGTGCAGCGTGCCGCGGAGCTTGTTCACGACGAGCGTCGCGAGCGCCTCGCCCTCGATCTCCTCCGCGATGATCAAGAGCTGCTCGCCGCTCTTCGCCACCTGCTCGAGCAGGGGCAAGAAGATCCTTCATGCTCGAGATCTTCTTCTCGTGCAGGAGGATGCGCGGGTTCTCGAGCTCGACGGTCATGCGCTCGGGGTTGGTCACGAAGTAGGGCGACAGGTAGCCGCGATCGAACTGCATGCCCTCGACGGTCTCGAGCTCGGTCGTCATCGACTTCGCTTCCTCGACCGTGATCACGCCTTCCTTGCCGACCTTCTCCATCGCCTCGGCCAGGATCTTGCCGATCGACTCGTCCGAGTTCGCCGAGATCGTGCCGACCTGGGCGATTTCATCGGAGTTGCGCGTCGGCTTCGAGATCCTCTTCAGCTCTTCGACGATCGCCGCGACGGCCTTGTCGATGCCGCGCTTCAGGTCCATCGGCGAGGAGCCGGCGGCGACCATCTTCGTGCCTTCCTTGAAGATCGCCTGTGCCAGAACGGTCGCCGTCGTGGTTCCGTCGCCGGCGACGTCGGAGGTCTTGCTCGCGACCTCCTTCACCATCTGGGCGCCCATGTTCTCGTACTTGCCCTCGAGCTCGATCGCCTTGGCCACCGTGACGCCGTCCTTGGTGACGGTCGGCGAGCCGAAGCTCTTCTCGATGATGACGTTGCGGCCCTTGGGACCGAGGGTGACGGCGACGGCCTGGGCCATCGTGTTCACGCCCTCGAGGAGCCGGGCGCGCGCCTCCTCATCGAAGCAGATCATTTTTGCGGACATCGATTCGCTCTCCTATTCGAGAATCGCGAGGACGTCTTCCTCGCGAACGATCAAGTGTTCATTGCCGTCGATCCGGACGTCGCTGCCGCCGTACTTGCTGAACAGGATCCGGTCTCCGGTCTTCACGCCCATCGGCCGGCGCTTGCCGTCGTCTCCGATCTTCCCGGCTCCCACGGCCACGACCTTGCCCTCCTGGGGCTTTTCCTTGGCGGTGTCGGGGATGATGATGCCACCGGCGGTCTTCGTCTCGGCGTCCAGACGCTGGACGAGGATCCGGTCATGCAGGGGCCGAACCTTCACGTTCACTCTCCTTGTGATGGAAATGCGGGGCCTTGGCTAGGTACTGTGCTCGGGGCTGTCAAGCCGACGGGGGTATTCTGTTACCCTCCCGCGCGCCTCCAGGAAGGAACGAGCCATCCCGCGGATCGTGAGCAGGGTCGCAAACACAGGCGTGGAGCTCAGGGCGGCCCTCGGCAACCTGGTCCGCGGCCGGATCTCGGCGCGAGAGCTCACGCTCCTGTACCTGGCCGCGTTCTTCGCGGCGGTCGCGGTCGGCGCGGCGCGCTGGCCGATCGTCGCGGTCGATACCGACCTCTGGTACCACCTGAACGCCGGGCGCCAGATCGCGACGGACTGGGCGATCCCGACGCACGCGTTCTTCTCGTTCCTTCGCCCGAGCCCGGCCTGGCTCGACTACTACTGGCTGAGCCAGCTCGGCTTCTACGGCGCGCACGGGGTCGGCGGACCGGTCGCGCTGGTGGGGCTTCGCGCGGTGCTCGCGCTCGGAACGCTCGGGTTCGTGCTCGGGGTCCTGCGCAGCGGCCGCGGGCGGGAAGGGCTGCCGTACGCGGCCTTCGCCTTCACGCTGGCCGCGCTCTTCGTGCTCGAGCGCTACCTCGCGATCCGCCCGCACGCGGCGAGCTACCTCTTGATCGCGGTCTTCCTGTACCTGCTCGAGTCGCGGACCGCGCTTCGGGCGCTGCCGCCGCTCGCGATCCTCTGGGTGAACCTGCACGGGATCGAGTACCCGGTGATGCTCTTGATCCTCGGCGCGTATCTCGGCGAGTGGATCCTCGCCCGGCTCGGCGCGGCGCCCGCGGCCCGCGCGGCGACGCCACGCGAGATGATCCCCGTCGGGCTCGCGATGCTCTGCGTGCTCGTGACGCCGCACGGCTTCGCGCTGCTGCTGACGCCGTTCACGTCGGTCTCGTTCGCCGGGCAGTACATCGAGGAGCTGCGGCCGGTCGATCCGGGGTCGCTCATCGTCCTGTCTCAGACCGGGTGGCTCGTCACCCAGGCCACGATTCGCAGTCTCTTGTTGCTGCTCGCGGGCGTGGCGGCGCTCTCGAGCCTGCGAAGGACGACGCTGCGCCCCGCGCACCTGCTTCTGCTCGCGGGTGGCGCCGTGCTGCTCCTGCGCATGCAGCGCTTCTCGATCGAGTTCGTACTGCTCGCGCTGCCGCTGCTCGCGGCCTTCCGCCCGCCGTCGCTCGGACTCGGCGCCGTCCCGCGCTGGCTGGCGATCGGCGTCGCCGTGCTGCTGGCGAGCCTGCCCTTCCGGTATCTCGTGCAGATCTTCGACTCGCGCTGCGAATTCCCCGTCTGCAAGCGCGCGCTGCCCGACGGAGCGGTCGCGTTTCTCGATCACGTCGGCGCCACCGGCGACGTGCTGAACCATCCGAACAACGGCGGCTATCTGGAGTGGGAGCTCTTCCCGCGCCAGAAGATCTTCGTCGATCTGCAGACGCCATTCCTGTTTCCCGACGGTGCGATCTTCGCGGCGGACCAGGCGTTCCAGGATCCGGTCGTGCTCGGGACGCTCGTCGATGCGTACCGGCCGGGGTTCCTGGTCGTGCCGCGGGAGATGCGCGGATTCCCGGCGATCGGCGTGGGCTTTCCCGATTACGCACCGGTCTTCGTCGACGATGCGAGCGTGCTCTACGCCAGCGCCGCGCAGAATCCGGACCTCGTCGAGCGCTACCGGCTGCGCGAGATCGATCCGTTCGCGCTCGACGTGACCGGACCGCTCGACGATCCGAACACGCTCGCTCGCGCCGCGTCCGAGCTGCGCAGGATGAACGAGATCCACCCGACGGGTGGTCGCACGGGGATCTTCGAGGGCGTGATCGCGCTCCAGCGCGGCGACATCGACACCGCACTGCGTCGCGCGGCCGAGCTGCAGAGAACCCACGCCGACCGGTCCGAACCGAACCGGCTGCAGGCGGACGCGCTGTACCGCGCGAGGCGCTTCGCCGAGGCGGCCGAGGCGTATCGGTTCGCGATCGCTCGACTCGGCGACGACCCCGGGGGTCCCGCGCAGCGGCCGTACTTGGAGGGACAGCTCTGGGGCTGCCTGGTCGAGCTCGGCCGCTTCGAGGAGGCGTATCGCGCATCGCGGCGCGCGCTCCCCGACATCTACGCGCCCGGTGTCGGTTACAACGAGCTCGTCGCGCTCGGCCGCGTCGCGATCCAGAGCGGCCGGGATGCGGAGGGACGCCGACTCCTCGAGTTCGCGCTGCAGAAGACGCCGGCGCGAGAGGCCGAGCTGCGCGCGTGGATCGCGCAGCAGCTCGAAGTTCCCGGCGGTTCGCGTTGAGCTCCGCGCCGGCGGCGCGGCCGAGCCGGATCGCGCTGCTCGCGGGGATGATCCTGGTTCTTGAGCTCGCCTTCATCCGCCTGGTTCCCGCCGAGGTCCGCGCGATCTCGTACTTCACGAACCTGATGTTCACCGCCGGGTTCTCCGGCATGGGCATCGGCTGCATCCTGCAGCGGCAACGCTCGCTCACGGCCGCGCTGCCGATCGGCATGATGCTCGTCTTCGGATTCATCCTGCTCGGCCGCGGCATCGTGATCCACGAGAACGCGACGAGCGTGCACTACTTCCTGCAGTACCCGGACCTGGCGGGCCGTGCGCTCGAGCTTCCGCTCTTCCCGGCGGCCGCGTCGATCTTCGTCTTCGCCGCGATCCCGTTCATCGCACTCGGGCAGGCGCTGGCGCGCGCGATGGACGAGCACCCGCGACTGGTCGCGTACGGCTGGGACCTGTCGGGCAGCCTCGCCGGTACGCTCGTCTTCTCGCTGAGCTCGTGGCTCGAGCTGCCGCCCTGGATCTGGCCGATCGCGATCGCATTCGCGTGGGCCATCGTCTTCGAGCAAACGGCCGTGCGCCGAGCGGTCTTCGCGCTGGCCGGCCTTCCGTTCCTGTACTTCACGGTGTCGCCGCAGGCGTCGGCCTGGAGCCCCTACTACTACGTGCAGCACGAGCGGAGCGCCGAGGGCTTGCGCGTGTACGTGAACTCGGGCTTTCACCAGCTCGCGATCGACTGGAGCGACGACGCCCCCGACGCGCGCAAGCTGCAAGAGGTCATGCTGCGGCGCTTCGGACGGCCCTACGACGTCTACCGCGACATGCACGACGGGCGCGACCCGCGCAAGGTTCTCGTGCTCGGCGCGGGCACCGGCAACGACGTGCACGTCGCGCTGGCGAATCGCGCCGAGGAGGTCGTCGCCGTCGAGATCGATCCGGTGATCCTCGCCCTCGGCCGCGAGCAGAACCCGGCTCGTCCCTACGACGACCCGCGCGTGCGCGAAGTCGTCGACGACGCGCGGCACTTCCTTCGCACGAGTCGGGAGCGTTTCGACCTGATCATCTTCGGAACCCTCGACTCCCAGGTGCTGCTCAGCAGCTCCGCGAACCTGCGGCTCGAGAACTACGTGTACACGCACGAGGCGCTCGACGACGCGCGCCATCTGCTCGCGGACCGGGGCGTGGTCGGCCTGTACTACTCGGTCTTCCAGCCGTGGCTCTACGACCGGATCTTCGCAACGGTTCGCGGCGTATTCGGCGACCAGTCGATGATGATCTTCGATCGCGAGAGCTTCCTGTTCAATACCGTCATCGTCGCGACCCGGGGCGAGAACACGTTCACCGGCCACACGGAGATCCTCGAGCGCTACGGTCGCGGGCTCGAATCGACCGACGACTGGCCGTTCGTCTACCTCGAGCGCGCGACGATCGCGCCCGTGTACCTGAAGCTCGCGGGGGTCGTCGCGACGGTGATGCTCGCCGCCTTCCTGCTGCTGCGCCGGCTGCATCCGGTTCGCGGGCTGCACGCGGACTTCCTGCTGCTCGGTGTCGGATTCACGTTGATCGAGTCGAGCTCGATCGTGCGACTGGCGCTGCTCTTCGGCTCGACCTGGCTCGTGAACGCCGTCGTCTTCGCCGCGTGCCTGGCAACGGTCTTCGTCGCGAACTACTCGGTGCGACGCAGGCTCGCGCCACCGCTCGGCCTGGCGTGGACGGGCCTCTTCGCCTCGATCGCGCTCAACTACGCCTTTCCGCTGCCCGTGCTCTTCGAGCTCGGCGCGGTCGCGCGGGGCCTGGCCTGCGCCGGGCTGATCGGGCTCCCCGTCTACTGCGCGGGTGTCTGCTTCAGCCGGCTCTTCGAACGCCAGCCCGTCACGGGCTATCCGCTCGGGATCAACTTGATCGGCGCCATGGCCGGTGGCCTGCTCGAGTACGCATCGATGGCGATCGGCATGCGCGGCATCTGGCTGATCGCTCTCGCCGTCTACGGGCTGGCGTTTGCGGCCTCGCAGCTCGCGATCCGGCCCGCGGGAACGGCCTCGTCCTAGAGGGCGTCCTCGCCGCGTTCTCCGGTGCGGATGCGGATCGCCTCGAGCACCGGAGTCACGAAGATCTTGCCGTCGCCGATCCGGCTGGTGTTCGCCGCCTGGCGGATCGTCTCGACGACGAGATCGACGCGCGCATCCGGCACCACGAGCTCGATCTCGATCTTCGGAAGCATGTCCACGACGTACTCCGCCCCCCGGTACAGTTCGGTGTGGCCCTTCTGCCGGCCGAAGCCGCGAACTTCCGCGACGGTCATGCCTTCGATCCCGATCTTGGTCAGCGCATCCCGGACCTCGTCGAGCTTGAAGGGCTTGATCACGGCCTTGATCATCTTCATGGCGCTACTCCTTCGGTCTTCTCGTTCGGGTTCACGCGTGTCGCGTCTGGGCAGATGGAGCGTAGCCTTCCGCGCTGAGAGCGGAAGCGGCGGCCGCCCCACCCATGCTCGAACCCGAGGTCATGGAGTAGGCGCTTTCGCTGTGCTGTGAGACGTCGAGGCCGTCGTACTCTTCCTCGTCCGCGACGCGCAGGCCGATCACGAGTTTTACCACGTAGAGGATCGCGAACGTCAGAACCGGCGCGTAGAGCATCGTGAATCCGATCGACTTCAGCTGGACCATCACCTGCTGCGCGTTCGTCTCGATTCCGCCGCCGAGCGACGTCGCGAAGATGCCCGTCGCGAGCGCGCCCCACGCGCCGCCCAGACCGTGAACGCCGAACGCGTCGAGTGAGTCGTCGTAGCCGAGCAGCGGCTTCACGAAGGTCACCGCCGAGTAACAGATCACCGAGACTCCGAAGCCGATCGCGATCGCGCCCATCGGCGAGACGTTCCCGCAGGCCGGAGTGATCGCGACCAGACCCGCGACCGCGGCGGTCGCGGAGCCGAGCGCCGTCGGCTTGCCGCGGTGCGCCCACTCGATCGCCGTCCAGACCAGGACCGCCGTCGACGCCGCCGTGCTGGTGTTGAGCAGCGCCAGCGCCGCGAGCGGGGAAGCGGAGAGGGCGCTGCCCGCGTTGAAGCCGAACCAGCCGGCCCAGAGCAGTCCCGCACCGATCAAGCACAGCGGCAGGCTGTGCGGCGGCATGGGCTCGCGGCCGAAGCCCCGTCGCTTGCCGAGCATGATCGCGGCGACGAGCGCGGAGAACCCGCTCGACATGTGCACGACCAGGCCGCCTGCGAAATCGACCGCGCCCGCGTTGAAGATCCAGCCGCCGCCCCAGACCATGTACGCGAGCGGGCAGTAGACCAGGAGCAGCCAGATCGCGATGAAGACGAGAAAGCTCGAGAACTTCATGCGCTCGACGACGGCGCCGAGGATCAGCGCCGGAGTGATGATCGCGAACATGCCCTGGAACATCACGAAGATGTACTCGGGAATGTGACGAACGGGATCCGTGCCGTAGTTCCCGATCACCGAATCGAGATCGATGCCCGAAAGACCGGCCTTGGCGAAATTCCCGACGAAGGCGCCGCCGCCGCTCGAGAACGACAGGCTGTACCCGACCAGGACCCAGAGTACGCCGACGACGCCCGCGGCGATGAAGCACTGCATGAACACGTTCAGCACGTTCTTCGCGCGCACGAGCCCGCCGTAGAAGAGCGCGAGACCCGGAAGCGTCATCATCAACACGAGCGCGGTCGCCGTGAGGATCCAGGCGGTATCGCCCGCGCTCGCGACCGCGGGCGCCGCCTCGGCGACTTCCTCGGCATGTGTCGAGACCGCGCCGAGCAGCGCGGCGGCAGATCCCGCAGCGCTCGCGGCGATCGTTCGCGTGACATCCCACTTTCTTGACGCGGCCATGGTGTGCTCCCTCCGACGGTTTCGCGACCCCGACGGGGCGGAGAGCAAGCGCCGTGCCGATCCACGCACTGGCAGGGCGGCCACCGCGCTTCGCGCCCTGCCCAGATCTCGAACACGCGCGCACCAAGACTGGGCAGCGACTCCGATTCGTCCGGATTCCGGCCGAGCGGCCTCGTCTGTCCCCACGCCCTCGCCCCGCTATGTTCGTTTCATGTCCAAGCCGAGGCCCTGGGCGGAGCTCGAGAGCCTGCTCCTGCAGGACTGCCGCGTATTCACGGTGAGTCGCACGCTCGCGCGTTCGCCGCAGACGGGCGAGCCCCATCCGTTCTATCGGATCGACGCCGCCGACTGGGTCAACATCCTCGCGCTCACCGATCAGGACGAGATCGTGATGGTGCGCCAGTACCGGCACGGCGAACGCGACGTGACGCTCGAGATCCCGGGCGGGATCGTCGATCCGGGCGAGAACAGCGCGGAGGCCGCCGCGCGCGAGCTGCTCGAGGAGACCGGCTACCTGGCGGGAGACGTCGTCCGGCTCGGCACCGTGAATCCCAACCCCGCCCTGTTCGGCAACCGCACCGAGACCTACGTCGCGCGCGGCGTGCGGCGCGTGGCCGAGATCCGAAACGGCCAGACCGAGGAGACCGTGGTCGAGCTGATCCCGCGCTCGGAGCTGCGAGCTCAGGCGCGCTCGGGACGGATCAGCTCCGCGCTCGTGATCGCCGCGCTCTACTGGTTCGAGCTGCACACCACGGACGAGTAGATGCGATCGCGTCGCTTCCTCTGCGCCGTCGCACTGCTCTGCGTCGTCGGCTCGCTCGCGCACGCGGACGCTCCGCGTCCGACGCTTCGAGTCGGCACGAGCGACGACTACGCGCCGTTCTCGAGGGCAGGGCAGGGCTTCGACATCGATGCTGCCGCGCTCGTCGCGGCCGATCTGGGTCGCGAGCTCGTGCTCGTTCCGTTCCGCTGGCCGGATCTCTCGGCGCAGGTCGCCCGCGGCGACTTCGATCTGGCGATGGGTGGCGTGACCTGGCGACCGGAGCGCGATGTGATCGGGCGCATGAGCCTGGTCGTCGCGATCGGCGGTCCGTGCTGGCTCGGAGCCGCTACACCGAAGAGCGTGGCCGTGAATCGCGGCGGCGTGCTCGAGCGCTTCGCGCGGGCGCACTTCCCCGACGCGCGCATCGAGACCGTCGATTCGAATCTCTCGCTCCCCGCGCGGCTCGCGAGCGGAGCGGTCGAGGCGATCGTGACCGACAGCTTCGAGGTCGGCGCGTTCGCGCGCGCGGACGACGCGCGGCACTGCGAGCCGGCGCGCGACCGGAAGGTCTGGTGGGTGACGCCCGCGCGAGCGAGGCGGAGCTCGGCCCGGCGCTCGATCCGATCGTGCGCGCGCGCGAGCCCGAGCTCGCGAAGCTGCGCGAGAAGTGGTTCGGCGCGGCGCAGCCGATCGACGAGACCGATCGCCTGGTCGATCTGATCGCGCGGCGGCTCGCCTTCATGCCCGCGGTCGGCGCCTGGAAGCGTGCCCACGGACGCCCGATCGCGGACCCCGGTGCAGGAGGCCCGCGTGCTCGACGGGGTCGCGTCCCGGGCCGAGGCGCTCGGGCTCGATCCGGTCGGCGGTGCGCGCGCTCTTCGCGTTCCAGATCGAGCTCGCCAAGCGCGTCCAGGCGCGAGCGGTCGCCGACGCTCCGGCGCTCGATCTCGAGTCGCAGCTCCGGCCCGCGCTCGCCGCGCTCACCGAGCGCCAGCTCGAGTCGCTCGCGCTCGCCGCCCCGGTCGCTCCGAGCGCGCTCGACGCTGCGACCCTGGTGCCGCTGGGCGCGTGGATCGAGCCACACCGAGGTGGTCGAACTCATTCGCGTACTCACAGGAATTCGTTGACGTTTTTCGCACACTCCGGGACAATGCGAAGGAGCCAGAAGAGGAGGTCGCCCATGGGCCTGATCGCTCAGCTCCTGGAGAAGCGCTCACCGGTGATCCACATCGTGAGCCCGCAGCAGACGGTCGCGGACGCGGTCGCGATCATGGCCTCGCGCAGGGTCGGCGCGTTGCCCGTGGTCGAGGATGGCCGGCTGATCGGCATCTTCAGCGAGCGCGACGTGGTGCGGCGGGTCGTGTGGGTGAACCGCGCGCCCGAGAAGACGCAGATCGGCGAGGTCATGACGCGTGACCCGCTCACGGCCTCGCCCAGCGACGGGCAGGCGCTGGCGGTGCGCAAGATGGACGCGGTCGGCTGCCGGCACCTGCCCGTGGTCCTGCACGGTGCGGTCGTCGACATGCTGTCGATCCGCGACCTGATCTTCGGCGAGCTCGAGGAACGCTCCGCCGACGTCGAGTCGCTGCGCCGCTACATCGACGGCTCCTACTGACCGAACCCGCCCGCCCGCGGATGCCAGCGAGGCGAAGTCGGCTATCGTGCCCACGGGGATGCGGGTCGCACTCGCGCAGACGAATCTCACGATCGGGGACTTCGCGGGGAATCTCCGCAAGATCCGCGCGGCGCTCTCGCGTGCCCGCTCGGAGCGTGCGGATCTTCTGATCCTGCCGGAGCTCGGCATCTCGGGGTATCCGCCCGGTGACCTGCTCGAGCGCCCGAGCTTTCTGCGCGACCACACGCGCGCGCTCGAGGAGCTCGTGGTCGAGTCGCGCGACATCGCGATCCTGACCGGCGCGATCCTGCCCGCGCCGGAGGGCGGACCGAAGCGGATCTCGAACTCTGCCGTGCTTCTCGATCGCGGCGAGATCGCGCACGTGCAGGCGAAGACGCTGCTCCCCACCTACGACATCTTCGACGAGTCGCGCTACTTCCAGCCCGCGGCGGAGCGGCGCGTCTTCCGTCTTCGCGAGCGCACGATCGGCCTCGCGATCTGCGAAGACCTGTGGAACGGGAAGTTCTGGGGTCCGCGGCGTCCCTATCCGACGGATCCGATCGAGGAGCTCGTCGCGCAGGGAGCCGAGGTGATCTTCGCGATCTCCGCCTCGCCCTGGGACCAGCGCAAGATGAGCCTGCGCGAGGCCATGGTTCGCGACGCCGCGCGGCGGCACCGCGTGCCGTTCGTCTTCGTGAATCTGGTCGGTGGCAACGACGAGCTGGTCTTCGACGGCACGAGCTTCTGCGTCGATTCCGCTGCGCGCGTCACGACGCGGCTCGCGCGATTCGAGGAGGACTTCGCCGTCGTCGATCCGTTCGCGACCGGCGCGCCCGAGGTCGGTGCCACCGAGCCCGACGTGGAGCTGCTCGAGCGCGCGCTCGTGCTCGGCATCCGCGACTACCTGGGCAAGCTCGGCATGCGACAGGCGGTGATCGGCCTCTCCGGTGGAATCGACTCCGCCGTCACCGCGCACCTGGCCGCCCGCGCGATCGGTCCCGAGAACGTGCTCGGCGTGCTGATGCCCGGGCCGTTCTCTTCCGAGCACAGCATCACCGACGCCGAGGCGCTCGCCCGCGCGCTCGGCATCGAGACGCGCACGGTGCGCATCGACACGCTCTACAAGGACTACCTCGAGCAGTTCCGGAATCTGTTCGGAGCGCGCGAGAGCTACGGGCTCACGCAGGAGAACATCCAGGCGCGGATCCGCGGCGCGCTCTTGATGGCGGTCTCGAACTTCGAGAACCGGATCGTCCTCGCGACCGGGAACAAGAGCGAGCTCTCGGTGGGCTACACCACGCTCTACGGTGACCTCGTCGGCGGACTCGCGGTGATCGGCGACGTGCTGAAGCGCGACGTCTACGCGTTGGCACGGCACTCGAACCGCGCCGGTCTGCGCATACCGCTCGGGTCGATCGAGAAGCCGCCTTCGGCCGAGCTCGCGCCGGGGCAGAAGGACGAGGACGCGCTGCCGCCGTACCCGGTGCTCGACGAGGTTCTGCATCAGGCGATCGAGCTCGGCCTGCCCGGCGACGAGATCGAGCCACCGCACGGGGCCACGCGCGAGACGGTGGCGTGGATCCTGCGCCAGATCGACCGCAACGAGTACAAGCGTCGTCAGGCACCGGTCGTGCTGCGCGTCTCCCAGAAGGCGTACGGCAGCGGCCGGCGCATCCCGATCGTCCACCGCAGCGGCTGGGGCGTCTAGGCGGGATGCGCGCGCGGATTCTGCTCGCGCTCGTTCTCGGGGCGAGCGCTGCGTGTGCGACGCTCGTCGGCGGACCGCAGGATCCGCGCCTCGAGGCCTGGAAGGCGCAGGCGAGCGAGCTCCGCGGACTCGAATTCGAGGCGCCTCTGCAACTCGTCTGGGTTTCGGAAGCCGAACTTCCCGACCTGATTCGCGCCGAGGTCGAGGGCCAGTTCACGATCGAGACCGCTCGGCGCTATCGCGATGGCTACGCGGCGCTCGGCGTCTTTCCGCCCGGACTCGACCTCGTCGAGACGATGATCGCGCTGCAGTCGCGCTCGATCGCCGGGCTGTACAGCCCGCGAAGCCGAACGCTCTACGTTCTCGACTCGCTTCGCGACTCCGCTGCCGGACGGCGTTCTCGGTCGGTCGACGATCGTCGTTCACGAGCTGGTCCACGCGCTCCAGCAGCAACACTTTCCGGAGGCGCTCGAGCTGCTGACCGGGCTTCGCCACCAGGACGACGTGGTCGGTGCGCTCTCGGCCGCGATCGAGGGCGACGCGACGTTCACCGATGCTCGGCGTGCGCGAAGCGATTCCCGATGCCGGTGGCCGCGACGAAGCGACCGCTTCGCGCGTGCGCGAGAACATGCTCGCCGAGCGCACGCGGTCGGACGGACCGCTGGCTGGCGCGCCGCCGCTTCTGCGCGAATCGCTGATCTTTCCGTACGCGCACGGGACTCCGGCCACGGCCCGAAGCTACGCCGCGGGCGGCCTCGCCGGACTCGACGCGGTGCTGCGCGATCCGCCGCTGTCGACCGCGCGCGTGCTCGAGCCGGACGAGAGCGATCCCGTCGAATTCATCCGCCTGCCCGAGGTCGAGCTCGCCGAGCGCGCGAACGCACGCGGCTGCGCGCTCGGCATCGACAACGTCGCGGGCGCGCTCACGCTCGAGGTGCTCTTCGACCACTACGGTCACCCGGGCGACCTCCGCGAGCTGCGCCGCGCGTGGACCGGGGATCGCTTCCTTCAGATCGATTGCGGCGAGACCTGGGACCTCGTCTGGCTGACGCGCTGGGACTCCGAGTCCGGGGCGATCGCCTTCGCCTCGGCCTACCGCGCCATCGCCGATGCCGTCGCCTCGAACTCCAGGCTCTCGGGAACGCCCGAGGTCGTGCTGCGCGGGCGGACCGCGCTCGTGGTCACGCCGGGACTTCGCTCCGACGCGGAGCGGATCCTCGCCGCGAGCGAGATCCGCGCCTACGCGCGCTTCACGGACTGGCGGAACGACGACTGCTTTCCCGAGAGCCCGTGTCCCGTCGCGAAGCCGAGTTGGCTATTCTCCGCACCCGCGCGCCCGTAGCTCAGCTGGATAGAGCAGCGGACTTCTAATCCGCAGGTCGCTGGTTCGAGTCCAGCCGGGCGCGCCACTCGATCCCATCGCTCGAGGAACCCAGGTGAAGCTTCCGATTCCGCTCGCATGGCTCGTCGTCTGCGCGCTCGCGCTCGGCTGTGCATCGAACGACGCGCCGCCCCGGCTGCACAACACGACGATGATCGGCGTCGACGAGCACCGGCGGGTGACGAGCGGCGACACGTACGAGCTGATGCAGTACGTGAACGATCCGATCGAAGGCTTCAATCGCGGTAGCTTTGGCTTCACCAAGGCCATCGTCGACTACTTCGTGCGGCCGATCGCGATCGGCTGGCGCACCGTCTTCCCGGAACCGGTCCGCAGCAGCATCGACCGGTTCGCGTACAACATCGCCTGGCCCGATCGCTTCGTGAGCCTCTTGCTGCAGGGCGAGCCGGTGAAGGCGGGAATCGAGACCGGTCACTTCCTGGTCAACACCACGGCCGGGGTCGCGGGCTTCTTCGACGTCGCGAAGCCGCTCGGCATCCCGACGTACAAGGAGGACGTCGGGCAGGCGTTCGGGAAGTGGGGCTTCGATCCGGGCTTCTACCTGTTCGTCCCGATCCTCGGTCCGAGCAGCGGCCGCGACGGGCTCGGGCGGATCTTCGACACGGCCCTCTCGCCCGCGACCTACGTGCCCGGCGCCGGGCTCGTATTCACGTTCAACGCCTTCAGCTCGCGGGTTCGCACCTACGACATGCTGACCGAGAGCGGCACCGACCTGTATCTGCCCGTGCGCACGCTCTGGGCCATCAACCGCGAGATCCAGGTCAGTGACTACGAGATCCCCGAGATCGCGTGGGCCGATGCGGACCCGAACCCGTCGCTCGGCATCATGCTGACCAAGCTCGACGACCCGAGCTTCCCGCGAGAACAGGATCGCGGCGAGGTGGAGAGCTCCGTGACGGGAAGGGCTCTGCCGTACTCGCTCTGGCTGCAGGAGAAGCCCGCGCCGCTGGTCTTCATCGTTCCTGGAATCGGCTCGCACCGCTCCGCGACCAACGCGGTCAAGCTCGCCGAGTCCGCATGGGGACGGGGCTACTCGGCCGTGATCGTCAGCAATCCCTTCAACCCCGAGTTCATCCTGACGGGGCTCTCCTCGACCTATCCGGGCTATACGCCCAGCGATGCCGAGGATCTCTATCGGGCGCTCGGCGAGATTCGCGCCGACATCGAGAAGCGGACGCCCGGGAAGATCGAGTCGGCGTCGCTCATGGGGTACTCGCTCGGTGGGATCGCGGCGCTCTTCGTCTCGCAGATCGAACGCAAGTCGACCGCGCCGGACGCGCTGCACTTCGAACGGATCGTCGCGATCAACCCGGCCGTCGATCTGCGCTATGCGGCCGACCTCTTCGACGACTTCTTCGACTCACCTCGGAAGTGGCCGGTGGAGGTTCGGCTCGATCGGATGCTGGAGACGGTGAAGAACGCCTTCGTCATCGCGCAGGGTGGGGAGAAGGACACCGCGAAGCTGCGCAGGTACCAGCGGCTGCCGTTCACGCGTCCCGGATCGGATTTCCTGATCGGTCTCTCGTCGCGGGCGACGACGATCCAGGCGATCGCGGCGGCCCGGCAGCGCGGCGGTAGAGATCTGACGCGCGTGCCTTCCGCGCCGGGAATGCCCGACGGCCCGTTCGCGATCGAGGTCGAGAGCAACACCTTGCGGCGCTACATGGACGAGCTCGCCATCCCGCACTTCGTCGACAAGGAGGGCGGCGTCCGCTCCGCCGAGGAGCTCTTCGAAGCCGCCAACCTGTACAGCCAGGAGGCCGGGCTGCGCGACGACCCGCGCATCGCCGTCTTCACGAACCAGGACGACTTCATCCTGCAGCCGAGCGATCTCGCCTGGCTCGAAGACGTCTTCGCCGGGCGCATCACCGTCTTCCCCAGTGGCGGCCATCTGGGCAACATGTTCCTGCCGCCGGTACAGGCGGCGTTCATGGACGGACTCCGCACGATGCGATGACGTCGCGGACCCGCACCCGGCTCAAGCCGACCGCGGACGGTGCCGAGTCGAAGCGAATGAGTGCCGACCGAACCGCGTTGCTCTTCTGCCCGCCGCTCGCGCCCGTGACGATTCCTGCCAACGGCCGTGTCTCGGTCGGCCGCGGCCGGGACTGCGGATTTCCGGTCTGCACCGACGACGCGTCGCGCCGGCACGCCGAGGTGTACGCGGATGACGGGCTCTTCATCGTCCGGGATCTCTTGAGCAGGAACGGCACGTTCGTGAACGGCGAGCTGATCGGGGGTCCGCGCGCGCTCGAGCCGGGCGATCGGATCGGCGTCGGTTCGGCCGTGATCACGTTCTGTCGGGTGCAGGGATCGCTCGACGGCTTCCTGTCCGATCCCTCCGGCCAGGAGACGGCGCTCTTCACCGAGAAGCGGGCGGGAGCCGCCTTCGCGGGCGATCTCGCCGAGATGCCGACCTTCGTCGTCCTGCAGATGCTCGAGATGGGCCACAAGACCGGACTTCTCGAGGTCGAGACGGACCAGGGGCCGGCACGGATCTGGGTGGGCAGCGGAGAGCCGCTGCACGCGGCGACCGAGAAGGCGGAGGGACTCGATGCGGCGCTCGTGCTGATCGGCGCCACGCGCGGACGCTTTCACTTCGACGCGGGCGCGCCCTTGCCCGAGCGCACGCTCGAGATCTCGATGACCGAGCTTCTGCTCGAGACGAGCCGCCGGCTCGACGAATCCCGAAGCTAGGCCAGCGGCTGCAGAACCCGCGCGACCTCGGCCGCGCTCGCGTAGCGGTCCTCGGGGCGTTTGGCCATCAGCTTGGCGACGAGCCGCGCCATCTCCTCGGGCACGGCCGAGACGCGTGTGCGGACGTCGGGTGCGGGCGTGTGGCCGTGGTGGTACGTGATGTCGCCCGACTCGAACGGATGCGTGTTCGTCAGCAGATTGAAGAACGTGACGCCGAGCGCGTACAGGTCGGTGCGATGATCGACGTCGAGGCCGAGCGCCTGCTCGGGCGCCATGTAGTGGGGTGTGCCGCCGATTATGGTCGCGCCCTTGCGAACCTCCTCGATCATCTTCGCGAGACCGAAGTCCATGATCTTGACGACGCGCTCCCGCGTGAAGAACAGGTTCGCGGTCTTGATGTCGCGGTGGATGATCCGGCTCGAGTGCGCGTACTGAAGGCCGGCGCAGATCTGGATGCCGAGTGAGGCGACGACCGAGGCGCTCATCGGGCCGCGCTTTCGCAGGATCTGCTCGAGCGTCCTCCCCTCGAGGTACTCCATGGTGATGAAGTACTCGCCGTTCTCCTGGCCGGCGTCGTAGACGACGACGATGTTCGGGTGCGTGAGCACCGCGGCCGAACGCGCCTCGCGCTCGAAGTAGGCGATCGCGGTCGGGTGGCCGCGCAGGCTGTCGGTCAGACGCTTGAGCGCGACGATTCGGCCCAGACGTTGGTCCCGCGCCTTGAAGACCACACCCATCGCCCCTCGTCCGAGCTCTTCGAGCAGCTCGTAGCGGCTCTCCGCCGCTCCGTCGCCGGGCGCGGTCGAGGTCGAGGCCGCGACCGGCTCCGCGCGGTGCGTCCCGCGCAGCGTCGCGACGCGCTCGGTGGCGTCGTGGAAACCGGGATCGCGCGCTTCGATCGATTCCCAGACGCGGAGCGCATCCTCGCCCCGGCCGAGGCTCTCGAGCAGGCGGGCTTGCATCGAGCGCAGCGGCAACGGAGCCTCGTCTCCGCCCTCGAACCCGACGAGCTCTTCGAGCTTCTCGAGCGCGGGCCGGAACTCGTTTCGTCCCGCGTGCAGCTCGACGAGTCGCTGACACGCCGCGCGGTAGTTCGGATCGATCCGATCCACGAGCGAGAACGCCTGCAGAGCGCGCTGCACCTGGCCCGCGCCGCGCGCGAGCTCCCCCGCCTCGAACGAGTCGCCGCTCTTCTCGTAGAGCGCGAGCAGGTGCTCGGCGTCGCCGGACTGCTTGGCGGCTTCGATCGCGCTCGCGAGGTCGCCGGCGCGCTCGTACGCGCGTGAGGCGGCTGCGTGATTGCCGGCGTCGCGGTAGGCGTCCGCGGCGCTCGCGAATTCGCCCGCTTCTTCGAAGAGCGACGCCGCCACCGCGGGGTCGCGTGCGGCCTCTCGGATCCCGGCAGTGTCCGGACGCGCGGAGTCTTCGGGCTCGGTGTTCGCGCGGAGCAACTTCGCGCGGATCCGGCTCGCGGCCTTCGTCTCCCCGACGCGCTCGAGCTCTTCGATCGCCCGCCCGAAGTCGCCCTCGAGATAGGCTTCGACCGCGGGCTCCGAGCCGCGGATCAGCCAGTCGCGCTCGCGCGCGAGGTCGATCGTCAGCCGGATCGGGTCGAAGGAGCGGATCTCGAAGATCCGCTCCAACAGGTGGTCGCCCGTTGCGACGAGCAGCACGTGGGGTCCGGGCTGCAGATACAGGAACACGCCGCCTTCGTTCGCGTAGCGCAGCGACGAGGGGTCGCCGCGCAGTGCGAGCGCGACCGGACCCTCCGCCTTCTCTCCCGCGTTGACGATGATCTCGACCACTGCCTCCTTCGGGCGCAGATCGAACTTCACCGAGACCGACTTCCCCCGGCGCACGCGAACCGTGTGCTCCTCGAGGAAGTCGCCGATCAGCTCGCCCGTCACGGTGTTCTGCAGTGGCCCGCGCACGGTCACGTAGAACGGACGCCAGCGCGCCGGAATCCAGGTGAACTCCGTCGGGCTTCCCTGGCGAAGCGGACGCTCGTACCGGTTCATCCGGCGCAGCCCGTCCTCGATCAGCGACTTCGCCTTCTCGCGGGTCTTCTGGCTCTTGGCCGCCTTCAGCTTTCGAGGTCGTCGCGAGAGGCTGATGCTGAAGAGTGCGCGCGTCTGCGGCGGCAGCTCGACCATGACGGTGACGCCACCCCAGCCGCGCAGCAGCTGGAACGCCAACGCCAGCGCGACGATCCCGATCAGCGAGAGCGTCACGCGGTTCAGTCGCGAGTACTCGCCGCGCGCGTCGAGGCAGAGCGCATTGCCGAGCATCCGCGTCGTCCGCGGCGAACGTCCGGCGAGCAGGCGGAGCTCGAGACGCCACGGTGTCGTTCCGCCGCAACGCGCGGCGTCTTCGCCGCCGGGCGAGGGCGTGCGCTCGATCCGCGCCAGGAACACCGCGTCGCTTCCCAGCGTCAGGTTCAGGTGATTCACCGCGTCCGCGTCGCGCGACGCTCCGCTCTCGAATCGGAGCAGCGCTCCGACGAGCGATCCGGTGGCGAGATTGTCGAGGGATCTCTCGAGCTCCTCACGCGGCACCAGCGCGTACTGCTCGCGGATCACGCGCGCCAGCGCGCCGTCGAGACGCGCGCGGTCGGGAACGCGAAGCGTCAGGCACGCGAGCGGCGACCGGATGCAATCCAACGGCGCGCTGGCGAAGTCGACCCGTTCGCGGACGCCGACGACGGCGACCCGCCCGGTCTCCGATTCCACCGCCTCGAAGCTCTTCACCAGCGCTTCGAGGGTCGGGTCGACCGGTCCGAGGTCGGTGGGCGTCGCGGTCGAAGCATCCGTCTCGGGCGCGAGGTTCGCCTTGGCCGTCTCGGTCGCGAGCGGGGCGGTCGCAAGCAGCGCGGCATGCTCGCGTTCGAGTGCGGCCGCCTCGAGATCGCCGCCGAGCTCGTGCGCGTCGGCGAGCTCGAGGCGCAATCCGGCGTCGATCGGGTCGAGATCGACCGCCGAGCGCAGACTCGCTCGTGCGCCCGAGGTGTCGCCGCGCGCCCGCAGGATGCCCGCGCGCGTGCGCAGGCCGTCGGGGCCGAGCGGAATCGCGAGCTCCGCGGCCTGCAGCAGTTCCAGCGCCGCAGCCGACTCACCGGCGTGATCGAGGACGATCGCGAGCTCGCGTCGGGCTTCGGGATTTCCAGGTTCGAGCACGACGGCATGGGAGAGCCACGGCCGGGCCTCGTCGAAGCGACCCGTTCCGGTGTAGACCTGACCGAGACCGAGGGCGGCCTCGGCGGATTTCGGATCGAGCTCCACGGCCTGACGGAACGCGGCCTCGGCGGCGACCGAATCGCCGAGCGCGCGACTCGTCCGTGCCAGACCGAGGGCCCGTGCCGGCGTCATGCCACCGGCGTCGATCGCCTCGCGAAAACTCGCCCGTGCTTTCTCGGGGTCGAAGAGCCGGGAATAGAGGACGGCGATTCCCTCCTTCGCGGCCGGCGCCGAGTTCCGGTCCACGCGAAGCGCGCGCGCGAAGTTGGCCTGCGCGCGAGGCGCGTCGTACGAGCGCGACGCCCGCTCGCCGGCCCGCAGCAGAGCGGCCGCCTGTCGTTCGGGGTCGGCGCTCTCGAGATCGGCGAGGTCTTCGAGCGCGACGGGCGAATCGGGCGCGAGCGCGGCCGCGCGCTCGAAGCGAGCTCGCGCTCCGGCGTCGTCGTGCAGGAGGGCGAGCGCGCGTCCGTATCCGAGCTCGACTTCTGGATTCGAGGGAAGGAGCGTCGCCGCCCGTTCGAGGTACCGGCGGGCCTCGGCCGCTTCGCCCCGCGCGAGCTGAAGCTCACCCGCGGTGAGGAGCACGCGCGCGTCCATCGGGTCCCCTTCGAGCGACCGGGCAGCCTGCATCAGGATCTGCCGCGCGGTGACGTCGCCTGGTGTCAGGTCGTCGCGAGCGATCGAGAGTCGCACCCGCTCCGAGGCCGGCGTCTCACGCTCCGCCGCGAGGCTGTCGATTCGGCTCCGAAGCAGCGATGCGAGTGGGGACGCGTCGCCGTCGAGCGTGCGAAATGCGCGCGCGAGCTCGCGCTCATCGATCTGGTCGAGCGCCCGGCTCTCGGCATCGAGTGCGCGGAGTTCGAGCGACGACGGAGCGAGCCGGGCGCTCGAGCCCCCGAGCGCGGGCACGGTGCGCGCGACCGCCTCGGAGAGCGCGGGACCGAGCTCGGCTGCGGTTCCCGGGATCCGCACGGCGCTCGCGAGCTTGCAGTCGTGCGGCGCGTAGACGCGAAGCGCGACGTCGATTCCCCGCTCGGTCCGACGCAGATCCGCGATCACGACGTGGGTCGCCCCGTCCGAGGCCGCGATCGAGACGAGCGAGCAGGTCTGCGTCGCTTCTCCGGCTCGCGCCCCGCCGAGTCGAGCACGGAGCCGATCCCCGGGAATCACCTCGACGCCACCCGCGCGAAGACGCAGGCGCACGTGCTCGGCGAGGGACTCGCGCGCGAAGTCGAGGTCGGACGGGAAGGCGGCCGGAACGACCGCGGTCCGGACGGCGGGCGGCTCCGACTGGGCGACCGCGCTCGATGCCGCCGTGCACGCAACCAGGGCCAAAGCGAGCGCGATGGCTCGCGTCAGAGGTAGAGCGATGCGCATTCCTTCGCAGATCGGAGCCGCGCCCCCGGGGATTTAGCTCGCGGAACCCGCTCCGGGTGTCGGGCGCGTCAGCGACGGCCAGGTCCGCCATCGGCGTCGGCGCTCGTGTAGGATCGGCGCCGCACCGCCAACCCGCAGGCCATCCACCCGGAGGACGCAACGTGAAGCTGTACAACTCGAACCTCTCGCCCTACAGCGCTCGCGTGCGGATCGCGATCTACGCGAAGAACCTGCCCGTCGAGATCCTTCCGCCGCCGGGCGGAACGGGCTCGAGCGAATTCAAGCGGCTCAATCCGCTCGGCAAGGTGCCCGCCCTCGATGCCGACGGCGCTCTGATCGTCGAGTCGGAAGTCATCGTCGAGTATCTCGAGGACCGCTTCCCGACACCGTCGCTGCGCCCGGCCGATCCACTCGCATGCGCGCGAATGCGAACGCTCTCGCGTTTCTCGGACCTGTACCTCGCGCCCCCGCTCAGCGCGCTCTTCGGGCAGATGAATCCGGCGACGCGCGATCCGAAGATCGTCGACGAGAAGCTCGCGGATCTCTCGACGCGGCTCGACCAGCTCGAGTCGCTCGTCGCGCCCGAGGGGCCGTACGCAGCGGGTCCCGAGCTCACGCTCGCGGACTGTGCGCTCTGTCCGGTCTTCTTCTTCCTGACGCGCGTGATTCCCATGCTCGGTGGCAAGAACCCGCTCGAAGGACGGCCGCGGCTCGCGCGCGTGGGCGAGACCGTTGCGAAGCACCCGGCGGTCGCGAAGGCGCTCGACGAGATGAGCGCTGCGATGGCGGAGAGGATGAAGTCAGGTGCGCGCTGAAGAAGGGCTCGATGCCTGGCGCCTCGAGCTGCGGAGCTGGCTCGAAGCGAACATCCCCGCGTGGTGGCGCGCGGAGCGCTGGGCGACGGTCTTCGAGGTGTCGGAGAGCCGTTTCGCCGACCTGCGCGAGTGGCAGCGCACGGTCTTCCGTGCCGGATACATGGGATTGCTCTGGCCCCGGGCGTACGGAGGGCAGGGGCTCTCGCTCGCGCACGAGCTGATCCGCGCCGAGGAGTTCCAGCACGCGAAGGCGCCGCCGCTCGTGAACGTGATCGGACTCACGCTCTGTGCTCCGGCGCTGCTCGAGTTCGGAAGCGAAAAGCAGAAGCAGCGCCATCTCGCGAAGATCCTCTCGGCCGAGGAGATCTGGGTTCAGGGCTACTCCGAGCCGGGAGCGGGCTCGGACCTCGCCGGCCTCACGACGCGTGCCACGCGAAGTGGCGACGAGTACCGGGTCGATGGGCAGAAGATCTGGACCACGAACGGAATCCACGGCGACTGGATCTTCTGCCTGGTGCGCACCGACCCGGCGGTGAAGAAGCAGGAGGGCATCGGATTCCTGCTGATCGAGATGGCGACGCCGGGCATCGAGGTCCGGCCGATCGTGAACGCGACGACCGACCGCGACTTCTGCGAGGTCTTCTTCGAGGGCGTTCGCGTGCCGGCGGAGAACATGGTCGGAGCGCCGACGCAGGGCTGGCAGATCGCCAATCACGTGCTCCGCCACGAGCGCGGTGCGGACATCACGGTGCTTCGCTACGGCGATCTGCTCGACGAGATCGCGGATCGCGCGCGGTCGTCCCGCCGGGGAACGACGCGGATCAGTGACGACCCGCGTTTCCGCCAGCGCTGGTCGGCGCTTCGGATCGAGTTCGAGGCCCTGCGTCAGGGTGTGCTGAAGGCGATGGAGGATCTCAAGGACGGCCGACCCCCGGGCCCGGAATCGAGTCGCTACAAGCTTCAGCAATCGGAGTTCGAGCAGCGACTGATGCGACTCGCCACCGACGTGCAGGGCGCCTACGGACAGCTCTGGCACGACGGCCCGCGCGGCATCGACGCGGGGATCTGGCAATGGCGCGAGCTCTGGTCGCGCGCCTACACGATCTACGGCGGGTCGAGCGAAATCCAGCGCAACATCCTCTCGGAACGCGTGCTCGGACTGCCTCGGAGCTGAGCTTCTTCTCGACGCCGGTCCGCTTCGATCAGGCGCGCGGAATGGCCAGAAGTCCGGTCGTGATCTGGCCGACTTCGGCCCAGTGTCGCTTGTAGTCGGACTGCGATCCGAGGTCGTAGCTCTCGATCCCCTCCGCGCAGAGCCGTTCCAGCATTTCGGCCTGAAGCGCGTTGCCGAGTCCGAGATCCCGAACTTCTTCGCGGAAGCTGAACTGCAGTCCGCGGAACGACCGCTCCGCGACCCCGCCGTACAGGTAGCCGAGATCGACGCCGTCGCGCGCGGCGAGCAGCACGCGAAGCGCGCCGGCCGTGGCCAGCCGGGGCAGCATGCGCGCGTAGAACTCGCGCATGGGTCCGCGGTCGACACCATTTCCGCTGCGCGTCTTCCAGCTGTCTCGCTCGATCGCGAGCGCGCGTTCGTACAGGGCCGACGTCGCGAGCGGGTCGAGCGGGGTCATGCACTCGAAGCGGACGCCGGCCGCGCGTGTCCGACTTCGCGCCGCGCGGAGGTTCTTCCTGAACCGCGGGCTCCGTCGAGCGAGCCAGCCGTCGAATCCGCCTTCGAGCGAGGCCTGAAACCGAACGGTGTGGGTGATGGGCCGGAACGCGAAGCGCGCCTCGAGCACGCGAAGCAGCGGCTCCAGGCGCGAGCGCACGACGGGAAGGCCCCGCAGCAGGAGCGGCGCGCGCTCGAAGTGATCCGCCGACGGTTCGAGGAGTCGTCGCAGAAGATCCGCGCCACCGTCTCCGACCAGAGGCGAGGCGAAGCCCCACATCGCCTCGAGCGGCTCGAGGACGATGCCGAGTCCGGGTTCGTCCACCGCCGCGAGCGCGACGAAGTCGTCGTCCACGCGCGCGATGCAGAGCTTCGCGCGCGGGTGGAAGGCGTCGTGAAACGAGAGGATCCAGGCGCTGCGCGAGCAGAAGCGATCGATCGTCCGATCCGCGGCCACCGCCCGGTCGTAGGCCGCGCCAGCGGCTTCGAATTCGGCGCGATCCAGCCGCTGCATTCGCGTGTACGGCGCTCAGTCGCTCGCGAGGTGCGCGAGGATCGCCCGGCTCACCGCGTCGCCCGCCTCGATCCCGACGGCATGTCCCGCGCCCGGAACGAGTTCGAGCCTCGCGCCGGGAACGAGCCCGGCGATCTCCGCCGCAGCGGGAGTCAGCAGGTCGTCCTCGGCGGCGATCACGAGCGTACGCGCGCGCAGTCGGCCGAGGTCGGTCGCGCGCGTGCCCGACCAGGCGCGCAGACCCTCGGCCTGTCGGAGCAGCGTCGAGGCCGGAACTCGAGACGCGGCGTCCGCGAGCGCCTTCGAAGCGCGCCGTGCCGCGCCGGCATCGGCGAGGAACGCGTTTCCGTAGAGCCAGGGCAGGAGCATCGCCGCGAGCGCTTCGGGCTTCGCGTCCTCGGCGACACGGGCCCAGGCGAAGGCGACGGCGAGCAGTCGCGGCGTCGCGGTCACGAAGGGCGTGATCAGGACGAGCGAGCGGACGAGCTCGGGACGCATGAGTGCCAGCTCGATCGCGACCGCAGCGCCGAGGCTCGCGCCGATCACGTGAACGGGCGCGTCGATCACGGCCGAGACATCGGATGCCGCGGTCGATACGTCGTCGCGCTCGCCGCCGGGTGCACTCGAGAAACCGACACCGCGCGGATTGACGCCGCGCACCCGGTAGGACTGCGCGAGCGCGGGAATCTGAGGACTGAACACGGATACGTCCGAGCCGAAGCCCGGCAGCAGCAGCACCGTCTCGCCCGTGCCCTGGCTCGCCACCTCGAGCCGGACGCCCGGGGCGACCTCGACGCGCTCGCCCATCTGTGAAGCGTACGCCTCGACGTCCTCGACGCTGACGCGGCCGTTCACGCCGCTGCCGACGACGCGCGCGAGATCGACGTCGAGGTCCTTCGCGCGTCTGCGTGCGGCGGGAACGACGGGCGGTTCCGCCGGCCGGGGGAGCGCCGTCGTGGCCGCGCCGACGCTGGCCGCGGCTCTGGCCGCCGGCTTCGGGGCCGCGGCGGGCCGGACTTCCGCGCGCTCGTTCTGCGCGCGGAACGACTCGGCGTCGAAGCCCTCGTCCGCGGGCTCGGTGATCACCGCGAGGAAGGTTCCGCACGGCACGAGTGAGTCCGGCTCGACATACACGTGCCGCAGCACGCCGCTCGCCGGAGACTCGATTTCGACCTCGGTCTTCTCCGATTCGATCAGGAGAACGACCTGGCCCTTCATCACCGCGTCGCCAGGGGCGGCGCGCCACTCGAGCACCGTTCCTTCCTTCATCGTCATCCCGAGCTTCGGCATCGCGATCGCGAACGGCATCCCGTCTCCTGGCGCCCTGGCCGGACGGCAGAGTGGCAGAGCGTCTACAATGCCTCAACCGGTCTCGGAGGATCACTCGATGAATCTCGGTCGCGACGATCTCGTCGAGGTCTATCGGCAGATGCGCACGATTCGCAGCTTCGAGGAGAAGCTCGTCGAGCTCGTCGGTGCGGGCCGCCTCGCGGGATTTCTGCACCTGTACGCCGGCGAAGAGGCCGTCGCCGTCGGTGTGTGCACGCACCTCTCCGACCGCGACATCGTCTCGTCGACGCACCGAGGACACGGTCACTGCATCGCGAAGGGCGTGGACGTTCCGGGAATGATGGCGGAGCTCTTCGGCCGCTCGACCGGCACGTGCAAGGGCAAGGGCGGCTCGATGCACATCGCCGATCTCGACCGCGGCATGCTCGGCGCGAACGGCATCGTCGGCGGGGGGCTCGGCCTGGCCGCGGGCGCGGGGCTCACGGCGAAGCTGAAGAAGACCGGTGGCGTGTCGATCGCGTTCTTCGGCGATGGCGCGAGCAACCAGGGCCAGTTCCACGAGGCGATGAACATCGCGGCGATCTGGAAGCTCCCGGTGGTCTTCGTCTGCGAGAACAACGGCTACGGTGAGGCGACTCCGATGGAGTTCGTCACGTCGGTGGTCGACATCGCCGAGCGCGCGAAGGCCTACGCGATGAACAGCGTGATCGCCGACGGGATGGATTTCTTCGACGTGTACGAGAAGGCCGGTCTCGCGATCGAGCGCGCGCGCGCAGGACACGGCCCGACGCTCCTCGAGTGCAAGACCTACCGCTTCATGGGGCACTACGTCGGCGACAACATGGCCTACCGCTCGAAGGAAGAGATGGAGACCTGGAAGCAGAAGCGCGACCCGCTCGACCTCTTCGAGTCCCGCGTCCGCGAGGCCGGCCTGGTGGATGCGGAGAGTCTGCGCACGGTCGATGGGGACGTCGTGCGACTGCTCGAGGAGTCGGTCGCCTATGCCGAGGCGAGTCCGTTTCCGACGGCGGATCAGGTCACGACCGACGTCTACGTGACGGAGCGCTGAGCGATGGGGCGCAGCATCACGATGCTCCAGGCGATCAACGAGGCGATGCACATCGCGATGGCCAGCGACCCCGACGTGATCCTGCTCGGAGAGGACGTCGCGGGCGGTGGCGGCCGAGAAGAGCAGGGCATCGAGGAAGCCTGGGGCGGAATCATGGGCATGACCAAGGGTCTGCTGAAGAGATTCGGCCCCGATCGCGTGCTCGACACCCCGATCAGCGAGATGGGATTCCTCTCGACCGCGGTCGGCTCCGCCGCGACGGGAATGCGACCGATCGTCGAGCTCATGTTCATGGACTTCCTCGGCGTGTCGCTCGACCCGTTGCTCAACCAGGCGGCGAAGCTCCGCTACATGCTCGGCGGCAAGGCGCGGGTGCCGCTCACGGTGCGCACGCTCGTCGGCGCCGGACTTCGCGCGGCCGCGCAGCACTCGCAGACGCTGTACGGGATCACGACCTCGATTCCCGGGCTGAAGACCATCTGTCCGTCGAACGGATACGACGCCAAGGGACTCCTGCTCTCGGCGATCCGCGACGACGATCCGGTCGTCTTCTGCGAGCCGAAGTCGCTCCTGTTCTCGACGTCCGAGGTGCCCGAGGAGGACTACATGATCCCGCTCGGCAAGGCGAACGTCGTGCGCGACGGCTCGGATGTGACGCTCGTCGGTGTCGGTCGGACGGTGCAGACCGCGATCGAGGCGGCGGCGTCGCTCGAGGCGAGCGGAACGAGCGCGCTCGTGCTCGACCTGCGTTCGCTGCAGCCACTCGACGAAGAGGGAATCCTCGAAGCGCTCGCGCGTACCGGACGCCTGGTCGTGATCGACGAGGCGCCGCCGCGTTGCGGGATCGCGTCCGACATCGCGGCGCTCTGCGTCGATCGCGGCTTCGACTACCTGCGGGCGCCCGTGAAGCGGGTGACGGCGCCGCACTCACCCGTGCCCTTCAGCCCGGTGCTCGAGGACGCATTCCTGCCGAGCGCGGAACGCGTGGTCGCGGTCGTCGCGGAGATGGGCTGAGCCGCGTACAGGCAGATTCCCGTCTCGGTCACGGAGACGTTTCGCGGCTCGCGTCGAGGGCGATCGCGGCTGGTAGCGCCTGCGGGTCGAGTCGCAGCACGCGCGGCAGCATTCCCTCGATCTGCCAGGCGGGAAGGTTCGAGTTCGAGGTCCACACGCGGCCCTCCGCGTCGAAGTCGAGCTCGCGTGTGTAGGTGACGCGTGTCGGCAGCGGATAGACGGTGAAGCGCTCGGTGCGCGGATCGAAGCGGATCAGCGTGTCGCTGTTCGTGCCGCAGATCCAGACCAGGTTCCGCTCGCGATCGACGTTCAGCGCGTAGGGCGTCTCGCTGCCGAGCGGCTCGATCGGGATCGGCCAGGACTCGAACTTCCGCGTTTCCGGGTCGAAGCGCGCCAGCAGACCCGACGAGAAGCCGGGGATCCAGAGCTTTCCCTCGCCGTCGAAGCGGAGCCGCCGTGGTGCCGTGAAGGGCGTGTCGATGAGCTCGATCTCGAGCGTCTCCGGCTCGATGCGTCCGATCCGGTGGGCATTCAGCTGACTGAACCAGACACCGCCGTCCGGTGCGATGTCGATGCCGTAGGGCACCGGCGCGCTCAAACCCTCGCCCCCGCTCGCACCCCCGAGATCGACGTACTGGCCGACCCAGAGGAAGAAGGGCATGGCGCGGGACGCGAACGCTTGTCCCCAGGTCGGCGCGGGCAGCTGGATCCAGCGATGCGAGCCGTCGCTCGGATCGTATACACCGATGTGGTTCGACGCGGCCACGCTGTACCAGATGCGCCCCTTGGCGTCGAAGCGCAGCGTGTGCGGGTAGTACCCCTGCTCGAGCGGATGGATCGTCCAGTTCTTCGTCCCCGGATCGAAGCGCGCGAGCTGATTGCCGAGCGCGAGCGTGATCCAGATCGCGCCGTCCGGCGCGACCTGGAGCGAGTGCGGACCGACGTGGGCGTTGGCGTTGGGAGGTGCGGGCGAGCCCGCGCCCGCGAAGACCCCGCCGAGCGGCAGGTCGCCCTGGGGAACGTCGAACGACTCGGACTTGCCGCCCGGCACGGACGCGTCGAGTCGGAACAGCTTGTCCTGCATCATGTCGACGGAGTAGATGCTGCCGTCGGGATGAACGGCGAGGTCGTGCTGCATCGAAGCCGGACCGCCGAGCACCCACTCCTCGATCATCGCCTCGCGCACCTCCGCGGCGGGAGCCGGCGCGAAATCGGGCGCGGTCATGTTCGCGGTGAGCGCCGCGACCGCCGTCGTCGGGTCGTACGCGGCCGTGAACAGCGCCGGCACCTGAGCGCGCAGCTCCGGCGATAGACCGGCGCCCATTCGCGCCATCAGCGAGAGGACCTTCTCCCACTGCTCGTCCGGGCGCTGCAGGCGTGTCGCCCAGTTCCCCTGTTGGTGGCAGTAGGTGCACTGTCGCACCAGCTCTTCACGCTGCGCCGGATCGTCGAGCTTCGCGAGCAGGAGCGCGTACCAGCGATTCGCGGGCAGCTGTCCCGCGACCGAGGCCGGATCGGTCTCACGTTCCGTCACGAGGTCGAGTGATGTCGCCGCGCCGCGCGCTTCGAGTCCCGTCCGCTCGAGATCCCTCCAGCCGATTCGCCGCACGCGCACGGACCAGGGACCTTCTCCCGCGAGCGCGGGCGTGCGGTAGCGCCCGTCGGTCCCGCTGTAGACGGTGATCGAGTGCGGTGGATCTCCGTGCGTGAACGAGACAAGCGCGCCCTCGACCGGTACACCGAGCGCGTCGTGGATGCGTCCCGTGAAGATCCCCTGCGCGGAGGAAGTCGCGGCAAGTCCGGCTAGAATCGCGAGCGTGATGATGAGTCTCATGACCGGGCAGGTTACACCTCGCGGTTTCGTGCTGCTAACCGCGATCGTGATCGCGGGATGCGCGAGCGACGCGGGTCCGACGCTCGCGGAGAGGCAGGCGCGCGAAGCCGAGGCGAATGCGCTCGCGGCCCGATTCGCCGCGAGCCCGGGGGCGCCATTCGAGGCCGGCCGGATCCGCGCGAGGCTCGTGTTCGGAGACGCCGCGGACCTCGATCTCTACGTCACCGATCCGCATCAGGAGACGGTCTACTTCGCGAATTCGCCCTCTCGCAGCGGCGGTCGCCTCGAGCGCGACGTGCGCTGCGACGATCCATCGCCGCGCGTGGAGACCGTCGAGTTCGCGCGGGCCGTGCCGGGGCGCTACCGCATCGGCGTGGACTTCCCGCCCGAAGGCTGCGGCGTCGACGTGACGTCGGTGGCCTTCCTGGTCGTCTTCGAGAGCGACGGCCAGCGCCGCGAGAAGCGGCTCACGATCCGGCCGGGCGAGTTCATTCCGATCGTGCTCGAGGCCGACGTGCGCTGAACGAAGCCGCGCCGCGGGCGCCATCGGCGTATCATCGCTCGGAACTCCTCAACCCGTGAGGCACCATGCCGTTCGTCCAGCGATCCTCCACGACCCTCTACTACGAGTCCCACGGCGAAGGCGCGCCGATCGTGTTCGCGCACGGCGCCGGCGGCAACACGCTGATCTGGTGGCAGCAGATTCCGCACTTCGCGCGCGGACGGCGCGTGCTGACGTTCGATCACCGTGGCTTCGGCCGCTCGCTCTGCGCGGAGGGCCAGTTTCACGCGCGCGAATTCGAAGCCGATCTCTTCGCGATCCTCGATCACGCGGGAATCGAGCGCGCCGCGCTGGTCTGCCAGTCGATGGGTGGCTGGACGGGTCTGCGCGCGGCGCTCGCGCGACCCGAGCGGATTTCGTGTCTCGTGCTCTCCGGCACGCCCGCGGGAATCCTGACGCCCCGCGTCGTCGAAGCGCTTCAGCGGATCGGACGGATCGCCGCGGGTGAGGGCGTGCGCGCCGCGCCGGCGCTTGCACCCGATTTCCCGACGCGCGAGCCCGAGCTCACGCACCTGTACGATCAGATCAGCGCGCTGAACCCCGCGCTCGCACCGAGCGCGCTCGCGTCGCTCGCGGAAGCGCGCGTCGATCCCGCCGAGCTCGCCGGCTACTCGGTTCCGACGCTCTTGATCTCGGGCGAGCACGACCAGCTCTTTCCGCCCGACGCGTTGAAGGAGGCGGCTTCGCAGATTCCAGGTTGCAACGTCGTCGACTTCGCGGGCTCGGGTCACTCGCCCTATTTCGAGGACGCGGCGCGCTTCAATCGGATCGTCGAGGAGTTCGTGGCCGCGCACTCGAAGCCGTAAGGAGACACGGATCATGCAACAGCTCACCGGACTCGATGCGAGCTTCCTGTACATGGAGACCGGCGGACAGTTCGGTCACGTGGGGTCGGTCACGCTCTACGACCCATCGGCCACGCCCGGTGGATCGCTCTACGACGTGATGCGCAGGTCGATCTCCGAACGCATGCACCTGCTGCCGCCGTTCCGCCGCCGTCTCGTGCAGGTACCGCTCGGCCTCGATCACCCGTACTGGATCGAGGATCCGAATTTCGACCTCGACTTCCACCTGCGACACATCGCGGTGCCTCCCCCGGGCACGAATCTGCAGCTCTCCGAGCTCGTCTCGCGCATCCACGGCCGGCCGATGGACCGCGAGCGTCCGCTCTGGGAGATCTACGTGATCGAGGGCCTCGAAAACGGCCTGGTCGCGCTCTACATCAAGATCCACCACTGCACGATCGACGGCGTCTCCGGCGCCGAGCTGACCTCGACGTTGCTCGACACGTCGCCGACGGCGGGCGCGATCGAACCGCCGAAGGAGGCCTGGACACCCGACGCGATTCCCGGAGAGCTCGAGCTGCTTCGGCGCGGAGTCGGCGCCGCGATCCTGCGCCCGGGGCGGGCGCTGCGCTTCGCCGCGCGTGCGGCGCGCAGCCTCGCGCAGAGCCCCGAGATCGGGCCGCTGGCGCGGGACGCGATCGGCCTCGATCGCCTGCCCGTGGTGGGCGGGCTCTTCCGGCGACGCGGAGATCAGGTCGATGCGCCGCTGATTCCGCAGACGCGCGCGCCGAAGACACCGTTCAACCGCTCGATCACGTCGCACCGTCGCTGGTCGTTCTGCTCGATTCCGCTCGCCGACGCGAAGCTCGTGAAGAACACCTTCGGCACGACACTGAACGATGTCGTCATGGCCGCGTGCTCCGGCGCGCTGCGCCGCTACCTCGAGCGGATCGATGCGCTCCCCGAGGATCCGCTGATCGCGATGGTGCCGGTATCGGTGCGCTCGTCGGACGAGAAGGCGACCTACAGCAATCGCGTCTCGAGCGTGCTCGCGGACCTGGCGACGAACGAGAAGGATCCCGTGCAGCGCCTGTTCCGCATACACGAATCGATGAAGTCGGCCAAGCGCATGCAGCAGGCGATTCCCGCGAACCTGCTCCAGGATTTCACGCAGTTCGCGACGCCGAACCTCGCGGGACAGGCCGCTCGCATCGTCGCGCGAACGCGAATCGCCGACCGCATGAACCCGCCGTTCAACATCGTGATCTCGAACGTGCCCGGGCCGCGGCACCCGTTGTATCTCGGCGGAGCGCAGATGCTGACCTACTACCCGGTGTCGGCGGTCGCGGAGGGGCAGGGGCTCAACATCACCGTGCAGAGCTACCTCGATCACCTCGACTTCGGGCTGATCGCCTGCCGCGACCTCGTGCCCGACGTCTGGGATCTGATCGACGATCTCCGGGTATCGTTCGCCGAGCTCGTCCGACTCGCAGAAGTCCAGAAACGCGGCTGACGCACGGGAATGGCCGGCTTCGACGTCGAAAGCGCGCGCGATCCGAAGGGCCGGGTCGCGGTCGTCACCGGCGGGAACTCCGGGATCGGCCTCGAGGCCGCGCGTTCCCTCGCTCGAAGATCCACGCGGCTCGTGCTTGCGTGCCGCAATCCGGAAAAGGCGAAGTCCGCGCTCGACCTGATCCTGGAGACCGCTCCAGCCGCCGAGGTCGAAATCCTCGCGCTCGACCTCGCCGATCTGCGTTCGGTGCGGGAGTTCGCGCGCGCGTTCACGTCGCGATACACCCGCCTCGACCTGCTCGTGAACAACGCGGGGGTGATGGCGATTCCAGAGCGGAAGACGGCGGACGGCTTCGAGATGCAGATCGGCACGAATCATCTCGGGCACTTCGCACTGACCGGTCTTCTGCTCGAGAGGCTGCTCGGGACGCCCGAGGCGCGAGTCGTGAACGTCAGCAGCGGCGCGCATCGCTTCGGCCGGATCGACTTCGACGATCTGCACTCGGCGAAGCGCTACCGACGCTGGGCGGCCTACGGTCAGAGCAAGCTCGCGAATCTGCTCTTCACGCACGAGCTCCAGCGGCGACTTGCGTTGCGGCCACGGACGCAGATCTGTGTCGCGTGTCACCCGGGCTACGCAGCGACCGACCTGCAGTTCGTCGCCTCGAGGATGGAAGGTTCGCGGCTCTTCGCTTCGGCCGCGCGGATCGGCAACCGCATCTTCGCGCAGAGCGCCGCCGCTGGCGCAGGGCCGACGCTCTACGCCGCGCTCGCTGCCGACGTCCGTGGCGGCGACTACATCGGCCCCGACGGGTTCGGCGAGATGCGGGGCTCGCCGAAGAAGGTCGGCTGCTCCGCGCGCGCCCGGTCCGAGGTCGACGCGCGAAGGCTCTGGGAGCTATCCGAGGAGCAGACCGGCGTGCGCTACGACGCGCTCGCCCGCTAGCGGATCGACGCGATGCTCGCTTCCCAGTTCCTGCCGTCGAACTCCCGTAGCGAGAATCGCCGCCACGCGTCGCCGTCGAGACAGCGGATGTTGACATCGATCTGATCGGGGTGGGAGCGCGGCGTGTAGAACGGGTGCACTCCGCAGCGCCGACAGAAGCGGTGCTTCGCGACGCCCGTGTTGAACGTGTAGGTGGAGAGCGCGTCCGCACCCTTCAGAAGCTCGAAGCGATCGGGCGCGACGATCAGGTGGAGGAAGCCCTTCTTCGTGCAGACCGAGCAGTTGCAGTCGCTCGCTTCGAGTGCCTCGACTCGGACGCGGAATCTCACCTCGCCACAGTGACAGCCGCCTTCGAGTAATTCCATGCGTCGGACTCTACAATCGAAAGCGGCGAGGAGGAAGTGGATGGCGAGCGGATTCGTCGCGTACCTGCTCGAGCTGCTCGTCGGCGAGGTGACGACGGGGCTCGGCCGCGCGAGTGCGCGCGCGATGTTCGGTGGTCACGGCCTGTACCTCGGAGAGCTCATGGTGGGACTCGTCGCGGCGGACGTCCTGTACCTGAAGACCGACGCCGAGACGCGCGCGCGCTTCGAAGCGGCGGGCAGCCGGCCGTTCGAGTACTCGTCGAGCGCGCGCGCAAAACCGGTCGTGATGTCCTACTTCGAGGCGCCTGCCGACGCGTTCGAGGATCCCGACGAGCTGCGGTGCTGGCTCGAGCTCGCGCACGGGGCGGCGAAGCGGGCGGCGCTTTCGCGTCGCGCACGGGCGCCGCGGGGCTCACGCAAGCGCTAGGCGGCCGATCCGCTCGCCGAGGCGCACGGGCGTGCCGGGCGCGCGGATCTCGAGCTCGACCGCGCCGGGTTTCGCGAGCAGCACGAGGGTCGAACCGAACTCGAACCGGCCCCACTCCGCTCCCTTGTCGAGCGGGATCCCGTCCGGATAGCTGCGCTCGGTGGCGCGGGCGCCCGGCAGGTTGGTCTCGAGCGAATCGAACTCGACCCGCACCTTTCCGACCATCGTCGCGCCCACCGCGACCAGACACAGAACGGCGTCCCCCCGCGGGGTGCGCATGAACGCGCAGATGCGCTCGTTCTGTGCGAAGAGCGCGTCCACGCCTTCGAGCCCGATCCGGTTCACGGGCCAGAGCGTCCCGGGCAGGTAGCGGAGCCGCTCGACGCGGAGCGCGCAGGGCGAGTGGAAGCGGTGGTAGTCGCGCGGCGAGAGGTAGAGCGTCGCGTAGGCGCCGCCCTCGAAGGATGCGGCATCCGCCTCGCTCCCGAGCAGCTCGCGCAGTCCGTACGGGCGACCCTTCAGCTGAAGAACCTGCCCGCCGCGCACGATTCCCGACTCGCCGAACGCGCCGTCGCACGGCGACACCAGCGCCTCGCTCGCCGGGTCGATCGGCCGCGCGCCCTCGCGGAGCGCCCGCGTGAAGAACTCCTGGAGCGAGCCGAAGCTCTCGAGCGGATCGCGCACCTCGTCGAGATCGACGCCGAAGGCGCGCGCGAAGAGCCGAATTCCGGCGCGCATGAGCGGACCCGGCCAACGCACGGCCGCGAAGCGCCCTGCGGCTCGCGAGATCGAGTTCCGCGGCAGGAGTCGGAGCGCGGCCAATGTGAAGCGCAATCGGGATCCTCCCTCGGGGGGCGCGCAGGATATCAAGCCATCCCGGCGTCGCGCCGATTCTTTCCAAGGATGGCCATCGCGAAGCCCGCTCCCGATCCGCTACCCGCCGAGGTCGCCTCGACGCGGGCCGCGCCCCGCTGCCGATCGCGCATCCTGGTCGACGTTCACGTTGCCGGCCGGATCGAGCGTGCGGCGATCGCCGATGTCTCTCCGAGCGGCGCTCGGATCGTCGGCCCCGTACTCAGGCTCGAGCCCGGCACCCCCGTCGAGATCCACTACGCCGCGGCGAAGGGCGTCGCCCCGAAGCCGCTTCGCGGCGAGTTCGTTCGCACGACCGAAGACGGCTTCGCGATCCGGATCCTTTCCGACTGAACGTCAGGCCGCGATCAGCCCGCGAGGCACGTCACCAGCCAGACGCCGACGAGCAGAAGCGCGAACGAGAGCTCGACGATCGTCTCGCCCGCGCGCGCCCGACCGCTCGCCGGGATCGTCGGCTCGGCCGGTGGAGGATCGGATGGGCTCATTTCGGATCTCCCGAGTGGAACGGTCGAAGGGAATTGCAACCCCGATGCCAGACGCGTGACGCGAGCCCGGAGCCGGACGCGGCACGGGGCTGCAGCGCGCACGCAGCAGGTGCAGCGAGGCTGCTCCGCTCGGCTCCCCGCGCGTTGAGGAATCGCCGCGCATCGCGCATGCTCTGCCGGCCTTTCCCGGAGGATCCGCGTCGATGCGACTCAAGTACGGCTGCAATCCCCATCAGAGCTTCGCCGCGCTCGAGCCGATCCACGGCGGGAAGCTCCCGGTCGAGCTGCTCTCCGGTACGCCCTCGCTGATCAACCTGCTCGACGCGCTGAACGCCTGGCAGCTCGTCGCGGAAGCTGCGCGAGGCGCTCGGGCTGGCCGGCGGCCGCGAGCTTCAAGCACGTCTCGCCCGCCGGGCGCGGCGGTGGCCGTCGCCCTCCCCGACGATCTCGTGCGCGCCTACGAGGTGCGACGGACAGTCGCTCACGCCCGCCGCGACGGCCTACGTGCGCGCGCGCGGCGCGGATCCGAAGTGCTCGTTCGGCGACTTCGTCGCGCTCTCGCGACGTCGTCGACGAGGCGACCGCCGACTTCCTGAAGGGCGTCGTGTCGCGACGGGATCATCGCGCCGGGCTACGAGCGCGGTGGCGCTGCGCACGCTCTGCGAGCAAGAAGGGCGGGTCGTTCATCGTCCTGCAGGCCGACGCCGGCTTCGAGCCGCCGGACGCGCGAGGCGCGCGAGCTCTTCGGCATGCGGCTCGTGCAGGACCGCAACAACCGCCGCGTGACGCCAGGCCACCTCGCGAACGTCGGTCTGCGGCACGCTCACCGACGACGCGCGGCGCGACCTCCTTCTCGGGCTGATCGCGATCAAGTACACGCAGTCGAACTCGGTCGGCTACGCGCTCGACGGACAGATGATCGGCATCGGCGCGGGACAGCAGTCGCCGCGTCGACTGCACGAAGCTCGCCGGCGCGAAGGCCGACGTCTGGCACCTCGGCCGACACCCGAAGGTGCTGGGCCTCGCGCTTCAAGCCCGGGCGTCAAGCGGCAGCAGCGCATCAACTGGCGCGTCCGCTACATCGAGGGCGATCTGACCGCGTCCGAGGAGGCCGCGCTGCGCGACGTCCTCGACGAGCCGCTCGTGCTGCTCACCGAGGACGAGCGCCGCGCGTGGATCGCGCGGCTCGACGGCGTCTCGCTCGTCTCCGACGGGTTCATCCCGTTCCGCGACAACATCGACCACGCGCGCGAACACGGCGTGAAGTTCATCGCGCAGCCGGGCGGCTCGACGCGCGACGACGAGATCGAGGCGGCGTGCCGCGAGTACGGCATCGCGATGGTCCACACCCAGCTTCGCCTCTTCCACCACTAGCCGATGACCGCGCGCCTCGAACGACCCGCAGATCATCCGGGCGTCGCGCTCTTGACGATCGACCGTCCGGAGCGTGCGAACGCGCTCGATCCGAAGACGCTGCGTGCACTCGCCGACGGTTGGCGCGAGATCGCGCGCGACGACGAGATCCGCTGCGCGGTCGTGACGGGGGCGGGTCCGCGCGTGTTCTGCTCCGGCATGGACATGCGCGAGACGATCCCCGTCGCGCAGGCGCTCGCGCGCGGCGAGCGCATCGATCCCGAGGCCTTCGAAGGGCTGCGCGACGTCTCGACGGCGTTGCTCGCGGGTTTCGATCTCGGCAAGCCGCTCGTTGCGGCGATCAACGGCCACGCTCGTGCCGGCGGATTCGATCTGATGCTCGCCGCCGAGCTTCGGGTCGCGGTGCCGCACGCGAGCTTCGCACTCGAAGAGGTCGCGATCGGCCTGTACCCGACCGGAAACGCGACGGTGCTCTTGCCGCGGCAGATCGGCTGGGTGAACGCGCACGAGCTCCTGCTCACGGCCCGGCCCATTCCGGCCAACCGTGCGCTCGAGATCGGCCTCGTGAACCGGATCGTGGCGGCCGAGGCGCTGCTCGACGCGGCCTTCACCTACGCCGATGCGATCGCCGCCAACGCTCCGCTCGCGGTGCGTGCGACGCGATCCGGTGTACGAGAGCTGCTCGCGCTTCCGCTCGACGAGGCCTGGCGCCGCCAGGAGGAGCTCGGACGTCCACTGCGCAAGACCGAAGACGCGCGCGAGGCGCAGCGCGCGTTCGTCGAAAAGCGCAAGCCCGTCTGGAAAGGGCGCTAGTCCGGATGGCGGACGCGGAGCGAGAGCGCTGGGACCGGATCTGGCGCGAGAACGCGCACGAGGGCGAAGCCGCGCCGGAATGGCTGCTCGAGGTCGATGCCGAGCTGCCGCGCGCCGGACGCGCGCTCGACATCGCCGCCGGCGCGGGCCGCATGGCGCTCTACTGGGCCCGTCGCGGGATGGAAGCGCACGCGGCCGACATCTCGGCCGCAGGACTCGAACGCGCGAGCGTCGCCGCGTCGCGAGAGGGGCTCGAGCTCCGCACCCACGCGCTCGACCTCGAGACCGAGTCGCTACCGGCTCTGGCCTTCGACGCGATCAGCTGCTTCCACTACCTGCAGCGCGATCTCTTCGCCGGGCTCGGTGCGCGGCTCGAACCCGGCGGCGTTCTGGTCTGCGAGATCTCGACCGTTCGAAACCTGGAGAGACACGCAAGGCCGTCGCGGCGATTCCTCCTCGAACCGAACGAACTGCTCCGCCTCTGCGCCTCGCTCGAGGTCGTCTACTACCGGGAGGGCTGGCTGCACGACCGCTGCCAGGCGCGGATCGTCGCGCGAAGAGCGGTCAGCCCGCTCGGCTGATCAGTATCAGCGCGCGGTCGGTCTCGCGCGCGATGCGCATCGGGATCTCGCCGAAGGCCTTGTCGTGGCGGTGCCGACGCTGCGCTCCGAGCACCACCAGATCGTAGTCCGCGGCACGGCGCACGAGCTCGCTTCCGGGATCGTCGGCGCGCACGAGCTCGAACTTCGCGGCTCCGGGGAGCTCGTCGCGCGCGAGCGAGCGAAGCTCCCGTTCGGCCAGCGCGCATTCGCCATCGCTGGCCCGCGGGGACATCACGCGCAGGAAGCAGACCTCGCGCGGCGCCGTGCGCAGCATGCTTCCGAGCAGGCGCGCGCGCACGAGGCTCTGGTCGCGGCGGCCGCCGACGGGCACGAGCACGCGGCGCGCGCTGATCAGACGCCACTCCGGCGCGGCGCGCAGGACGACGACGTCGCACGCGACCCGCGCCATCAGCTCCTCGATGCGCGCGGCCACGACCTTGCCTTCGAGGCGGCTGAGTCCGATCAGCAGGCTCTCGCAGCGATGGGAGCGCGCGACGCGCGCGATCTCGATCCAGGGATCCGCGCCGACGGTGATCAACGTCTCCGGAGTCAGCTCTCGTTCGAACGAGGCGTGAAACGATTCGGACAGAAGCTCGAGCAGATCGCGAACGCGCTTCAGATCCTCGAGGCGTGGATCGTCCGGGGGATGCACGACCGAGAGCACGAGCGTCCGGCCGACGTGGGGCGTCACGAGCGCGCCCGCCACGCCGATCAACCCCCGCGCGCTCGCGGGGTTGGAGATCGGAACCAGGACGAGCGGGCTCAGGCCCCGGAGCTGAACGAGATTCGGATCGAAGGCCAACGCGGCGGCATCGGCGACGCGCGCACGCGGTGCGAGCACGGTCAGATAGAACGCGAAGCCGAGTACGAGCCAGACCGCGGTCAGCGCACCGGCCGACGTGACCGCGAAACCCTGGAAGGCCGCGAGCGAGAGGCACGCGACGCCGCCGAGGATCGGAAGGACGGGCCACGCGCGCAGGCCGGGAGCCAGCGCCGCGCCCGATCGTCGCAACACCAGGAGATTCGTCCAGTGTGCGATCGCGAACGTGATCAGGAAGATCAGGCTCGAGGCGGCGCCCGCGTCGCTGACGTCGGGAATCGCGATCGCGATCGCGATCACGGCGGCGCTCGTCGCGAGCACCGCGTTGCCCGGAGTCCCCGACACCAATCGGAGTCGGCCGACGACCTCGGGCAGGGTGCGGTCGCGTGCCATCGCGAGCGCCACGCGCGAGGCTCCGAAGAGATTGGCCTGAAGCGCGCTCAGCATCGCCAGGATCGCCGCGACGACCACGAGCCAGTACCCGAGCGGGCCGAGGAAGCGCTCGGCCGCGCGCGCGACGATCGTTTCCGGAGCGGCGGCGCTTGCGGCGGCGATCGATTCCCCGGGCTCGATCCCGACCGTCGTCGCGAGGAACAGGAGGGGCAGGTAGATCGCGAGCGCGATCACGAGCGAGATCCGCATCGCGCGCGGCAGGTTCCGTTCGGGATCCCGGACCTCGCCGCCGACGGCCGCGATCAAGTCGAAGCCCTGCAGAGCGATGAACGTGTACCCCATCGCGGAGATCAGCCCGAGCGCGCCGCCGGAGAAGAACGGGGTGAGCTGCGCGCCGAGATCGGGCGGCGGTGCGGTCGCGAACGCGAAGATGCCGCCGGCGATGACGAGCGCGAAGACCCCCACCTTCGCGACCGAGACCCACGGGCCGCCGCCGGCGCTCCGGCGCCACAGGCTCAGCGCGTAGTACAGCGTCGCGGCTGCGGCCAACGCGACCAGCGCTTCGCGCCCCGAGAGCCAGCCCGGCAAGCCCGCGCCGGAAGCCTCGAGCAGGCGCTCGATCACGACGAGCGCAAACGCCGCGAAGCCGAGCGCGTACAGAACCGCGGCGACGATCGAGGCGAACCACACCACCCATCCGACCAGGAACGCCGCTTCGACCGAGAGGACCTTCTTCGCGAACGTGTACGTGCCGCCGGATTCGGGAAACCGCGAGGCGAGCTGACCGAAGCTATGGGCGGTGACGAGGGCGATCGCGCCGTTCGCCGCGAAGGCGACGATCGCGCTCGGACCGGTGGCCGCGAAGGCGGCGCCGGCGAGCGCGAGGATGCCTCCTCCGACGATCGCTCCGACGCCGACGCCGATCGCACCGAAGAGACCGAGCGTCCGGTTCGAATCCTCTTCGCTCAAGCCCTGCGTCCGGCTTCGGCGCGCGCGTCCGGTGCCGAGTCGTCCTCGCCCGCCGGCTCTTCACCGCTGTCGGACCCGGCGGGCGCGGAGCTTCGTTCCATCTCGATCTGGGCGACCGCGCAGACGAAGAGCGTGGTCGGCAGCTCGCTGTAGCGTTCGAAGAGCGCACGGCCCTGGCGGCGCAGGATCTCGCGTCGGAAGCCCATGATCACGAGATCCGCGTCGCGAGACCGCTCCGCCATGATCGACGAGGGATCCTCGCCGTTCTTGGGCGCGATCGCCTCGATGTTTCGCGGCGAGATCGGCAACCGGCCCGAGGTCACCAGCGCCCGCATCTCCTCGCCGCGTTGCTCGCGTTCGCTCTCGGGCACGATCTCGAACATCTTGATCTCGGCCTGCTGCCAGTCGGGGTGCGCGCCCAGGATGTACGCGAGCAGCACGATCAAGTTCGCGTTCTCGTAGTCGCCCGGCTTGATCCACAGGTGGATCTCGCGCCGGTAGCCGAAGCCGCGCTCGGCCAACCCCAGGACGCAGACGTCGAAGTCGGTCGCGAGCGCCATCGGAATGTGCTCGACGGCGTGGTCGAGCGGCGACGGGTCGGACTTCTCGAAGTCGAAGATCACCAGGTTGTTGTCCTTCCCGGCGATTCCGGGAAGCTGGATCAGCTGCGAGAACGCCGACGTGAACGAAGGGCTCACCATCGTATCGACGTAGATGTTCCCCTTGCTGCCCTCGACGAGTCGGATCACGCGCTCGAGGATCTCTTGCGCCTCTTCGTGCGTGCTCTTCGAGAGATAGCCTTCCAGGAAGTGGATGTAGGTCGCGAAGCCGTGGCGGTGGGCGATCCAGCGCAGGACGTCGAGCACGCCCGTGCGCCGGAAGCTCGAGTCCGAGAGACAGACCGCGGCCGGACGCCAGTTCACGCTCTCGCGGCCGCGCTGCGTGCGCTGGATCCGGAGCTGCAGCCGGCGGCTCACCTGGAAGATCGCGCCCTGGAAGAGATCGACCGGGCTCGTGACGTCGCGCAGGTACTGTCGGACGACCGCGAAGAGCAGGAGCAGAAGCGCGACCGCGAGCACCGCGTAGCCGACGCTGATCTGCACCATCAGGATCGCGCACAGGACGGCACCGGGAAGCGAGACCCACCAACGCGAGCGAAAGGCCGGGCGATACGAGGGATCGGAGGCGAAGTGCTCGAAGAACGAGACCAGGCAGATCGCGCCGTAGGTCACCATGAAGAACATCGTGATGATCTGGGCGACGAAGTCGACGTCGCCGATCAGCACGAAGACGAGCGCGATCGCACAGGTCACCAATGACGCGTTCACCGGCTCGTCGTCGCGCTCGCGCGTCTTCGCGAGCCAGCCTCCGATGCCACGTGACGGAAAGGCGCCGTCGATCGCCACCGCCTGGATCGTGCGCGGCGCGACCAAGACCGAGCCGAGCGCCGACGAGAGCGTCGCGGCCGCGAGCCCGATCGGGATGATCGGACCAAGAGCGCGATCTGCGACATGATCAGCGCGTCGCCGGCGAGCTGATCCGGTGTGGCCGAGGAGGCCAGCTTCCAGGCGACGAGCAGGTAGACCGCGAGGCCCGTGACGACGGCTCCGAGGGTTCCGAGCGGGATCGAGCGTTTCGGGTCGCGCAGATCTCCCGAGAGACCCACGCCCGCGGTGAGTCCGGTGAAGGCCGGGAAGCAGATCGCAAAGACCCTGAAGAACGAGTCCGAGTTCTCGACGGTGGCGACCGCCACGTCGAAGTCCACGCTCTGGATGGCAGGCCCGGCGAAGAAGAGCGCGAGCGACGCGAAGAGCGTCGCGATCACCACGTAGAGCACGCTGAGTCCCATGGCCGCCCCGCGCGCGCGCATGAGCGCGGCGATCACGAGCATGCTGGGAACGCTGACGATGCGCAGATCGAGGAGTGCGATGCCGTAGGCGGCGTCGAGCCAGGCGAAGACCGGTTTGAACGCCTCGGCGAAGGCGATCACGTAGAACGCGATGCTGATCGCCTGCGAGAGGTAGAGCGCAATTCCGATCGCGCCGCCGATCACGAGGCCGAAGGAACGCGAGAGCATGAAGTAGACGCCGCCGCCCTCGACGCGCTGGTTGGTGGCGATCTCCGCGATCGCCATCGAGGTCGGCACGGTGACGAGGTGCCCGAGCACGATGATCGCCAGCGTCCCGAGCAGGCTGACGTGTGCGACGGCGTAGCCGAGCCGCAGGAACAGGATCGCGCCGAGGATCGTCGAGAGCGTGGTCAGGAAGACCGCGCCGGTTCCGAAGCCCGCGCGTCCGGTTCCGAGCCCTCCGCCGATCAACGCTCCAGGGGCGCTGCCGTTCGCCATCGCGCTACGCCGCTCCAACCCAGCCGAGCAGCTCGTCGGCGACGAGATCCGGCGCGACCATGGGAAGCAGGTGGGATGCGTCGAGCGAGCGACACTCGAGCGCGTTGGATTGCGCGCAGAACTTCTCGATGAACGGGAGCGGAAAGTTCCCGCGTCCGGCGTGCAGCAAAAGCCCCGGAACGCGGAGCTCGGCGATCTCGCGCCAGGAATCGAAGCCGCCGCCCTGCTCGTACACGGCGGCCTCGACCTCGCCCGGGCACTTGAGGTCGATGCGGCCGTCCGGCAGGTCCGCGAAGGCGTAGCGGAGGTAGAGGTCGAGCGCGCGTGGATCCCAATCGCCAAAGGTTCCGCGCGCGCGCCATTTCTCGCGTGCCGCCTCGCGCGACGGGAAGACGTGGGCGCGCTTCCGCGCGATCTCGGCCGCGGGGTGGGGCGCGTTCGTCGGCGGTCGCCAACCGCTCGGGTCGTCCGCGCGGGGCAGGATCACCGGATCGAGCAGAGCGATCCGCTCGAAGAGATCGGGTCGCCGCGATGCCGCGGCGAGGATGCACGTGCCCCCGAAGCTGTGGCCCAGACCGAGTGCGACGCGCGCGGCGCCGAACTCGTGGACGACGTGCTCGGTCACCGCGATCGCGTCGAGCACGAAGTCCTCCCAGGCGTACGCGCCGGGCGCCTCGAGCTTCTCGGAATCGCCGTGGCCGCGCGAATCGAAGCCGATCACGCGAAAGCGCGGGCGAAGCCGCTCGGCCAGCAGGCCGAGCACGTCGGCGCAGAACCCGTTCGCGTGCGAGAGCAGGGCCAGCGGACCCTCTCCGCCCCAATCGACCGATGCGAGCGTGACGCCGCGACCGGGAAGCTGGAGTCGCTCGCGTCGGATCTCGTGCTCGGGAATCACCGCGCGGGATTCTAGACGGCTTTGACCCGGAGCGCGTATCGCTTCAGAATCGCAGCCGCGCGACGCCGCGCGAAGGAAAGGGACGTCATGAAGGCAGCGGTCTTGCGAGGGGTGAAGCAGCCTCTCTCGATCGAGGACATCGAGATCTCAAAGCCCGGGCCGCGCGAGGTGCTCGTGCGGACGGTCGCTGCGGGCGTGTGCCACAGCGATCTGCACTTCCAGACGGGCGCCTATCTGTACCCGCTGCCGGCGGTGCTCGGGCACGAGTCGGCGGGCGTCGTCGAGCAGGTCGGCTCCGAGGTCCACTACGTCGAGCCCGGCGACCACGTGATCACCTGCCTCTCGGTCTTCTGCGGGCTCTGCGAGTTCTGCCTGTCGGGCCGTCCGGCGCTCTGCGCGAAAGAGGGGCTTCGCCGCGCGCCGACCGACGCCCCGCGTCTCTCGAAGGGGGGCACGCCCGTGTGGCAGTTCCTCGACCTTTCCTCGTTCGCGGAGCAGATGCTCGTGCACGAGAACGCGATCGTGAAGATCCGCAAGGACATGCCGCTCGACCGCGCCGCGCTGATCGGCTGCGGCGTGACGACGGGCGTCGGCGCGGTCTTCAACACGGCCAAGGTCGCACCCGGCTCGACGGTGGCGGTGATCGGCTGCGGGGGCGTCGGGCTCTCGGCCGTGCAAGGCGCGGCGATCGCGGGCGCGGGGCGTGTGATCGCGGTGGACATGCTCGACTCGAAGCTCGAGCTCGCGCGCAAGTTCGGCGCCACCGACACCGTGAACGCGAAGAAGGGCAACCCGGTCGATCAGGTGAAGGAGCTGACGAGCGGTGGCGTGGACTACTCGTTCGAGGCGATCGGTCTGAAGATCGCTGCCGAACAGGCCTTCGCGATGCTGAAGAACGGTGGCACCGCGACGGTGATCGGCATGATCCCGCTCGGCCAGAAGGTCGAGCTCCCCGGCGTCGACTTCCTCTTCGAGAAGAAGATCCAGGGCTCGAGCATGGGCAGCAATCGCTTCCGCACCGACATGCCGAAGTACGTCGACATGTACCTGAACGGAAAGCTCAACCTCGACGACCTGGTCTCGCGCCGGATCAAGCTCACCGACGTGAACGCGGCCTTCGAAGCGCTCGAGACGGGCGAGGTGGCGCGCAGCGTCATCATGATGAGTTAGGGGCGGGAAGCGGTGGAAGTCCCGCTGCTCGTCGACGACTTCCTGCGCCGCGCCGCGAAGCTCTACCCGGACAAGACTCGCCATCGTCGACGGCGAGCGGCGCTTCACGCTACCGCGAGCTTCAGGCGCGCGTGAACCAGCTCGCGCACGCGCTGCTCGGCTCGGCGTCGAGCAGGGCGACCGCGTCTGCATCCTCAGTCCCAACTCGCACTTCTTCCTCGAGAGCTTCTACGGCGACAGCCCAGATCGGCGCGATCCTCGTGCCGCTCAACTACCGCCTGGTCGCCGCCGACCACGAGTACATCCTCAACCACGCCGGCGTGCAGCGCCGTGCTCGTCGACTACGAGTACACCGAGCGTCGTCGACGAGATCCGCCCGCAGCTGCGCGAGCGTCGAGCACTGGATCGTCGCGCAGGACGACCGGCGCCGCGCCCGCCGGCTGGCTGGACTGGGACGCGCTGATCGAAGCCGAGCCCGACGACCGCGCCGCCCGCGCGTCGAGCACGACGAGAACGACGTCGTCTCGATCAACTACACCTCGGGCACCACCGCGCGGCCCAAGGGCGTGATGCTCACGCACCGCAACTGCTACATGAACGCCTACAACCTCATCGCCCACCTGCGCATCTCGCCACGACGACGTCGAGCTCTGGACGCTGCCGATGTTCCACTGCAACGGCTGGGGCGGCGTCTACGCGCTCACCGGCATGGGCGGCACCCACGTCGTGCTGCGCGCGGTCGACGCGCAGCGGCATCTATCGAGCTGATCGAGCGACGAGAGGCGTGACCTTCGCCTGCATGGCGCCGGCGGTGCTGCGCACGATCCTCGACTACCCCGACAAGGCGAAGCACGCGATCACGCACCCGGCCGCGCTTCACCGTCGCCGGTGCGCCGCCGCCGGCCGCGTTCATCGAGCGCCTCGAGAAGGAGCTCGGCTGGGAGTTCATCCAGATCTACGGGCTCACCGAGACCGCGCCGCTGCTCACCGTCTCGCAGCCCGACTTCGCGACACCGGCAGCGAGCGACTGGGCGCGCCGCGCCCGCGCCGGCGTGCGCCGCGATCGGCGTCGAGATCCAGCGTGCTCGACGACGACGGCCAGCCCGTGCCCAGGGACGGCAACGCCGTCGGCGAGGTCTGCGCGCGCTCGAACGTCGTCTTCAAGGGCTACTGGGAGCAGCCCGACGAGACCGCCGCGGCCATCTACGACGGCTACTTCCACACCGGCGACCTCGCGCGTCTGGGACGAGATCGGCAACATCCACATCGTCGACCGCAAGAAGGACGTGATCATCTCCGGCGGCGAGAACATCAGCTCGCCCGAGATCGAGGACGCGCTCTACCAGCACCCGGCGGTGCTCGAGTGCGCGGTGATCGGCGTGCCGCACGAGAAGTGGGGCGAGACGCCGAAGGCGCTCGTCGTCCTGCGCGCCGGGCGCGACGGCGACCGAAGCCGGAGCTGATCGCCTTCTGCCGCGAGCACCTCGCCCACTTCAAGTGCCCGACCTCGGTCGACTTCGTCGACGCGCTGCCGCGCACCGCCACCGGCAAGCTGCAGAAGTTCGTGCTGCGCGAGAAGTACTGGAAGGGTGGCCGCAGGGTAAACTGAAGCGAGGAGGACACCGACATGACCATCCTGGATCGCTATCTCGCCTACGCGGACGCATTCGAAGAGAGCCTCGTCGACGACGACTGGTCACGACTCGAGACCTACTTCACGCCGGGCGCGGTCTACGAAGGTGACCCCGCCGCGCGCGGTCGCGACGCCGTGCTCGCCAAGCTCAAGGCGGGAGTCGACGGTTTCGACCGCCGAATGGACAGCCGCACGCCCGACTTCGCCAGGCCGACGGTGAAGGGAAACACGCTGAAGATGACGTGGTCCGTGTCCTACACGAAGAAGGGACTTCCGGATCTCGTCATCTCCGGCGTGGAGACGGCCGAGTTCGACGGGGATCGGATCGCGCTGCTTCGCGATGACTTCGATCCGGCCGCGCAGAAGGCGATGGGCGAGTGGATGGCCAAGCACGGGAAGGCGCTCGCCGGATGAAGCGCGTGCTCGCGTCGCTCGCGGTTCTCTTCGGCGTCGCGGACGGCGCGCGCGCCGCCGATCCCGACGTCGGTTCGCGCGCGCCGGACTTCACGCTTCAGGGCTCCGACGGCAAGACCCATTCGCTTGCGGAGTTCCTCGGGAAAGAGGGCGTCGTGCTGGCCTGGTTCCCGAAGGCGTTCACGCCCGGCTGAACGGCCGAGCTCGCGGCGCTGCGTGACAGCGCCGAGGTGATCGGGGCCTTCCGGGCGACCGTGTTCATGGTCAGCCTCGACTCGGCGGAGAAGAACGCCGAGTTCGCGAAGTCGCTCGAGGCGAAGCACGTGCTTCTCTCCGACCCGACCGGAGAAGCGGCGAAGGCGTACGGCGTCTCGGGTCTTGGCGGCTTCTTCGCCAAGCGCTGGACGTTCTACATCGACGAGGCGGGCGTCGTGCGCGCGATCGACAAGAACGTGAAGACCGCAACCGCCGGTCAGGACATCGCGCGGAAACTCGGAGAGCTCGGCTACTCGCGGCGCTGACCGGCGAGGTCCTCGTCGAAGGGCGGACTCAGGACCCGTATCGCGTCTCGGGCACGAGCGTGAATGAGGCGATGACCATCAGCAGGACGAGCCCGAAGTAGACGAGCGGGAAGATCACCCGACAGCGCCGATCGACGCGATCGCCCATCTCGATCTTGCCGACCTTGTCGAGTGCGCCGACGACCAGATTGATCACGACCGTCGCGCACATCAGCACGAAGCTCAGGTTGAGAATGCCGTTGATCAGCGTGAAGTAGGAGATCTGCGGCATGATCTCGCTCACCACCATCTGATAGGCGACCGCCGTCAGGATTCCGATGAACGAGACGCTGATGCGGTCGCCGAGCGACGATCGCTCCATCCAGAACACGGACCACGAGAGCATCACCATCAGGACCAGCGGAAGGATCACGAGGCGGACCATGAAGAAGGATTCGCGCTCGAGATCCACGCTGACGACGAGCGCGGACGCCGTCCCCGTGCGACCGGCATGGGGAGCGGGGCGACTCCGAACCGAGGTTCGCACCTGGTGGACGGCCCACTGGGGCAAGTGGATCGCTCGGTCGCGAAGCTCGGACTCGGCGGCGCCGAGCTGGAAGACGATCTCCGTCTCGTCGAATCCGAGGACTTCGAAGACCGCGTCGAGTCGCTGGCGGTCGAGTGGGTAGCGCCGCAGGTCGAGATCGGTCTCGGCCGTCGCGTTCAGGGTCTGGATCAGCGTGAGCTCGCCGTCCGGCTTCACGCGGAGCACGACGCCCTGCGTCCCAGGGACCCCGGACTCGTTGACGAGCAGCACCTGCGGAAACCAGCCGTCGAAGACCTCGTTGAACTGGTAGGCGCCTTGAAAGACCTTCTCGTCCACGCCGGCTTGCGACGGATCGAACGCCTGCCGCGTGTCGTGCCACGAGATCGTCAGCACGCCTTCGAACTCGAAGGTTTCGGCTTCCTCGTCGACGTTGTTCAGATCGCGCAGGTCGAAGCGGGCACGGATCGGTACGGGTCCGTCCCTCGTCGGCGGTCCGAGCGGAAAGGGATCACTCGCCGCGGTGCCGGCGAAGAGGAGGGCGAGTGCGACGAGGCCCGAGGTCAGCGATCTGCGCATCCTCATCACGAACCCGACCTTAGCATCCGTCGCGGGTGATCCGAGCCGCGCCTAGCGATGGCTGTAGAAGCCGCGTCCGGACTTGCGGCCGTACCAGCCGGCCTCGACGTGCTTGCGCAGGAGCGGGCAGGGCCGGTACTTCGACTCGCCGAACTGGCGGTGCATCGTCTCCATCACCTGGAGCAGCGTGTCGAGACCGATCAGGTCGCAGAGCTCGAGCGGTCCCATCGGGTGGTTCAGACCGAGCTTGATCGAGCGGTCGATGTCCTCGGCCGTGCCGATGCCCTCGGCGAGCGCGAAGATCGCCTCGTTCACGAACGGCAGGAACGTGCGATTGACGAGAAACGCGATCGAGTCCTTCACGGACACGACTTCCTTGCCGAGCGATCGCCCGAGCGCGCACGCGCGGTCGAACGATGCGTCGTCGGTCTGCAGCGCGCGCACGACCTCGACGAGCTTCATCTGCGGGACCGGATTGAAGAAGTGCATGCCGAGCACGCGCTCGGGGTGCCGCGTCACGCCGGCGAGCGCGGTGACCGAGATCGAACTGGTGTTGGTCACGAGCAGGGCTGACGGGGCGCAGGCCGCGTCGAGCGCGCGGAAGAGCGCTTCCTTTGCCGGCTGATCCTCGGGAATCGCCTCGATCACGGCGTCGCAGTCCGCGAGCGCTTCCGTGCCGAGGCGGAACTCGATCCGTGCGATCGCGGCCTCGGCGTCCGCGGACGCGAGCTTGCCGCGCTCGACCTGCCGCGCGAGCTGTCTCTCGAGTCCGATGCGCGCGCGCTCGTTCTCCTCCGCATTCTGATCGCACGCGACGACCGTGAATCCAGACTGCGCCGCGACCTGCGCGATGCCGCTGCCCATCAGACCGACGCCGACCACTCCGATCTTCGAGATCGTCATGTCCCTGCCCCCGACTCAGGCCGCCCGCGCGAGGAGGGATCCCCACGCGAGCCCGCCGCCGAAGGCCGAGACCAGCACCTGATCGCCCGATTCGAACCGGCCGTCCGCGAGCGCCTCCGAGAGCACGGTCACCCAGCCCGCGGAGCTCGTGTTGCCGTAGCGGTCGATGTTGAAGAGGTGTTTGTCGGCGTCGACGCCGAGGCTCTTGCACAGCGCGTCGAGCATCGAGAGGTTCGCCTGGTGGCCGATGAACCAGTCGATCTCGTCGATCGAGACCTGTTGCCGGGCGAGGAAGGCCTGGATTTCTCCCGGCATGTCGTTCACGACGAAATCGAAGACCTCGCGGCCGGCCTGTTGGAAGCGGCCGAAGCGCGGTTCGATGCCGCCGAAGTACGCGTCGTCCGCGGCGCCGGGCGGAGCCGGGCAGACGTCGCGGATCGAGCGCGTGGGCGACGCGCCCGGCGCGGTGCCGTTGATCACGCACGCGCCGCGCCCGCCGATCGCGACGTCGAGAAGCTCGAGCGCGCCCGGCTCGTTCGAGACGACCATCGCCGACGCCGCGTCTCCGAACAGGATCGCCGACGTGCGGTCCGCGTAATCGGTCTGGATCGTGAACGGCTCCCCATTCACGATCAGGATCCTGCGGTAGCTGCCGAGCTGGAGCAGCCCGCGCGCGACCTCGAGCGCGTAGACCACCGACGAGCACGCGTTCTTGAGCTGGAACGCCGGCACGCGCAGCCCGAAGTGCTGCGAGATCATGTTGCCGGGTCCCGGATACTGCAGATCGTCCGTGCAGCTCGCCGACAGGATCAGATCGACGGAGCCTAGATCGAATCCGGTCGTCTCGACGAGTCGTTCGACCGCGCGCTTCCCGATCTCGAAGACCGGAAAGCTGCCGCGGTAGTCGCTCATCACGCGGCGCTCCGCGATCCCGACCCGACCGCGAATCCACGCGTCGGTCGTCTCGAGGATCCCCTCGAAGAAGTGGTTGTCGAGCACGCCCTCGGGGACGTAGTGCGTGACGTGATCGAGGAAGACACGGCGCGGCAGCATCGGCAATCCACCCGCAAGTCGGTTCAACGGGGGGAGCTGAATGCGAGATCCGTTCCGAGCCGGAATTCGTCACCTGCTCCGGCGCGAGAGGATGGAGAAGCGCCCGAGCCATCGCGAGCCCGAAACTCCTGCGCAAGACCGACGCAGATCTGCGTCGCGGGCGCCGGTCCGTGAGGGCGGACGGCCCCCCAAAATGGGAGGCGGACTGCCCTCTCGGTGTCAGCGCTCCGCGGCTCGCCGCGGCTCCGCGACTCGTGCATGATCGGGTCCGACATCCGCTCACGACCCACACCGGACTGAGGAAGCCACCCATGAGCGACGCACCGCAGTACACGCCACCGAAGATCTGGACGTGGGACGCCGAGAGCGGCGGTCGCTTCGCGAAGATCAATCGTCCCATCGCGGGGCCGACACACGAGAAGGAGCTGCCGGTCGGTGGGCACGCGCTGCAGCTCTATTCGCTCGCCACACCCAACGGTGTGAAGGTCACCGTCTTGTTGGAGGAGTTGCTGGCGCTCGGAAAGAAGCAGGCGGACTACGACGCCTGGCTGGTCGACATCGGTGAGGGCGAACAGTTCGGAAGCGGCTTCGTCGCGGCCAATCCGAACTCGAAGATCCCGGTCCTCGTGGACCACGGCGCGTCGCCGCCGACGCGGGTCTTCGAGTCGGGTGCGATCCTCGTCTACCTCGCGGAGAAGTTCGGCGCCTTCCTGCCGAACGACCCGGCCCGGCGCGCCGAGTGCCTGTCCTGGCTGTTCTGGCAGATGGGCAGCGCGCCGTACCTGGGCGGCGGCTTCGGACACTTCTATGCGTATGCGCCCGCGAAGTACGAGTACCCGATCAACCGCTTCACCATGGAGGTGAAGCGCCAGCTCGACGTGCTCGACCGCAACCTCGCGGAGCGTCGCTACCTGATCGGCGAGGAGTACACGATCGCCGACATCGCCACCTTCCCGTGGTACGGCGCCGTGGTGCTCGCCAACATCTACGACGCCGAGGTCTTCCTCGACGCCAAGTCGTACACGAACGTCGTGCGCTGGGCCTCCGAGATCCAGAAACGCCCCGCGGTGCGCCGCGGTCAGCGCGTGAACCGCGTCTGGGGACCCGAGGAGGAGCGCGTGCGCGAGCGCCACTCCGCGAGCGACCTCGACCCGGCGGACTCGATCGCAGGCAGCCGGAGGTCATGACCATGAATCCGATCGACCGTGTTCTCGACGACGCCATCGCGAGTGGCGTCGCTCCCGGCGTCGTGGCGCTCGCCGCGGACGACCGCGGCGTCGTCTACCAGGGCGCGCGCGGCCGGACCGGCCCGGACGGAGCCGCGAAGGTCGCGCTCGACTCGGTCTTCCGGATCGCGTCGATGACCAAGGCGATCACGTCGGCGGCGGCGATGAAGCTGGTCGAGCAGGGCCATCTCGGGCTCGAGCAGCCGATGGCCGAAGTCGCGCCCGAGCTCGGCGAGGCCGTGATCCTGCTCGGCTTCGACGACGATGGAGAGCCGCGCACGCGCAAGCCGCAGCGCGCGATCACGCTCCGACACCTGCTCACGCACACCTCCGGGCTCTCCTACGACCTGTTCAACGCGGACGTCGCCCGGTACATGACGCATGCGGGTCTGCCCTCGATCGCGACGTGCATGAACGCGTCCCTGCGCGCGCCGCTGCTCTTCGAGCCCGGCGAGCGCTGGGAGTACGGGATCGGAATCGACTGGGTCGGCAAGATCGTCGAGGCGGTGAGCGGTCGGAAACTCGAGCGCTTTCTTCAGGACGAGTTCTTCGCGCCGCTCGGCATGCGCGACACGAGCTTCCTGCTGCGCGACGACATGAAGCCGCGGATCGTCGCGACGACACAGCGCCAGCCCGACGGCGCGATCGCGCGCATCGAGCTCGAGTTCCCGCAGGACGCCGACTTCCACATGGGCGGCGGAGGTCTCTTCTCGACCGGCCCCGACTACCTGCGCTTCACGCGCATGCTGCTCGGCGGCGGCGAGCTCGACGGCGCGCGTGTGCTCGAAGCCGCGACCGTGAAGCGGATGGGCGAGAATGCGATCGGCGAGATCGCGGTTCCGCCGCTCGAAAGCGACAATCCCGCGCTGGCGATTCCGTACGAGTTCTGGCCCGGACAGATCAAGCGGTGGGGCCTCGCGTACATGCTCAACACGGAAGACGTGCCAGGGGGGCGCGCCGCCGGAAGCTGCACCTGGGCGGGCGTGCACAACACTTTCTTCTGGGTCGATCCCGCGCGTCGCCGCACGGCGGTGCTGATGATGCAGCTCCTGCCGGCGAACGATCCGAAGGTGATCGACACGCTCGAGAAGTTCGAGCGCGCGGTCTACGCGACCCCGGCGCGCTGAACGCGCTGGCGTACGGGGGTTCTCGGGACCTCACGCCGCCGCAGCCTTGCCAGCTCGAGCTTGCGGATTCCAAACGCCCAGGGGGCCACGAACCCGGGTCGACTCCAACCTGCGCGAATGGGGTGGATGAGGGGATTCGAACCCCCGACCCTCGGGACCACAACCCGATGCTCTAACCAACTGAGCTACATCCACCATGAAGCGCGGGCCGTGGCCCGCGCGCGCACCCGAACGGGCGCCCATCTTAGAGGATCTCTTGCCCCGTGCCACGGGCCCGCCGGCTCCGTTTCCGCGGGTTGACACCCCGGAGCAGGTGCTTTTCTTCGCAGCAGCATGGAACTCGAAAAGCTGACCCAGAAGAGTCGTGAGGCGCTCGCCGCCGCCCAGTCCACCGCCGCGCAGCACGGCCACACGGAGGTCGATGCCGAGCACCTCGCGCACGCGCTGCTCGCCCAGGAATCCGGCCTCGCGACGCGGCTATTCGAGAAGATGGGTGTACCGGTCGAGCCGTTCCGCAAGCGCCTCGAGCAGGAGCTGGAGCGGCGACCGAGGGTCTCGGGTCCGGGCCGCGAGGCGGGCAAGGTCTACGTCACGGGCCGGCTCGAACAGGTGCTCGTGCGCGCCCAGGAGGCGACGAAGCGTTCAAGGACGAGTACGTCTCGGTCGAGCACCTGGTGCTCGCGCTTGCTCGCCGAGCCCGCGACGAGCGGCTCGGCAAGGTGCTCGCAGAGTTCGGCGTCACGCACGACCGGTTCCTGAAGGCGCTTCAGGAGGTGCGCGGCGACCAGCGCGTGACGAGCGCCGATCCCGAGGCGACCTACGAGGCGCTCGAGAAGTACGGCCGCGACCTGGTCGAGCTGGCGCGCGACGGCAAGCTCGATCCGGTGATCGGCCGCGACGAGGAGATCCGGCGCGTCATCCGCATCCTCTCGCGCAAGACCAAGAACAACCCGGTGCTGATCGGCGAGCCGGGCGTCGGCAAGACGGCGATCGTCGAGGGACTGGCGCAGCGCATCGTGCGCGGCGACGTGCCCGAGGGGCTGAAGGACAAGCACGTCTTCGCGCTCGACATGGGCGCGCTGATCGCGGGCGCGAAGTACCGCGGCGAGTTCGAGGAGCGGCTCAAGGCCGTGCTCGAAGGAGGTCAAGGACGAGCGAGGGCAGGATCCTGCTCTTCATCGACGAGCTGCACACGATCGTCGGCGCGGGCGCGGCCGAGGGCGCGATGGACGCCGGCAACATGCTCAAGCCGATGCTCGCGCGCGGCGAGCTGCACTGCATCGGCGCGACCACGCTCGACGAGTACCGCAAGCACATCGAGAAGGACGCGGCGCTCGAGCGGCGCTTCCAGCCGGTGCTCGTCGAGCCGCCGAGCGTCGAGGACACGATCTCGATCCTGCGCGGCCTGCGCGAGCGCTTCGAGGTGCACCACGGCGTGCGCATCCAGGACGCCGCGCTCGTCGCGGCGGCGCGTGCTCTCGGACCGCTACATCACCGACCGCTTCCTGCCCGACAAGGCGATCGACCTGGTCGACGAGGCGTGCGCGATGATCCGCACCGAGATCGACTCGATGCCGCGCGAGCTCGACGAGGTCGACCGCGCCGCGTCATGCAGCTCGAGATCGAGGAGGCGGCGCTGGCGAAGGAGAAGGACGCGGCGTCGCGCGGAGCGGCTCGAGGAGCTGCGCCGCGAGCTGGCCGAGCTCCGCGAGCAGGCGCGACGCGCTGCGCGCGCAGTGGGAGGCCGAGAAGGACGAGCATCGAGCAAGCTGCAGGCCCTGCGCGAGCAGATCGAGAAGGTGCAGCCGCGAGATCGAGGCGGCCGAGCGCGCCTACGACCTGAACCGGGTCGCCGAGCTCAAGCACGGCCAGCTGCCGCGAGCTCGAGCAGCAGCTCGCGCGACGAGACGGCGCAGCTCGAGAAGGCCGCGGGCGGAGAGCGCGCTGCTGCGCGAGGAGGTCACCGAGGACGAGATCGCCGAGATCGTCTCGCGCTGGACCGGCATCCCGGTGACGCGGCTGGTCGAGGGCGAGCGCGAGAAGCTGCTGCGGCTCGACGAGATCCTGCACGAGCGCGTGATCGGCCAGGACGAGGCGGTGCAGCGGCGTCGCCGACGCGTGATCCTGCGCGCGCGCGCGGGCATCAAGGACCCGCGCCGGCCGATCGGCTCGTTCATCTTCCTCGGCCCGACCGGCGTCGGCAAGACCGAGCTGGCCAAGACGCTCGCCGCAGTCGCTCTTCGACACCGAGGAGAACATGGTGCGCATCGACATGTCCGAGTACATGGAGAAGCACGCCGTCTCGCGCCTGATCGGCGCGCCGCCCGGCTACGTCGGCTACGAGGAGGGCGGCCAGCTCACCGAGGCGGTGCGCCGCAAGCCCTACTGCGGTGGTCCTCTTCGACGAGATCGAGAAGGCGCACCACGACGTCTTCAACGTGCTGCTGCAGATCCTCGACGACGGTCGGCTCACCGACTGCGCAGGGCCGCACCGTGGACTTCAAGAACACGGTCGATCATCATGACCAGCAACATCGGCTCGCCGCACCTGCTCGAGGGCGTCGAACGCCGGCGGCGAGATCGACGACCGGCCGTGCGCGACGCGGTCATGGCGGAGCTGCGCGCGCACTTCCGGCCCGAGTTCCTGAACCGCGTGGACGACATCGTGCTCTTCAAGCCGCTGCCAGCAGTCGCGAGATCGAGCAGATCGTCGAGCTGCTCGCCGGGAACCTGCGGACGCGACTCGCCGAGCGAAAGGTCGGGCTCGAGCTCACCGAGGCGGGAACCGATCTGATCGCGCGCGCGGGCTTCGACCCGGTCTACGGCGCGCGGCCGCTTCGCCGCTTCATCCAGCGCGAGGTCGAGACGCAGGTCGCGCGCGCGCTGATCGCCGGAGGCGCGCCGGAGGGTTCGGTGGTCCGGGTCGATGCCGTGGACGGCGTGCTCGACGTCTCGATCGACACCAGCAAGGTCGTGCCGGGCTGAGCTAAGCTCGCGGCTCGATGCGCAAGCTCGGGTTCGCCATCGCATCTGCCCTGGGGTTGGCGCTCGTCGCCTACGCGGTCGGGCTCGGGATCTACGCGGTCGCCTCGACCCGGCCCTACGTCTCGACGCAGCCGCGCACGCCCGAGGAGGCTTCGCGATCGCTCTCGCGGCTCGGGCTCGCACACGCCTACCCGTTCGCGAGCCGATTCCTGCTGACGCCGCACGGGCGCATGCACTACACGCAGCGGGGCGCCGGTGACGTCGTGCTCTGCCTGCACGGAAACGGTAGCTGGTCGCTCGAGTGCGCGGACGTTCTGCGGAACCGCTCCGCGAACGCGCGCGTGATCGCGCCCGATCTGATCGGGTTTGGCTTGTCCGAGAAACCCGCGAGCCCGTCGGCGGACGTGATCGAGGCGCACGCGGCGGATCTGGCGGCGCTCGTCGAAGCGCTCGATCTTCGCGACGTGCAGCTGATCGTCTCGAAGTCGAGCGCGCGGATCGCGATCCGGCTCGTCCGGCTCGCGCCCGAACGCGTGCGCTCGACGGTGATCGAGGACGACTCGCTTCTCGAATCCGGCCTCGTGTCGCGCCTCGCGCGGGTACCGGTTCTCGGCGAGCTGCTCGTCCAGGGGCTCGGCGCGCTCTCGCCGGGGTGGACGCGCGGACGCTACGGTCTGCCGCAGGCCAACTGGGACGAGCGCGCGAGCAGCCTGGCGCTCGCGCGGGCGCGATAGTCGCCGAAGTCCGTCCGAGCGGCGGGCCTACCCGAAGTCCGGATGCACGAGCCGGACCAGAATCCGGAAGACCGGCCGGACGATCTCGCTGAATCCGAACCAGACCGCGAAGAGCCCCGCGATCGCGAGCGCGGGCTGGTGCAGGGCCCGGCGCACGCGTAGCCCGACGTCTTCGGGCAGCAGCAGCGTGATCGCGCTCGCGCCGTCGAGCGGGGGCACGGGCGCGAGATTGAACAGACACAGAATCGTGTTGAGCACGAGCGTCATCGAGAGGAACCGCCCCAGGCCGTCGATCGAATCGCCGCTCGCGACGACCAGCCGTGTGGCGTCGAGCTGCGTCGGCGAAGAGAAGACCCCCGCGTCGAGCCCGATTCGAAGCGCGATCAGCGCCGCGAGCGCCAGCGTCAGGTTCGCGGCCGGCCCCGCGACGGCCATCCACGCCGCACGCCGCGGGTGGCGCTCCTCCCAGCGCGGATCGTAGGGCGTGCTCGCCCAGCCGATCGGAAAGCCCCCGCTGAAGGTCGAGATCAGCGGCACCAGCACCATGCCGAACGGCTCGCGGCGCATGTGGGGCAGGGGATTGAGCGAGACCTGTCCGCCGCGATACGCGGTCGGGTCGCCGCCGAGGTACGCGGCGAAGGCGTGCGCCGCTTCGTGTGCCGTGACCGAGATGACGAAGACGACCAGCCACATCACGGGCTCGAGCCCGTTCAACTGAACCAGCCCTTGCGCAGCGCCAGTCCCTCTTCGATCAGGAGCGAGATCTCGTCCTTCACGCGGCCGACGTGGCGCGCGATCGCCTCGTCGTCCTCGCCCGCGTCACCCTCGAAGCGGATCGGGTCGCCGAAGTGGATCCGGTACTTCACCGGCAGCGGCAGGTAGCCGAGCAGGCCGAGCCACGGGAAGAACCAGGTCACGGGAAAGGCGGGCGCGCCGATCAGCTTCGCGAGCGCCTTGGAATCGATGAGCCCCGGGCTCTGCTCCTCGGAGCCGACGATTCCCACCGGCACGATCGGCGTCTTCGTCTGCAGCGCGAGCCGGACGAATCCCGTGCCGAATCGCTGCAGCTTGTAGCGCTGCGAGAACGGCTTGATGAATCCGCGCGAGCCCTCGGGGAAGACCATGATCGCCTCCTCGCGCTCGAGCAGGCGTGCGCAGTTCTCCGGGGTGCCGACGACGGCTCCGGCGCGGTGGATCAGCTCGCTCCACCACGGGATCCGCGGCAGGTAGAACTCGGCCATCGCGCGCACCAGCCGCGGCGGCTCCGCCTCGAGCAGCATCGAGAGCCCGAGCAGCCCCCCGTCCATGGGGATCGTGTTCCCGGCGTGGTTCGCGACGAGGAGCACGCGCCCGTCGGGAACCTTCTCGATCCCGCTCGTCTCGACCCGGAAATAGTACCGGTACAGGAACGCGCCGATGGTGCCGGTCGTGCGCGCGAACTCGATGCTCGCGCCGAACGGGTCGTAGCCGTACTCGTTCAGCGTCGTCGGAATGCGGGCGAGCCGTTCGTCGACCTCGTCCGAGAGCGCGCGCAGTGCGAGGGGGAGTGGCAGTTCCATCTGTGTCCCTATAATCGCCGGTCCGCGCCCGTAGCTCAATGGATAGAGCATCTGACTTCGGATCAGAGGGTTGGGGGTTCGAGTCCCTCCGGGCGCGCCATTCAGTCGGGAGAAGCGCGAGTTGGCCGTACGATTCGTTTGGATTCGCACCTTCGCCGTGGTCGCGGCGCTCGGGTTCGTCGCGGCCTGTGGGCCGGACGACTCGAATCGGCTGGCGGCTCCCGCTTCGCCGACACCGTCCACCGGCCATCCGATCGGCCCCGGCGACGCGCGCGTGGACGTGGTCGACGGGCGCGTCACGATCGAGTGTCAGGCGGCGCCGCGCGGTCTTCTGCTCGAAAAGCTCGCGCGTGCGGGTCGCTTTCAGCTGATCGGTGAGCTCGATGCTCGGCCGCTCACGCTCGAGATCCGGAACCAGCCGCTCGAGACGGTGCTCGCGGCGCTGCTCGACGACCTGAAGTACCGCGCGCACTGGCGCTTCGACACGAAGTCCGATCGCCACGACCTCGAGCGACTCGAAGTCGGCGAGGTCTCGTCGGCGTCGGCGGAACCGCCCGCCGCGACCGCAGCGGCGAAGGCGAAGCGGCGCGAGCTGGCCGACGCGCTCCGGAAGCAGGTTCGCGAACGGCGGGAACAGGATCGCGGCAGCGAAGCCCGGAAGGCCGAGATCGCGGCTCGTCGCGAGGAGCGAGCGCTGAGTCAGGCGGATTTGCTCGAGCAGCTGCGCAGCAGCAACCCCGAGATGCGCATCGAGGCGGTCGCGGGGCTCGACCCCGAAGGGGCCGCGCTCATGGCGCTGCTCGAAATCCTGCGCACCGACCCGGACCCGCGCGTGCGCGCGAAGGCGGCGGAGCAGGGCGGCGAGGCCGACGGCTTCATGGCCTGCGCGGGCCTGCTCGACGCGCTCGGCGACCCCGAGCCGGCCGTCGTGCTGCACGCGCTCGAGGGCGTCGAGTTCGCCTGCGACGACACGGTCGCGCCGATCGTCCAGCAGCACTGCGCACAGGCCACGGATCCCGTGGTACGGGCGCGCTGCGCGGAGGCGATCGACTTCCTGCAGTAGTACGCTGCCCGAATGGCCGAGCCGCCGCGGTGGGAGTTCTGGATCGACCGCGGCGGGACGTTCACCGACTGCATCGGCCGGGATCCCGCGACGGGGCGGCTGCACGTCGCCAAGGTGCTCTCGTCGGATCGCGCGCCGCTCGAGGCGATCCGCGCAGCTGCTCGGGCTCGCGGCCGACGCGCCGATTCCCGCCTGCGACATCCGCATGGGCACGACGCTCGCGACCAACGCGCTGCTCGAGCGCAAGGGCGCGCCGTTCGCGCTCGCGATCACGCGCGGCTTCCGCGACCTGCTCGCGATCGGCAACCAGGCGCGGCCGCGCATCTTCGACCTCGAGATCCGAAAGCCCGAGCTGCTCTACCGCGAGGTGATCGAGATCGACGCGCGCGCGGACGCGAGCGGCCGCGTGCTCGCGCGTCCCGACCCCGCGCGCGCTGCGCGCGGAGCTCGCGCGGCTCGCGAGCGCGGCTTCGACGAGCCTCGCCGTCGTCGTGCTGCACGCGTACCGCGCGGGCGAGCTCGAGCGCGAGATCGGCGAGCTCGCGCGCGAGGTCGGCTTCGACGCACGTCGCGCTCTCGCACGAGGTCGCCGCCGAGATCGGCCTGCTCGCGCGCGGCGACACGGCCTGCGTCGACGCCTACCTGACGCCGCTGCTGCGCGACTACGTGGCGGGCCTCGCGCGCGAGCTGCCCGGCAGCCGGCTGCGATCATGCAGTCGAGCGGCGGGCTGACCGACGCGGCGCGCTTCCGCGGTCCGAACGCGATCCTGTCCGGCCGCCGGCGGCGTCGTCGCCTACGCCGCACGTCGCGCGCGCGATGGGCGCGACGCGCGCGATCGGCTTCGACATGGGCGGCACCTCGACCGACGTCTCGCGCTTCGAGACGGCGACGCCGAGTTCGAGCGCGTCTACGAGACCGAGACCGCGGGCGTGCGCGTCTGCGCGCCGATGCTGGCGATCCACACCGTCGCCGCGGGCGGCGGCTCGCTCTGCCGCTACGACGGCTACCGCTTCCGCGTCGGGCCCGAGAGCGCGGGCGCGCGTCCCGGCCCGCTCTGCTACGGGCACGCCGACGCGACCGAGCTGACCGTCACCGACGTCAACCTCGCGCTCGGGCGGCTCGTCGGCGATCGCTTTCCGTTCCCGCTCGACCGGGAGCGGGTCGAGCGCGCGCTCGACGCGCTCGCTGCGCGGCTCCGCGCCGCAGGGCGTCGTGCGCACGCGCGACGAGATCGCCGCGGGCTTCGTCGAGATCGCGAACGCGAACATGGCCGAGGCGATCCGGCAGGTCTCGGTCGCGCGCGGCTACGACGTGCGCGACTACGCGCTCGTCGTCTTCGGCGGCGCGGGCGGTCAGCACGCGTGCGCGCTCGCGCGCCGGCTCGGGATCCGGCGCGTGCTCCTGCACCCGCTCGCGGGCGTGCTCTCCGCGTACGGCATGGGGCTCGCCGACGTGTCCTGGCACGGCGAGGCGGACATCGGGCGGACGCACGCTCGAGCCGGGACTCTGCGCGCCGCTCGGCCCGGTCTTCGCGGCGCTCGAGGCGCGCGGGCGCGCGGCGCTCGCGGAGCAGGGCTTCGCGCGCGGAGCGGATCGCGTGCGTGCGCCGGATCGACCTGCGCTATCGCGGCACCGAGTCGGCCCAGTGTCTCGCGCTCGGCGGATCGCGGCCGATCTGCGCGCGCGCTTCGACGCCGCGCACGCGCGGAGCTTCGGCTACGCGCGGAACGGACATCCCGTCGAGGCCGTCGTCGCGCGCGTCGAGGTGCTCGGACGACACCCGGACGTGTCGGTCGCGAGCGAGGCTGCGCGAACGTCGGCGCTGGCCGCCGCCGCTCCGGAGCGCGCGGGTCTTCTGCGGCGGCGCGTACGCCGAGGACGTGCCGGTCTACGCGCGCGAGGCGCTGCCGGCCGGAGCGCGGCTCGCGCGGTCCGGCGCTGGTGCTCGAGGCGACGAGCACGCTCGTCGTCGATCCGGGCTTCGAGCTCGAGATCGACGGCGCGGGGCGGATCGCGCTTCGTCGACCTCGGGGGCGAGGCGCGCTCGGCCGCGCGTCGGCACCGAGGTCGATCCGGTGCGGCTCGAGATCATGAACAACCTGTTCATGTCGATCGCCGAGCAGATGGGCACGTGCTGCGGCGCACGGCGCTCTCGACCAACATCCGCGAGCGGCTCGACTTCTCGTGCGCGGTCTTCGATCGCGACGCCGGCCTGGTCGCGAACGCGCCGCACATCCCCGTGCACCTCGGCGCGATGGGCGAGTCGGTGCGCGCGGTGCTCGAGGTTCACCCCGATCCGCGCCCCGGCGACGTCTTCGTCACCAACGATCCCGCGGCCGGCGGCTCGCACCTGCCCGACGTCACCGTCGTGACGCCCGGTCCACGACGCGGCGGGGCGCCTGCGCTTCTTCACCGCCAGCCGCGGTCACCACGCCGACGTCGGCGGAATCACGCCGGGCTCGATGCCGGCGTTCTCGCGCACGCTCGCGGAGGAAGGGCGTCGTGCTGCGCGCGCTTCGCGTGGTGCGTGAAGGCGTGCTCGACGACGCGGCGCGTGCTCGCGGCGCTCGAGGGCGCGGCGCTTTCCGGCGCGCAACCCGCGCGAGAACCTCGCCGACCTCGAGGCCGCGATCGCCGCGAACCGCGCCGGCGCCCGGCTCCTGCTCGAGATGGTCGAGCGCCACGGTCACGACGGTCGTGGGGGCCTACATGGGACACGTGCAGGACAACGCCGCTGCGAAGGTCGCGGACGAGATCGCGAAGCTCGCGGACGGCGAACACCGCTTCGCGGACGCGCTCGACGACGGCACACCGATCTGCGTCACGCTGCGCGTCCGCGGCGAGCGGATGGAGGTCGACTTCGAGGGCACCGGACCGCGAGGTCGAAGGAAACCTCAACGCGCCGCGCGCGGTGACGGTCGCGGCCGTGATCTACGTGCTGCGCGCGCTCGTCGGCACCGACATTCCGCTGAACTCCGGATGCCTGCGGCCGGTGACGATCCACATTCCGGATCGCAGCGTGCTCTCGCCGGGGCCCGAGCGCGCGGTCTGTGGCGGAAACGTCGAGACGTAGCAGCGCGTCGTCGACGTGCTTCTCGGCGCGCTCGGGAAGCTCGCCGCGTGCCAGGGCACGATGAACAACCTGACGTTCGGCAACGAGCGCTTCGGCTACTACGAGACGATCGGCGGCGGCGCCGGAGCGGGCGAGGGCTTCGCGGGAGCCTCGGGGGTGCACACGCACATGACCAACACGCGCATCACCGACCCCGAGATTCTCGAGAGCCGCTTCCCGGTGCGGCTGATCGAGTTCTCGCTGCGGCGGGGCTCCGGCGGCCCGGGGCGATTCCGCGGCGGCGACGGGCTCGTTCGCGAGCTCGAGTTCCTCGAGCCGATGCACGTCTCGATCCTGTCCGAGCGGCGGGTGCTCGCGCCGTTCGGGCTCGCCGGCGGCGCGCCGGGCGCGCGCGGGCGCAACACCCACGCGGGTCGCGACATCGGCGGCAAGGCGTCCATCGACGTCGCGGCGGGCGAGCGCGTGCGGATCGAAACCCCGGGGGGCGGCGGCTTCGGGACCGGTGTCTGAGGTGGCGGCGTCGGGATTCATCGTCCACCCGACCTACCGCGTTCGAAGCGGACGCGCCGTCGTGCAGCTCTTCGGCCGGCTCGAGAGCGGCGAGGCGTTCCTGATCGAGGAGGATCGCTACCGGCCGTACTTCTTCACGCATCCCGACGCGACGCGCTGGCTCGCGTCCGAGCGCGACGTCGAAGTCGAGGAGACGCAGCTCGTCGACATGAGCGGCGCGCCGCTGGTGCGCGTGATCGCGCCGGTGCCGGCCGCGATTCCGCGCCTGCGCGAGAAGCTCGAGGCCGCCGGCGCACGCGCGCTCGAGGCGGACATCCGCTTCCCGTACCGATTCCTGATCGACCGCGGCTTGCGCGCGGCCGTCGAGATCACGGGGGTGCCCGAGCGAAGCGGGGATTCCGGGCGGCTTCTGTTTCGCAACCCGGAGCTCGTGCCCGGGAGCGCTCGGCCGGCGCTGCGCGTGCTCTCGATCGACCTCGAGACGGCTCCCGACGCGAGCCGGATCCTCTCGGCGGCTCTCGTCGGATCGGGCGCGGACGAAGTGCACCTCGTCTCCGCGTGCGACGTGCGCGGCGCGATCGCGCACCCGGACGAAGCGGCGCTCCTGCGCGGCATCGCCACACGCATTCGCGCGCTCGATCCCGACGTGATCACCGGCTGGAACGTCGTCGATTTCGATTTCGCGGTTCTCGTCGCGCGTGCGACCGCGCTCGGCGTGCCCTTCGAGGTCGGCCGCGAGCCGGGCGCCGTCGGCCTGGCCCAGGACGGCTCGTTCACGCGCCAGCGCCGCGCGGAAATCCCCGGACGGGTGGTGCTCGACGGCATCGCGCTCGTGCGCGACGCGTTCATCGCGCTCGACGACTTCTCGCTCGAAACGGCGTCGCGAGCTCTCCTCGGCCGCGGCAAGCGGATCGCGAAGACCGCCGGAAACCCCGCGCACGAGATCGAGCGCATGTACCGGGAGGAGCCCGAAGCGTTCGTCGCCTACAACCGCGAGGACGCGGTGCTCGTGCAGGAGATCCTCGAGCGCGAGTCGCTGCTCGACCTCGCGATCGAGCGCAGTCTGCTCTGCGGAATGCAGCTCGACCGCGTCGGCGCGAGCATCGCCTCCTTCGATCTGCTCTACCTGTCCGAGCTGCGAAACCGTGGCCGCGTGGCGCCGTCGGTCGATCGCGAGCGCGCGCCCGGCCGCGTTTCCGGCGGCTCCGTCATGGATTCCCACCCGGGTCTGTTCCGGAACGTCGCCGTCTTCGACTTCAAGAGCCTGTACCCGAGTCTGATCCGGACCTTCAACCTCGATCCGCTCGCGCACGCCTGCGCGGGCGCCGACGCGATCGAAGCGCCGAACGGCGCGCGTTTCTCGCGCAGCGACTCGATCCTGCCCGGAGTGCTCGAGCGCTTCGCCGCTCGGCGCGAGCAGGCGAAGCGGCGCGGAGATCGCCACGCCGACCTCGCGATCAAGATCATGATGAACGCGCTCTTCGGCGTGCTCGGCGCGCCGTCCTGCCGCTTCTTCGACCCCGAGGTCGCCAACGCGATCACGGGATTCGGGCGGCTCGTGCTCGAGCGCACGCGACTCGCGTTCGAGGCGTGCGAGGCGCGCGTGCTCTACGGCGACACCGATTCCATCTTCGTGCTCGTCGATGAACAGGTGACGCTCGCGCGCGCCCGCGAGATCGCGGAGGATCTGCGGTCACGAGTCCAGGCCGACCTCTCGGCGCAGGTGCGCAGCGAGTGGGCGGTCGAGCCCCGGCTCGAGCTCGAGCTCGAGCACGTCTACGAGCGCTTCTACCAGCCGAGCGTGCGCGGTGGAACCCAGGGCAGCCGCAAGCGCTACGCGGGACTCCTGAACGGCAATCTGCACGTGGTCGGGCTCGAGGCGGTGAGACGCGACTGGCCCGAGGTCTCGCGCAGGTTGCAGCGCGGCATGCTCGAGCGGCTCTTTCGCGACGAGCCGGTCGCGGACTTCGTGCGCGAGGTGGTCGCGGATCTTCGCGAGGGACGACTCGACCGCGAACTGGTGATCCGAAAGGCGCTGCGCAAGGGAGCCGTCGAGCGCTACACGGCTTCGATTCCGCCGCACGTCGAGGCCGCGCGCCGCGCCCGGGTTCCGGTCGGACGCACCGTGAACTACGTCATGACGCGCTTCGGGCCCGAAGCGGTCGAGCCCGATGGCGACCTTCCGGCCGAGCTCGACCGCGATCACTACGTCCTGAAGTTCGTGAAGCCGATCGCCGAGTCGATCCTCTCGCAGCTCGGGGAGAGCTTCGACGAAGTCACCGATGCGCCGCGGCAGCTGACTCTCTTGTGAGTCGGCGGATGTCGACCACCGAGACGCCCTCGGCGGTCTCGATCTTGGACACGACGTCGTGCTCGCCGCCGCCGAGCGGAACTTCGAGGTCGCCCTCACGCGCGCCCGCGAAGTCGCTGAACGCCTTCTTCTGGAGATCGACGGAGATCCAGCCGTCTCGCAGGCCGACCTCCGTGCGCGCGCGCAGGCCGAGGTTCTGCGACCGCTCGTCGATCACGACCTGCGGCGGGGTGTAGGTCGCGCGCGTCTCGGGGATCGGCACTTCGATGCGCCGCTGCGCCCACGGTCCGACCTGCGCGACCACGATGCTCTTCGGTTTCGCCGACAGGGGAAGTCGCATCTCCTCGTGTGCGCCGGGTTCGAGCGCCTCGAACGAGCGCGTCGCGCCCGAGACCCCGACGGTCAGGCCGCGCGCCGTGTGTCCGCCGCGGTTTCGTAGGACCACCCGCGCCTCGTCGGCCGAGATCCGTTCGACCTCGATCTCGAGCTCGGGCGGCTGCACGGAGACGTCGAGGACCGCTCGTTGCTTCGCGAGGGGCCGGTCACCGGCGGCGAGCAGGACGTCGACGGGATGGCGCTCGACGGAGACGCCGTCGGGCGGCGCGAGCTCGATCTCGGTCGCGACGGATCCGCCGGCGGCCAGTTCGCCGAGCCCGGCGATCTTGTTGTCGAGGTACTGCGCCGGCGCATCGAGCGCGAGCCAGACGTCCGAGAGTGCGAAGTCGTTGGGGTTGGACACGGTGATCCGGATCTTCCCGGACTCCCCCGAGACGAGCGTCGGTGAATGCACGGCGATCTCGAGCGCGCGGGGGAGGGGAACGTCGCTCGTCCCGCGCTGAGCCGACCAGCGCACGCCGAGCGGCTCGAGATGTCGGGAGATGTTCGCGTACGCGCGTTCGCGCACGCCGGCGAGCGCCTGCTCGGCCGGTTCGCGGAGCAGCGCCGCGCCGACCTCGACGGGAAACGCATCCTCCTCGCCGGTGCCGCGAACGTACGGGATCGCGCCGACGGGAATGTCCGCGAGCGCGCCGAGGCGCGAGGCCGAGACCGGGTGCAGGCGCACGCGCGGCTCGATTCCCTTCTTGTTGATCGCGCGGTCGTCGGAAAGCAGGTATTCGGCGACCGTCAGCTTCAGCAGGTTCTCGTTCTTCATCGGCATCACCTGCTGCACCAGCCCCTTGCCGAACGTCGTCTGCCCGATGACCGTGACGTTGCCGAGCGGTTCGAGCGCGCCGGAGATGATCTCGGCCGCCGAGGCGGTCTGCGGATCGACGAGGATCGAGAGCGGCATGTCGAAGGTGATTTCCGGGTCGGCGGTGATCCGGCTGCGCGCGTCGGGCGCCAGATCTTCGCGGGTCACCGTGCGCACGATCATGTGCGAGGCGAGGAACTGGTCGGCGAGCTGGGCGGCCGCGACCATGCTTCCGCCGGTATTTCCGCGCATGTCCATGACGAGCCCGTCGATCGGGCCGAGCTCCTTGATGCGGTCGTGGAACTCCTGCGCGGTCTCGCGGCTCACCTGATAGACCTGCGCGTAGCCGATGCGCCGGGGTCCATCGAGCTTGCGCGACTCGACGCTCGGGATCATCACTTCGCCGCGCGTGATCGAGATGTCGAGTCGCTCCTTCGACTCGCTGCCGCGCTGCACGCCGAGCCCGACGAGCGTGCCCGCCCGCCCGCGAATGCGGCCGACGGCCTCCTCGACCGAGAGCGGCCGCGTCGGATCCCCGTCGATGAACAGGATCGCGTCGCCGTCGCGAAGTCCGGCGTTCTCCGCCGGACTTCCGGGGAAGACGCGCACCGCGATCAGATCGCCGTCGCGTCGGCCGATCCGCGCGCCCACACCGGAGAGCTTTCCCTCGAAGCGAATCCTGAAGTCCTCGCTGCCGCGGCCGGAGAAGACCGTCGAGTAGGGATCGAGCGCGCCGAGCGCGCCGCGCAGGGCGATGTGCTCGAGGTCGTCGTTGGGATCGATCGGGTCGGGCAGGTGGTGTTGCGCGAACCGGATCGAACGCGCGAGCACGTCGCGGTAGCGCTCGGGGTCGAAGCTCGGGTCGAGCGGCACGCGCACCGACGCTCCGTTCACGGTGAGCACGCCCTCGGCCGAATCGTCCTCGGACTCGAAGATCACCGAGTCGAAGCTCTGTTCGAGTCCGTTGAGCGCACCGATGACCACGCGCTGGTCGAGCCGGTCCGGCCAGAGGTAGAAGCTCCCCGTCTGCGTCAGCGCGTCCCTGGTCACCAGAAGCGTCGCCTGCTCCGACGGGAGCGTGCCGGCCGTCGCGCAGCCGAGGGCGAACGCGAGCCCGGCGAGAGCCAGGATTCGAGCGCGTCGGGGTCGCGTTTCGGGTCTCGGGATCGACATCGGGCGCCGAGTCTAGCGCGGGCCCGTCGCCGTGCGAGAAAGACCCGCTATCATGCGCCCGGGCGCGTAGCTCAGTTGGTAGAGCAAGGGACTCTTAATCCCTCGGTCGGCGGTTCGAGCCCGCCCGCGCTCAAGGCCAACGCGACACGGCGCTCGTGGCCGCGAGAGTGAAAGCTCCGGAGGTCTTCGGACGATCGATCCGGTGCATGGCTGACTCGTACCCAAGCTCGCGCTCGTCGGTCCGCGGCCTTCGACTCTGGCTGGCGCTGGCCTTCGGGTGGAGCGCGATCTCCGGAGCGGATCTGGCGCGGGCGAGTGACGCGCGCTGGCCCGTGTCCGGTCCGGCCGCGAACCCCGCACCGAAGACGGCCCACACCCGGCGCTCCTTCTACCTCGAGATGCGCGACGGCGTGCCGATCGCGGTCGATCTCTACCTGCCCGCGGACGCAGGGGAGGGCGCGCGCGTTCCCGCGATCCTGCGCATGACCCGCTACTGGCGAGCCGCGAGATTCCGCGCGCTCGTGCGTCCGCTTCTCGACGGGCCATCCGAGCTGGCACAGCGCTTTCTCGACTCGGGCTACGCCTGGCTCGACATCGACGTGCGCGGATCGGGCGCGTCGGGCGGCGTGCAGGCGTCGCTCTGGTCGGACGACGAGGTGCGGGACGGCGCCGAGATCGTCGACTGGGTCGTACGGCAGCCCTGGGCGAGCGGCCTCGTCGGCGCGCTCGGTGACTCCTACGACGGAACCGCCGCCGAGCTCCTGCTCGCGAATCGACACCCCGCGGTCCGCGCGGTCGCGCCGCGCTTCTCGCTCTTCGATGGCTACACCGACATCGGTTACCCCGGCGGCGTCCACCTCGGCTGGTTCACCGAGACCTGGGGGAGATTCAACGACGCGATCGATCGCGGCGCGCTCTTCTCGGCGTTTCCCGCCTGGGTGCCGATCTTCATCTCGGGCCCGAGACCCGTCGATGGTCCCGACGGAACGCGGGGTGTTCGCGAGGCGCAGCGCGCGCACCTCGCGAACTTCGACGTCCACTCCCAGGCCCTCGCGACCCCCTTCCGCGACGACCTCGCGCCGGAGCTCGGGCTGCGAACGGAGGACTGGAGTCCCTACGGCGTCCGCCGCGATGCGATCGAGGCCTCCGGTGCGGCCGTGTACAGCAGCAGCGGGTGGCTCGACGGCGCGTACGCGCACGCGGCGATCAAGCGCTTCCGCACGCTCTCGAATCCGGGCCAACGACTTCTGCTCGGACCCTGGAATCACGGCGGCGACCAGTATTTCGAGCCGCTCGCAAAGACCCGCGCGAGCGAGTTCGATCACGCGGCGGAGTTGCTCGAGTTCTTCAACCTTCACTTGAAGGGGATCGCGGGTGAGGATCGGCCGCCGGTCCGCTGGTTCACCACCGGCGAGAAGCGCTGGAAGCACGCCTCGAGCTGGCCGCCGCCGGCGCGCGCGACGCGCCTGTACCTGGGCGCGGACTCGCGGCTCGAGTTCGCGCCCGGCTCGGAGCCGCCGGGGAGCGACGTCTACGCGACCGATCCGGATTCCGGCAGCGGCGAGACCAGCCGCTGGCGGGGTCTCGCCGTGCCGACCTTCACCGAGTACCCCGATCGCGCGTCGCGAGACCGACGCCTTCGCGTGTACGAGACCGCTCCGCTCGAAGGCGATCTCGAGGTGACCGGTCACCCGATCGTCCACCTGACCGTGCGCTGCGACGCGCGCGACGGCGCACTCTTCGCGTACCTCGAGGACGTCGATGCGCGTGGGAAGGTCGGCTACGTCAGCGAGGGAATGCTCCGCGCCGTGCACCGCCGCGTGCGACCCGCCGACGAATCACCCTACGCGCTCTCGGTCCCGTACCACAGCTTCGCGCGGTCCGACGCGGCGCCGCTCGTTCCGGGCGAGCCCGCGGAGCTGGTCTTCGATCTTCAGCCGATCTCTCACCTCTGGCGGCGCGGGCACCGGATCCGGCTCGCCCTCGCCGGCGCGGATCGGGACCAGTTCGCGAATCCACCCGGACCGCCGCCGACCTGGCTCTTCGAGCGCGGCGCGGCGTCGTGGCTGGAGCTGCCGGTGATCGAGAGCCCGTAGGCGGCGCAGGGCGCAGACTGCACTGACGTCCGGTGCTGGCGGTCGCAAGGCCTCCGGGGCGCTCCGGCCCGCGCGCCGCCGGGGCACGTCTCTTGCTCTCGGGCTGGACCGATGCGGCGATCTACAATCCAGCCAAGTCCGCCCGGGCCAGGGATCCCCTCGATTCGGGTCCTGCTCGGGGCCGTGGGCCCGTGTGGAGTGAAGCGGATGCCAAAGCGCTGGGACGACGGGGACAAGGGAAGGACGCGAGACCGCCACGGGCGTCCCGATTGGAGTCGTCCGGGCCGTGTCGATGCGCGCACCGCTCGCGACGCCGCACGCGACGAACGGGACGCCGAGCGCGAGCGCCGGCGCGCGCGGCGCCGCGGCCGCGAGCTCTCTCCCGAAGAAGAGACCTACCTCGAGGCGCGCCGCACGGCCGAGCGCAAGATCCGCTTCTTCCAGCATCTGATCTCGTACTCGTTCGTCGTCTTGTTCCTGGCGTTCATCAACTTCCGTACCGCGGTGATCGTCGCGCTGGCCTGGGGCATCGGTCTCGCCTCGCACTTCTTCCAGGCGATCGTCGCGCCGGATCTGCGCCGGAAGTGGGTGCGCAGCGAGGTCGAACGGCAGGTCTCGCGATCCGTCTCGCGCCAGCGCGTCGCGCTCGAGGACGAGAAGCTGCGCTCGCTCGAAGAGCTCTCCGCGTCGATCGCACACGAGATCCGCAATCCGATCACTGCCGCGAAGAGCCTCGTGCAACAGCTCGGCGAAGACCCCGGCTCGGCCGAGAACGTCGAGTACGCGCAGATCGCGCTGCACGAGCTCGACCGCGTCGAACGCTCGATCTCGCACCTTCTGCGCTACGCGCGCGAAGAGGAGATGCACCCGCAGCAGATGAAGCTCGTCGATGCCGCCGAGAGCGCGCTCGAGTCGCTTCGCGAGCGCTGCGAGAACGCGGGTGTGAAGGTGCAGCGCGACTTCGACGTGCCGGGCGAGATGGTCGGCGACGCCGAGCAGCTGCGCCGCGTCTTCATCAACCTGATCGGGAACGCGCTCGACGCGTTCGTCGAGGCGAGGACGACGAGCCCCGTGCTCGAGCTCGCGATCGGCGAGAACCTCGGCGGGAACGAAGTGTGGACGCGGGTGCGCGACAACGGCCCGGGCATGGATGCCGAGACGCAGGCGCGGATCTTCAAGCCGTTCTTCACCTCGAAGGCGAACGGAACGGGACTCGGGCTCGCGATCACGCGCAAGCTCGTCGACGCGCACGGTGGCGAGATCGAGCTTCACTCGGCGCCCGGGCAGGGCAGCGAGTTCACGCTGCACTTCCCGAAGCAGGCCCAGAGCCCCGAGGTCTCGAGATGAGCGCGCGCGTGCTGGTCGTCGAGGACGAGAAGGCGATCCAGCTCGCGCTGCGCGGGCTGCTGCGGCGCGACGGCTACGACGTCGACCTGGCGGACACCGGCGAGGACGCGGTGCGCATGCTCGGCGAGAAGCCCTACGACCTGGTGATCACCGATCTAGCGCTCGGCCGCGGGATCAGCGGCATGGACGTGCTGCGCGCGAGCAAGGAGGCGCGCGCGGAGACGGCGGTCGTGATGATCACCGCGCACGGCTCCGAGAAGGTCGCGGTCGAGGCGATGAAGCAGGGCGCCGAGGACTACGTGCCCAAGCCCTTCGACAACGAGGAGCTGCGCGTCGTGGTGCGGCGCGCGCTCGAACGCACCCAGCTCGTGCGCGAGCACCGGCTCTTGCTCGAACGCGTCGAGCGCGACCTGTCCTTCGAGAACCTGATCGGCCAGGGCCGCGCGATGAAGCAGATCTTCGAGACGATCCAGAAGGTCGCCGAGACCGACCTCTCCGTGCTCGTGCGCGGCGAGAGCGGCACGGGCAAGGAGCTCGTCGCCCAGGCGCTCCACCAGCGCAGCGCCCGCCGCGCGAAGCCGTTCGTCGCGGTCAACTGCGCGGCGATCTCGCCCGAGCTCCTCGAGAGCGAGCTCTTCGGCCACGAGAAGGGCGCGTTCACCGGCGCCGACGCGCGGCGCGTCGGCAAGTTCGAGGCCGCGAACGGCGGCACGATCTTCCTCGACGAGATCGGCGACATGTCGCCCGCGACGCAGGCCAAGCTGCTGCGCGTGCTGCAGGAGAGGAGCTTCGAGCCGGTCGGCGGAAACCGCGTGGTGAACGTCGACGTGCGGGTCGTCGCCGCCACCAACCGCGACCTCGAGAGCGAGGTCGAGAAGGCCGCTTCCGCGAGGACCTCTACTATCGCTTGAAGGTCGTGGAGATGACGCTTCCGCCGCTGCGCGAGCGGCTCGAGGACGTGCCCCTGCTCGCCGAGCGCTTCATCCACGCGGTCGCGGAGCGACTCGGGCGCGAGCCGAAGCACCTCTCGAACGACGCGCTCGCGCGGCTCACCCGAAGCGCGTGGCCCGGCAACGTGCGCGAGCTGCGCAACGTGATCGAGCGCGCGGCCGTGCTCGCGAGCGCTTCGGAGATCACGGTCGCCGACCTCGCGCTCGAAGGCGCGGAGGTGCCGGCCGACGTCGAGACGAACCTCTCGATCGGCGTGCCCTTCCGCGACGCGAAGCGGATCACGGTCGAGAGCTTCGAGCGCGCCTACCTGGTGCGCGCGCTCCGGGAACACGGCGGAAACGTGTCGCGCACGGCCGAGGCGATCGGAATGGTCCGCCAGAGCCTGCAGCAGAAGATCCGCGAGCTGGACCTGCGCTCCGAGGATTGGAGCGACGAGTCCGAATAGGAGGACGCAGATGAGCATGCACGGACATCGGGGCATCGTCTCGCGCTTTCGCGACCTGGTAAACGGCGTCTTCGCGGTCTGGATGCGCGAGCGCGAAGCGGAGCGGCCCGACGCGGTCTACGAGCGCGTGATCGGCGAGCGCGTGCGCCAGTACGCGGAGCTCAAGCGCGCGGTCGCGGGCATCTTGTACATGCGAAACAAGATCGAGGGCGAGCTGCGCGAGCGGCGCGCCGAGCTCTCGCGTCTGCACGAGGACATCGGCCGCGCCGTGAAGCGAAACGACGACGAGGTCGCGCTGGTGCTGATCACCCAGAAGGACGCGCTGCTCCAGGATCTCGAACGCGGCCAGCGCGAGCTCGACGAGGTCTCGACCGAGTGCGAGGGCGCGAAGGCCAATCTGGTGAAGTTCCGCGCCGAGATCCGCAACCTCGAGCGCGAGAAGGTGCGCATGCTCGCCGCGCTCGCGAGCGCCCGTGCACGGCGCCGCATCCAGTCCGCCTTCGAGGGCCTCTCGACCGACGGCGAGATGAAGGCGCTCGAGAGCGTGCGCGGGGAGATCGAGCGGCTGAAGGCCGAGAGCAGGATCGACCTCGACCTCGATTCCGGACTCGAGCGGCGCGTGCGCGCGATCCGCGACGAGGCCAAGCACGACGCCGCGCGCCGCGAGCTCGACGAGCTGAAGCGCCGGCTCAAGCCGTCACTCTTCGTACCGGTCGCCTCGGCGCCGCGCGAGATCGTGATCCCGCGCGCGGAGCAGCCTGCCGCCGCGACCCGCTAGCGCCCTCTGCTACTCTCGGCGTGGGCGAACGCGCCCGCGCCGGGGTGGCGGAATTGGCAGACGCGACGGCCTTAGGAGCCGTTGCCGCAAGGCGTGCAGGTTCGAGTCCTGTCCCCGGTAGCCCTCAGCTCATCCCGCGCTGGTAGGTTTGGAAGTCGAAGTAGTCCCGCCACTCCTTGATCTTCCCGCCTTCCATCACGAAAACGCCGGTACAGGGCAGGTCGACCTTCTTCTCGCCCGCCTCGGTGCGATCGACCCGCTCGGCGATGACGACGTCTCCCGAGCTCATCAGGTTCAGGATCTCCCAGTCGGTCTTCGTCCAGGCCGAGAGGAATCCCCGAAGCAGGTTGCGCACGTTCTCGCGGCCCTTCACCGGCGCCATCGGCATGTTGTGGTAGATGCCGTCGTCGGTGAAGTACCCGACGAGCTCCTCGACATCGAGGCGCGACCACGCGCCGATGAAATCCCGGATCACCTGCTCGTTGCTCTTCATGACGACGTCCTCCGCGATCGTTCGAGGCCCGTAGTGTATCCGTCGCGAGGGCGAGGGTCAGAGCCGAGCCCACCGCAGGCGGCGAGGCGCGCGACGATCGCCTCCGAGAGGCCGAGCTCCGTGACGAGCGCCGCGCGCAGCTCGTCGGGCGCGAGCGCGCGGCTCGTCACGCCCGAGGCGGTCTTCTCGAAGCGCGTGGTACCGGCGAACGAGACCAGGCGGCCCGGAAAGTTCCGGCGCGCGTAGAGCCCGGCATTGAAGACGGAGACGCCGCGCGAGATCTCGTAGCGCTCGAGGTAGAAGGTCTCGTCCACGGGGTCGCGGAGCAGCCGACACGGCATGGTGTCGGCCGACATGCTCATGCCCCAGTGGATCAGCAGCCCCGCCTCCGCTGGCTCGATCCGGATCGGATGCACCGGGTGCTCGAGTGCGGCCGTGCGCTCTCGCGGGAGCGGGATCGGGGCCTCGTTCAGCATCGACGAGTCGACCAGAAGCTCCTCGCCGGCGAGCCGCACGACCAGGCTCCCGTGGTTGTGGTCGTTGCGGTCGGCCATCGAGGCGGAGATCCGGCGCACGTCGAAGCCGCAGGCGTGAACGAGCGCGTGCAGGCCGTTGCTCGACGGCCAGCAGGTTCCGCCCGTTCCGTGCTCGAGAAACGCGCTGAGGAAATCCCCGGGCTGGCCGCCGGGAAGTGGCCCGGGATTGCGCTCGAGCAGCGCGATGCGCTTTCGGACGTTGTCGAAGGGAACGGCGCGACACCAGGCGAGGTAGAGCGCTTCGAGTCCCTTGCGGTCGATCCCCGGCTCGGCGTCGAATCCGAGCCGCGAGAGCATCCGTTCGATCAGACCGGGCGAGAGCTCGCTCATGACTCGGCGGGAACCTCCCCGAGCTTCAAGCGCTCGGCCTTCGCATAGGTGTGCTTCTCGACGACCTTCCCGCCCTCGAAGACGAGGATGTCGAGGCCGCGCCAGCCGCGGACGACGCCGTTTCGCTCCGTGGTGCAGAGCCACGAGATCAGGCCCTTGCCCGTCACGGGATCGACGAAGAGATCCTCGGTCGCGAAGCGCATCCGGCCGAAGTCGCCGCGAAACTGTGGCTCGAAGGCGCGGCGGATCTCGACCTTGCCGACGCTTCGCGTCCCGTCGAACTCGTCGTAGATGCCCTCGTCCGCGAAGAACGCCATCACCGCGTCGAGGTCCTCGAGGTTGAACGCTTCGGTGAACCGGACGACCAGGTCCTCGAGCTCGGCGTGCGTCACCAGCGCGCCCCCGGATGCGCGCGCGCCACGGACTGCATCTCGGAGAGCAGGTGGTCGAGGTGCTCGCTGTGCACGCCGCGCCGGCCGCCGGTCGCCGGGTACGCGGCGTCCTCGGGGCGGCGAAGCGTGGCGGCTTCGATCAAGCTCGAGATCTCGCGATCCCAGCTCGGCTCGGCAGCGGATTCGCGGAGCTCGTCGGTGAAGACCCAGAGCGAGTCGAGCGCGGACTGCATGCGTCGATGGCTCTCCGCGGTGCCGTCGCCGAGGCGCACGAACCAATCGCGCGTGTGGCGCACGTGGTAGCGGGTCTCCTTCGCCGCACGCGTGCAGATCTCGGCGAGGGGCGCGTCGTCCGAATCCGCGAGCCGCAGGAGCTCGGGAAGCGCGACCGCGTCGAAGAGCACCTGCCGCACGATCGTCTGCGCGAAGTCGCCGTTGGGCTGCTCGACCAGCAGGCAATTGCGGTACGCGGTCGGCCCGCGCGCGAAGGCCAGCGCGTCGGCGTCGCGTCCGCCTCCCTCACGTTCGGCGGCGAGCGCGAGGAAGTCCGCGGCCTGGCCGAGCAGGTCGAGGCTGATGTTCGAGAGCGCGAGGTCCTCTTCGAGGATCGGCGCGTGCCCGCACCACTCCGACAGGCGATGGCCGAGCACGAGCCGGTCGTCGCCGAGGCGGAGAAGCGTTTCGACCGACGCGCTCATCGGGATTTCCGCGCCTTCGGTCCAGCGTAGAACTGCGGGTGGCGGTAGACCTTCTCGGGGCCGGGCTCGAGGAACGCGGGCGAATCGGCGGGCGTGGTCGCGACGATCTCGGCCGACGGAATCACCCAGACGCTCGCAACCGGACCGCGCCGCGTGTAGGTGTCGCGCGCGGCCTGGAGCGCGAGCTCTCCGTCGGGGGCGTGCACGGATCCCGCGTGCGCGTGCGGCGCGCCCGCCTTCTCCTGCACGAAGACCTCCCAGAGCGGCCATTGCGTGTCGCGGGTCGGGTTGCTCATGCCTGCCTCTTCTTTGCGTAGGCTTCCGCGGCTTCGCGCACCCAGCGGCCGTCCTCGTGCGCGCGCGTCCGCGCGGCGATTCGGTCGCGATTGCAGAGGCCGCCGCCGCGCACGACACGCCAGAACTCGTCCCAATCGATCGGGCCGGTGCGCCAGTGCCCGGCGCGTGCGTCGAACTCGAGCAACGGATCCGGAACGTCGAGCCCGAGCTCCTGCACTTGTGGCACGGCGAGATCGACGAACCACTGCCGAAGCTCGTCGTTGCTCCGGAGCTTCACGCGCCAGCGGAGCAGCTGCTCGCTGTTGGGCGAGGCGTCGTCGGGCGGGCCGAACATCATCAGCGCCGGCCACCACCAGCGGTCGAGCGCGCTCTGCGCCGACTCGCGTTGCGCAGGCGTTCCCGATGCGAGCACCGCCATCAGCTCGAATCCCTGCTTCTCGTGGAAGCTCTCTTCCTTGCAGATCCGGATCATCGCGCGTGCGTACGGGCCGTACGAGCACTTGGCGAGCGTGGTCTGATTGACGATCGCCGCCCCATCCACGAGCCAGCCGATCGCGCCGACGTCGGCCCAGGAGAGCGTGGGGTAGTTGAAGATGTTCGAGTACTTCGCGCGTCCGGCGAGTAGATCCGCGATCAGCGTCTCGCGCGCGACGCCGAGCGTTTCGACCGCGGAGTACAGGTACAGGCCGTGGCCGGCTTCGTCCTGCACCTTCGCCAGAAGCGTCTGCTTGCGGCGCAGCGACGGTGCTCGCGTGATCCAGTTCCCCTCGGGCAACGTGCCGACGACCTCGGAGTGCGCGTGCTGCGACATCATGCGGATCAGCTGGCGCCGGTAGGCCTCGGGCATCCAGTCCTTGGGCTCGATCGTCTCACCCGCGTCGATGCGCGCCTGGAAGGCCCGTTCGCGCTCCGCGTCGTCCATCCGCGCAGGGTATCATTCCGACATGACGCGCGAACACATCCGCTACGAGGTCAAGGACGGCGTCGCCCGGATCACGCTGCATCGGCCCGACGTCTTGAACAGCTTCAACACCGCGATGGCGCGCGAGCTGCGCGGCGCGCTCGACGAAGCCGCCGGCGCGCCCGACGTGCGCGCGCTGCTCCTGACGGGCGAGGGACGCGCGTTCTGCGCGGGGCAGGATCTGGCCGAGATCGCTCCCGCCGACGGCTCGAAGGGCCCCGAGCTCTCGGCCGTGCTCGAGCAGAACTACAACCCGATCGTGCGCCGGCTCGTCGCGCTCGAGAAGCCCGTCGTGTGCGCGGTGAACGGCGTGGCCGCGGGCGCGGGCGCGAACCTCGCGCTCGCCTGCGACATCGTGCTCGCCGCGAAAAACGCCAACTTCATCCAGGCCTTCGTCAACATCGGGCTGGTTCCCGACAGCGGGGGCACGTACTTCCTGCCGCGCCTCGTCGGCTTGCCGCGCGCCAGGGCGCTGATGATGCTCGGCGAGAAGATCAGCGCGGAACAGGCGCTCGGCTTCGGCATGATCTGGGCGGTGCACGAGCCGGAGCAGCTGATGGCCGAGGCGGAAGCCCTCGCGACGCGCATGGCCGCGATGCCCACCACCGCGATCGGCCTGATCAAGCGCGCGACGAACGCGTCGCTCGCGAGCGATCTCGACGCGCAGCTCGACCGCGAGCGCGACTTGCAGGCGCTCGCGGGCCGCTCCCACGACTACGCCGAGGGCGTGAAGGCGTTCCAGGAGAAGCGCAAGCCGCGCTTCACCGGGCGGTAGTCGTCACGCGCTAGTCCGCGGACGCGGGCGGGCAGCTCGACGGTGCTTCGCGCCGCGCGTGCAGCTCCAGATCGGCGAGGCGCTCCTGCGCCGCGTCGAGTGCCGCCTCCGCGCGCTCGATTTCGGCGTCGCGGTCGAATCGATGAGAGACACAGTTCGATCTCGGGCCGTCGATTCCCTGGGACACGCAGCTCGTCCGCGAGTACGCGACGTGGCTGGACTCGAGCATCTCGATCTTCTGCTCGAGACGCGTGACTTCGGTCTCGGCATCGATGAGCGCTTGGGCGGTCTGGCGCGAGGCCTCTCGATGCCGTGCGCACGCGCGATCACCGCGAGCGCGGCCCTTCGCCCGGCCTGCGGGCGCCGTCGCTTCCGCGGGCTTGGCGGCGGCGTCCTGCCCCGGTCGCCACGGGACGGCCGAAGCGCCCGCGGGAGGGACGGGTCCGATCTCGACCCGCCCGTCCTCGGTCACCCAGCGGTAGAGCTCACCCGCGGACGCGTGCGAGCTCGCGGCGGCGAGCAGCAGACCGACGAGCAGAGCGCGCGCGAACGCGCGAGCGGCAGGGGCAGTCAAGAGCGAGCTCCTCGACGCTCGATTCGTCCCCGGCGCCGTCGGACTTGAGCCTCGCGGCTACCCGAGGCCGCGGCGTTCGAGCTCACGCGCGAGCCGGATGGAGTCGCTGCTCTTGGGCGCCGTGCGCTTCTCGGCCGGCAGCTTGCCGGCACCGTCGAGGAACATCTTCACGCCGTCGTAGCTGATCCACTTCTCGGGAGTGACTTCGAGAACGACGCGAAGGGGTGAGTCGAGGAACGCCGCGAACTTCTCCGCGGCCGAAGCCTCGGGGTAGAGATGACGCGCGAACTCGGGGTAGAACCAGCGCTTGGTCTCGGCGTCCTCGTGCACGGTGCAACGCCCTTTCGCGGTCACGCTCTTGCCCGGGCCGAGCTTCGTGCCGGTGCTGGTGACGACGATCGACACGCGCGGGTCTCGTCGCACGGCCTCGATGCGGTGGCGGTGCGCCCCGGCCGTGAGCCAGAAGCGGCCGTCCTTCCACAGGTACGACATGATGACGCCGACCGGCCAGCCGTCCTTCGTCGCCCAGTTGAAGCTGCACTCGGCGTGCGTGCGCAAGAGATCCTCGCGCGCGGCGTCGTCGAGGCCGTAGACCGAGACCTGCTCGTAGTCGTGAAGCCCTCCGCTCATGCGAGCTACGCTATCACGCGCGCGGCTTCACGATTCGCCATGCGTAGCGCGTGCGCGGGTCGGGGAAGTCCTCGGGCAGCGTCTCGCGCGAGACGTCCTCGATCGATTCCGCGTCGAGGGCCGCCGCGTCGAGCTTGAAGCGCCGGAAATTGGTCGAGAACCAGAGCACGCCGCCGGGCGCGAGCCGGCGCAGCGTCGCGTTCACGAGGGCGGCGTGATCGCGCTGCAGGTCGAGCGCGCCGCGCATCTTCTTGCTGTTCGAGAACGTCGGCGGGTCGAGGACGGCCAGGTCGTACGGTCCCGTGTCGCGCTCGAGGAACTCCAGCACGTCGGCGCGCACGAGCTCGTGCTGCGCGCCATCGAGCCCGTTCAGGCGCAGGTTCTCGGCGGCCCAGTCGAGATAGGTCTTCGAGAGGTCGACGCTGGTCGTCGCGATCGCACCCCCGGCTGCGGCATGGACGGTGAATGCGCCGGTGTAGCAGAACAAGTTCAGGAAGCGCGTGCCCGAGGCCTCCCGGCCGACCCGGACGCGCGTCTCGCGGTGGTCGAGGAAGAGCCCCGTATCGACGTAGTCGGAAAGGTTCACCCGGAAGCGGAGACCCGCTTCGGTCACCGTGAAGGTCGCGCGGTCGTCGCCGAGCTTGCCGTACTGCGTCGCGCCGGGCTGGCCGGCGCGGCGCTTCGCGAAGACGTCTTCGCGCGGAAGCTCGAGCGCGTTCGAGATGGCGGCCGTCATCGCGTCGACCCAGCCGTCGTCGCGCAGGGCGTCGCCTTCGCGCGCGTACACCGACACGTGTACCCGGCCCTCGTACCGGTCGATCACGAGCGGGATCTCGGGAATGTCGCAATCGTACAGGCGGTAACAGGAGACACCCGTTCGGCGCGCCCACTTCGACAGGTGCCGCGAACGTTTGCGCAGCCGGTTCGCGAGCATCTCGGCCTGCGCCTCGCTCAACCGAGCACGCCCTCGGCGTCGAGCGTGAGGATCTCGTCGGCGCTGAAGCCGTGCTCGGCCAGGACTTCGCGCGAGTGCGCGCCGAGCTCGGGCGCGGGTCCCCTGGGCTCGATCCGGCTGTTCGCGATCGCGAGCGGCACGGCCACCGTTTCGAAGCGGCCTTCCTTGGGGTGGTCGATCTGCACGAACGCGCCGATCGCGCGCGCCTGGGGATCGACGATCACGCGGTCCAGCGTCTCGACCGGCGCCCAGATCAGCTTCTGCTCGTCGAGTGCGTGGGACCAGTGTTCGAAGTCTTCGCGCGCGAAGCGCTCCCCGATCGCGCCAGACAGCTCTCGCGCGGCCGCGGTCCGCTTCGCCGCGGTGTCCCAGCGCGGGTCGTCCACCCACGTGGGCTCACCGATCGCCGCGCAGAAACGCGGCCAGAACGGCTGCGGGTCCGGGTGCACGAGCAGGATGAAGCGGCCGTCGCGCGTCGGGTACGAGTTCCAGATCGGATTCGCGGGCGCCGTTCGATCGTGACGGGGCGGGTGCGCCCGCGTGATCAACGCCGCCGAGAGGTCGCCGGCGAGCGTCCACATGCCCGTGCCGTAGAGAGTGACGTCGGCGTACTGGGCTTCACCGGTGCGATCACGCAGCCGCAGCGCGGCGAGTGAGGCGAGCACGAGATTCAACGCCGTGGTGTGATCGCCCTGTCCGCCGCGGCAGAGCGGAGGCGCCGACGGCGGCTCGCCGAGCGTCGCCATGATTCCCGATCGCGCCCAGAAGGCCGCGTAGTCGAAGCCCGGTCGCCAGTGATCCGGACCGTGCGTGCCGTAGCCGGTGAGCGAGGTGTAGACGAGCCGCGGGTTCGCCGCCGTCAGTCGTTCGTACGTCAGACCGTACTTCTCTCGGCGCGGCTGGGTGAGATTGGTGAGGAAGACGTCGGCGTCGCGCACCAGCCGAACCACCACCTCGCGCGCACGCGGTTTCTCGAAGTCGAGCACGAGCGATCGCTTGCCGCGGTTGTCGAGCTCGAAGGCGGTGTTCAAGTCCGTGTCGTAGCCGAGGTTGCGCATCTTGAAGGCGCGCAGCGCGTCGCCCTCGGGCGGCTCGATCTTCAGCACCTCGGCGCCCATGTCGCGGAACATCGCGCCGGCGGCGGGGCCTGCGACCCAGTTCGCGACCTCGACGACCTTCAGTCCCTCGCAGGGCGACGTCATGCGCGTTCTCCCGGTTGCCTTGCGCCACGGTACCCGATTAGCGTGCGGCGATGCGGCGACGGCCGCGGGAGGCGACGCGATGTCCACGCCGGTCGATTCCAGGGACGGTCCGCGAAGCTGCACGCTCTGTCACCGGATGGGGGGGCGATCGGAACTCATCCGGGCGGATTCGGTCCGAATTCAGAACGCCGATCGGATCGCGGCCGGACATCCCGGACGGTGGCCCGGCACCGGCTACATCTGCCGCAACTGTCTCATGCGGGAGCGGGTCGAATACGCCTTGGAACGCCTCGCGGACGAGCGCGGTGAGCTGACCGCCGTCGAGGCCGAGGTTGCGCGGCGCGCGGACGAGCACGTCTCGATCGCCGAGAACCTCGAGCGCGAGTTCAACCGCCGCGCGACTCCCGCCCAGCGCGTCGCGGACGCGGTCGCCGCCGTCGGCGGCTCGTGGCCGTTCGTCATCGGCTTCTTGATCGTGCTCGTGTGCTGGATCGCGATCAACGCCGGTCTCGCCGCACGCGCCTTCGATCCGTACCCGTTCATCCTGCTGAATCTGGTGCTGTCCTGTCTGGCCGCGATGCAGGCGCCGGTCATCATGATGTCCCAGAACCGCAGGTCCGCGCGCGATCGCATGGAAGCCGACCTCGACTTCCGCACGAACTTGAAGGCTGAGCTCGAGATCGCGAGCCTGCACGAGAAGATCGACCACCTGCTGCACGGGCAGTTCGACCGCATGGTCGAGCTACAGGAGGTGCAGATCGAGCTCTTGAACGATCTTGCCGCCTCGCGGCGAAGAAGCTGAAGCGCTTGGGTCAGCGCCCTCCGAATCCGGACTCGGGAAGCGCGGCCGTGTTCGTCAGCGAGCCGGGTGCGGCGCGCGTGAGGGGTGAGAGCGTCGGTGCGAGCACCTTGAAGATCTGGGTCGGCAGCGAGCTGGTGAAGGAGAAGCTCGCGGCGTCCGGCCCTTGCACGAGGGCGGTCACGACCCCGTAGTAGCGGTCGTCGATCAGGAAGACGAAGGTCGCGGTGCGGTTCACGACACGCGACTCGCGCAGCGTTCCACCAGGTCCGAAGACCTTGTATCGGTGGTCGCCCGTGCCCGTCTTCCCGCCGACCACGGCGATCCGGCCCTCGGGGGAGACGAGTGACCCACGTGCGCGCACGGCGGTGCCGTGATCGACGACGGCCACCATCGCGACGCGCAGTGCGCGCGCGACCGCCTGCGGCATCACTCGCACGCCCTCGGTCGGTGCGGGGACGAGGGATGTCTCCCACGGCGTGTCGGCGGCGAAGCGGAGCCGCGCGATCCGGACCACCGGCACGCGGAGGCCGTCGTTCACGATGATGCCGGTGAGCTCGGCGAGCGAGGACGGCCGGTCCGCAGCGCTGCCGATCGCGGTCGCGAGCGACGGCACGATCGAATCGAACGGGTAGCCGTGCGCCTGCCAGTTCCGGTGCACCTCGAGGAAGGCCTCGATCTCGAGCAGGCTGCGGATGCGGCGATCCTGCGCGCGCTTGCGGTGACGGCTGAAGAGCCACTTGTACACCGAAATGCGTTCGTCGGCGCTCGCTTCGAAGACCTGCCGGAGCGTCGTGTCCGGGTGCGAGGCCAGGTGCCCGACCAGCCAGAGCTCGAGCGGGTGGACCCCGGCGATGTACCCCTGATCGGCGAGCGAGTAGCGCTGGGGCGTGTAGCTGTCGTAGAGCTTCCGCTCGATCCCCGGCGCGAGCTTGCCTTCGGGAAGCTGGGCGCGGATCGCGGTCTGGAAGTCCTCGAACGGCAGCTCGGGCGAGGCGGCGCGAAGCGCCATCGCGACGCGCTTCGGTGTCGCGCGCACGCCGTGCAGGAGCGTGGCGCGCCGCTCCTCGGCGGACTTGCCGTGGTACTTGCGCCAGAAGCTCTCGAGGTAGATCCGGCCCTCCTGGTCGGCGAAGCGCGTCAGGTACTGCTCTCGGCGCGGATCGCGCGGATCCCTGAGCAGGGCGGCGCTCGAGCCGGGGGCCTGGTGGATGTAGTAGTTCACGACGTCGCGCATCAGGCGGATGAAGACGAGATTCACCGAGAGCGTGAACGCGCTGCGGACGGACATCACCCGCTCGTCGTCGTCCTTGTTGAAGTTCCCGAAGTGGTGCTCGCCGCCGCCGGTGTAGAACGTCTCGTCGGGGCTCGCGGAGTATCGACGCTCGAGCGCGGCGTCGAGCAGGTCGGCGAGCGGCAGGTCCGGTCGGGTCACGAGCTGGTCGATCACGAAGCGCGTGATCCGGTCGGGCGGGTCGATCTCGATCGCGGCGAGCGTCTCGCGGTGCTCTCCGGAGAAGCGCGAGTGGAGCTCGGCGACGATCTCGAGATAGGTGGCGAGCGTGCGCAGCTTTGCGGTCGAGCCGAGGTCGAGCTTCACGCCTTCGTTCACGTCGAGCGGCTGGTCGAGGTTGTCGGCCTGCACGAGCAGGTGGTTCTCGCCCGGTCCGCGTTCGTAGAGCGAGAAGCTGTAGACGAGCTTCGACGGATCCCCGCTCTCGAGCAGATTCTTGGCGAGAAGGCCCGCCTCGCGCGCGCGCTCCGGATCGCGGAGCGCGCGCAACTCGCGGGTGACGGCATCTTGAACCGACGGGAGGACGGTGGTCTCGACGTCGAGATCGAGTCGGTCGAGCGCGTAGTAGTCCGAGAGTCCGAGCAGCGCGACCAGTCGTGCCCGCACCGTGCTCGCCGACTTGCGATCTTCGGCCGGGAGCGGCGTCGAATCGGCGCCGCGGCGGCGGAGATCGAGCTCGGTCGCGAGCGCGGCGTCGCGCAGCCCGGTGGGAATCGCTCCGGCTCCCGCGAGCAGACGCAGATAGGTGTCGGTTCGCGAGGCCAGGGCCTTCGGATCCTGGATCAGGTAGTAGGACGGCCGTCCGGCCGAGAGCACGAGCGAGAGCGCGCGCTTGTAGGCGCGTGCGCGTGTCTCGAGATCGAAGCGGGACGCGGGATCGGTGGCCGAGCGGAGGATCTCGTTCGACCGCGCGAAGTCCGCGCCGTACCAGATCGACATCGCATCCCCGAGTCCGATCACCTCGCCGCGCGGCGGCGCGGCGGCGAGCGGGATCGAGTTCACGTAGTCGAGCACGATCTGCCGGCGGGCTTCGATCGTGTTCTCGCCGTCCTGGTACGCGCGCAGGCTCGCCGACGCCATCTGGCGCAGCTTCTCGGCGGGAGAGCTGGTGAGACCTCGGGGCGAGTGGCGGAACTTCTCGATCTGCGTCGCGAGCGTGCTGCCGCCCGAGCGCTCGGTGTCGGCACCCGCGATCTGGAGCGCGCGTGCGAACGCGGCGCGCGCGAGCCGGTCCCACTCGACGGCGGGATTGCGTTTGGGATTACGCGTGTCGAGCACCTCGCGGTTCTCGACGAAGACGAGCGCGTCCACGACGACCGCGGGCACGTCCTCGAAACGCGCGTAGGTGTGTTCGGGGAAGCGCGTCGCGAACAACGGCGCGCCGTCGCGCGCGACGATGCGCAGCCCGGCGCGGTCCTTCTCGCGGTAGGCCGGCGAGATGCCCCAGTCCTCGAGCTCCTGAAGCCGCGGAGAGTGGCGGGCCTGGGACTCGATCTCGAAGCCCGACGCCACGAGCCGCGCGATGAAGTCGGGCAAACCGGTGTAGCCGAGCCGCTCGTCGTACGGCCCGGTGTCGGGAAAGCGGATGCTCGGGCTCGGGCCCGGTTCGACGCGGAACTGCGCCTCGCGCGCGAGCGCGGCGAGCTTTCGCGCCTGGTACTCGGACGTGCGCAGCTCCTCGAGTAGAAACATCACGCCGAGCGCGATCGCGCCCAGCAGAGCCAACGCGAAGACCCAGCGCCAACGGATGCGGAAGCGGGGGCCTCTTCGCGTGCGCTCCCGTTCGGTCCGCGCGCGCGCAGGACCGGAAGTCGATCCGGGATGTGGCAGCGAGGGGAGCATGGGCTCGGCTCCATTCTCGGGGCGAGACTCTCCCGCCTCATCGGAGTGGCGTTCTGGCTCGACCCGTGGCGCGTTCACCCGGGAGCTCATCGCCCACTCGCTCGTGCTCGCGTGCGCGCTGCCTGCGCACTGCGGCTACTCTGCGCGTCCGTGATGCTGCGCCGGATGTTCTCCCTCCGCACCGACTGGGAGCTCTCGCCAAACGCACTCAGCCTCGCGCTCGCGAATCGCCGCGAAGCGGGCGGGGCCGTCGTCGATCTCACCATCAGCAATCCGACCGCGGTCGGCTTTCAGTATCGAAGCTCGTTCTACGCGAGCCTGCTCGACGCTTCGATCGCGGCCTACCGGCCGGAGCCCTTCGGTCTCGCGTCCGCGCGAGAGGCGATTGCAGGGTACTACCGAGATCGCGGTTGCGCATGCGACGCGTCCGACGTCTGGCTGACGGCGAGCACGAGCGAGGCGTTCGCGCAGCTCTTGGCCCTGCTCTGCGACCCGGGCGACGTCGTGCTCGTGCCGCGGCCCGGCTATCCGCTGCTCGAGTTCGTCGCCGCGCTCGCGGACGTGCGGCTGGTCTCGTACGAGCTCGGCTACGACGGCGCGTGGTTCGTCGATCTCGGGCGGCTTCGCGACACCCTTGCCGCGCAGCCGCGCGCGCGCGCGATCGTCTGCACCGCTCCCGGGAATCCGACCGGCGCGTACCTGGCGGAGGTGGAGCTCGAAGCGATCGCATCGCTTTGCGCTGCGAGTGGCCTCGCGCTCGTCGTCGACGAGGTCTTCGCCGAGTTCCCGCTGCGCGAGACCCCGGGGCGTGCCCGTTGCGCGGCCGGCGCTCGTGCGGCGCTGACGTTCGTGCTCTCGGGGCTGTCGAAGCTCGCCGCGTTGCCACAGCTGAAGCTCGCCTGGGGGGTGATGTCCGGACCGGCCGAACGGGTCGAAGCCGCGCGCGAACGGTTGGCGATGATCGCCGACACGTACCTCTCCGTCTCGACGCCGGTGCAGCGGGCCCTGCCGCGGATCCTGAGCGAGTCGGCGCCGATGCGCGCGGAGATCCGAGCGCGCACGACCGCGAACCTCGAGGCGCTTCGCGCCGCGCTCGCTTCGGGTGCCGCGTGCGTGCTCGACGTCGAGGCCGGCTGGTCCGCGATCCTCCGGCTGCCCCGGCTCGAAGGACTCGACGACGAGGGCTGGGCGCTTCACCTGCTCGATCGGCTCGGGACCTACGTCCATCCGGGCGCGCTCTACGACCTCGACGGTTGTCACGTGGTGGTGTCGTTGCTCGGGCCGAGCGACGAGTTCGCGCGGGCCGCGGGCGCGATCGCGCGCGAGGTCGCGGCGCGCGTCGCGGCCGGAATCAGCCCGGCCGGGTCTTCGTAGTGGAGTCGTTTGCGGCGGCGCGAAAGATCCCCTTCGACATCGTCGACGTCTCGGCGGCGACGCGCTGCTCGTAGACCTCGGCGCGAAGCCGGTGCACCTCCACGCTCTCGGGCTCCGCATCGGCGGCCCAATCGACCCAGTGCGAGGCCATGCGCAGATCGCCGGCGGCCAGCGACTTCGCCGCGCGCTCGAGCAGGCGCGCGACGCCGCCCGCGACCTCCGCGATCTCGCGGGCCTGTTGCGCGCGCGGCGCCGGCTTGAGCTCGCTCGCGACGCCGCTCCACCAGCCGCCGAGGCAGCGCACGACGTTTCGCACGATGAACTCCGGCTCGTCGTAGATCGGCTGCAGGTAGGGTTTCTCGGAGAGCTCGGCGGGTACCTTCACGGTCTCGATGATCTCGTAAACGCCCAGGCCGCGATTCAGGCACGCGAGCGTCTGGCGGTAGAGCGAGTCCAGGTAGTCGGCCGTGTCGAGCAGGGCGGCACGGACGCGTTCGGCACCGAAGATCGGCACGCCGTGGCCCGGAAGCAGTACCTGCGGCTCCTTCGCGGACATCGCGCGCAGCGCGCGGGCCCAGTCGGAAGCGTAGCGCTGCACCTTCTGTGGATTGCCCGCGTTGGGCGAGGCCCAGATGAAGAGGTCCCCGGTGCAGAGCACGCGCACGTCCGGGATGAAGACCCAGGTGTGGTCGTCCGTCTCGCCGCGCGCGTGGTGGATCTCGAGCTCGCGCCCGCCGATCCGGAGCCGAAGCTCGTCGCGATACGTGAACGTCGGGAAGTCGGGGTGGGTAGGAAACTCGACCGGCACGCCGAACTGCCGCTGATTGATGATCGAGTTGTAGCCCGCGGTCTCGACGTAGCGGCGCATTCGCGGTGCGACATCGACGTGCCCCACGATCTCGGGCCGGGCCCAGCCCTTCGACTCCGCTTCCCGGAGGAACGGAGGCAGCCCGTACGCATGGTCCACGTGTCCGTGGGTGTAGATCGCCGTGTGCACGCGATCCTTCGCGAAGCTCCGCACACCGGCGAAGGCCCGCTCCTGCAGTCCGGGCTGGAACGGGCCGGTATCGATCAACACCAGCCCGTCCGAGGTGCGCAGCGCAGTCACGTTCACGAACGCCTTGTAGAACGCGATGCCCGAGGCGACCTCCTCGGTCTGGTCGAGGAAGGCGAAGGGATGGTGCGCGGGATCCCGGGTGCGGGCGCGGCCCGTGAACAGCTGGTCGGAGAGCTCCTGGAGCGTCGCCACGCCTGCCTTCCCCCGCTTGAGTGCCTCGGCGCGTACCCTATCATGGGGCCGGCGCCGGATCGGACACGTCTGCGTGGCTTGGGAGCGAAGAGAGATGAACGTCAGCGTCGAAGAAACGGGGCCCGTCGAGCGGTGCCTGCAGATCGCCATCCCCACGACGGAGGTCGATGCGGCGTTCGACGCCGCCTTCCGCGAGATCCGCCGGAACACGCACATCCGCGGCTTTCGACCCGGCAAGGCGCCGCGCGAAGTGCTCGAGCAGCAGTTCGGAGAGCGCGCCTCGGGCGAGGTTCTACAGCGGCTCGTGGAAGGCACGCTCTTCAAGGCGATCTCGGATTCCGGTCTGGACGTGCTCGGCGAGCCGCGGCTCGACGCGGGCGAGTTGCCCAAGCGCGGAACGCAGTACGCCTACAAGGCGAACGTCGACATCCGGCCGACGATCGAGGTCGCGGCGGTCAAGGGGCTCTCGCTGGTTCGACCGGTCGTGCCCGAACCGGAGAAGGACCCCATCGAGTCGCATCTCGAGGATCTGCGGCAGCGCCACGCGCAGGTCGTCGAGGAGGAGCCCGACGCCGTGGCCGCCGCCGGACACGTGGCCGAGATCAACTACGTCGGCAAGATCGATGGCGAGCCCTTCGAGGGTTCGAGCGCGCGCGAGTCGCAGGTCGAGATCGGCGCCGGCCGCACGTTCGGCGGCTTCGAGGATCAGCTGCTCGGACTTCGCGCCGGTGACGAGCACGCCTTCGACGTGACGATGCCCGAGGACCACTCGGACGAGAAGCTTCGCGGGAGGGTCGTTCGCTTCGAGGTGAAGGTTCTCGCGCTGAAGCGCCGCGACCTGCCGGTGCTCGATGACGAGTTCGCGAAGGACGTGTCGGACTTCGAAACGCTCGCCGATCTACGCGCCGATCTCGAGCGGCGAATCCGGGAAGGGCGGGCCGCGGAGCAGAAGCGTCTCGAACGCGCGGCGCTCGTCGAGGCGCTCGTCGCGGCGAATCCGTTCCCGGTTCCTGCGGCCCTCGTGGAGGCGCAGCTGCGCGCGCGCATCGAGCGCATGCTCACCCAGTTCGGGGGCGCCAACCTCGATCGCGAGCTCCTCACCTCGCTCGCGCAGCGCTGGCAGGAGGAGCTTCGTCCCCAGGTCGAACGCGAGGTTCGGCTCGCGTTGTTGACGCCCGAGATCGCCAAGCGCGAGTCGATCGAGGTCGCGGACGAAGAGATCGATGCGCAACTCGCGCGCATCGCCGAGGCGAGCCAGCGCAAGGCCTCGGAAGTGCGGCGAGAGTACCGGGAACAGGGTCTTCTCGACGCGTTGCGCGCGGGATTGCTCGAGGAGAAGGTAGTTGAATTCGCGCTCGCCGAAGCTAACGTGTCGGATGGGTAAGGGTGCGGAATTCAACCAGAAACTGACTTGCATCCGATTTGCTTGGGAGCAGGGTGTTCTGAGCCGATCCGCTAGACTGGGGGTATGTCGTTGCTGATTCCGATGGTGGTCGAGCAGTCCAATCGCGGCGAGCGCGCCTATGACATCTACTCGCGCCTGCTACGTGACCGCATCATCGTGCTCGGCAGCGCCATCAACGACGACGTCGCCAATCTCATCATCGCGCAGCTCCTGTTTCTCGAGGCCGACGACCCCGAGAAGGACATCTTCGTCTACGTAAACTCGCCCGGTGGCGAGGTGAATGCGGGCCTGGGCATCTACGACGTGATGCAGTACGTGAACCCCGACGTGCAGACGATCTGCATGGGGCAGGCGGCGAGCATGGGCGCGGTCCTCCTCGCCGCGGGCACCAAGGGGAAGCGCTCCTGCCTTCCGCACGCGCGCGTGATGATCCATCAGCCCTGGGGTGGGGTGCAGGGCAAGAGCACCGACATCCAGATCCACGCCAAGGAGATCCTGACGCTCCGCTCGACCCTGAACGAAATCCTCGGAAGCCACTGCGGCAAGGACGCCGCTCAGCTCGAGCAGGACACGGAGCGCGATCGCTTCATGTCGGCCGGGGAAGCACTCGACTACGGAATCGTCGATCGGATCATCTCGAAGCACGACCGCCCCGCGAGCGGGGGGGCAGAGGGGAAGACGCCCGAATGAAGAAGAAGGAAGAGGGAACGAATCTGGCGTGTTCTTTCTGCGGGAAGTCGCAGAAGGAAGTGAAGAAGCTCATCGCGGGACCGACGGTCTACATCTGCGACGAGTGCATCGAGCTCTGCAACGACATCATCGCCGAGGAAACGAGCCGCGACGGCGAGACCGGCGGCTCGTCCGTCCCCAAGCCCAAGGAGATCAAGGGCTTCCTCGACCAGTACGTGATCGGTCAGGAGTCGGCGAAGAAGATCCTCTCGGTCGCCGTCCACAACCACTACCGGCGCATCGAGAACCAGTCGGTGGTCGGCGACGTCGAGCTGCAGAAGTCGAACATCCTCCTGCTCGGGCCGACGGGCTGCGGCAAGACGCTGCTCGCCCAGACGCTCGCCAAGATCATCGACGTGCCGTTCACGATCGCCGACGCGACCACGCTCACCGAGGCGGGCTACGTCGGCGAGGACGTCGAGAACATCATCCTGAACCTGCTCCAGTCGGCGAACTACGACGTCGAGCGGGCGCAGCGCGGCATCGTCTACATCGACGAGATCGACAAGATCGCGCGGAAGAGCGAGAACCCGTCGATCACGCGCGACGTCTCGGGCGAGGGCGTGCAGCAGGCGCTGCTCAAGATCATCGAGGGCACGGTCGCGAACGTCCCGCCGAAGGGCGGCCGCAAGCACCCGCAGCAGGAGTTCGTGCAGGTCGACACGACCAACATCCTGTTCATCTGCGGCGGCGCGTTTCACGGCATCGAGGACGTGATCGAGCGACGGATCGGCGTGCAGGGACTCGGCTTCGGCGCCGAGCTGAAGCGCAAGCAGCGCAAGATGGGCGAGCTCTTCCGCCACATTCAGACGCAGGACCTGCTGAAGTTCGGGATGATCCCCGAGTTCGTCGGCCGACTTCCGGTGGTGGCGACGCTCGAGGAGCTCTCCGAAGAGGCGCTGCTCAAGATCCTCACCGAGCCGAAGAACGCGCTGGTGAAGCAGTACCAGAAGCTGCTCGAGCTCGAGGGCGTGAGCCTGCGCTTCAGCGAAGGTGCGCTGCGTGCCGTCGCGCAGGAGGCGATCAAGCGCAAGTCGGGCGCGCGCGGACTGCGCTCGATCCTCGAGAACATGATGCTCGACATCATGTACGACATCCCGTCGCGGGACGACATCACCGAGGTCGTCATCAACGAAGAGGTCGTTCGTCACGGGGCGGAACCGATGATGGTTTACGCTCCTCGGGCGGAGAGCGCGTAGCGCTCGCGCACCAGCAAGGAATCGGCCATGGCCTTCTTCAAGGGTGAAGACGAGAAAGACGGCGGCGCGAGCAACCCGGACAAGTCGGTTCTGATACCGCTCCTGCCGCTGCGCGAGATCGTCGTGTTTCCGCACATGGTCGTGCCGCTCTTCGTCGGGCGCGAGAAGTCGGTTCGCGCGCTCGAACGGGCGATGGCCGGTGACCGCACGCTCCTGCTCGCGGCGCAGAAAGACGCGAAGTCCGACGATCCGGGGCGGGACGAGATCCACGCGCTCGGCACGCTCGGCTCGATCGTGCAGCTGGTTCGCCTGCCGGACGGCACCGTGAAGGTGCTGGTCGAGGGCAAGAAGCGCGCCCGGGTGCGCGAATGGGGCGAGGGCGACGATTTCCTCCTGGTCCGAGTCGAGATGATCGAGGAGGACGAGGAGACGTCGGTCGAGACGGAGGCGTTGATGCGCTCGGTCAACGCGTCCTTCGAGAACTACGTGAAGCTGAACAAGAAGGTTCCGCCCGAGATGGTCACGACCGTCGCGAGCGTGACCGAACCCGCGCGGCTGGCCGACATCGTCGTCGCGCACCTGAACCTCTCTTTCGAGGAGAAGCAGCGCATTCTCGAGATCACGGGCGCGCGCGCCCGCCTCGAGGAGATCTACGCGCTGATCCAGGGCGAGATCGACGTGCTGCAGGTCGAGGGCCGGATCCGCTCGCGCGTGAAGAAGCAGATGGAGCGCTCGCAGAAGGAGTACTACCTGAACGAGCAGATGCGCGCGATCCAGAAGGAGCTCGGCGAACGCGACGAGTTCAAGAACGAGATCCAGGAGCTCGAGGAGAAACTCGCCGAGCACACGCTTCCCGACCATGCCGAGGAGCGCTGCAAGAAAGAGATCCGCAAGCTGAAGATGATGTCGCCGATGTCGGCCGAGGCGACCGTCGTGCGCAATTACATCGACTGGATCCTGTCGCTGCCCTGGGAGAAGTGCAAGGACGAGAAGACCGACGTGAACGAGGCGGAGCGGATCCTCGACGGCGATCACTTCGGGCTCGAGAAGCCGAAGGAGCGCATCCTCGAGTACCTCTCGGTGCGCGCGCTCGTCGGCCACATGAAGGGCCCGATCCTGTGTCTGGTCGGGCCTCCGGGCGTCGGCAAGACCTCGCTCGGTCGCTCGATCGCGCGCGCGACGGACCGCGACTTCGTGCGCGTCTCGCTCGGCGGCGTCCGCGACGAAGCGGAGATCCGCGGTCACCGCCGCACCTACATCGGTGCGCTGCCGGGCAAGATCATCCAGGGCCTGAAGAAGGCGGGCTCGGGCAACCCCGTCTTTCTGCTCGACGAAGTCGACAAGATGTCCACCGATTTCCGCGGCGACCCTTCGTCCGCGCTGCTCGAGGTGCTCGACCCCGAGCAGAACAAGACCTTCGACGATCACTACCTCGACCTGGAATACGACCTGTCGAAGATCCTGTTCATCACGACCGCGAACACGCTCTCGACCATCCCGCGGCCGCTTCAGGACCGCATGGAGATCATCCAGCTCCCGGGTTACATCGAGGAGGAGAAGCTCGAGATCGCCAAGCGCTTCCTCGTGACCAAGCAGATCAAGGACCACGGGCTCGAGGGCAAGGCGATCGAGTTCACCGAGGCCGGCCTCTACGAGATCATTCGCCGCTACACCAAAGAGGCCGGCGTGCGCTCGCTCGAGCGCGAGATCGGCAGCATCTGCCGAAAGCTCGCACGCGAGGTCGTCTCGAGCGATACCCCGATCAAGGTCTCGATCGGTCCGAGACAGGTACGCAAGTACCTCGGCGTTCCGAAGCACCGCTTCGGCAAGCGCGAGGAGCACGATCAGGTCGGCATCGCGACGGGGCTCGCGTTCACCGAGGTCGGCGGAGAGCTGCTGACGATCGAGGCGCTCGTCACCGCCGGCAAGGGACGCATCCAGGTCTCGGGTCACCTCGGCGACATCATGAAGGAATCCGCGCAGGCGGCGCTCTCCTACGTGCGCCGGCGCGCGAAGCAGCTCGGACTCGCGCGCGACTTCTACCAGAAGGTCGACCTGCACGTTCACGTGCCCGAAGGCGGCGTGCCCAAGGACGGTCCGTCGGCGGGCATCACGATGGCGACCGCGCTGATCTCGGCGCTGACGGGCATGGCGGTGCGCTCGAACATCGCCATGACGGGCGAGATCACGCTGCGCGGACGCGTGCTGCCGATCGGCGGTCTCAAGGAGAAGCTGATCGCCGCGGTGCGCGGGGGCATCGAGACCGTGCTGATCCCGAAGGAGAACGAGCGCGACCTGAAGGAGATCTCCGTCAAGGTGAAGCGTCGCCTGAAGATCGTGCTCGTCGAGAGCATGGACGACGTCCTTCGCCACGCGCTGAAGTTCGAGAAGCACGCCTCGCTCGACGACGCGCTTCCCGAGTACCCGCTCGAGGACATCTTCGAGGTCCTCCCCGGCGAGACGCCCGCGAACGTAAACTGACGACGTCCGTCGACTCGGACCTCCTCCACGCAAGACGTCCACACGCGGCACGATCAGACCGGGCGGATAGCTCAGCGGTAGAGCGGCGCCTTTACACGGCGCGGGCCGGGGGTTCGAATCCCTCTCCGCCCAGTCTTGTGGGGCCCGGGCGGGCGAAGCCCGCCCATCCAGCTTCGCTCGGCTGTGCCTCGCTGCGCGCTTGCGCCTTGGGCGCTCGCTCGCGGGCTGCATGCGGACGCTGGCGTTTGCCAACGTCGGGCCGCTTCGGTAACTAGATCGCCGGCTTGGGGCGGTAGTTCAACTGGTTAGAGCACCGGCCTGTCACGTCGGAAGTTGCGGGTTCGAGTCCCGTCCGCCCCGCCACAAGGTTCCGGGCTCGCTGAGGAATTCGCGTTCTGGCGGTGCTTGGTTCCGCGCTTTGGTCGTGCTTGGTGGTGGCGATGCGCGCTTCCGCGCTGCTGAAGCCTGCATTCGCGCGACTCGCCGCACCGGGTTGAGCACCAGGCTTCCGGTGCCGGCCTCCGTTTGCCGGCTCATCGAATGCGCTCTCCTTCAGGGTGTCTTGAGCGACGATGTCTGGATCGAGGCCGTCTCAAGCGCCAACTCACTGTACTCGTCAGCGGGCGCCTGCATCCCCGGTGCGATCTCGACATCGTGGGCCGTGTAACTCGACACGTAGATGCGGAGCAGCCCCGAGAGTAGATCGCGGGGCCCTGGAGGGTTGGGGTATCCGGAATGTCTTCTTCGGTTCCGCCTTCTCCCCCGTGCCGGGCTTCGGTGGCGGACGCACGGACATCCTGTACTTCACCACGCGTCGCACCCACTTGGTGAACGGCTCCATCACGCGCTTGACGAGATTCATCGTGAGGGTTTCGAAGCCTTCCGCATACGCGAGGTTGAAGCGCAGCGATCTGGTCTTGGTAGATCTGGGGTGGTCGGCCGAGAGTTCCTTCGTGTGCGGCCTTCATCGACCGAATGACACAGAGCTTCAGGTGCGGGAGCAGCGGCGTCCCGCGTCTACGAAAATCCATCCGCGCGAGGGTGCCGATCCTTCAGGACTTCTCCGGCCCCCGGTTCCCACTTCTTCCGCCCCGGTGCCGCTGTCGGCGTCCCCGACCTGCTCCATGCGGCTCGCGCCCGCCTCCGCCTCGCCGCTCCCGCTCGAGCGCCCGCTCGAAGGCCGGCAGGTGGTTCTCCTGGGAGGCCGTGAGCAGATGCCGGAAGGTCTCCTCCACGTCGGCGCGACCCCCGGCCGCATCCACCAGTTTCTCGTAGAGCGCCCCGTTCTCGCGCTCGGCCCCGAGCGCCGCTTCGCAGGCAGCTTCGAGGGACTCCGGTGCCGAAACGCGGGCGGGCCAGGGATCCTGCGGAATCGCGATTCCGTAGCGCTCGAAGAGGCGCATCAGGGCCTGGATGTGGCGCTCTTCGGATTCGATGATGTTGACGAACGGCCGTACGTCGCCGTAGGCAGCGAGCACGGCGCGGTACGTTGCCCGCGCGCGATACTCGTCATCGAGCGCTGCAATGAGAGCTTGCTCCAGTGTCATCGTCATGGGTTCTTCTCCCTCCCGCCTTCAGCCATCACGGGGTTCTTCCCCACCTCACCGTTGTCACCCACGAGGCCCCTCGCCCATGAAGCGACGGCGGGTTCGCCCTGGGCTGGGTGCCCTTCGCCTCCATCCATGCTCCTCTCTCGGCCGCAGCCTCGCCGGCAAGCCTTGGAGGTCGGCGGCTTGCCCGGATCGGGCAAAGTAACACCGGCCGTGGAGCCGAGCAGCCGCACCGGCTCCGGAGCCGGGCGCCACCCGTTTCGCCTGGTAACCTGTAGCGTCCGCTGTCAGGAGACCTCAGGGTGCTGACGAGGAGGGGACTCGGTGGACACCTTCTGGTGGATCCTCGCGGGCGGCGTGCTGATGAGTGCGATCGCGCTCGTGGGGAGTGTGACGCTCTTCCTGAGCAAAGCCGCCCTGGACCGGATCATCATGCCTCTGGTTGCCTTCGCGGCAGGCTCGCTGCTCGGTGGGGCCTTCTTCCACATGCTCCCGGCAGCCATTCAGGAAACCCAAGCCGACCCGACCGTCTTCTTGTGGGTCCTGATCGGCTTCGCACTCTTCTTCGCGCTCGAGCAATTCCTCCATTGGCACCACTGCCACCGGGCTTCCTCCGACTGCAAGAAGCCCCTCACCTACCTCATCCTTCTCGGCGACGGTCTACACAACTTCCTTGGAGGGCTCGGCGTCGCGGGTGTCTTCCTGATCGACGTTCGGCTCGGACTCGCCGCCTGGCTCGCCGCCGCTGCACACGAGATCCCGCAGGAGCTCGGCGACTTCGGCGTGCTGATCCACGGCGGCTGGAGCAAGACGACGGCGCTGCTCCTCAACGGCGCCTCTGGACTGACCTTTCTGGTCGGGGGGCTCGTCGCCTACGCGGCTTCGGAGCGGATCGAAGTGGGATTTCTCGTTCCCTTCGCAGCCGGCAACTTTCTCTACATCGGAGCGTCGGATCTGGTGCCGGAGGTCAACAAGCACCGGGACTTCGGAAGGAACGTGCTCCACTTCGCGTCCTTTGTCGCAGGCATCGGCCTCCTCTGGGTCATCCGGATCGTTCTTGAGCCCTAGGAGCTACCCGGATCGTCCGGGGCGGACAATCATCACGCATCTGTCGAGTCACATTTCCAACGGAAAGGAGAATCAGCAATGGCCAGTGAGGGGCTACACGAGGAACGATCGGATCTTTCGGAGGCGACGCGCGACATGCACCGCGCGATCGTCTCGCTCATGGAGGAGCTCGAGGCGGTCGACTGGTACAACCAGCGAGTCGATGCGGCCAAGGACGGGGAGCTCAAGGCGATCCTGGCTCACAACCGGGACGAGGAGAAAGAGCACGCCTCCATGCTTCTCGAGTGGATTCGTCGAAGAGACAAGAGTTTCGACAAGGAGCTTCGGGACTACCTGTTCAGCGACAAGCCGATCGCAAGCCTTGAAGAGAAGCACCATGGATGAGGTCGGCGGGGCGTCGCGATTCCTCGCAGCGCTGACGCGTCGCGGGTGACCGGCTCCCGCGCCGATGACGAGACAGACGGGCTCCACGACTCGGGGACTCCTCGGTCGCCGGGGTTCATCGCGACCCGAGTCGGAACAGGTAGGCCTCGGCGACGTTCTCGTTGCGCGGGCGGCGTCCGTACTTCTTCTCGTAGGCGTCACTGAAGCGATCGAACTCCGCCTGTTCGACCACCCGCGCGGCGGCGAGCGCGTAGATCGATTCGCCCACGCGCAGTCGCACGTTCGGATCCGCCTCCATGTTCTCGACCCAGGTGCTGCGATTCGCTCCAGCGTGGACGTACAGGCTCGGATCGATTGCGACCACCCAGATGTTCACGGAGTAGGGGGCTTGGGGATTCGTCTCGAGCTGCACGGTGTTCACCTCGTCCGTGAACGACCAGCGGTCGGGGACCGGAACCGTCGGGCCTTCGAGGACTCCGCCCGGGATCAGCACGAGCGGTCGATCGCACCCGGGGATCGCGGCGAAGGCCGCGATCGCGAGCGCGAGAAGAATGCCGGGTTTCGAGAGCTTCACATCCGCGGCCCTCCTCGGTTCGACGGATAGAAGAGCACATTCTCGGGGCGATCGGGCTGCCCGCTGCGACGCGATCGGCCCCGTCCGACACACCGAGCTATGACCCCTGTCATAGCCCCGGCCGGCGTCTCCTGAGACCCTGTCGCCGTGAATCGCGCCGCGCCCACACCGGAGCCGACGCCTCCGGCGGACGCTGCGGGCCGCACCCACTCCGGCGTGCCGGTCGAGCCGTTCTACCGGCCCGAGTCCGTCGCCGAGTCGGACTACGCATCGCGCCTCGGCGATCCCGGCGCCTATCCGTTCACACGCGGCGTTCGGCCGCCTTCCGCGTCTCGTCGCGGTTGGGTGCAGCGCGAGCTCTCGGGCGAGGGGGATCCCGCGCGCTCCAACGCGCAGCTCCGGCAGCTGCTCTCGCACGGCCAGAGCGGGCTCGACGTGATCGGCGACGCGCCGACGATGGCGTGGATGGATCCCGACCACGCGCTCGCGCGCCACGCGATCGGCACGCAAGGCGTCTCGCTCTGTCGCCTCGACGATTTCGACGAGCTCTACCGCGGCCTGCCGCTCGGGGAGATCACGCTCTCCCACTCGCTGCCCGCGCCGATCACCATCGCCGCGCTCTTTTGCGTGGCGCGGCGGCGGGGCGTCGCGCCCGACCGGCTCCGCGGCTCGGTGATCCAGGTCCCCTACTACTGCGAGGACACCGGCTACGCCGTGCACATGCCGTTCGAGCTGCGGCTGCGGCTCGCCGCGGACTCGATCGCGTTCAGCGCCGAGACGATGCCGCGTTTCCACGCGTTCCTCGAGGACACCTACTACATCAGCGATGGCGCGCTCGACGCGGTCGACGAGATGGCGTTCGGCTTCGTCGAGACGCGCGGTTTGATCCGCGAGCTCTTGCGTCGCGGCGTGCCGGTGGACCGCTTCGCGCCGCGCATCGCGTTCCTCGTGAACTGCCGAATGGACGTCTTCGAGGAGATCGCCAAGATCCGCGCCACGCGCCGACTCTACGCCCGAATGATGCGCGACGAGTTCGGCGCGCGCGATCCGCGCTCGCTCGCGGTGAACGTGACGGTCCATACCTCGGGGATGTCGCTCACCGCGCAGCAGCCGGTGAACAACATCGTGCGCGGCGCGATCCAGGCCTTCGCGCTTGCGCTCTCCGGCGTCCAGGCGATCGAGGTCTCGGCGTTCGACGAAGCTTTCCGCACGCCGAGTCCGGAAGCGCACGCGGTCGCCCTGCGCACGCAGCAGATCGTCGATCTCGAGGCGCGCGCCGGGCGTGTTCAGGATCCGCTCGGCGGGTCGTACTTCGTCGAGTCGCTCACCGACGAGATCGAGCGACGCATCGAGGCGCGCGTGGCGCAGATCGAGGCGATGGGCGACCCGGCGGCGTTGGTGGACGGCGGCTGGTTCCGCGGTGTCTTCCGCGACGCGATGGAGCGCGAGGCGCGCGGGGTCTCGGACGGCAACGTCGCTCGAGTGGGCGTCAACTGCTTTCAGATCCCCGAGGAAGAGGACGTGTTGCTTCGCGACGTGGTCGAGGGAAAGCTCGAACCCTTCCGCGGGCGCATCGACGAGATCCGTCACCACAAGAGCACGCGCGATGCCGCGAGGTCGAGCGAGAGTCTGGCGGCGCTCGGCGCGCTGGCCGCGCTTCGCGACGAGAACCTGATGCCGGGCCTGGTCGATGCGCTCGAGGCGGGCGCGACCCTGGGCGAGATTGCCGCATCGCTTCGCGTCGCCTACGGACGTCCGGCCGACCCGTTCACTCCCGGCAGCGGGTCGCGCGGGTGACGGCATCCGCCTCCAAACGCGTGCTGCTCGGCATGCTCGGAATGGACCAGCACGAGGCCGGCGCCATCGCGGTCGCGCGCCTGCTTCGCGACGCGGGGATGGAGGTCGTCTACCTCGGCCGTTTCAACCTGCCCGAGGGCATCGCCGCAGCCGCCCTGCAGGAGGGCGTCGACGTGATCGGCCTTTCGTGTCACTCGTGGGAGTATCTCGAGTATCTCGACGAGCTTCGCGACCGGCTTCGAGACCTGAACCTCGACGTGCCGATCGTCCTCGGGGGATCGGTCATCACTCCCGCCGACGCGCGCGCGGTGCAGGCCCGCGGCGTCGCGGCCGCGTTCGGTCCGGCCGCGGATCCCGAGCTCATCGTCGAGACCGTCTTGCGCCTTGCCGGCGCCTCGGCGCCCCCGACCCGCTGAACTGCCGCTGGAGCTTTCGATGACCCCAGACGATCCTTCGAGCGCGGCCGAGCGACCTACCGAGCATCGTGTGCGCGTGAACGGGATCGAGCTCTGCCATTTCGAGTGGGGACGAAAGGAACGCGGGCGCCTTCCGACGCTCCTGCTCGCGCACGCGACGGGTTTTCACGCGCGCTGCTGGGATGCGGTGATCCGCCGGCTCGGCCCGCGCCACGTGATCTCGGTCGATCAGCGTGGCCACGGCCGCAGCGAGGCCACCGAGATCCGACACTGGAAAGTGTTCGGCGAGGATCTGGCGGAGTTCGTCCGCGTGCTCGATCTGTGGGACCTTCAGGGCGTCGGTCATTCGATGGGTGGCCACGCGATGGTCGAGGCGGCCGCCGCGTGCCCCGATCGCTTCCGGAGTCTCGTGCTGATCGATCCCGTGATCGCCTCGCCCGACGAGTACGGCGCGGGCGGCTGGACGATCACGAGCCCGGACGGCGAGCCGCATCCGACGGTCAAGCGAAAGCGCCACTTCGCGAGCCCGGAGGAGATGATCGAGCGCTTCCGCGACCGCGCGCCGTACTCGGTCTTCCATCCCGAGGCGCTTCGCGACTACTGCACGTACGGTCTCCTGCCCGAGGACGATGGCGAAGGATTTCGGCTCGCCTGCCCGCCCGAGATCGAGGCGAGCATCTACATGACGAGCCGCACGAACGCGCGCGTGCACGAGGCCATTCGCGCGCTCGAGATTCCGGTGCTGGTGCTGCGCGCCCGACGACCGCCGGAACGGCGAGACACGATGGACTTCTCGTCGTCTCCGACGTGGCCCGGGCTCGCGGGCGAGTTCCGGTTCGGTCGCGAGATCCACCTGGCGGACCGAACGCATTTCCTGCCGATGGAGATTCCCGATCGGATCGCGGAATGGATCGAATCGGAGGCCATGGCCGCCGCGAACTAGCGACGCGGGGCGATCGGGTCGCGATCGGTTCCGGCGTCCGCGGAGCGCCGACGCTGCGATCGCAGCATCCGCGCTGCGACCCAGACGAGCGCAAGCGCCGCCGCCACTCCGACCCACACGTGCCTCGGCTGGTCGCCGAGCCCATCGAGGACCGATCCGCCGACGAAGGCCACGACGTAGGTCAGCAACGCGATGCCGGGCACGAAGCCGATCGCGGTCCCGACCAGGAAGCTCTTGAAGTCGACGCGCGACAGGCCGAGCAACCAGTGCGCGGGTGGAGCCAGGAAGAGAGTGAGTCGGACGAAGATCACCGTGCGCAGCCCGTTGCGCGCCAGACGGTCGTCATATCTTCGCAGAGCGGGAGGAAGGTGGCGGTCGACGAACCCGCGTCCCAGGGTCCGGGCGTACCCGAAGCCGACCACACCGGCGCCCACCGCGCCGAGCCACGAGAGCAAGAGAAGCTGCCAGTAGGGGAAGATGACCGCGCCCGGAATGATGAAGACGATCGCGGGAACGAAGAGCGGCTCGAGCAGCGAGAACGCGAGGACGTAGAGGACCGGAGCCCAGGGTCCGAGTCCGTCGAGGGCCGCGCGCACCTGCTCGACGTCCTGCACCCACGCGAAGAAGCCGGTGGCCCAGAGCAGCGCGACCAGTCCGACGAGCAGAACGCCGAGAGCGATTCGGATCAAACCACCGCCTCACGCTCGCCCGCGCCATCGCCGTTCACGCGCGTGATGATCGCACGACACCACGATGGGTGCCCCGTGGTCGAGATGGTCCATCTCGTCTAGGCTTCGAGCGGGAGACAGATGGAATGTCGCCCTCGGTGCAGGGAGAGAGAGCGCGATGAGCACATTCGTCGATCCGCTGCGACGCGCCGTCCAGATCGCTCCGTCGAAGGTCGCTCTGGTCTCGGGCGCGAATGAATTCACGTTCGCCGAGTTCTGGGGGCGGGCGGAGAAGCTCGTCGGCGCGCTGCGCGAGATGGGGCTCGGCCACGGGGATCGGGTTGCGATCCTCTCGGCCAACTCCTCCCAGTACGTCGAGACGTACGTCGGGGTTCCGGCGGGCGGGCTCGTGGTCGTGCCGCTCAACACGCGGCACGCGAACGCCGAGCTCGAGTACGCGATCGCGGATTCCGGCGCGAAGGTCCTGATCACGGACCGCGACCCGGCTCCGTTCGCGAAGCTCGTCGAGCGAGTCGTCCGGCTTCCGGACGAGTACGAGACGCTCTTGAGATCGGCGAAGCCACACCCGCTCGGAGAGGGCGTCTCCGAAGACGACCTCGCGGGCCTCTTCTACACCGGAGGCACGACGGGCGCGTCGAAGGGCGTGATGCTCTCGCACCGCAACTTGATCGCGAACAGCTACCACTGGCTCGCGACCTGCCCCCAGTATGCCGACGACGTCGTGCTGCTGATGGCGCCGTTGTTTCACGCCGCGGGCTCGAACGGCATTCTCGCCAACATCTGGACGGCCGGAAGTCAGGTGACGCTCGCGGCCTTCGATCCGGGCAAGGCTCTCGATCTGATCGAGGCGCACGGCGTCACCGTCACGCTCGGCGTGCCGACCATGCTCGCCGCCATGGCCGAGGAGCAGATCGCGCGGCCGAGGAAGGTGTCGAGCGTGCGAAGCATCGCGCACGGCGGCTCGCCGATCGCGACCGAGGTGCTCCGCCGCACCGCGGAGGCATTTCCGGGCGCGGGACTCGTCGAGGTCTACGGCGCGACGGAGTTGTCGCCGCTGTGTACGGCGCTCACCGGCGAAGAGAAACGGATCGCGAGCCCGCTCGCGCGCTCCTGCGGCCGACCGATTCCGGGCTGTGACGTGCGCATTCTCGATCCCGACGGCCGCGAGGTCGCGCGCCGCGAGATCGGCGAGGTCGTCGCGCGCGGTCCCAACGTCATGCAGGGTTACTGGAAGAAGCCCGAGCAGACGGCGGCGGTGCTGAAGGACGGGGCGTACTGGACCGGAGATCTCGGCTTCATGGACGAGGACGGGTACGTCTTCCTCGTCGATCGCAGCAAGGACATGATCGTGACCGGGGGCGAGAACGTCTACTCGACCGAGGTCGAGGACGTCCTGTACCGACACCCCGGCGTGCTCGAGGCCGCCGCCTTTGGCGTGCCCGACGAGAAGTGGGGCGAAGCGGTGCACGCGGTCGTCGTCTTGCGCGAAGAACACCGCGATCTCGACCCCAAGGTGCTGATCGCGTTCTGCCGCGAGCACATCGCCGGCTACAAGGTGCCGAAGGCGATCGACCTCCGGATCGATCCGCTGCCGAAATCCGGACCCGGCAAGGTGCTCAAGCGCGAGCTGCGTGCACCGTTCTGGAAGGGGCGAGACCGCAGCGTCAGCTGATCCGCGCGCCGCGCACGTCAGGCGGGGCGCGCGTCCCGGGCATCCCAGGGCATGCTCGCCGTCACCCAGTGCGTGACCTCCTCCGCCTGATCGTTTCGGTGCAGATGCCGCGGCGGCTGGGCGAAGGTCGCGTAGGGTCGGCAGCGGAGAACGACGCGGTCCTCCTTCCGTCGCATCTCCTCGACCACCGGCCGAGCGGCTTCGGGCAGAGGCGTGCCCGACATCCGGCCGCCGATCGCCATCATCACGTCCACGACGAGCTTCGGATCGTCGTCGACCACCGCGTCGCAGTAGACCTGCACGTAGGAGAACGGCCAGCGCTCGTCGAGGATGCACAGGCTCACCTTCCGCTCGCGTGCCGCGGCCTTCGCCTTCGCGCGCCCGCGCATCGTCGAGACGAGCAGCTCGTCGGCTTCCGTCGGGACGTAGTAGACGATCGACATCGCGGGCCCGTCGCTGCGGCGGCCGTAGCCGAAGACGCAGGTGCGATGCGTGCGCACGAACTCGCGGCGTTCCGAGGGCAGCATGTCGCGATCTGAGGGCGCGGTGAACGGCTCGGTCGCCAGGCTCAGCAGCTTCATCTCTCGATCTCCTGCTTCTTTCTGAATCGTTTGAAGTCGGGGCGCCGCTTCTGCATGAAGGCGGTGACGGCCTCGACGTTCTCCGGGGAACCGGCGAGTCGCAGCATCAGTTCGTCCTCGATCTTGCGCGCCGCTAGGATGCCCGGCCGATGCGCGGCCTGCAGCGTCTGCTTGATCGCGCGCAGCCCCGACACGGGCCACTGCGCGATCTCGCGCGCCTTGGCGAGCGTCGCCTCGAGAAGTTGCGCGTCGGGGTAGCGGCGTGCCGCGATTCCGACCTCGACCGCACGCGCGGCGTCGATCCACTCCGCGGTGAACATCAACTCGCTCGCGCGCTGGCGCCCGATCGCAGCCTGCAGCGTGTAGCTGCTCGCGATCTCGGGCACCAAGCCCAGGTTCGCGAACGGAAGCCGCATGCGCAGGCTGTCTCCGACGTAGACGATGTCGCACGCGACGGCGAGCGTGCAGCCGCCGCCGACCGCGACGCCGCACACGGCCGCGAGCATCGGTTTGTCGAAGTCGAAGATCGCGTCGACGCCGGCATAGTACGCGCTCGCCTTCCCGTCGGCGCGCGGCGGGGGGCGCGGACCGGTGAACGAGGCGAGATCGACGCCGGACGAGAAGTTCCCGCCGGCGCCGGTCAGCACGACGACGGCGACGGCCGGATCCTCGCGCGACTCGTTCAGGCAGTCCGTGAGCGCGTCGAACTGCGCCTCGTGGAAGGCGTTCTTCTTCTCCGGGCGATTCAGGGTGACGAGCAAGACCCCGTCGTCATCGAGCGAGCGCAGCACGAACGGGGAAGCGCTCATCTTCCCGTCCAGCGCGGCGCGCGCTTCTCGATGAACGCGCGCGGACCTTCCTTGAAATCCTCCGTCTTTCCGATCTCGGCGAACGCGGCACCGCTCGCGCCCCAGAGCTCCGCGTCCTCGTCGATGAACGCGCGCACCGCGATGGCCCGGCTGGCCTGCACGGCCATCGGCGCGTTCGCGATCACGCGGTCCGCGAGGGCGCGCGCGGCACTCACCACCTGATCCGTGGGCACGACCTGATTCACCATGCCGAGTTGGTGCGCGCGGGCCGCGGAGAGCGGATCACCCGTCATGATCACTTCGAGCGCCGGCGCCATGCCGATCGCGCGCGGCAATCGAAACAGCCCACCGGCCGCGGCGACCAGGGATCGCTTCACCTCGGGCAATCCGAAGACCGTGTCCTCGGAGCAGACGATCATGTCGCAGGAGAGGGCGATCTCGGTGCCGCCGGCGAGCGCGCTGCCGGTGATGGCGGCGATCAACGGCTTGGTCCGCGCGCGGCTGACGATTCCCGCGAACCCGCCCTTCTTCGTGACCAGCAGGTGAAATCGGCCCGCCGCGATCTCCTTCAGATCCGCGCCGGCGCAGAACGCCTTCCCGTTCGCCTTGAGAATCGCGACCCAGAGATCCGGATCGGATTCGTAGCGGTCGAGGGCGGCCTCGAGGCCTTGCGCGACCTCGCCGTTGACCGCGTTGCGCGCCTCCGGGCGATTCAGCGTGAGGATGGCGAGGCGTTGATCCGTCTCGAACTCGACGACCATGTCGGACTCCCTGCGGGTCGTTGCTTCCGCGCTGGCATGATCGACGCAAACCCCGCGCGATGTCGAGCGGACCTCGGGCGGGGCATCGATCGACGGGGGTCGCTATTTTGCGAACGGCGGATCGAACCGGAGGGCGCGTGCAGCGAGCAGTGCAGATCGGTCTTGGCGCGGTGATCGGGGTGGCCGCGGCATTTCTCTTCCTCCGGTCGGGCCTGCTTCCGGACCCACCGGCGGTCCCTGCGAACGCAGCCGCCCGGTTCTGGTCCGAAGACCCGATCGAGGGTCGAGTCGGGGAGACGCACTCGCGGATCGCGAAGCTCGCGCTCGAAGCGGCGCCGGGGATCGTGAACGTGCACACGTCGAAGACGGTGGTCCGTCAACCGTCTCGCGCTCCAGGATTTCCGTTTCCGGGCTTTCCCGACCTCTTCGGTCGGCGCGGCCGGCGCGAGTCCCCGCAGCGTCCCGCGCCGCAGGAGTTCCGGGTTCCGAGCATGGGCAGCGGCTTCGTGATCTCGGCGGACGGCTACATCGTCACCAATCACCACGTGGTCGATGGCGTGGACGAGATCCGCGTGCACTTCTCCGACGGCACCCAGAGCGCCGCCTCGGTCGTCGGCCTCGATCCGAAGACCGACATCGCCCTGATCCGGGTCGAACGCGAAGCGGACCTGCACCCGCTCCGGCTCGGTGACTCGGACGCGATCCTGCCCGGTGACTTCGTCGTCGCGATCGGAAATCCCTTCGGCCTCGACCACACCGTGACGTTCGGGATCGTGTCGGCGAAGGGGCGCGAGCTCGGTCAGGGGCCGTACGACGACTACATCCAGACCGACGCCGCGATCAATCCCGGGAACTCCGGCGGACCCCTTCTCGACCTGTCGCGGCGCGGTGATCGGGGTCAACACGGCGATCAACCCGCAGGCGAACACGATCGGCTTCGCGGTCCCGATCAATCTGGCGAAGGACATCCTTCCCCAACTGAAGGAGACCGGAAGCGTCACGCGCGGCTGGATCGGCGTCTCGGTGCAGGCCGTGACACCGGAGCTCGCGAAGGCGCTCTCGATCGAGGGAACGGACGGCGCGCTCGTCGCGCAGGTCATGCCCGACGGTCCCGCGCAGCGTGCCGGACTGCAGCGAGGCGACGTGATCCGGAGCCTCGACGGAAAGCCGATCCGAAAGCTCAGCGATCTGTCGCGCGCGGTCGCCGCGACGCCGGTCGGAAAGACGATCGAGGTGATGCTGCTTCGCGAAGGGGACTCGGTTCGCGCGGAGATCACGGTCGTCAAGCTCGAAGACGGTGGCGGCCGGACCGAGCAGAGTCGGGCGCGCGGCGGCGCGGCGGCCCTCGGTCTGCGCGTCGCGGATCTCGACGACGAGCTGCGCGAGCGGCTCGATCTCGGCGATCTCGCGGGAGTCGCGGTCGTCGAGGTCGACCCCGACGGTCCAGCCGCGAGCGCCGGGATCGAGCCGGGGATGTGATTCTCGAAACCGACCGGAAACCCGTCTCCAACGCGGCCGAGTTCGAGGCGCGGATCCAGGCGGCCGGTCCGCGGCTGCTTCTGCTGGTGCGTCGAGGTGGCTCGACGCTGTTCATCGCGATCTCGCGCGCGGGCTAGCCCGTCCCGCTCTCGTCCCCGGGCTTCGACCAACGTCGGTGCTGGCGTGCGGCGATCCGTGACTCCTCGCCCTGATCCGATGGCTCGTAGAACCGCGCGCCGACCAGCGCATCGGGCAGATACTGCTCGCGCACGAAGTGACTCGGGTCGTCGTGCGGGCTGCGGTAGCCCTTGCCGTACTCGAGCTCGCGCAGGAGCTCCGTCGGGGCGTTTCGCAGGTGCAGCGGGACGGGCAGGGCGCCGTGCTCTTGCGCGGACTCGGACGCTCGCGCGATCGCGAGCGTGCTCGCGTTGCTCTTTGGCGCGCACGCGAGATAGGTCGTGGCCTGGGACAGGATCAGCCTTCCTTCCGGAAGACCGACGCGATCGAAGGCTTCGGCGGCCGCGACGGCGACGACGAGAGCGTTCGGATCGGCGTTGCCGACGTCCTCGGCCGCGAAGATCAGGAGTCGCCGCGCGATGAAGCGAGGTTCATCGCCGCCGTCGAGCATGCGCGCGAGCCAGTAGACCGAAGCATCGGGATCGCTTCCGCGCAGGCTCTTGATGAACGCGGAGATCACGTCGTAGTGCGCTTCGCCGCCCTTGTCGTGGTCGGGGAGGCGCGACTCGAACGCGGCGGCGACGTGGTCGCGCTCGATCGTTCGCTCGGCGCGTTCGGCGGCGGACTCGAGCAGCCCGAGGGCGCGGCGGGCATCGCCTTGCGCGATCCGGGCGATCAGGTCGAGCGCGTCCTTCGCGATCGTGAGCTCGCGCGCTCCGAGGCCGTGCTCGCGATCTTCGAGCGCACGCAACGCGACCGCCTCGATCGCGGCTGCGTCGAGCGGCTTCAGCGTGAAGATCCGCGCGCGCGAGCGCAGCGCGGGGATCACCTCGAAGGAGGGGTTCTCGGTCGTCGCGCCGAGGAGAACCACGGTTCCGCGCTCGACCCACGGCAGGAGCGCATCCTGCTGCGCCTTGTTGAATCGGTGAATCTCGTCGACGAAAAGCGCGGTGCGAACGCCGCGGCGGAGTTCGTCGTCGGCGCGCGCGATCTCTTCGCGAAGATCCTTCACGCCGGCGAGCACGGCGGAGATCGCGGCGAAGCGAAGCCCGGCGCGCTCGCAGAGCAGGCGCGCGAGCGTCGTCTTGCCCGATCCCGGAGGTCCCCAGAAGATGCACGACGGCAGCTTGCCCTTCGCCGCGAGCACGGGACCCAACGGACCGCTCGCACCGAGCAGGTGCGCCTGACCTACGAATTCGTCGAGCGTCCGCGGCCGCATCCGCGCGGCGAGCGGAGCGTCGCGCGCGGGCGCAGGCGTGACCGCGGGTTCACGCGGGAAGAGCTCCACGAAGGGAGTCTAGCTTGCCCGCCACTTTCGCGGGACGTATCGTCGGAAGCCGCATGGGCGGCTGGAAGCGAATCGCTCTCACCGTAAAGGCTGGCCAGGCGCCAGGCCCGAGCGGGGTCGGCGCGCTCGTCACCCGCGTGGTCGAGCAGATCCGGTCGCACGGCCTCGAGGTCGCACTCGATGCCGCCGCCGCGAGTCACGTCGCCGGCAGCCGTGGGCTCCCGCTCGAGCAGATCGTCGATGGAGCGGACCTGCTCGTCGTTTTCGGCGGCGATGGATCGGTGCTCGCTGCGGTGCGTGCAATCGGCGCGCGCTCGATTCCCGTGCTCGCGGTGAATCTCGGTCACCTCGGCTTTCTCACGGCCGTGAACCCCGAAGAAGCCGAGGCCGCACTCGGCGTGCTGCTCCGCGGCGCGCACCAGATCGTCGAACGGACCCGCTTCGAGGTGACGCACATGCGCGCCGGCCGCGCGCTCTTGCGCGAGCTCGTGCTGAACGACGCGGTGATCACGAAGGGCTCCGCGCTGGCGCGGTTGATCGAGCTCGAAGCCCGAGTCGATGGACGGATCGTCTCGAGCTACCGCTCGGACGGGTTGATCGTCGCCACGCCCACCGGCTCGACGGCATACAACCTGTCCGCCGGGGGGCCGATCGTCGATCCGCGCGTGCCCGCGGCGATCCTGAATCCGATCTGCCCGCACACCCTGAGTCTGCGTCCGCTCGTGCTGCCGGACGATCGCGAGATCCTCGTCCGGCTGCGATCCCCGGAAGACGCGACGCTGACGCTCGACGGCCAGGTCGGCGCGACGCTGCAATCCGGCGACGAGGTGCGCGTGGTGAAGGCGCGGGAGTCCGCGCGCTTCGTCGCCACGCCCCCGCACGATCACTTCGAGACGCTGCGCACGAAGCTCGGCTGGGGCTCTTCTTGATCGAGACATTGCGCGTGCGGAATCTGGTCACGATCGAGTCGCTCGAACTCGAGCTCGAGCCGGGCCTGACCGTCGTCACCGGCGAGACCGGTGCGGGCAAGTCGGTCCTGCTCGGGGCGATCGCGTTGCTCTCGGGGCAACGAGTCGGATCCGAGCTCGTGCGCGCGGGCGCGGCCGAGGCCTCGGTCGAGGCGACGTTGCGTTCCCCGACCCTGCTCGCGCGCGCCCGGGAGCTCGGCCTCGCGTCCGACGACGACGACGAGCTGCTTCTCTCGCGCACGCTCTCACGCGCGGGTCGTGGCAAGGTGTCCATCAACGGAAAGCTCGCGACCGTATCGCTGCTCGCGGAGCTCGTCGGCGAGGCTCTCGAGATCACCAGTCAGGGAGAGCACCAGCGCTTGCTCCGGCCCGAAGCGCAGGGCGAGCTGCTCGACGCCTACGCCGAGCTCTCCGCGGCGGCGGGCGAGGTGGCCGCGCTGTATCGACGCTGGCGCGAGCTCGCGACCGCGATCGCGACGCGCAGGCGCGACCGCGAGGCGCTCGCGCGGCGCGAGGATCAGCTGCGCTTCGAGATCGAGCAGATCGAGCGCGCCGCGCCGCTCGCTGGCGAGCTCGAAGATCTCGTCGCGGAGCACTCGCGCCTCGGGCACGTCGATCGACTCGCGCAGGCAAGCGCGCTCGCGCTCGAAATCCTCGACGGCGACGAAGGCCTGCGCGAGAAGCTCGGCTCCGCGCGCGCGGCGCTTCGCGGACTCCACGAGCTCGACGCGGAGCTCGCGGAGCCGGAGGCTGCGCTCGAGCGCGCGCGCATCGAGCTCGACGAAGCGTCGCTTGCGCTCTCTCGCTATACCGCGCGCCTCGAGGCCGATCCGGAACGGCTCGCACAGGTCGAGCAGCGACTCGGTGAGCTTCGCCGACTGCAGTCGCGCTACGGCGCGACGATCGAAGACGTGCTCGCGCACCGCGATCGCGCGCGCGCCGAGCTCGCCGGACTCGAGGGCGGAGATGCGAGGACGTCCGAGCTCGCACGCGATCTCGAAGCCGCCGGCGAGCAGCTCGACTCTCGCAGCCGCGCGCTCTCCGAGGCGCGCCGGGAGGCGGCCCTGGGTCTCGAGCGCTCGGTCACCGCCGAGCTCGCCGAGCTCGAGCTCGGTCGCGCGAAGCTGCACGTCGCCTTCGAGGCGCTCCCTGCGAAGGGCGCCGACGGTCTCGATCCGCCTTCGGGCCCATCGGGGCGAGAACGCGCGACGTTCCTGCTCGCGGCGAATCCCGGCGAGGCGCCCGGCCGGCTTCGCGACGCGGCCTCGGGCGGTGAGCTCTCGCGCCTGCTCCTCGCGCTCCGGAACGTGCTTCGGGACGCGGCGTCGAGCGGTCTCTTGCTCTTCGACGAGATCGACGCCGGGCTCGGCGGCCGCACGGCGGTTCGTGTCGGCGAACGCCTGCGCGCGCTCGCCGCACGGAATCAGGTGATCTGCATCACCCATCTGCCGCAGCTCGCCGCGCTCGGCGATGCGCATCACCGAGTCGTGAAGTCGCTCCGCGCCGGGAGAACGCTGACGCGTGTCGAGCGTTTGGAGGGCGAGTCGCGGGTCGACGAGATCGCGCGGATGGGTGGCGGCCGTGTCACGGATGCTGCACGTGCTCACGCGCGGGAGCTCCTGGCGGCCGTCCCACCGGCGCGCGCCCGCGTTTTGTGACCGGCTTCCTCAACTTTCCATAGGCCTCGCCGATGCCGCTCTCGAGCACAAAGGGCGGTCACGCCCTCCGCTTGGGAGGCAAAACTTGGCTCGAGCAAAGGCCTCGGGGACGGATCCGGCAGTACCGCCTGCGGCGCAGCGCGCGCACCTGCGCATCGAGAGCGGCTTCTACGAGGGTCTCGAGTGGGAGCTCGATCGCGCGAGCACCGTGATCGGTCGTGGGCGAAACGCCGACCTGGTTCTGAACGAGGCCACGATCTCGCGCGCGCACGCGCTCTTCGGCTACGAGGGTCCCGCGGCGTTCGTGCAGGATCTGGGCAGCACGAACGGCACCCTCGTGAACGGCTCCCGCGAGCAGCGCCGGGTGCTCGCGCACGGTGACGAGCTCCGGATGGGAAAGCTCGTGTTGAAGGTGTCGCTCGATGCGGCCGCCGCCGGAGGCCGCTCCGGTGTCTAGCTCGACCTCTCCTCGGAACGAGGACGTCGTCACCCTGATGATCGTGCCCGGCTCCGCCGGCTCGATCCGGCGCTTCCACCTGCCTCGCATCTGGATCCGCCGCGCCGGATATGCGGGCGTCGCCGCGGCGGTTGCCCTGCTCGTGCTCTCGGTCGACTACGTGAGAGTGCGCGTGAGCCTCTCCGAGCTCGAGCGGCTGCGCCGCGAGACCAGCGAGCAGCGCCAGGAGCTGCACGCGTACGCAGAGAAGATGGAGACGATCTCCACCCGGCTCGGGAGCATCGAGGGCTTCGAGCGCAAGCTCCGGGTGATCACGAATCTCGATCCGGCCGATCCGCTGCCGCTGCCGGGAATCGGCGGAACCGACGGACAGCTCCTCGATGCGGACGACGTGTCCTGGCTCTCTCGGGCGAAACGCCGCGACATCATCCGGGAAGGGCTCGAGACACTCGCCGATGCTGCGGACGCCCAGGAGCAGAGCCTGCAGGGCCTGATCACTCACCTCGAGGACCAGGCGGTGCGGCTCGTGCACACGCCCTCGATCTCGCCGACACGCGGCTGGGTGACCTCCGCGTTCGGCTACCGGACGTCGCCGCAAACGGGAGGTCGCGAGTTCCACAAGGGACTCGACATCGCCGGCCGGATGGGGACGCCGATCTACGCGGCCGCGGACGGCCAGGTCATCTACGCGACCTCGAAGCGCTCCCTGGGCATCGCCGTCAAGATGCGTCACGGCTACGGCATCGAGACCGTCTACGGACACATGCAGGAGACGCTCGTGAAGCCGGGTCAGACCGTGAAGCGCGGTCAGCAGATCGGCCTCATGGGCTCGACGGGTCGAAGCACGGGTCCCCACCTGCACTACGCGGTGCTCGTGAACGGCAAGACCGTGAATCCGCGCAACTACATCCTCGACTGATTCTGGCCCGGGAAGAGGCCCTTCCGTATACTCCGGCCCGCCCCGGGAGACTTTCATTCGCGACTTCGTCACGAGGATCTTCGGCTCCGCCAATGACCGGCTGATCAAGTCGCTGCGGCCCGCCGTCGCCCGCATCAACGAGCTCGAGCCGAAGTACACGTCGCTCTCGCCGGACGAGCTGCGCGGGCGCGCGACCGATCTGCGCGAACGCGTGAGCCGGGGCGAGCCGCTCGACTCGATCCTGCCCGAGGGCTTCGCGCTGGTGCGCGAGGCGGCCAAGCGCACGTTGGGTCAGCGTCACTACGACGTCCAGCTGATCGGCGGGATGGTGCTGCACCAGGGGAAGATCGCGGAAATGAAGACGGGCGAGGGCAAGACGCTCGTCGCCACGCTGCCGTCGTTCCTGAACGCGCTCGCCGGCAAGGGCGTACACGTCGTGACCGTGAACGACTACCTGGCCCGGCGCGACGCCGAGTGGATGGGCGCGGTGCACCGCTCGCTCGGCCTCTCCGTCGGCTGCATCGTCCACGGCATCTCGGACGCCGATCGCCGCCAGGCCTACACCGCCGACATCACGTACGGACAGAACAACGAGTTCGGCTTCGACTACCTGCGCGACAACATGAAGCCCGCACTCGAGCTCTTCGTGCAGCGCTCGCCCCACTACGCGATCGTCGACGAGGTCGACTCGATCCTGATCGACGAGGCGCGCACCCCGCTGATCATCTCGGGTCCGGTCGAGGACGACCCCGAGAAGTTCCGCCGGATCGACCGGATCATTCCGAAGCTGATCGAGAACAAGGATCACTACACGCACGACGAGAAGGCTCGCTCCGTGCAGCTCACCGAGGATGGCGTCGTCGCGGCCGAGCACCTGCTCGGCATCGACAATCTCTACGCGCCCAACCACATGGAGACGCTGCACGTCGTCCAGAACGCGCTGCGCGCTCACGTGATCTACAGGCTCGACGTCGATTACGTGGTCAAGGACGATCAGGTGCTGATCGTCGACGAGTTCACCGGCCGCCTGATGGAGGGTCGTCGCTGGAGCGACGGGCTGCACCAGGCCGTCGAGGCGAAGGAGAAGGTCAAGGTCCAGAACGAGAGCCAGACCTACGCGTCGATCACCTTCCAGAACTACTTCCGCATGTACGAGAAGCTCGCGGGCATGACCGGCACCGCCGACACCGAGGCCCAGGAGTTCGCGAGCATCTACAAGCTCGACGTCGTCGTCGTTCCGACGCACCGGCCGATGGTGCGCAAGGATCACGAGGACGTGGTCTACCGCACGAGAGCCGAGAAGTGGAAGGCCGTCGTCGACGACATCGAGGATTGTCACAAGCGCGGCCAGCCCGTGCTCGTCGGCACGATCGCGATCGAGACCAGCGAGCTGGTCGCGGCGAAGCTCAAGAACCGCGGCATCCGGCACAACGTGCTGAACGCGAAGCAGCACCAGCGCGAGGCGGAGATCGTTGCGCAGGCGGGGCGCTTCGGCTCGGTCACGATCTCGACCAACATGGCCGGCCGCGGCACCGACATCGTGCTCGGCGGAAATCCGGTCATGATGATGCGCGCGCGCGGACTCGATCCCGACGCGCCGGAGAACAAGGACGAGTTCGAGAAGCTCAATCGCGCCTGCCTCGACGAACGAGAGAAGGTGATCGCCGCGGGCGGATTGCACGTGCTCGGCACCGAGCGGCACGAGTCCCGGCGCATCGACAACCAGCTCCGCGGCCGCTCGGGTCGCCAGGGCGATCCGGGCTCGTCGCGTTTCTTCCTGTCGCTCGAGGACGATCTGCTTCGGATCTTCGGCGCCGATCGGATCGCGGGCCTGATGAAGCGCCTCGGCATGGAGGAGGGCGAGGCGATCGAGGCGCGCATGCTCTCCGGTGCGATCGAGCGCGCTCAGCGAAAGGTCGAAGTCCGCAACTTCGACATCCGCAAGCACCTGCTCGAGTACGACGACGTGATGAACAAACAGCGATCGAGCATCTACCACTGGCGCAACTCGATCCTCGCCAGCACCGATCTTCGCGCCGAGTACCTCGATCTCGCGAACGAACTCGCCGCCGAGATCGTCGCCGCGACGTTTCCGCCCAAGGGCGATCCCGACGCCGATGGCTTCGTGCGCGAGGTCCAGGCGCAGTTCGCGATCGCGATCGATCCGGTCATGCCGGAGCTCAGCGCTGGCGGGAATCGCGAGCGCGCGCTCGAGAAGCTGCTCGGACAGGTCGAGGCGAAGCTCGACGAGAAAGTCGAGATGTTCGCCGACATCGCGCGGAAGTACGCTGATTTCCGCCCGCCGACGTTCGACGGCGTGGCGCGCGGGATCCTGCTTCAGACGCTCGACCAGAGCTGGAAGGATCACCTGCTGACGATGGATCACCTGAAGGAGGGCGTCGGCCTTCAGGGATACGCGGGCAAGGATCCCAAGCGCGTGTACCAGACGGAGGGCTTCGCGCTCTTCCGCGAGATGTTCGACCGGATCGGCGCGCGCGCCACCGAGCAGCTCTTCCGCGTCGCGATCGAGTTGCCGTCGGCCGAGCGCGTCGTCGAGCTTCGCGCGGCCGAAGAAGCGCGGCGCGTCGCGCAGGCGCGCAAGCTGCAGGAAGTGCACGCGGGCGCGCCATCGGAGGCACCCGTGGTGACCGGCACCGTGACACGCGAGGGGCCGAAGGTCGGCCGGAACGACCCGTGCCCGTGCGGCTCGGGCAAGAAGTACAAGAAGTGCCACGGAGTGGCGGCCTGACGTGGCGGTCGATGTTCCGGGCTTTCTCGCCGCGGGTATCGCCTGCGGCATCAAGCCCAGCGGCAAGCCCGATCTCGCGCTGATCGTCTCGGATCGCCCCGCCGCGGCGGCCGCGGTCTTCACGAGCAGCCGCTTTCCCGGCGCGCCGGTGGTCGTCTCGCGCAGCCACATCCGCGGCGGGGTCGCGCGCGGCGCCGTCGTGAACAGCGGGATCTCGAACGTGGCGAACGGCGCGCGCGGGCTGGCGGACGCGCGCGAGATGACGCGGCTCCTCGCGCGTGCGATCGGCGCCCGCAGCCGCGAGATCCAGGTCGCCTCGACGGGCGTGATCGGCCGAACGCTGCCGATGGAGAAGCTTCGCGAGGGCATTCCGCGCGCCGTCGCCGAGCTCTCGCCGCGTGGCTTCGAGCGCGCCGCGAAGGCGATCCTCACCACCGACAACGTGCCGAAGCTCGTGCATACGCGAGCGCGCGGCTTCCGGCTGGTCGGGATGGCGAAGGGCGCAGGCATGATCATGCCGCGCATGGCGACGATGCTCGCCTACATCGTGACCGATCTCGCGGTCGAGCCCGCATTTCTCCGGGCCGCGCTTCGCGAGGCGGTCACGCCGACCTTCAATGCGCTCACGATCGACGGTGAGACCAGCACCAGCGACACGGTGCTGGTGCTCGCGAACGGGGCCGCCGGAAACCGGCCGATCGGCGTCGGCTCCGCACGGGCCCGCGAGTTCGAGCGCGCCCTGCTCGAGACGAGCTCCGAGCTCTGCTACCGGCTGGCGCGGGATGGCGAGGGCGTGACGAAGCTCGCGACGGTCGCGGTTTCGGGCGCGCGCAGCGATCGCGACGCGGACCGCGTCGCGCGCAGCGTCGCGAACTCCGCGCTGGTGAAGACGGCGCTCTTCGGTGCGGATCCGAATTGGGGCCGGATCGTTCAGGCGATCGGTGCGGCCGGGGTTCCACTTCTGCCGGCGAACGTCGGCGTGAAGATCGGAGGCGTCGAGATGCTTCGCGGCGGCGAGCCCTCGGGAGGCCGGACGGGTCTGCGCCGGGCGGAGCGCGCGATGAAGAGGAAGGAGGTCGCGATCGAGATCTCGATCGGCCGCGGACCCGGGAACGCGCGCATGCTGACGACCGACTTCTCCTACGAATACGTGCGCGTCAACGCGGAGTACACGACCTAGTGTCGGCCGCCGTCGAGATCTTCCGGCACGTCGTGCTGTTCCGCTGGCGGCCGGAATCGACCCGCGCGCAGATCGATTCCCTCGAACGCGCACTCTCGGCACTGCCCGGACAGGTCCCACAGATCCGGGCCTACCGTTACGGATCCGACGCGGGTCTCGTGTCGGGGAACTTCGATTTCGCGATCGTCGCCGACTTCGACGACGCGGCGGCATTTCGCGCGTACGTCGATCATCCCGCCCATCAGAAGCTCGTCGCCCTGCACGTGCGACCGCTCACGGCGGAGCGCGCGGCCGTGCAGTACCGGACCGCGAAGCCATGATCGAGGTCGTGCTGGTCCGGCACGGGCAGCCGGACTGGGAGCCCGGCGGTCGGGCGGTCGACCATCCCGCGCTGACCGACTACGGTCGCCGGCAGGCACGGGCGCTCGCCGACGCGCTCGCCGATGAGCGCTTCGACGCCTGCTACACGAGCACGCTCGGCCGCGCGATCGAGACCGCGGCGCCGGTCGCGGAGCGTCTGGAAGTGGAGTTCGAGCGCTGCTCGTGGCTCGACGAGCTTCGCCTGCCGACGCTCGAGGGGCGCACGGCCGAGGAGGTCGAGAAGTTCTTCGCCCGCGCGCGCGCCCGCGACCTCGAGCAGTGGTGGGACGGCATGAGTCCCGGCGGCGAGTCGTTCCGGCACCTCTACGAGCGCGTCTCGGCGGGTGTCGAGGAGCTTCTCTCGGCCTCCCACGGCATGCGCATCCACTCGAACTCGGGGTTCCGCCTCTGGCATCCGCCCGAAGCCGACCGGCGCCTGCTGATCGTGGCGCACGAGGGCACGATTGCCGTGATCCTCTCGCGCCTGCTCGACGTCGAGCCGGTGTCCTGGGCGTGGGTGCGCTTCTCGAGCCACTGGGCCGCAATCACGCGCCTGGTCACGGTCCCGATCGCCGATGCCTACGCGTTCTCGCTGCGCGCCTTCAACGACAACACCCATCTGCTCGCTCTCGGGCCCCCGCCGGGTGGAAGGCGAGGCTGAATTTCTTTTGATTCCGGGCCCTTGGAGTTGAGCGCGGGCACGCCTTCTGCTATACGAGCGACCATCCATCACGCCCCGTCCGCTCCGGGTCGCAACGACCGCCTGCTTCGAGCAGCGTCCTCGCGATGAGCGGCGGCGATGGGCCGAGGGGCGGAAGCAAAACCCGAGAACGGAGCACCTGCGTCAAATGACAGCGAACCTCGTCTCCATGCGAGACCTGCTCGAGGCCGGCGTCCACTTCGGCCATCAGACCCGCCGTTGGCATCCCTCGATGAAGCCCTTCATCTACGGCGAGCGCAACGGCGTCCACATCATCGATCTGCAGCACACGCTGCCGCGCTTCCGCGATGCGCTCGAGTTCATCCGCGAGACCGTCGCGGGCGGGGGCTCGGTGCTCTTCGTCTCCACGAAGCGGCAAGCGCAGGACATCATCGCGGAGCAGGCGCGCGCCTGCGGCATGCCCTTCGTTCACCGACGCTGGCTCGGCGGAATGCTGACGAACTTCCGCACGATCCGGCGCGGCATCGAGCGCTACAAGGAGCTGAACGAGCTTCTCGGGCGAGAGGAGGCCAGCTCCGATCTCTCGAAGAAGGAGCGCTCGCGGCTGGTGCGCGAGCAGTTGAAGCTGCACAAGGCGTTCGAAGGCATCGCCGAGATGGAGCGCGTGCCCGACGCCGTCTTCGTGATCGACGTGCGACGCGAGGCGATCGCGATTCTCGAGGCTCGACGACTCGGCATTCCGGTGATCGCGGTGGTCGACTCGAACTGCGATCCGTACGGGGTCGACTTCACGATTCCCGGCAACGACGACGCGTTGCGCGCGATCCAGCTCTACTGCGAGAAGGTCGCAGAGGCGGCGCGCGAGGGACGAGAGCTGCACAACTCGCGCATCGTCGATCAGCGCTCCGAAGCGCGCGAGTCCGAGGAGTCCGCGCCCAAGCACGGCAAGCGCGTGGTCGAGATCACGCAGCCGGCGCGGCGGCCCGCGCGAATGGATCGAATGGCCGAGGAACGTCGCCGCGAGTCGGTCGAGGCCGCAGCGGACTTCGCGCTCGGCATCACGGATCTGCCGGAGACGCCCGAGGAGCCGACCACCGAGCCGACGAACGAGACCGAGGTCGAACCGACGACGGAGCCGCCGGCCGCGTGAAGCGGCGGCTGACGGGCTGAGCAGGGGAAGGGAGACAGGACGTGGCCGAGATCTCGGCAGCGCAGGTGAAGGATCTCCGCGAGCGCACGGGCGCGGGGATGATGGATTGCAAGAAGGCGCTCGCCGAGGCGGGGGGTGACTCCGCGCGTGCCGCCGAGATCCTGCGCGAGCGCGGGATCGCCAAGGCGAGCAAGCGCGTCGGCCGCGCCGGCTCCGAGGGTCGGGTGAACGCGCTCGTCTCGAAGGACGGCCGCACGGGCGCGCTCGTCGAGCTGAACTGCGAGACCGACTTCGTCGCCAAGACGGACGACTTCTCGACGCTCGCCGATGCGCTCGCGAACACCGTCTGCAGCTCTGCGCCCGCGAGCGTAGATGCGCTGCTCGACTCGACCGTGAACGGCGAGAAGCTCCGCGACGCGGTGAGCAGCGCGGTCAGCAAGATGGGCGAGGACCTCGTGGTCCGGCGGATCGAGCGCCTGACGGCGCCCGCGTCGGGCTTCGTCGCCTGCTACATCCACGCGGGCGGCAAGATCGGAACGCTGGTCGCGATCGAGTCCGCGAATCCCGACAAGCCGGAAGTGCGCGCGTTCGCGCACAACGTCTGCATGCACGTCGCGGCGGCGAGCCCAGCCAGCCTCTCTCGCGACGAGCTGCCCAAGGCCGTCGTCGACGCGGAGCGGAGCGTGCTCACCAAGCAGGCGGCGAGCGAAGGCAAGCCCGCCAACATCATCGAGAAGATGATCGAGGGGCGGCTCTCGAAGTTCTTCAAGGAAGTGGTCCTGCTCGAGCAGGGTCTGGTCATGGACCCCGACAGGATCGTCAACAAGGCAGCGCAGGAGGTCGGCGCGAAGATCGTCGGCTTCCGTCGCTTCCAGCTCGGGGAAGCCGGCGAGGAATGACCCCGGTCTACAAGCGCGTCCTCCTCAAGATCTCGGGCCAGAGCCTCGCGGGCGAGCGCGGCTGGGGCATCGATTCGAAGACGATCCACGAGACGGCGCGCGAGATCGGCGAGCTCTCGCGCCTGGGCATCGAGCTCGGCGTGGTCTGCGGCGGGGGCAACATCATCCGCGGCATCACGGCCTCGGCCGAGGGCATCAACCGCACGGCCGCCGACTACATGGGCATGCTCGGTGGCGTGATCAACGCCCTCGCGCTCCAGGATGCCCTCGAGAAGTGCGGCGCCGACACGCGCGTGCTCTCGGCGATCGAGATCAAGCAGGTGGCCGAGCCGCACATCCGCCGACGCGCGATCCGCCACCTCGAGAAGGGCCGCGTCGTGATCTTCGCGGCGGGGACCGGCAATCCGTTCTTCACCACCGACACCGGTGCGGCGTTGCGCGCGATGGAGATGGGCGCCGAGGTGCTGCTGAAGGGGACGCGCGTCGATGGCGTCTACGACTCGGATCCAGAGAAATTTCCCAACGCGCGGCGCTTCGATCGGGTGAGCTATCGCGAGTTCCTGCACCAGAGCCTCGGCGTGATGGATTCGACCGCGATCACGCTCTGCCAGGACAACAAGCTGCCGATCGTGGTCTTCAACATGAGCGTGCCCGGCAACATGCTGCGAGTGGTCTCCGGGGAGGCGATCGGCACGCTCGTCACGGCCTGAGGAGGAGAAGCGGATGTCCGACGAGAACAGCGATCTGGTCCTCTCCGAAGCGAAGCAGGAGATGCAGAAGAGCGTCTCTGCCCTGGGGCACGACCTCACGAAGATCCGCACGGGCCGCGCGAATCCTGCGCTGCTCGAGGGCCTCATGGTCGATTACTACGGCACGCCGACGCCTCTGAAGAAGCTCGCGCAGCTGAATGCTCCCGAAGCGAGACTGATCACGGTGCAGCCATTCGATCGCAGCGCGATCTCCGAGATCGAGAAGGCGATCCACAAGGCCAACCTCGGCGTCTCGCCGATCTCCGACGGAAAGATCGTCCGCGTGCCGATCCCGGAGCTGACCGAAGAGCGGCGCAAGGACCTCGCCAAGCAGGTGAAGAAGCTCGGCGAGGACCACAAGGTGGGCGTGCGCAACGCGCGCCGCGACGCCATCGCCATGGCGAAGGACCTGCAGAAGGACGGCGACCTCGGAGAGGACGACGCGCGCCAGCTGCAGGACAAGATCCAGAAACTCACCGACGATTTCGTCGCGCAGATCGACAAGTCGGTCGAGGCGAAGGAAGCCGAGCTGCTGAAGGTCTGAGGAGAGCGGGTGCACAGGCTGGTTGCGAGCAAGATCCCCCGTCACGTGGCGATCATTCCCGACGGGAACGGCCGCTGGGCGGAGAACCGCGGACTTCCACGCGTAGCCGGATATCGGAACGGCGCGGAGGTCGTGCGAGCGGTCGTTCGGGCCGCGCACGAGCTCGGCGTGCAGTGGCTGACCTTCTACGCGTTCTCGACGGAGAACTGGGCTCGGCCTCGTGAAGAGGTCGATGCGGTGATGAACTACCTCGAGGAGTACCTCGAGCGCGACGCCGACGAGCTGGCGTCGAACGGAATTCGCGTCGACGCGATCGGGCGCATTGGCGACCTGTCTCCGCGCATCCAGACGCTGATCGACTCGCTCTCCGCGCGCACGAAGAGCAACGACGAGATGAGGCTCGTCTTCGCGCTCTCCTACGGCGGGCGCACCGAGATCACCGATGCCGTGCGCGCGATCGCGCGAGCCGTCGAGCAGGGGCAGCTCGAGCCCGAGGCGATCGACGAGAAGTGCGTGCAGGGGCACCTGTACTCGCCCGATCTGCCGGATCCCGATCTTCTGATCCGCACCGGTGGGGAACTGCGGCTCTCGAATTTCCTGCTCTGGCAGGTCGCCTACACCGAGCTGTGGAAGAGCGACGTGCTCTGGCCCGACTTCACCAAGAACGATCTCGTCGAGGCGCTCGCGGCCTACCAGCAGCGCGAGCGCCGCTTCGGGCTGACGGGAGCACAGGCCCGTGAGCCGGCGCCGTGAAGCGCATCGCGCTGCTCGGCTCGACGGGATCGATCGGAACGCAGACACTCGACGTGATCGCGCGATTCCCGGACAAGCTCCGGGTGGTCGCGCTCGCCGCAGGTCGATCCGTCGATCTCCTGATCCAGCAGTGCAAGCAGTTCCGTCCGGAGCTGGTCTCCGTCGCCCGTGCCGAAGACGCGGTGCTCGTACGTGAAGCGCTCGGGGAGCCCGGTCCGCGCGTGATCTCGGGGGCCGAGGGTCTCCGCGAGGTCGCCACGCACGAAGCCGATCTCGTGATCGGCGCGCTCGTCGGCAGCGCCGGTCTCGAGCCGGTCGTGGCCGCGCTGCGCAGCGGGCGCGACGTCGCGCTCGCGAACAAGGAGGTGCTCGTCACCGGTGGACCGCTCGTCCTCGAGGCGGCGCGCGCGAGCGGTGCGAAGCTGCTTCCGCTCGACTCCGAACACGTCGCGATCGCGCAGTGCCTGGCCGGGCAGCGCGGTGCCCCGGTGCGCAAGATCTGGCTCACCGCGTCCGGTGGACCGTTTCGACGCGCGAGTGCCGAGGCGCTCGCGGCGGCGAGCCCCGCGCAGGCGCTCGCGCACCCGAACTGGGACATGGGCGCGAAGATCACGATCGACTCGGCGACGCTCATGAACAAGGGCTTCGAGGTGATCGAGGCCCGTTGGCTCTTCGACCTCGAGCCGGAGCGGATCGGGGTGCTCGTGCACCCGGAGAGCATCGTGCACTCGCTGGTCGAGTACGTCGACGGCAGCTGGATCGCACAGCTCGGCGTGCCCGATATGAGGATCCCCATTTCGTACACTCTGGGGATGCCCGACCGTCTCCCCCTCGAAGACGTGGCGCCGCTCGATCTCGTCGCGCTCGGTGCCCTTCATTTCGAAGCGCCCGATCTCGCGCGCTTCCCCGCGCTTCGGCTCGCATTCGAAGCGCTCTCGGCCGGTGGAACCGCGCCGGCAACGCTGAACGCCGCCAACGAGGTCGCGGTCGCGGCGTTCCTCTCGGGCGAACTCGAGTTCACGGGCATCGCTTCCGTCGCCGAAGAAGTCCTGGGACGCGTCGCGGTTCGCCCCGGCCGATCCCTCGAGGAGATCCGCGACGTGGATGAACAGGCTCGCCGCGTGGCGCGCCGGTGGATCGAGGAGCGCGCAGCGTGAGTCTTCCGGGAGTCGTCGATTTTCTGGTTCCGTTCATCCTCCTGCTCGGAGTGCTGATCTTCATCCACGAGCTGGGCCACTTCGCCGTCGCGAAGTGGCTCGGCGTCAAGGTCGAGAAGTTCTCGATCGGCTTCGGCCCGTCGCTGCTCGCACGGCGCGTGGGCGAGACCGAGTACGTCGTCGCTGCGCTGCCGCTCGGCGGCTTCGTGAAGATGCTCGGCGAGAATCCGGGTGAGGACGCGGCCCCGGAGGACGTCGGCCGCGCCTTCAATCACCGGCCCGTCTGGCAACGCATCGCGATCTCGCTCGCTGGCCCGGTGATGAATCTGATCCTGCCGGTCTTCCTGATCGCCGGGATTCTGATGAGCGGAGTTCCGACGATCACCTCGCGAATCGCCGGGGTGCTTCCCGACACCGCCGCCGAGCGCGCGGGCTTGCGCGAAGGCGATCGCGTGGTCGGCGTCTCGAGCGAGGCGATCTGGCGCTGGGAGGAGCTGGAGTCGCACCTGCAGGGTTCCGGAGATCCGGCGCTCTCACTCGAGGTCGAGCGCGAAGGTCAGACGCGCACCGTCGAGCTCCTGCGAGAGACCGATCCCGACGGCAAGTACCTCCCCGCCGGCCTCTCCTGGCACGCTCCCGCCGCGCGCGTCGGCGTGACCGATCCCGATGGCCCCGCCTCGCGCGCGGGCGTGCAGACGGGAGATCGGATCGTCGCCCTGAACTCACAGCCGATCGAGAACCTGTACGGCCTCGAGCGAGCCTTGCGGACGGTCGACGTCCCGGTCGAGTTCGAGCTCTCGCGTCCACTCGACGGCGAGTCGGAGACGATCCGAACGACGATTCGCGACGCCGACGTCGTACGGAGTCTCGAGACCCTCGGCCTGACCGCGATCGGCGTGCGGATCGCCGCGGTCGAGCCGACGAGTCCCGCGAAGCGCGCAGGCTTGCAGTCCGGCGACGTTCTGCTGACCGTCAACGGAACGCTCGCCCTCACGAGCGAGGTGGTGAAGGACGTGATCTGGGGCAGCGGCGGCGCGCCGGTCACGCTCGTTCTCCAGCGCGAGGGCCGCGAGATCACGCTCGAGGCGACGCCGACCGAGCGGGCGATGCTCGTGAACGGCGAGACCGAGATGCACTGGGGAATCGGCGTGTCGCTCGGGCCCTCCGACGAGGGGGCCGAGTACCGGGACGACGTCGTTCGCAATCCGTTGGTCGCGGTCACGCGCGGCGTCGAGCGCACCGGCGAGATCCTGGTGATGATTCTCGCCGGGATCTCTCAGCTCGTGACCGGCAGCGTCGGTATGAACAGCCTCTCCGGTCCGATCGGGATCGGCGAGATCGCCGCCGATGCGTACCAGACCTCGTGGGCGCAGTTCGCGTGGCTCATGGCCGTGATCAGCGTGAATCTGGCGATCCTGAACCTGCTGCCGATCCCGGTGCTCGACGGTGGGCAGATCGTCCTCGCCGCGGCCGAAGGGATCAAGGGAAGTCCGCTTCCGGAACGGGCGCGCGACGTCGCGCAGACGGTCGGGCTCTCGCTGATCCTCCTGCTCATGGGCGTCGCATTCTGGAACGACATCGCGCGCCACTGGTCGGGGGTGGTCAAGTTCTTCTCGACGCTGGGCTAGCGCATCGTGTTGCTCGCGCTGGACACCTCCGGAGAGCGCGGTTCCGTCGCGCTCTTCGCGGGCGAGGCCCTGCTCGGCGAGCTGTCTCTCGACGAGGGCGAGCGCCACGCCGCGTCGCTCCTCGTCTGCGTCGAGCGCCTACTCGTCGAGCAGAGCGCCTCCCTCGACGCGGTCGATCGAATCGCGCTCACGATCGGCCCGGGATCGTTCACCGGCCTGCGCATCGGGCTCGCGACCGCGCTCGGCCTGACGTTCGGCACGGACCGACGCCTGGTTCCGGTGCCCACGCTCGCTGCGCTCGCGACGCAGGCGGGCGTCGACGGTCCGATCGCGCCGATTCTCGATGCACGGCGCGGAGAGATCTACGCCGGTCTCTACGCTGCCGACGGCCGCGAGCGTGTCGCCGATTCGTGTAGCTCCGTGCCGGGGTTCGTCTCGCGGTTGCCGCGTGCCGGGGAGATCGCCTTCCTCGGCAGCGGTGTCGCGCTCCACCGCGCTGAGATCGCCGAGCGACTCGGCGCTCGTGCGGTCTTCCTGCCGGAAGCTGCCGGCTGCTTGCGCGCGTCGAGCGTCGGCCGGCTCGGTCTGCGCCTCGCCGTTGCCGGTCACGCGGTCGCGCCGGAGCGCGTGGAGCTGCGCTATCTGCGCCGAGCCGAGGCCGAAGCCAGGCGCTTGGCTTTACACGTAAGCAGTGAACCCATACCCTAGATCGATCCCCGAGACATCGGATAAGGCCGCGGAATCCAACGATATCTGCGGTCTCCCAAGGAGTTGATCGGATGCGCGTGTACTACGACAAGGACGCGGACCTCGCCCGCCTCGAAGGCCGGACGGTGGCGATACTCGGCTATGGCAGTCAGGGGCACGCGCACTCCCTGAATCTGAAGGAGAGCGGTGTCGACGTCGTGGTCGGTCTGCGTCCGGGATCCCCGACCTCGAAGAAGGCGGAAGCGGCCGGGCTTCGCGTGCTCTCGGTTGCCGACGCGGCGGCCGCGGGCGACGTCGTGATGATGACGCTGCCCGACGAGACGATGGCGCAGATCTACGAGGCCGACATCCGGCCGAATCTGAAGGCCGGAAACTACCTCGCGCTCGCGCACGGTTTCAATTTCCACTTCGGCTGCATCGCTCCGCCCGACGGCGTGAACACGTTCATGGTCGCGCCCAAGGGTCCGGGGCACCTCGTTCGCGCCGCGTACGCGAAGGGCGGCGGTGTGCCCTGCCTGGTGGCGGTCGATCGCGATCCGTCGGGGAACACGCTCGAGGTCGGCCTCGCCTACGCAAAGGGAATCGGCGGCGGGCGCGCGGGGATCATCCAGACCACGATCCGCGAGGAAACCGAGACCGACCTCTTCGGTGAGCAGGCGGTTCTCTGCGGCGGGCTCACCGCGCTCATGCAGGCGGGATTCGAAACGCTGATCGAGGCCGGCTACGCACCCGAGATGGCGTACTTCGAGTGCATCCACGAGGTGAAGCTGATCGTCGATCTGATCTACGAGGGCGGCATCTCGAACATGCGCTACTCGGTCTCGAACACCGCGCGTTTCGGCGACCTGACGCGCGGGCCGCGCATCGTCACCGCCGAGACGAAGGCCGAGATGAAGCGGATCCTCGGCGAGATCCAGTCCGGCCGCTTCGCGAGCGAGTGGCTGCAGGAGGCGCGTGTCGGCAAGCCCGTCTTCACGGCACTCGGGAGGCTCGGCGAGGAGCATCCGGTCGAGAAGATCGGCAAGGAGCTCCGCGCGATGATGCCCTGGCTGCGGGAGAACAAGCTCGTCGATCGCAGTCGGAACTGAGGGGACCGTGATGTCGCGGGACGGGGAGTTCCGGGATCGGAGGCGGCGACGTCGGGGCAACCGACGCGGCCGACGCCGTGCGGTGTTCCTGCTTCCGAACCTGATCACCAGCGCCGGGCTCATGCTCGGCTTCTGGTCGATCACGCTCTCGATCCGCGGTGAATTCGAGAAGGCGGCGCTCGCGATCGTGCTGGCCACCATCTGCGACATGCTCGACGGCCGCGTCGCGCGGGCCACCCATTCGCAGAGCCGCTTCGGCTTCGAGTTCGACTCGCTCTCCGACCTGACGGCGTTCGGTCTCGCGCCCGCGCTGCTGATGTACAACTGGATGCTGCTGCCCCTGGGACCGCGTGGCTGGCTGATCGCGGGCTTGTTCGCGCTCTGCGCGGCACTCCGGCTCGCGCGGTTCAACGCCCGGGCGGATGAGCCGAGCACGAAGTATTTCCAGGGCATCGCCACGACCTTTGCGGGGGGCATGGTCGCGGCCACGGTCTGGTTCATCACCTGGGTCGGATTCGCGCCGCCGTTCCCGCGGCCGCTCGGGATCGGGATCACGAGCTTCTTCGCGCTGCTCGCGCTCCTGATGGTGAGCACGATCCCGTATCCGAGCCTCAAGGCCGTCCGGATCGAGGGCGCTCGCGGCTATCCCGCACTCGTGGCGCTGATCGTCTTCGCGATCATCGTGCTCTTGAACCACGAGTGGATGCTCTTCGGACTCGGCATCGCCTACGTGCTCTCCGGTCCGGTGGTGTGGTGGCTGGAGCGCAGAACGCCCGCGCATGCGGCCGAGGGAGTCGCGGCCGAAGTCGAGGCGGAGCCGAGCCGTGACGCCCGATAAACGCGTCCTGATCTTCGACACGACCCTGCGCGACGGCGAGCAGTCGCCCGGATGCAGCATGAACATCGAGGAGAAGCTGGTGATCGCGCGCCAGCTCGAACGCCTCGGCGTCGACGTGATCGAGGCGGGCTTCCCGATCGCCTCGGACGGCGACTTCGAGGCCGTCCGTGCGGTCGCGCTGGAGGTCCGCCGACCGATCGTCTGCGCGCTCGCCCGCACCTCGGACGACGACGTGGACCGCGCCTGGGAGGCGCTGCGCGGCGCGGCCCGGCCGCGCATCCACGTCTTCATCGCGACCTCGGAAATCCACATGCGCGACAAGCTGCGCATGAGCAAGGAGCGGGTGCTCGAAGAGGTCGTGCGTGCGGTGACCCGCGCGCGAAGCTACTGCGACGACGTGGAGTTCTCCTGCGAGGACGCCACGCGCTCGGACTGGGGATTCCTGGTCGAGGTCTGCGGGCGCGCGATCGAGGCGGGCGCGCGCACGCTCAACATCCCCGACACCGTCGGCTACACCACGCCCTTCGAGTACTCGGAGCTGATCACGCACCTGCGCGGCAACGTTCCGGGCGCGGAGCTCGCGCGCTTTTCCGTCCACTGCCACGATGATCTCGGGCTCGCGGTCGCGAACTCCCTCGCTGCAATTCACGCCGGCGCGCGCCAGGTCGAGTGCACCGTGAACGGAATCGGCGAGCGCGCGGGCAACACCGCGATGGAAGAGGTCGTGATGGCGCTGCGCACGCGCGGCGAGTTCTTCGCGGGTTGCGACACCGGCGTGGTCGGCAAGGAGATCTACCCGGCGAGCCGGTTGCTCTCCTCGGTGATCGGCGTGGCCGTTCCGCCGAACAAGGCGATCGTCGGCGACAACGCCTTCGCGCACGAGGCCGGCATCCACCAGCACGGCGTGCTCTCCAACAAGCTCACCTACGAAATCATGACGCCCGAGAGCGTCGGCCGGGCTTCGACCGAACTCGTGCTCGGCAAGCACTCCGGCCGTCACGCCTTCGGCGAGCGGCTGCGGGAGCTCGGCTTCGATCCGGAGCGCATCGACTTCAATCAGGCGTTCAAGCGCTTCAAGGACCTCGCGGACGCCAAGAAGACCGTCTACAACGAGGACATCGAGGCGCTGGTGACCGACCAGCTCCTTCGCGTCGAAGAGACCGTGAAGCTGCGCAACATGCACGTCGTCTCCGGAACGTTCGCGACGCCGACCGCGACCGTCGAGATGGAAGTGAAGGGGGACGTGCGCAAGGTCGCGTCGATGGGCACGGGCCCGGTCGATGCGATCTACAGCGCGATCGAGCAGGCGACCGGAAGCAAGGCGCGCCTGCTCAAGTATCAGGTGAGTGCCGTCACGAGCGGAATCGATGCGCAGGGGGAGGTATCGGTGACGCTGGAAGGGAATGGCTTGCGCGTGATCGGACAAGCCGCGGATACGGACGTACTGGTCGCGTCGGCGAAGGCCTACGTGCAGGCGCTCAACAAGCTCGAGCAGCGCCACAAGGTCGGCGTTGCGTCGCTGAGAGGGATCTAGAGCCGTGAGCCGCGTACTGGTGCTCCCGGGGGACGGGATCGGTCCCGAAGTCACGGCCGAGGCGGTCGAGGTCTTGCGCATGGTCGCACCCGACGTCGAGACGGAGGCCGCGCAGATCGGCGGCTGCGCGATCGACGCCGAGGGCGCGCCGCTATCCGACGCGACGGTCGAGCGCGCGAAGGTCTGCGGCGTGGTGCTGCTCGGCGCGGTCGGGGGGCCGAAGTGGGATGCGCTTCCGCCGTCCCAGCGACCCGAGCGCGGCCTGCTCCGCATCCGCAAGGAGCTCGGGCTCTACGCGAATCTGCGCCCCGCGGCGGTGATGCCCGCGCTCGCGGACGCGAGCCCGTTGAAGCGAGCTTGCGTGGACGGGGTCGATCTCGTCGTCGTGCGCGAGCTCACCGGCGGGATCTACTACGGCGAGCCGCGCGGCCGCGCGGATCGCGACGGCGTGCGCCGCGCGCTCAACACCGAGGTCTACGACGAGCACGAGGTCGCGCGCATCTCGCGCGTCGCGTTTCGCACCGCACGCGGGCGCAAGAAGCTCGTGACGAACATCCACAAGGCCAACGTGCTCGAGGTCTGCGCGTTCTGGAACGAGATCGTCGAGGAGATCGCGACGGAATTTCCCGACGTGAAGCTCGAGCACCAGCTCGTCGACTCGGCGGCCATGGTTCTTCTGCGGGACGCGCCTCGCTTCGACGTGCTGCTCTGCCCGAACATGTTCGGCGACATCCTGTCCGACGAGGCCGCGATGATCACCGGCTCGCTGGGCATGTTGCCGTCGGCGAGCCTGGGCGACGAGGGCCGCGGCCTGTTCGAGCCGATCCACGGCAGCGCACCCGACATCGCGGGCCAGGACAAGGCGAACCCGCTCGCGGCGATCTTGTCGGTCGCGATGCTGCTCGAGCATGGCCTCGCGCGCGCTTCCGAGGCGGCGCGCATCCGGCGCGCGGTCGAGGTGGTCCTCGACAAGGGCTATCGCACCGGCGATCTCGGCGCGGGTCCGGGTCACTCACTCGTCGGTACACGCGAGATGGGCCGACGCGTTCGCGAGGCTCTGCGCTGATGGCGAACGCCGGCCTGCGAGTTGCCGTGCTCGGCGCGACGGGCGCCGTCGGTGCCGAGATCCTCCAGGTCCTCGAGGAACGGCGCTTTCCGGTCCGCGAGCTGATCGCCTGCGCATCGGTCGATTCCGAGGGCGACGAGATCGAGTTCCGCGGGGGGTCCGTGAAGGTCACCCGCGCCCGTGGCGAAGAGCTCGCGTCGTGCGATCTCGTGCTCAGTGCGGCGCCCAAGCTGCTGCCCGCGCTTCTGCCAGCGCTGCGGCGAGGCAACGCGCGCGTGATCGACGTCTCGGGCTCGCTCGAGGAAGATCCCGACGTACCGCTCTGGCTTCCGGGTCTCTCCGCGCTCCCCGCGGGGGATTCGCGCCCGCGCTTCGTCGCGATTCCGCGCGGGATCGCGACCGGAATCGCGCTCGCGCTGGCGCCGTTCAGCTCGGCCGGGATCCTCTCCCGGGTGACCGGAGTGACGCTCGAGTCCGCATCGGGTGCTGGCTTCGCGGGTGTGAGTGAGCTGACCGATCACACGGCTCAGGTGCTGAATCGCATGAGTGGCGAGCGTGCCGAGTCCGAGGTCTTCCCCCAGTCACTCGCGTTCGACTGTCTGCCGCAGATCGGCACGCTCGACGCGGACGGTGACACCAGCGAGGAGCTCCGGCTGCGCGCCGTACTGCGGCGCTTGCTCGCGTCTCCGGATCTGCCGATCGAGCTCACCCGCGTGCGGATTCCGACGCTCGGCGGAAGCCTCGCGGCGATCCACGCCGAGCTCTCCAAACCCGTCAGCGTGGACGAGGCTTCGAGCCTCTGGGCGAAGCAGGCGGGCGTCGGCCTGCTCGGCGACGAAGAGCTGCCGACGCCGCGCGGATCCCTCGGACACGACGACGCGGCCGTCGGGCGTGTGCGAGCGTCGGGGAGTCGTCTCGCCTTCGTCGTCGCGCTGAACGATCTGCGTCTCGGCGCCGCGCTCGGAGTCGTCGGCGCGGCCGAGGCACTCACGGCCTAGACGTGCGGCGCCTTCGCCTCGTCCTCGAGTACGACGGCACCGATTTCTCGGGCTGGCAGGTCCAGCCGGGACGACGCTGCGTGCAGGGCGTGGTCGAGCAGGCGTTGCGAGAGATCACCGGCGAATCGTGGCGACTGGTGCCGGCGGGCCGCACCGATGCGGGCGTGCATGCACGAGCGCAGGTCGCCCACGTGGACTGCGAGTCGCGGCTCGATCCGCCGGATCTCGCGCGGGCGCTGAACGCGGTGCTGCCCGACGACGTCGCCGTGACCGAGATCGCGGTCGCGGCACCGGAGTTCCACGCGCGGAAATCGGCGACCGGAAAGCTCTACGTCTATCGAATCCTCAATTCGAGCACGCCGAGCGCGCTCCGGGCCCGCTACGCCTGGCACGTCTGGGGGCCGCTCGACGTGACGGCGATGGCGGAGGCCGCGCTGCCCCTGATCGGCAGCCACGATTTCAGCGCCTTTCGGACGGCCCCCGGGGGGCCACCCGAGCACGAGCGTCCGCGCCGGACGCTCCATCGCCTCGACGTGGATCGGACCCCCGGCGAGGAGGTTCGGATCGAGGTTCTCGGCCGGAGTTTCCTGCGCCAGATGGTCCGGAATCTGGTCGGAACGCTGGTCGAGATCGGGCAGGGCAAGCGGCCGGCCGCGGAGATGGCGGCGATCCTCGCCTCCGGGGATCGGGGCCGCGCGGCTCCCTCCGCCCCGGCCCACGGTCTCTGCCTCGAGCGCGTGATCTACGACGAGGACTCGGCTTGACCCGAAAGCCTCGATCGAGTATCCCATGGCCGCTCCCGAGCCTAGGGGAACTCCTTGCCCAATCCGAAGAATCCGACCCGCAGCATCGGCGAAGCCGAGGTCGTGCGTCGCTGGTACGTCGCCGATGCCGCCGATCAGGTGCTCGGACGATTCGCATCGCGCCTCGCGACGATCCTGCGCGGCAAACACAAACCGACCTACACGCCGCACGTCGATGGCGGTGATTTCGTCGTGGTGGTCAACGCCAAGAACGTCCGCCTGACCGGCCGCAAGCTCGAGAAGAAAGAGTACGTGCGCCACTCCGGGTACGCGGGCGGACTGCGCACCACGACCGCGGGGCGCATGCTCGAGACGCATCCGGACCGTGTGCTGCGCGCCGCCGTGAAGGGCATGCTTCCCAAGGGGCCGCTCGGGCGGCGCATGCTGACGAAGCTGAAGATCTACCCGGGCGCGAGCCACCCGCACGCCGCGCAATCCCCGCAGCCTCTGGAGATCCGCAGATGACGATGGCGCGCCAGTCCTCCCGCTTCTACGCCACCGGACGCCGGAAGACGGCGACCGCGCGCGTCTTCATCCGACTCGGAACGGGCGACGTGAAGATCAATCACCGTGCCGCCGAGGACTACTTCCCGCGCGAGATTCTTCGCATGCACTTCCTCGAGCCCATGCGAGCCGTCGAACACATGGGCAACTTCGACATGTTCATCACGGTGAAGGGCGGCGGCGACACCGGCCAGGCCGGCGCGATCCGCCACGGCATCGCGCGCGCGCTTCAGAAGTACGACCCGGAGCTGCGCCCGACGCTGAAGCGCGCCGGACTCTTGACCCGGGACGCGCGCGAGAAAGAGCGCAAGAAGTACGGCCAGAAGGGGGCTCGCGCCCGCTTCCAGTACTCGAAGCGGTAGGCGCAGGGTCCGGAGCGGTGTCGATCACCGCGATCATTCCCGCGCGCTACGGCGCGACCCGCTTCCCCGGCAAGCCCCTGTTCCCGCTCGCGGGCAAGCCCATGATCGTGCACGTCGCCGAACGCGTGGAGGCGGCGCGGGCGGCCGGGATCGTCGATCACTTCCTCGTCGCGACCGACGACCGGCGCATCGCCGAAGTCGTCCTCGAGGCCGGCTTCGAGGTCCGCATGACCTCGCCCGATCACCCGACCGGCACCGACCGCCTCGCCGAGGTCGCCTCGGGTCTCGCCGACGACATCGTCTGCAACGTGCAGGGCGACGAGCCGCTGATCGAGCCCGAGACGATCGCGGCCCTGGTCGCACCGCTGCGCGCGGACTCGAGCCTGATGATGGGCACGCTCAAGACCGCGCTCGACCGGCCCGAGGATCGCTTCGACCCCAACCGAGGCAAGGTCGTGGTCGACGAGCGCGACCGTGCGCTGACCTTCACCCGCCTGCCGATCATCGCCGATGTCCGGCCAGAGCAGCGCTACTTCAACCGGGCGCGCGTCGAGGCGGAGCATGCCCGACGCGGGCTCACGGTCTGGAGCGACATCGGGGTCTACGCCTACCGGCGCGAGTTCCTGCTCCGCTACGCCCGCCTGCCGCGCACGGAGTTCGAACAGGCGGAGCGGCTCGAACAGCTGCGCGCGCTCGAACACGGCTTCGAGATCGCGGTGCCGACGGTGGCCCATCGCGCGCTCGAGGTGGACACCCCCGAGGACGTCGCGCGGGTCGAGGAGGCTCTGCGCGCGTCCGCGCGCTGATCTTCGGCCCGAAGGCTTTACGCCGGACGGTTCCTGTCGTATTCCTCGGGTGGCCCGTGCCCCCAAGCCGGAGCGCTGTATGAAACGCGAGACCAAGTTCATTTTCGTGACCGGGGGGGTGCTGTCGTCGCTCGGCAAGGGACTGTCCTCGGCCGCGATCGGGGCGCTGCTCGAGGCGCGTGGCCTGCGGGTCAACTTCCTCAAGCTCGATCCGTACCTGAACGTCGATCCGGGCACGATGAACCCGCTCCAGCACGGCGAGGTCTACGTCACCGACGACGGCGCCGAGACCGACCTCGACCTCGGGCACTACGAGCGCTTCACGCGCGCGATCCTCACGCGCCAGAACAACCTGACGGCCGGGCGCGTCTACGAGCGCGTCATCCAGAGGGAGCGCGACGGCGAATATCTCGGGGCGACGGTGCAGGTCATCCCGCACGTCACCGACGCGATCAAGGCGCACGTGACGTCGCTCGCGGGCGAGCGCACGGACGTGCTGATCGTCGAGGTCGGCGGCACCGTCGGCGACATCGAATCGCTGCCGTTCCTGGAAGCGATCCGACAGATGCGCTCCGACGTCGGGCGCGAGAACGTGCTCTACATCCACATCGCGCTCGTGCCGTACGTCGCGACGGCGGGCGAACTCAAGACCAAGCCCGTGCAGCACAGCGTGAAGGAGCTGCGCTCGATCGGCATCGCTCCCGAGATCCTGCTCTGCCGCACGGATCGCTACCTGCCGCGCTCGGTCAAGAGCAAGCTGGCGCTCTTCTGCGACGTGGACGAGGAGGCCGTGATCACGGCCAAGGACGTCGACACGATCTACGAGCTTCCGCTCGTCTTCCACAGCGAGGGGCTCGACGACGCGATCGTCCAGAAGCTGAACATCTGGACCGGACAGCCGAACCTGGAGCGCTGGGAGCGCGTCGTCGGCGTGCTGAAGAATCCCGAGCAGCACCTCCGGATCGCGATGGTCGGGAAGTACACGGACCTGACCGAGTCCTACAAGAGCTTGAACGAGGCGCTCGCGCACGCGGGGATCGCGCACGGCGCGGCGGTCGAGATCGAGTACGTCGATTCCGACAAGCTCGAGGGCAGCGCGCTCGACGCGATCACGCAGGTCGATGGCATTCTCGTTCCCCACGGCTTCGGCGGCCGTGGAGCCGAGGGCAAGATCCAGGCGATCCAATACGCGCGCGAGCACGGGATCCCGTACTTCGGCATCTGCTACGGCCTTCAGATGGCCGTGATCGAGGCCGCGCGAAATCTCGCGGGTCTATCCGGCGCGAACTCGACCGAGGTCGATCCGAAGACACCGCACCCCGTGATCGACTTCATGTCCGGCCAGAGCGAGCGCGCCGCGACGGGCGGCACGATGCGTCTCGGCGCGTACCCGTGCAAGATCACGCCCGACACGATCGCCGCGCGCGCCTACGGCAGGAGCGAGATCTCCGAGCGGCATCGCCACCGCTACGAGGTGAATCCCGCGTACCACGGGCGACTCGCCGATGCCGGCGTCGTGATTTCCGGCGCCTCTCCCGACGGACGTCTCGTCGAGATCATCGAGATCCCCGATCATCCGTGGTTCCTCGCCTGTCAGTTCCACCCCGAGTTCCAGTCGACGCCGTTCGAGCCGCACCCGCTCTTCCGTTCCTTCATCGGAGCGGCGGTGCGCCGGCACGCCGCGGGTTCCGCGGGAACGCGTGATAAGCTCCCGGCTCAAGGGCGATTAACTCAGCGGTAGAGTACTACCTTCACACGGTAGGAGCCCCGAGTTCGAATCTCGGATCGCCCACCATTTCTCCCCCGACCCAGTAGCTCAGCTGGATAGAGCGTCTGCCTCCGGAGCAGAAGGTCGCAGGTTCGAATCCTGCCTGGGTCGCCACACTCGTCAGTCTTGCAGGCGCGCGATGAACCGCTCGGCGAAGTCGCGCAGGCACTGGCCCTCGCGAAACCAGACGCGGTTGCGCTGACCGTATTCCCAGAACGTGACGCTGTCGGCGAGCGCGTAGATCGGAAGCCGCTCGGCGAATCCCGGGCGCTTCGGGTGGTGTGCGTGGTACGCGGCTCGGAATCGCCGTGCGGCCTCGGGATTCGCGCGCGCGTAGTTCGCGAGAATCCGCACGAGATCCTCTTCCGGATCGCCGACGTACGCGGTCATCAGGTCGAGCACCCCGCTCACCGACCCGCCGGACCCGGCGCGCCGGACGAGGACGTTGCCCTCGGCGTAGTCGGCGTGGACGAACGTCGGCTGGAAGTCCCCTCGGAGCGCCGCGCGCGAGCGCGCGATGATCGCCTCCGCCCACGCACGTCGTCGTCGGTCGTAGCGTCGGAAGCCTCGCGACAGCGGACCAGCCGATCGCGCAGCCGTGCGACGACGCGATCTTCGAAGCGGCCGTCGATCGCGCGGATCGCGTCGCTCGACGGATCGTAGTCGCCGGGAACATCCCACACGACCGTGTGCAGCTCCGCGAGCGCCACGCCGAGCGCGGCGGCGATCTCCGCGTGCTCGCCGGCCGTGAGCGCGGCGCGCGCGTCGGGCAGGGCGACGTTCATTCCGGGCAGCTTCGGCAGGATCGCGTAGCTCCAGCCGAAGATGTCGGGGGAGGGTTCGAGCCGGTACGGCCACGGAACCGGTACGCGCGATCGCTCGTGCAAGACGCGCGCGAAGAACCGCTCCTTGGGGAACTGCCAGGCGGCGTGCGGGCAGCCGCGCAGCACGAACTCGCCGTGCGTGCTCGTCACGAAGACGTTCTGTCCGAAGAGCCCGCCCGGAGCGGGCTCTGCCGCCACGGCTCGCCCAGCTCGAAACGCGCGAGTGCCGACCGCAGCTGCACGGACGTCAGCGAGCCGAGGCGTTTCGAGTACTCGCGCGGCTCGAGTTCCATCCAGACGTCGCCTCTATCCGCCCAATCGCGCGAGTGCCTCCACGGCGGGTGCGTAGTTCGGTGCGGCGAGGAGCGAACGGCGTAGCGCATCGATCGCGCGCTCCGTCTCGCCTCTGCGTTCGGCATCGAGCCCGACCATGTACAGGTTGATCGCGAGATTGCGTCGCGCGCGAAGGGCGAACGGGTCGAGCTCCATCGAGAGATAGGCCTGCTCGAGCAGTTGCCAGACGAGCGCGAGACCGGGCTCCGATTCCGCGTAGCGCTCGAGCAGGGGGATGCTCTCCCCGGCGCGGTTCAGCGCGAGTTCCACTTGTGCGGCGAGCATCCAGAGCGGGGGCTGAAGCTGCCAGTACTCGGTCGTCCGGACCGACCCGAGCGCCTGCAGCGCTTCCTCTGCCCGGTCGCTGCGAAGCAGGATCGAAGCGCGCAGGGCGAGTGTCGCCGGGTCGTCGGGGCGGAGGGCGAGTGCGGCGTCGACGTCCTCGAGCGCGTCGGCGAGTTCCCCGTTCCGCAAGTGGGAGCGGGCGCGGATCACGCGCACGGCGAAGCTCGCGGGCTCGAGCTCGACCGCCCGGTCGAGCTCGGCGTCGTACGAGGCCTGGTCGACCGTCTCCGAGAGAAGGACGCGCGTCGCAACCGCCTCGCCGGAGTCACCCGAGACCGCGACCAACGCGGCGCTGGCCGGGGAATCGTGGCGCGTGGCCAGGTGAGCGAGTGCCGACCTCGGCCGGTCGCGGAAGTCCGGCTTCCGGAGGCGCGGCGGCGAGCAAACGCCCGCTGCCCGGGGGGAAGGCGTCGATCGTCGCCCAGGTCCGGTCCATCGGTCCCGAGCCCGGCTCCGCGAACTGATCGGCGTAGAGGAGCCAGGGCGTGCGCAGCTCGACGAAAAGGTTGTCGTCGGTGTTCAGCGTCGCAGATTCGGCGATCAGCTCGTCCACGTCTTCCGGAAGAAGGCGCAAGAGGCTCCAGATGTCCGCGGTCGAGCGCGTGCCGACTCGATACAGGTCCGACTGCACGGCGGCGGGAAGCGACTCGAACGGTTTCACGTCGCGGACGTCGAGCGGCTCGGTCGTCGCCATCAGCATCAGGTCGGGAACCGCGCGGTCGAGCACGAAGCCGTACACGTACGGGAACTCGCTGCGCAGGGCGGCGAGAATCGAGCGCAGCACGTCGGGGTCGGTGGCGTAGAGGGGCAGCCACTGCAGGAGCCGGCCGCCGGGAACGAGCGCTCTTCGCGCTTCGCGGAAGTGCTCGCGCGTGAACAGATTCGCGACGCCGGAGATCCACGGATTCGACGGCTCCGAGATGATCACGTCGTAGCTCTCGTCGGTGTTCGCGAGGTAGGAGCGCGCGTCGTCGACGATCACGTGCACGCGCGGATCCTCGAGCGGCTTGCCGTTCAGGTCGTCGAAGAAGTGAGAGGCCTCGAGCATCGCCGGTTCGAGTTCGACCGAGTCGAGCCGCTCGACCGGGTGGCGAAGAACCGATCCGACCGTGATTCCGGACGCCCAGCCGATCACGAGCACGCGCCGCGCGGGCTTGCCGAACAGAAGCGGCGTCTGCGCCAGCAGCACCTGCGTCGGCATGTCCCGGAGCGACGATGCGTCGGCCTTCCCGTTGATGTGCAGCGCCGTCTCTCCGCGATAGCGGTGCACCGACACCGTCGCGGAGAGGCCGTCGCGGTAGAAGAGGATCCGCTCCGGCTCCACGCCTTCGAGCTCCGTCACTTCGTGCGAATCGCTGAAGATCGTGTCGGGCACGAACCCGCCCATCGCGAGCGGGCGGATATCGAGCGGGGGCGGGAAGTAGAGGATGGCCGCCGCGAAGACCACCGGGATCGTTCCGAGCGCAAGACGCACGCGCGTGTTCGGGTGGGCGCGCCAGAAGAGCAGCGCGGCACAGGCCAGCGCATTCACAGCGATCGGCGACCGAGGCGGTGCCGCGCAGACCGAGCAGCGGAAGCAGCACGAATCCGGCACTGAACGCGCCGAGCGCCGAGCCGATCGTGTTCACGAAGTACACGTCGCCGACGGCGGGGGCCGCGCCGCTCGCGGCCGTCTGCGCGCGCGTGAGCAGAGGAAAGAGCGCACCGAGCACGAGGGCGGGCGGGAGCATCGCGCAGGACGCGACGGCGAACTGGGACAGGGCGAGATACTCGGCCGAGCCCCCGAATCGCCGCACCAGCGCCATGAACGCGGCGGGCAGTAGCGGCAGGAGCGAGAGCGACACGAGCGAGAGCAATCCCACCGCCGCGATCCCGATCGCGTAGGCGAGGAACGGCCTTCGCAGTCGATCGACGAACGTGCGCGCGACCAGTGACCCGGCTCCGATTCCGAAGAGGAACGCGCCCAGCATGCAGGCGAACGCGTAGATCGACGAACCCATGACCATCGACAGCGCCCGGGTCCACGCGACCTCGTAGACGAGCGCGGTGAATCCGACCGTTCCGTAGGCGAGCAGCGCCGGGTTCCAACGCGCGAGTTGATCGGCGACCGGTTCGCTCGCCGCGATCGGCGTGCTCCGCGTCGCCGCGGACCGGGCGAGCAGGAGCGCGATCCCGCCGAGCGCGAGGTACGCGATCGCACCGACGTGGTTGCTGCCCGTGACCCCGAGCGTCGGCAGCAGGAAGAACGTCGCGATGAAGACGCCGCTCACCGCGCCCAGCGTGTTCAGCCCGTAGAGCAGGGCGACCCCCGCGCCCGTGCGCCCGTCGCGAACGAGCGCACGCGTCAGCAGCGGGAGCGTGAGGCCCATGCCGATCGTCGGTGCGCAGAGGACGGTGAACGCGAGCGCGAATCGGACCAGCACCGAGGGCCAGAACGCGAGGTCGGAGAGGAATGCGCGCGCGAGATCGGGCACGAACGAGAAGACGAACGGCATCGCGAGCGCATAGACGCCGACCACGATCTCGATCGCACCGTAGGCGCGCACGCCGTTGCGAATTCGGTCCGCGATGCGACCGCCGAGCAGACCGCCGATGCCGAGCCCGGTCATGTACGCGACCAGAATCGTCGCGATGGCGAGCGTGGTGGTGCCGAAGACCAGGCGCAGGAGCCGCGACCAGACCACCTCGAGCACGAGGCTGGACGCGCCCGAGAGGAAGAAACAGGCGACGATCGCGACGGTCAGCGCGAGTCCGACGGGCTGCGCGGGCTCTCTCTCGTCGTTCATCGCGGGAGTCTATACCGCACGACGCGGATCCGGTTCAGTCGTCCTCGCGCCGGCCCCAACGCAGCTGACCGGTGGCGGCGACGGCGAGCGAATCCTCGCGCTTGCGCTCGAGGTGCTCGGACAGGAACAAGACCAGCGATTCGCAATCCTCCGCGGACCGGCGCAGCTCCTCCGGCGAGCTCGCGTCGATCGGCAGGATCGCCTTGAAGTCCCGGGCGCCTTCCACGCGCACGACCACGCGAGCCTCCTTCGCGCCGCACCAGCGGTACGAGAAGGTCAGCGTCGCCAGATCGCGCCGGCGACGCTCGAGCGAGTCGTCTCGGCGCCGGACGGCGAGGTCGTAGTCCTGATCCAGTACGTCGAGGAGCAAATCCTCGAACTCGCGCTCGAGGAGCTTGTGCTTGCCGTTGCTTGCCACGACCGACTCCCTGCCGCTCACGAGCGGCGTCTCGACCTCCCCCTCGGTCTCCCGTTTCGGCGCGGAGCCGGCGGAGTTTGAGCCGTGCGTCGCGTGGAGTCGCTCTCGTTCGCTCCTGCGCACGGGTTGCGCGTTCGTGTACGCTGACCGCGCGATGTCGTCCCCGCTGGTCTTCGCTGCGAGCCCGCTCGACCGGACGAGCCATCTGCGCCGCGACGGCGCGTGGCTCGCGTCCGCGCTCGAGAGCGAGTCCAGCCGGTTCCTGCCCTTCCATCGTCTGAACGTGTTGGTCAAGGCGGAGAAGCCCGAGCTCGCCTGGGCGAATCCGGCGATCCGCAGCGTCATGGACGCGCGCACGGGGCCCGTCTACCTGGGGCTCCTCGACGGCCTCGCGCACTTCGCGGTCGACCTCTCGCCATTACACGATCCGGTGACGGAGCTCGGTCTCGCCGGTGCCGCGAACTTCGCCGACGTGCGCCAGATCGCGTCGAGTCTGCCCGCGGGCGAGGCGTCGATCGTCGCGCAGGGTCGGCAGATGCTCGACTGGCACGCGCGCCACCGTTACTGCGCCGTCTGCGGTCACGGCACGACCGTGAAGGAGGCCGGCTATCTGCGCGAGTGCGACGAGTGCGACGCGCAGCATTTCCCGCGCACCGATCCGGTCGTGATCATGCTCGTGCACGATGGCGCGCGCTGTCTGCTCGGCCGCCAGGCGGGCTGGCCCTCCAAGATGTGGTCGGCGCTCGCCGGCTTCGTCGAGGCCGGCGAGACGCTCGAGGACGCCGTGCGTCGCGAAGTGATGGAGGAGGCCGGGATCCCGGTCGGCGAGGTGAGCTACCACGCGTCGCAGCCGTGGCCATTCCCGTCCTCGTTGATGATCGGTTGCATGGCCTTCGCGCACGGCGAGCGGATCACCGTGGACAAGACCGAGCTCGAGGACGTGCGTTGGTTCCCGCGCGAGATCGTGCGCGCGGCGCTTCGAGACCCGACGACCGATGTGGGATTTTTCGTGCCACCGCCCATGGCGATCGCACATCACCTGATCAAGGCCTGGGCGGAATCCTGAGTCGCGGAATCTCGATCTTCGGGCAGCGATCCATCACGACCGCGAGTCCGGCCCTTCGCGCGCGCTCCGCGGCCGGCTCGTTCACCACGCCGAGCTGGGTCCAGACGGCCTTCGCACGTACGGCGATCGCCTCGTCGATCGCCGCGCTGGCCGCCTCCGAGTTCCGGAACACGTCGACCATGTCGATCGGTTCGTCGATCTCGGCGAGGCTCGCGCGCACGCGTTCGCCGAGGATCGCCTCGCCCGCGCAGACCGGATTCACGGGGATCACCCGATAGCCGCGCGACTGCAGATACTCCATGACCTCGTGGCTGTCGCGGTCGGGGCGTGGGCTCGCGCCTACGAGCGCGATCGTTCTCGCTTCGGTGAGCAGCTTTCGGATCTCGTCGTCGCTCGCGCCCTCGGTCATCGCCCGAGTCTGCCATACTCGCGCGTGTGATCGATTTCGAGCCGACCGAGGAACAGGTCTTGATCCGCGACACCGTGGCGGAGTTCGCGCGCAGCGAGATCCGGCCGCGTGCGCGCGAAGCCGACGAGTCGGGAAAGATCCCCGCCGAGGTGCTCTCGCGCGCGCACGAGCTCGGACTCGTCGCGAATGGACTCCCCGAGGCCTTCGGCGGTGGCGACGCGCGAAGCGCGCTCACCGGAGCGCTGGTTGCCGAAGAGCTGGCCTTCGGCGATCTCTCGCTCGCGCTCGCGATCCTGGCACCGGGACTGCTCGCGTATGCCGTGGCCGATCTCGGCAGCGACGAGCAGCGCGCGGAGCTTCTGCCCGCGTCGATCGCGAGCCCGGGCGCGCTCGGAACGCTCGCGTTGCAGGAGCCGCGCTTCGACTCCGATCCGTACCGACCGCGCACGCGAGCGCGCCGGGTCGAGGACGGTTGGCGGCTCGACGGCGTGAAGTGCCTGGTGCCCTGGCCCGAGACGATCCGACACGTGCTCGTGCTCGCGAGTGAGGGCGAGTCGCTCTCGGGCTTCATCGTTGCCGCACGACGCGTCCGGACTGCGCGCGACGCCGGAGTCGTACCTCGGCATCCGCGGCGCTCGCGACCGCCGAAGCTCGCGCTCGACGGCGTGCACGTTCCCGCGTCTGCACGACTCGGCGGCGAGACACGGCGGATCGCCGCGTGCGCTGGTCGCGCGCGGGCGCGTGGGCCTCGCGGCACTCGCAGTCGGCGTCGCGCGTGCGGCCTTCGAGCTCGCGCGCGACTACGCAAAAGAGCGTCATGCGTTCGGCGCGCCGATCGCGACCAAGCAGGCCATCGCCTTCAAGCTCGCCGACATGGCGATCGAGATCGACGGCGCGCGCCTGCTCGTCTGGGAGGCGGCCTGGCGGCTCGATCGCGGCGAAGACGCCACGCGCGAGGCGACGCTCGCGATCCAGCAGGTCCGGCGCGTCGCGCTCGAGGTCAGCGACGGCGCGGTGCAGGTCTTCGGCGGGCACGGCTACATCCGCGAGTACCTGCCCGAGATGCTGCTGCGCAACGCGCGCGGCTTCGCCTGCTTCGAAGCACTCACGCTGGTGTAGGGGGAGGACGTCGTGATCGGATTCGAGCCGACCGAGAACAGCCAGCGGGCGCGCGAGTTCTATCGGCGCATGGCGCTCGAGCAGATGCGGCCCGTCTCGCGCCGCTACGACGAGGACGAGCACGCGCTGCCGACCGAGTGGGTCGACTACTACTGGGAGGCGGGGCGCAAGGGCGCTCCCGGAAATCTCGGCGGCGAGACCGACGGCTTCGTCCAGGTCTGCATCCAGGCCGAGGAGCTTTGCTTTGGCGATGCGGGACTGTACCTGCGCATGCCGACCGCGGCGCTCGGCGGGTCGGCCGTCTCCGCTGCCGGCACACCCGAGCAGAAGGAGCGCTTCCTCCTGCCGTTCCGCGAATCTCCGCACCCGATCTGGGGTGCCATGGCGATCACCGAGGCGAGCGCGGGCTCCGACTCCGCGGCGATCCAGACCAGCGCGCGCTTCGACGCCGAGAGCGACGAGTGGGTGCTGAACGGCACGAAGATCTTCTGCACCGCGGGGGAGGGTGCCTCACAGGTCGAGGGCGGCTTCGTCGTCGTCTGGGCCACCGTCGACAAGACGCTGGGCCGCGGTGGGATCAAGTCGTTCGTCGTGCCCGCGAAGACCCCGGGCATGAAGCTCGTCGGGCTCGAGAAGAAGCTCGGCATCCGCGCATCCGACACGGCGACGCTGGTCTTCGAAGACTGCCGCGTCCCGTCGGGAAACCTGCTCGGCGGCAAGCCGAAGGCGCAGCAGAAGGCGGAGCCCGCGCGCGCGGGCGACAAGGGCTTCAAGGGCGCGATGGCGACCTTCGACGCGAGCCGCCCGATCGTCGCCGCGATGGCCGTCGGAGTCGGACGCGCCGCGCTCGACTTCCTGGTCGAAGAGCTCGCGCGACAGGGCGTCGAGATCCGCTACGACTCGGCGCCGCGCTCGCAGACGGCGCTCGAGCGCGACGTGATCGACATGCAGGCCGAATTGCAGGCCGCCCGGCTTCTGACCTGGCGCGCCGCGAGCATGATGAATCGCGGCCGGCCCAACAGCCTCGAGGCCTCGATGGCCAAGGCCAAGGCGGGACTCGTCGTCACGAAGATCACGCAGAAGGCCGTCGAGCTCCTCGGGCCGCCGGGCTACTCGAAGAAGCTGCTCGTCGAGAAATGGATGCGCGACGCCAAGATCAACGACATCTACGAAGGCACGCAGCAGATCAACCAGCTGATCGTGGCCCGGCGCATTCTCGAGTATTCGTCGTCCCAGCTTCGCTAGCGGGATTTGCGTTGAGCGAGCCGCCGAGTCGATAATTCCGCGGGCGTCGACCCCCACAGGAGATTCGCAAATGGCAGAGGTATTTCTTTCCGACGGCTGGTTCACCCAGACCGAGAAGATCCAGAGCGACGTGAACGCGCCGGTTCCGGCGGCGATCAAGGACCTGAAGATCAACATGCAGGTCACCGGCGGTCCGAGCGGCGATGTCGCCTTCCGGATGGAAGCCGGTCGGCTGGTGAAGGGGCACGCCGCCGACGCCCCGACCAAGCTCGTGATTCCCTTCGACACCGCCCGCGCGATGCTGATCGACCAGAATCAGCAGGCCGTGATGTCGGCCTTCATGTCCGGCCAGATCCGGGTCGAGGGTGACATGGCCAAGCTGATGCAGATGCAGATGGCGGGCCCGCCGAGCCCCGAGGCGCAGAAGGTCTCGCAGCTGATCAAAGAGATGACCTCGGCCTGAGAGTTGCGCGTCGCCGGGGTGCCCCGCAGCGAGCGGGCCGCCCCGGCGACGCAGCACCCGGCTCATCAAGTGAGGCCGCGGACGGGCCGAAACCCCGGTCGTGGCCGGCCTTCCCTCGGTCGTACTGCTCGATGACGGCGAGCTGGATCGCGTGCGCGTGATCCTGGAGCGCCTCGGCTGCGATTTCGCGCTCTGCCGGCGGGCCGGAGGGCGCGCGCGACGTGCCGCAGGCCCGGGATCTCCTGGTGACGAGCGGACGGCGCGCGCTGGCGATGCCCGAGTTCGTCGCGCCCGCCGGGTGAGTCAGCGGGCCCGCTCTGGCTCTGCATTCACGGTCAGGATTTCGGCGAGTTGCGCGCGCGGCTGCGCGCGCTCGGGGTTCACTACCTGGTGCACAGCGCCGTGGATCAGGAGTCGCTGGGACTCCTGATCGAAATGCTGCTCCACGGCCAGCAGGCACAGCGCAAAGTCCCGCGACTTCCGATCGGCTTCGAGATCGACCTTCCGGCACGGCAAGCAGGTCCACTTCGCGAAGCTGGTCGACCTGTCGCGAAGCGGCGCGCGGCTTCGAACGGAGGTTTCGCTCGCGGTCGGCGACCGGCTCGAGTTCGAGCTTCCGCTCGAGCTGCGCGGCGGCGCGCTCGAGAGCCTCGCGGGCCACGTCGTGCGCATCGCGAAGGCTCGAGGTCCGACGGGCCGAGGGGGCGGGTCGGTCGGCATCGCGCTCGATCCGATCGAGCCCGAAGCGGCGCGAGAGCTCGAAGCGATTCTCGCGGGTGGACATCCGGCGACCCGGATCTCCGCGCTGGTGCCTCCGCAGGGGCGCGACCGACGCCGCTTCGAGCGGCGAGCGTATCGACGCCGCGTCGCGGCACTCGCCGCCGCCGACGCGAACACGCCGCGCGTCGTACTCGGACACGATCTCTCGGTCGCGGGGATCCGCATCGCGCGTCAGCCGGGGCATCGTCATGGGCATGAAGATCGCGCTCGGGCTGTACGGCGCGGACGGTGGCGCGCCGCTCACGCTCGAAGCCGAGGTCGTTGCAGACCACGGGGCACGCGGACTCGGCCTGACCTTCCGGAACGTCAGCGACGCGCAGCGCCGCGCGCTCGAGAAGCTCGTCGCTGCGCTTCCACTGCTCGAGTCGCTCGACGGCGAAGGCGGGTCCGGCGGTGGCGTCGTGCTCTCGAGCGTGGTCGCTCAGAAGGCGTAGTCGACGATCGCTCCGCGCTGGCGCAGCCGCTCCTGGAGCGCGCCGATCTCGACCTCGAACGATCGCCCGCCGCGGTCCAGCGCGAGTGCCGCCGCGACCCCCGAAGCTTCGCCGGTCGCGAGCGCGGGCGGGATCTCCTTGGTCGCGTTGTGCGTCTGGTGATCGACCGAGATACACCGTCCGGTGACGAGCAGATTGTCGATCTCGTTCGGCACCAGGCAGCCGTAGGGGATCGCGTAGACCGCGCCGTACTTCGTCCAGTGGCCGGTGATCGCGATCGCGTCGGCCTGCGGCTTCTGGCGATCCTCGCGGCGCAGCATCCGGCGGCCGACGAGCCTGCGGCTCTCGGTGATCCCGATCAGTCGCGCGATCTCGCACAGGTGTGCGTCGCGGAGCTCGGCGAACTTCGCGCGCAGCGAGCGGAACTCCTCCATGACCAGCCGCCGGCACTCGAGCTCCGCGTAGCTGAGCTCGCGCGGGTCGGTCGCGTCGATCCTGCGGTCGATGCGCGCCATGCTGCCCCAGGGAAGCAGGGCCTGGCCCGGATTCGTGGTCCGGAAGATCGGCGCTCCGGCCGCGATCGCCGCGTCGACGTCGGTCACGCCGCCGATCCGGAACCACAGCCACGGGTGCACGCGTTCGAGCTCGAAGGCGCAGCCGGCCGAGGCGAGCACGTGCGCCGTCGCCGGTCGCGTCGATCACGACGTCCGCGGTGATCGCCTGCCGTCCCGCGCGGGACTCGAACGCGAGCGCCTCGAGACGGCGTCCCGCGAGCAGCGCGCGCGCCCCCCAGACGTGAAACAGGACCTCGACTCCCGCTTCGGTCGCCAGCGCGTTCAGCGCCTCGCGCATGATCTCCGGATCGTAGGCCACCGAGTAGCGCACCACGTGATCCGCACGCGCGCCTCCCCAGACGAGCCCGAGTCGCGCGTAGCGGGAGACGAGCTCGGCGTCGGGACGCCCCCAGTGCTCCGGCGGCGGTGCGAAGGCGCCGCCGAGTCTGGTCATGCGCTCGACGAGTTCCTGACAGAGCCCCGAGATCACCTGCTTCCCGCGGCCGTCATCGAGCGTGAGCAGGAGCGCGATCAGCCCGTTCGTGGCGAGGCCTCCGAGCGAGCTCGACGCTTCGGCGAGCACGACGCGCGCGCCGCTCCGCGCAGCCGCGACGGCCGCCGCCACGCCGGAGGTGCCACCGCCGACGACGAGCACGTCCGTGCGGGTGAGCACGGGAAGCTCCCGCGCGGCTTCGCCGATCGTGCCGGGCTCGGACACGTCTCAGGGGTTCTCGGGCCGCGGCCGGAGCGCGATCTGGAACTTCCCACCCTCGTTGCCGAACCAGCCGAGCATCCGGTCCGTGAAACCGTACTTCGCGCGGAAGATGGAGTTCACGCGCGCGCGCAGCGCGACGTCGGTGACGAACTCGCCGCGCAGCGGGTACTCGCGATCGCCGACGCGCAGCACGAGCTCCGAGTCGCGCTCGATGTTCTCGCGCCAGCGCGAGTCGCTCGTGCGCACGTAGCCGATGCCATCGACCACGCCGATCCAGACGGTCGTCTCGCGCAGATCGCCATCCGCGTCGTGCGTCAGGATCTCGATCGTGTCCTTCACCGCGACCTCGTTCCAGTCCGGCGCTTGCGCGCGAGCGTCACTCGAGGCGAGCAGGAGCACGAACGCGAGCAGGGGCGAGAGGCGCCAAGGCTTCGTCATTTCGCGATTGGAACACAGACGCGGAGGCGCGTCGCGTATGATCGGCGACATGCCCGGACCCCTGCACGGTTACCGGATCGTCGATCTCTCGGCGATGATCACCGGTCCGTTCGCGACCATGATTCTCGGTGATCAGGGGGCCGACGTGATCAAGGTCGAGCCGCCGGGACTCGGCGACGTGATGCGCTGGCTCGGCACGGGCAAGGGCGGGATCTCGGCGCTCTTCGCGCTGACGAACCGCAGCAAGCGCTCGATCGTGTTGAACTTGCGCGAGGCGCGCGCGAAGGAGCTCCTGTTCGGGCTGATCGCCGAGGCGGACGTCTTCATCCAGAACTTCCGGCCCGGTGTCGTCGAGCGGCTCGGGATCGACGAGCCGACGCTGCGCAAGCTGCGACCGGACCTGATCTACGTCTCGATCAGCGCCTTCGGCGCGAGCGGACCGTACGCGCACAAGCCCGCCTACGACCACATTCTGCAGGGCATCACCGGCTTCGCGGCCGTGCAGGCGAATCCGGAAACCGGACGGCCCGAACACGTCCGGAACGCGATCTGCGACAAGGTGACGGCACTCGTCGTCGCGCAGGGAATCACCGCGGCGTTGCTCGCGCGTGAGCGCGGAATGGGCGCACAGCACCTGCGCACGAACATGCTCGATGCGGCGATCTCGGTGATCTGGCCCGACGGCGGCGCGAACGAGACCCTGCTCGATCCCGGAGTTTCGCGGCTTCCGACCCTGGGCGCGACGTACCGCGTCTCCGATGCGGCGGACGGACACTTCGCGGTGGCGGCAATCACCGACGCGCAGACGCACGGGCTGTTCCGTGCTCTCGGTCGCCCCGATCTGGTGACCGATCCCCGCTTTGCGACCGCGCTCTCGCGGATGCAGAACGTCGACGCATTGCTCGCCGAGCTCGGTACGGAGCCGACGCAGAAGACGATCGCCGAGGTGCTGGCCGCGCTCGATGCCGAGGATGTGCCTTCGGGTCCGGTTCTCTCCGTCGATCGCGTGCCCGACGACCCGCAAGTGCGCGCGAACGGAACGTTCGTCACGAGCGAGCACCCGCGCATGGGTCGGATGCGCGAGCCGCGCCCGCCGCTTCGGTTCGAGCGCACGCCGGCCGCGATCGCGCGTCCCGCACCCGCACTCGGCGAGCACACCGACGAGATCCTGCGCGAGCTCGGCGTCGATGCGGACGGGATCGCGCAGCTCCGCGAAGCCGGTGTGGTCGCGTAGCGGTGCCCTAGCGAGCCCCGGATTCGCGCGCTATCCGGCCGAAGTGGCGCAGGTGCCGGGACGACGAATCCACATCACGCCCGAGGGCGCGAAGAAGCTCCAGGCGGAGCTCGAGCAGCTCTGGCGCGTGGAGCGGCCGCGCGTGACGCGCGAGGTCACCGCGGCCGCGGCGCTCGGGGATCGCTCGGAGAACGCGGAGTACATCTACGGCAAGAAGCGTCTGCGCGAAATCGACCGACGGATCGAGTTTCTGCGCAAGCGCTTCGACCAGCTCGAGGTCGTGCAGCCGGGCCAGGTCGCACGCGACCGGGTCTACTTCGGAGCGTGGGTCACGCTCGAGGACGAGTCCGGCACCGAGCTGTGTTATCGACTCGTCGGTCCCGACGAGACCGACGTGGACCGCGGCCTGATCAGCATCGAGTCCCCGATCGGACGCACCCTGCTCGGGAAGTCCGAGGGGGACGAGATCGTGGTCGATCGCCCGGCCGGACGGGCGCGCTTCACCCTGCTCGAAATCCGCTACGAGAGCCGATGAGCGAGCGCGGCGAGGTGCTCCGCCGACGCCGTGCGGCTGTGCGGTCCCCCCCGGCTCGGGCTTGGGTTTGCGGACGCTGGCCGCCCGCCCGGTGGCGCACGCGGGCGTGTGCGGGTGCGGGATCGAAGTGCCCGGGGTGGTTGACGATCGGCCGAATCGGGAAGATCCTCCCCGCAGTGCGGCTCCAAGCTCCGGCCCGTCCGTGCCGATTGGAGCCTGCAAGGCGAAGGAGTTCGTAGATGTCCGCTCGAGCGATCGTGATCGCGATGTCGTTGGTCTGCCTCGCGTTGACGGCCCAGGCCGGACCGACGCGGTACGATTCGCGGCGCGCGGGCCATCCGCTGCGCATTGCCGCCTACGCGGCTCACCCGTTCGGGGTCATCCTCGACACGCTGATCTTCCACCCGGCCTGGTGGCTGGGCCAGCACGAGCCCCTGCGCACACTGTTCGGTGTACAGACGCATCTGGGCGATGAGACCTCCGCGCCCGAAGCGGACTGACGCGGGGCGGCGCGCACCGGATTCGCGCGGTATGCTTTTTGCTTGTGCAGGATGAATCCGAGCCAGCGGTACCCGAAGGGCGATCTCGCGGCGGAGCGATCGCCGCGGCACTCGTTCTTCTCCTCTCCGTCGGGTGCGGCACGGGGCTCGAGGGTTTCGACGCGCCTCCACCCGGTGAGCTGCGGCTGCCGCCGGCGGAGCTCGAAGGTGTGATCTTCGAGGGCTATCACGGCGAGCTCCGCGAGCTCGAGGTCACCGCGGAGCGGGCGAAGATCGATCTCACCGCCAGAGTCGCCGATCTCGAGCGGGTCCAGCTCTCGTTCTCCGAGGACACGCGTGGCCGGATCGAGGTCTCCGCCCCGGCCGGCGCACTCGCAGCTCGACGCGGACGATTTCGTCTTGTCCGGCGGCGTCGTCGGTACCGCGCAGCGTGGCGAGCGTTTCACCACCGACTCGATTCGCTACCTCGCATCGAGCCGCGAGCTCGTCAGCTCGACGCCGGTGGAGCTGCGACGTGCCGACCTTCGGGTTCGCGCGAATGGCATGAAGCTCGGACTCGACGAGCGCCGCCTTCGCCTGATCGGCGACGTGCGCGCCGAGGTCGAGAATCGATGATGCGTGCAGCGGTGACCTTCGTCGCGATCCTCGCGCTCGCCGTCGCGGCCATCGCGCAAGAGCCGAGTTCGGCCGGCGAGGCGGTCGATCGTCTCGGCCTGCGCTTCACGCCGAACGCCGAGCTCGTGATCACGTCGGACGAGGCCGAGGGCCGGAAGACCGAGTCGGGCCAGGAGAGCGTGGTGTTCAGCAAGCGCGTGCGCGCCACGCAGGGCGACATGAGCCTCGAGTGCGACTGGCTCGAGGCCGTCTATCCCGAGGACGCGTCGGGGCGGCCCGACCGGATCACCGCGCGCGGCTCGGTCGTGATGAAGCAGGGCACGAACGAGGCGCGCTGCACCGAAGCCTCGGTGGACAACGTGGCCTGCACGGCGGAGTGCAAGAGCGAGGGCACTCGCGCCTCGCTGCGGCGCGGCCTCGACGATGTCGAGGCGAACGCGATCTATTTCGACCTCTGCAAGGGAACCGTGCGTGCGCTCGGCGACGTGGTGATTCGCGTGCACGAGCGCCCCGGGGCGAAGCCGATGGAGCCGAAAGGCGGCCGAGCCCGGCGCAGGCGGCGGATGAGTCGCACGCTGCACGCCCGTGACCTGTGCAAGAAATTCGGCACACGCGAGGCGGTGCGGGACGTCCGCATCGCCGTCGGTCCGGGTGAGGTGGTCGGGCTGCTCGGTCCGAACGGAGCCGGCAAGACCACGACGTTCAACATGATGGTCGGGCGCGTTCGCCCGACCTCGGGACGGGTCTTTCTCGGTGAGGAGGAAATCACCGATCTGCCGATGTACATGCGGGCGCGGAAGGGAATCACCTACCTGCCGCAGGAGCCCTCGATCTTCCGCAAGCTGACCGTGGAGGAGAACGTCCTGGCGATCCTCGAAACGCTCGACCTCCCCCGTCGCGAGCGCAAGAAGCGCGCGCACGACCTGCTCGCGGAGCTCGACCTCGTGGCCAAGCGCAAGCAGAAGGGCGGCACGCTCTCCGGGGGCGAGCGGCGCCGCGTCGAGATCACGCGCGCGCTCGTGCTCGATCCGCGCTTCATGCTGCTCGACGAGCCGTTCTCGGGGATCGACCCGATCGCCGTGATCGACATCCAGAAGATCATCGCGCAGCTGCGCGAGCGCGGGATCGGAATCGTGATCACGGACCACAACGTCCGCGAGGCGCTCTCGATCTGCGATCGAGCCTACATCATCAAGGACGGGCGGATCATCCGCGAGGGCGCACCTGGCGACATCACCGCAAGATCCGACGGTTCGCGAGATCTATCTCGGCCAGAACTTCAGGTTGTAGACATGGCTCTGGAGCTCAAGCAGTCGATCCGCCTCTCCCAGTCGCTGGTGATGACTCCCCAGCTGCAGCAGGCGATCAAGCTGCTGCAGCTCTCTCGGCTCGAGCTCGTCAACACGATTCAGCAGGAGCTGGTCGAGAACCCCGTACTCGAGGAGTCTCTCGACGAGGAAACTCCTGTCCACGAGGTGGGAGAGGACGAGAACGAGTCCCAGCTCGCGCTTTCCGACACCGCGAAGCCCGACACGCCCCCGGAGACCGAGCCCGCCGCTCCCAGCACCGACGACATCGTCGGAGATCTGGACTGGGAGAACTACATGGAGTCCCGGCCGCAGACGAGCTTGTCGCGCGGCGACGACGACAGACCCGCGCTCGACGCGAACCTGACGCCTGCGACGTCGCTCACCGATCATCTGATCTGGCAGCTCGGTTTTGTCGAGATGAGCGATCTCGAGCGCGAGATCGCCATGCAGATCGTCTGGAATCTGAACGAGGATGGCTATCTGCAGGAAGACCTCGACGCGATCGCGGCCGAGGTCGACTGCGAGGTCGCCGCGGTGGAAGCCGTGCTCGTGCGCGTGCAGGAGCTCGACCCGATCGGCGTCGCGGCGCGGAGCCTGAAGGAGTGCCTGCAGATCCAGATGCGCGTCGCCGGAATCACCGACGGACTCGCGCTGCGGATGGTCTCCGAGCACATCGACGGCCTGCAGAAGCACGATTTCCGCGGCATCGCGAGGCTCGAGGAGGTGCCGATCGAGCAGGTCGCCGAGGCGGCCAAGCTGATCGCCAGCTTCGAGCCCCGCCCGGGACGTCAGTACGCCGGGGACGAGCCCGTGTACATCACGCCCGACATCTACGTACACAAGCTCGGCGACGAGTATCACGTCGTCCTGAACGAAGACGGCATGCCCAAGCTGCGCGTCTCGGCGGCGTACCGCGACGTGCTCTCGCGCAAGGACGGCGATGGCAAGGAGACGCGCGAATACGTGCGCGAGAAGCTGCGCTCGGCGATCTGGCTGATCAAATCGATCCATCAGCGCCAGCGCACGATCGTGAAGGTGATGGAGTCGATCATCCGCTTCCAGCGGCAGTTCTTCGACAAGGGGCCGGAGCACCTGCGTCCGCTGAATCTGCGCGACGTCGCGGACGACATCGGGATGCACGAATCGACCGTCTCGCGCGTCACCACCGCGAAGTACGTGCAGACGCCGCACGGGCTGTTCGAGCTGAAGTTCTTCTTCAACTCGAGCATCCGCACCGGCGACGGCGAGGGCATCGCCTCGGAGTCGGTGAAGGAGAAGATCATGCAGATCATCAAGAACGAAGACACGAGGAATCCGCTCTCGGATCAGAAGATCGCAGAGATGCTCTCCGACTCGAGCATCCAGATCGCGCGGCGCACGGTCACCAAGTACCGCGAAGCGCTGCGCATCCTGTCATCCACGAGACGGCGCCAAATCGGCTAAGTTCTCCGCCCCGAGTCAGGATCCAGTCATGAAGCTCACCGACATTCTCGTCCGCGACGCCTGCCTCGTGGACGTCCGCGGCCGGACCAAGCCCGAAGTCCTGCGGGAGCTCGCCGAGTCGCTCGTCGGCGAGGTCGACGGGCTGGACCGAAACGAGCTGTACGCGTTGCTCGTCGAGCGCGAGAAGCTCGGCACGACCGCGATGGGGGATGGCATCGCGATTCCGCACGCGAGGATCGAGTCGCTCGATCGTGTGCTCGCGGTCTTCGGGCTCTCGCGCGGCGGGGTCGATTTCGATTCGCTCGACGGCCGGCCGACGCATCTTTTCTTCCTGCTCGTCGCGCCCGGTCGCGAGGGCAGCTCCCATCTGCTCTTGCTCGCCCGCCTCTCGCGCCTGCTCGGCATCGACGGCTTCCGTGCGCGACTGCGCGAGGTTGCATCGACCGACGAGCTCTTCCGCGCGATCGAGGAGGAAGAGTCGAAGCACTAGCATGACGATGGCTCCGCCCGCGCCGGCTCGTGTACACGGAAGCCTGGTCGAGGTCGGTGGGGTCGGCGTGCTCCTGCTCGGTGGCAGCGGAATCGGCAAGAGCGAGTGCGCGCTCGAGCTCGTGATGAGAGGACACCGATTGGTGGCGGACGACGTCGTCTTGATCGGCCCCGACGACGACGGCGGACCGGTGGGCTTCAGTCCGGAGCTCGTGCGTCACTACCTCGAGCTGCGAGGCATCGGCATCGTGCACGTTCCGAGCTTGTTCGGTCCCGAGTCGGTGGCCGAGCGCGCGCGAATCGAACTGGTCGTACGGCTCGAATCCTGGGGCTCCGGCGAGGTCGAGCGGATCGGGCTCGAACGCCGCACCGAGGACCTCGCGGGTTTTCCCGTCGAAGTTCTGAATCTGCCGGTCGCGCCGGGTCGGAACATCGCGTCGCTCGTCGAGGTGGGCGCGCGCAACCACCTCCTTCGCAGCCGCGGAAAGAGCGGAGCGGAGGAGCTCGATGCGCGCGTCTTCGCGATTCTCCGGAGGGAGGAATCATGAGTCTCGGACCCTCGCTCGTCATCGTCTCGGGGTTGTCCGGCGCGGGCCGGACGACCGCGATGAAGGCGCTCGAGGATCTCGGCTTCTACTGCGTGGACAATCTTCCGGTGGTGCTTCTCGAGCCTTTCGTCGAGCTGTTTCGCGAGGGTCGCGACCGGCTCGCGGTCGCGGTCGACGTTCGCGAGCGCAGCTTCCTCTCGGCGTTTCCCGCCGTGCACGAGCGGCTGAAGTCGAGCGGACTCGAGACGCTCCTGCTCTATCTGGAGGCGAGCGACGAGGTACTCGCGCAGCGCTTCTCCGAGACCCGTCGCGTACATCCCACGCGCGGCAGCGGCTCGATCTTCGGGGACATCTCGCGAGAACGCGAGCTCCTCGTGCCGATCGCGCGGCTCGCGGATCTCGTCGTCGATACCGGACGAATGAGCGTGCACGATCTCAAGCGCCAGATTTCGCGCCATTTCACCGGCGGCGAGCGGACCGCGGCGATGGAGATCGAGCTCGTCTCGTTCGGATTCCGGCACGGTCCGCCCGAGGCGGCGGATCTGATGATCGACGTGCGCTTCCTGCCCAACCCCAACTTCGAGCCGGAGCTTCGCGCCCGCACCGGGCTCGAGCCCGACGTGGCCGCATTCGTGCTCGACTCGCCCGCGTCGCGCGAGTTCATGGTGCGGCTCTGCGAGTTCATCGACTTCCTGATTCCGCGCTACGAGGAGGAAGGGAAGGCGCGCCTGACGGTGGCGCTCGGCTGCACCGGCGGGCAGCATCGCTCGGTGGCGGTGGCCTGTGCCCTGGACCGGCACCTCCAGGAACGCAAAATTGAAGTTCGCGTGACCCACCGGGACGTGGCTCGCGTCCGAAGGAGCGAGGCATGATCGGCGTGCTGGTTCTCTCCCATTACCGATTGGCAGACGAGTTCGTGACCGCGCTGAGGCACATCGTGGGCGAGACGCCGCACGTCCGTGCGATCGGCCTCGACCCCGCGAGCACGGCGCCCGAGGAGATGCGCACGCAGATCGACAAGGCGATCCGCGAGGTCGATCAGGGCAAGGGCGTTCTCGTGCTCGTCGACATGTTCGGGGGCACGCCATCGAATCTCTCGCTCGCGTTCCTCGACGAAGGGCGCGTCGAGGTCGTGACGGGCGTGAACCTGCCGATGCTCGTGAAGGTCGCGCGGCAGAAATCCGAGACCGGCATCCACGAGCTCGCGGAACTCGCGCGAGACTACGGGCGGAGGAACATCTCCGTCGCGAGTGACCTGCTCTCGAGCCGCGAGCCCGAGAAGGGAACTTCGTGAGCCGCGTCGAGAGGGTCTGTCAGATCCAGAACAAGCTGGGGCTCCACCTGCGTGCCGCAGCGGCCTTCGTGAAGGTGGCCGAGCGATTCAAGAGCGACGTGTCGCTCGAGCGCGACGGAACCCGTGCGAACGGGAAGTCGATCATCGCGCTCGTGACGCTCGCGGCTTCGCTCGGTACGACCTTGAAGATCGTCGCGGAGGGTCCGGACGCCGAGGACGCGATCGGCGCGCTCGGTCGACTCGTGGAGGATCGCTTCGGGGAGGGCGAATGACGCTCGGCCGCACTTCGCGCAGCGGAATCCCCGTTTCACCGGGAATCGCGATCGGTCCGGCGTACGTCTTGCGCCGCGAGCGGATCGTGATTCCCGAACATCAGATCGCCGCGGAGCACGTCGACGGCGAGGTCGATCGACTGCGAAGCGCGTTTGGCCAGACCCGCCGCAAGCTCGAGGAGATCCGCCGCGGCATCGAGAGCACGGGGCTCGTTGGCACGATCTTCGACGCGCAGTTCCTCTTTCTGGAAGATCCGACGCTGATCGTCCCGGCCGAGGCGAACATCCGGGACCTCGGCCTGAACGCCGAATGGGCGGTCGAGCGCGAGTGGCGGAGGCTTGAGCAGGTCTTCGAGTCGATGCACGACCCGTACATCCGAGAGCGCGCCAGCGACATCGGCTTCGTCGTTCGCCGCGTGCTCGAAGCGCTGATGGGTCGCGAGCCTCAGGGTCTGCGCAACGCGCCCCCGGGGGTGATCGTCGTCGCCGAGGAGTTGTCGCCCGGCGAGGTCGCGCAGGTGACACGCGAGGGCGTGGCCGGCTTCGTGACCGAGACGGGGTCTCGGACGTCGCACGTCACGATCATGGCGCGCAGCCTCGGAATCCCGGCCGTGGTCGGCGTGGGCGAGGAGTTGGTGCGGGAGCTGCCCGATGGGGTCACGCTGATTCTCGACGGCCGCACCGGGCGTGTGATCGTCGATCCGGACGCGACCACGATCGCGGAGTACCGCAAGCAGATCGCCGACCTCCTCGTCGTATCGCGCGAGCTGCATGCGCTACGTCGATCTCCCGGCCGAGACGAAGGACGGCGTCGCGATGGGGCTGCTCGCAAACGTCGACCAGATCGACGAGGCACGAGAGGCCTTGCGCTACGGCGCGGAGGGCATCGGCCTGTACCGCACCGAGTTCCTGTTCCTGAACCGCAACGATCTTCCGAGCGAGGACGAGCAGTCCGCCGCCTACGGCGAGATCATCGAGGCGGTCGCGCCGTACAGCGCCACGATCCGGACGCTCGATCTCGGGGGCGAGAAGGTGCCGACGGGGCTCGACCTCTCCGATGAACCGAATCCCGCGCTGGGACTGCGCGGTGTGCGCATGTCGCACACGAGGCCCGACGTCTTCCGGACGCAGCTGCGTGCGCTGATGCGCGCGAGCACGTCGGGGCGGCTGAAGATCCTGCTGCCGATGGTCTCGAGCCAGGCCGAGGTCGAGTTCGCGCGCGCGACGCTCGAGAGGGTGAAGTCCGAGCTCGAATCCGAGGGCGTGCCCTTCGATCGCGACGTTCCGCTCGGCGTGATGATCGAGACGCCCGCGGCGGCGATGATCGCCGACTTGATCGCTCCGCTCGCGGACTTCCTGTCGATCGGCACCAACGACCTGGTCCAGTACACGCTGGCCGTCGATCGCAGCAACGAGCACGTCGCCTACCTGTACGAGCCGCTCCACCCGGCCCACCTGCGGATGATCCAACGCATCGGGCAGGCCGCCCGCAGGGCGGGAATCGTCGTCGGCATGTGCGGCGAGATGGCCGGAGAGCCGATGCACTGCTGGGTGCTGCTCGCGCTCGGCATCGGCGAGCTCTCGATGGCGCCGTTCGCGATCCCGCTCCTGAAGCGGATCCTGCGCGATTCGACCGCGGCCGAGGCGAGGGAGCTCCTCGCCGAGGTGCTGCGCCTGGGCAGCGCCCAGGAGATCCGACGGCTCGTCGAGGACCGGATGCGCCGAGCGATTCCCGGTCGCGTTTGAGCGGAGCGCCCTGCAAGGCTAGGATTCGCCCGCGTTGGACTTGGGGCCGGAAGGAAGAAGCGATGGCGCGCAGGTTGTTCACGTCGGAATCGGTCTCGATGGGTCATCCGGACAAGGTCGCCGATCAGGTCTCGGATGCGATTCTCGACGCGTATCTGACCCAGGATTCGAAGGCGCGCGTCGCGTGCGAGACCCTGACCAAGACGGGCTTCGTCTGCGTCGCGGGCGAGATCACCGCGAAGCCGGGCGTGAACGTCAACGTCCCCGAGATCATTCGCCAGACCGTCTGTGACATCGGATACGACAATTCGGACTACGGCCTCGACGGGAAGTCGTGTGGCGTCCTCGTCGCGCTCGAAGGTCAGTCGCGGGACATCTCGCAGGGCGTGACGGAGGGCGAGGGTCTGTTCAAGGAGCAGGGCGCAGGCGACCAGGGAATGATGTTCGGCTTCGCCTGCACCGAGACCGAGGAATTGATGCCGCTCCCGATCATGCTGGCGCACCAGCTGGTCGCGCGGCAGGCCGAGTGCCGCATGTCGGGCGAGCTCGAGTTCCTGCGCCCCGACGCGAAGTCGCAGGTCACCGTCGAGTACGGCCCCGACGGCCCCAAGCGCATCGACGCGGTCGTGCTGTCCACGCAGCACGACGAGGACATCACCTGGGAGGCGCTGAAGTCGAAGGTTCTCGACGCCATCATCCGGCCCGTGATTCCGAAGAACCTGCTCGACGCGAACACCCGCATCTTCGTGAACCCGACGGGCCGCTTCGTGCTCGGGGGTCCGGCAGCGGACGCCGGCGTCACCGGCCGAAAGATCATCGTCGACACGTACGGTGGCATGGGACGCCACGGTGGCGGCGCGTTCTCCGGCAAGGATCCGAGCAAAGTCGATCGATCGGCGGCCTACGCGTGCCGGTGGGTGGCCAAGAACCTCGTCGCCGCGGGAGCGGCCGAGCGCATCGAGGTTCAGGTCAGCTACGCGATCGGCGTGGCCGAGCCGGTCTCGATCCGCGTCGATACCTTCGGCACGGGCCGTGTCGATGACGAGAAGATCGAGGCCGCGATCCGCAAGCGCTTCGACCTGACACCGCGCGGAATCATCGAGTCGCTCGATCTCCTGCGGCCGATCTACCGTCAGACGTCGTTCCACGGCCACTTCGGCCGGACGGGCGACGCATTCACCTGGGAAAAGACCAGCCGAGCCGACGATTTGCGGCGCGATCTCGGGCTGTAGAGGGAGACGCGCGATGGATCAGAGCGAAAACTACAAGGTCGCGGACCTCGGTCTCGCGGACTGGGGCCGCAAGGAGATCCGGCTCGCGGAGCACGAGATGCCCGGCCTGATGACGCTGCGCACCCGCCACGCGCCGAGTCAGCCGCTGCGCGGTGCGCGGATCATGGGCAGCCTGCACATGACCGTGCAGACGGCCGTGCTGATCGAGACGCTTACCGCGCTCGGCGCGGAGGTGCGCTGGGCGAGCTGCAACATCTTCTCGACCCAGGATCACGCCGCTGCCGCGGTCGCGATCGGCCCGAACGGGACGCTCGACGCGCCCAAGGGCGTCGCCGTCTTCGCCTGGAAGGGGGAGACGCTCGAGGAGTACTGGTGGTGCACGCGCGAGGCGCTTCGCTTCGACGGCGGTCGAGGTCCGAACCTGATCGTCGACGACGGCGGCGACGCGACGATGCTGATCCACAAGGGTGTCGAGTACGAGAAGGCCGGACGCGTGCCCGAGTATCGGCGCGGGATCGATTCCGAAGAATGGGGCGTCGTGCTCGAGCTGCTCCAGTCCGAGCTCGCCGCGAGCAAGGGCGTGTACACGGCGATGGCGAAGGAGATCGTCGGGGTCTCCGAGGAGACCACGACGGGCGTTCACCGCCTGTACCAGATGGAGAAGGACGGATCGCTGCTCTTCCCGGCGATCAACGTCAACGACTCCGTCACCAAGTCGAAGTTCGACAACGTCTACGGTTGCCGGCACTCGCTCCCCGACGGGCTCGCGCGCGCGACCGACGTCATGCTCGGCGGAAAGGTGGCCGTCGTCTGCGGCTACGGCGAGGTCGGAAAGGGCTGCGCGCAGGCGCTGCGCGGGCAGGGCTGCCGCGTGATCGTGACCGAGGTCGATCCGATCTGCGCGCTCCAGGCCGCGATGGAGGGATTCCAGGTCACGACGCTCGACGAGGTGGTCGAGACGGCGGACATCTTCATCACCGCGACGGGCTGCTACTCGATCATCACCGTCGATCACATGGCCCGCATGAAGGACAAGGCGATCGTCGGCAACATCGGCCACTTCGACAACGAGATCGACATGGCCGCGCTGAAGGCGGGCGAAGGCGTGCGCCGCATCCCGATCAAGCCGCAGTACGACGAGTTCGTCTTCGCCGACGGTCACAGCGTGCTGATCCTCGCCGAGGGCCGACTGCTCAACCTGGGCTGCGCGACCGGTCACCCGAGCTTCGTCATGTCGGCTTCGTTCACGAACCAGGTACTCGCGCAGCTCGAGCTCTGGGCCGCCAACGGGAAGTACGAGCGCAAGGTCTACGTGCTCCCGAAGCACCTCGACGAGGAGGTGGCGAGGCTGCACCTCGATCACCTCGGGGTGAAGCTGACCAAGCTCACGCCGGAGCAGGCCGGGTACCTCGGCATCTCGCCGGAGGGTCCGTACAAGCCCGACCACTACCGGTACTAGCGGGTCGCGGGCGATCTCCGCGAATTCATTGACGGAACGGGCGGCTTTTGCGATACCTGCCGCCGGCACGCGGTGGGGGAGGGCCTTGAGCGCACGGCGAGTCCTCGCAGCTACGCTCGCGCTTGGTCTCGGCGCGCTACCCGCAGCGGCGGAGGAGTTCGTTCGCGTTCGCGTCTCGATCGCCCGTCCCGCCGTTTCCGTCAGCGGCCAAGGGCTCGCGATCGATGGTCGGCCGTTCGCGGGTGAGAGCCTGCGGGCGAGCGCGCGTGGCGGGCAGATCGAGATCGGCCCGCGAAGCCATCGTGGTGCCGTGACGCTGAGCGCGCGCAGCTCGTTGCGACTCGACGGTCAGCTCCTGCCGGGTCGGCTGCGCCTCGTGCCGTCGGGCGGCGGCCTCGACGTCGTGAACGTCGTTCCGCTCGAAACGTACGTCGCGAGCAGCGTCGCGAGCGAGACGCCCGCGCGTTGGCCGGTCGAGGCTCTCAAGGCTCAAGCCGTCGTCGCCCGCACCTACGCGCTTCACGAACGCGCGCGGCGAAAGGGCGAGAGCTTCGATCTCGAGGGCTCCGTGATCTCGCAGCGCTACGCGGTCGGCTCGGTGTCCACGAGCGCGCGTGCAGCGACCCGCGCGACGGTGGGCCAGGTGCTGGTTTTCGCGGGCGGCCCGATCCTGGCGGCCTTTCATTCGTCGTCGGGTGGCGCCACCGCCTCGGCGGAAGAGGTCTGGGGCCGCGAGGTCGCGTACCTGCGCAGCGTCAGCTCTCCCGACGACGCCGCACCCGACTACTTCTGGAGCTATGAGATCTCTCTGGGCGATCTCTCCGCGGCGTTGCGCGAAGCGGGCTACGCACCTGGCGACGTCCGCGACGTGGAGATCGCAGAAGTCAGCCGTTCGGGCCGGGTGATCTCGTTGCGGATCGGCGCGCTCACGCTCGCGGGACGTGATCTTCGCGAGGTGCTCGGTGGCCGGGCACTCCGGAGTGCGAAATTCGACGTCCGCGTCGAGGCCGGACGGGTGCGTTTCCTCGGCAGCGGATCCGGACACGGAGTGGGGCTCTGCCAGTGGGGTGCGAGCGAACTCGCACGCCAAGGGCAAAGCTTCCGCAGAATTCTGGCACATTACTACCCGGGCACGAACCTCCGGCGCATCGGCGCGCCCGGTGCTGTGGCCGGTGACTGGAGCGCGACCCGTTGAACACACAGGCAGGGATCGAGGTTTCCGGAGCGCCGTTGCGCGCCCAGGCGGACGGCGGCGGAGGTATCTTCGGCAGTCCGATCTTCTTCCTGGTCGCGATGCTCCTGCTCATGTGGGCGTTGCTGATCCGCCCGCAGCAGCGGAAGGACAAAGAGCACAAGGCGATGCTCGCCCAGGTGGAGCGGGGGGACAGCGTCATCACCACGGGCGGCCTGCATGGAAGGGTGACGGGCCTCTCCGATGACGTGCTGACGGTCGAGATCGCTCCGAACGTCCGCGTGAAGGTTTCGCGCGGAGCGATCGCGACGCGCAGTCCCGGGAAGCCCGAGGGAGACAAGACTTGAGCCTGCGCGCACGCTGGATTCTGATCGGACTGACGACCGCTCTGATGGCGTGGTTGGCATTGCCGAGCTTCTTCCCGGAACAGGCGCGGGAAGGCCGTTGGTGGCTGCGCAACGAAGGCGTCGCGCTCGGGCTCGACCTGCAGGGCGGTATCCACTGGCTGCTCCGGATCGACAGCGAGGCGGCGGTCGAGCAGGAGCTGACCAAGCTCAAGGGCAACATCGAGACGCTCGCCGAGGACGGGAAGATCGCTCTCGCCAGCGCGGAGATCGGCGAGGATGCGCTCGCGCTTCGCGGGGACCTGGAGGGGCTGCGAAAGCTGGTCGAGGAGAACATCGAGATCGTCGATCTCGAGGAGCAGGCCGATGCACTCGTGGTCCGGCTCGATGCGCGCTGGCGCAAAGAGGTCATCGACCGCGGCGTGCTGCAAGCGCTCGAAGTTCTGCGCAAGCGCGTCGATGGTCTCGGCGTGCGCGAGCCGGTCATCGCGCCGCAGGGATCGGGCAGGATCCTGGTGCAGATGCCGGGCGCGGTCGATCCCGCGGGCGCGCGCAAGGTGCTCGAATCGACCACCTTCCTGCAGTTCAAGAACGTGATCGACTCCGCGCCGAACCGGGAGTTGCTCGAGAACAAGCTCGCCGACGGAGCCGTGCCCGAGGACCAGGAGATCGTCTTCTCCGAGGGGCGCGACGGCCAGGAGACCGAGGCCCTGCTCGTGCCGAAGAAGGCGATCTTGACCGGCGACATGCTCGAGGACGCCCGCCTCGATTTCGACCGACGCAACCGGCCGATCATCACGTTCCAGTGGAACACCGAGGGCACGGGGATCTTCCGCGACTTCACTGCCGCTCACATCGGCGATCGGCTCGCCGCGATCATCGACGGCAAGGTGATCACCGCTCCGGTGATCCAGGGAAAGATCGGGCGAAGCGGTCAGATCACCGGCGATTTCACGCGTGAAGAGGCGGCGAACACGGCGGTGCAGCTTCGCTCCGGCGCGCTTCCGATCCCGCTCGTGATCGAGGAAGAGCGCACGGTCGGTCCGGCGCTCGGCGCCGATTCGATCCGGCAGGGCCTGCAGGCGACGCTGCTCGGATTTGCCCTGGTCTTCGTCTTCATGGCGATCTACTACAGCGCGTCGGGGATGTTCGCGAATGCCGCGCTGGTGGTGAACGTGCTGATCATTCTCGGGTTGATGAGCCTCGCGCGCGCGACGCTCACGCTGCCCGGAATCGCCGGCGTGGTGCTCACGGTCGGCATGGCCGTCGACGCGAATGTGATCATCTTCGAGCGCATCCGCGAGGAGCTTCGCACCGGGAAGAGCGCGCGGGCCGCAATCCAGTCCGGCTTCAGCCGCTCGTTCTCGACGATCTTCGATTCGAACGTGACGACGCTGCTCTCGGCCGTGATCCTGCTCGTCTTCGGCCGCGGACCGGTTCAGGGCTTCGGGGTCGTGCTCTCGATCGGCCTGACCGCCAGCATGTTCACCGCGCTCGTCGTCACGCGCGCGCTGCTCGAATACTTCTACGGCGACGCCAACGCCAAGACGCTGAGGATCTGATGGAGTTCTTCAAGTCCGGCACCCGGATCGATTTCGTCTCGAAGATGCGGCTCTGCCTCGGGATCTCGGCCGTGGTCGTCGTCGCCTCGTGGGTTCTGATGGTCACGATGGGCTTCGAGTTCGGCATCGACTTCGCCGGCGGGACGGTCGTGGAAGTGCAGATCCCCGAGGCCTCCGGCGCCGTCGACGAAGGCCGTGTGCGGGGGGCGCTCCGCGAGCTCGGACGCAGCGACGGTTCGATCGTGCGTGTGGGCTCCCCCGGGGAGCGGACGTTCCGCATCAATCTGCCGTCGTCACAGGAAGAGGACCGCGACCTCTCGCTCAAGATCATCGCCGGTCTCTCGGAGAAGCTCGGCGCAGCGGTCGAGGTGCGCAGCGTAGAGTCGATCGGTCCGCGCGTCGGCGGCGAGCTTCGTCGCACGGCCCTTCAGGCGATCCTGCTCTCCTGGATCGGGATCCTGCTCTACATCTGGTTCCGCTTCGAGTGGCAGTACGCTCCGGGCGCCGTCGTCGCGCTGGTGCACGACATCTCGATCACAGCGGGGCTCTTCGCGCTCTTTGGCTGGGAGTTCGACCTGCAGGTGCTCGCCGCGCTGCTCGTGATCATCGGCTACTCGATCAACGACACGATCGTGATCTACGACCGGATTCGCGAGACGGTGGGCGTGCGCGGCACGACGGAGCTCGAGTCGGTCGTCAACGAGGCGATCAACGGAACGCTGTCTCGCACGATCCTGACGTCGGGCCTGACCCAGCTCGCGGTGCTCGCGATCCTCGTCCTCGGCGGGCCGGTGCTGCGCGGCTTCGCGCTCGCGCTCTTCATCGGGATCATCATCGGAACGTACTCGTCGATCTACGTCGCGAGCGCGCTCCTGATCTGGCTGTCGCGGCGCTACGGCCACGCGCTGCCGGCGAAGGCCGGCTCGAAGGCGCGCGCGTCGAGCTGAGCGCCTTCTTCCTCAGCCGACCTTCTGGATCCCGGGCGCCGGTGTCGGGCTGGCTGCGAGGTCGGGCTTCTTCTCACCCGGCCGAGCCTGCCCGAGTGCGCCCACCTCCTTCATCGTGATCGCACCGTTGATGATCGCGCCTTCGGCGACGGTCAGGCGCGGCGCGATCAGATCGCCCTGGATCCGCCCGCTCTCTCGCACCTCGATGCGTTCGCTCGCAACGACGTTGCCGGAGACCTTGCCGACCACCGTGACCTGCTTGGCCGCGACCTCGCCCTGGACGTCTCCGTTCGGGCCGATCGTCAGGTGGTGATTGCGTAGCGAGACACGCCCCTCGACCCGCCCCTCGAGGATCGTGTCCTCGTCGCCGACGACGTCCCCCTTGATGCTGATCGACTTTCCGATGTTCGCCATCTCGATTCCCCCCGGGAGGCGGCGCTCACCGGGACCGGGCGGTCCCGCGGGCGGCGCGTAGCTGGTCACTCTCGTCGGTTCGGACTTCGGCTCGGGCTCGTCACCGTCGCCCCTGTTCTTCCACAACGCCATGGTCACTCCTGCACGTTGCCGCGAGTCGGCCATCGCCGTCGGTGAGAGAGGTCACACCCAAGCGGTGTCCGTGCGAGCCACGAGGGTAGCCTCGCCTGACCGACCCTGACAACCGCGAGGGATTCGACCCTCAGAACTGACCGAGGCCGCGGTCGCGTTCGTCGACGACGTCGATGCCGAGCTTGTCGAGCAGCGTGCCCTGCGCGCGCTCGAGCGCGGCGATCGCGGTGCGGTAGACCTGCAGCGCACGGATCTCGTTGCTCTCCGCGAGCAGCAGGTCCTCTTCGTAGTCGAGAACCGTGTGCGGCGTCGAGTCGCCGAGCCGCAGCCGCTCCTGCTCGGCGTGCAGCGTCTCCTGCGAGGCGATCCGCGCGCGCGAGGCCGCCTTCACCCCGTCGATCGCGCTCTTCAGGTCGCGCACGGAGTTCCGCACGTCCACCGTGATGTTCTGCTGCTGGATCCGCAGGTTCGTCTTCGCCCGGCGGAGCAGGATCTTGCTCTGAACGTGGCGCGCGTCGAGCGTGTCGTTCCCGATCGGCACCACGAGATTCGCGCCGATCCCCCAGCTGTGCTCGCCGCTCGCGTCGAAGAAGTCGCTGCTCGCCGACCAACGTCCGGTCGGGTAGCCGAGGTTCGCGGCGGGCCGGGCCACCATCTCGGGATAGTCGTCGGTCGGATCGCCCGGCGTGCCGTTGTCGTTGATGCTCGGGATCGGACTCGTGACCGGTGTGCCGGGCGCCACCTTCTGCTCGCCCGACATTCCGTTGTTGGCCCAGCTCGCGCGTACGTCGAGCGCGGGCAGCTTCTGGTTCCATGCGTAGCGCTCGTCGAGTTCGGCGTTCTCGACCGCCCTCTGCGCGGCGACCAGCTCGGGACGCTGTGCACGCGCCCTCGCGAGCGCCGTCTCCGCATCCACCTCGTAGGGCACGAAGGTCGGCTCCTCGGTGCGGATGTGCGTGGAGGCGTAGTCGCCGATCTGCGGTGCGAGGATCGCGGTCAGAAGCCGGTCCTGCGCCGCCTGTGCCTCGTTCGTGCGCACGATCCGATCGAACTCGCGCTGCGCGAGACCCGCGTCCGCCTCGGTCACGCGCACCTTCGAGACCACGCCGACCTGGTACTGCACCTTCGTCTGCTCGAGCAGGTCGTTCGCGGTCTCGACGCTCTTCGTCGCCGAGGCCTCGAGCGCGCGTGTCGCGGCGAGCGCCCAGTACGCGGCCTCGACGAGTGCGACCGTGTCGGAGAGTCGTGCGCGGAAGTTCTCGTCGGTGATGTCCTGCGTGACCCGGCTCCGGCGCACGAGCAGGTCGGGCGTGCTCCAGTACAGGTTGCGGAGCAGCGGCATGACCATCTCGCTGCGCCACACGGCGGTGTACTGCGGATCGAGCGAGTAGATGCCGGAGTCGGAGTTCAGGATCTGCAGCGTGTAGCCGCTCGAGTAGGAGAAGCCCCAAGGCAGGATTCCGCGCAGGCCGCCATTGTAGATGTAGTAGTCATCGGTGGTCCGATCCCCCTGGGTGCCGAAGAAGCTCTGTACCGAGCTCGCGACCGGAGTCTCGACGTGCTGCCGGTCGTAGAGCCCGACGATGCTCGGATCGAACGCGCCCCACGATTCCCGCACGCGTTCGCGCGCGATCGCCGGATCGAGTCGCTCGACCTGAAGCCCGAGGTTGTGCTCGAGGGCCAGAGCCACGGCGTCGGGGAGCGTGATCAACCGATCCTGGCCGAGCACCTCGCCGGCACTCGGTGCCTGTGCGTGAGCAGTCGAGGTCCATGCGAGCAGGGCGAGCAGCGGGAAAAGGGTGCGCGTCATCTTGGCTCCGTTGCGCCGACTCCGTGAAGGAAGAAGTCGACGATGGCTTCGGCGTCCGACTGGACGCTCGTTCGGGAAGGTTCGCGCAGGCGTTCGAGGATCGCACCGCGCATGGATTCGACGAGGAATCGCGAGGCGCGGCGTGGATCGCAGGCGCGAAAATCGCCGTCCTTCGTGCCGTCCTCGATCACGCTGGCGACGAATCCCACGAGCTCCTCGAGGTTCTGCTCGAACGTCGCCGCGAGAAGCGGCGGTCGCTCGGGGGTGAGCTGCCGATGGTCCTGGAGCGCGCGGAAGATCGCCTGATTCTCGCTGGAGTGCTCGAGTGCCGCGCAGAGCAGGGCGACGAGCTTGCGCTCCGCGCTGCGCTCGCGCGCCGATGCCGTGCGGGCGCGCTCCATCATGACCGCGAATCCGTGGTCTGCGACGTGGGCGAGCAGCTCTTCCTTGTTTCGGAAGTAGAGGTAGATCGTGCCCTTGGCGACTCCGGCTTCGTGGGCGATGCGCTCCATCGACGCGTCCGCAAAGCCGAGCGTCGCGATCACGCGACGTGCGGCCTGCACGATCTCGTCGGTGCGGAAGTCCTTGAGGACCTCCTCTTTGGTTCGACCCACGCGGGTCTGCGGCATCGTCGGTCCCGGAGGTGAAGTAGGGGTCAGTCGTTTGAAACGCCGTCCAGTGAGCTGAACGACCGGTCATCACCTTACGTCCGCGCGCAGAGCCGTTGCAAGTGCGATACGGAACCCGGCTCAGCACCTGCAAATGGTAGAGTGGCGGCAGTTCTCGGTCAGAGCGTGGGTCGGGGTGCAGGTTGGCCACAGCTGCCAGGAAGTGGGTCGCGAAAGTCGGCGAACTCGCCGTCTATCCGGGTCATGGGGTGGCCCGGATCGAGGCGTTGCAGATCCGCGAGATCGGCGGGCAGAAGCTCGAGTTCCTGGTGCTGCGAAAGCTCGACGACGAGAGCCGCATCCTGATCCCGCGCGACCGGATCACCGAGGTGGGACTCCGCCCACCGATCGAGCGGGTCGAGGCGCAGCGTGTCTGGAAGATCCTGAAGGAGCGCAAGCGCACGAAGGCGCGCGTCGGCATCGCCTGGAGTCGCCAGTTCCGAGAGCTCCAGGAGAAGCTGAAGCTCGGCACGATCTTCGAGACCGCCGAGGTGCTCCGTGACCTGCTCCGACTCCAGCACACCAAGGAGCTCAGCTTCGGCGAACGCAAGCTGCTCGAGAACGCGCGCTCGCTGCTCGTTCAGGAGCTCGCGGCCGCCGAGGCGACCGGGATCGACGAGATCGAGGCGTCGATCCGCGCGGCGGTCAAGTAGCGGCGCTCACTCGCTCGTTAGGGTGGTTCGCTCGCGGTTCCAGGCGTCGATCAGCGGCCGGTCGTCGATCTCGTTCGGGTGGAAGCCACGCCGAAACCAGGCGGTGTAGTCGCGAGCGTGGCCTCGCAACAGCCCGTTGCGTCCGAACAGGAAGCTCCAGCCGTTCGACAGCGTGCCTTTCCGGAACAGCACGCCGTCCACCCACAGCATGTAGAGCGTACGCGCCAGCATTTCGAAGACGAGCCCGAGTGTATTCAGGATCAACGCGAAGGAGCGCAGCAGCCGGCTCGGGGCGACGCGCTGGAGAACGTCGTAGGCGACCGCTTTGTGCTCGGCTTCCTCGACGGCGTGCCAGCGCCAGAGCGCGGCCATGCGTGGCTCCATCGGCGCGGTGAAGCGCGCCTCGTCGCGCAGGACCCGGCGCGCGAGCAGCGCGGTCAGGTGCTCGATCGCGGCCGTGCTCGCGAGCGAGAACCTCGGCCAGTGACGGTTTCCGAAGCGCATGCCCCGGTCCGCCATCGCGTTCAACCGAACCAGCGCGGTGTAACCCTGGTCGACCAGCAGCTCGACGTGCCGGCTGTGCTGCCGGCTGTGTTGTGCTTCCTGACCGGCGAAGCCCTGGATCGCCCGCTGGAGCTCGGGGTCGTCGATCCGGTCGCGGAAGTGCGCGACGGACCGCACGAAGAACGCCTCGCCGTCGGGGAAGACGGACGAGAGCGAGTTCAGGAAGTGCGTCGCGAACGGCCCTGCGCCGTGCCAGTAGTGCGGAAGGTCGGACCCGAGGTCGAAGGATGGCCGTCGGACGACCAGCTCGGTCTGTGCGGGAAGTGGCGGCATCGCGAGGTCTCCGGTCCGGAATTCTCGAAGCCGTCAGTCTACCGCGCGAACGCTATAGTGCCGCGATGCGCGCGCTCGTCGTTCTGCTCGCAGCCGGGCAGGGCACTCGCCTGGGTCAAGCTCTTCCGAAGGCGCTCGTCCGCCTGCGCGGGCGAACCCTGCTCGAGTGGAGCGCCGGGGCGCTCTCGCGCTGCCCGGAAGTCGCGGTGATTCAGCCCGTGCTCCCGCCCGGCACGCAGATCCCGACGCCGACATCGGCGGAGTGGCTCGCTCCGATCGAGGGTGGAGCGCGAAGGCAGGATTCGGTCGCGCGCGGGCTCGCACGTGCCTCCGCGGCTCGTCCGGATCTGGAATGGGTACTCGTCCACGACGCCGCCCGCTGCCTGGTCGAGCCATCGGACGCGAGCTCGGTCCTGCGCGCGGCCGAGGCGACCGGGGCCGCGCTGCCGGTGGTTCCGGCGAGCGACACGACGAAGTGGCTCGCGGAGAACGGCGCGCGAGTCGAGCGAACGCTCGAGCGCGCGCGGCTGGGACTGGCCCAGACCCCCCAGGCGTTCCGGGTACGGATCCTGCGCGAGGCGCTCGACAAGGCCGAGCGCGACGGCTTCGAGGGAACGGACTGCGCCTCCCTGGTCGAGCGGCTCGGCGTCGAGGTTCGGACCTGCGCGGGCCGTCCCGAGAATTTCAAGGTGACGCATCCGGACGACCTGGCCCGGGCGGAGCTCCTGCTCGCGCGTCGCGCGGAGGGCGGATGCGCATAGGCCAGGGCTTCGACGTTCACCGATTGGTGTCGGGCCGCACGCTCGTTCTGGGCGGGGTGCGAATTCCGCACGGGCGCGGGCTCGAGGGCCACTCCGACGCGGACGTCCTCTCGCACGCGGTCGGCGACGCTCTGCTCGGCGCGCTCGGCGGCGGGGATCTCGGCACGCACTTCCCCTCGTCGGACGAGCGCTGGCGGAATGCCTCGGGGGCGTTGTTGCTCGGCGAGATCATGCGCCGTGTTGCAGGTGCCGGGCTCGCGATCTCGAACGTCGATGCCACGCTGATCGCCGAAGAGCCGCGGCTCTCGCCATTTCGCGAGCAGATCGAGGAGAGCCTCGCGAAGCAGCTCGGCGTCGAGGCTGCGCGCGTGAACCTGAAGCTCAAGAGCACCGACGGCCTCGGCGCGATCGGCCGCGCGGAGGGCATCGCCGCGCAGGCGATCGTCCTGCTCGCGCGGAGGGATCCGTGAGCGAGCTCCGGCTGTACAACACGCTGACGCGCAGGAAGGAGCCGCTCTCGCCCATCGAACCTCCGCTCGTTCGCGTCTACAGCTGCGGTCCCACCGTCTACGCACGCCAGCATCTCGGCAATCTGCGCACCTACGTCTTCGCGGATCTCTTGAACCGATCGCTGCGTATCTTCGGCTTCGAGGTGCGGCACGTCATCAACATCACCGACGTCGGGCATCTGGTGAGCGACGCCGACAGTGGCGACGACAAGCTCGAGAAGGCGGCGCGCGAGCAGAGGCGCTCGGCCTGGGAAATCGCCGCCCAGTGGACCGGAGTCTTCCAGGACGACCTCGCGAAGCTCCACTGCCGGGCCCCGGATGTCTGGTGCAAGGCGACCGACCACATCGCCGAGCAGATCGAGATGATCCGCGCGCTCGAGGCGAAGGGCTTCACCTACCGCGTCTCCGACGGGATCTACTTCGACGTCTCGAAGGATCCGCACTACGGTGAGCTCGCGCGGCTCGACCTGGCCGCGCAGGCGACGAGCGAGCGGATCGAGGGTGCGACCGAAAAGCGCAACGCCGCCGACTTCGCGCTCTGGAAGTTCTCCGCCGCCGAAGGCGCGCGCCGCGAGATGGAGTGGGAGAGCCCGTGGGGACGCGGATTTCCCGGCTGGCACATCGAGTGCTCGGCGATGAGCGTGAAGCACCTCGGTACCCGGTTCGACATCCACACCGGCGGCTCGGACCACATTCCCGTGCACCACACGAACGAGATCGCGCAGACCGAGAACGCGCTCGGCGTGCGACCGTGGGTCAGGATCTGGATGCACGGCGGATGGCTGATGTTCGACGGCTCGAAGATCTCGAAGTCGACGGGCGGCAGTGTGCTGAACCTCGACGAGCTCATCGCGCAGGGCTTCGACCCGCTCGCGTTCCGCTACTTCCTGCTCTCGGGCCACTACCGCCAGCAGCTCGGCTACTCCGACGACGCGATCCGCGGCGCGCAGACCGCCTGGCGCAAGCTGCTTCGCCACGCCGCCGAGCTCGCGGACGAGACCGCGGACTTCGGTGCCGAGGTCGCGGACGAGCTGCGGGCGCGTTTCCGCGCCGCGCTCGCCGACGACCTCAACGCCCCTCGCGCGCTCGCCGTCGTCTGGGAAGCCCTGCGCAGCGAAACGCTCGGCGGTCGCCTGAAGCACGCGCTGCTCCGCGAGTGGGACGCCGTGCTCGCGCTCGGTCTGTCGGAGGCGCGCGAGGAGCGCGTCGAGAGCGATGCGGAGCTCGACGCGCTCGCGCTCGAACGCGACCAGGCGCGCGCGGCGAAGAACTGGAAGCGCGCCGACGAGATCCGCGACTTGTTCAAGGCGCGCGGCATCCTGATCGAGGATTCGCCACAGGGGAGCCGCTGGCGCCGTGCCTGACTTCGAAATGGTCTCCGACTACGAGCCGCTCGGCGACCAGCCGCGCGCGATCGAAGAGCTCGTGGATGGGGTCGCGCGCGGCCTGAACCATCAGACGCTGCTCGGGATCACCGGTAGCGGAAAGACCGCGACGATGTCCTGGGTGATCGAGAAGCTCGATCGCCCGGCGCTGATCATGGCGCCGAACAAGACGCTCGCGGCGCAGCTCTACGGTGAGTTCAAGAAGCTCTTCCCGAAGAACGCGGTCGAGTACTTCGTCTCGTACTACGACTACTACCAGCCCGAAGCCTACCTGCCGACGACCGACACCTTCATCGAGAAGGACTCGTCGATCAACGACGAGATCGACAAGCTGCGTCACTCCGCGACGAGGTCGGTGCTCTCGCGCCGCGACGTGATCGTGGTGGCGAGCGTCTCGTGCATCTACGGGCTGGGCTCGCCCGAGACCTACAGCGAGATGCACGCGTTCGTCGAGCAGGGCCAACGCCTCGCCCGTGACGACTTCACACGCAAGCTCGTCGACATGCTCTACGACCGCAACGACTTCGACTTCCACCGCGGCACGTTCCGCGTCCGCGGCGACGTCGTCGAGGTCTTTCCCGCCTACGAGGACGAGCGCGCGATCCGGATCGAGTTCTTCGGCGACGACGTCGATCAGATCTCCGAGATCGATCCGCTGCGCGGGCTCGTGCTGTCGCGTCCGAAGCGCGCCGTCATCTTCCCGAACAGCCACTACGTGCAGACGCAGGAGCGGCTGAAGCAGGCGATCGAGGGCATCCGCGGGGAGCTCGACGTGCGTCTCTCGACCTTCCGGCGCGAGAACAAGCTGCTCGAGGCGCAGCGGATCGAGCAGCGCACGATGTACGACATCGAGATGCTCTCCGAGATGGGTTTCTGCCACGGCGTCGAAAACTACTCGCGCTGGCTCGACGGACGCGTCGAGAACCAGCCGCCGTACACGCTGATCGACTACTTCCCGAAGGACTTCCTGTGCTTCGTGGACGAGAGCCACGTCACCGTGCCGCAGATCGGCGGGATGTTCCGCGGCGATCGGCGCCGCAAGGAGACGCTGGTCGACTACGGATTCCGATTGCCGTCGGCGCTCGACAATCGCCCGCTGCGCTTCGAGGAATGGGAGCAGCGCGTCGGCCAGGTGGTCTTCGTCTCCGCGACTCCGGCGGAATACGAGCTGGAGAAGAGCGGCGGGATCGTCGTCGAGCAGATCATCCGGCCGACCGGACTGATCGATCCCGAGATCGAGATACGCCCGGCCAAGAACCAGGTCGAGGACCTGCTCGGCGAGATCCGCAAACGCGTCGAGATCGGCGACCGCGTGCTCGTCACGACGCTCACCAAACGCATGTCCGAAGAGCTGACGAACTACTACCAGGACGTCGGCATCCGCGTACGCTACCTGCACTCGGAGATCCCGACGATCGAACGCACGGAGATCCTGCGCGACCTGCGCAACGGCGAGTTCGACGTGCTGGTCGGGATCAATCTCCTGCGCGAGGGATTGAACCTGCCGGAGGTCTCGCTCGTCGCGATCCTCGACGCCGACAAAGAGGGCTTCCTGCGCTCGGAACGCTCGCTGATCCAGACGATGGGCCGCGCGGCGCGGAACATCCGCGGCACGGTCCTGCTCTACGCCGACGTCGAGACGCGATCGATTCAGGCGTCGGTCGCCGAGACGAACCGGCGCCGCGAGGTGCAGCGCGAGTACAACCGCGTGAACGGGATCACCCCGCGCACGGTCGAGAGCGCGATCACCTCGCTCTCGGAGAGCCTGTACGAAGCCGACTACGTGACCGTCTCGAAGGCCGCGGATCTCGACGCCTCCCCGGACGAGCTCAGCGCGCTCGTGAAGAAGCTCCGCGCGGAGATGCGAACGGCGGCGGAGGACCTCGACTTCGAGCGCGCCGCGGAGATCCGCGACCGGATCAAGGGGCTCGAGGAGGGTGCGCTTCTCGCGGGGTACGAGGCGGGGCCGCGCGTCGCGCGCGCGCCGAAGCCCCGCGGGCGCGGAGGGCGAGGGCGCCGGTGAGCGCGCTCGAGGAGCGCATTGCCGGACTGCCGATCGAGGCCGGCGTCTACCTGTTCAAGGACGGTGCCGGGCGTGTCCTCTACGTCGGCAAGGCGCAGAGCCTGCGCGCGCGCGTGCGCAGCTACTTCAGCAAGGGCGGCGATGGCCGCCATCAGGTGCCGTTCCTCGTCGCGCGGGTCGCGGACGTCGACGTCGTCGTCACCTCGAACGTGAAGGAAGCGCTTCTCCTCGAGAACGCGCTGATCAAGAAGCACAAGCCGCGCTTCAACGTGCGCTTGCGCGACGACAAGAACTACCTCGCGCTGCGACTCGATCCTCGCGAAGCGTACCCGCGCTTCACCGAGACGCGGAGCTTCGCGCGCGACGGTGCGCTCTACTTCGGGCCGTACACGTCGAGCACCTCGCTGCGCGAGACGCTCGACTCGCTGCAGCGGATCTTTCCGCTGCGAACCTGTGCCGATCCGGTCCTGCGCAGCTACCGGCGCCAGGGCCGGCCCTGCCTCGAGCACTCGGTGGGCCGCTGCTCGGCGCCCTGCGTCGGCCGGATCGCCGACGAGGCCTACGCCGATCTGGTCGCGGGCGCGACGCTGCTCCTGCGCGGCAAGGCGGGCGACCTGCTCGGCGAGCTGCGCGAGCGGATGGACGAGGCCGCGGCCGCCGAGCGCTTCGAAGAGGCCGCCCGTCTGCGCGATCGCGCGCGCGCGATCGAGCGCACGGTCGAATCGCAGGCGATGGTCTCGCGCACGTTCGTCGATCGCGACGTCTTCGGCGTCGCGCGCGACGGGCCGCGGCTGGAGTTCCAGGTCCTGCACGTGCGCCAGGGCAAGCTCGCCGGCGGAAACGCCTACGAGTTCCGCGACGTCGCGGGCGACGACGTCGAGGCGCTCGGCTCGTTTCTCGGGCAGTTCTACGCCGCCGAGCGCGAGATCCCGCGCGAGGTCCTCGTGCCCTTCGAGCTCGGCGCCGAGCTCGAAGCGGCGTTCCAGGAGCACTGGCGTGAACGCGCGGGTCACGCGGTGGACGTGGTCGTTCCCAAGCGCGGCGAGAGGCGGAGGCTCGTCGAGCTCGCGACGCGGAACGCGGAGCTGGCGCTGGCCGAGCGCGGGCGACGCGAGCAGAACATCGAGGCCGTGCTCGAGAGCTTGCGCGAGGCCGTGCGCATGGAGAAGCGGCCTACGCGCGTCGAGTGCTACGACGTCTCGCACCTGCAGGGCACGCTCGGCGTCGCCTCGCGCGTGGTCTTCGTCGATGGCCGCCCGCACAAGGACGGCTACCGCCGCTACAAGCTGCGCGAGACCCTGCCCGGCGACGACTACGGCGCCATGCGCGAAGTGCTGCGCCGTCGCCTCGAGAAGCAGGAGGGCGATCCGCCCCCGGATCTGCTCTTGCTCGACGGGGGAAAGGGTCAGCTCAACGCCGCGCGCGCGCTCTTCGTGGATCTCCGCGTCGAGGGAGTCGCGCTCGCATCCCTGGCCAAGGAGCGCGACGAGACACCGGGTTCGACGCGCGTGCTGCGTCACGCCGGCCAGAAGCGCGAGAAGCTCTTCCTGCCCGGCGTGAAGGACCCCGTCCTGCTCCCGCCCGACTCGTCCGCACTGCTCCTGCTGCAGCGGATTCGCGACGAGTCGCACCGCTTCGCGATCACCTACCAGCGCGAGCTGCGCAAGAAGACCCAGCTGCGCTCGATCCTCGACGAGCTGCCCGGCATCGGGCCCGTGAAGCGGCGGGCGCTCCTGCGCACGCTCGGCAGCCTCGAGAAGGTTCGCCTCGCCTCCCTCGAGGCGCTCGAGGCCGTGCCCAAGCTGAGCAAGGCCGATGCGGCCGTCGTGCACGGCTTCTTCCGGCCCGCCGAAGCGGCCGCTCCCCCTGCGGACAGGCCGGTCAAGAACGCCAGCGCCGCCGCCGATGGATCCGGGGACACGGACCCGGACTGATCCGCTCCGGGGAGGAATCATGCGCAGCTTCACTATCGCGGCGCTGGCCTGCCTGGGCATCTGGCTGCAGGCCGCGGGCGCTCGCGCCGAGCTCTACCAGTGGACCGACGAGCACGGCCGGGTTCACGTCACCGACGATGGCGCAAAGGTGCCGACCGGCCAGTCGGTCACGATCGAGCCGCAAGATCCGCGCGCTCGCGCCGACGTCGGCGACGCCCCACCGGCGAGCGTCGATCCGTCGGGCGTCCGGGAGCTCGGCCGGGTCCGACCGAGCGTCGCATCGACGGGCGTGCACCTCCTGCACTTCCAGCGCTCCGGCCACGAGATCAGCCTCGACGTCACCCTCGAGGACCGGCTGCCCTGCAACTTCAAGGCGGACACCGGGGCGTCGCTGAACACGCTTCCGCGCTGGGCCGCGGATGAGCTCGGCGTGGAGATCGACGAGGACACGCCGAGAATCTCGATCGTCGGCGTTTCGGGCGATCCGATGCGCGTTCCGGTCGTGACGATCGCCTCGCTCCGCATCGGCACGCTCTTCGCCGAGAACGTCGAGATGGCGGTGCTCGACACGATGAGCTCCGGGCTGCTCGGCATGCCGTTCTTCAACCGCTTCCGCGTCGCGATCGATCCCGCGCTGGGCGAGCTGCGGCTCACCGAGCTCGAGCCCGGTTCGGTCGATGGCGTCTACGGCGGCGTCGCCGAGGACACCTGGCGCAAGCGGTTCCGGCAGATCGATCAGCAGCTCGCGGCGCTGCGCAGGGCGCGCGAGGCGGTACCCCCGGAGTCCGAGACCCAGGCTCAGCGGTACCTCGAACGCCTCGATCGCGAAGAGGCGAAGCTCCAGCACCAGCTCGACGAGCTCGAGACCCGCGCGCAAGCCGCAGGAGTCCCCGCCCGCTCGAGATGAGAAGCGAAATCCCCCGTGGAGAGAATGCGATTCCGCGCGGTACGCGGGTCGAGGCTCCGGCGCCCCTGCGCAGGGATCGAGTCAAGCTCCCGCAAGAGCTGCGCAATTCGCCAAGTGAACGAGGAGAAGCCGAATTGGCATCCGATTTGCTCTGTGTTCCGTCCATGTCACCGTTTCACAAGAAGATCGTCGAGGTGCTGGAGGGTCGGTACGGAGTGAGCCCGCTCTTTGCCGAGCAGTTCGTCCCGGTCTTCGACCAGGTCGCTCAGAGTCGGCCGAGCTCGGACGATTGGGAGCAGCTGATGGAGTGCCTGGCCGCGGCCTACCGCGCGCTTCCTCCGGTCGAGGACAAGGCGTTGCACGAGGCGCAGGTCCTGGTGGGTCAGTTCGTGACCGAGATGAAGAAGATCGACGAGTCGCTGAAAGTGGTGACCGTGTTTCTCGATCGTCTCCGAACCCAGCTCGGTGCGCCCGAAGTCGCGCGAGTTCTTCACTAGCTCGGTCCGACACCCCGAAGCCCCGGTCCCGGCGAGGTCCTCGCCGTGGAGCTTCCCGCGCGCGCGCCGCTCCTCTCGCTCGCGCTCCCGTTCGCATTCGGCATCGCGCTCGAAGATCGGCTCGAGCTCGTGCCCGTGTTCGGAGCGTCGCTGGCGCTCGTCGGTCTCGTCGCCTGGGGACTGCGCAGGCGTCGTCGAGGCGCCCCCGCGGGGGAGGTGCTTCTCGGGATCGGTCTGGGCCTGCTCGCCCTCGGACTGCGGCTGCACGCGCCGGTCCCCGAGGTCGTGCGCACGCCCGTCGCCCTGACCGCGCTCGAGGCGCCGCAGCGCAGCGCGACGGGCTGTCGCTTGTCGGTGTACGTTCACGGTCCGCGTCCGGGGCGGGCGCAGCTTCGCGGGGCGGGTGAGGCGTGCGAGCTCGTTCCCGGCGAACGCGCGCTCGCGCGCGTGGAGCTCGAGCGCGTGCGACCCGCGACCAATCCCGGGGGTTCGGACGTCCGACGCCGGCTCGCGCGCCGGGGCGTGCACCGCATCGCGCGTGTCGACGACCGGGCGCTGACGCGCATCGCGCCCACGCCGCGCGGGGTCGAGGCGGGCCTCGAGCGCGCGCGGCGCGCGGTCGGCGAGCGACTCGACCCGAAGCACGTGCAGGGCCCGCGCAGCGGTGCGCTTCTCCGCGCCCTCGCCACCGCCGACACGAGCCGGCTCGACGATCCGCTGCGCGCGGTCTTCGCGGCCTCGGGCACCACGCACCTGCTCTCGGTCTCGGGTGCGCACGTGGTCTTCGTCGTCTGGCTCGTTTCGGCGGGCGTCGCGTTCGGCCTGCGCCGGTTCCGCTGGCTCCCGGTGCTGCGTGGCGCGGGCGCGATCGGACTCGTGGCCGGAGTCACGGCTGGCCTCGGCTATGCGGCGCTCTGCGGCCTCGGGCCACCGACGCTGCGCGCCGCGGCGATGGCCTTCGCGGCCGGGGTCGCGTGCGTCGGCGGTCGGCGTTCAGCGGCGTGGAATGCGCTGGCGCTCGCCGCACTGTGCGTGCTCGCGCTCGATCCAGCCGCGCTCTTCGAGCCCTCGTTCCAGCTCTCCTTCACGGCGGTGACGGGCCTTCTGCTCTGGCGTCCGCCGACGGGCTGGCTTCGCGGTTCGGTTCACGTCTCGCTCGCGGCCGGTCTCGCGACCGCACCGCTCGCCGCCGCGATGGGTGCGCCGCTCCCCGCCGCATGGCTCGTCGCCAACGCCCTGGCCGTCCCGTACTTCTCCGCGGGGGTCGTCCCGCTTGCGCTCGCGGCCGGTCTCTTCGGTGGCTCGGCGGAGGGGTTGCTCACGATCGCGCGCGGCTCGGCCGAGCTCGGCCTCCGTCTGCTCGAGCTCTGCGCGAGTCCCGACCTGTTGGCCGGCCCGCGTGATCCGGTCGCGCTCGCGCTTCTGCTCGCGGTTCTGGGGTTCGGCCTGCGTGCACTCGCGCTCGGCCGGCGTGCGATCGCAATCGCGCTCTTCGCCGTCGCGTCGTTCGCGTCGCCGGGCGCCCTTCGTGCCGAGAACCGCGAGGTCGCGAAGCCGAGCCTGCTCTTTCTCGACGTCGGTCATGGCGACGCGATCCTGCTTCGCGCCGGGTCGCAGGCCTGGCTGATCGACACGGGCACGCGCTTCGCCGACTTCGACGCCGGCCGCGCGATCGTGCTCCCCGCGCTTCGGGCGGAAGGCATTCGCAGGCTCGACGCGATCGTGCTGACCCACGCGGACCTCGATCACGTCGGCGGAGCCGAAGCCGTGCTCGCGGCCCTGCCCGTGAAGGAGCTCTGGACGACGCGCGAGTCGCTCGAGACGCGCGCGCTTCGTCGGCTTCGTCGGGTCGCTTCCCGGCGCTCGGTGCCCGTGCGGATCGTCTCCGCCGGCGAGCGATTCGCGGCGCCGTACCTGACGATGAGCGCGCTCTGGCCTCCCGCCGAGCTCCTGTCGCGGAACAGCAACGCGAGCTCGCTCGTCCTGCGCGTCGAAACTTCGCAGGTCTGCGCGCTGCTCTCCGGCGATGCCCCCGCGGGCGTCGAACGCGTGCTCGCGCGCACGGCTTCTCCCTGCCGCGTGCTCAAGCTCGGCCACCACGGCAGCGCGACGTCGAGTGATCCGTTCTTCCTCGACGCGCTCGCGCCCGAGATCGCGATCGCGTCGGCCGGTCGCCGCGCGCGAACGCCGCTTCCGCACGCGCGCGTTCGCGAGCGGGTCCGCGCGCGATCGATCTCGCTCTGGCAGACGCGCGCCGACGGTGCGGTCGAGGTGGTGCTCGGCGAGCCCGGGCCCCTGGTCGTGCCCTGGCTCACCCGACCCTTTCGAGATTGACTGGTAGACTCGTGCGATGGCGAAGCGACCGGACGGGATGGAGCTCGCGGAGTGGCGCGCGCAGCGGGCGGCGCACTGGCGACGCATCAATCGCCTCTTGAACCTGCTGATGGTGATCGCGGCGGGACTGATCCTCTGGCGCTATCTCTCGGACTGAGCGGGTGCGTTCGCCAGCACGAATCGCGACAGCGCGTCGGGCAGGTCGCGAGCGATCGGTGTTCCCGACGGCACCCGCTCCACGTGCGAGGCGCCGTGTCCGGTGAGGACCAGCACCGCGCGACAGCCGAGGTTGCGCGCGAACCCGATGTCGCTGTCCTTGTCCCCGATCACCCAGCTTCGCGACAGGTCGATCTCGTGCTCTCGCATGGCGCGAAGCGCGAGTCCGGTGCCGGGCTTGCGACAGATGCAGCCGTCGTCGGGCGCGTGCGGGCAGGCGTAGTAGCCGTCGAGCTTCGCGTCATTCGCCTCGAAGTCGCGCAGGAGCCGTGCGGCGAAACGGTCGTGATCGGCCGCGCTGAAGATCCCGCGCGCGATCCCCGACTGGTTGGTCACGACGAGGACACCGAAGCCCGCCTCGCGAAGTCTCGTCACCGCCTCGTGCGCGCCGGGAAGTGCCGCGTAGTCCTCGGGTCGCCAGGCGTACTCCCGCTCCTCGATCAGGGTGCCGTCGCGGTCCAGGAAGACGAAGGGGCGCGCTCCGGGACGCATCACTCCAACCCTTCCGCGGTGCCGCAGTTTGCGGAGCGGCGGCCGGGCTCGTCCCGGTGCGCGCGCACGAACGTCGCGAGATCCCCGCCGAGCCCGGCGAGCTCCTCAGCGAAGCAGGGCAGCAGACCGACGTAGGCGCGGTGCGCGGCGAGCCAGGCATTCGAGAGCGCGAGCTCGGGAAAGCGCGCATACCGCTTCGAGCGCCAGGTCATCGACGGGTAGACCTCCGTCTGGAAGCGCGCGAAGACCGGGGCGCGGAGTGCGCGCGCCCGGTCCGGGTCGTCGACGCTGGCGTAGACGCGCTCGAGCTCGGAACGCAGCCCTTCGAGCAGGTTCGCGAACTCGAGCTCGTCCGCGAAGCTGGCCTCGACGCGCTGGCGCGTTTCGGGATCGTCCACCAGGAAGGCCAGCGTCGCGCGGTGCGCGATGAAGGTCGCGAGCGCCTCGTTGTAGGCGATGTCGCCCGCGACGAAGGTCGTCTGGTGGACGAGCTCGTGCAGGAACGTGTCGATCAGGTCGGACTCCGGCCACGAGAGAACGGCGCGCGGGACCGGATCGTCGAACCAACCGAGCGTGCTGTACAGCGGGGCCGGCCGAACGTAGGTGTCGTAGCCTTCGCGCTCCAAATCGGCCGCGAAATCTACCGCGCGCTCCTTCTGGAAGTAGCCGCGATACGAGACGCGACCGGTGATCGGAAACCACCAGGTGATCGCCTCGACCCGGTTCGCCGGCGCGGCCGTCACGACGTGCACGAGCCCGCTTTCGCGGCCGCCGACGAGATCGCGGTAGCTTGTCGTGCGCGCGAGTCCGAGCGACTCTCCGAACTCGAGGGCGCGGCGCAGGGTCGCCCAGGCCTTCTGTTCGGCGGGGTCGAGCGAGGCGACGAGCTCCGGGGTGGCGCGCTCGCGCGAGAGCAGGAGTCGCGCCTGCCCCGCGCCCAGACGCGCGAGATACGCGAAGCTCGATTCGGCGTTCGACCGGGCAGGAGAGGCGAAGAGGAATGCGACCACGAGCAGGGCGGAGCGGATTCGTCGTCTTCCGGATCGAGGCGCCGGCCGACCGGATCGACGAGCTGATCGCCGAGCTGTCAACGCTCGGCACCCTCGGCGTCGAGGAGCGCGAGGTCGGGCTGCTGGCCTACTTCGAGTCGGGGGCGGACGCGGCCGGCGCCGACGTGCTGGCCCTCGCGGATCCGGATCGTCGCATTTCGGTGTCGGGTCCCGAGCCCGTTCCCGACTCCGACTGGGAGCGCGAGTGGCGTAGCGGGCTCGCGCCGAGACGCGTCGCGGGTCTCTGGATCCGGCCGAGCTTCTGTGCGAGCGCGGGTGAGCCGGAGCTCGTGATCGACCCGCAGCAGGCCTTCGGCTCGGGCGAGCACGCCTCGACGCGTCTCGCGCTCGAGCTCCTGCTCGCTTCGCTCTCGCCGGGGGACTCGGTTCTCGACGTCGGCACCGGCAGCGGCATTCTCGCGCTCGCCGCGTTGCGGATGGGCGCCACGCGCGCGCTCGGCTTCGACACCGATCCGATCGCGATCGAGAACGCGGCCGAGAATCGCGTGCACAACCGGCTGCCTCTGTCGCTGTACTGCGGAGGGCTCGACGCGCTCGCGGCGAACGCCCGCTTCGACGTCGTCGTCGCGAATCTGCTCCTGCACGAGCTCCTGCCGTGTCTGCCGGCGCTCGAGCTGCGCTCGCGGCGCGCGCTCGTGCTCTCCGGTCAGCTCGAGAGCGAGCGCTCGCGACTCGGCGCTGCGCTCTCGAATTCCGACTGGCGCTGCGTGCGCGAGCTGACCGAAGTTCAGTCGGGCGAGACCTGGTGCGCGCGTCTCTTGCTTCACAGGGACGCCCGGAAGCCGTCGAGCAACGCGTCGAGGGTGTCCTCGAGCGAGTGAGCCGCGCGCCAGCCGAGGGCGCGCATCCGGTTGGCGTCACCCGCGAGCGAGCGACGGCCCGTGGGCAGCGGGCGCCAGCGATCGGGATCGATCTCGATCCGCGGTTGCGCCGACGAGCACGCGACGAGAAGCTCGAGGATCTCTCCGATGCGCCGCGCGCGGCCGGAGCAGACGTTGTAGGCGGCGCCGCGATCGCCGCGCTCGAGCAGCGTCGTGTAGGCCCGGACGACGTCGCGCACGTCGCTGAAGTCGCGCTCCGCGGCCAGATTGCCGACGCGAAGCACGGGCTCCTGAAGGCCTCGCTCGATGCGCGCGATCTGCTCGGCGAACGACGACTCGGCGTAGATCGGCGGTCGTCCGGGGCCGGTGTGGTTGAACGGGCGCGCGATCAGTGCGTCGAGCCCGTCCGACTCGCACGAGAGAAGCACGCGCCGTTCGGCCGCCGCCTTGGTCGCGGCGTACGCCGTCATCGGCCGCAGCGGATCGCTCTCGCGCCAGGGTGCCGTGGCCGACGCGGCCAGTCCGTAGACCTCGCCCGTCGACACGAAGAGGAGGCGCGCGCGAGGGGCGTGCTCGCGAAGGGCGACCAGCAGGTGATCGAGCGCGAGGTAGTTCGCGCGCAACCCCTCGATCGGCTCGCGCTCGACCTGGCTCGGCGAGGCGATTGCCGCCAGATGCACGACCTCGTCCGGTGCCGTCTCGGCGACGAGATCGGCGACGGCCCCGGGGCTGCGCAGGTCGCACGCGTGCCACGCGATCGAGGAGTCGCACGGCGACTGCCCCGGAAGATCGGTGCCGACCGCCACGCGCCCCGAGGCGAGCAGCTCCGGAACGAGCCATGACCCGACGAAGCCGGCCGCACCGGTGACGAGCGTTCTGGTGTGCTTCACGACGAAGAGCGGCCGAGGCTAGCAAACGCGTGGTACCCTGCCGACGCAGGGGAGGAGAGCGGATGCGGGTCGGAGTTGCCGGGCCGAATGCGGCGGGCAAGGGCGAGGTCGTGCGGCTGCTCGAGCGGCGCGGTTTCTACCCCGTCTCGCTCTCGGACGTGATTCGAGAGGATCTCGCGCGCGAGGGCCTCGAGCCGACCCGAGAGCACATGATCGACCGTGGCCGCGTGCTTCGCGAGCGACACGGTCCGGCGGTCCTGGCCGAACGCGCCCAGCGGCACCTGCCCGGCGACCGAAACCACGTGATCGACTCGATCCGCCATCCGGCCGAAGTGGAGTGTCTGCGCGCGAGCGGCGGGCTGCTGCTGATCTGGGTCGATGCCTCCCCGCGCGTGCGCTTCGAGCGCTCGCGCGAGCGCGCCCGCGGCGGCGACGCGGCGACCTTCGAGGCCTTCGAGGCGCTCGAAGCTCGCGAGCTCGGCGAGCCCCGAGCTCGCCGCACAGCAGCTGCTCGCGGTGAAGGCACTCGCCGACGAGACGCTTCGCAACGACGGCTCGCTCGAGGAGCTTTCGCAGCAGCTCGGGGAGGTGCTGCAAGACAAACTCCTGTTTCGCGAACGGCCATCCTGGGACGAGTACTTCATGAGCATCGCGCGCGTCGTCTCGTCGCGCAGCAACTGCGTCAAACGCAAGGTCGGCGCCGTGATCGCGCGCGACCGGCGGATCATCTCGACCGGCTACAACGGCACGCCCCGGGGTACCCGCAACTGCAACGAGGGGGGCTGCCCGCGCTGTTCCGGCGCCGCCGAGTCGGGCACGCGGCTCGACGAATGCCTGTGCAGCCACGCCGAAGAGAACGCGCTGACGCAGTCCGCGTATCACGGCGTGACCGTCCGAGGCGGCACGATCTACACCACGCTGTGTCCATGCCTGACGTGCACCAAGATGATCATCAACGCCGGGCTCGAAGAGGTCGTCTACGACTACCACTTCCGGCTCGGTGAGGTCTCGATCGAGCTGTTTCGGGAAGCGGGCGTGAAGATCCGGCAGTTCGGTTGATGCCGCTCAGACGAATCGCGCGAGCTGGAACGCGAGGCTGATGCCTTCGGAGATGTCCGCGGCGCGCAGCGGGAGTGAGAGCGTCGCACGAGGCGGCAGCCAGGACGGATTGGCGAGCCACGGTGGCCCGACGACGATGCTCTCGATCTTGTGCGCCTCGAGAACTTCGAGCAGGCGCAGGAGGCCGCTCGCTTCGAGCGGGTCGATGCGCGCGCCCGTCAAGTCGATCACGGCCACGCGGAGTGCGGTCGGCCCGAGATCGCCGAGAATGGTGCCGACCGCTTCGAGAGAATCCGCGCTGCCGGAGTAGGGCAGGATCATCACCGGCCCCCAGACATGGACCGCGGGCGAGAGCGGGTCGAAGGCTCCCATCATCGAACCCTCGGCCTCGTCGGGATCCTGCGCGAGCCGTTCGAGCGCGGTCTTCCGCATCGCATCGTAGTCGAGGTACGCGAGTCGTTCGATCGCCCACGGGACGCGCGCATCGAGCCAGGCCGTCACCGGGCGAGCCTCGAACGTGCACGTCCTCGCCCCGTGCGCACTGCAGCCGACCTCGCGCACGAGCTGGAACTCGCCGAGCAGCGCCGAGTACCAGCCCGAGGCATAGCCCGCGCTCACGTGGCAGACCGGCTCGTCGTCGGCACCGAACTCGCGCAGGTGGATCGCGGCCTCGACCGAATCCGCGAGCTCACCGCCGAAGCCACGATCCGCTCGCGTGCGGCCCGGCTGGAAGACCATCGGCAATCCGGGGCCGGCGTGGTGCGGCGCGCCGCCGAGCGTGGCCCCGAATCGGCGTGCGATCCGCAGACCGTCGAGCAGCCCGCGCGAGAGACCGATGCCGTACAGGATTCCGCTGGCGTAGGGACGGCCCACGCCCTCGAAGGCGTTGCGGCGCAGGCGCGCGAGCTCGAAGGGGTTCTCGAACGCACCGCGAAGCTCGAGCGGGACCTCGACGCCACCCGCGTCGTCGTCGTCGATGGGGCTCATCCGGGACTCCAGGTTCCACGCACGAAGGCTTCGATGTCGAACTTCGACGCGGTCTCGATGAACGACTCCTCCTCGCGCTCGGCGATGCGGATGAATGCATCCGCGACCTCGGGATCGAACTGCGTGCCGCTGAAGCGCGCGATCTCCTCGATCACGCGGTCGAAGGGCAGCGCGTTGCGGTACGGCCGATCGGACGTCATCGCCTCGACCGTGTCGGCGATCAGGATGATCCGGCTCGGGTAGGGAATCTCGGTCGCGCGCAGCTGCGCCGGGTATCCGTTCGACGAGCCGTCGTACCACTCGTGGTGATGACGGACGCAGGGAACGATGTCGGCGAGGAAATCGACCGGCTCGAGGATCCTCGCGCCGATCTCGGGGTGGCGCTTCATCTGCAGGTACTCCTCCGGGGTGAGCCGGTCGGGCTTTCCGATGATGGCGTCGGGAATGCCGATCTTGCCGATGTCGTGGAGCAATCCAGCGAGGTAGATCCGCTCGATGAACGGCGGCTCGCAGGCGAGCTCTCGCGCGATCCGCGAGGCGTAGACACCGACGCGCTCGGAGTGACCGCGCGTGTACGGGTCCTTTGCGTCGACGGCCTCCGAGAGCGCGCGCACCGTCGAGAGGTACGCCTTGCGCAGCTCGATGTTCTTCAGGTGAAGCTCACGCGTGCGCTCGTCGACCTTCTGCTCGAGCGAGCGGTTCAGCTCCTGGAGCTTCGCGTTCTGAAGCTGCGCGATGTGATTCAGGCGCCGGATCTCTTCGCGCATCGACCAATCGTCGAGCGCCTGGCGCACGGTGGTGCGCAGCTCGTGATCGCTCCAAGGCTTGGTCATCAGCCGGTAGATCTGGCCCTGGTTGATCGCCTCGATCGCGACGTCGATCTCGGTGTACCCGGTCAGCATGATGCGCACGATCTCCGGGAAGCGTTCGCGCACCAGCGCGAGCAGTTTCACGCCGGGGGTGCCGGGCATGCGTTGGTCGGAGACGACGACCTGGATCGACTCGGACTCGAGAATCGCGAGCGCCTGCGCCGCAGAGCTCGCCGTGTAGACGCGCACCGGCTCCTTGCGAAAGAGCCGTACGATGGCCTTCAGGATGTTGACTTCGTCATCGACGAAGAGCACCCCCGGTTTCTCGGCGGGCTCGCAGGGGACGGACATGGACGGTGTTCAGTTCAAGGCTCGTGCCCGGCGCCGCGATCGCGCGCCGGGCTCGCGGACCTCCGACGTTTCGCGCGGGAGAAGCTCTCGAGCTGCGTGGATGCTGCGAGCGGATTGCCGCCGGCAGGCCGGTCCCAGCGACGGGACCGAGTTGCGCGGAGCTGCCGACGAGCTGCGCGCGCGAATGCGCTTGCTGCCGTCGCACGGACGGGCAGCTTCCCGGCGATCTCCGCGCGCGGGGCGGGTGCGATGCGCGCCGCGCCACGTGCGCCTGCCGATGCGTGTCCCGGGAACGGGACGTCTCAGGCGCGAGACGGCTCCGGAAGGAACGACGGATCCACGTAGAAGATCTCGAGCAGGTGGCCGTCGGGGTCGCGGAAGTAGAACGAGCGGCCGTCGGAGCGATCGTAGGGTCCCTTCTCGGGAACGACGCCGTGCGCGCGCAACTGCTCGAGCCACGCGTCGACGTCGCCCGGCGCGTCCACTCGAAAGCCGAAGTGCTGCGCCGGATGCCCGGCTGCGGCCTGGGAGTCGCCTTGCGTGAGCCCGATCAGATCTCCGCCAGCCTCGATCCAGAGCGTCGTCCCCTTCGCGAACGCGAAACGGAAGCCGAGCGCGTCGACGTAGAAATCGCGCGCGCGTTTCAGATCCTCGACGCGCAGATTGAGGTGCTGGATTCCCTTGACCCTGAGTGCCATCACGACTCCCCGGACGAAGCTCTCACAGGCCGGCGTCGCCCGCAAACGCTGCGACCGAGATGTTGTCGGCGGCACCCGCGCGAAGCGCCGCGAGCGCGAGCTCACGCGCGCACTCGAGATCCGTCGCGAAGCCGGCGAGCGAGCCCGGGATCAGCGACGGGTCGGGCGTGAAGTTGATCACGCCGTCCGAGACGAGCGCGACCCGCTCGCGAGGCGCGCGCTCGAAGCGCGTGTACCAGCGGGCCGGAGAGATTCCGTGCGGACCGCGTTCGCTGCCGACGAGAATCGTGTTCGGCGCCATCAGCGGGAGCGGGGAGCCGGCGCGGAACGCGAACGCGTCACCGAAGCTCGCCAGCTCGCAGTTCGTCCCGCGCAGGGCGGCGAGCACGAGGCAGGACCTCGACTCGCTGCCGCTCGGAAGCCGGCTGCGCACGTCTTCGAGCAGCTCGAGGACCTTCGCGCAGAACGCGTCGCCACTCGCGAGCACGAGCGGCTCCGCAAGCGCGCGCGCCCTCGCGATGACCCGCTCCGCCGCCTCGACACCGTTGAAGCCGTCGGCGACCGCGAGCAGCACGCCTTCGGGCAGCCGGACGAGAAGCGCGGCGTCCTCGTTCGGATCCTTGTAGGCGTAGGTCTTCGGCTCGGCGCCGCGGGAGAGGGCGAGCGCGCCGCCGCCGTCGAGTTCGACGAGCGCGAGCGGGCCGAGCTCCGGCCAGTGGCGTCCGAGAAGTTCGATCGCGCGCATGCGGGCAGGATAGTAATGTCGGCTCCGCGTTGCGGGAGGGACCGGAGTGAAGGCGATCGTGATCGAGGGCGAGGGCAAGTCGTCCAGGCTCGTGCTCGGCGAAGCCCCGCGTCCGGAGCTCCGCCCCGGCGAGCTGCGCATCGCGATCGCGGCGAGCGCCGTGAATCGCGCCGACCTGATGCAGCGACGCGGGCTCTACCCGCCGCCGCCCGGCGCGTCCCCCGTGCTCGGGCTCGAGTGCGCCGGGACCGTGCTCGAGGTCGCGAGCGGGGTCCGGAGCTTCGCCCCCGGCTCAAGGGTCATGGCGCTGCTCGCGGGCGGAGGCTACGCGGAAGAGGCCTGCGTCGACGCAGGCTCGGTGATGCCTGTGCCTTCGGGCATTTCCCTGGTCGAAGCTGCAGCCATTCCCGAAGTCTTCCTCACCTGTCACTTGAACTTGTTCCAGCTCGCCCAGGCGTCCGCCGGCGGCTGGGCGCTGGTGCACGGCGGGGGCAGCGGCATCGGCACCGCCGCGATCCAGCTGCTCCGCGAGGCGGGCGTGCGCTCGATCGTCACCGCCGGAAGCGAGGCCAAGTGCGCGCGCTGCCGCGAGCTCGGCGCCGACGTCGCGCTCGACTACTCGAAGGGCGAGTTCGCGCCCGCGGTTCTGGAGAAGACCGGAGGCCAGGGAGTCGACGTCGTTCTCGACTCGATCGGCGCGCCGTACCTCTCGCAGCACCTGACGTGCCTTTGCGTCGGCGGCCGACTCGTGCTGATCGGGCTCATGGGGGGCGCCAAGGCCGAGCTCAACCTCGGCATCCTGCTCGCGAAGCGCCTCTCGATCATCGGCTCGACGCTGCGCGCGCGTCCCGTCGCCGAGAAGGCCGAGCTCGTGCGCGGATTCCTCGCGCGCTTCGGCGCGGCGCTCGAGCGCGGCGCGCTGCGCCCGATCGTCGACCGGGTCCTGCCGCTCCGCGACGCGCAGGCCGCGCACGACCGGGTCGAATCGAGCGCGCACTTCGGCAAGGTCGTGCTGCAGGTGGACGAGGCCGCGCGCTAGAGAAAGCCGAGCTGCGGGTCGTCCGTCGCGAGCGCGAGCAGCGAGGGATCGTCGTTTCTCACCGAGTTCACGCGCGTCGAGATCGGATGCGCGCGCAGTTCGGCGGCGTCGATCGGCGCGAGCAGGGCGAGCAACGCCTCGACGTTCCCGTCGAGCTCGGGGTCGAGCCAAGCGGACTCGGACATGCGCGGCAGGATGACCGGCATGCGCGCGTGGATCCCGCGCACGGCGTCGTTCGCTGCGGTGGTCAGGATCGCGCACGAGTAGAGCGGGTCGGTGTCCTCGACGCCCTTTGGCTGCCAGACCGACCAGAGCCCGGCCATCGCGAAGACCTCTCCGCTCGCGAGCCCGATCAGGTGCGGGATCTTCCGCTTCGCCGGCGGGATCGGCGCCTGCCACTCGTAGAAGCCGTCGGCGGGGATCAGGCAGCGCTGGCGGCGGAACGGCACCCGGAACGAGGGCTTGGTCTCGACGCCCTCGACACGCGCATTGATCATCTGCGGCAGCCCCGACAGCGCCTTGGCCCAGGACGGCACGAGTCCCCAGCGCATGAACGAGCCCACGCGGCCGCCCCGATCGGTTCGCACGGTGACCGCATTCTGTGTAGGTGCCAGGTTGTAGCGAGGTGCGAGCGCCTCGAGGTCGTCGGGATCGAAGTCGAAGCGCGCAGCCAGCGCTTCCTTCTCGGTGTGCAGCGTGTACCGCCCGCACATCCGCGGCTACCTCGGCTCCGTCAGATGGCGCGCGCGCATTCTCGAAGTATGCGCGGGGCATCGGACCGTGTCAGCGAGTCGCTCGGCCGATGGTGGAGCTGAGCGGGATCGAACCGCCGACCTCCTGAATGCCATTCAGGCGCTCTCCCAGCTGAGCTACAGCCCCACGTCGGTCGCGGCGGAGGCTACCCGCGAGGGGGGAGAGGGTCAAGCAGGCGATGCGCTAGACTGCGCGCCCGGCCGGAGTGGCGGAACTGGCAGACGCGCGCGACTCAAAATCGCGTGCCCAAAAGGCGTGCGGGTTCGATTCCCGCCTCCGGCAAACGCGACCTTCGCGAGTCGAGACCGCACGCTCGTCGCCCCGTGTCACGCCGCCGCGCCAACTGGGTCAGCGATGCACCGGCTCGCCCTCCGTGCCGACGCCGGAGTTCGGGAGGGCCGTGGCGTTCAGCGGCGATCGCCGCCGACCGAACTAGATCTCTGGCGGAACGATACGAATGAGACAACGAACCGCAGCCGACGGGAAGGCGGAGCAGCGCATTCGTGTGCTTCTCGAGGACACCTCGCAAGCGCGCGGCAAGGCTCTATTTCCGGCGCTGGTGAAGGGGCTGGCCCAGGCGCTTGGAACGCGGTTCGCGCGCTTCTCGGTCCTGCAGGATGACGACCAGCTCGAGACCATCGCGTTCTGGGACGGTACGAGGGTCACGTCCGGACACCGGTATCCGCTCGTCGGCAGCGCCTGTGCCGACGCGATCGGTGCGGAGTTCGCCGTCTTCCGCGATCGAGTCCAGGAGGTCTTCCCCGACGACGCGGTCTTGCGCGAGCAGGGCATTCGCGGCTATGCCGGGGCGGTCGTCTTCGCCGCCGACGGCCAGGTGATCGGCGTGCTGAGCGCCATGCACGACGGCCGACTGCCCGCGGCGGCGGACGACGCCGCGATCCTTCGCAGCAGCGCAGCGCGCGCGGCGACCGAGCTGATGCAGATGCGCTTCGCCGCGGAGCTCGAGGAGAGCGAAGCGCTGACTCGCGGGATTCTCGAATCGATGAGCGATGCGATGGTGGTGGTCCGCAGCGACGGTACCGTCGCCTTCCACAACGCTTCGGCCTGCGCGCTCTTCCGGACCGATCCGGCCTGGCTCGCGGGTTCCGCGCTTTCGGAGCTCCTGCCGGCGCTCGAGAGCGCGGTGCGCGAGATCGGCTGCGGTGATGCGAACTCCGCGTTCGATTCCGGAGCGCAGCTCGAGCTCACCGCCCATGCTCCCGATGGCACGACCGTTCCGGTGTCGGTCACGATCGGCTCGTTCGAGCTGGCGGGCAAACGCCTGCACACGGTCGTACTCCGCGACATCGAGCGGCGTCGTCGGGAGGAGCAACGTCTGCGCGGCTACGCACGCGCGCTCGAGCGCGCGAACGCGGATCTCGAGCGTGCTCGGCGAAAGGCCGAGCAGGCGGCCGCGGCGAAGACCGAGTTCCTCGCCAACATGAGTCACGAGATCCGAACGCCAATGACGGCGATCCTCGGTTTCACCGACATCCTCCTCGAGGACGAGGCGACGACCGAGATCGAGCGTCGCGACGCGCTCCGGACGATCCGTCGCAACGGCGCCTACCTCCTCGAGATCCTGAATGACATCCTCGACTTCGCGAAGTTCGAGGCGAACCGGCTCGAAATCGAAGAGGTGCCATGTGCGCCGGCCCGGATCCTCGGCGATGTCGTCGACCTGCTCCGCAACCGCGCGAACGAGAAGCGCGTCCGGCTCCTGCTCGATCTCGACGGCCCGATCCCCGACCGGCTCATCTCGGATCCGGTTCGCCTGCGGCAGGTCCTGCTGAACCTGGTCGGGAACGCCGTGAAGTTCACGGCGGCGGGCGAGGTCCGAGTGAAGGTGCGCTACGACCAAGAGGATCGAACGCTCGAGTTCATCGTCAAAGACACCGGGATCGGCATCTCCCAGGAAGCGCTCGTCGAGATCTTCGAGCCGTTCCGCCAGGGCGACAGCTCGATGACGCGGCGATTCGGCGGCACCGGACTCGGACTCGCGATCACCAAGCGCATCGTCGAGCTGCTCGGCGGCGGGATCACGGCGACGAGCGTGGTCGGGCAGGGAAGCGAGTTCACCGTCCGCGTTCCGGGGCATCCTGTGAACGAGACGACGGGCGAGAGCAACGTGCTGGAATCGGATACCCCGAGCACCGGGCGCATGCGCCGTGCGCTGTCGACGCTGCGCGCGAGCGGACGCGTCCTGATGGTCGAGGACGGACTCGACAACCAACGCGTGATCCGTCACGTCCTCGAGCGCGCTGGCTTCGACGTGACGACCGCGGACAACGGCGAGGTCGGTGTCGAGCTCGCGCTCGCCGCCGTCGAGGAAGGCAGTCCGTTCCGGGTGATCCTGATGGACGTGCAGATGCCGGTTCTCGACGGCTACGAAGCGACACGCCGGCTGCGCGCGAGTGGCTATACCGGACCGATCATCGCGCTGACCGCGCACGCGCTTCCGTCCGAGCGGCAGCGCTGCCTCGAAGCGGGCTGCGACGCGTTCGCGACCAAGCCGATCGAGCGCGTGATCCTGCTCGAGACGATCGCGCTGCATCTCTCGAAGGCTCCGGACGCGTAATCGCGCGCGTTTTCGGCGCCCGGAGCAGGGTGCTAACCTCGGGTTCATGAGTCCGCTCGCACCCGCGCAGCTCGAGCGCTACAAGCGGCATCTGCTGCTCGACGGCGTCGGGGTCGAGGGCCAGGAGAAGCTGCTCGCGTCGAGCGTGCTGGTCGTCGGCGCGGGGGGGCTGGGCTCACCCGCGGCCCTGTACCTGGCGGCCGCGGGCGTCGGTCGGCTCGGCCTCGTGGACTTCGACCGCGTCGATGCCTCGAACCTGCAGCGGCAGATCCTGTACGGCACGCGCGATGTGGGCGAGCCGAAAGTGTCCGTTGCCGCGACGCGCCTTCGTGCGCTGAATCCCGACGTCGACGTGCAGGTGCATCCGCTGAAGCTCGAAGCGTCCAACGCGCGCGAACTGATCGCCGACTACGACGTCGTGCTCGACGGCACCGACACGTTCCCGAGCCGCTATCTCACGAATGACCTCTGCGTCTGGCTCGGCAAGCCGCTCGTCTACGGCAGCGTGATGAAGTTCGAGGGACAGGTGTCCGTCTTCGACGCGCGAACCGGACCCTGTTACCGCTGCCTGTTCGCCGAGCCGCCGCCACCCGAGCTCGCGCCCAACTGCGCCGAGGCGGGAGTCCTGGGCGTTCTGCCGGGCGTGATCGGGATGCTTCAGGCGACGGAGGCGCTGAAGCTTCTGCTCGGAGCGGGTGAGCCGCTGATCGGTCGCTTGCTCGTCTACGACGCGCTCGGAATGGAGTTTCGTCGCTTCCGTGTGCCGAAGGATCCCGCCTGCGCGGTCTGCGGCGAGAAGCCGACGATCACGACACCGATCGACTACGCGGCCTTCTGCGCCGGGCGCCCCGACGACGCGAGCGCGGACGAGGTTCCCGAGATCTCGCCGATCGCGCTGCGCGCGCGTCTCGACGCGGCTGACGACCTGCTGCTGCTCGACGTTCGCGAGCCGTTCGAAGCCGATCTCTCGAGGATTCCCGAGGCGCGTCTCATTCCGCTCGGCAGTCTGGAGGCATCGCTTCCGGAGCTCGAGCGGTATCGTGAGCGACCGATCGTGGTCCACTGCAAGAGTGGGGGGCGAAGCCGGCGGGCGTGTCAGCTGCTGCGCTCGAATGGCTTTCGCAACGTCGAAAATCTTACCGGAGGGATCGAGGCCTGGACGCTTGCGGTCGATCCGGAAGTGTCGCGGAGCTGAGTTCCCTTCCGCGGAGGTATGGTGCATGCAGTCGCTGCGCTGTCGGGTCTTTCGTGGCTTGCCCAAAGAGCTCGAGGAAGAGCTCAACAAGTTCCTCGAGACCACGGCGTGCCAAGTCGTGCAAGTCGTTCAGAGTGAGTCGGAGAATCACATCACGCTCACCGTGCTGTACGAGCTGATTCACCACGAGATCGACTAGCGACTCCCGCGCGTCGGCAACGATCCTTGCGTCAAGCCGCGGCAGCAGATGGTCGATCCATTCGAGGATGCAGCGGTTTCGCGAAGTGCCCTTGTCGGACGACGACGCAGATGCCGAGTCCCGGAGTGGAGCGTAGCTGATGGCTCCATACGGTACCCGTCCCATGGCGTCGCTCGGCGAACGTCTCTCCGAGATCTGCGGTGGATTGGTCAAGGAGGGCGCGCTCGGGCTGCTCCTGGTCGACGCATCTCCTCTGCTCGCGATCGACCGGCTGCACGGACCCCGCGTGTTCCGCGGCGTGATCAAGGCGTTCAGCGAACGCGTGGCCGCACTCGTGTCCGAAGACGTCGGTGACGAGATGATTCTCACCTCGGGCGCGCTCGAGGAGGAGCAGCTCCTGGTGTTCATGCCGCGGCTGCGCAGCGATGCGGATTTCTTCCTGCACGACCTGCCTCGCCTCGCGGCCGAGCTTCGAGCGTGGACCGCGCAAGGGTTGAAGCGTGTCGTCTATCCGTACCTGCACGGCGTGCCGGAGCTCGCGGTCGGCACGGGCTTCGTGCTGCACCGGCCGTTCCAACGCGCCGAGGCACAGCTTCGCCACCTCGTCGAGATCACGCTCGAGGATGCCCGCTTCGAACAGGAGCACACCCGGCGAGATCGCGCGGGCATGCTCGAGAGGATCCTGCTCGAGCAGGCCGTGACGACCGTCTTCGAGCCGATCGTGCGGCTTCCGACGGACGCCATCCTCGGATTCGAGGCGCTCTCGCGCGGCCCGAGCGGAACGAGCCTCGAGTCGCCGGGCGCGCTCTTCGCCACGGCCGAGCTCTTCGACCGCGAGTACGAACTCGACAGCTTGTGTCGCAGACGCGCGCTCGCGAACGCTCGCGGCATCGATGGGGACCAGCTGCTCTTTCTCAACATCCTGCCGACCTGCATTCAGGATCCCGACTTCCAGGCCGCGAACGTCCGCGAAACGCTCGCCGGGCTCGGACTCGGTCCGAGAAATCTCGTGCTCGAGATCTCCGAGCGCCAGGCGATCGCCAACTTCCCGATCTTTCGCGAGGCGATCGACTACTTCTCGGGGCTGGGATTCCGGATCGCGCTCGACGACACCGGGGCCGGCTTCTCGAGTCTCGAGGCTGCGCTCGAGCTCCAGCCCGACTTCCTGAAGATCGACATGTCGCTCGTGCGCAGCATCGAAGACAGCCCCGAGAAGCAGGAAGTGCTTCGCGGTCTTCAGTCGCTCGCCGCGAAGATGGGTGCGAACGTGATCGCCGAGGGCATCGAGACCGCTCAGGAGCTCGCGACGATTCGCTCGCTCGGCATCGAGTTCGGGCAGGGCTTCTACCTGGGGCGGGGCGGCGCGACGCCGAGCGGCCTCGGCCGCACCCCTCTGGACGGAGACACGCGATAGAATTTGCGCGTGACTGAGCGCGCGCGTCCGCCCGAAGACATCGCCCCGGTCGACTTCTTTCGAAGCTGGGCTCCCGGAGCGGTGAACTCGGACCCGGAGCGCCGCGCGAAGATCGCGGGTCTGAATTCGCGGATCCAGTTCGAGCTCACCGGCGATGGCGGCGGCCCGTTCTTCCTCGAGCTTTCCGACGGGAGCATCCGCGGGGGCGAGGGCCGGCTCGACGCGCCCGACCTCGTGCTCACGCTCGACCTCGAGACGTGGCGCATGCTGAACGCGGGCGAGATCAAGGCGCCGACCGCGGTGATGAAGGGGAAGCTCCGCTTCCAGGGTTCGATGTACCTCGCCCTGAAGATCCACTTCATCATCGCCTGAGCGCGAAGCGGCGTCGCGCCCGGTCAGGTCTTGTCGCGGCGGTGCTGAAAGATCTGCTTGTCGTGGTGCTTGCGAAGCTGAACGTGAAGCTTGTCGAAGGCGTCGCGTGCCGACGCGAACACCGAATCACGGCTCTTTGCGCTCGACGCGACGTCGACCTGCTTCCCGGTGACGTGAACGTGGACTTCGTGGTCGTCGCCGTCGTGCGAGACGGTGACCTCGACGCGTGACGTCTCGGGGAACTCGCTGCGCAGCGCCGCGCCCCAACTCTCGCACTCGCTGCGCAGATGGTCCGAGTGCGGTGTGTCCCGAAAGTGGATGTGAAATGCCATGCGCCGAGTATAGCGAGGGAGATCGTGGCGGAAACGCACGGGAATCGAACCCGCCGAGGACCCGTGTACGGACCCCCCATTGGATTTGAAGTCCAAGGGCGGCACCAGCCTGCCTCGCGCTTCCGGAAGCTCCCGATTCAGCCGGATGTGCGAACTCGCGTCAACCGCAGCGCACGGCGCATGTGCGCCGCGATCTCGGCGATCGAGTTCGAAGCGTTTCGCCCCGAGCTCGAGGGCATCAGGTAGGCGGGTCGGCCCGCGAAGCCGCCGCGAAGAACGCCGGGCCGCGCCGACGGGTCCAGGGCGCGGCGGAAGCCATCGAGACCGACGAAAAGCAGCGCGCGCGGCTCCCAGGTTCGGATCAGGCGCTCGAGACGCTCGGCACCGCGCGCGTACTCGCGCGCCGAGATCGCGCTCGCCCTCGGTGTCACACGTTTGACCAGATCGGTGAAGCCGATCCCGGAGCGAAGCGCGCCGGCGGCGTCGTGAGGTCGCTCGACGAGTCCGGCGCGAACCGCGGCAGGCCAGAAGCGATTGCTCGGATTCGCGAAGGGGATCCCGGACGCGGCCGAGTGGGGCGAGGGATTCAGGCCGCAGACGAGCAACGTGAGCCGGGGCGAGATCGAATCCGGGAGCGAGCGCGCACGCCGCGCGGAGAGCCACAGCCAGAACGGCTCGTGCCCCGGCTCGCTCTCGATCGAGGTGAAGCCCGCACCTTCGAGCAGGTCGGCCCAGCCCTGCCGATCGCGCGCGACGAAGAGCCGCCCGCGAAAGGCCGCCTCGCCACCGCGCCGCGAGAGCAGCGCGCGCCCGCGCTCCCGTGCGTTCGGGCCGAGTGCATCGAGGTTCGCGAGCGAGAGCATCACGCGCCCTCCCGGGCGCAGCACGCGGTGAAGCTCGGCGAAGGCGGCGGGAAGCTGGCGTGCGGGCAGGTGCATGTAGCAGTTCCGCGCCCAGGCACCGTCGAGCGAGTCGCGAGCGAAGGGCAGGTGCTCGAGATCGGCCCGCACCAGTCTGCGCGCCCCGCGCTCTTCGCCGGGCCTCGCGAAGCATCGCGGCGGACAGGTCGAGCCCGATCACTTCGAATCCGCTTCGCCGCAAGATCGCGCCATGCCACCCCGGTCCGCAGCCCAGGTCCGCGACGCGCGCTCCGGATCGGAGGCTGCGCGCGAACGCCGCGACACGGCGCCGCGCCGTCGGCCGATACGCCGCGCTCTGCGATCCACGCCGCGGGCGTGGCGCTCGTAGACCTCGGCCGTGCGCCGGTCCACGTCTAGCGTTCCGGCCGAGAGCTCGAACTCCAACGTCTCGATCACCGCGTCCTCGACGCTGATCTCGATTCGCCACGAGCCGACCGCCGACTCGCCTGTTCGGAGCACCGATGCGACATGTCCGCCCGGACTCATCTGCAGGGTTTCCTGCAAAACGGACTCGCCCGACGGGGCGCGCCAGCGCACCAGGAAACGGGGATTCATCGGATAGAAGCGCGGGCTGACATCACCCCACCAGGTGACGCTCTCGCCGCGCGCGAACGTCGTGCTCCGGGTCTTCTTGCCGCGTGTCGCGAATCCGTTCGCCTGCAGGATCGGGAACTCGAGCCGCGCGAGCTCGAATTCGGCGCGCCGACGCGCCCCGGTGTCGGGTCGGAAGTTCGCGACCGACTGCTCGAGGTAGAAGGCGGCGCGCGACTTCTCGCCGAGCCGCGCGTAGACGGTGCCGAGCTGGTACTGCACGAGCGCGACGTTCGGATCGAGCGCGAGCGCGCGTTCGAGCTGTGCTCTCGCTCGCGGAAGATCGCCCTCCGCGATCGCGAGCTCCGCGCGGGCGAGCGCCACGCGCGGATCTCCGGGCTCGAGTGCCTCGGCTTCCGCGAGCCATGCGTCCGCCTGCACATCGTCGCCGTCGGTCCGTGCTTCGTGCGCCTGCGAGATCAGTGGGTCCGTCTTCGAGGCGTCGAACGTCGCGCGCGCCTGCAGACCGGCGAGTGAGCCGCGCGCGGAGAGCTCCGCCAGCCGCGCCTGCACCTGGACCAGGCGTCGATTCGCGATGTCGATCTCCGACGGGGCGACCGGTGGGATTCCCACCCCGGTGGCGGCTTCGGACTTCGCAGCGTCGGAGTCGGGCCCGGTGCGTGCCGGCGGAGCCGCGTTCGGCGGTGAGGCCCGTGATCCGCTTCGCGCGATCTCGACCTTGGTCGCGGCGATGCGCTCCTTCACCGCGGGGTGTGTGAAGAGATAGGCGGGGATGCCGGCGCCGGCGTCGGGATTCGCGGCGAGGATGCGCTGGAAGAAACGCGTCATTCCGTCCGGGTCGTAGCCCCCGGCAGTCATGATCGCGATCCCTTCACGGTCGGCTTCTTCCTCGAACGCGCGCGAATGCTTGAGCTGGAGCGAGACGTTCAGACCCTGGGTCGCGACGATGACGCCGGGGTCCGCTCCTGCGATCACCGCCGCAAGGCTCGCGAGCGTCGCCAGCGTTGCGAGCCCCTGGCCTTCGCTGCGCCGCGCAATGTGGCGCATCTCGACGTGCCCGATCTCGTGGGCGAGGACGCCGGCGAACTCGTTCACGTCGCCGGCCTGGCCGAGCACGCCCGTCGTGATGTAGACGTAGCCGCCGCCGATCGTGAACGCGTTCAGCGCGGGATCGTCGATCAGGAAGAAGCGGAAGATGAAAGGCTGGGGCTCGGTCGTCCGAGCGAGACCCTGGCCGACGTCCTGGACGTAGCCGACGAGTACCGGATCGGTGACGAGCTTCACCTGCGAGCGGATCTGAGCGTGGATCTGCGCCGTCATTTCCTGCTCGCGCTCGACGCTGAGGTCGCTCGCGAACGGATTCTGAGCGCGGGCGTGCGTGGCGGCCGTGACGCTGGCGAGCGTCACCACGAGGAGCGCGAGCGCTCGAATCATGCGCGTTCCGGCGTCCAGCGCAGACGGGGCTTGCGCGCGGCCCGGACCTCGTCGAGGCGGCGCACGATCGGACGCTCGGGCGCGCCGGTGACGAGACTCGGGTCCGTCTCGGCTTCGCGCGCGATGGCGCGCATCGCCTCGACGAAGCCGTCGAGCGTCTCCTGGGACTCGCACTCGGTCGGCTCGATCATGAGGGCGCCCGGAACGACGAGCGGGAAGTAGATCGTCGGCGGGTGGTAGCCGTAGTCCATCAGCCGCTTGGCGATGTCGGCGGTCGTGACGCCGTGCTCGTGCTGTCGCCGGTCGCTGAGCACGCACTCGTGCATGACGCGTTTCCGGTGCGGAACGTCGTAGACGTCGCGGAGCGATTCGAGCACGTAGTTCGCGTTCAGGATCGCGCGCGTGCTCACGTCCGCGAGACCCGGCGCGCCGAGCGTCCGGATGTACGCGAGGGCGCGGAGCCAGATCCCGGCATTCCCGTACCACGCGTGCACTCGGCCGATCGAGTGCGGGAACTCGGAGTCGAGCCGATATCGTCCGCCCTCGTGCCGGATCACCGGCGTGGGCAGATAGGGCGCGAGGATGTTGCGGATCGCGACGGGACCCGAGCCGGGACCTCCGCCACCGTGCGGTGTCGAGAAGGTCTTGTGCAGATTGAAGTGCATCACGTCGACGCCCATGTGGCCGGGCTTGGCGATGCCGAGCAGCGCGTTCATGTTCGCGCCGTCCAGGTACACCAATCCCCCTGCGGCGTGGATCACCTCGGAGAGCTTCTCGATGTGGGTCTCGAAGAGGCCGAGCGTGTTGGGGTTGGTGATCATCAGTGCTGCGGTTCGCTCGTCGGCGAGCTCGGCGAGCGCCTCCGGATGGACGATTCCGTCCGCGCCGCTCTTCACCTCGACCACCTCGAGGCCGTTCAGAGCGGCGCTCGCGGGATTGGTGCCGTGGGCGGTGTCGGGAATCAGCACGCGAGTCCGCTTCGAGTCGCCCCGGGCGCGGTGGTAGGCGGAGATCATGCGGACGCCGACGAACTCGCCCTGCGCGCCCGCGGCCGGCTGAAGCGTCACGCGGTCGAGGCCCGAGATCTCGGCGAGCGCGGCCTCGAGCTCGCAGGCCAGCGCGAGAACGCCCTGCAGCCCCGTCTCCTCGGTTGCGGGATGTACGGCGGCCAGGCCGGGCATGCGCCGCCACCGTCTCGTTCACCCTCGGGTTGTACTTCATCGTGCACGAGCCGAGCGGGATAGAAGTCCGGAGTCGATGCCGTAGTTCCACTGCGACAGGCGCGTGAAGTGGCGCACGACGTCGAGCTCCGAAAGCTCCGGGAAGTCGCGGATCTCGTCGCGCAGCAACTCGGCGCCGAGTTCGCGAACCGGATCGACGAGCGGGACGTCGGGATCGTCGACGCGCACGCCGGTTCGTCCGGCGCGCGAGGACTCGAAGAGCAGCGGCTCGTGGAACGCGCAGGCCGGAGCGACCCGCCGTGCTCACGTTTCGAGTCCGCGCACGAGCGCATCGATCTCGGCGCGCGTGTTCATCTCGGTCGTGCAGACGAGCAGCTGATCGTCGTGGCCGCCCGGATCGAAGCCGGCGCGAGTCGGAGCGCCCGCCTTGAATGCCCTGCGCCGAGAGTTCGTCGAGCTTGCGCGCGAGGTCGGGAACCGCGACGACGAACTCGTTGAACACCGGCGCCGAGTAGGGGAGCACGAGTCCGGCGTTCGCACAGGCCCGGCGCGCGTGGCTGGAGAGCGCGAGGTTGATCTCGGCGAGCCGCCGGACGCCCGCCTTCCCGAGCAGCGAGAGCCAGATCGTGACGCGAAGCGCGCACAGGCCCTGATTCGTGCAGATGTTGCTCGTCGCCTTCTCGCGCCGGATGTGTTGCTCGCGTGTGGTCAGCGTCATCACGAACGCGCGTTGGCCCGACGAGTCGACGCTCTCGCCGATCAGGCGGCCGGGGAGCTGGCGCACGAATTTCTCGCGCGCGGCGAGGAAGCCCGCGTACGGACCGCCGAAGGACAGGGGCAGGCCGAACGACTGTGCCTCGCCGCAGGCGATGTCGCAGCCGAGCTCTCCGGGTGAGCGGAGCAGCGCAAGCGAGAGCGCTTCCGCCGTCGCCGCGATCGCGAGCGCACCCGAAGCGTGGGCGGCCTCGGCCGCCGGGCCGAGCTCCTCGATGCAGCCGAAGAAGTTCGGCGACTGGACGATGACGGCGGCCGTGTCGGTCGGGACCCCGCTCGTGACCGTGCGGCCGGTCTCGTCGAGCGGCAGCGTGTCGAGGACGAGGCCGACGCCCTCGGTGTAGGTGCGCAAGACCTCGCGCCAGTGTGGATGCAGTCCCGCGCTGACACAAATCCGTGTCCGACGCGTGACGCGCGAAGCCATCAGCGCGGCCTCCGCCAACGCGGAGGCGCCGTCGTAGATCGACGCATTCGCGACCTCGAGCCCGGTCAGCTGACAGATCAACGTCTGGAACTCGAAGATCATCTGCAGCGTGCCCTGGCTGATCTCGGCCTGGTAGGGCGTGTAGGCGGTCATGAACTCGCCCCGCGACGAGAGCGCATCGACGGCCGCGGGAATGAAATGGTGATAGGCGCCCGCGCCGAGAAAGCTCGGGCCGCTCTCGACCGAGGTGTTCTCGGCCGCGAGCGTCGCGAAGTGGCGCAGCAAGGCGCGCTCGTCGAGAGCGGGTGCGAGCTTCAGCTCGGCGCGGTTCCGCAGCGACGCAGGAACGGAGTCGAAGAGCGCCTCCGGCGAACTCGCGCCCACGCGCGAGAGCATCGCGCGAATCTCTGCGGGCGTGTGGGGCGCGTAGCTCACTTCCCGGCGCGCGCCTTCACGTGGGCTCGATACTCGGTCGCGGACATCAGCCCGTCGAGCGCATCCATGTCCTCGGGCGTCATCGCGATGATCCAACCGCGGCCGTACGCGTCTTCGTTCAGCCACTCGGGATGGTCGGCGAGCTTCGCGTGGACCTCCGTCACCTCGCCGGCGATCGGCGCGAGCAGATCGCTCACGGCCTTCACCGACTCGACGACGCCGAACGCCTGGCCGACCTCGAGCTGCAGTCCGCGCTCGGGGAGCTCGACGAAGACGATGTCGTTCAGCTCCGATTGCGCGTAGTCGGTGATGCCGATCCGCACGCTGGCGCCATCGACGCGGACCCACTCGTCCGACTCGGTGTAGTGACAGTCCTCGGGAATCTCGTAGTGGTGATCTGCCATTGCAAACTTCCGCTGTTCCTAGCCTCTCGTGTAGAACGGCGTCGAGACGATCGTGCAGGGCATGTTCTTGCCTCGAATCTCGACGTAAAGTCGCGCACCCGCTGCGAACTCGGCCGGAACGTAGCCTAGCGCGATCGCGCGATCGACACTCGGCGCGTAGGTGCCGCTGGTGACGATGCCGTCGCCCTTGGGCGAGACGATCCGGAAACCCGGCCGGGCGACCTGTCGCCCTTCGAGCACCAGGCCGACGAGCCGGCGCCGCGGGCCTTCGTCCACGCGTTTTCGCAGCGCAGGCTCGCCGCAGAACCCGCGCCCGAACGCGACGAAGCGCTCGAGCCCGGCCTCGATCGGATCGTGCTCGAGGTCGAGCTCGTGGCCGTAGAGCGGGTACGCCATCTCGGTTCGGAGCGTGTCGCGCGCGCCCAGACCCGCGAGTGCGAGGGCGTCGCCACCCGCTTCGCGGAGCGCGTCCCAGAGCGCGACGCTCCGGTCGGCGGGCGCGAAGATCTCGTAGCCGTCCTCGCCGGTGTAGCCGGTCCGGGAGAGCAGGACGGGAATCCCCGCCACCTCGGCATCCGCGAAGTTCCATCGCTTCGGGGGACGAAAATCGCGCGGGAGCAATCGGGACGTGATCGCGAGCGCCTCGGGTCCCTGCACGGCGAAGAGTCCGGTCGCGTCGCTCTCGTCGCAGACTTCACAGTCGAGGCCGCTCGAGGCGCGCACCTCGCGCAACCAGGCGAGCACGTTCGCGGTATTCGAAGCGTTCACGCACAACAGGACCTCGCGATCGCCGGAACGGTAGAGCGTCACGTCGTCGACGATCCCTCCGCTCTCCGCGCAGAGAAGCCCGTAGCGGACGCGGCCCGGCCGGGTGCCGGCGACGTCGTTCGTGAAGATCCGCTGCGCGAATTCGAGCGCTTTCGGTCCGCGCAGGCGCAGCTCGCCCATGTGGGAGACGTCGAAGAGCCCCGCTCGTTCGCGTACGGCGCGGTGCTCGTCGAGGATCGAGCTGTAGACCACGGGCATGTCGAAGCCCGCGAACGGAACCATGCGCGCACCGGCTTCGACGTGCCGCCCCCAGATCGGCGTGCGGCACAATCCGGGCTCCGGCTCGGTCGGGCTCACGTCGCGGCGGCGCTCAGGGTTTCGAAGGCCTGCACGGTGTTTCGCAGCAGCATCGCGACCGTCAACAGGCCCACTCCCCCCGGTACCGGCGTCAGCACGCCTGCCCGGCCATTCGCCTGCTCGAAGTCTACGTCGCCGACGATTTTTCCGTCGACCCGATTCACGCCGACGTCGATCACGGCTGCGCCCTCGCGAATCCAGTCGCCCTTCACGAAGCGCGGCTTGCCCAGCGCGGCGACGACGATGTCCGCGCGCCGCACGATCTCGGGCAGGTCGCGCGTGCGCGAGTGACAGATCGTGACGGTCGCGTTTCGGTGCAGGAGCAGGAGCGAGACCGGCTTGCCGACGATGTTGCTGCGGCCGATCACGACCGCGTTCGCGCCCTCGATCGGCACGTTGAATCGGTCGAGGATGTAGATGCAGCCGAGCGGCGTGCACGAGACCAACGCGCGCTCGTTCGCGACCAGGCGCCCCGCGTTCAGCGGGTGCAGGCCGTCGACGTCCTTGTCGGGGTCGATCGCGAGCGCGACGCGCCCGGCGTCGATCCCCGCGGGAAGCGGAAGCTGCACGAGGAAGCCGTGCACGCCGGGATCCGCGTTGAGTCCGGCGACGACCGCGAGCACTTCCGCTTCGCTGGCCGTCTCGGGGAGCCGGATCTCGCGCGACTCGATTCCACACGCGCGCGCGGCGCGGCCCTTGTTGCGCACGTAGATCTGCGAGGCGGGGTCTTCGCCGACCAGGACGACCGCGAGGCACGGTGGGCCGCCGCGGACCTCCGACACGCGTTTGCGTACGTCGGCGAGGATCTCTTCGGCGAGCTCCTTGCCGCTCGCGATCCGGGTCAAGTTCCGCTGCCCGCGGCGGAGCCCCCGGACGGTTTCGTCGTGGATTTCGCATCGGACTTCGCGGCCGGCTTGGATTCCGACTTGGACTCGCCCTTCGATTCCGAACCGGCCTCGGTCTTCGAAGTCGACTTCGAGCTTCCGTAGCCGTCGGAGTACCAGCCGCCGCCCTTCAGGATGAACGCGCTCGCGGAGATCAGACGCTGCACTTTCGATCGGCAGACACGGCAGCGTTTCAGGGCGGGATCGTGAATCGACTGCTCGACCTCGAACCGGTGACCCTTCGAGCACTCGTACTCGTACGTCGGCATCTACTCGATTCTCCTCGGGAATCCGCGAGCGCGGCGCAATCTAGGCCAGCCCTTCGGGTGGGTCAAACCGCGCGGGCAGGGCTTGGCGAACGTCGCTACGGATCTTCGAGGTCGTCGCTGGACGAGAAGGCGTCGATCATCTTCGCGTAGCCCTCGAGCGCGCGGCGCAGATCGAGCTCGAGTCGCTGGCGCAGGTAGCGCTGCTCTCGAATCTCGCTCGCGAGCTCGGCGCGGCGCTCGCGCGCCTCGGCGACGATCTTCTCCGCCCGCAGCTCCGCATCGACGACGAGCGTCTCGCTCTCTTTGATCGCGGTGCGCTTGAGCTGCTCCACCACGGTCTGCGCGGTGGTCAGGGTGTCTTGGATCGTCTTCTCGCGCGCGCGGTACGCGTCGAGCTCGCGGGCCAGCCGCTCCGCCTCGCGTCGCAGCTGGGCGTTCTCGCGCACGACGTCTTCGAAATCGGCGACGACGGTCTCGAGAAAGGCGCCGACCTCGGCGGTGTCGTAACCGCGCAGGCGGGTCGTGAACTGGTGCTGCCGGATTTCGAGCGGGGTGAGGCGCATCTCTAGCAAGCAGAATCGGCCGAAACCCGCTGCGCCTTGAGTGGAACGTCGGCGCGAGCAGCGCGCGGGAGGGCCCTAGCCGCCGCCCGCGAGCTCCTTCGAGCGCGCCGTGGCCTGCCGTACCGCCGCCAGAATCGCCTCCCGAAACCCCGCCTCGGATAGGGCGTTCAGCCCGGCGAGCGTGGTGCCGCCGGGCGAGGTGACGCGCGCGCGCAGCACGGCGGGATCCTCGCCGGAGTCGAGCGCGAGGCGCGCGGCACCGTGGACGGTTTCGATCGCGAGCGAGCGCGCGATCTCGATCGGGAGGCCTTCGCGCTCGCCTGCCTCGGTCAGGGCCTCGATGAATGCGAACACGTAGGCCGGGCCGGATCCGGAGAGGCCCGTCACCGCGTCGAGTGCGGACTCCGAGACCCGGACGACCGAGCCCACCGCTTGCAGCACCGCGCAGGCGAGGTCGAGATCCGCCGGCGCGGCGCCCGTGTCGGCGGCGACCGCGCTGATTCCGGCGCCGATCAACGCCGGCGTGTTGGGCATGCTGCGCACGATTCGTGCGCTCGCGCCGAGTCGTTCGCGCAGCGCGCTCGTCGTGACGCCCGCGACGATCGACAGGTAGAGCGGGCCACCATCGCGCGGAAGCGCGGAGGCCGCCTCCGCGAGCTGCTGCGGCTTCACCGCCAGCACGACCAGCTCGGACGTCCGCACCACGTCGAGATTGCTCGACGTCGCGCGCACGCCGAGCTCCTGCATCCGCTGGCGGCGGTTCGCGTCGGGATCGGCGGCGCAGAGCGCGTCGGGCGCGATGCCCGCACGGAGCAACCCGCGCAGGATCGCCTCGGCCATGTTTCCGGCACCGATCGTTCCGACGGTTCCGGGCAATCCCATCACGCTTTCTCCCGGTCGCCAAAGAGGGCGGTGCCGATGCGCAACGATGTCGCGCCCTCCTGCACCGCGACTTCGAAGTCGCTCGTCATGCCCATGGAGAGCTCGGTCAGGGCGCGCTCCGGCGGGCGCGACCGGTTGAGATCCGCGAGCAGTCCGCGCAGACGAGCGAACGCCGGGCGGACCTGCTCCGGGTTGTCCCAGGCGCGCGGGATCGCCATCAGTCCGATCAGCTCGAGATTGGGACACGCGTCGGCCTCGGACGCGAGCGCGGCGAGCTTCGAGGGCATGCAACCGTTCTTCTGCGGCTCGCGATCGACGTTGACCTGCAGCAGGATTCGCGGCCGCACGCCGTGGTCCGACGCCGCCTTCTCGAGCGCCACGAGCAGCTCGCTGCGATCGACCGATTCGATCACCGAGAACAGCTCGACGGCGCGGCGCGCCTTGTTTCGCTGCAGGCCACCAATCAAGTGCCACTCGAGCTGCGTCTCGCAACCGGCTGTGATCTCGGGGATCTTCTGGGCGGCTTCTTGAACCCGGTTCTCGCCGAAGGCGTGCAGCCCCGCGCGCACGGCCTCGAGGACTCGCGCGGGCGATTGCGTCTTCGAGACCGCGAGAAGCTTCACCGCGCTCGGATCGCGGCCAACGGCGTGTGCGGCACGCTCGATCCGCGCGCGCAGAACTGCGAGCCGTTCGGCGATCTCGTTCATGCCGGCTCCACCCCCACGCGCGCAAGTCGGGGAACGACCGCCTCCATCGGCAGGCCGATCACGTTTGCGCGCGAGCCGAAGATCTCGGCGACGAAACGCCCGCCCTCACCCTGGGCGGCGTAGGCACCCGCCTTGTCGAGCGGCTCGCCCGTGCGCGCGTACGCGCGCGCCGTCTCGCGATCGATCGCGTGCATCCGCACCACGCTCTCGACGACGCCGGCATCCTCGACGTCGAGCGCGCGGACGACGACCGCGAAGCCGGTCAGCACGCGATGGCTTCGGCCCTGGATGCGCAGCAGCATCGCGACCGCCTCGTCCTCGTCGCGCGGTTTGCCGAGCACGTCGGAATCGACGACGACGAGGGTGTCGGCGGCGAGCACGCAGGCGTCGTCGGGAAACCGCGAAGCGACGGCGTCGGCCTTCTCGAGTGCGAGCCTTCGCGCCTGCGCCTCGGGGGACTCCCCGGCGAGGGCGCGCTCGTCGATGTCGGGTTCTTTGATCTCGAATCCGAAGCCGGCGGCCGCGAGCAGCTCGCGTCGGCGCGGAGAACGCGATGCGAGCACGAGCGCGCGCGTGGTTTCAGCCATGTCCGTCACCCAAGCGCTGGCGCGCCGCCTGCGCGCCGCGAACGAGCGAGGGATCGGGCGAGCTCGCGAGCTCGCCGAGCGCGACGTCGATCTCCGCGCGGAGTTCGGGGTGATACCGCGCCAGATCGGGCAGCACGACCGTCGCGATCCGCGCCATGCGCGGGTCCGGGTCGGCGCCCCGCGCGAGCTCGAGCGCGCGGCGCGCGAGCTCGGGCTCGGGATCGCTGAGCTTGGCGAAGCAGGACAGGGCCGCACGACGCACGTCCGCGTCGGGATCCTCGAGCGCCCGCAGGTAGACCGCTCCGGTCTCGGCCCGCTCGGGCGCGAGCTCGCGCAGCACGAACATGGCCATCCGGCGACGGACGGCGGACTCGGCCGCGTTCGCCTGCTGCAGCACGACGGGCAGGACCTCGGGCGTGAGTCGGCCGAGCGTGGTGAGCATCTGCGCGGCCTGCCAGCGCAGGTCGCCGTCGACGAGCTCGAGCGCGTCGAGAAGCGCCGGCAGCAGCCGCAGCGTCGGTCGTTCGGAGTGAAACAGCACCCAGACCGCGGAGAAGCGCGCGATCCTGTTCTCGGCGAGCAGCAGCGCGCGGAGCGAATCGCGAAGATCGGGCTCCTTGCGCAGGCGTTCGCGCGCCTCGTCGCATGCGCCGCGCTGCGTGGCGCGGTTCGTCGAGGCCATTCGCTCGAGCAGTGTCCCGGGCTCGTTCACGAGACCGCCCAGTGCTCCTCGCCGCCGGCATCCCGGCTGCGCTCCGCGCGCTGCTCTCGCTCGAGCTTGCACAGGTGGGAGAGCACGGATTGCCCGGCGGCGGGCCAGAGCTTGCGTGGCGTCTCGGTGTAGATGCGCTCGACCATGCGCTCGACGGTGGTCGCGCCCGCGCGCACCGCCGCGACGATCTGTCGCTCGCGCTCGTGACGGTGCTCGATGTACTCGCGCAGCTTCGCCTTCGGATCGGGGATGAGCGGACCGTGGCCCGGGTAGATCCGCTCGAGCTCGAGATCGAGCATGCGCTCGAGCGACGCGAGGTAGAGGCCCATGTCGCCACCATCGAGGGGAATCACGGTGGTACCCGCGCCGAGCACGACGTCTCCGGTGAAGAGCGCGCGCTCTTCTTCCAGGTAGAAGCAGATGTGATCCTGCGCGTGGCCGGGCGTGTGGATCGCGCGCAGCGTCGCGCCGTCGGTTCGAAAGACGTCGCCCTCGCGAATCGGATCGAGCGTGAGGCCGAAGCGTTCGTCCCTTCCGGGCCAGGGCATTTTCGAGACGCGAAGCGGGCCGAAGCGCGCGAGCACGTCCGCGGCGCCGCCGATGTGATCCGGGTGCACGTGCGTGACGAGGATCTCCGCAGGGGCTTCGCCGCCGACCTCGCGCACGAGCGCCTCTTCGAGCAGAGGCAGGTAGCTCGGAACGCCCGATCCCGGATCGATCAGCAGGGGCCGTGAGCCGGTTCCGACGAGGTAGCTGTTCGTGCCGGGCCCCGTGAACGGTCCGGGGTTCTGTCCCCGGACCACGACCACGCGCGCCGACCAGCGCTCGACGTCGGCGAGCTTCATGCCCCACATGGAGTCCATCGCTGCACTCTACCCGGAGTGGGGCGGGCGCGCGAAGGTGGAGAGTCCGCTCTCGAGCTCGGCCCAGCCGCGGAGGACGTTCGCGACGTCCGACGGGGCAGCCGGGTCGAGACGCCAGGCGTGCACGCCCGCGCTGCGCGCGGACGCGACGCAATCGATCTCGCGATCGCCGACGTAGAGGGCCTGATCGGCGGGAACGCCGAGGCGCGCGAGCGCGAATGCGAAGATCCGCGGGTCCGGCTTGGCGAATCCACAGCTCGACGGAAGGACGATCGCGTCGATCGCTTCGGCCACGCCGAGTCCCGCCAGCACGCCGGGCAGTCGGGAGTCCATGTTCGAGACGACCGCGCAGCGCAGGCCGAGCGCGCGCGCCGTTCGAAGTGCATCGCGCGCTCCGTCGATGAGTTGCCAGGCTTCGGGTCGAGCGAACGCCGCGTACAGATCGTCGAAGCAGGGACCGTCCGACGCCGCCTCGCCGAGCACCGCGCGCACGATCGCGCGCCAGCCTTCGCGCTCGTGTGCGGGGATCTCCGCGAGCGGAACGCCGTCGAGCGGCGGTGGTGCGATCCGCACGGCCTCGAGCGCGCGTTCGACGTCGGGCCGAACGCGCACGAGCCCGTGCCGCGCGGCGACGCGCACGTAGACCGCGGCCGCGGGCTCGCGCAGGCGGATGAGCGTGCCGACCGCGTCGAGAAGCAGAACCGAGAGCCGCGCACTCAATCGGCTACCGCGACACCGCCGAGAAGACCGGCGCCTCGAGCGTGCCGCCGAGCTCGGCCTGGTAGGGGATCGGCCCGGTCGGCAGAGCCGCCATGTCGAATGCCGAGCGCGCCGGCTCCTCGAGCTGCGTGATCTCGAGGGTGAGCGCGATCCTGCCGTCGGCCCGGATCCGCCCCCGTGCGCTTCCCGAGAGAGGCGGGCCGCGCAGATCGGCGAAGTCCACGCGCCACCCGCCGCCCGGCTCGCGCGCGGCCGCGACGACGAGCTGTGCAAACTCGAGATCGAAAACCATCGGAGCGCGGAGCACGACCGCGCCGCGGCTCAGCGTGAGCTCGAGCTCCTCGCGGGTGCCAAAGTGGTAGACACCGTCGGCGGTTCCGCGCAGCGCGAATCCTTGCGGCGCGAATCGCTCGAAGCGATCGAGCGGGAGCGCCTGCGCGCGCAGCACGCCGCTCCGGAGTCCGAGCCCCTCGGTGCGGAGCAGCAGGGATCCCGCGCCGACCCTCGCCTCCGCGCGCCCGCCGGTCGGAAGCAGCTGCGCGCGGATCGGACCGAGCTCGACCTCGAAACCATCGCGCGTGACGACGGCCCTCCGGATCACGACGCCCCACGGCAGCGCGGGACGCACGCCGTCGAGCTCGAGCGCGACTCCCGCGGCCCCCGCGAGACGCACGGCGAGAGGCCGGACGAGCAGAGCGGGCGCGAGCCACAGCGCGATCGAAAGGATTCCGGCGGCGAGCGCGAATCGACGGAACGAGCCCGGCTTCACAGCCAAGTCGTCAGGCGCGCTCGAAGCTCGACACCGAGAAGCTCACATCGAGCACCTGTCCGTTCGCACCGTCGCCGCGCGAGCGGATCTTCAGCGAACGCACGATCAGATGCGAGCTCGAGGTTTCGATCTTGTGCAGGAACTCGACCATCTGATCGAGCGTCGCACCCTTGAGGCGCACCTCCGCGCGCGTCTCGGGGTACCGGGCATTGGTCGAGGGCTGACGCGGCTCGATCGACTCGAGCTGTTCCTGCGAGATCCTGGCGTCGGCCGCGAGCGTCGAGAGCAGCGCGATCAGGTTCGTATTCGAGCCCGGTTGGATTCGCGACTCGACGCCGGCGAGCTCGCCCTGCAGCCCGCGCATCTCGCTGGCGATGCCGATCGCCCGGATCAGATCGAGCTCGAGCTGCGCGACGCGCCGGTCGGCGGCGTTCGCGCGATCGTGGAGCGGAATCACGATCGCGCTGTAGACGATCACGAGCGCGAGCGCGCAGACGCCCGCGACCAGCAGCCATCGCTCTCGCGGTGACCGCGCGGCGAGGTAGCCGCGAATCGGCGCGAGGAGCTCGTTCACGGCTCGCTTCCCCCGAGCCGGATCGAGACGGTGAAGGTCTTGCCGCCGCGGCGCGAATCCGTCTTGACGTCGGTCACGAGCACGCGTCCGAAGCCTTCGAACTTGGAGAGCTCCGCCTTGAGCTGGTCGGCGGAGACGAAGTCCGCGCTGTGACCGCGCGCGACGACGCTCTGGCGCTCGATCGTGAGCTCGTCGAGCGACACCTCGAGCGACTCGGGCGTGAGCGCCGAGATCTGGCGCAGGATTTCGAGCACCGAAAGGCCCTTCCCGGTGACACCGAGATGTGCCGCGAGCTCGCGCGTCTCCGCTGCGCGCTTCTCCAGGGCTTCGAGCGGTGCGCTCGAGGGCTGTGCGTCCGGAAACACCTGTTGATGGATCGAGGCGAGCTGGGCCTGGACCTGCGCGACGCGCCGGCCCTCGAGCCAGGACGCGAACGCGGCGCTCGCGACCCAGAGCACGAGAAAGAGCCCGAACAAACCGACCGTGAAGCGCAGCTGCGGACGCAGTCCCGAGAGATCGGGCGCGTAGGCGAGATCCCCCTGGCGGAAATCGCCCTGCGTGACCCGCTCCGTCGAGGAGCCCCGGAGCGCCAGGGCGGCGGCCTGCGCGAAGACGGCAGGGCCGGCTTCGATGAAGCGGTCGCCGCCGTCGTTCGTGCGGCTGACTTCGAGCACGTTCGTGGGCAGGCCCGTGCGCTCGGCGAAGAAACCCGCCAGGCCGCGAAGCCGTGCGGATCCGCCCACGAGCAGGATCTCCGTCGGGAGCCACCGGGTCGAGCGGGTCGCCGACGACGGACTGCACCGACCGCTGCACCTCGCGCACGAGCCGCTCGAGCACGTCGCGGACTCCCGGAGAGACGGGCTTCGCGCTGCCTTGCTCGAAGACACCGCGCTCCTGCTTCTGATCCTCGGCGGCATCGAGCGAGAGCCCGAGATCACGCGCGAGTGCCTCGGTGAGGTGTCTCCCCGCGATCGGAATCCGGCGCAGCGCGATCGGTTTGCCATCGACGAGCAGGCACAGGTTCGTCTTCGCGTGGCCGACGTCGAGAATCAGTCGCGAGACGTCGTCGAGACCGAGAAACGACGACAGGTTCGCAAGCGATGCGCCCTCGCTCTCGATCACGCGCGGTTCGAGCTCCATGCGCCGCAGCGAGGCGAGGTGAACTTCGACCTCGGCGCGCGGCGCGATCGCCACCAGTACGTCCGTCTGATCGGGTCGAGTGAGAACCTGCTCGTGCGCGAGCAGGACGTTCGAGAGCGGAAGCGGAAGCTCTTCGTCGATCTCGAACGCGAGCGCCGCTGCGACGCGCTTGGCGCCGGCGAAGGGGAAGCGCAGATGGCGCTGGGTCAGCCGCTCGGTCGAGATCGCCGTGATCAGCGTCTCCGGCGAGAGATTCCGACTCTGGACCCAGAGCTGGATCGTCGCCTCGATCTCCTCCGACGGCGCATCGCGCGGAAGCTCGAGCTCGGCGAAGCGAATGAACTTCGCACCGCGAAGTCCGGCGCTGAGCTCGGCGACCTTGACCGACCACGAGCCGATGTCGAGCCCGACGACGCTTCGCTCGAACATCAGCAGCCCAACCGGAAGTAGAGGGTCTTCGGCTCGGAGCCGTCCCCGCGATCCACGACGCTCGTCACGCATGCGCGCGTCTCGACGACGCGCGCTTCGGAGTCGATCCGGAAGACGCGGCTCGCGTACGAGAGCGGCGGGAAGATCTCCTCGCCCTCCGCGATTCCGAGCGTGCGGAAGAAGCTCGTGCAAGGCTCGGCACCCTCGGCGGGACAGAAGACCCGTCCTTCCTCGCGCGCGCGGAGCAGGCTGAAGACGTCGCGTGAGTCGAGCAGCTCGAAGTCCTTTCCGAGGCCGTGGTAGATCATCCCCAGCACGTGCGCCGGTGCGGTGTTGAGATTCGCGCCTCCACTGCCTGCCGGAGGGAACATAGGGTAGGTCGTAAAGTAGGCCTCGAGGGATTCGAGCATCAAGGCGTCGAGTCCCGGAACCGCCGCGAGCTCGTCGAGCGAGAAGACCGGCCGGTTCAGCGGCGCGCTCGCGGCCTTCTTGATACCGACGTAGTACTCCTCCTCGGGCGTGCCCAGGCGGGTCTGGTCATCCTTGTCGAGCCAGTCGAGCAGCGCGTCGGACAAGTCATCGACATCCTCGTCGCCATACGCGCTCGAGCCCTTGAACGCCGGAGCGGTCTCGGCGATGTGGGCGAGGGCGGCCTTGAGGAACGCCTTGCTGCTCTCCCCGATGCGATTGCCGTCGCGGTCCACCAGCGCGTTCAGGTTCAATCGACCGCCGGTGTCGCGAACCCGTCACGCGCAGCACCGCGTCACCCGGCAAGTGGATCTCCTGCTTCGAGAGCAGCGCCCAGGCGTCGAGCTCCGACTCCACCTGCCGGGTGGTGTCGTCGCCCTCGATCAGGTCGTCCTGGAGCGCGCGCACGGCGAGCGTCGATGCCGGAGCGCGCGAGCAGCGTCGCGCGCGCGTACTGGCCGTACTGGCGCGTGCTCATCGCCTCGATCAGCGAGGTCTTGCTCATCGCGTAGGCGGTCGAGATCGCGACCACCACCAGCACGAGCACGAGCAGAAGCACGATGCCCTCCTCGTCGCGAGGGCGGGTCACGGGCATTCCCCCTCGTCGAAGCCGGGCAGCCCGCTCATCAGCACCTTCACGCGCTGCAGCGCCGGGGAGGGATCCGGATCGCTCCAGCACTCGCTCTCGGCCTCCGCGCGCGCTGCGCCGATCGCCGCCGCGAGCGCCGGGCTCGCCGCCGCCAGCTCGGTCGTGGTAGCCGTCGAGGCAGACCGCCACCGTCACGCCGGTGCCGCAGTCCGCTGTCTCGCCTCCGCCTGGTCCTCGGGCGCGAGTCGGAACGGGCGCACCGGCAGGTCCACCTGGCGCGTGAACGTCGAGCCCGGGCCACGGCTCGCCGTCCGGGCCCATCTCCCAGAGAGCGATCCGGATCTCGACCGAGGTCGGAAGATCGTCGAGCTGTAGCTCGCTCGTGGAATCCCATCCCTCGGCGAGCTGCTCGCCGTCTCCGCTGAAGCTGAGGGAGAAGATCGCGATCTCGTCCGCGACCGTCTGCGGCTGGGTCCACTCGATCTGCTTTGCGGAGCTCCACCGGTAGAGGCTCTTCCTGGCGAAGCAGGTCGAGCCCGTGTCCGGACTGCGAGATGACCGAGGCGTACGACACCAGCGCCAGCGCCGCTCGGCGGACTGCCGGGCGAGCGAAGCGGCGTCTGCGTGACGAAGCGCACCTCGAAGCCCGCCGAGTCGCTTTGCTGCAGGGGCTGACCGTAGAAGAAGTAGGGATGGAGAAGCGGGTCGGTTCCCTCTTCGCGCTCGACGAGCACCGCGCCGACGAGCTCGCGCTCGATCCGATCGAGCAGGATGCGCGCAGCGCGATCGCGCGACGCGCCCTCCGAGACGCGCGTGTAGGCCTCCGCGATGCCCTGGTACGCCTGAAAGGCGAAGGAGATCACGAGCGCCATGATGAACACGGCGACGAGCACCTCGAGAAGCGTGAAGCCGTGCGCGCCGCGCGCTCTCACGGTGAGGTGCCTCCGGTGCTCGGGACGCGACGGCGGCGCGGCCTGCGCGTTCTGTTGCCGGAGCTGTTCGAGCCGACCGGGGTCGGGCGGAGTGGTCACGAGCAGGACGAACGGATCGGCGCTCTCGGGCTCGGCGTCGGCCGCGAAGACGCGCACCTCGACCAGGCGCAGCGGCGCGCGTTCTCGCCGGGCGCCCCGGGCGTGCGCGTCTGTCCCGACATGGCGAAGAGCGGGGAGGGCGGCGCTTTGCCCGGGTAGTCCGCGGGCAGCTCGAGCGTCTGGTCCGAGACGTGGACGTGCCAGCGGAGATCCTCGTCGGGCGCCTCGAATTCGCCCTCGGACTCGCCGTTCTCGACCTCCTCGCCCGAGGCGACCTCGACTCGCGAGCAGACGCAGCTGCTCTTCGGCGAGCTGGTTCGCGCGTGCCTCGAGACGCGCGCGCCCGAGATCGGCGAGATTCGACGTCACCGACTCGAGCAACAAGCCGAAGACCAGCCCGACGATCAAGAGCGCGGCCAGCACCTCGATCAGGGTGAATCCGTCGCGGCTACGGGCCTTCAGCGTCGACCTCCTCGACGCGGATCTCGCCGGTGAACGCGACCAGTCGGATGCGGAGATCGTAGCCGCCATCGTCGCGCAGCCAGATCTCCGCGGGATCGCTCGCGCCATCGGACGAGAACCCGATTCCGACCACGCCCGCGTGGATCGCTTCGCTTCCGAATCGCACCTCGCGGAATCGGACTTCGTCTGCGTCGTCGAGCGCGTTCCACTCGCCGATCCGACCCTCGACGGGCGCGAAGTGTGCCGGCAGCATCGGCGGCGCGAGGTCGAGGCTCTCGGCGTGCTCGGGCAGCTCCGCCTCGGCTTCGGGTTCCGGCAGCGGCAGCTCTTCGACCCGGAAGACCTGCTCGTCGAGGTCGATCACGAAGCGCTGGGTCCGACCGGTCGTGACCGCTCGCTGCCCGATGTACTCGAGCTCGGCGGCGAGCGTCCGGCCGGCGTTGCGCAGGTGAACGCCGAAGCCCCCACCGACGGTGGTCGTGAAGACGCCCGTGACGAGCACGATCAGGAGCAGGACGACGAGCAGCTCGAGAAGCGTGAAGCCGGCTTCGGCGTGTCTCCGGTTCACGACTCAGCGCGACTCGGCCACTTCCCAGTTGCCGATCTCGGCGTTCTCGCCGTCGCCACCGGGCTGACCGTCCGCGCCAAGGGTGTACAGGTCGAAGCTCCTCGTGTTGTTCTTGCCGGGGCGCTCGTAGATGTACGGCGTCTGCCACGGATCGATCAGGTCCTTCGACGAGACGTATCCACCGTCGGGATAGCGCCGCGGCCGCGGCTCGATCGTCGGCTCGCGCACGAGCGCTTCGAGGCCCTGTTCCGACGTCGGGTAGGTGCCGTTGTCGAGCTTGTAGAGCTCGAGCTGCTGCGAGAGCTTCGAGACCTGAAGTCGGGCGATGTCGGCCTGCGCGCCGCCGAGCCGGCGGAAGACGTTGGTCGCGAGCACCGTCATCAAGAGCCCGACGATCAGCACGACGACCATGATCTCGATCAGGGTGAAGCCGTCGCGGGATTCGATTCGCATCACGGAGTATCTCCTTTCACAGCCGCCCTCAGAGCGCGGAGGTCATGTTCATGAGCGGCAGAAGCGTCGAGAGGATGATCACGAGGATCACGATCGCCACGAAGACGAGCAGGATCGGGCCCGAGCAGCGCGAGCATGCGCTGCAGCGCGTTCTCGACCTGAGCGTCGTAGGTGTCCGCGACCTTACCCAACATCGCCGGGAAGCTCGCCCGAAGCTTCGCCGACCGAGATCATGTGCGTGACCAGGGGAGGAAATTCGCCGCTCGAGCGCATCTGCGCGGCGATCGAGGATCCGCGCGTGATCGCGTCCTTCACGCCGTCGACGGCCCGTGCGATCACCGCGTTCGCGGTCACGCTTCGGGCGATCTCGAGCGCGGCGACGATGTTCACGCCGCCCGACGAGAGCGTCGCCAACGTTCGCGCGAAGCGGGCGATCGCGACGTACCGGATCAGACGGCCGAAGACCGGCGAGCGCAGCATCAGTCCGTCCCAGGCGAAGCGCCCGCGCTCGGTGCGGACGATCCGGCTCCAGACCAGGAGGGCTGCGGCGAGCACGATCAGCGCGGGGAACCAGTACGTGCGTGACGATGTCCGAGACCGCCACCACGACGCGCGTGGCGAGCGGGAGCTCCTGTTTCATGTCGCGCAGCATCGTGGTGATGTTCGGGATCACCTTCACCAGCAGGACGCCCGCGACGGCGGCGCTGAACGCGAGCATCATCGCCGGGTAGATCATCGCGTTGATCAGCTGATTGCGCAGGTCCATTCGACTTTCGACGTAGTCGGCCAGCCGCGCGAGCACCGGTGCCAGCGCGCCCGACGATTCGCCGGCGCGGACCATCGAGCAGTAGAGCTCGTCGAAGACGTGCGGGTGCTCGGCGAGCGCGTCCGCGAGCGACGATCCCTGGTTGACCGACTCGCGCACGGAACCGACGACGCTCTTGAAGCGCTCGCGTTCGACCTGCTCGGTGAGCGCGGAGAGCGCCTGCACGAGCGGAACGCCGGCGGAGATCAGCGTGGCGAGCTGGCTCGAGAACATCGAGAGATCGAGGTCGGGGACGCGGCGCAGCGCCGGCAGCTGCAGCTTCGAGAGCAGCTCGGAGGCCTCTCCGCGCGTCTTGCCGACGACGATCTCGGTGGGGAAGATCCCGTCCGAGCGCAGCTTCGCGCGCGCCGCGCGCAGGCTGTCGGCGTCGATCGTCGCGGCCACCGCGCGATTCCCAGCGGCGACTCCCTTGTAGCGATAGACCGGCATGGGTCTCAGGCGGCCTGCGGATCGAGGGCCGCGACCGCTTCCTCCTCGGTCTGTCGCACGATCTCCGCGATCGACGTCGTGCCTTCGAGCACCATCCGCGCTCCGTGGATGCGCATGGTCTGAAGGCCGAGCTTCTGCGCCTGGTCCTGGATCTGCTTCGAATCGACGCCGCGCGTGATCATGGTTCGAATCGATTCGTCGATCGGCAGGATCTCGAAGATCCCCGTTCGACCGTGGTACCCGCTGTGGTTGCAGTGCACGCAGCCCTTCGCGCGGAAGATCGTCCGGCCCGCGATGTCCGCTGGGCGCAGGGCGAGCTCGTCGAGTTCCTCGGGGCCGGGCTCGTAGGGTTCGCGGCAGCGCTTGCAGAGCACGCGGATCAGGCGCTGTGCGATCGCGGCGACGAGCGACGATGCGATCAGGAACGGCTCGACACCCATGTCGATCAGCCGCGTGATCGTTCCGGCGGCCTCGTTCGTGTGCAGCGTGGAGAAGACCAGGTGGCCGGTGAGGCTGGCCTGGATCGCGATCTCGGCGGTCTCGAGATCGCGGATCTCGCCGATCAGGATGACGTCGGGATTCTGGCGCAGGATCGAGCGCAGACCGGCCGCGAACGTGAGCCCGATGGCGGGCTTCACCTCGATCTGGCTGATGCCGGGCAGCCGGATCTCGACCGGGTCCTCGATCGTGATGATGTTCTGGTCGGGCTTGTTGATGTCGGCGAGCGCGGCGTAGAGCGTATTCGTCTTGCCCGAGCCCGTCGGTCCGGTGACCAGGATGATCCCGTTGTTGCGGCGGATCAGTTTGCGAAGCGTTTCCTGGTGGGCGAGCGAGAGGCCGATCTTCGCGATCGAGAGCAGCTCCTGCGTGCGCGGCAGGAGCCGGAGCACGCAGCGTTCACCGTACTGTGTGGGTAGCGTCGAGAGCCGGACGTCGTAGTCTCGCCCCGCGATCTTGAGCACGATTCGTCCGTCCTGCGGCAGACGCTTCTCCGCGATGTCGAGCCGCCCCATGATCTTGATGCGCGTGACGATCGCCTGCTGCATGCGCCGCGGCAGCGGACGGATCGGCTCGTGCAGCATGTCGTCGATGCGGAAACGCACGACGAGATCCTTCTCCTGGGGCTCGATGTGGATGTCGCTCGCGCGCTCCTTCACCGCCTGCTGCAGGAGCGAGTTCACGAGCCGGATGATCGGCGCGCTCTCTTCGGAGGAATCGAGCAGATCCTCGGGTTCGGAGATCAGCTCGCTGGCGATGTCGGCGAGATCCGCTTCTGCGAATTCCTCGGCCACGTCCTCGGCGGAGCTCGCCTGGTCGTAGACGTGATTGATGCAGTTCAGGATCGCACGGCGCGTGACGAGCACCGGCTCGCAGCGCGCTCCGGCGAAGACCATGCGCATGTCGTCGAGCGGGTCGGTGAGGAGCGGGTCCGAGATCGCGACTTCGAGTCGATCGCCGTCGCGCCGGATCGGCAAGACGTGATGGTACTTGGCGAAGGAGATCGGCAGCTGCGTGGCGACCTCCGCGTCGATGTCCTCGGGCGCGAGCGTCTCGCGAGTCGGGATGCCGTACAGGCCGGCGAGCGCTCCGATCAGCTCGCCCTCGGGCACCAGTTCGAGTTCGAGAAGCAGATCGGTGAGGCGCCGTCCGGAGAGCTCCTGTTTCTTCATCGCCTGCGCGAGCCCCGCCTCGCTGAGCGAGGTGTGTTCGAGCAGGGCCGCGCGAAGCTGCACCGGCGTCGGCATCCGGTTCCTCCTACGGCTCCACGATCACGAGCGCGGAGAACCCGTGCGTGGCGTTCAGGTCGCGCGCGACGGCCTGCGCCTTGGCCTCGCTCGTGTAGGGACCGAGCTGCACCCAGTTCGTCGTCGTTCCCTGCTCGGTGCGCGTCAGCACGGTTCCGTCGTAGCCGTCGGCCATCAGCTTCTGCAGCAGCGAGACGGCGCTCTCGGCCAGCGCGAAGTGGGCGACCTGCACGAGGTAGCTGCCGGCGGCCTCGCTCGCCTTCTGCGCCTCGATCTCGGCCACGCGCGCCTTCTCGCTCTCGCGCGTCTGTTCGCGAAGTTCGGGGAGGTCGCCGATCGGATAGCGACCGTCGTGGCGTTCGAGTTCGCGGCGCACGGGATTCGGATCGAGCGGCAGCGGGACGCCGGACTCGCGTGCGGCCTGCCGTTCCTCCTGTTCCTCTTCGCTGAGATTCATCTGGTCGCGTGATGCGTCGCGGAAGCGCTCGCGCCCCTCGACGGTGACGCGCCGCAGGTCGTCGGGACTTCGCACGATCCTCGGCGTCAGGATCACGAGCAGGTTCGTCTTGCGCACGGTGTCCGCGGTGCCCTTGAACGCCCAGCCGAGAATCGGGATGTCGCCGAGCCACGGAACCTTGGTCTCGGTCGAGCCCCGAATCTCGGCGAGGATGCCGCCGATCATCACTGCCTCACCGTCGCGGACGTAGACGGTATTCTCGACCTTGCGATTGCGCGTCGTCGGGCCGAGCGAGTCGCTCGACTTGCTCTCGTCGACCTCGCTGATCTCCTGGAAGATGTTGAGCCGGACGGTGTCGCCCTCGCTGATCTGCGGCGTCACGCGCAACGTCACTCCGACGTCCTCGCGCGCGATGTTCTGCGAGGTCTGGAACGGGTTGTTCGGGTCGGTGGTCGTGCTCGTCGCCTGCAGGCGCGAGGTCGGCACGGGGATGTTCTCGCCGACCACGATCTCTGCCTCCTCGTTGTCGGCGGTGAGGATCGTCGGCGCGGAGATGATGTTGACGTCGTTGTCGCTCTTCGACGCCGTGATGATCGCCTGGATGATCGGGATCGACACCGGGTCTCCGTCCGGACCGATGACTTCGATCGAGCCGGCGAGCAGGGCGGTCGTGAAGTTGGGGGCGCCCGCTGCGGTGCTCGCCAGGCCGCCGATCAGCGACGAGAGCGATGGGGGAGCCGCGCCCGTCGCACTGCCGATGCCCATCACACCGTTGTTTCCGATCTTCGTGTTGTAGATCCAGCCCGCGCCGAGATCCTCCGAGTCGCTGACGTCGACCTCCATGATCAACGCCTCGACCATCACCTGCGGGCGGCGGATGTCGAGCGCTTCGATCACCTCGGAGAGCGTCGCGTAGGCCTCGGGACTGGCCTGGATGATCAGCGAGTTCGTCGGCGCATCCGCGCTGATGCGCACGCCGTCCCCGAGATCCGCGACCGCGCCGCCAAAGCCAGCGCCGCCCGATGCCGCCGCGATCTGGCCGGCCGCACCGCCGAGACCCGAGAGGCTCGTGCGGGTCGTCGCGGGTCGCGGCGTCGCGCCACCGCCCGTCGCGAGGCTCGAGAGCGTCTGGGCGATCTCTTCCGCGTCGGCGTTCTGCAGTCGGTAGACGTGGATTCGCCCAGCGCCTTTCCGCTGGTAGTCGAGCAGATCGATGATCCGCTCGATCTCCCGCAGCACCGCCTTCGTGGCGATCACCACGATCGAGTTGGTGCGCTCGTCGGGGATGAAGCGGGGATCGCCGCCGCCGCCGACCACGGTCTCGACGCCCGGCACTCCCGGCTGCGGCTGACCGGGCTGCACGGCGCGCGCGCGGCGTACGCGGCCAGCGGTCTGCCCAGGCGCCGCGCTGCTGCTCTCGCTGCCGAAGATCTCGGCGAGCTGCGCGGTGAGCGCGGCTGCGCCCGCGTGCTGAATCGGGATCAGCTTGATCTGCTCCTGGTAGGTCGATACGTCGATCTGATCGATGATGTTCACGAGCCTGCGGATGTTCGCGGCCGAGTCGGTGATGATCAGCGTGTTCGTCGGCGCGTACGAGATCACGCTCGCCTCCTTCGAGACGAGCGGCTTGAGCGTCTCGCTGATCTGCTCGGCCTTGACGAAGCGGAGCGGCAGCAAGCGCGTGATGAAGAGATCGCGGTTCTCGATGGGCTTCGCGCCGGTGACGGTCTCGATCGGGTTCTCTTTCGCGTCGCGCAGCGGAACGATCTTCAGGACCCCGCCGGGAGCGGGCACGGTCGTGAAGCCCTTCACCTGCAGGATCGACTCGAAGACGCGGTAGGCCTCGTCGGCCGAGACGGGCTCGGGCGAGATCACGGTCACGCGTCCGCGCACGCGATCGTCGTAGAGGAAGTTCTTGCCGGTGGCCTGCGCGATCACCCCGATCACCTCGGTGATCTCCGCATCCTGGAAGTCGAGCGTGACCATCGTCTCGCCCGCGGGCGGCGCGTCCTGCGCTCGCGCGGCGTCGGCGCTGCCGAGGAGCAGCAGCGCGAGCAGGACGGCTACAGGCATCGTGTCGTCTCCCGGCCGTCCGGTTGACGGCAGCGCAGGCAGGCGTCGCCCGTCGCGTTCGTCACCAGCGCCGTCGGCAGCGTCTGTGCCCCGTCGAGCTTATGGCCGTTGAACTCGAAGCAGATCGTGTCCTCGGGCAGCCCCGCGAACGGCCCGTCCGGGACGATGCCCGAGAGTCGAACGCCTCCGAAGCTTCCGCCCTCGTCGTACACGGGGAGGAGCTGAGCGCCGTTCAACGCCGATTCGAGCTTGCTCGGTGCGGGTGTGGCGCTGGGTGGAGCCGCGGGTGGGGGCGTGCGCTCGCGAAGCTGGCGCAGACGTTCGGAGAGCCGCGGTGAGCCCGCGCGCGTCGGCGCGGCTTCGGGTGCGCCGCGCGACAACCTCGACGGCGGGGGGACGACCGCTCCTCCCGCCGGAGCCTCTTCCATCCGGAGCTGCTCGCGCGTGCCCTGGTTGTCGATCACGGCCCGTCTGCGCTCGACCCCGATCAGGCGGACGCCGGGGCTGATCTCCTGTCCGATCCGGAACGCGCGCCGCTTCTGTGTGCCTTGATCGTCGATGCAAGCGACCGATTGCTCGACGGGACTCGCCGCGTAGGTTCCGCAGAGCTTCAGCCGCAGCGCGCTCTCCTTGAGCACCTCGTCCACCGGCGCCGCGGGCGCGCTCGTCCTCGTGCGGAACAGGTTCCGCGTACCGATCACCCGGAATCGATCGAGGTCGGTGTCGATCGTCTCGGGAACCCGGATCGGCGGGACGGTCGTGTCCCCGACCGGACCCGCGCGGAGGACGGGTGCGAGACCCGCGTACACCACCGCCAGACACGCGATCCCGAGCGCGATCTGTAGGGCTCGCATGCCGTAGCGCAGAAACACTCGCTCACTACCCCCGCTGGCTTCGCACTCGAAGTGGGCTGAAAACCCGAGAAATTCCGCCCGAGTCTATGCGGACAAGCGCGTCGTCGCCAGATCCGCGCCTCGTGCAGGTACGGTTCATGAATCGGCAGCGGCGCGGCGCTGACTGTAGGATCCCTGACCTGTAGATGAAGCGATCCATCTCACTATTCGTTCTGCTCGCCGGCCTGGGTGCGATCGCCTGGCTCGGACTCGCGCGCTCGGGCGGGCGGGCGGCCGAGTTCCGCGAGGGGGCTCTGCGCTGGGTGTTCGTAGGTGCGCCGCTGATGGAGGTGCAGATCCCACCGAGCGAGTTCGAGACGCCGCTCGGTGCGGTCGATCTGCTCGTCGCGTTCGTCGGCGGTCCGCGGGTCGCGGTCGAGACCTTCCAGTGTCTCTTGAACGATCGGGACGTGACGTCCGCTCTGACGCTCGGTCGAAATGGCGCCGGTGGCGCGCTGATGGGTCTGCACGACGGCGAGAACCGGATCGTGCTGCGCGTCTTCGGCCGGAGCTGGTGGGGTGGATCGGGGTTCGTCGAAGAGCAACGCGCCCTGATCGTGCGCGTCCGTCCGCTCCCGTTCCTCGACGTCGCCTGAGTCGGCTTGACACGCAAGGGGGCGGCCCTAGCTTGCGCCGCGTTTCCGGATCGGGCTCCAAGTGCCCGATCGGACTTGGGATTTCAGTCATCGGGGGAAGATGTTCATGGGACGCGTGATCGGCATCGATCTGGGCACGACCAACTCCGTCGTCGCGGTCATGGAGGGCGGTGAGCCGAAGGTGATCGCCAACGAGGAGGGGGGACGCACGACGCCTTCCGTCGTCGCGTTCACCAAGGATGGCCAGCGTCTCGTCGGCCAGATCGCCCGACGCCAGGCGATCACGAACCCGGTGAACACGGTCTATTCGATCAAGCGCTTCATGGGACGGCGCATGGCCGAGGTGACGAGCGAAATGAAGCTCATCCCGTACAAGGTGGCGCCGGGTAAGAACGACCTCGTCACCGTCGAAGCGGGCGGGAAGTCGTACTCGCCGCCGGAGATCTCGGCGATGATCCTGCAGAAGCTGAAGGCGGCGGCGGAGGCGTACCTCGGGCAGTCGGTGACGCAGGCCGTGATCACCGTCCCGGCGTACTTCAACGACGCCCAACGTCAGGCGACCAAGGACGCGGGCACGATCGCGGGTCTCGAGGTGCTGCGGCTCGTGAACGAGCCGACCGCGGCGTCGCTCGCGTACTCGCTCGACAAGAAGAAGGACGAGAAGATCGCGGTCTACGACCTCGGTGGCGGCACGTTCGACGTCTCGGTGCTCGAGGTCGGCGACAACACCGTCGAGGTGCTCTCGACCAACGGCGATACACACCTCGGGGGCGACGACTTCGACGACCGCGTGATCCGCTATCTGGTCGAGGAGTTCAAGAAGGATCAGGGCGTCGATCTCGGCAAGGATCCGATGGCGATGCAGCGCCTGAAGGAGGCCGCGGAGAAGGCGAAGATCGAGCTCTCGACCGTGACCGAGACCGAGATCAACCTTCCGTACGTCACGGCGGACGCGTCCGGACCCAAGCATCTGAATCTGCGCCTCTCGCGCTCGAAGTTCGAACAGCTGATCGACGATCTCGTGCAGCGGACGCTCGATCCCCTGCGCCAGGTCTGCAAGGACGCGGGGCTCGCACCGGGTGCGATCGACGAGGTGGTTCTCGTCGGCGGCTCGACGCGGATCCCGAAGGTGCAGGAGATCGTGAAGTCGTTCTTCGGCCGCGAGCCACACCGCGGCGTGAACCCCGACGAGGTCGTCGCCGTCGGCGCGGCGATCCAGGCGGGCGTGCTCACCGGAGAGGTGAAGGACGTCCTCCTGCTCGACGTGACTCCGCTCTCGCTCGGAATCGAGACGCTCGGTGGCGTCATGACCAAGCTCGTCGAGCGAAATACGACGATCCCGACCAAGCGCAGCCAGGTCTTCTCGACCGCGAGCGACAACCAGCCGCAGGTCGAGATCCACGTGCTGCAGGGCGAGCGCGAGATGGCGGGCGACAACCGCACGCTCGGGCGATTCGTCCTCGATGGTCTGCCGCCCGCGCCGCGCGGTGTGCCGCAGGTCGAGGTCAGTTTCGACATCGACGCGAACGGAATCCTGTCGGTGTCGGCGCTCGACAAGGCTTCGCAGAAGCAGCAGTCGATCCGCATCGAGGGCTCGAGCGGTCTGGACAAGGGCGCGATCGAGAAGATGGTGCGCGACGCCGAGATGAATGCCTCGGACGACAAGCAGCGTCGCGAGCGCATCGACGCGCGAAACGCGCTCGACGCGATGCTGTACGAGGCGGAGAAGACCGTGCGCGAGCACAAGGAGAAGATCCCCGTCGCCCAGCTGAACAGCGCCGAGTCCGCGATCGCCGCCTGCAAGACGCTGCTCGCGAACGAGGCCGCGGAGGCGAGCGAGCTGAAGGCGAAGGGAGAGGAGCTGCAGCGCGCGCTGCACGCGGTCTCCGAGACGCTCTACAAGGCCGAGGCGAGCCAGGCGCAGGCCGAGCCGGACGCGGGTGCGAAGAGCGGACCGGGCGATGACGGTCAGGTCGTCGACGCCGATTTCACCGAGGAGAAGTGATCCGCCGCCGCGAGGTTCGCTGATGCATGTACAGCGGGGCAAGATCGCCCGCGAGCTGGCCGAGCTCGAAGAGCAGATGGATCGCGCCTTCGAGCGCGTGCTGGTTTCGGCACTTCGACTTCCGGGCGGCGTCGATGCGTGGCGGCCGGCCCTCGACGTGTACGAGACGGATCACGCGGTCGTCGTGCGCGTCGAGCTCGCGGGTGTGCCCAACGAGGACGTGCGCGTCGTCGTCGATGGCGAATACGTGCAGATCAGCGGTCGTCGCAGCTTCGGACGCTCGGAGCCGAGCCAGCGTCACATCCTGATCGAAATCCCCCAGGGCCCGTTCGAGCGAGTGCTGCGCATGCGCGTGCCCTACGACGCCGACCGGGTCGAAGCTCGGTTCGAGAACGGTGTGCTGACGGTCGAGCTCCCGCGACGGCAGAGCAGCACGAGACTGATCTCGGTGAGGTCCACGTGACGAGCGACGAGTTCATGGAGACGGAATCGGACGAAGAGGTCGAGCAGACGGAGCCCCCGCGCCTCGAGGATCCGCTGCCCGATGTTTTGCCGGTTCTTCCGCTGCGCAACACCGTCTTGTTTCCGACGATCGTCGCGCCGATGGCGGCGACCACCGAGCGCGCGAAGCGGTTGGTGGACGATGCGCTCGCCGCGGACCGGCTGATCGTCACCGTCGCCGCGCGCGATCCCGAGGTGACGGAGCCGGCGCCGGGCGACTTGTACTCGCTCGGAACCGCCGTGCGCATTCTGCGGATGACCAAGGCCGAGGACGGCGCGCAGCGCCTCTGGGTGCAGGGTCTTCGGCGCGTCGAGATCGGAGCCTACGAATCCACTCAACCCTACCTGCGGGCGCGCGTGACGCCCGCGGCCGAGACGCATCCCGAGAGCCTCGAGCTCGAGGCGCTGCATCGCAACGTGGCGCGTCAGTTCGCGATCGTTGCCGAGGGGTCGCAGACCGTCTCGGAGCCGGTGCGCGCGATGGTCGCGCAGCTTCAGGACTCCGCCGCGCTCGCCGACGTCGTCGCGGCGAACCTCGGGCTCTCGGTGGCCGATCGCCAGGAACTGCTCGAGACGCTCGACGTCGAGAAGCGGCTCGAACGCCTCTCGGAGCACCTCGCGCGCGAGGCGGAGGTGCGCGCGCTCGAGCAGGAGATCCGCACGCAGGTGCAGGAGGAGCTGACCCGAAACCAGCGCGAGTACGTCTTGCGAGAGCAGGCGCGCGCGATCCGGCGTCAGCTCGGCGAGTACGAGACGCCGACCGAGCAGGTCGAAGAGCTGCGCCGCCGGATCGAGGAAGCGAGGGTTCCCGAGAACGTGATGACGGTCGCGGAGCGCGAGCTCGCGCGCCTGGCCGCTCAGCCACCCGGCGCGATGGAAGCCGGTTCGATCCGCTCGTACCTGGAGTGGATCGCGGATCTGCCCTGGTCGACGTCCACCGAGGACACGCTCGACATCGCGGGCGCTCGCGCGATCCTGGACGAGGACCACTACGACATCGAGAAGGTGAAGGAGCGGATCCTCGAGTTCATCGCGGTGCTGAAGCTGAAGCGCGACCTGCGCGGGCCGATCCTGTGCTTCGTCGGGCCGCCGGGCACCGGAAAGACCTCGCTGGGACGCTCGATCGCGCGCGCGGTCGGGCGGAAGTTCGCGCGTCTCTCGCTCGGCGGCGTGCGCGACGAGGCGGAAATCCGCGGTCATCGTCGCACCTACGTGAGCTCGCTCCCGGGTCGCATCCTGCAGACCCTTCGCCGTGTCGGGACCAACAACCCCGTCTTCATCCTGGACGAGATCGACAAGCTCGGGGCCGATTTCCGGGGCGATCCGTCGTCGGCGCTGCTCGAGGTTCTCGATCCGGAACAGAACTCGGCCTTCAGCGATCACTACCTCGAGGTTCCGTTCGATCTGTCCAAGGTTTTGTTCATCGCGACGGCCAACATGCTCGACCGAATTCCACCGGCGCTCCGGGACCGGATGGAGGTGATCGAGCTCCCGGGCTACACGGAAGAAGACAAGCTCGAGATCGCGCGCCGCCACCTCCTGCCGCGCCAGCTCGAACAGCACGGGCTCAGCGAACGCGCGCCGAAGATCACCGATGCAGCGATCCGCGGCGTGATCCGCAACTACACGCACGAGGCGGGACTGCGGAACCTCGAGCGCGAGCTCGGGAAGATCGCGCGCAAGCTGGCGCGTCGCATCGTCGAAGCGGGAGGCGAGAGCTCGGCGACGCTCGATGCCGGCGACCTGCACGGGCTGCTCGGCCCGGCGCGTTTCGAACCCGAGGTCGCGGGCCGGCTGCAGATCCCCGGCGTTTCCGTCGGTCTCGCGGTCACCGAGGGCGGTGGCGAGATCCTGTTCATCGAAGCGACGCGCATGAAGGGCAAGGGCGAACTCCAGATCACCGGATCGGTGCGGGACGTGATGCGCGAATCCGCGATGACGGCGGTCGCGCTCGTGCAGACCAACGCGACACGGCTACGACTCGATCCGGCGCTCTTCGGCGAGAGCGCGATCCACATCCACGTGCCCGCGGGCGCGACGCCCAAGGATGGGCCCAGCGCCGGCATCGCGATCGTGACCGCGCTCGCGAGCCTCTTGCTCGACAAGCCCGTTCCACCCGATCTGGCGATGACGGGCGAGATCACGCTGCGCGGCAAGGTCTTGCCGGTCGGCGGGATCAAGGAGAAGATCCTCGCCGCAAAGCGCGCCGGGATCACGCACGTGCTGATCCCGGCGGGGAACGAGAAGGATCTGGTCGAGATTCCTCCGGATCGCATCTCGGACATGAAGATCGAGCCCGTGGAGAGGATCGAACAGGTGCTGCAGATCGTGTTCGGGCGGGACGCGTGGGCTTGAGGCGCGGTTCGCGTCTGATCGGCGTGCTCGGATCGGTGCTCTTCGCGAGCGCCTGCGCGACGCAAGCGAGCCATCATGCCGAGATCGCGCGTCAGCGCGCGCTCTCGTCCGATCTCATCGAGTGCAAGCAACGCGCGCTCGACGTCAGCAAGACGCGCGAGAAGCTGATGCTGGAGAAGCAGTCACTCCACCAGGAGCGCCTCGACCTGATCGCCGAGATCGAAGCCGAGCGCACGGGCAATGCAGAGCTTCGCCAGACGCTCGAGGCCGAGCGAAGTACGAGCAAGACCGAGATCCAGCAGCTTTCGGGGACCTACCGCGCGCTGGTGGAGCAGCTCGAATCGGAGGTGCGCTCGGGCGAGATCGAGATCGAAGAGCTGCGCGGTCGATTGCAGGTGCGCGCCATGGACCAGATCCTCTTCGACTCCGGCAGCGTCGAGATCAAGCCGCGCGGGCGCGCGGTGTTGGCGAAGATCGCGACGCAGCTCGCGAAGATCTCCGACCGCCGCGTGCGCGTCGAGGGGCACACCGACAACGTGCCGATCGCCACCGCCCGCTTTCCGACCAACTGGGAGCTCTCGGTCGGTCGGGCTGCGATCGTCGCACGCTTCCTCGCGGAGCAAGGCGTCTCAGCTCCGCGCCTCGAGGCGTCGGGCTTCGGCGAGTTCCAGCCGATTGCAAGCAACGCCGAACCCGCGGGCCGCGCGCGCAATCGCCGCATCGAGATCGTGCTCGCGCCGCTCGGAGCGGAGTGAGCGCGCGCGCGCTGCTCGTCGATCTCCACCGCGTGGCGCTCGACGAGGTGCATGCGGGGCGGGCGCTCTCCCGCACCCTCGCGTCCGACGATCCGGGGCAGGGTCCGTTCGTCGTGCTCGCTGCCGGAAAGGCCGCGTGTGCGATGGCGGAGGCGGTACGCGGGGCGCTCGGCGCGCGCGTCGTGCGCGGTGCGGTGACGACGAAGGACGGGTACGCGCGCGACGTGCGCGGCTTCGACGTTCGCGAGGCCTCACATCCGCTCCCGGACGCTCGAAGCGAAGCGGCGGGGCGCGATGCGCTGGCTCGCGCGGGATCGCTCTCGGGAGCCGAGGAGCTGATCGTGCTCGTTTCCGGCGGCGCGTCCTCGCTCTGGTGCGCGCCGCCGACGGGCGTCACCATCGGCGACAAGCGCGCGCTCACGCAGACGCTGCTGCGTTCGAGCGTGGCGATCGGTGAGCTCAACGCCGTCCGCAAGCACGTCTCGTCCTTGAAGGGCGGCGGACTGCTGCGAGCGGCCGCCGGCCGACGCGTTCGCGTGTATGCGGTCTCCGACGTGCCGGGCGACTCCCTCTCCGAGATCGGCTCCGGACCCGCGAGCTCCGACCCGACGCGTTTCGGTGACGCGCTCGCGGTCGTGCGAGCGCACGGAATCGAAGCCGAGCTCCCACGGGCGGTCCGCGCGCGCCTCGAACGCGGTGCCGCAGGTGAGCTCGAGGAGACGCTCAAGCCGGGGGATCCACTCGAGGCACGGGTCGAGGGTCGGGTCATCGCATCCCTCGACGCCGCGCTCGAAGCCGTCTCGCGCGCGGCGCGCGGCCGAGGTCTGCACGTGCGGTCGCTCGGACGCGCGCTCGACCGCGACGTCGTCGATCTCGCACCGCACCTCGCGGCCGAGGTGCTTCGCGCGCGCGCCGAGGGCATCGACCTTTTGATCGCCGGGGGGGAGCCGACCGTCGCGGTGCGCGGATCCGGCCGGGGAGGGCGCGCACAGGAGCTCGCCGTGCGCCTGTCACTCGCGCTCGTCGGTGAGTCTGGGTGGTCCGCGCTCTGTGCGGGTACCGACGGCAGCGACGGCCCGACCGAAGCCGCGGGCGCGTTCGCGGATGCCGAGACGCTGGCGCGCGCGCGAGCCGTTGGATTCGAGCCGCGTGCGAGTCTCGCGAACAGCGACGTCCATCCGCTGCTCGCGGCCACGGGCGACCTGTTCCACACCGGGCCGACGGAGACCAACGTCGCCGACCTGTTGCTGGTCCGAGTGCAGTCGCGCGAAACGAAGCGTACGATGGCATCCGCGTGCGAAGCTGGATCTGGATAGCCCTGCTCGCGGCCCTCGCGAGCGCACCGGCCGCCTGGACGATCAGCGACCACTTCGAGGCGCAGAACGAGTTCTGCGTGAGCTGTCATCTCGATGCGGAGACGCCGCTCCACCGGCAGAAGTCCGCCGACTTTGCCGAGAGCCCCGCGACGAGTCTCGCGTCCGGGCATCTCGCCGCGCAGGACGACTTCCGCTGCATCGACTGCCACGGCGGCGTGAGCTTCGTGAACCGGCTCCGCGTCAAATCCGTGGCGGCCCGCGATGCGGCCCGATACCTCCTCGGCCGCTTCCAGGAGCCGAAGGTCATGCAGCACCCGCTCTGGAACGAGGACTGCACCCAGTGTCACGACGCGCATGCGCCCGCGCGCGACGACGCGTTTCACGCCTTCGAGGTACACAATCTTCCCGCGTTCGAATTCGACTGTGTACAGTGCCATCGCGCGCATCCGAAGGGCCTCGAGGCGAGACTCGATTTCCTCGAGACCGAGCCGCTCGTCGCGGTGTGCCGAAACTGCCATGAGGAGTTCTGACCGATGAACCGCAAACCGCTCGTCGCTCTCTTGCGTTCCATCCTGTTCACCGGTCTCGTGCTACCGGCTTCCGTCACGCATGCCTATCCGGGCGGGACGCCGGGGTACGTCACCGACGTCGCGCCGTACTGCGCGTCGTGCCACTCCTCGGTGTCGGAAGACCAGCTCGAGAACGTTCCGGCGCCGCGTGTCAGCGCGGAGATGATCACGAACAAACACCTCGCGAAGATCCGGAGCGCGGGCGACGGCTCGCCCTACAAGGGGTTGAGCGCCGAGCAGCGGCAGGCGCTGATCGAGGGCGTCCAGAAGATCGACGCCGCGACGCGGATCACCCTCATTGCTCCCGCGACCGTGAAGGCCGGTGAGGTGATCGAGGTCTCCGTCGAGGTCACGGGCGGTTCGGCACCGGTTCTCGGCGTCGCGCTCGTCGATTCGAACCAGCGCTGGCAGTCGAGCTCCGCGACCGCCGCGGGATGGCGAGTGACCGCGAAACCCGTGGTCACCGGACCGGACGGCGCCGCGCAGTCGAAGTTCACCGACGGCCGCAACCCCGGACTTCGGCCCGGCACCAGCTACGTGAACGTCTACGGCATCGCTTCCGACCCGACGGCGGGAACATTCTCGACGGTGAAGGTGGCGTGGAAGCTCCGCGCGCCCTCCGAGTCCGGCGGTGTTCCGCTCGCGGCGGTGCTGTTCTACGGCACGGAGATCTCGTCGCCCAACGGCGCGGTCGAGACGCCGACGGGCAAGGTGCCGATCGGAGGCTCCACCGGGAGTTCCGGCCGCGTGAAGTTCACCGACGTCAAGATGATTCAGGTCCAGTAGGAGCGGCCATGCCCGTCGATCCGGAGACGTTTCGGCAGACGCTCGGCGGCTGGGCGAGCGGAGTCACGATCGTGACCTCGCAGTTCGAGTCCGAGCGTCTGGGCATGACGGTGTCGGCGTTCTCGTCGGTGAGCCTCTCACCCCCGCTCGTGCTGGTCTGTGCGGACAAGAGCTCGAACACGAACGCGCTGATTCAGAAGTCGCGCGTCTTCACGGTCAACGTCCTGTCGAGCGGGCAGAGCGCGCTCTCGAACCTCTTCGCCGACAAGAGGCGCGAATCCGTCCGCTTCGACGGACTCGATTGCGCGCTCGGCGCGACGGGTTGTCCGCGGCTACCGGGCGCGCTCTCCGCGCTCGACTGTCGCGTGCGCGACGAGATCGACGCTGGCGACCACATCGTCTACATCGCGATCGTCGAGGCCGCATCCAGCGGCGGCGCGCACGAGCCGCTGGTCTACTTCCGAGGTGGCTACAAGTCGCTCGCGCCACTCTGAGCCAGTCGCTCGAGCGCCAGGATCAGGGCCTGCGTGCCGCTGCGGCCGTGTCCGAGGGCGGCGACCTCGCGGTACAGTCGCTCGGCCAGCTCGAGCCCCGGCAGGGCGAGGCCCATTCGCCGGCCTTCGCGCAGTGCGATGTCCATGTCCTTCAGGAAGTGCTCGACGTAGAAGCCCGGCGCGAAGTCGCGCGCGGCGACCTTCGGGCCGAGCTGCAGGATCCCCCACGAGGAAGCCGCACCGCTGCCGACCGACGCGATCACCCGCAGCGGATCGAGTCCCGCGCGCTGTGCGTAGAGCAGCGCCTCGCAGACACCGACCATGTTCGAAGCGATCAGCATCTGGTTGACCATCTTGGTGTGTTGCCCCGCGCCCGCCGGACCCTGGTACACGATCGTCCTGCCCAGGCGCTCGAGCAGGGGTCGGGCTCGCTCGAAGGTCGAGGCCCCGCCGCCGACCATGATCGAGAGCGTGGCCGCTCGCGCCCCGACGTCTCCGCCCGAGACCGGCGCGTCGAGCGCCTCCGCGCCGTGCGCGCGTGCGGCCGCGTCGATCTCGCGTGCCAGGCTCGGCTCGCTCGTCGTCATGTCGATCACGATCGCGCCGGGTCGGACGCGGCCAAGCACGCCGTTCGGGCCGAGCACGACCTCGCGCACGTCTGCGGGAAAGCCGACGATCGAGAAGATCACGTCGCTTCGGGAGGCGACTTCTGCCGGCGAGTCGGCCCAGTCCGCGCCCCGCGAGAGCAGGTCCTCGGCCTTCGCGCGCGTGCGCGAGTGGACGGTGACGGGAAGCCCCGCTCTGAGCAGGTGATCGCACATCGCGGAACCCATCACGCCGGTGCCGATCCAGCCTACGGCGACCTGTGCTCCGTCACCGGCTCGTGTAGCCACCTGGATTCCTGCGATGCCACTCCCACGCGCTGACCAGGATCTCGTCGAGTCGTGCGCGGGGCACCCAGCCGAGCACGCGTTCGGCCCGCTCGCGACCGGCGACGAGTGTTGCCGTGTCTCCCGGGCGTCGAGTTCCGATCTCGAAGGGGACGCGCTTTCCGGTCACGCGCTCGGCCGCGCGGATCACCTCGAGGACCGAGTGTCCCGTACCCGTTCCCAGGTTGATCGCCTCACCCGCTCCCGCCGGCGCGCGCGAGGTCCACTCGAGCGCGCGTCCGTGCGCGTCGGCGAGGTCCTCGACGTGGACGTAGTCCCGAATGCAGGTGCCGTCCGGTGTCGCAAAGTCCTCCCCGTACACCGTCAGGCCGGAGCGCAGGCCGAGAAGGGTCTGGAGCACGATCGGCACGAGGTGGGTCTCGGGATCGTGGTCTTCCCCGTGCGCTCCGTCGGCGCTGGCGCCGGCGGCGTTGAAGTAGCGAAGCGACGCGTGGCGCAGTCCGTGCGCGCGCGCGAAGTCGGCGAGCATGCGTTCGACGGCGAGCTTGGTCGTCGCATAGGGGCTTGCGGGCGCGAGCGAGGCCGTCTCCGCCAGCGGCATCTCGGCCGTCTCGCCGAAGACCGCGGCCGTGCTCGAGAACACGATCTGGTCCGCGCCGCCGTCGCGCATCGCCTCGAGCAGCGCGAGCGTTCCCGCGACGTTGTTCCGCCAGTAGGCCTCGGGTTTGCGAACCGAGTCCGCGACCGATGTGAACGCCGCGAAGTGCAGCACCGCTTCGATGCGGTTCTCGCGGATCAGCGATGCGATCCGCTCGCGTTCGTCGATCCCGCAGACGGTCAGCGCCCCGGGCGGGGCCGCCTCGCGATGGCCGGCCGAGAGATCATCGATCACGCGGACCTCGTGACCCGACGCCGTGAGGTGTCGGGCCGTGAAGCCACCGACGTATCCCGCCCCGCCTGTCACGAGCAGGCGCATGTGCTTCCTCGAATCACGCTAGTATCGCCGCAACGAAGTCGATCGACTTCTCGGAGGAACCATGGACTACCTCGCGATCGTGACTGCGCTCGCCCTCCTCGAATACGTCGGCATCTCGATGCTGGTCGGACGAGCGCGGGGAAAGTACGGGATCAAGGCGCCGGCGACCACCGGCCACGAGGTCTTCGAGCGGACCTTCCGTGTGCACCAGAACACGCTCGAGCAGCTGGTCGTCTTCCTGCCCGCGCTCTGGCTCTTCGGAATGCACGTGAGCGCCGGCTGGGGTGCGTTGCTCGGCCTCGGCTTCATCGTCGGCCGGGCGCTCTACGTCCAGGGCTACGTCGCGGATCCGGAGAAGCGCGGACCGGGTTTTCTGATCGGCTTCGTCGCGAATTGCGTGCTGCTCGTTGGCGGCTTGATCGGAGCGCTCTTCGCGGGCTGAGGCGCTAGCCCGAAAGCGCATCCACCGTGCCGCTCGTGCAGACGCGCTCGAACGCGCTCGCGATCCGCGCTCGTGCCGCGGCGACGCGCGCACCGAGTTCGCCTGCGCATTCGCCCGGGCGGACGAGGTCTGCGACGAGCTCCGCCGTCTCCCCTTGAATCGGAAGCGTCTCGACCGCGCGTCCGGCCTGCCAGCGCGCGCACGCCTCGATCTCGCGCAGCAGCGCGTAGTCGCCGAGCAGCCCCTCGGTCGGCGCACCCGGACTCGCCGCGCGCAGCATCGCCGGCACCGACGGAAGCGCCGAGCCGGTGATCTGCAAGCCGCGCTCGAGCATGGCGCCCGACGCCAGGAACTCGACGTCCATCACACCACCGCGACCGGCCTTCAGCGCGGCCTTCTTCTCGTCCTCGGCGCCGCGTTCCTCGACCACCCGCTTGCGCATGTCCGCGACGTACGGCCAGGGGTTCTCCGCTTCGCGCACGATTCGCTCGCGCGTCTCCGTGAGGGTTCGCTGTGCGCGCTCGAGATCACCCGCGATGGCGCGCGAGCGGAGCAGCGCCAGGTGCTCCCACGTCGCCGCTTGCTCGACCTGATAGCGCGCGAAGGCCTCGTGCGTGGTCACGAGCGAGCCCTGCTGACCCGACGGGCGCAGGCGCGAGTCCACCTGGTACGCGTAGCCCGCCCCGGTCATGGTCGAGACGTAGCTGATCCAGCGCTGCGCGATCCGTGAAGGTTGCAGCGCGTCGGGCAGCTCGTCGCGGTACAGGAAGATCACGTCGAGATCGGAGTGGTAGGTGAATTCCCGGCCGGCGAGCTTGCCCATGCCGAGAATTGCCAGCGCGGCGCCGTCGGTTGCGCGTCCTTCCGCGGGTGCGAGCGCGCGGCACATGCAGTTCTCGGCGACGAGGGAGAGGAAGGTCGAGACCTCGTCGAAGTCGGCGAGGCCACCGAGCTGCAGGCACGCCGCGAAGAGCATCTCGTCGCGTCGGACCAGGCGCAGCGTGTCGAGGAAGTCCTCGAGGCCCGCTCCGGGATCGTGGGGCGCGGACGCGTCGAGCTCGGCCCCGCGCGTGCGAAGTGCACCGGGCTCCGCGCCCGAGATCCGCACCAGCAGCTCGGGGCGATGGGCGAGATAGCGTCCCCAGGCCGGATGCCCCGCGATCGCGCGCGCCAGTCCGGAGAGCTGGCGATCGTCGAAGCGATCCCAGATCGGGTCGGCACCGCGCCGTTCAATCAGCGGCGCGGCGGCAATCGCCAGCGTCGCGCGAAGCGGTGACGCGCCGAGCGCGGCTTCGAGCTTTGCTTCAAGGTTCATCGGCGCTCACGCTTTCGAGCACGAGATTCTCGAAGTGCCGGCGGACCTCGGTCCGCACGCGCGTCCAGTCGTCGAGCAGTGCCTCGCGCGCTCGGCGCCCGTCCGGCTCGGCATAGCCCATGCGGCGCGCGAGCCCGAGCTGCGCGAAGAGCTCGCGCGGAAAAGCCTGGGTCTGGCGTTCATCGACCATCTGGACGCAGTGCTCGGCGCGACGAAGCCAGAGATACGCGTCGCGAAGTCCGTCGGTGACCTCGCCGGGCAAGAGCCCGAGCCGAGCGAGAGCCGCGAGCCCGCGCAGGACGTTTCCGGTGCGCAGACCCGGTTCACGGCCTCCGAAGAAGATCTGGAACGCCTGGACCAGGAACTCGACGTCGCGGATTCCGCCCGGTCCCTCCTTGAGGTCGGCTTCGAGGTCCCGTCCGGCCTCGAGCCGCTCGTCCTCGATCCGGCGCTTCATCGCGCGCACGCCCCGGATCGCCGCGGGTCCGACCGACCGACGCCAGACGAACGGCGTCACTCCGAGTTCGAAGGCCTCCGCCGTCGCGCGCGGACCCGCGACGTGCCGGAGCCGGATCAGCATCTGCCGTTCCCAATCCGCACCGAAGCTCTCGTAGTAGCCGAGCGCGGCATCCACCGGGTTCGCGATCACGCCACCTCGCCCTTCGGGACGAAGCTCGAGATCGACTCGGTATCCGAAGCCATCCTCGCTCGGCAGTTCCAAGTGCTTCTTGAAGAGCTGCACGAGGCGGGCAACGGAGGCGTGCCGCTCCATGTCGGGTTCGTCCCCGGACGCTTCGTAGAGGAAGAGGAGGTCGACGTCGGACGAGAAGTTCAGCTCCGAGCCACCGAGCTTGCCGAGCGCGAAGAGTGCCGGCGCGGCAGTCTCGGCCTCGCGGGAAGCGGCGGAGAGGGCGGCCTCGAGGCAGCGGTCGGCGAGCACCGAAAGCTCGTCGAGGCTTTGCTCGAAGGGTCGCCCGACGACGTCGCGCGCGGCGATGCGGAGCAATCCCTTGTACTTCGCGATCCGGATTGCGGTCCAGTCGGACTCGATCGGCCCGGTTTCGGGCGCGCCGGGCGGATCGCCGACGAGCTCTTCGCTCCAGTGCGGGTGGCGAAGCAGCAGGCGCGCGAGGAAGTCGCTCGAGCCGAGCAGACGCGGTAGCGCGGGCATGCCGGCCAGATCGAGCGGACGACCGCGGGTCCCGCGGTAGCGGTGCGCGAGCTCCGCGAGGCACTGGGCTCCGTAGCCCGGCCGCGCCGATAGCAGGAGCTCGGGCAGCCAGCGCTCGCGCGCCGGGGCGAGGTCCTCGTCCGCGATGGCCTCGGTCACGCGCGTTCGTGTGAGGACGGGCTCCGGCACGCCGAGCGCTTCGAACGCGTCGGGCGTGGCCTTGCCGCGCAGGAGATCGGCAACGAGCGCGTCGAGCGGAGCGGTCACTCGCCAGCGGTCGTGGACCGTGCGCCACGCTTCAGCTCGGGCGGCAGCGTGAAGCGCACCCCTTCATCGACGATCGCGAGCGACTCCACACTCGTGCCGCCGAGCGCCGAGAGCCGATCGGTCACGCCCTTGACGAGGAACTCGGGCGTCGATGCACCCGCGGTGACCCCGACGCAGGTCGCGCCGTCGAGCCAGCCGGGATCGATGCTCTCGGCGTCCTCGACCAGCTGCGCGCGTGCGCCACGCGCTGCGGCGACCTCGACCAGCCGATTCGAATTGCTCGAGCTCGTCGCGCCGACGACGAGCACCAGGTCGCAGCGCTCGGTCAACGCCTTGACCGCGTTCTGGCGGTTCTGCGTCGCGTAGCAGATGTCGTCCTTGCCCGGCAGACGGATGCCGGGGAAGCGCGCGCGCAGCGCCGAGATGATCTCGCGCGTGTCGTCGACCGAGAGCGTGGTCTGTGTCAGAACGGCGAGCTTGCTCGGGTCGCGCACCTCGAGCTTCTGCGCGTCGGCGAGCGTTTCGACGAGGTGCATCCGGCCCGGGCGCGTGGCCGAGCGTGCCCTCGACCTCGACGTGGCCGCGATGACCGACCAGCACGATCTCGAAGCCGTCGCGCGCGTAGCGCAGCGCCTCGACGTGCACCTTCGTCACGAGCGGACAGGTGGCGTCGAGCGTACGCAGATTCCGGCGCTCGGCCTCGCTCCGCACCGCCGGCGAGATCCCGTGCGCGCTGAAGATCAAGAGGCTTCCCTCGGGAACCTCCTCGAGATTCTCGGTGAAGATCGCTCCCTGGCTGCGAAGATCCTCGACGACGTGGCGGTTGTGGACGATCTCGTGGCGCACGTACACGGGCTCGCCGTACACCTCGAGTGCAAGCTCGACGATCTCGATCGCTCGATCGACGCCGGCGCAGAAGCCGCGTGGACTCGCTAGCAGGATCTCGAAGGGCATCTCCGCTCAGCTTATCGCGGCTGTGCGCCGGCCGCCTCGGCGCTACCGAGCGCCGCGCGGAACCGCGGCACGTTCAGAATCGCCGACAGACCGACGTAGTAGCCGGGGCCGAGGGCGAGCGTGATCCAGATCCAGAGCGGCGACGGGTCGGGGCGCACCGCGAGCCAGGAGAAGGTCAGCACCCACGCGGCCAGGACCGCGAGCGAGAGCGGCCGAAGCATTCGCGTACGACTCGGATAGATGTACTTCATCGGCACGAAGATCGCGGCCGAGAGCCCGATCACCCAACCGAGCACGGTGTAGGGCGTGGACTGCATCAGGTACAGGTACATGACCGCGACGTTCCAGTACGACGGCCAGCCGAGGAAGAAGAAGTCGTCGGTCTTCGCCTTGTCCTGACTGAATCCGTAGGCGGACGCGAGCACGGGCAGCGTCACCCACGTGGAGTGCGGCAGCATCTGCGCGGCGATCAGGAAGCACGCCGGTAGGAGCACGTAGGTGAAGTAGTCGCAGATGTCGTCCAGCCGACGCCCGTCGAACCAGGGGATCTGCTTGCGGACGTCGACGAGGCGCGCCAGCGCGCCGTCGGTCGAGTCGATCACCATGGTCAGCATCATCAGGTACATGGCCAGGCGGAACTGGCCTTGGAAGCAGGCGATGACGCCGTACAGTCCGAGAACGGCCGACGACGCCGTATAGAGATGCACGAACCAGGCTGCCACGCGCCGCACGGGCACAGCATAGCGGAGGCGGTATATTGGGGAGCGATGACGGAGAAGCGCGAGATCTTGCGGCAGGGTCAGGACTCATTCCTCACGACGACGGTCGATGCGGTCGTGAACTGGGGGCGGAAGTACTCGTTCTTCCTGTATCCGTTCGTCACCGCGTGCTGCGGCATGGAGTTCATGTCGGCTGCGGGGCCCCGTTACGACCTCGACCGGTTCGGCGCCGCGCTGCCGCGCTTTTCCCCGCGCCAGGCGGATCTGTTGATGGTGGTCGGTACGATCAGCCACCGGCAGGCCCCGATCCTGAAGAAGGTCTACGACCAGATGGCCGAGCCGAAGTGGGTGCTCGCCTGGGGCGCCTGCACCTGCTCGGGCGGGCCGTACAACAACTACTCGACCGTTCAGGGCATCGACACGATCGTGCCGGTCGACATCTACGTTCCGGGCTGCCCGCCGCGCCCGGAGGCCGTGCTCGACGGCCTGCTCAAACTGCAGGGCGTGGTCCAGCGCACTCCCGGATGGAACGTGCCCCATCACAAGGAGATCAGCGACCTGACCCTGCCGATCATCGAGAAACCGGTCGCCTGACGCCGGATTCGATCCCTGATTGCCGCTCAAGGAGGCGGCAACTTCGCACGAAGAGAGGGGAAGAAACCGCGGCGTACGGGGCGAACCAGCATACGGACGCGCTGGAGAGGGCGCAGTTCGAGATGGGGCGAGGATGAAAGCGTTCGACCTGGTCGTAATCGGTTCCGGGCCCGGCGGGTACATCGCCGCAATTCGCGCGGCGCAGCTCGGCATGCGGGTCGCGGTCGTCGAGGAGCAGCCGAATCTCGGCGGCGTCTGCCTGAACTGGGGCTGTATCCCGACCAAGGCGATCCTGTCGTCGGCCGAGCTCTACGCCGCCGTGAAGAACGGTGTGCCCGGGCTCGTGGTCGAGAAGCTCTCGGCCGACTACGGTGCCGTGATCGACGCGAGCCGGAAGGTCGCCGATCGGCTCGCGCGCGGCGTGCGCAGCTTGATGAAGAAGAACAAGATCGAGGTCGTCGCGGGCCGCGGACGGCTCACGTCGGGGCGAGAGGTGATCGTCAGCGCCGAGGGTGCCGAGCAGGCGATCGAAGGCCGCAACGTCATCCTCGCCACGGGCTCGACGGAGTTCGTCCTTCCGGGCCTCGCGATCGACGGCAAGCGGGTTCTCACCAGCCGTGAGGCGCTCGAGTCGCGCGAGCGCCCCGAGTCGCTCGTCGTGATCGGTGGCGGCGCGGTGGGGCTCGAGTTCGCCTACGCGTACAACGCCTACGGTACGAAGGTCACCGTGGTCGAGATGAAGGACCAGCTCTTGCCCGGATTCGACGCCGATGTGGCGAAGGCGCTCGCGACGTCGCTCTCTCGCGCCGGAGTGGAGATCCTGACGAACACGGCGTACAAGGGCCTCGAGACGAATGCCAAGGGCGTCGCCGTCACGGTCTCCGGAGAGAAGGGCGACGAAGCGCTGCGCGCCGATCAGGTTCTGGTCGCCGTCGGTCGCCGCGCGCTCGTCGACGATCTCGGCCTCGAGGCCCGTGGGGTCGCGGTCGAGCGCGGATTCGTGAAGGTCGGCGCGGACTACCGGACCAACGTCGAGGGCGTGTACGCGATCGGCGATTGCAGCGGTCCGCCCCTGCTCGCCCACAAGGCGTCACACGAAGGTGTCGCCGCGGTCGAGATCATCGCCGGACAGCGCAAGCACGGCATCGACCTGCGAAAGGTCCCGGCGTGCATCTACACGCAGCCACAGGTCGCGAGCATCGGCCTCTCCGAGGCGGAGGCGCGCGCGGCCGGTCACGACGTCAAGGTGGGAAAGGCGCCGTTCGTCGCATCGGGCAAAGCCGTTGGAACCGGCCACACGGAGGGATTCGTGAAGCTGGTATCGGATTCGAAGTACGGCGAGATCCTCGGCTGTCAGATCATCGGTCACGGCGCCACCGAGTTGATCAACGAGGTATCGCTCGCGATGACGCTCGAATCGACGGTGCGCGAGGTCGGCGAGACGAGTCACGCGCACCCGACGCTCTCGGAGATGTTGATGGAGGCGGCGCTCGCCGCAGAGGATCGCGCGCTCAACTTCTGAGCCGCGGTCAGGAGGCGCAACCAGGATGGCCATGACCGTCACGATGCCCCAGATGGGCGAGAGCGTGGTCGAGGGAACCGTCGAGCGCTGGCTCGTGAAAGAGGGCGAGCGCGTCGCCAAGGATCAGGTGCTCTGCGAGATCACGACCGAGAAGGTCGATGCCGAGGTGGTCGCGCCGGAGGCCGGAGTCGTTTCGAAGCTGCTCGTCGCGCAGGGGACGACGGTCGCGGTCGGGACCGAGCTCCTGACGCTCGAGCCGGCGGGCGCGGCCGCGCGCGTCGATGCTCCGGTCGCCGAGACTCCGGTGGCGGCAACCGAGGCGGAACCGGCGGAACCGTCGGCGCCGAAGGCCCAAGCTCCCACAGAGGCCGGGCCGGAACCGGTGCGCGCATCACCGCTCGCCCGCCGCATGGCCGACGAGCGCGGCATCGACGTCGGCGCGATCTCGGGTAGCGGAGTCAGCGGGCGCGTCACGAAAGCCGATGTGGCCGCGCACGCGCCGTCCGGCCCGACGTCCGGCGCGGCGGCCCGGCCGTCACCTGCCACGCTCGGCGAATTCCTCGACAAGCTCCGCGTGCCGACGCACCGCGTGGCTCCCGAGGACAAGGTGATTCCGTTCACGGCGATTCGCAGGCGGATCGCCGAGCACATGATCGTCTCCAAGGTCGTCTCGCCCCACGTCGGCACGGTGGCGGAGATCGACCTCGCCAAGCTCGCGAAGCTGCGCGATCGGACCAAGAAGGACTTCGAGCGCGCGCACGGGTTCGGTCTGACCTACCTGCCGTTCGCCGTGGCCGCGACGGTGCGCGCGCTCCGGGACTTCCCGCGCATGAATTCCGCCGTCGTGGGGGACGCGATCGTCGAGCGCGCGGGAATCCACATCGGGATCGCGGTCGAGACCGAGCGCGGTCTGCTCGTGCCGGTGATCAGAGACGCCGATCGGCTCTCGCTGATCGGCCTGGCCGAGTCGATCAACGACCTCGCGAAGCGTGCGCGGGATCGCGAGATCAAGCCGGACGACCTTGCGGGCGGCACGTTCACGCTCACGAATCCGGGCCGCGAGGGGAACCTGTACGGATTTGCCGTGATCAACCAGCCGCAGGTCGGGATCCTGCGCATGGGCGAGATCAAGAAGCGCCCGATCGTGATCGACGTTGGCGGCGAGGACACGATCGCCATACACCCGATGATGTACCTGGCTCTGTCGTACGACCATCGGATCATCGACGGCACGACGGGGAATGGATTCCTTCACCGCGTGGGCAAGTACCTCGAAGCTGCCGAGTTCGACGTCTAGGAGTCGCGCATGACGATCGCCACCGCCGACCAGATCACCATGTACCGCAACATGGTGCTGATCCGCCGCTTCGAGGAAGGCGTGGCCGAGGCCTACGCCGACGGGTTCATCGGCGGCTTCACGCATCTGTACATCGGCCAGGAGGCCGTCGCGACCGGTTCGATCACCGCGTTGAACCACGACGACTACGCGATCGGCACGTACCGGGTCCATGCTCACGCGTTGGTGCGCGGATCTTCGGCGCGCTCGCTGATGGCCGAGCTCTACGGTCGCGCGACGGGGATTTGCAAGGGGAAGGGCGGGTCGATGCACTTCTTCGACGCGCAGCGGTACTTCCTCGGCGGCTACGGAATCGTCGGCGGGAACCTGCCGATCGGCGTCGGCGCCGCGCTGTCGATGCAGATGCAGAATCGCGATGCCGTCGTGATGAACTTCTTCGGAGATGGCGCTTCGAACCAGGGCGTCTTCCACGAGGCGCTGAACATGGCGAAGCTCTGGAATCTACCCGTGGTCTTCGTCTGCGAGAACAACTTCTACGGGATCGGCACGGACGTGCGCACCTCGTCGGCCTTCAACGAGATCCACAAGAAGGCGCAGGGTTACGGCATCCCCGGACACGTCGTGAACGGCATGGACGTGCTCGCGGTGCGCGAAAAATGCGAGGAGCTCGTCCGCTACGCGCGACAGGGTGGGGGGCCGGTCCTGCTCGAGGCGCGCTGCTATCGCTACCAGGGTCACTCGATGACCGATGCCGGCAAGTACCGAAGCGTGGCCGAGGCGGAGCTCTGGAAGAAGCGCGACCCGATCCCGCGGCTGGCGAAGTCGATGCTCGAGGCCGGGATCGTCGACGCCGCGCGGCTCGAAGCGTTCCAGGCCGAGGCGAACGAGGTGGTGACCGACGCGATGAGCTTCGCGGAGGCGAGCCCGCGGCCGGCGCCAGAGGCGCTGTACCAGGATCTGTACGTGGAGGAAGCCGGTGCCTGAGATCCGCTACTACGAAGCCGTTTCGCAGGCGCTTGCCGAGGAGATGACGCGCGACCCGCGCGTGTTCCTGCTCGGCGAGGACGTCGGCCTCGTCGGCGGCACGTTCCGCGCGACCGAGGGACTGATGGCGGAGTTCGGCGCGCGCCGAGTTCGGGATACGCCGATCGCGGAAGCGGGAATCATCGGCGTCGCGATGGGCGCCGCGATGACCGGAATGCGCCCGGTCGCCGAGTTGATGACGCTGAACTTCGGCATCGTCGCGATGGACCAGATCATCAACCACGTCTCGAAGGCGCGGTACATGTTCGGCGGGCAGGTGAATCTGCCGATGGTGATCCGCGCCGCGGCGGGTGGTGGAACGCAGAAGGGTGCGCAGCACTCGCACTCGATCGAGTCGTGGTTCGTGAACTCGCCCGGCATCCGAGTGGTGCTGCCATCGACGCCGTACGACCTGAAGGGACTTCTCAAGACCGCCATCCGCTGCGACGACCCGGTCCTCTTCATCGAACACGAGACGCTCTACAACTCGAAGGGGGAGGTGCCCGAGGGCGAGTACCTGCTCCCGTTCGGCGTCGCCGACATCAAGCGGCCCGGGCGCGACGTCACGATCGTGGCCTGGTCCAAGATGGTGCACGAGGCGCTTCGCGCCGCGGACCTGCTCGCGCACGAGGGCATCGAGGCGGAAGTGATCGACATGCGCACGCTCGATCCGCTCGATCGCGACACGATTCTGCGTTCGGTCCTTCGCACGCGCCGTGCCGTGGTGGCCGAAGAGGGCTGGCGCACCGTCGGCGTCGGCGCCGAGATCGCGTCCCAGATCCACGAGGCGCTGTTCTACGAGCTCGAAGCGCCGGTGCAGCGGGTGGCCGCCGCCGACGTCCCGACGCCGTACGCCGCAAACCTCGAGAAGCTCGCGATTCCCGATGCGCAGCGAATCGTCGACGCCGTGCTCAAGATCACGCTCTAGCCGAACGCCCGGGAGAACTCCGATGCCCAAGCAAATCCGCATGCCCAAACTCTCCGACACGATGGAAGAGGGGCGGTTGATCGCCTGGCGGAAGCGGGTCGGCGACGGCGTGAAACGCGGCGAAGTGATCGCCGAGATCGAGACCGACAAGGCCGACATGGAATTCGAGGCGTACACCGAGGGCGTGCTGGCGCAGATCGTCGTCGAGGCGGGTGAAACCGTGCCGGTCGGCACTCTGATCGCAGTCATCCGTCTGCCGGGCGAGAGCGAGGATGACGTGGCGGCAGCGTCGGCGCCGCAGTCGCAGACCGCGCCTCCGGCCCCGAGCACCCCGGCGGTTCCGACGCGTGCGCCAGAGGCGAAGAGCCCCGCGCCGGCCGCGGCGAAGGCCCTCGCGGCTTCACCTGCGATGGTTTCGGGCGACCGCGTTCAGCCGCCGCTCGTCGAGGACGACGGTCGGCTGCGAGCGACCCCGCGTGCGCGGCGCATGGCCGAGGAGAAGTCGATCGATCTGACCGAGCTCACGGGCACGGGTCCGGGGGGCGCGATCCTCGTCGCGGATCTCGAATCGTATCTCAGCGAGCTCGCTGCGCAGGAGCCCGAGGCCGACGGTACCCGCGCCACGCCGCTGGCGTTGCGCATGGCCAGCGATGTCGGCACGGACCTCGACGCGGTGAAGGGCAGTGGCCCGGGCGGGCGGATCACGAAGTCCGACCTGCTCGAACACTGGAAGCGCGAGAAGACGATCGGAAAGGAACGCGAGTCGGAGCTCTTCCGCGGCGCGTTGCAACTCTCGCAGAAGCGCAAGGCGCTGATCCGGAACATGGTCCGCAGCAAGGCCGAAGCGCCGCATTTCTACGTGCAGGTCGACGTCTCGACCGACGCGCTGCGCGAGGAGCGTGACCAGGCGAATCGCGAGGCCGGCGACAAGCGCGCGCGACTCACCTACACGCACCTGATGATCAAGGCGTGCGCGCTCGCGCTCGAACGCTTCCCGATGGTGAACGCGACCTTCCGCACCGAAGAGAACGACATCGCGCTGTACGAGGCGATCAACATCGGTCTCGCCGTCGACGTGCAGGACGAGTTGGTCGCGCCGACGGTCAAGGACTGTCAGGGAAAGTCGGTCTGGCAGCTCGCCGAGGAGGCGAACTCGCTGATCCAGCGTGCGCGCATGCGCAAGCTCCAGCCTGCGGACTACGCCGACGGGACGTTCACGATCTCGAATCTCGGCATGTTCGGAGTCGATCGGTTCTACGCGATCATCACGCCGCCACAGAGTTCGATCCTGGCGGTGTCGGCGATCGCCGAGCGGCCGGTCGTGCGCGAGGGGAGGATCGAGATCGGCTCGCTGACGACGCTCGGTCTCTCCGTCGATCATCGCGTGCTCGATGGCGTGCGTGCGGCGCTGTTCCTCGCCGAGATCAAACGCTTGCTCGAGACCCCACGCGAGTTGGTTCAGGATGGACACGGCTTCGGTACCTGAAGGGCTCGACGTCCGGCGGCTCGGCTGCGTTCGCTACGCGGAGGCGCTGGCGCTGCAGGAGGACCTTCGTGCCCGGCTCGCACGTGGCGAAGGCGCGGAGACGATCCTCCTGCTCGAGCACCCGGACGTGATCACCTACGGCCGCGGCGCGAAGGACGCGATCGTGCGCTCGCGGACGACGCGGATCTGCGACGGCTCGGCTACGACGTGCTTCCGGGTGAATCGCGGAGGCGACGTCACCTGGCACGGCCCGGGACAACTCGTCGGCTACCCGCTTCTCGATCTGCAGCGCCACGGCTGCCGACGTCCACGCGTACCTGCGCAGGCTCGAGGCCGCGTTGATCGAAGTCGCTCGACGACTTCGGCATCGACGCGTGTCGGCGCGACGGGTACGCAGGAGTCTGGCTGGATCCGCGACGTAAGATCGCATCGATCGGCGTCGGCTTGCGCAGCTGGCGGACGCTGCACGGGTTCGCCTTGAACGTGAACTGCGATCTCGCGCGCTTCGACGTGATCGTGCCGTGCGGCCTGGCCGGCGTGCGGATGGTCAGCATGGCGAGTGTTCTCGGACGGGAGCTCGACTTCGAGGCCGTGGTCGCCCGCGTCGAAGGCGCGTTGCGCAAGGCATTCGCATGAGCGAGTTGCTGCAGATCGACGGCCCGAGCGAGCCGGAGTCGCGGCCGGGGCGACCCGCCTGGCTTCGCGTTCGCTACCGCCAGACCCCCGAGCTCGAGCGCTTGCGCGTGCTCGTGCGGGAGGAACGGCTCCACACGGTCTGTCAATCTGCGGCCTGTCCGAACCTGGGGGAGTGCTGGTCCCACGGAACGGCGACCTTCATGATCGGCGGGAACCTGTGCACGCGCGCCTGCGGGTTCTGCGACGTCAAGACGGGGCGCCCGGACGCGCTCGACGAGGACGAGCCCGACCGCGTGGCGGAGGCCGTCGCGCGGCTGGGTCTGCGCTTCGCGGTCGTGACCGCCGTGGCTCGGGACGACCTCGCCGACGGTGGTGCCGCGCACTTCGCGCGCACGATCGAGTCGATCCGCGCGAGCGCGCCGAGCTGCAAGATCGAGGTCCTGATCCCGGACCTGAAGGGCTCGGTCGATGCGCTCGGCATCGTCCTTGCGGCATCGCCGGACGTTCTGAATCACAACCTCGAGACGGTCGAGCGCCTGCAGCGGTCGGTCCGCAAGGCTGGCAGATACGAGCGCTCGCTGGAGGTGCTCGCGAATGCCGCTCGTCTGCGCCCCGACATCCCGACGAAGACGGGACTGATGCTCGGCCTCGGTGAGACCGAGGCCGAGATCCGGACCACGCTCACTGACGTTCGCGCTCGGGGCTGTGGGCTGCTGACGATGGGCCAGTACCTGCCGCCGAGCGCGGAGCACCTGCCCGTCGCCCGCTGGGTCACGCCCGACGAGTTCGAGGCCTGGGCGAACGAGGCGCGACGGCTCGGTTTCACGGAGGTCTTCTCGGGTCCGCTCGTCCGCAGTTCCTACCGTGCCGAGGCGCTCGCCGCCGCCGCGCTCGGTTGAATCCGAGTCGCCCTATTCTATAATCGCGCCGCGCTTGGGGATTCGAGGCGCGGGGGTCGAAGTGCCGGGACGGGTGGTGAAGGTGCGGCGCAATGAGCGCCTCGGTTGGGCCGAGCGCCTGTACCTGCCGACGATCTTCGTCGGGCTCTCGGTCACCGCGCGCGCGTTCTTCCGGAACTTGTGGGGCTACATCATCGGCAAGCCCTCCACCTTCGTCGTGCAGTACCCCGAAGAGCGGCTCGACTACGCCGACGCGTTTCGCGGTCATCCGGTGCTCGTGCAGCTCGAGAGTGGAAAACCGAAGTGTGTCGCGTGTGGTCTGTGCGAGTTCGCCTGCCCGACCGACTGCATCACGATTCTGCCCACCGAGACGACGGACCGGATCGAGCGCATTCCCGCGGTCTTCGACATCGACATGTCGCGCTGCATGTTCTGCGGGCTCTGCGAAGAGGCCTGCCCGGAGGAGGCGATCGTGATGAGTCGCGTCGTCGAACTCGCGACGACCGAGCGCGAGCCGATGCTTTTCCACATGAAGGATCTGTTGCGGACGGAGGAGCAGGTGAAGCGTCGGCTCGACCTGATTCGCCGCGACTACGCTCGCCCGGCATGACGTCCCCCGAGAGTCTGATCGATCGTGTGAAGCGGCTGCTCGGCGGCGACGTGCTCGACTCCCATTGTCATCGCGGCGACGCGACCGTGCTCGTGCCGCTCGCGCGAGCACGCGAGTGCCTCGAGCGACTCAAGCTCGACCCGGAGCTCGCGTTCAACTTCCTGATCGACCTGACCGCGGTCGATTACCTCGGCCGCGAGCCGCGCTTCGAGATCGTCTACCACCTTGCCTCGATCGACGCATCGCCGCGCGAGGACCGGACGTCCGTGATCCACCATCGCCTTCGCGTGAAAGTGGGGGTGCCGGAGGCACCGTGCGAGGCGGACTCCCTCTGCTCGCTCTGGGAGGCGGCGAACTGGCTGGAGCGCGAGGTCTTCGACCTGTACGGGATCAGCTTCCGCGGACATCCCGACCTGCGTCGGATCCTGCTCTACGACGAGTTCAAGGGCCATCCGTTGCGCAAGGACTACCCGAAGGAACGGCGCCAGCCGCTCATCGGACCGCGGAACTAGGAGATTCGAGTTGGCTTCGCCCGTCGCATCCCCGTCCGCACGCCCGAAGGGTGACCTTCACACCGAGACCCAACTGATCTCGATGGGGCCGTCGCACCCGGCGACCCACGGCACGGTCAAGATCATGCTCGAGATCGACGGTGAGCAGATCGTCGAGATGGACGTGCAGGTCGGCTACTTGCACCGCGGGTTCGAGAAGGAGTGCGAGAGCGGGACCTGGTATCAGGCCATCCCCTACACCGATCGGTTGAACTACAACTCGGCGATTCTCGCGAACCTGGCGTTCTGCATGTCGGTCGAGAAGCTGCTCGGTTGCGAGATCCCGCGCCGCGGCCAGTGGGTTCGAACGCTCGCGAGCGAGCTCTCTCGCATCGGCGACCACCTGACCCGACTCGGCGCCGCCTGTCTCGAGCTCGGCGCGATGACGCCATTCCTGTATGGGATCGAGGCGCGCGAGCACTGTTGGGATCTGCAGGAGATGCTCTGCGGCGCACGTGTGACGTCCAACTACGTGCGAATCGGCGGCGTGCAGCGCGAGGTCACGCCGAAGTTCCTCGAGCGGCTCGCGAGCTCACTCGTCCGGATCGAGGAACTGCTTCTCGACTTCGACAAGGTCGTGACTTCGAATCGGATCTTCGTCGATCGATTCAGGAATACCGGCATGCTCCCGCTCGAGAAGCTGATCGCGTATGGGGTGACGGGGCCTCTGCTTCGCGCGGCCGGCGTTCCTCTCGACCTGCGCAAGGCCGAGCCGTATCTCGCCTACGAAGAGATCGACTTCGACATCCCGGTCGGGACGACTGGCGACAACTACGATCGCTTTCTCGTCTGTCAGGAGGAACTGGTCCAGAGCATTCGCATCATCCGGCAATGCGTGCCGGTGCTGGAGAAGACCGCTGGTGAGCCGGTGAACGTGGCGGACCCGCGCGTCCGATGGCCCGCAAAGGATCGCGTCTTCGGTCGCATGGAGGAGCTGATCCAGCAGTTCAAGGGCGTGACCGAGGGCATCCAGGTTCCGGCGGGCGAGGCCTACGCGGCCGTCGAGTCGCCGAACGGCGAGCTCGGTTTCTACGTCGTCTCCGACGGAACGGGCAAGCCCTACAAGGTGAGGTGTCGGCCACCGAGCTTCGCGAACGTCGCTCCGATGCGGGACATGCTGGTCGGTGGAATGCTCGCCGACATCGTTCCGACCTTCGACATGATCAACATGATCGGAGGGGAATGTGACCGCTAGCGAGCTGACACATGGCTCCGTCCGCGAGCGGTTCGGGATTCCGGACGAGGTCGTCGGCAGTGTGAACGACCCGCGCACGTACGAAGAGAACGGCGTGCGCTGGAACGAGAAGTGGATCTACCGGCTCGAGCACGGCGCGAGTCGGATCGTGTACTGGCATCGCTACGACTGTCGCGGCGTCCTTGGCGCCTCGGCCGACGGGAGCGTGACGCGGGAGTCGCTCTGAGCGGCCCACATCCGCTCGCGCCGTTCGGGCTCGTCCTTCGCCGCGACGGGAGCTTCTGGCACCAAGGAGTACGCGTAACGCATGCGCGGCTTCGGGAGGCGTTCCTCGCGGGCGTGCGCTGGGCATCGACCGAGCAGACCTTCGTCGTGCAGATCGGCCGATTTCGCGGCTGGCTCGACGTCGAGGACACGGCCTTCTTCGTCGACTCTTACGACGAGGCGACCGGTGATCTCGCGCTCTCGGACCGATCGCGCGAACCGCTCCTCGCGGAGACGCTCCGCGTCGATCTCGACGGAACGCTTCGCTGCACGCTGGCGAGCGGATTCGAGGCCCGGTTCACGCGCCGCGCTCAGACGGAACTCTTCGAAGCGGTCGATCTCGATGCCGACGGGGTGCTCGTGCGCATCGGTTTCTCCCGCGCGCGTGCTCCCGGACTCGACGCGCTGTCTTGAAGGCACTCCCTCGAATCCGTATATGGTAGGTGCTTCTCCGTCGGCGCCGTGGCCAAGTGGTAAGGCAGAGGCCTGCAAAGCCTTTATCCCCGGTTCGAATCCGGGCGGCGCCTTCTCCACTCCAGCCCGGCACACCCGTCGCTTCAGTTCGCGCTACGCTGTCGATGCCCGGATGGTGGAACAGGTAGACACGAGGGACTCGAGGATGGGTCTCCCGCGTGGCAACACGCGGGTAAGAAACTGGGTGAACTCAGGGAAGCCTAAACGAGCGACCGCGCACGCAGGGTAATCCTGAGCCAAGCCGCGGAGGGCAGAGGTTCCGCGGAAGGTGCAGAGACTAGCGGGGTGAGCCCCAACGATAATCCCCGCCGAAGAGCGCCCAGCACCCCAGGTTCGCGGCGAGCGTCGCGCGACGTGGGGTGAAGAGATAGTCCGCCCCGGAGAGAAATCTCCGGACACGCGTAAAATCCTTTGAGGCGCGAGCCTCATGCGGGTTCGAGCCCCGCTCCGGGCACCGGATGTCCCGTCGTCGAGCGATTCCTCGCTAGCGGAAGCGCATCGAGGAGCGAACGGTCTCGACGGGCGTGGCTTCGAGCAGCGATCGCAGCGTATCGCGGTCGAGAATCGTCGTCCTCTGATACCGCCAGTCGGGGCGCTCGAGTTCGAGGCGAAACAACTCGGGCCCGTTCATGATCTGGCGGACGTACGCGCGACCACCTTCGTCGAGATCGCGCTGGATCGAGCGAATGATCGCGCTCACTCGCCGCGCGCGGAGCCGTTCAGGATCGACCTCGAAGGTCCGCATTCCGCGGATCCAACGAAACATTCCCGGTGACTTCGAGCTGCGCATCTCGTGGCATGCTATCGGCGGTTCCCGACGGAGGCAACCGGGGTGTTTGGGCTGTCGTCGAGCGCGAGCAAACGGCCCAGCGCTCGGTCGTAGCGATCGAGTGCGCGCGGCGCGCCGCCGAGCAGCTCGATTCCGACGAGCGCGTACGCGCGTGAACCATGCTCGCCCGGCTCGAACTCGACGCGCGTCCAGCGCGTCTGTCCGATCACGTCGATCGAGGCTTCTCCGGGAAGGCGCAATTGCAGGAGCACACGTGTGCCGATCGTCGGGGGACGTTCGCAACGGACGCACATCCCTCGTCGTGAGAGATTTCGCGTGTGCTCGTCCGCGCTCGTCGCGAAGAACAGATCGCCGCTCATCGCGTCGCGCGACGCGTCGATCGAAGTCAGTTCGAGCTGGAAGTCGGCATGAATACGGGAATCGGTTCGGCGCTGTGGCTCGGGTGGGCGAGCGGTACCGACACGAGCACCCGCGAGCGGAATCGTGCGCCAGCCAGGCGTCGAATCGGTCGATTCCGGCGCGATCGGGGCGATTCCCGTCTCGTCCCGTATCGTCTCCGCCTGTTTCATCACGACCCCTCCGAAGCCTCGTTTCGCTCTTCGGAGCGCGTTCTCGCGTGCTTGAGGCAGATCGTCGTGGGAAGACCGCGTTCGATCGAGCTCCAGGCGACTCTCGAGAGGGTTACTCGGCCGAGTTCGTCCGCTCCTCGAACTCCCAGCTGCGAGAGAAGGCTCGTCCCTTGTCGCGAGTCTCGCGCAGCTCTTCCGCGACGTCCGAATCCGCGACGATTCCGCCGCCGAGATGGAGGTGCATCTCGCTCCCGCTCGACACCGCCGTTCGGATCGCAATCGAGAGGTCCACGTCGCCGACGGAATCGAAGACGCCGAGCGCGCCGGTGTAGACACCGCGCGGAACCGGCTCGAGCTCGCCGATGATCTGCATCGCGCGAAGCTTCGGTGCGCCGGTAATCGATCCGCCGGGAAAGGTGGCCTCGAGCAGGCTCGGCCAGTCGCGTGGGTTGCGCAGCCTCCCGCTCACGCACGAAACGAGGTGGTGGACGTCGCTGAACGATCGCGGTTCGCAGAGCCGGGTGACCCGCACGCTTCCGGTTTCGCAGACGCGGCCGAGGTCGTTTCGCTCGAGGTCCACGATCATCACGTGCTCCGCGCGATCCTTCGCAGAGCTCTCGAGCTCCTTGAGGAGGATCGAGTCGAGCGCAGGCGTGCGACCGCGGGGGCGCGTGCCCTTGATCGGGCAGGTCTGTACGCGATCGCCCGACACTCGCAGAAAGCACTCGGGTGAAGCCGAGACCACCGTCTGCTCGGGTGTTTCGAGGTAGGCGGTGAACGGCGCGCCAGCGCGATCCGCGAGAAGGCCGAGGAGTCGACGCTGGTCGGCGGGCTTCGGTGCGGCGGTCTCCAATCGACGCGACAGGTTGACCTGGTAGACGTCGCCCGCGCGGATGTAGGCCTTCACGCGCTCGATGGCCGCGGCGAATTCGAGGTCCGTGGTGCGGGAAACCGGAGGGCGGAGCGGCACGCATGCGGAACGCGCTCCCGGCTTCGCAACCGCGATCGCATCTGCGAGCCGATCGACGGCTCGGCGCGAGCTGCCGCGGACCTCCGCGTCGCCGGTTCGCCAGTCATACCGGTAGACCGCGCGGAATCCGGCGAGGCGAACCGGTGCCGATGCGCTTCCGGGTTTCGAGCTCACGCGTCCGCCGCAGATCTCGAGGCCGAGCTCGTAGTCGATGCAGCCGACGAGAACCGCTCCCAGGGGGGCCTCGCATCGCGCGTCGTCGAGCCAGCGCCGGGCCTCGCGCAGCGCCGCGAATCCGCCGGCGAAGACCACCTCGGGTTCGAGAGCGAGGAGGCCCGTGCCCGGTCCGTCGCTTCCGGGACACGAGCCCCAGCCCGCGGGGCCGAGGGCGTCCAATAGATGGGGAGATCCGCCCGGGGGCAGCCACTCGAGAAGCTGCGACGGAGGTCTCCCGCCGGGGATCTCGATCCTGAAGATGGGCGCGTTTACGGCCGGACCTCACTTGCGGGCTCTGCGCGCGCCGCGGAGTACAGTTGCGGCATGCGGGAGTCGGGGTCGAAGCTAGCCGTGATCGAGGGGGCACGGCCAGTGATCGAGGCGCTGCGTGCTGGGCGCCGCAGGATTCACGAGATCTCGCTCCCAAAGGGGGATGGGAGTCCCGCGCGCCGTGAGCTCGAGACCCTGCTTGCGGGTTTCGAGCTCCGAGTTCGCCCATCTCGGCCCGAGCAGGGTGTTCGCGCGCTGGCCGATCCCTTCCCGGAAGAGGACTTCGAAGCGCTGCTCACGGGCGAGTCGCCGCGGCTGCTCGTCGCGCTCGACCGTATTACCGACGTCGGCAACCTCGGGAGCATCGCGCGTACCGCGGAGGCGGCGGGTGCCAGCGGGATCATCCTCGAACACCGCCACGCTCCTCCCATAGCGGCTGGCGCCCTGCGCGCGAGCGCTGGGGCGCTCGAGCACCTTCGCGTGGGACGCACCCCCAATCTCGGACGGGCTCTCGACCTGGCGGCAGAAGAGGGGAACCTGATCCTGATCGCCGAGGCGGGCGGTGAGCCGATGGAGCGCGTGTCGGCGGAGCTCTTGCGAGGAAACGTGATCTGGGTGTTCGGGAGTGAAGATCGAGGGGTCCGGCCCGGCGTGCGGAGTCGAGCGGCTGGATCCGTCGGGATCCCGATGACCGGTCGGACCGCATCTCTTGGCGTCTCTGCGGCGGCCGCATACCTGCTGCTACGAACGGCCGAGGTCCGACGGGCGGGCGAAAGGGACGCGAAGACCGGACCGAACCTTCGAGCGCACGAGGGCTCGCAGGTGCGCGGTGGCACGAACGAAATCTCCTGATACACTCGCGGCTTGCGCTGGCGTAGCTCAATTGGTAGAGCAGCTGACTTGTAATCAGCAGGTTGGAGGTTCGAGTCCCCTCGCCAGCTCCGTGCGCGATGCGCCGGAGGGTCAGGGGACGAAGATCGAGCCGACGACCGGTCCGGTCAAGAAGACGAGCGACACAGAATAGAGACGGTTTCCCGGCAACGCGAGTGAACAGGGGTCCTCGGCGGGGCGGGGTTTTTTTTGCGCGCGCACGCGCGGATTCGAACAGCCCGGATTCACTGGGAGAGGTACCAAAGCGGTCAAATGGGACGGGCTGTAAACCCGTTGGCATTAGCCTTCGGAGGTTCGAATCCTCCCCTCTCCACCACGCAGAATCGTTCGACGACATCGCGCGGAGGCGTACACAGAAAGGTTTCAGGCGGGAATAGCTCAGTTGGCTAGAGCACAAGCCTTCCAAGCTTGGGGTCGCGGGTTCGAGTCCCGTTTCCCGCTCCAGGCTCGCGAGGTGCGGGGACTATCGGGTGCCCATGTAGCTCAGATGGTTAGAGCGCGTCCTTGGTAAGGACGAGGTAGGCGGTTCGACTCCGCCCATGGGCTCCAGACGAACGGCAGAACTCACAACGCGCTGAGAGAGGGAAGACGAGCAAGACATGTCCAAGGAGAAGTTCGAGCGAACGAAGCCTCACGTGAACGTGGGGACGATTGGTCACGTAGATCACGGGAAGACGACGTTGACGGCGGCGATCACGTCGCGTCAGGCGACGAAGGGGATGGCTCAGAAGCTGGCGTTTGACCAGATCGACAAGGCGCCGGAGGAGCGGGAGCGCGGGATCACGATTGCGACGGCGCACGTGGAGTACGAGTCGAAGGCTCGTCATTACGCACACGTGGACTGTCCGGGTCACGCGGACTACGTGAAGAACATGATCACGGGTGCGGCGCAGATGGACGGAGCGATCTTGGTGGTGTCGGCGGCCGACGGTCCGATGCCTCAGACGCGGGAGCACGTCTTGCTGGCGAAGCAGGTGAACGTGCCGCACATGGTGGTGTTTCTGAACAAGGTGGACATGGTGGACGACCCGGAGCTTTTGGAGCTGGTGGAGCTCGAGGTTCGGGAGTTGTTGTCGAAGAACGATTTCCGCGGGGACGACGTGCCGATCATTCGCGGGAGCGCGTTGAAGGCGGGTCAGAACTCGGCGGACGATGGTGCGAACGCGTGCATCGACGAGTTGATGGACGCGTTGGACAGCTGGATCCCGGAGCCGAAGCGGGCGTTGGACAAGCCGTTCCTGATGCCGATCGAGGACGTGTTTTCGATTTCGGGACGCGGGACGGTGGTGACGGGTCGCGTGGAGCAGGGGAAGGTGCACACGGGAGACGAGGTCGAGATCGTGGGTGTGAAGCCGACGACGAAGACGGTGGTCACGGGTGTGGAGATGTTCCGGAAGTTGTTGGACGAGGGTCAGGCGGGAGACAACATCGGGTGTCTGCTTCGCGGTACGAAGAAGGAAGAGGTGGAGCGGGGTCAGGTGTTGGCGAAGCCGGGCTCGATCACGCCTCACACGAAGTTCAAGGCGGAGGTCTACGTGCTGACGAAGGAAGAGGGGGGTCGTCATACGCCGTTCTTCAAGGGGTACCGTCCGCAGTTTTATTTTCGGACGACGGACGTGACGGGGATCGTGGAGTTGCCGGAGGGGACGGAGATGGTGATGCCTGGTGACAACATCGCGATCAAGGTGGATCTGATCACCCCGATCGCGATGGTCCAGGGTCTTCGCTTCGCGATCCGCGAAGGTGGCCGCACGGTCGGCGCCGGCGTCGTCGCCGAAGTGATCGAGTAACGCGACGGTTCGTGCAGGTCAGTAGCTCAACTGGTAGAGCAGCGGTCTCCAAAACCGCAGGTTGGGGGTTCGAGTCCCTCCTGACCTGCCAACGTCCGGGCAGTTCGTGTGAGGTGGCGTCGTGGAGAGCAAGAACCCGGTCGACTGGGCGATGCAGGGGCGAGAGTTTTTCGGCGAGGTCCAAGTCGAGTTCAAGAAGGTTACATGGCCGACGCAAAAGGAAACGGTGGGAGGAACGATCGGTGTGATCGTGCTCGTGGCCGTCGTGGCGATCGCGCTCTTCGCGGTCGACGGGATCCTCGCTTGGACCATGAGGACGGTCTGGCCGTGACGAACGAGTCGGCATCGCAGCGCGAGAGGGGTATGTAGTGGCAGCGTCCTGGTACGTGATCCACACCTTCTCCGGGCAGGAGGCCCGTGCAAAGCAGTCGCTCCTCGAGCGCGCGAAGCAGTTCAGCCGCGAAGCCGCGCTCGAAGAGATCGTCATTCCCGAGGAGGACGTGGTCGAGGTCGTGAAGGGGCAGCGCCGGACGAGCAAGCGCAAGTTCCTTCCCGGCTATCTGCTGGTCAAGATGCAGCTCGACGACGAGTTGTGGCACATCGTAAAGAACACGGCGAAGATCAGCGGGTTCGTGGGCTCGGGCTCGCAGCCCACACCGATCCCCGAGGAAGACGTCCGCCGCATGCTCGGGCAGACGCAGGCCTCGAAGCCCAAGCCGATGGTGACGTTCGAAGAGGGCGAGGGCGTTCGGGTGATCCACGGCCCGTTCTCGAACTTTTCGGGAACCGTGGGTGAAGTGAAACCGGAGAAAGAGCAGGTGCAGGTCCTGGTGGCGGTTTTCGGTCGTGCGACGCCCGTTTGGCTGTCGTACGAGCACGTAGAGAAGGTCTAAGCGAATGGCCAAGAAAATGATTGCGGTCGTGAAGCTCCAATGTCCCGCCGGTGCGGCCAATCCATCGCCACCGGTCGGCCCGGCGCTAGGGCAGCACGGCGTGAACATCATGGAGTTCTGCAAGGCGTTCAATGCACGTACCGCAGACCAGCAGGGATCTGATCATCCCTGCGGTGATTTCGATCTTCTCGGATCGAACGTTCACGTTCGTCCTGAAGACCCCACCGGCGGCCGTGTTGTTGAAGCGCGCCGCGAAGCTCGCGAAGGGATCGGGCGAGCCGAACAAGACCAAAGTCGGGAGCGTGTCGCGCACCCAGGTGAAGGAGATCGCGCAGATCAAGCTGCCCGATCTGAACGCCAACGACATCGACGCCGCCATGCGCATCATCGAAGGCACGGCGCGCTCGATGGGGATCGAGGTAGAGGCCTGACATGGCAAGAGGGAAGACGTACAAGACGGTTGCGGAACGAATCGAACGGGACCGGAGCTATCCATTCCGCGACGGGATCGCGCTGCTCTCGGCCAGCAAGCGCGCGAAGTTCGACGAAACGGCAGAGGTCGCGTTCAATCTCTCCGTCGATCCACGTCACGCGGATCAGAACGTGCGCGGCGCGGTCTCGCTCCCCCACGGCACCGGAAGGTCGGCGCGGGTGATCGTCTTCGCGAAGGGCGAGAAGGAGCGCGAAGCGCGCGAGGCGGGAGCGGATGCGGTCGGTGGCGACGATCTCGCTGCGAAGATCAACGAAGGTTGGCTGGATTTCGACCGGGTGCTGGCGACGCCGGACATGATGGGCGTGGTCGGCAAGCTCGGGCGCGTTCTCGGTCCTAGAGGCCTGATGCCCAATCCGAAGGTCGGCACCGTGACGCAGGACATCGCTCGCGCAGTCTCGGAGCAGAAGGCGGGCAAGATCGAGTTCAGGGTGGACAAGAACGGCATCGTCCACGCGCCGTTCGGAAAGCTCAGCTTCACCCCGGAGCAATTGGGCGCGAATCTGCTCAGCATCACCGAGGCGATCGTTCGGGCGAAGCCGGCCTCGGCGAAGGGCGTGTACATGAAGAAGGTCTCGATCTCCTCGACGATGGGGCCGGGCATTCGACTCGATCCAACGGATCTACAGGCGCAGATCGCCAGCTAGGCGGAGGCAATCCATGCTCACCCGAAAACAGAAAATCGAGCAGATCGACGCGCTGCGGGCGAAGGTCACGAATGCCAACTCCTTGATAGCCATCGAGTACCGCGGCATGACCGTCGACGACGCGAATACGCTTCGATCGAAGCTGCGCGCGGTCGGTGGCAAACAGATCGAGTACCGAGTCACCAAGAACACGCTGCTCACGATCGCGACACGCGGCACGCAGCACGAGCCGATCACCAAGCATCTCGCCGGGCCGACGGCGATTGCGATCGCATTCGACGAGCCGTCGGCGATGGCCAAGGTTCTCGTCGCTTACGAGAAGGAGAACGACAAGTTCCGGATCAAGGGGGGCGTCATCGAGGGCGAACTCGTCGATCCGGCGGGTGTGGCCGTCCTCGCTCAGCTTCCCACGAAGCTCGAGCTTCGCGGAATGCTCGCGGGCACGCTCCAATCTCCGCTTCGCAATCTCGCAGGCACGCTGCAGTCACTCCTCGGGCATCTGCGGAACGCTCTCGAACAGCGTCAGCAGAAGCTCGAGGCCAACTGAGTCCACTCGAAACCAGGTAGCCCCGGCTCTGGCGCACGTCGCGCCTTAATTCGATCCGGGCACAGGAGGCAACGACAATGGCGACCGTCGACGACATCTTCTCGCAGATCAACGAGCTCAAGCCCATGGAGATCGCATCGCTCATCAAGCGGATGGAGCAGGAGTGGGGCGTCACGGCCGCTCCGGCTGCGGTCGCGGTGGCCGGTCCGGCGGCGGGTGCGGCGGCGGCTCCCGCCGAAGAGCAGACGGAGTTCGATGTGATCCTCGTCTCGTCTGGCGAGAAGAAGATCCAGGTCATCAAGGAAGTTCGCGCCATCACCGGCTTGGGCCTCAAAGAGGCCAAGGATCTGGTCGAGGGTGCGCCGAAGCCCGTCAAGGAGGGCGTCTCCAAGGACGAGGCGGCCAAGATCAAGGCGCAGATCGAAGCGTCGGGCGGTCAAGTCGAGATCAAGTGAGTCGGCGAACGCGCGCAGCGCGACTTCGCCGCATCTTTCGCGTTCACAAATCAAGCCGGGATGACCGGCCTCGATCGCCCGTGCATTCGTGCGCGCGTTCGGGAAGGGGAGGGTGAATGGAAGCTTCCTTCAACTCGGGACGACTCCGGAAGGACTTTTCCAAGATACAGCGGATCATCGACATCCCTAACCTGATCGACATCCAGAACCGTTCGTTCGAGCGGTTTTTGCAGGCCGACGTCGCGCCGGAAAAGCGCGAACAGGTGGGTCTTCAGGCCGTCTTCCACTCTGTCTTCCCGATTCGGGACTTCAACGAGACGGCGTCGCTCGAGTTCGTCTCCTACACGCTCGAGAAGCCGAAGTACGACGTGCAGGAGTGCCTGCAGCGCGGAATGACCTACGCCGCGCCGATCAAGGTCACGATCCGACTGATCGTCTGGGACAACCCGGGAGAGGGCCACCAGAACATCCGCGACGTGAAGGAGCAGGAGGTCTATTTCGGCGAGATTCCGGTGATGACGGAGAACGGCACGTTCATCATCAATGGAACCGAGCGAGTCATCGTCTCCCAGCTCCACCGCTCGCCCGGCATCTTCTTCGATACGGGGCAATCGACGGCTGTCACCTCGGCTGGCAAGAAGCTCTACTCCACGCGCGTGATTCCGTATCGCGGTTCGTGGCTCGACATCGAGTTCGATCACAAGGATCTGATCCAGGTTCGCATCGACCGGCGTCGGAAGCTTCACGGTACGGTGTTGTTGAAGGCGCTCGGCTACTCGCCCGAGGAGCTGCTTTCGTTCTTCTACGCGCCCGAGCTCATCAAGATCGATGGTCGAAAGCTCTCGAAGAAGGTTTCTGCACCGGAGCGCCTGCTCGGACAACGAGCGACCAAGTCGGTGAAGAGCGACGATGGAGAGACGATCGTTCGAGAGGGGCGGAAGTTCACGCAAGCCGCGGTGCGAAAAATCCGCGAGGCGGGAATCGAATGGATTCCGATCGGCCTCGACGATCTCGTCCGCGAAGATGGCGTGAAGCGAGTCGCGCCCGAGGACATCGTCGACGAGAGCACGGGAGAGGTCATCCTCGAGTGCAACGAGTCGATCACCGAAGAAACCCTCGAGGAGCTGCGCAAGCGCAACTTGCTCGAGTTCCAGCTGCTCTACCTCGATCCGGTCACGACCGGCACGGCGATTCATGACACGCTGAACGCCGACAAGACGATGACCAAGGAAGAGGCGATCATCGACATCTACCGGCGTCTGCGGCCGGGTGATCCTCCGACGATCGAGACGGCGACCACCGTCTTCAACAACCTCTTCTTCAACGCCGAACGCTACGATCTGTCCCGCGTCGGTCGGCTGAAGTTGAACCACAAGCTCGGAATCGACGTGCCGCTCGACGAGACCACGCTGCGCAAGGAGGACATCCTCCTCGCGGTGAAGTACCTCGTCGATCTGAAGAACGGCGACCCCGACAAGCGCATCGACGACATCGACCATCTCGGTAACCGGCGTGTTCGCGTCGTCGGGGAATTGCTCGAGAATCAGTACCGGATCGGCCTCGTTCGAATGGAGCGAGCGATCAAGGAGCGGATGAGCCTGCAGGAGATCGAGCAGCTCATGCCGCATGATCTGATCAACTCGAAACCCGTTTCGGCGGTGATCAAGGAGTTCTTCGGCTCCAGCCAGCTCTCGCAGTTCATGGATCAGACGAATCCCCTCTCTGCCGTCACGCACAAGCGGCGCCTGTCGGCGCTCGGCCCGGGCGGTCTGACGCGCGAGCGAGCCGGCTTCGAGGTCCGCGACGTTCACAGCACGCACTACGGCCGAATCTGTCCGGTCGAGACACCGGAAGGCCCGAACATCGGCCTGATCGCCTCGCTGTCGACGTACGCACGCGTGAATGACTACGGATTCATCGAGACTCCGTACCGCGAGGTGAAGAACAACAAGGTCACGGAGAACGTCCGGTACCTCTCGGCGCTCGAGGAGGAGCGCGTCGCGATCGCCCAGGCGAATGCGCCGGTTGGAACCGACGCCAGGTTCAAGAACGAAGTGGTCTCGGCGCGGGAGAACGGTGAGTTCGTAATGCTCGCTCGCGAAGAGATCGACATGATGGACGTCTCCCCGAATCAGCTCGTCTCGGTCGCGGCGTCGCTGATTCCCTTCCTGGAGAACGACGACGCGAATCGCGCCTTGATGGGTTCGAACATGCAGCGGCAGGCACTTCCGCTGCTCCGGACCGACGCGCCGCTCGTCGGCACGGGCATGGAGGGCGTGGTCGCGCGCGACTCGGGCGCCACGGTCGTCGCGAAGCGCGGCGGTGTGGTCGAGAGCGTCGATGCCTCGCGCATCGTGATCAAGCCGGATCCTGACGCGGAGGGCGCGGATTCCGCACCGGACATCATCAACCTGATCAAGTACCGGCGGTCGAACCAAAACACCTGCATCAATCAGAAACCGATCGTGAAGGTCGGACAGAGGATTCGAAGGGGACAGGTCATCGCGGACGGTGCTGCGACGGACCGCGGCGAGCTCGCCCTGGGCCGCAACATCCTGGTCGCGTTCATGCCCTGGGGTGGATACAACTTCGAGGACTCGATCCTGATCTCGGAAAAGATCGTCAAGGACGATCTCTTCACGTCGATCCACATCGAGGAATTCGAGGTCGTCGCTCGTGACACCAAACTCGGTCGCGAGGAGATCACTCGCGACATCCCCAACGTCGGCGAGGAGGCGCTCGCGGATCTCGACGAGAGCGGCATCGTGCGAATCGGCGCGGAGGTCCAGCCCGACGACATTCTCGTCGGCAAGATCACGCCGAAGGGCGAAACCCAGCTCTCCCCCGAGGAGCGGCTGCTCCGCGCCATCTTCGGCGAGAAGGCCGGAGACGTCCGCGACACCTCTCTCCGCGTCCCGCCTGGGCAGAGTGGCACGGTGATCGGGGCGCGCGTCTTCTCGCGCCGCGGTACGGACAAGGACGATCGCGGGCGCTCGATCACGGACGCCGAGATCGCAAAGCTCCGCATTGATCAAGAAGACGAGATCCGGATCGTCCGCGAATCGGCGCTGAACCGTGTGAAGGAACTGCTGATCGGCGAGAGCTCGAGCGTGCGCATGGCCGACGAGCGGAAGAAGGACGCTTGGCTCAATCCGGGCGAAACCATCACCGACGTGCTCCTTGCCGAGGTGCCGCGCCGCAAGTGGCGCGATATCCGCGTGGAGAACCCGGCGAAGCAGACCCGCATCGAAGCGACGCTTGCGGCCGCGGAAGAACAGGCGAGCCTGATCAAGACCGTATTCGAGGAGAAGATCGGTCGGCTGAAGAAGGGAGACGAGCTCCCTCCGGGCGTGTTCAAGATGGTGAAGGTCTACGTCGCGACGAAGCGCAAGCTCTCGGTCGGCGACAAGATGGCGGGCCGCCACGGGAACAAGGGTGTCATCTCGCGGATCCTTCCCGAGGAGGACATGCCTTACATGCCGGATGGAAATCCCGTCGAGCTGGTGCTGAACCCGCTCGGCGTACCGTCGCGCATGAACATCGGGCAGATCCTCGAGACACATCTCGGGTGGGCCGCGCGCGGGCTCGGAGAGCAGATCCAGAGTCACCTCGAAGAGCACTACTCGCCCGCGAAATTGCGCGAGCGCTTCAAGGCAATCATGGTGAAACCCGAGGCCAAGAAGATGATCGATGGCCTCTCCGACGACGAAGTCATGGACATGGCGCGTCGGCACGTGCGCGGAGTTCACACGGCCACGCCGGTTTTCGACGGACCGAGCGAGCTCGAGATCAAGGAAGCGCTGCAGATGGCGGGCATGCCCGATTCTGGACAGACGGTCCTCTTCGATGGTCGCAGCGGCGAGGCTTTCCATGGCGATGTGACGGTCGGAATCATGTACATGATGAAGCTCCACCACCTCGTCGACGACAAGATCCACGCCCGCTCGATCGGTCCCTACTCACTCGTCACGCAGCAGCCGCTCGGGGGCAAGGCTCAGTTCGGTGGTCAGCGCCTCGGTGAGATGGAGGTGTGGGCGATGGAAGCCTATGGCGCGGCCTACGCGCTGCAGGAGTTCCTCACCGTGAAATCCGACGACGTGATCGGTCGCACTCGCATGTACGAATCGATCGTGAAGGGCGACTGCGAACTCATGCCGGGTCTGCCGGAGAGCTTCAACGTGCTCATCAAAGAGATGCAGAGCCTCGGGCTCAATATCGATCTGCTCGAAGACATCCAGTAGGAGAGGAGAGCCAAAATGCGCGACCTCTACAATCTCTTCGAGAAGCCGAAGGATCCCCTCAGCTTCTCGGGTATGAAGATCACGATCGCCTCGCCGGAGAAGATCCGCGAGTGGTCGTATGGTGAAGTGAAGAAACCCGAAACGATCAACTACCGGACGTTCAAGCCGGAACGAGACGGGCTCTTCTGCGCCAAGATCTTCGGTCCGGTCAAGGACTACGAGTGCAACTGCGGCAAATACAAGCGCATGAAGCACCGCGGCGTCGTCTGCGAGAAGTGCGGCGTCGAGGTGATCCAGTCGAAGGTTCGCCGCGAGAGAATGGGCCACATCACGTTGGCGGCGCCGGTCGCGCACATCTGGTTCCTCAAGTCACTCCCGAGCCGGATTGGAAACCTGCTCGAGTTGACTCTGAAGGATCTCGAGCGTGTCCTCTATTTCGAGTCGCACATCGTCATCGATGCCCTCGATTCCCCATTGCGGCGCGGTGAGCTGCTCAGCGACGAGCGCCTCATGCAGTGCAAAGAGGAATACGGACCGAATGCCTTCAAGTACGGCATCGGTGCGGAGGCGATCCGCGAGATCCTCGCCAAGATCGAGGTCGACGACGAGACCGTCACCCTGCGAACGGAGATGAAGGAGGCGACGAGCGAGGCGAAGCGCAAGAAGCTCGCGAAGCGCCTCAAGGTCCTCGATGCGTTCAAGGAGTCGGCGAACAAGCCGGAGTGGATGATCCTCGAGGTCGTTCCGGTGATCCCGCCGGACCTCCGCCCCCTCGTCCCCCTCGACGGTGGCCGTTTCGCGACGTCGGATCTGAACGATCTGTACCGGCGCGTGATCAACCGGAACAACCGCCTGAAGCGGCTGCTCGAGCTGAACGCGCCAGAGGTCATCATCCGAAACGAGAAGCGGATGCTCCAAGAGGCGGTCGATGCGCTCTTCGACAACGGCCGCCGCGGCAAGGTGATCACGGGTCCGAACAAGCGCCCGCTGAAATCCCTATCCGACATGTTGAAGGGCAAGCAGGGTCGCTTTCGCCAGAACCTGCTCGGAAAGCGCGTCGACTACTCCGGCCGCTCGGTCATCGTGGCCGGGCCGGAGCTTCGCCTTCACCAGTGCGGCCTGCCGAACAAGATGGCGCTCGAGATCTTCAAACCCTTCATCTATTCGAAGCTCGAGCAACGCGGCTACGTGACTACGATCAAGGCTGCGAAGAAGATGGTCGAGAAGGAGCGTCCGGAAGTCTGGGACATCCTGGCCGAGGTGATCCAGGAGCACCCGGTCATGCTGAACCGTGCTCCGACGCTCCACCGCCTCGGAATTCAGGCGTTCGAGCCTGTCTTGATCGATGGGAAGGCGATCCAACTACACCCTCTGGTGTGCTTCGCCTTCAACGCGGACTTCGATGGCGACCAGATGGCCGTCCATTTGCCGCTCTCCGTCGAGGCGCAGATCGAAGCTCGGGTGTTGATGATGAGCACCAACAACATCCTCTCGCCGGCTAGCGGCAAACCGATCATCACTCCGACCCAGGACATCGTGCTCGGGGCGTACTACCTGACACGCGAACGTCAGTTCGCGCAGGGCGAAGGTATGCAGTTCGCGTCGATCGACGACCTCCGCGCCGCTTATGATGCCGGCGTCGTCGATCTACAGGCCCGCGTCGAGGCCCGAATCGAGGGTACGCGGCAGAAGACCACCGTCGGCCGCGCGCTGTTCTTCGACATCGTGCCCGAGGGCGTGCCGTTCGATCTCGTGAATCGCGTGATGGATCGCAGGACCCTGGGTGATCTCGTGAACGAGGTCTATCGGCGGGTCGGGAACAAGGCGACGGTCATCCTCTCCGACCGGCTTCGCACGCTCGGCTACGAGTTTGCGACCCGCGCCGGAATCTCGATCTGCATCGACGACATGAAGGTTCCCGCGACCAAGGCGAGTCTGATCGCCGAGGCCCAGGAGGACGTCGGTGAATTCCAGCGCCAGTATCAGGAAGGGCTGATCACCGACGGTGAGCGCTACAACAAGGTGGTCGACCGCTGGGCGGCCGTCACCGACGAGCTTTCGCAGAACCTGATGGCGGCGATCGCGCACGAGGACACCAAGGATCGCGCGGGCGAGACCGTCACCGTCCCGAGCATGAACTCGATCTTCATGATGGTCGATTCCGGTGCGCGTGGATCCGCGCAGCAGGTTCGACAGCTCGCCGGAATGCGCGGGCTCATGGCGAAGCCTTCGGGCGAGATCATCGAGCGGCCGATTCTCGCGAACTTCCGCGAGGGGCTGTCCGTGCTCGAGTACTTCATCTCGACCCACGGCGCACGCAAAGGTCTGGCCGACACCGCCCTCAAGACCGCGAGTTCCGGGTACCTGACGCGGCGCCTCGTCGATGTCGCCCAGGACATGATCGTGAACGAGATCGACTGTGGCAGCCTCGACGGTATCGAGATCCATCAACTCGTCGAAGGCGGTGAGGTCATCGAGCGACTCGGAGACCGCATTCTCGGTCGCGTGGCGCTCGCCGACATCAACGATCCCATCACGAACGCGGTGTTGGTGCGCGCGAACCAGGAGATCGACGAAGACAAGGTGCGAAAGCTCGACGACGCCGGTGTGGAGCACGTGACGATCCGCTCGGTGCTCACGTGCAACGCGCTGCGCGGGGTTTGCGCGCACTGCTATGGACGCGATCTCGGTCAGGGCAAGCTCGTGAATCTGGGCGAGGCCGTGGGCGTGATCGCGGCGCAATCGATCGGCGAGCCGGGAACCCAGCTCACGATGCGTACGTTCCACATCGGTGGAACGGCGACTCAGCGCGTGGAGCAGTCGCATGTCGAGGCGCGCAACGAAGGTTCGGTCAAGTACCTCAACGTGGTGACGATCCGAGACAAGCACAACGCGATCATCGTCATGAACCGAAACGGCGAGATCGCCGTGATCGACTCGACGGGTCGCGAGCGTGAGCGCTACCCGATCGTCTACGGAGCGAAACTCCACCTTTCGGACGGTGCGCCCGTGAAGGCCGGCCAGCTGATCCACGAATGGGATCCGTTCCAGACGCCGATCCTCGCGAATGTCGCGGGACGCGTGAAGTTCGGTGACATCACCGGCGGTCAGACGATGGAGGAGCAGGTCGACGAGTTCACGGGCCTTTCTCGAAAGGTCATCGTCGAAGCGAAGGACCCCGACCTTCGGCCGCGCATCATGATCGACGATGTCGAGGGCAACACCGCGCAGTCGTACATGATGCCCGTCGGCGTGAACATCTCGTGCAACGAAGACGAGATGGTCGAGCCGGGCGACACGCTGGCGCGCATTCCGCGCGAAACGACCAAGACGAAGGACATCACCGGCGGTCTGCCGCGTGTGGCGGAGCTCTTCGAAGCCCGGAAGCCGAAGGAGTTCGCCATCGTCTCCGAGATCGATGGATCCGTGTCCTTCGGTCCGGACGTGCGCGGCAAGAGGCGCGTGATCGTCACACCCGAGACTGGGGATCCGAAGAACTACGACATCCCGAAGGGCAAGCACATCGCCGTTCACGAGGGAGACTTCGTACGGGCCGGCGAGGCCTTGATGGGGGGGTCGTCGAACCCTCACGACATCTTGAAGATCAAGGGCGACAAGGAGCTCGCGAAGTACCTGCTCGACGAGGTTCAAGAGGTGTACCGCCTCCAGGGCGTGTCGATCAACGACAAGCACATCGAAGTGATCGTGCGGCAGATGCTTCGTTGGGTCCGCGTCATCGAGGTTGGCGACACGGACTTCCTGATTGGCGAACAGGTGGAGAAGCATCTTTTCGACGCTGCGAATGCTCAGATGGAGGCGGAGGGGAAGAAGTCCGCCCGTTCCGAGGCGATCCTGCTCGGGATCACCAAGGCATCGCTCTCCACCGAGAGCTTCATCTCGGCTGCGTCGTTCCAAGAGACCACGAAGGTGCTCACGGAGGCCTCCATCTCGGGCAAGACCGACCGTCTCCTCGGATTGAAGGAGAATGTGATCATGGGTCGATTGATCCCTGCGGGAACCGGGATGCCTCGCTACCGGTACATGGGCATCCGCATCGAAGGCTCCGACCCCGGGATCGAAGAGGAGTCCACCGAAGTCGAACAACCGGCATCACGCTCGGGTGATGCGGCTGAGGCGGGTCTGATGGCTCGTAGTGGCGGGAGTTCGGACACCGGGGGCCTCGACCTCTGATCGTGCGAACCTTCGCCTCGTTTTCGCGACCCTGCCCGCGCGGTTGACACCGGGCCGTTTCCCAATATAATTCGGCCCCTTCCGAGCGAAGGACGCAGATCCCTTGGGGTTCGCCTTCGGGGACTCGCTCGGTAGGGATCCTCGCAGAAGAGCCACCGTCCACCGGGGTGTCGTGCAGGGGGGTGAAACTCCCTGTCCTGCAAACATCCAGCGGGCGGGTCGTCGTACGCGCGAGGGCTAGCGCGTTCGTTGAAACTCACACAGGGGCCGAGATGCCGACGATTCAACAGCTGGTTCGCAACGGGCGTGCGACCAAGCAGAAGAAGATCAAGGCCCGCGATCTGATGCAGTGTCCGCAGCGACGTGGCGTATGCATCCGCGTCTCCACGCAGACACCCAAGAAGCCGAACTCCGCGCTGCGAAAGGTCGCACGCGTTCGGCTGTCGAATGGACGCGAAGTGTGGGCGTACATTCCCGGCGAAGGGCACAACCTCCAAGAACACTCGGTGGTGTTGGTGCGTGGTGGCCGCGTGAAGGATCTCCCCGGCGTCCGCTACCACATCGTGAGGGGCACGCTCGACACGCTCGGGGTGGATGGTCGCAATCAGGGCCGCAGCCGCTACGGCACGAAGCGGCGTAAGTAGGAGCACGAAGATGCCCCGACGACGCGAAGTCCCGCGACGCGAGACGACACCGGATCCGAGGTTCGGCGATCGGCAGGTCGCGAAGTTCATCAATGTGTTGATGAGCTGCGGAAAGAAGAGCACGGCCGAGTCCATCGCCTACGGTGCGCTCGGCCTCGTCGAGGAGCGCGGACAGGAGGAGCCGATTCGGGTCTTCCGGCGGGCGCTCGAGAACGTGCGGCCGCGCGTCGAGGTGAAGAGCCGCCGCGTGGGTGGAGCGACCTACCAGGTTCCGGTCGAGGTTTCGCCGAACCGGGGATCGGCGCTCGCGATGCGTTGGGTGGTTCAGTACGCGCGAGCACGCGCCGGCAAGTCGATGCAGGAGAAACTCGCGGCCGAGTTGCTCGATGCAGCCGCAGAGCGCGGCGAGGCGGTTCGAAAGCGCGAAGAGACGCATCGCATGGCGGACGCCAACAAGGCGTTCGCCCACTACCGCTGGTAGGGCCGAGTCGAAGCATGTCCTCCGATCCCTCCCTCGAGCGCACTCGCAACATCGGCATCATGGCTCACATCGATGCCGGTAAGACGACTACGACGGAGCGGATTCTGTTCTACACCGGTCGCAACTACCGGCTCGGCGAGGTGCACGAGGGCACCGCGACGATGGACTGGATGGAGCAGGAGCAGGAGCGCGGTATCACGATCACCTCGGCGGCGACCACCTGCCACTGGCGAGAGCACAAGATCAATCTGATCGACACGCCGGGGCACGTCGACTTCACGATCGAAGTCGAGCGAAGCCTTCGCGTCCTGGACGGTGCGGTCGCCGTCTTCTGCGCCGTCGGCGGAGTGGAGCCCCAGTCGGAAACCGTCTGGCGGCAGGCCGACAAGTACGGCGTGCCTCGGATCGCGTTCGTGAACAAGATGGACCGTATCGGGGCGAACCTCTTCGAGGTCGTCGCGCAGATGCGGAGCAAGCTCGGCGCGACACCCGTCGTGTTGCAGATTCCGATCGGAAGTGAGGATCGATTCTCCGGCGTGATCGACCTGATCGCGTTGAAGGCAATCGTCTGGAATGATGGCACTCAAGGCGCGGAGTTCGCGATCGCGCCGATTCCGGCCGCGATGGAGGCGCAGGTTGCGGAGTACCGCGACAAGCTGCTCGAAGCCGTCGCCGAGTTCGACGAGACGCTGCTCGCAAAGTATCTGAACTCGGAACCCATCGCCGAAGACACGATTCGGAAGGCGCTACGAGAGGCGACGATCCGGCTGAAGATCGTGCCGGTTCTCTGCGGCGCGGCGTTCAAGAACAAGGGCGTGCAACCGTTGCTCGACGCCGTCGTCGACTACCTGCCATCGCCGATCGACGTGCCACCGGTCCAAGGCGTCGATTCCAAGGGGAACACCGTCGAACGGAGTCCGCAAGGCGGATCAACCCTTCGCTGCGCTCGCATTCAAGATCATGAGCGACCACTACGTCGGTCAGCTCGTCTTCGTTCGCGTCTACTCGGGAACCCTGAAGGTCGGCCAGAACGTGCGGAACTCGACACAGGACCGCCGCGAGCGGGTGGGTCGGATCATGCAGATGCACGCGAATCACCGCGAGGAGATCGACGCGATCTCGGCCGGTGACATCGCCGCGATCGTCGGGCTCAAGAAGACGTTCACGGGCGATACGCTCTGTGCCGAGAATGCGCCCGTCGTCCTCGAGTCGATCGAGTTCCCCGAGCCGGTGATCGAGATCGTCATCGAGCCGAAGACGAAGGCCGACCAGGAGAAGCTCTCCGAGGCGCTCGGCAAGCTCGCCGTCGAGGATCCGTCGTTCCGGGTCCACATCAATCAGGAGACCGGGCAGACGCTGATCGCCGGTCAGGGCGAACTCCACCTCGAGATCATCGTCGACCGATTGCTCCGCGAGTTCCAGGTGGCCGCGAACGTCGGCAAACCGCAGGTCGCCTACAAAGAGACGATTCTCCAGGCGGCCAAGGCCGAGGGTCGCTTCATTCGCCAGTCGGGCGGCAAGGGTCAATACGGTCACGTCGTGCTCGAGATCGAACCCAACGGACGCGGTCTGGGAATCGAGTACGAGAACGAGGTTGGACAGGGCGCGATCCCGCGCGAGTTCTGGAAGGCGATCGAGCAGGGTGTGCGGGAAGCGTTGCAGTCGGGCGTTCTCGCGAGCTTTCCCGTGGTCGATGTGCGCGTTCGCCTCGTGGATGGATCCTCCCACGACGTCGACTCCTCGGAGCTCGCCTTCAAGATCGCGGCCTCGATGGGCGTGAAAGAGGCGCTCGAGAACGGCAAGCCCGTCCTCCTCGAGCCCGTCATGTTCACCGAGGTGGTCGCGCCGGAGCTCTCGATGGGCGCCGTGATCGACGACCTGAACGCGCGCCGTGGCCGAATCACGATGGTCGAGCCGCGTGGGAACGCGCAGGTGATCCAGGCCGAAGTTCCACTCGGTACGATGTTCGGCTACGTGAGCGGCCTCCGGTCGATCACGCAAGGCCGCGCAACCTACACCATGAAGTTTCACCACTACGCTGCCGCACCCGAGTCGGTCTCGGGGAGCGTAGTCCGCAGCTCCTAACGTCCGGCCAACGGCCGGCTCCTCTCGGGGGTCAAGTCCATGTCCAAGGAGAAGTTCGAGCGAACGAAGCCTCACGTGAACGTGGGGACGATTGGTCACGTAGATCACGGGAAGACGACGTTGACGGCGGCGATCACGTCGCGTCAGGCGACGAAGGGGATGGCTCAGAAGCTGGCGTTTGACCAGATCGACAAGGCGCCGGAGGAGCGGGAGCGCGGGATCACGATTGCGACGGCGCACGTGGAGTACGAGTCGAAGGCTCGTCACTACGCACACGTGGACTGTCCGGGTCACGCGGACTACGTGAAGAACATGATCACGGGTGCGGCGCAGATGGACGGAGCGATCTTGGTGGTGTCGGCGGCCGACGGTCCGATGCCTCAGACGCGGGAGCACGTCTTGCTGGCGAAGCAGGTGAACGTGCCGCACATGGTGGTGTTTCTGAACAAGGTGGACATGGTGGACGACCCGGAGCTTTTGGAGCTGGTGGAGCTCGAGGTTCGGGAGCTTGTTGTCGAAGAACGATTTCCGCGGGGACGACGTGCCGATCATTCGCGGGAGCGCGTTGAAGGCGGGTCAGAACTCGGCGGACGATGGTGCGAACGCGTGCATCGACGAGTTGATGGACGCGTTGGACAGCTGGATCCCGGAGCCGAAGCGGGCGTTGGACAAGCCGTTCCTGATGCCGATCGAGGACGTGTTTTCGATTTCGGGACGCGGGACGGTGGTGACGGGTCGCGTGGAGCAGGGGAAGGTGCACACGGGAGACGAGGTCGAGATCGTGGGTGTGAAGCCGACGACGAAGACGGTGGTCACGGGTGTGGAGATGTTCCGGAAGTTGTTGGACGAGGGTCAGGCGGGAGACAACATCGGGTGCCTGCTTCGCGGTACGAAGAAGGAAGAGGTGGAGCGGGGTCAGGTGTTGGCGAAGCCGGGCTCGATCACGCCTCACACGAAGTTCAAGGCGGAGGTCTACGTGCTGACGAAGGAAGAGGGGGGTCGTCATACGCCGTTCTTCAAGGGGTACCGGCCTCAGTTTTATTTTCGGACGACGGACGTGACGGGGATCGTGGAGTTGCCGGAGGGGACGGAGATGGTGATGCCTGGTGACAACATCGCGATCAAGGTGGATCTGATCACCCCGATCGCGATGGTCCAGGGTCTTCGCTTCGCGATCCGCGAAGGTGGCCGCACGGTCGGCGCTGGCGTCGTCGCCGAAGTGATCGAGTAACTGGCCATGGCAGAGCTCGGTAGCCCGAAGATCCGTATCCGCATGAAGGCCTTCGACCACAAGCTGCTCGACATGAGCGCCTCCGAGATTCTCGATACCTGCGTTCGCACCGGATCGCGAACCGCAGGGCCGATCCCTCTGCCGACTTCGATCGTCAAGTTCACGGTTCTGCGTGGCCCGCACGTGGACAAGAAGAGCCGAGAGCAGTTCGAGATCCGAACGCACAGGCGACTGATCGACATCCTCGACCCAACGCCCCAGACGGTGGACGCGCTCATGAAGCTCGAGCTCTCCGCCGGTGTGGACGTGGAGATCAAGCTCTAGGACGATGGCCATGGAACTCGATCCAAAGATTTTCGAAGCGCCGATCCGCGGCGACCTCTTGCACACCGTATCGGTGGCGCAGATGGCCGCGCGACGCAGTGGGACGGCCGCGGTCAAGAGCCGTGCGCAGGTCTCGGGCGGCGGCATCAAGCCCTGGAAGCAGAAGGGCACGGGCCGCGCCCGCCAAGGGACGATCCGCGCCCCGCAGTGGGCGGGCGGCGGCATCGTTCACGGTCCGCGCCCGCGCGACTACGAGGTCTCCGTGCCCAAGAAGGTGCGGAAGGCCGCGCTTCGCTCGGCGCTCTCGCTTCGCAAGAGCGAAGATCGCGTACTCGTCGTGGACGATTTCGCGCTCGCCGAGCCGAAGACGAAGCTCCTGATCGCGAAGCTGCGCGAGATCGGTGCCGAGGATGTGCTGATCATCACGCGTGAGCGCGACCGCAATCTCGAGCTGGCCGGTCGAAATCTGCCCTTCGTGCGAGTGCTCGCGGTGATGGGCCTGAACGTGCGTGACGTGCTCCTGCGCAAGCACGTCGTGATCACGCGGTCCGCTCTCCCGGCCGTCGTGGAGAGGCTGTCATGAAGGACCTTCGGCAGGTGATCCAGCGACCGGTCGTCACCGAGAAGAGCACGATCGAGCGCGAGCAGCAGAACATCGTGACGTTCGCCGTTCACCCGGACGCAAACAAGCACGAGATCCGGCGTGCGGTCGAGGAGCTCTTCAACGTGAAGGTGCTCGAGGTCCGCACGAACCGCGTTCGGGGGAAATCCCGGCGCGTGGGCAGGTTCATCGGCGATCGGCCGTCGTGGAAGAAGGCGCGTGTGCGTCTGCGCTCCGGCGACTCGATCGAGTTCTTCGAGGGAGTGTGAGTCGTGGCCGTGCGCACCTATAAACCCACATCACCCGGCCGACGCGGGATGTCCGTCGCCGACTTCTCGGATCTCTCGAAGAAGAAGCCGGAGCGCGCGCTCACCAAGGGCAAGAGCAGCAGCGGTGGCCGCAATACCCGGGGAAAGATCACGAGCTATCACCGCGGTGGCGGTCACAAGCGCCTGTACCGCGACATCGATTTCAAACGCGACAAGTGGGACATCCCCGCGAAAGTCGCGGCGATCGAGTACGACCCGAACCGAAGTGCGCGCATCGCACTGCTCCACTACGCGGACGGAGAGAAGCGCTACATCGTCTCGCCGCAGGGTTTGAGCGTCGGTGATCGAGTGATGACGGGTGAGCGCGCAGAGATCAAACCCGGCAATACGCTGCCCCTGCGCCTGATCCCGACCGGATCGCTGATTCACAACATCGAACTCAAGCCTGGAAAGGGCGGGCAGCTCGTGCGTTCGGCCGGAATGGGTGCGCAGTTGATGGCTTGCGATGCGAAGTACGCGCAACTCAAGCTGCCATCGGGCGAGACGCGCATGGTGCTCGCGACCTGCCTCGCCACGATCGGCCAAGTGGGGAACGCCGAGCACGAGAACCTCTCCGTCGGTAAGGCCGGTCGCTCTCGATGGCTCGGAATTCGGCCCAACGTACGCGGCGTGGCGATGAATCCGGTCGACCACCCGCACGGCGGCGGCGAAGGACGCACCTCGGGTGGACGCCACCCGGTGAGCCCGTGGGGAAAGCCGACCAAGGGCCACAAGACACGCAACAACAGCCGGACGGATCGCTTCATCATCCGTCGTCGAGGACAGAAGTAATGGCGCGTTCCGTCAAGAAGGGACCGTACATCCAGGCGAGCCTTCAGAAGAAGGTCGAGTCGATGGCGGGCTCGAGCTCGCGGCAGATCATCCGGACGTGGTCGAGGCGTTCGATGATCACGCCCGAGATGATTGGCCTGACGCTGCACGTCCACAACGGCCGTTTGTTCATGCCCGTCTTCGTCACCGAGAACATGGTCGGGCACCGCCTCGGCGAGTTTGCGCCGACACGAAAACCCGTCGTGCATTCGGGTGACCGCAAGGTGAAGGCCGCGGGGCCGCCGGCCGCGGCGAGGAAGTGAGGCCAGGGAAATGGAAGTCCGAGCGAGAGCCAAAGGGGTGCGATTCCGGCCACGAAAGGGTCGGCTGGTGGCGGATTTGATCCGGTCGAAGTCGGCGAGCCGTGCGCTCGAGATCCTGCGTGGCTGCGAGAAGTCCGCAGCCGTTCCGTTCGAGAAGTTGCTGCGGTCCGCACTTGCCAATGCCGTCGAGCACAACTCCAGGCATCAGGCAGGCATCGATCTCGACAATCTCTACGTGAAGCGGGTCACGGTGGACGAGGGACCGCGGTCGTGGCGAATTCGACCGCGCGCTCAGGGACGGGCGACCTGGATCAACAAGGGTGTGAGCCATGTGACCCTCGTTCTGGACGAGCGGTAGGAGAAGGCATTGGGACAGAAAGTACATCCGTACGGCTTCCGGCTCGGCGTGATCAACGGCTGGCAGTCGAACTGGTACGCGGAGCGCGGCTACGTGACCGCGCTCCACGAAGACCTGCGCATTCGCGACTTCATCAAGAAGCGCGCGTTTCATGCCGGCATCAGCAAGATCGTGATCGAGCGCCGCGCCGAGAAGATGTCGGTCAACATCCACACGGCGCGCCCCGGCATCCTGATCGGCAAGCGCGGTGCCGACGTCGATGCGCTCCGACACGAGATCGCGGAGATGACCAAGAACGAGGTCTTCATCAACATCCGCGAGATCCGAAAGGCCGAGGTCGATGCGCAGTTGATCGCCGAGAACATCGCGCTGCAACTCGAGCGTCGCGTGGCGTTTCGTCGAGCGATGAAGAAGGCAATGCAGGCGGCCCTCAAGTTCGGCGCGCAGGGAATCAAATTGAAGGTGTCGGGCAGGCTCGGCGGCGCCGAAATGTCGCGAGTCGTGCAGTACATGGAAGGACGCGTCCCTCTTCACACCCTTCGCGCGCAGGTCGAGTTCGGCTTCTGGGAGGCGCACTGCACGTACGGCCTGATCGGCGTCAAGTGCTGGGTGTTCCACGGGCTCGTGCCGGACGCGAAGCTCGACGATCATCGGCTCGGCAGGCTCGAAGAGGCGCAGGCGCGCTGAGCTGATACGGAGTTCCCATGCTGCAACCCAAGAAAACCAAATTCCGCAAAGTCCAGAAGGGACGGCTGCGTGGCAAGGCGTATCGCGGCGGTGAGCTCGCGTTCGGCGACTTCGGTCTGCAGACGCTGGATCACGGCTTGATCACGGCGCGCCAGATCGAGGCGGCACGTATCGCGATGACCCGCCATGCCAAGCGCGGTGGAAAGATCTGGATCCGCATCTTTCCCGACAAACCGATGACCAAGCGCCCGCCTGAAACACGAATGGGAAAGGGAAAGGGCAGCCCCGAGTACTGGGCCTGTCCCGTGAAGCCAGGACGCGTGCTCTACGAGATGGAGGGCGTCACGCGGGAGATCGCGCGAGAGGCCCTGCGACTTGCGGCGCACAAGCTGGGCGTGCGCACGCGCATCCTGGAGAGGAGCGAGGTATGAAGGCCGCCGAACTTCGCAAGCTCAGCGACACGGAGATCGCGGATCGCGTCAACGAGGCGCGAGACCAGCTCTTCAGGCTTCGCATCAAACACGCGACTCAACAGCTCGAGAATACGGCCGAATTGCGCCAGGCCAGGCGCAATCTGGCCCGCGCGCTCACGCTCGAAGCGGAGCGGAAAGGGAAGGCATGACTGCCCGCGGCCTTCGGAAGACCCGAGAGGGGGTCGTGATCTCCGACAAGATGGACAAGTCCGTCATCGTCGAGGTCAGCCGGACCGTCCTTCACCCCCTGTATCAGAAGTACGTGCGCAAACGGACCCGCTTCATGGCGCACGACGAGACCAACGCGTGCAAGGTCGGCGATCGCGTGCGCATCATCGAGTCGCGCCCGCTCTCGCGCCGCAAGCGGTGGCGCATCCAGGAGAAGTTGGCGTGATTCAGATGCAGTCGGTCCTCGACGTGGCGGACAACTCGGGTGCGCGCCGGGTCTTCTGCGTGAAAGTGCTGGGCGGGTCGCAGCGCCGCTATGCCTCGATCGGCGACATCATCGTGGTGTCGGTGAAGGAGGCTCTGCCCGGTGCGCGCGTGAAGAAGAAGCAATTGCACAAGGCGGTCATCGTCAGAACGAAGAAGGAGATCGGCCGCGCTGATGGCTCGTACATCCGTTTCGACGACAACTCCGTCGTGCTGGTGGACAACAACCGTGAGCCGATCGGGACTCGCATCTTCGGCCCGGTCGCGCGCGAACTCCGCGCCCGGCGCTTCATGAAGATCATTTCGCTCGCACCCGAGGTGCTCTGATGTCGGCCAGGATTCGCAAGGGCGATACGGTCGAAGTCACCGCCGGCCGCGATCGGGGAAAGCGCGGAACGGTCTTGCGTGTTCATCCCGAGCGCGAGCGTGTGACGGTCGAGCGCGTGAACGTGGTCAAGAAGCATCAGAAGCCCAATGCGGCGACGCGTCAGGGCGGGATCATCGAGAAGGAAGCATCGATCCACGTGTCGAACGTGGCGCTCGTCCACAAGGGCGAGAAGACGCGCGTGGCATTCCGGGTGGTCGATGGACGCAAGCTCCGCTGGAGCAAGAAGCACGACGAGGCGATCGATGGCTAGGGCAAAGAAGAAGACAGGCGAATCCACTGCGCCGGTCGAACCGACGGTCGAACCGACGGTCGAGGGCTACGTGCCGCGCCTGCAGGAAGTCTACAAGTCCGCAGTCGCGCCGGAGCTGCAGAATCGCTTCAAGTACAAGAGCGCCATGCAGGTTCCGCGACTCGTGAAGGTGACGCTGAACGTCGGTCTCGGTGAAGCGACCCAGAACCCGAAGCTGCTCGACGCGGCGGCGGACGAGATCGCGCGGATGACCGGTCAGAAGCCGATCATCCAGAAGGCCAAGAAGGCGATCGCGAACTTCCGCCTTCGCGAGAACCAGCGGATCGGTGTCACCGTGACCCTGCGCCGCGCGCGCATGTGGGAGTTTCTCGATCGGCTCGTCAACGTGGCGCTGCCGCGCGTTCGCGACTTCCGGGGCGTCTCGCCTCGAGCGTTCGACGGGCGTGGCAACTACACGCTCGGGCTTCGAGAGCAGATCATCTTTCCGGAAGTGGACTACGACAAGGTCGAGAAGATCAGGGGATTGAACGTGACGATCGTGACGACGGCGGAGACCGACGAGGAGGGCCTGGCTCTCCTCACCGGCCTCGGCATGCCGTTCCGGACGTGAGGGGCCATGGCCAAGACATCCAAGCTGCATCAACAACTCAGGCTTCGGACGGCGCGCGTCGCCGGCAAGCTCGAGTTCCGAACCCGTTACTACAACCGATGCGGCCGGTGCGGTCGTGCTCGCGGCTACTACCGCAAGTTCGACCTGTGCCGGATCTGCCTGCGGAAGCTGGCGCTCGAGGGGAAGATCCCGGGCATCACGAAGTCGAGCTGGTGAAGGTGTCGACGTGATCAACGACCCGATTGCAGACATGCTGACACGGATTCGAAACGGCGGCCGCGCGCGCCTCATGCGCGTGAAGATGCCGAAGTCGAAACTCAAGGTGGAAGTCGCGCGTGCACTGCGCGACCGCGGCTACATCGTCGGATACTCAGATGATCCCGAGGCGGCAAAGCCGACGCTTTGCGTCGAGATCCGATACGGCGACGACGATCGCCCGGTGATCGAGGGCATCCAGCGCATCTCGAGCCCCGGACGGCGCGTCTACGTGCGAGCCAACCGGATTCCACAGATCCGCAGCGGACTGGGCATGGCCATCCTGTCCACGCCGCGCGGAATCATGACCGACACCGAGGCGCGCGATGCCGGCGTCGGTGGCGAACTGCTCGCCAAGGTCTGGTAGCGATGTCCCGAATCGGAAAACTGCCCGTGAAGCTCGCCTCGAACGTCGAGGTCAATGTCGTCGACGGTCGCGTTCGGGTGAAGGGGCCGAAAGGCACGCTCGAGGAGGCGCTCGCGGAACACTGCCGGATCGAGGTCGTCGCGGGTGAAGTTCGCGTGCTCCGCGACGCCGACACCAAGCGCGCGAAGGCGATGCACGGGCTCATGCGTGCGCTGGTCGCAAACATGGTGACCGGGGTTACCGAGGGTTTCTCGCGCGGGCTCGAGATCAACGGTATCGGCTATCGCGCCGAGGTGGCCGGGAAGAAGCTCACGCTGACCATTGGCTACTCGCATCCGGTCGCGATGGCGATTCCCGCTGAGCTCGAGGTCGTCGCCGAAAGCCAGACGCGCTTGGTCGTGCGCGGCGCGAACAAACAGAAGGTGGGCCAGTTCGCCGCCGAAATTCGCAAGGTCCGCGAGCCGGAGCCGTACAAGGGCAAGGGCATCCGGTACGCCGGCGAGTTCGTGCGCCGGAAGGTCGGCAAGACCGGAACTTCGGGAGGCTAGGGAAGTCATGAAGGTGTCTCGCCGGAAGGCTCTCCTCGAGCGACGGAAGCTACACGTGCGCAAGCAGTTGCGGGCCAGCGAGCGGCCGCAGCTCACCGTCTTTCGCAGCTCGAAGCACATCTACGCGCAGATCACCGACCCGATCTCGGGGAAGACACTGACCGGTGTCTCCACACGATCGCCCGGTGTGCGTGACGGTCTGGAATCGACGAAGGACATCGACGCGGCGAAGAAGGTCGGCACGGCGATCGCGAAGCTCGCGCAGGAGCGCGACATCCGCGAGGTGAGCTTCAACCGAAATGGGTTCGTCTACACAGGGCGAGTGAAGGCACTCGCAGACGCGGCGCGCGAAGCCGGCCTGTCTTTCTAGCAGGAGCAAGGATCGAATGGCGCGAAAGTATCTCCGACGCGAACGGTTGAACCCGAACGATTACGAGCTCGAAGAGCGCGTGGTCGACATCAACCGTGTGGCGAAGGTCGTGAAGGGTGGACGTCGCTTCGGCTTCACGGCGCTGGTCGTCCTCGGCAACGGCCAAGGCGTGGTCGGCTCGGGCCTCGGCAAGGCGAACGAGGTTCCAGAGGCGATCCGCAAGGGCATCGAGCAGGCTCGCAAGAACCTGATCAGTGTCCCGCTGCTCGAGGGCACGATCCCACACGAGGTGACGGGCGAATTTGGAGCGGGGATGGTCGTATTGCGGCCCGCCCGACGAGGTACCGGCGTGATCGCAGGTGGTGCAGTCCGCGCACTCTGTGAAGCGGCGGGCGTGCAGAACGTACTCACCAAGAGCCTGGGCACGAACCGACACCACAACGTCATCCGCGCGACGCTCGATGCCTTCCGCCAGCTTCGAGTGCGCGCCGAGCGGCTTGCCGAGCTCGGCGGCGCGGCGTCGAGCTGAGGAGGCCCACGATGGCAACCAAGAAGGCGAAGCCGACCGCGCGGATCCGCGTGCACCAGGTGCGCAGCGCGATCGGCTATGCGCCAGATCAGCATCAGACGTTGCGCGGTCTCGGGCTGGGCAAGCCGAACGCGGTGCGCGAACTCGAGGACACTCCGGCGATTCGCGGCATGATCAACAAGGTGCGTCACATCGTTCGCGTGGAGGGGGAGTGATGCTCGATCGGCTGAAGCCCAATCCGGGATCGCGACGTCCGCGCAAGCGCGTCGGGCGCGGTGTCGGCAGCGGCAGTGCGAAGACCTCCGGTCGCGGTACGAAGGGCGCGGGCTCTCGAGCCGGCCGGAAGCACAAGCCCCACCGTGAAGGTGGTCAGATCCCGCTCGTCATGCGCATGCCCAAGCGCGGATTCACGAACATCTTCGAGCGGCGCGTGCAGGTCGTGAACGTCAAGACCCTTGCACGCTTCGCGCCGGGTGCAGACGTCGACGTCGCCGCGCTCGCCGAGGCGGGGCTCGTTCGCAACGTCTCCGACCCGGTCAAGATCCTCGGCGCGGGCGATCTCGGCGTCGCGCTCAAGCTGCACGTCGCCGCGATCTCCGACTCGGCGAGAAAGAAGGTCGAGGCGGCGGGCGGTAGCGTGGAGATTCTCGCGTCGTGACACCGGGCTCCGTCGGAAATATCACGCGCATCCCGGAGCTGAACCGGCGCATCCTGTTCACGTTCGGAATGCTCGCGGTGTACCGCATCGGCTGCGCCGTGCCGACTCCCGGCATCGATCCCGTCGAGATCCGCAGGTACTTCGAGCAGTCCGCGGACGGCGGAATGTTCGGGCTGCTCAACCTCTTCACCGGCGGTGCGTTCGAGCAGCTCTCGATCTTCTCGCTCGGCATCATGCCGTACGTCTCGGCGTCGATCATCCTCCAACTGCTCACCGTCGTCATTCCGAAGCTCGAGGAGCTGAAGAAGGAAGGCGAGGAGGGGCGGCGCGTGATCACGCGCTGGACGCGCTATGGAACGGTGATTCTCGCCGTCATCCAAGGGATGCTGATGGCCACGGCCCTCGAGGGTGGTGCGCTCGGAGCGAACACCGTCCTGGATCCGGGCTGGGCGTTTCGATTCAGCACGGTCATCACGCTCACCGCGGGCACGTCGTTCATCATGTGGCTCGGCGAGCAGATCAACGAACGCGGCATCGGGAACGGCATCTCCCTGGTGATCTTCGCCGGTATCGTCGTCAGCATTCCCTCCGCTCTCGCCCGCGTTTGGGACATGGTTCGCACCGATCAGCTCGCGCCGATCGCCGTGATCCTGCTGCTCGCTTTCATGGTCGGTGTCGTCGGCGTGATCGTGTACTTCGAGCGAGCGCAGCGACGCATTCCCATCCAGTACGCGCGCCGCGTCGTCGGACGACGTCAGCTCGCCGGTGGCATGACCTACTTCCCGCTTCGCCTCAACACCTCCGGCGTGATTCCGCCGATCTTCGCGTCGTCGCTACTCGTCCTGCCGATCCAGATCGCTCAGTGGAGCGGAATGGAGTCCATCGCGGACTTCGTGAACGACTACTTCGGCTGGAGTACCTGGGGCCACAACCTCGTATACGTCGCCCTGATCGTCTTCTTCGCGTACTTCTACACCGGCGTGATGTTGAATCCCGACGACGTCGCCGAGAACGTCAAGAAGAACGGCGGCTACATCCCGGGAATCCGTCCAGGCAAGCGCACGGCCGAGTACATCCAGAGGGTGATGAACCGGATCACCGCGGTCGGCGCGGCCTACCTCGCCGCGATCTGCGTGTTGCCCAACCTGCTCCAGTCCGAGTTCGCCGTACCGTTCATCTTTGGCGGAACTGCGCTCCTGATCGTCGTCGGCGTTGCGATGGACACCGTCGGTCAGGTCGAAGCACACCTCGTCGCGCACAACTACGACTCGTTCATTCAGGGCGCACGGATGCGTGGGCGGGGCGGACGATGAAGAGCGAACTCAACTTGATCCTGATGGGTCCGCCCGGATCGGGCAAGGGCACGCAGGCGAAGCGCCTGGTGGAGCGGTTCGACATTCCGCAGATCTCGACCGGTGACATCCTGCGCGAGGCGGTCGCGAGCGGTTCACCAATCGGCCGTCGCGCGAAGGCGATCATGGACAGCGGCGAGCTCGTGCCCGACGAGGTCGTGATCGAGATCGTGCGCGATCGACTGGCGCGTGCGGACTGCAAGACCGGGATTCATCCTCGATGGATTCCCGCGAACGCGCGCACAAGCCGTCGCGCTCGATCGGATTCTGGTCGAGCAGGGTCGAGCGCGTGCGCGCGTGCTCTCGCTCTGCGTCGCAGACGACGAGCTTCGCAGCCGCATCCTCTCGCGCGGCGAGGGCCGCGCGGACGACACCGAGGAAACGGCACGCAAGCGGCTCGAGGTCTATCGACGCGATACCCAGCCGGTGCTCGAACACTACCGGGATCAGGTTCAGGGCGTCGATGGAATCGGAACCCTGGACGAGGTCACGTCGAGACTCCTGCGCGCGCTGGGAGCGGACGCGTGATCCAGCTCAAGTCCAAACGCGAGATCGACAAGATGCGCGAGGCGGGCCGCCACGTCGGCGAGATCCTCGCGCGCCTCGCCGAACTCGCGAAGCCCGGCGTGACGACGGCCGAGCTCGATCGCGCAGCGCAGTCGGAGATCAAGGCGCGCAAGCTCGAGTCCTCGTTCCTCGGCTACGCGCCCGGCGACAACCCGCCGTTCCCGGCGGTGATCTGCGCCTCGGTGAACGAGGAGATCGTGCACGGGATCCCCGGCAGCCGGCGACTCGTCGAGGGCGACCTGCTGAAGATCGATTTCGGCGCCGTCTGCGAGGGCTTCCACGCCGACGCCGCGCTCACCGCGGCGATCGGGACGATCGACGACGAGTCCCGCCGCCTGGTCTCGACCACGCTGAACAGCCTGTACGCCGGCGTCGAGCAGATGGAGCCGGGCAAGCGTCTCGGCGACGTCGGCGCGGCGGTTCAGGAGACCGTCGAACGCGAGGGATTCTCGGTCGTTCGAGACTTCGTCGGCCACGGCATCGGCCGGGTGATGCACGAGCCGCCGCAATTGCCGAACTTCGGGCGACCGGGGCGCGGACAGCGGCTTCGCGAGGGCATGGTGCTCGCGATCGAACCGATGGTGAACGCGGGATCGTACGAGGTGTGTCTTCGCGACGATGGGTGGACGGCGGCTACCGCGGACGGCAAGCGGTCGTGCCACTTCGAGCACACCGTGGCCATCACCGAGCACGGACCGGAGATCCTGACCCGTGTACCGGGCACGCACTAGGGAGGCAGGCCGTGAAGGTCCGCGCAAGCGTCAAGAAGATGTGTGTCAAATGCAAGCTCATCCGCCGCAAAGGCGTACTGCGGGTGATCTGCGAGAACCCCAAACACAAGCAGAGGCAGGGCTAGAGAATGGCTAGAATCGCCGGAGTCGATCTGCCGCGCGAGAAGGCGGTCCGGATCGCTCTGACCTACATCTACGGAATCGGGAACACCTCGGCCCTGCGGATCTGTGACGAGGCCGGTGTCGCCCCGACCACGAAGACCTTCGATCTCGACGAAAGTGAGATCGTCCGCCTGCGAGACGTGATCCAGGGGCAGTACAAGGTCGAAGGTGATCTGCGTCGCGAGGTGCAGCAGAACATCAAGATGCTGATGGACATCGGTTGCTATCGCGGCCTTCGTCATCGCAAGGGGCTTCCGGTGCGCGGACAGCGCACCCATACCAACGCGCGTACCCGGAAGGGGCCGCGCAAGACCGTCGCTGGCAAGAAGCAGGCGACGAAGAAGTGAGCGCTCGATGGGTGTAGCGAAAGCAAAAAAGGTCAAGAAGAAGGTCCGGAAGAACATCCAGACCGGCGTCGCGCACATTCTGTCGACGTTCAACAATACGGTCATCACGATCACCGACGTGGCGGGCAACACGATCGCCGCCTCTTCGGCCGGTCAGGTGGGCTTCAAGGGCTCGCGCAAATCGACCCCGTACGCCGCGCAGATCTGCGCGGAGGACGTGGCCAAGAAGGCGATGGAACACGGTGTGCGTCAGATCGGCGTGGTCGTGAAGGGTCCGGGGGCCGGCCGCGAGCCGGCCGCACGCGGACTCCAGGCCGCCGGATTCAAGGTCACGTACATCCGCGACGTCACGCCCATCCCCCACAACGGTTGTCGCCCGCCGAAGCGGCGCCGGGCGTAAGGAGTTCTCTTGGCTCGCTACAACGATTCGGTCTGCAGGTTGTGTCGCCGGGAAGGCATGAAGCTCTTCCTGAAGGGCGACCGCTGCTTCACGGACAAATGCTCGATCGAGCGACGCAACTACCCACCGGGTCAGCACGGCCAGGGACGCCCGAAGTTCTCGGACTACGGCCTGCAGCTTCGCGAGAAGCAGAAGGTGCGCAGGATCTACGGCCTGCTCGAGCGGCAGTTCCGAAAGACCGTCGCCGAGGCTTCGCGCATGAAGGGCGTCAAGGGCGAGAACCTGATGGCGCTGCTCGAGCGGCGGCTCGACAACGTGGTCTTCCGCCTCGGCTTCGTGACCGCGCGAACCGAAGCGCGCCAGCTCGTCCGGCACGGACACTTCTCGGTCAACGGACGGCGCGTCGACATCCCGTCGTACCGCGTCCGCAAGGGCGACAAGGTCGAGCTGACCCCGCGTGGGCAGAAGGCCGCCCGGATCGAGGGTGCACTCGCGGCGCTCGAATCGCGCAGCGTCCCGAGCTGGCTCTCGGTAGACAAGGACCAGAAGCAGGGTACGATCCTCGGCGATCCGGTCCGCGACGAGATCACGCTCCCGATTCAGGAGCAGCTCATCATCGAGCTCTATTCCCGCTAGTGAACACGGGCGCGATCGGACGCGCCCGCGCCTGCTCGCCCACCCATCTCGGTACATTCCCGGAGGAGACGCATGAACGTCGAACTCATGGTCAGAAACTGGCAGACGCTGATTCGTCCGCGGCGGATCGACGTGGAGGACAACCTCTCGGCGACCTACGGGCGCTTCGAGTGCGCGCCTCTCGAGCGGGGCTTCGGACTCACGCTCGGTAACTCGCTGCGTCGGGTTCTTCTGTCTTCGCTCCAGGGCTCGGCCATCACGTCGATTCGGATCGACGGGGTGCAGCACGAGTTCAGCACGATTCCGGGAGTTCTCGAGGACGTCACCGACGTGATCTTGAACCTGAAGGAGGTTCGACTGCGCTCGAACGCCCTCGGGCCCAAGCAGATCCAGATCAAGAAGTCCGGTCCCGGAGCGGTGACCGCCGCTGACTTCTCGTCTCCGGATCAGACGGTCGAGATCCTCGAGCCGGGACACCACATCGCGACGCTCTCCCAGGACGCCGAGCTCTCGCTCACCGCGACCGTCGAGGTGGGCAAGGGATTCGTGCTCGCGGAGAAGAACGCGAAGGAGGAGCAGCCGATCGGAACCGTTCCGATCGACTCGATCTTCTCGCCCGTGCGCAAGGTGAACTACACGGTCACGAACGCGCGCATCGGACGAGAGACGGACTACGACCGCCTCGTGCTCGAGATCTGGACCGATGGCTCCGTCAGCCCCGGCGATGCGCTCGCATTCTCCGCCAAGATCCTCAAGGACCAGCTCTCGATCTTCATCAACTTCGAAGAGCAGGCCGAGTACCCGGTGGCCGGTCCGGTGCCGATTCTCGCCCCGAACGAGATCCTCTACCGCCCGGTCGACGAGCTCGAGCTCTCGGTGCGGTCCGCGAACTGCCTTCAGAACGCCGACATCAAGTACATCGGCGAGCTCGTGCAGCGCAGCGAATCGGAGATGCTGAAGACCAAGAACTTCGGCCGCAAGTCGTTGAACGAGATCAAGGAGATCCTCGCCGGGCTCGGGCTGGAGTTCGGCATGAGGCTCGACACCTTCCCCGCGCGCAAGGAACTCGACCGAATGCGCGAGGATGCTCACGCCTGAGAGGCCGACATGCGACACAGCAACGCTCACCGAAAACTGTCTCGAAGCCCGTCGCACCGCCGTGCGATGCTGCGCAACCTCGTCACGTCGCTGCTCGAGCACGAAGAGGTTCGCACGACCACGGCGAAGGCGAAGGAAGTGCGCCGGCTGGCCGAGCGAATGATCACGCTCGGCAAGCGCGGAACGCTCGCCTCTCGACGCAGGGCGCTCGAGACGATCCGCAGCAAGACCGTCGCGAAGAAGGTCTTCGACGAGCTCGCGCCGCGCTACGGCGGACGACCGGGTGGATACACCCGGATCTTCAAGCTCGGTACGCGGCACGGGGACAACGCCGAGATGTCCCTGATCCAGCTCGTGGACATGCAGAAGTCCACCGGCGCGGGAGCCGACGCGGCCCATTGAGCCAGACCCGGAGCGGCGTCGTTGCTCTCGTCGCGGCCGTGGCGATCTTCGCGGCAGGCATCGCCGCCCTCGCCTGGATCCGGGAGCCGTCCCGACCTTCGTTGCGTGTCGGATCGGTCGCACCCGAGTTCACGCTTCGCGTTTCGGGCGGACCGGATGCCGAGCTCGCGGCGCTGCGCGGTCGCGTCGTGTTCGTGAACTTCTGGGCGACTTGGTGTCCCCCCTGCCGCGAGGAGGCCCCGTCTCTCGAGCGATTGTACGTGTCGCTTCGGGAGGAGGGCTTCGAGGTGCTCGGAATCTCGATCGACTCCGAGGCCGACGAGGCGGCGGTCGAGCGGTTCGCGCAGGAGTTCGGTCTGACGTTTCCGGTTCCGCGCGATCCCGGCAAACGCGTCTACGGCGCGTATCAGGTATCGGGCGTACCCGAGACGTTTCTGGTCGATCGCGACGGGCGCGTCCTCGAACGCTTCGTAGGCCCTCAGAATTGGGACGACCCGCGCTATGCTCGTGCGATCCGAAATGCGCTCGCCTCGGGGCGGCGCTCGGGATCGGAGGAGGGAAGCGGTGGCTCCTGAGCTCCAGGAAGTCGAACGGCGTGCTTCGCTGCGTGCGGTCTTCTGGATCGGACCGCTGGCTGCGCTGCTCGGTGCCGCCGGCGCACTCTTCTACGACGCCGAGTCCGGTCTTCGAGCTGTCTTTCATCTACACGGTGAGCTCGACTCCGCCGACGTAAGGCTCGACCGGCTGCACGAGGAGCGCGCCGATCTGCAGCTCCGCGCGGAGCGGCTGCGCTCCGACCCGCTCGAGATCGAGACCGTGGCGCGGGAGTCGCTCGGCATGGTGCGCCCGGGCGAGATCGTGGTGCGATTGCCGAGGTCGCCCGCGCCTGCCGAGCGGCCGCGAGATTGACCGACGCGAGGCTTCGAGCTACCGGAACGAGCCATGCGTGATCAAGTCCAGAGGCTCCTCGAGGCCGCGGCGGCGCGGGTTCTGCGCGAGCATGCCCCCGACGCTCTGGCGCTTCTCGAGACGCTGACGATCGTGCCCGGCAAGACCGTCGAGCACGGCGACTTCGCGTCGAACGCGGCGCTCGTTCTCGCCAAGCCCCTGCGGCGCCCGCCCCGTGCCGTCGCCGAGCTCCTTCAATCGGCGCTCGTCGATCCCGACGGTGCGCTCGAGCGAACCGAGATCGCCGGCCCCGGCTTTCTCAATTTCTATCTCGCCCGGACACGTTGGCACGGCGTCGTCGCACAGGTTCTGCGCGAAGGCGCGGCGTTCGGACGCAGCGATGTCGGGCAGGGTGCGCAGGTGATGGTCGAGTTCGTCTCGGCCAACCCGACCGGACCGCTGACGATCGGACATGGCCGAAATGCGGTCCTCGGCGACTGCATCGCGCGCTTGCTCGATGCGACCGGTCACAAGGTCACGCGCGAGTACTATTTCAACGACGCCGGCCGGCAGATGCGCGTGCTCGCGCAGTCGCTGCGCGCTCGCTACCTGCAGCTTCTCGGCGAGCCCGCCGAGCTGCCGGAAGAGGGGTACCAGGGTGAGTATCTGGTCGAGATCGCGCGAGCGTTGGTCGCGGAGGTCGGCGACGGGTGCCGCGACGCCGACGAGAGCCGCTTCAAGGCGCGCGCGGTCGACGCGATCTTCGCGGAGATCGAGCGCACGCTCGCGAGCCTCGGTGTCCGCTTCGACTCGTACTTCAACGAGCACACGCTGTTCGAGCGCAACCAGGTCGAGACGACGCTCGCCGAGCTGCGCTCGCGCGGCCTGGTCTTCGAGCAGGACGGCGCGGTCTGGCTGCGCTCGACCGGATTCGGTCTCGAGCGCGACCGCGTGCTGGTCAAGTCCACCGGCGAAGCGACGTACCTTCTGCCGGACATCGCCTATCACCGCGAGACGCTCCAGCGCCGCTTCGATTCCGTGATCGACGTGCTCGGCCCGGATCACATCGCGCAGTTCCCGTACGTGAAGACGGCGCTCGATGCGCTCGGTTGCGACGCGAGCCGTGTCGAGCTCGTCATGTACCAATGGGTGAACCTGCGCGAGGGTGGAGAGCTCGTGAAGATGTCCACGCGAGCGGCCCGGTTCGTCACCGTCGACGAGGTCCTGGCCAAAGTCGGCCGAGACGTGTTTCGCTACTTCATGGTCGAGCGCCGCGCGGACACCCATCTCGACTTCGATCTCGATCTTGCCGCGGAGCGATCCGATCGCAACCCGGTCTACAAGGTCCAGTACGCGCATGCGCGGCTCTCGAGCATTGCCCGCAAGGCGCAGGATCAGGCGCTCGAGCTCCCCGCGGACCCGAGCGATCTTCCGCTTCACCGTCTGGTGTCACCTGAGGAGATCGAGCTCGCCAAGCTCGTCGGCCGTTGGCCCGATTCGGTCCGACATGCCGCCGCGGCCCGCGAGCCTCAGGAGATCGCGCGCTACTTGCTCGAGCTCGCGAACGGTTTCAATACCTACGTCTCGGACGGGAAGCGGCACCGAGTGGTGTCGGAGGACCGTGAGCTCTCGATCGCCCGACTCGGGTTGGTATCGGCGGTGCGAATCGTGCTCGCGAGTGGCCTCGCGCTGCTCGGTATCGACGCGCCGGAGAGGATGTGAAGAGTGACCAAGCGCGAGGATGAGGCCCGAGAAGTCCGCCGACCGAGGGGCTCGGCAGCGCTGCGCGTCGTCTATGGCAGCGCGCTCGTTGCGCTGGGGGCGTGTCTCGGGATCGTGATCGGGTCGCTCTCGGAGACCCCGCGCCTCTTGCTCGAGCGGCTTCGCGGACCGGTCGAGACGGTCGAGGTCGGCGCGCGCGCTGCGGAGTCCCCCGTGGCGGCGCCGAGTGCCGCTCCGCTCGAACGTTTTGGCGAGCTCCAGGAAGGGAAGGCGCCGCGGAAGGCGACGGCACGACCCGCGCCCGCGAAGGCCGAAGCCGAGGTCGAACCGCCGCCCGCGCTCGTGCCGCCCGCGGAGCTCGAGCCGGCGCCGCCGGTCGCCTCCGCGCCCCCGACTCCGGCCTCGCCCGCGGCCGCCGCAGTTCCCGAGACCGCCGAAGCGCCGGAGTCCGCGCGGCCGGGGGGGGCGGTCGTGCAGGTGGCCTCGTTCGTCGAGCGCAAGCCGGCCGAGGAGCTCGTCGCGAAGCTCGGTGGCAGCGGCTTCGACGCCTACGTCAGTCAGCCTGCGGCGCAGAACGGCCGCTTCCGGGTCCGCATCCGACCCGGCCCCGGCGAGGCTGCAGCCGACCTCGCCAAGCGTCTGCGCGGGTTCGGCTTCGACACGTGGGCCACGACGGAGTGAGTTCTGGGGCCGCGAACGGCGAACGCGAGCGGATCGCGGCATCGCGCTGGCTCGTGACGGGAGCGGGTGGTCAGCTCGGCCGAGCGGTGCTCGGGCTCGCGAGCGCCCATCGGGTCTGTGCGCAGGGTGTCAGCCGTGCGGATCTCGACGTCTCGGATCCGGACTCGGTGAAGCGCGCGCTCGAGCGGCTGAGACCGGACGTCGTGCTGAACTGCGCGGCATTCACCGCGGTCGATCGCTGCGAGAGCGAGCCGGAGGCATCGCGCCGCGCGAATGCCGTCGCTCCCGCAGTGCTCGCCTCGGCCTGTGCGGGCGGCCCCTTGCTCGTGCAGATGTCGACCGACTACGTCTTCGATGGCCGGGCCTGCCAGCCGATCCCGGAGGACGCCGCGACGTCGCCGTTGGGTGTTTACGGTCGGACCAAGCTCGAGGGCGAGGAGGCCGTCATCCGGGCGGGCGGCGAGTTCCTGATCGTGCGCACACAATGGCTCTTCGGACCGGGTCCGAACTTCGTCCGGACGATTCTGGGCGCGGCCGCGCGTGGCACCACGCTGCGCGTGGTCGAGGATCAGATCGGTCGGCCGACGTGGACGACGGCGCTGGCGCGCGCGATCTTCCGGGCGGTCGAAGTCGAGGCGCGAGGTCGGCTTCATCTCGCATGCGAGGGCGTGGCATCGTGGTTCGATTTCGCGCGCGCCGTCATCGATGAGGGCATTCGACGCGGACTGAACGGGCGCGTCGACGTGGTGCCGATTCCGACCCGGGAAATGCCCCGCCCGGCCGCGCGGCCGGCGTATGGGGTCCTCGGACTGGAACGGGCGCGCGGTCTGGGGCTCGTCCTGCCGCATTGGCGCGAGGCACTCGATGGATATCTCGATGCGGAGCAGGGGGGACGGGATGCGTAGGGTGCTGATTCTCGGAGGCTCCGGCTTCATCGGCTCGCACCTGTGCCGGCGCTTCCTCGAAGACGGCTGGGACGTCGTGTGCATGGACAACCTGCTCACCGGCCGGCTTGCGAACATCGAGGACCTGTTCGGACTCGATCGCTTCCGTTTCGTGAAGCACGACGTGACCAACTTCATCCACGTACCCGGAAAGCTCGATGCGGTGCTCCACTTCGCGTCACCCGCGAGCCCGGTGGACTTCGAGCGACTGCCGATCCAGATCCTGAAGGTCGGAGCGCTCGGTACGCACAATGCGCTCGGCGTCGCCAAGGAGAAGGGTGCGCGCTTCCTTCTGGCGTCGACCTCGGAGTGCTACGGCGACCCCGAGGTGAATCCGCAGCCCGAGAGCTACTGGGGAAACGTGAACCCGGTCGGCATCCGGGGCGTCTACGACGAGGCGAAGCGCTTCGCCGAGGCGATGACGATGGCGTACCACCGCTACCACGGAGTCGAAGCCCGCATCGTGCGCATCTTCAACACGTACGGTCCCGGCATGCGCCCCGACGACGGTCGCATGATCCCCGCGTTCTTCAGCCAGGCCCTGCGCGGCGAGGATCTGACGATCTTCGGCAATGGGCAGCAGACGCGAAGCATCAACTACGTCTCGGATCTGGTCGAGGGGATCGTGCGCCTGCTCGCCTCTGACTACGTCGGGCCCGTCAATCTCGGCAACCCCGAAGAGATGACCGTGCTCGAGGTCGCTCAGCGCATCGCCAAGATCGCGGGGGTGAGCTGCAAGGTCGTCCACCGCGACCTGCCACCGGACGATCCGAAGGTTCGCCGTCCCGACATCAGCCTGGCCCGGCGCGTGCTCGCTTGGGAGCCGGTCGTCACACCCGACGAGGGCCTGCGCAAGACCCTGCCTTACTTCAAGGCCGAGCTCGCGCGTTCGAAAGCGTGAGCATCCACGCCTCCAGAATTCGCAACTTCGCGATCATCGCGCACATCGACCACGGCAAGTCGACGCTCGCGGATCGGTTGCTCGAACTCACCGACACCGTCTCGGTCCGAGATCGCACCGACCAGATGACCGACAGCATGGAGCTCGAGCGCGAGCGCGGGATCACGATCAAGGCTCAAACCGTGCGGATGAACTACCGGGCGGCGGACGGCCAGGACTACGTCTTGAATCTGATCGACACGCCCGGTCACGTCGACTTCCACTACGAGGTGTCGCGGTCGCTCGCGGCCTGCGAGGGTGCGCTCCTGATCGTCGATGCTGCACAGGGTGTCGAAGCACAGACCGTCGCGAACGCCGAGCTCGCGATCGCCGCCGGAATCGAGCTGATTCCCGTGATCAACAAGATCGACTTGCCCAATGCCGACCTCGACCGGGCCGTTCGGGAGATCGAGGACATCGTCGGAATTCCCGCCGACGAGGCGCTCGCGGTGTCCGCGAAGACCGGGCAGGGCGTATCGGCGATCCTCGAGGCGATCGTCGCGAAGATCCCGCCTCCCAAGGGCGACCCGAAGGCCCCGCTGCGCGCGCTGATCTTCGACAGCTGGTACGACCCGTTCCTCGGCGCGACGATGCTCGTGCGCGTCGTGGACGGAGAGCTGCCCAAACGGTCGCGTGTGCGGCTTCTCTCGTCCGGACGAGATCACGACGTGACGCTTCTCGGTGTCCCCCAGCTTCGCGTGAAACCGATCGATTCGATCGGCGCGGGAGAGGTCGGTGTGGTCGCGGCGAGCATCCGCGACCCGAAGGCCGTCCGGATCGGCGACACGTTGACGGACGCCTCGCGGCCCGGGACCGAGCCGTTGCCGGGCTTCAAACCGATGCAGCCGATGGTCTGGAGCGGGCTGTATCCGGCGGACACCGGCAGCTACGAGGCGCTCCGCGCCGCGCTCGAGAAGCTGCAACTGAACGATTCGTCGATGAGCGCCGAGCCCGAGACCAGCGGCGCGCTCGGATTCGGATTCCGCTGCGGCTATCTCGGGCTGCTGCACATGGAAATCGCGCAGGAGCGCCTCGAACGCGAGTTCGGACTCGATCTGATCATCACCGCGCCGACCGTCGTGTACCGGGTCAAGCGAACCGACGGCACCGAGATCGAGCTTCACCGCCCGAGCGATCTGCCCGATCCGAACGAGATCGAAGAGATCCTCGAGCCGCGCATCCTGGCGCAGATCCACATGCCCACGCCGTACCTCGGCGCCGTGCTCCAGCTCTGTGAGGAGCGGCGCGGCAAACAGCGCGACCTGATCGTGCACAGCGACCGTCGCGCGGTACTGCGCTACGACCTGCCGCTGGCCGAAGTGGCGGTGGATTTCTACGACCGGCTGAAGTCGGTGAGCCGGGGCTACGCGTCGATGAACTACGATCTGATCGGCTTCGCACCCGAGACCCTCGTGAAGGTCGACGTGTTGGTGAACTCGGACCCGGTCGATGCCCTCTCGGTGATCGTCCATCGCGATGCGGCGTACCACCGGGGCCTGGCTCTGATCGCCAAGATGAAGAAGCACATCCCGCGCCAGATGTACGAGGTCGCCCTTCAGGCGGCGATCGGCACGAAGATCGTCGCTCGGGTCAGCGTGAAGGCGCTGCGCAAGAACGTCACCGCCAAGTGTTACGGCGGCGACATCACACGCAAGAAGAAGCTCCTCGAGAAACAGAAGGAAGGCAAGAAGCGCATGAAGCAGATCGGACGCGTGGAAATCCCGCAGGCGGCGTTCCTCGCCGTGCTGTCGAGCGACGAGTAGGCGGACCGACTTTGGCGAAATCCGATCGGGATACGGAAGCTGGAGACGCCGCGGCGAAGCCGCGCTTCGAGACGCTGCGCGCGATCTTCTGGGCGGCGCTGATCGCGCTCGCGATCCGCTCGTTCGTCATCGAGCCGTTCAAGATCCCCTCGGGTTCGATGATCCCGACGCTGCTGGTCGGCGACTACGTGCTGGTGAACAAGTTCGCCTACGGCGTTCGTCTTCCGATCACCGGACCCTGCTCTTCGGCGAGAGCCCTCCCGCGCGTGGCGACGTGATCGTGTTTCGCTGGCCCGACGATCCGAGCCAGGACTACATCAAGCGCGTGATCGGTCTGCCGGGCGACCGGATCCAGATCATCGATCGCAGGCTCTGGCTGAACGGCCAGCTGGTCGATCGCATCGACGAAGGCGAGTACGCTCCGTCCTCGCCGGAGTCCGGCGGTCAGGGCAAGCGCCGCGCGCTACCTCGAGAGGAATCCCGAAGGCCGCGAGTACACGATCCTGCAGGCCAAAGGCGAGATCGCGGGTCCGGCCGATCGGCGTGGTCCGTGGGTCGTCCCGGAAGGCCACTTCTTCATGATGGGCGACAACCGCGACAACTCGCGCGACAGCCGGCTCTGGAATCACCCGTTCGTCTCGCCCGATCAGATCAAGGGCAAGGCGTTCATGATCCACTGGTCCTGGGTCGTCGCGTCCGCCGAGCAGGCGCCGCGCAGCTTCGTCGGAGATCTGTTCTTCACGGTCTGGCGCGTGGTGACGTTTCAGATCGAGGAGATCCGCTGGGGAAGACTCGGAACGCAAGGTCGGCGGCCGCGGCTGATTGACGCTCGGACCACCTCGGATAGCCTTCGCGCCGACTCCTTTAATCCCGATCCCTGAGAGGTGGGCAAAGGTAGGGATGAGCAACCCGGCAGAACCTGCGAGCGCGGCCAGCGGCCAACCCGAGCGAGAGCTCGCGCAGGGACGCGTCGTCCTCGACGCCGCCGGCATCCAGCGAGCAACGACCCGGATTGCGCACGAGATTCTCGAGAGCGACTCCGACGTCTCCGACCTCGTCATCGTCGCGATCGTGCGCGGTGGAGAGCCGGTCGCGGCGCTCGTCACGTCCCAACTCGGGCAGCTCGCGGGCCGGGTGATTCCGCTCGGAGCGCTCGACATCACGCTCTATCGGGACGACGTGGTCGCACGCGGCGTGCGGCCGATGCCGCGGCCGACGCGCATGCCGTTCTCCGTCGATGGGAAGCGCGTCGTGCTCGTGGACGACGTGATGTTCACGGGTCGGACCATCCGCGCGGCGATGGATGCCGTGCTCGATTTCGGTCGCCCCGCTTCGATCCAGGTGGCGACGCTCGTCGATCGCGGCCACCGCGAGCTACCGATCAAGGTCGATTTCGTGGGAAAGAACATCCCGACCGCGCGCGCGGAGCGAGTCGTGCTGCGCAAGCGGAAGGACGGTGAACTCGAGGTCGTGGTCGTATGAGACACCTGCTCGGGATCGAGCACATGAGCCGCGACGAGATCGAGCTCGTGCTCGAGACCTCCGAAGCGATGCTCGAGATCTCGCAGCGCGAGATCAAACGCGTTCCGACGCTGCGGGGACGGACGGTGATCAACGTCTTTCTCGAATCCTCGACGCGCACGCGTGTCAGCTTCGAGATCGCGGCGAAACGGCTGTCGGCCGACGCGATCAATGTGACCCGGTCGGGCTCGAGCCTGTCGAAGGCGGAGACGCTCGCGGACATGGCGCGAAACCTCGCGGCGATGAGTGCCGACGTGCTCGTCGTGCGCGACTCGGTCGCGGGCGTGCCGCACATGTTGGCGGAGCGGGTTCGCGTGCCGGTCGTGAACGCGGGCGACGGCTGCCACGAGCATCCGACTCAGGCGCTTCTCGACGCGTTCACGCTGCGCCAGTCGCTCGGCTCGCTCGAGGGACGGGTCGTGGCCATCGTGGGCGACATCTCGCACAGCCGCGTGGCTCGATCCGACATCCACTGTTTCACCAAGCTCGGGGCCGAGGTTCGAGTCGCCGCGCCGCCGACGATGATGCCCGCGGGGATCGAGGCACTCGGTGTGAAACCCTGCTTCTCGATGGCCGAAGCGCTGCCCGGCGCCGACGTGGTGGTGATGCTCCGCATTCAACAGGAGCGTCTTGCCGGCGCGCTGTTCCCGACGGTCCGCGAGTATGCGGGAACTTTCGGACTGAACGCTCGGACGCTCGCGCTCGCGAAACCGGATGCGATCGTGCTCCATCCGGGGCCGATCAATCGCGGCGTAGAGATCGCGAGTGACATCGCCGACGCCGAGCCGTCTCGCATTCTCGATCAGGTGACCAATGGCGTCGCGGTGCGAATGGCGGTGCTCTACCTGCTGACCGGGGGCGGACGATGAGCCGGGTGAGGATTTCGGGAGCGCGACTTCTCGATCCGGCGAGCGGACGCGACGAGATCGGCTCCCTCGACATCGCGGATGGGCGGATCGCAGCCGTCGGCCGGGACGAGGCTGGCATTCCCGATCAGGTGATCGAGGCCGGCGGACTATGGCTCGCACCCGGGTTCATCGACCTGCACACGCACCTGCGCGAGCCTGGCCAGGAATACAAGGAAGACATCGAGACGGGAACTCGCTCCGCGGCGGCCGGGGGATACACATTGGTGTGCTGCATGGCGAACACCGATCCGGTGAACGACAGCCCGGCCGTGACCGAGTACATCCAACGCCGCGCGCGCGATTCGGGAAACGTCCGCGTCCGCGTGATCGCCGCGGCGACGCAGGGTCTCCGCGGCGAGATCATGTCCGAGATGGCGAGCCTCTCGGCCGCCGGCGCGGTGGCGTTCTCCGACGATGGCGCGGTGATCATGGACGCGGCCGTGATGCGGCGCGTGCTCGAGTACGCGCGCGGCATTGGCCGACCCGTGGTCGCGCACTGCGAGGACCTGAACCTGCGCGGCTCGGGCGTCGTACACGAGGGCTCGCACGCGACGTGCTGTGGTCTGCCCGGTTCGCCCGGCGAGGCCGAGACGGTGATGGTCGCGCGCGATCTGGAGCTCGCGCGTCTGACGGGCGGGCATCTGCACGTCGCGCACGTCTCGGCGGCGCGCTCGGTCGAGCTGATCCGCGATGCGAAGGCGGCGGGGGTTCGGGTGACGGCGGAGGTGACTCCGCATCACCTTCTCCTCACCGACGAAGCGATCCGCAGCTACGACACGAACAAGAAGATGGCGCCACCGCTGCGCACGGCACGCGATCGCGAGGCGCTTCGACAGGGCCTCGCCGACGGGACGCTCGACTGCATCGCGACCGATCACGCACCGCATGCGCACTACGAGAAGGACGTCGAGTTCACCGCGGCGCCATTCGGCGTCGTCGGTCTCGAGACCTCGCTCGCGGTCGGGCTCGAGCTGGTTCGCGAGGACGTCCTCTCGCCGCTGACGCTGATCGATCGCATGGCCACTCGTCCCGCGCGGGTCTTCGGCGTCGGCGGCGGGACGCTCGAGCCCGGCGCCCCGGCCGACCTCGTTCTCATCGATCCCGAGCGCGCCTTCAAGGTCGAGGTTCCGGGTCTCGAGTCGCGTTCGAAGAACTCCGCCTTCCTCGGAAGGGAATTTCGCGGCCGCGCACTCCGAACCTGGGTGGGCGGGCGGCTCGCATTCGCGCTGGATGAAGAGGGGGGGCGATGAGCGAGAGGACCGACGAAGCTGCGCTGGTTCTGTCGGACGGCACCGTGTACCGCGGGACCGGATTCGGCGCGCGCGGCGAGGGTTTGGGCGAGGTCGTCTTCCACACGGGGATGTCCGGGTACCAGGAGATCCTCACCGACCCGTCCTACGCGGGACAGATCGTCTGCATGACCTATCCCGAGATCGGAAACACGGGCTGCACTCCGGAGGATGACGAATCGCGCGGCGTGTTCCTGCGCGGCTTCGTCGTGCGCGATCACGTCGATTTTCCGTCGAGCTGGCGGAGTCGCGAGTCGCTGCAGACCTTTCTCGTCCGAAACGGGGTCAGCGCGATCTCGGGCGTCGATACCCGCGCGCTCGTGCGCCGTCTGCGAACGGCCGGCGCGATGAATGGAATCGTCGCGCACGCGCCTTTCGACCTGGTCGAGCTGCGTTCGCGGGCGCGAGCGCTGCCGTCGATGGCGGGGCTGAACCTCGTCGACGGAGTCACGTGCAAGGAGCCCTACGAGTGGCGTGAGGGCACGGCGTGGTCGCTCGAGCCGCCCGTGCGCGGGAAGCGCTACCGCGCGGTCGCCTACGACTACGGCATCAAGCGGAACATCCTGCGCGAGCTCTCGAACGCGGGCTTCGACGTGACGGTCGTCCCGGCCGATACGCCCGCGAAGACCGCGCTCGGGCTCGAGCCGGACGGCATCTTCCTGTCGAATGGACCGGGCGATCCGGCGGCGGTCAGCTACGCGCTTCCGATCGTCCGCGAGCTCATCGCGGCCCGGATTCCGATCTTCGGGATCTGCCTCGGCCACCAGATTCTCGGCCTGGCGCTCGGCGGCACGACTCGGAAGCTCCGCTTCGGTCACCACGGTGCGAACCAACCGGCTCGGGACGAGCAATCGAGGCGCGTGATGATCGCCTCGGAGAACCACGGCTTCGCCGTCGACGCGGCGACGCTCGCGGAAGCCGACGACCTCGAGGTCACGCACGTGAATCTCAACGACGGAACCGTCGAAGGACTTCGTCATCGCCGGCTACCGCTCTTCTCCGTGCAGTACCATCCGGAGGCCGCGCCGGGTCCGCACGACACGGCCTACCTCTTCCGCCGCTTCCGCGAGCTCGTGGAGTCCACGCATGCCTAGAGATCCGTCGCTGCGCAGAGTCCTGCTGATCGGAGCCGGTCCGATCGTGATCGGACAGGGGTGCGAATTCGACTACTCGGGCACGCAGGCGTGCAAGGCGCTCGCCGAGGAGGGCATCGAAGTCGTGCTCGTGAATTCGAACCCGGCCACGATCATGACCGATCCCGAATTCGCGTCGCGAACCTACGTCGAGCCGATCACGGTCGACACGATCACGCGCATTCTCGAGATCGAGCGGCCCGACGCGGTGCTGCCGACGCTCGGCGGTCAGACCGCGCTCAACGCGGCGATCGGCCTCGCCGAGGCAGGCGTTCTCGAGCGCCTCGGCATCCGGCTGATCGGGGCGCAGCTGCCGTCGATCCTGATGGCCGAGGATCGATCGCTTTTCCGCACCGCGATGAGCGAGATCGGTTTGCGCACGCCGCGCTCCGTCTACGTCACCGACATCGATCAGGGCAAGAGCGTGCTCGAGGAAATCGGGGTACCTGCGATCATCCGCCCGAGCTTCACGCTCGGCGGCTCCGGCGGATCGATCGCGCTGACCGCGGAGGAGTTCGAGGCCAAGCTCGCCTGGGGCCTGCATCTCTCGCCGCGAGGGGAGGTTCTCGTCGAGGAGTCGGTCCTCGGCTGGAAGGAGTACGAGCTCGAGGTCATGCGCGACCGGGCCGACAACGTCGTGATCATCTGCTCGATCGAGAACTTCGACCCGATGGGCGTACACACCGGCGACTCGATCACGGTCGCTCCCGCGCAGACGCTGACCGACAAGGAATACCAGCGGATGCGCGATGCCGCGATCGCGATCATCCGGAAGATCGGCGTCGAGACGGGCGGATCGAACATCCAGTTCGCCGTGAACCCTGCAAACGGCGACATGACCGTGATCGAGATGAACCCGCGCGTCTCGCGCAGCTCGGCGCTCGCCAGCAAGGCCACCGGTTTCCCGATCGCGAAGATCGCTGCGAAGCTCGCGATCGGGTACACCCTCGACGAGATCCCGAACGACATCACGCGCTCGACGCCCGCGAGCTTCGAGCCGACCATCGACTACGTCGTCACGAAGATCCCGCGCTTCACGTTCGAGAAGTTTCCGAAGGCGGATCGACGGCTCGGCGTGCAGATGAAGTCGGTCGGCGAGGTGATGTCGATCGGACGCACGTTCCGAGAATCCCTGCAGAAGGGCATCCGCTCGCTCGAGATCGACCGGTACGGCTTCGACGAGATCGACGCGGACGACGACGCGCTCGAGGTCATGCTGCGCGAGCCGGGGCCGGAGCGGCTCTGGGCGGTCGGCGAAGCGTTCCGGCGCGGGCGGACCCTCGAGTGGGTGAATCGCGCGAGCTCGATCGATCCCTGGTTTCTGTGGCACGTGCAGGCGATCATCGCGGAGGAGGCGCGGTTCGCCGCGCCGGCGACGCGCGACCTCGCGCGGGCGAAGCGGGCCGGCTTCTCGGATCGGCGCCTCGCGAAGCTCGCGGGCACGACCGAGGACGAGATCCGCGCGATGCGAAAGCGCGACGGGATCGCTCCGGTCTACAAGCGGGTGGACACCTGCGGCGCGGAGTTCGAGGCGAACACGCCCTACATGTACTCGACCTACGATCAGGAATGCGAGGCTCGTCCGACGGCTTCGAAGAAGATCATCATCCTCGGCGGTGGGCCGAACCGGATCGGGCAGGGCATCGAGTTCGACTACTGCTGCGTGCACGGGCTGATGGGTCTGGCCAAGGACGGCTACGAGACCATCATGGTGAACTGCAATCCCGAAACCGTGTCCACCGACTACGACGCGAGTGACCGGCTCTACTTCGAGCCGCTGACGCTCGAGGACGTCCTCGCGATCGTGGACGTCGAGAAGCCGCAGGGCGTGATCGTGCAGTTCGGCGGCCAGACGCCGCTGCGTCTGGCCGTTCCGCTCGAGCGTGCCGGCGTGCCGATCATCGGTACGTCGCCCGACGCGATCGATCGCGCCGAGGATCGCGAGCGCTTCGCCGAGCTGCTTGACCAAGCTGGGCCTGCGCCAGACCGAGAACGGAACCGCGCGGAGCGTCGAGGCGGCTCGCGCGCTCGCCGAGCGCATCGGCTACCCCGTGCTGGTGCGGCCGTCCTACGTGCTCGGCGGCCGCGCGATGCAGATCGTCCACGACGACGAATCAGCTCGACATCTACATGCGCGAGGCGGTGAACGTCTCGCCGGAGCATCCGGTGCTGGTCGACCGCTTCCTCGAGAACGCGATCGAGGTCGACGTCGATGCGGTCTGCGACGGCGAGACGAGCGGTGATCGCGGGCATCATGGAGCACATCGAGGAGGCCGGGATCCACTCCGGCGACTCGGCCTGCTCGCTGCCGCCCTACAGCCTGCCGCGCTACCTGATCGAGGAGATCGAGCGCGCCACGCGCGCGCTGGCGCTCGAGCTCGGCGTGGTCGGGCTGATGAACGTCCAGTTCGCGATCGCGGACGAAGCGGTCTACGTGCTCGAGGTGAACCCGCGCGCCTCGCGCACCGTGCCGTTCGTCTCGAAGGCGATCGGCGTGCCGCTCGCGCAGATCGCCGCGCGCGTGATGGCGGGGAAGACGCTGGCGGAGCTCGGCTTCACGAGCGAGATCGTGCCGCCGCACATTTCGCGTCAAGGAGGCGGTCTTCCCGTTCGTGAAGTTCCCGGGCGTCGACACGCTGCTCGGGCCGGAGATGAAGAGCACCGGCGAGGTGATGGGCATCGACCGGGAGTTCGGACGGGCCTACGCGAAGGCGCAGCGGGGTGCGGGAATGGATCTGCCGACACGCGGAACGGTGCTCGTGTCGCTTCGCGACGAGGACAAGGCCGCCGGTGCAGGGGCGCTGCGCATGCTGCAGGAAGAGGGTTTCAAGCTCGTGGCGACGGCCGGCACCGCGGCCTACATGCGCGAGCGCGGGCTCGCCGTCGAGGCGATCCACAAGGTCCGCGAGGGCGCGCCGCACACGGAAGGCCTGATCAGCTCGGGCGAGGTGAGCCTGGTGATCGCGACGACACGAATCGGTGACGCCGCCGCGGTGAGGGATTCGGCATCGATGCGGCGCTCCGCGCTCGAGTCCGGAGTTCCGTACTTCACGACGGTGGCCGGTGCGCGCGCGGCGGCGTCGGCGATCCGCGCGCTTCGGGCGGGAGAGGTGCAGCCGATCGCGCTTCAGGATCTGCGCACCGTGTAGAGATGACGAGCTTTCGCGAAGCCGCCGATGCGATTCGCGGTCCGCTCGAGTTCGCGCTGCGCGGCGAGGATGCCACTGCGGGGGCGCGCGATCCCGGGCCAACGCTTCGCGCAGCGATCGATGCGGCGGCGGAGCTCTGGATACCGCCCGAGGCGAAGAAGCGACTGCGCGAAGCATCGGAGCGGCTCGCGTCCGGCGTCGAGCCGGCCGCGCTCGCCTGGATCGCGAAGCGCCTCGCACCGCTTCTCGCTCCGGAATTCCCCACGCGGATGCTCGCGCAGCCGGCCTCGCGCGTTCCCGGCGTGGGGCCGAAGACCGCGGCGGCGCTCGCTCGAAAAGAGATTGCGACGGTCGAGGATCTACTCTTCTTTCTGCCACGCGCGTACGAGGACCGGCGCGAGATCATGCCGATCGAGAAGCTCGAGGTCGGCCGGTCTGTCTGCTTCTCGGGAACGGTGAAGCGTTCCGGTGTCGTACCTCTGCGAAACGGTCGGCGCTTCTTCGAGGCCATCGTCTCCGACGGTACCGGTGCAGTTCAGCTGAAGTGGTTCCGCGGGCTCGCCCACTTCGAGAACCGGCTGGCGCCCGGTACGCGCGTTCTCGTAGCGGGCGAGGTTCGGCGTTTCCGCTACGCGAAGGAGCTGCACCATCCCGACGTCGAGACGCTCTCGGCGGAAACCTCGTCGGGTGAGCTACCGCGGATCGTCCCGAGCTACAGCGCCGTCGAGGGACTCGCCCCGCGGAGCTTGCGCCGCGTGGTGGAGTCCGCCGTTCGTTCGGCGACAGACCTCGTCGATGGTTTCCTGCCGGCGTCCACGGTCGCACAGCTGGGACTTGCGGATGTCGGTGCCGCACTTCGCGAGGTCCACCTGCCCGGCACGCAGCTCGATCCGACCGCGCTGCGCGAGCGGAACACGCCCTACCACCTGAGGCTCGTCGCGGAGGAGCTGTACCTGCTGCAGATCGGTCTCGGGCTGCGCAAGCGCGAGCTCGCACGGCGGCGCACCGCGAAGCTCGAGATCAGCGATGCCGCGGAGGCGCACGCACGTGCGGCGCTGCCGTTCGCCCTCACCTCGGATCAGCTTCGCGCGTGGACGGAGATCCGCGCGGATCTCGCGCGCTCGACGCCGATGAACCGGATGTTGATCGGCGACGTGGGCAGCGGGAAGACGGTGCTCGCGGTGCTCGCCGCCGCCGCGGCACACGCGGCCCGGCACACCACCGCCGTGCTCGCGCCCACGGAGATCCTGGCCGAGCAGCACCTGCACACGTTCTCGCGTCTGGGCGGAGCGCTCGGCATGCGCACCGCACTCCTCACCGGTGCGACACCGCCGGGAGATCGGCGGCGGCTCGAGCGTTGGCTCGAGGAGGGTGCGCTCCACGTGGTGGTGGGTACGCACGCGCTGCTCTCCGAATCGGTGGAGTTGCCGCGGCTCGGACTCGCCGTGATCGACGAGCAGCATCGCTTCGGCGTCGGACAGCGTCGCGCCCTGGCCCGCAAGGCCGGCAGCCCGCACGTCCTGGCCATGTCGGCGACTCCGATCCCCCGATCGCTCGCGCTCACGGTCTTCGGAGACCTCGAGCATTCGGTTCTGCGCGAGCGTCCGCCGGGGCGAGCGCCGGTATCGACGCGCGTGGTCGGACCCTCGGCGGGGCGTGAAGTCATGGGGGCGCTGCACGAGACGCTGCGCCGATCCGAGCAGGTCTTCGTCGTCTATCCGCTCGTCGAGGAATCCGAGAAGCAGGACCAGAAGGATGCGACCCGCGGCTTCGAGCGCTTGTGCAAGGCCCTCCCCGGGGTGCCGGCGGCGCTGATCCACGGGCGCCTGGAGGCGCGCGAGCGGGTTCGCGTGATGGCCGATTTCGCCGAGGGTCGGGTCCGGGTGCTCGTTGCGACCACCGTGATCGAGGTGGGCGTCGACGTCCCGAACGCGACGCTCTTGATCGTGCAGCACGCGGAGCGCTTCGGCCTGGCGCAGCTCCACCAGCTGCGCGGGCGAGTCGGACGGGGCGAGAAGCCGGGGCGCGCGTTGCTGATCGCCGACCCGACGACGCCCGAAGGCGTGCAGCGGCTTGCCATCCTCGAACGCAGCGTGAGCGGCTTCGAGATCGCGGAAGAGGACCTGCGGATTCGAGGCGCCGGGGAGTGGCTCGGCACGCGTCAGGCCGGCCATCTGCCCGAGCTTCGCCTCGCCGACCTGGTCCGCCACGGCGATACCCTGGCGGCCGTGCGTCGCGCCGCTTCGAAGCTGCTCGAGGGTGATCCGGAGCTGCGTCGGACACCCGCGCTGCGGGCCGCGGTCGAGCGTCGCTGGGGGGTGCGGCTGGCCTTCGGGTCGATTGCCTGACCGGCCGGGGCGGGCTCGCTGGCAGGCCCGCTCAGGCTCGAATATCCTGCCGGCCCATGGCTGATTCCCTAGGCCAGTCGCGGATCTCCGCTGTTTCGGCAAAGGCGCTCCTGCGCCCGCCGTCGCACTGCAGGAGCGATTCGCGGATGACCCCGGCCGTCTTCGAGATGAAGCGAATGCTGCGCGAGCGCGGCCTGCACTCCGTCTGCGAGGAGGCGCGCTGCCCGAACCTTTCGGACTGCTTCGGACGCGGCACGGTCACGTTCATGCTGCTCGGCGACGTCTGCACGCGCGCGTGCCGCTTCTGCAATGTCGCGACCGGGCTCGGCCGACCGATCGATCTCGAAGAGCCTCGGCGGGTCTCCGAAGCCGCGCGCGCGCTCGATCTACGCCATGTGGTGTTGACCAGCGTGAATCGGGACGACCTCCCGGACCAGGGATCGAGCCAGTTCGCGCGCGCGATCGCGGAGATCCGCATGGCCCTGCCGCCCGCGACGATCGAAGTCCTGACCCCGGACTTCCGCGGCGACGCAACCTGCATCGATCGCGTGACCGACGAACGACCGGACGTCTACAACCACAATCTCGAGACCGTTCCGCGTCTCTATCCGAGCGTCCGTATCGGCGCGCGTTACCCGCGTTCGCTCGCGCTGCTCGCGCGGGTCAAGCGGCGAAGCCCGGATCTGCTGACGAAGTCGGGGCTGATGCTCGGCCTCGGAGAGACGCGGCGCGAGCTCGTCGAAGTCCTGCGCGACCTGCGCGATTCCGGAGTCGATGTCCTGACGCTCGGGCAGTACCTGCGTCCGACCCTGCGGCACCGTCCGGTCGATCGCTTCCTCGCTCCCGCCGAGTTCTCCGAGCTTCGCGACTTCGCTCTCGGGCTCGGCTTCCGCCACGTCGAGAGCGGACCGCTCGTGCGCAGCTCATTCCGCGCCGAGACGCTCGTCGATCACCTCCGCCCCCCCGAAGGCCCGAGATGACGAAGTTCGAAAAGCTCGACCGACTGCCGCCCTACATCCTCGCGATCGTCAACGACCTGAAGCTTCGGGCGCGGCGCGCCGGCGAGGACGTCATCGACCTCGGTTTCGGAAATCCCAATCACGGGACCCCTCCACACGTGGTCGAGAAGCTGGTCGAAGCCGCCCGCGACTCGCGAAACCACCACTATTCCGCGTCGCGCGGCCTGCCGAATCTGCGGCGCGCGATGGGCCGTTGGTACAAGCGCCACTACGACATCGACCTCGATCCCGACACGCAGGTGATCTCGACGATCGGCGCGAAGGAGGGCCTCTCGCACTTCGTGATCGCGGCGATCTCCCGCGGTGACACCGTTCTGTGCCCGGACCCTTGCTACCCGATTCACAGCTTCTCGGTGCTGATCGCGGGGGGCGACATCCGGCGCGTGTCGCTGCTTCCGCTCGATGGACTGATCGAGCGCCTCGAGGAGGCGACGCAGGCGAGCTGGCCACGCCCGAAGATGCTGATCGCCTCGTTTCCGCACAATCCGACCACCGCGACGGTCGACCTGCCGTTCCTCGCGCGTCTCGTCGATTTCTGCCGTCGGCACGATCTCGTCTTCGTGCACGACCTCGCCTATGCGGAGATCTGCTACGACGGCTACAAGCCGCCGAGCGCCTTGCAGGTGCCGGGCGCGATGGAGTGCACGCTCGAATTCACCTCGCTCTCGAAGTCGCACGCGATGGCCGGCTGGCGCGTCGGCTTCGGCGCGGGGAACGCGGAGTACGTGCGCGTCCTCTCGCGCGTGAAGAGCTATCTCGACTACGGCACGTTCCAGCCGATCCAGATCGCGACGATCGTCGCGCTCGACGGACCGCAGGACTTCGTCGCCGAGATCGTCGAGGACTACCGCGAGCGCCGAAACGCGCTCGTCGACGGACTCGACCAGGCGGGCTGGAAGATCGAGAAGCCGCTCGGGACGATGTTCGTCTGGGCGCCGCTGCCGGAGCGATTCGCCTCGCTCGGATCGCTCGAGTTCTCGAAGCTCCTGCTGGAGAAGGCCGACGTCGCCGTCGCGCCGGGCATCGGCTTCGGTCCCGCGGGGGAAGGCTTCGTGCGATTCGCGTTGGTCGAGAACACGCACCGGATCCGACAGGCGGTTCGCAACATGAAGAGACTCCTGCGCGATGTCTGAGCGGTCCATGCGTGTGGGACTCGTGGGGCTGGGCACGATCGGGACCGGCGTCGTCCGCGCACTTCAGTCCCACGGCGCGCTGATCTCCGAACGACTCGGTTTTCCGCTCGAGCTCGTCCGCGTCGCGGACATCGATCTCGAGCGCGAGCGTGGTGTGGACCTCGGAGGTTACCGGCTCTCGCGCGATTGGCGCGAGCTCGTGGACGATCCGACGATCGATCTCGTCGTCGAGCTCGTCGGCGGTACGCGCGTGGCTCGCGACCTCGTGCTGGCGTCGCTGGACGCGGGCAAGCACGTCGTCACCGCGAACAAGGCGCTTCTCGCGAGTCACGGGCGAGAGATCTTCGCGCTGGCCGCCTCGAAGTCGACGGAGATCGCATTCGAGGCGAGCGTCGGTGGCACGATTCCCGTGCTGCGCGCGCTCCGCGAGGGGCTGTGTGGGGATCGCGTGGTCGCTCTGCACGGGATCGTCAACGGCACCTGCAACTTCATCTTGACCGAGATGGAGAAGTCCGGTGAGCCGTACGAGGCGTGTCTGAAGCGCGCGCAGGATCTCGGCTACGCCGAAGCCGATCCGAGCTCGGACATCGATGGAATCGACTCCGCGAACAAGCTCGCGATCCTCGCGGGGCTGGCCTTTGGTGTGTATCTCGGGCCATCCGCGTTCCCGATCGAGGGGATCCGGCACATCGTCCCCGCCGACATCGAGTACGCGAGCCGGATCGGCTTTCGAGTGAAGCTGCTCTCCGTCGCGAAGCAGAATGGAACGGGCATCCAGGCTCGGGTGCATCCGACGATGATTCCGAGAACGAGCGTATTGGCGGGCGTCGATGGCTCGATGAACGCGGTCGAGGTGCACGGCGAGTTCTCGGGACCGACGCTCTACTACGGTGCGGGCGCGGGCGCCTTGCCGACCGCGAGTGCGGTCGTGGCGGACTTGATGGAGCTCGCGCGCGCGCGGCGACACGGCCTGTCGGGCCGGGTTCCACCGTTTGGAACCCCCGAGCCCCGCGACGCCGAGCTCTGTGCACCCGGCGACCAGCGCGGCGAGTTCTACGTACGTTTCACCGCGCACGACTCGCCGGGCGTGCTCTCGCGCATCACCGGGGCGCTCGGTGCGCGCGGCATCAGCATCGCGAGCGTCCTTCAGGAAGAGCGCCACGAGTCGCGCGCCGTGCCGATCGTGATCACCACCCACGAATCGCGACAGCTCGATCTCGATGCGGCGCTTGGCGAGATCGCGAAGCTCCGAGAGGTCGTCGCGCCCGCTCAGTCGATTCGAATCGAACGGGAGCTCTAGACATGCCGCCGACACGTTCGCCGAAGTACGACGCCTGGTTCGAGTGCGCGCGCGGCTGTGCGGGTCGCTGGGAGCTCACCGAGGTGATCTACACCTGCCCGCACTGCGAGGGGTTGCTCACGGTGCAGCACGACATGGCGCGGTTGAAGCGCACCCCACCCCAGAAGTGGATGAAGATCTTCGACGATCGCGCCCACAGCACGGAGTGGCCGTACGGTTCCGGGGTCTGGGGCAAGTCGGAGCTGATCTGCCCGGCGGTCGAGGAAGAGAACGTCGTCTCGATGTTCGAGGGACACACGAACCTGTTCTGGGCCAAACGACTCGGCGCGCAGCTCGGTGTCGACGATCTGTGGGTGAAGCTCTGCGGCAATACCCATACGGGCAGCTTCAAGGATCTCGGCATGACCGTGCTCGTGTCGGTCGTGAATCAGATGATCAAGATGGGAAAGGACGTGCGCGCGGTCGCCTGCGCATCGACGGGCGACACCTCTGCGGCGCTCTCCGCGTACGCGGCCTATGCGGGGATCCCCGCGATCGTGCTGCTGCCGAAGGACAAGGTATCGATCGCCCAGTTGGTCCAGCCGCTCGCGAACGGTGCGATCACGCTCTCGCTCGAGACGGACTTCGACGGATGCATGGCGATCGTGAGGGAGATCGCGCAGCGCGATGGCATCTACCTGGCGAACTCGATGAACAGCCTGCGCATCGAGGGCCAGAAGACGCTGGGCATGGAGATCGTGCAGCAGTTCGACTGGGAGGTTCCGGACTGGATCGTGATTCCGGGGGGCAACCTCGGCAACGTCTCGGCGCTCGGAAAGGGACTGCTCGAGTGGCTCGACCTCGGCATCATCGACCGGCTGCCGCGCATCTGCTGTGCGCAGGCGGAAAACGCGAACCCTCTCTATCAGAGCTATCTCGGCGACTTCGAGAAGTTCGAGCCGATGCACGCGCGGCCGACGCTGGCGTCGGCGATCCAGATCGGGAATCCCGTCTCGTTCGACCGCGCGGTCGCGACCCTGCGCCGTTTCGACGGGATCGTCGAGCAGGCCTCGGAGAACGAGATCGCCGCGGCCGCCGCTGAGGCCGACCGTACGGGCCTCTTCGCGTGTCCCCATACGGGGGTGGCGCTCGCCGCGTTGAAGAAGCTCGTCAAGCGCGGGCAGATCCAGAAGGACCAGCGTGTCGTCGTCGTCTCGACCGCGCACGGACTCAAGTTCACCGATTTCAAGGTGCGCTATCACCAATCGAAGCTCGCCGGCATCGACTCAGGGCTGGCGAATCCGCCGATCGTGCTTCCTGCGCGCTATGACGTCGTACGAAGCGAGATCTACCGACAGATCGATCAGCGCTTCTAGCTGACGGAGGGAGCAACAGACATGGCAATGGATCGGAATCTGGCACTCGAACTCGTGCGTGCGACGGAGGCGGCCGCGCTCGAGTGCGCGCGGCTCATGGGGCGGGGTGACGAGACGGCCGCGGACCAGGCCGCGGTCGATGCGATGCGCACCGCGCTGAATCGCATCGAAATGGATGCGACGGTCGTGATCGGCGAGGGCGAGCGCGACGAGGCGCCGATGCTCTACATCGGCGAGAAGGTCGGGACCGGTAAGGGTCCGCGGATCGAGATCGCGCTCGATCCGCTCGAGGGCACGACGCTTTGCGCCACGGGCGGACAGAACGCCCTCTCGGTGATCGCCGCGGCGGAAGAGGGTGGCTTCCTGCACGCACCCGACACCTACATGGAGAAGATCGCCGTGGGGCCGGCCGCGCGCGGTGCCATCGACATCGACCTCGGACCGACGGAGAACCTGAAGAACATCTCGAAGGCCATGAGCGTACCCGTGTCGGATCTGACCGTCGTCATCCTCGATCGACCGCGTCACGAAAAGCTGATCGACGAGGTGAGGAAGGCCGGGGCGCGAATCAAGCTGATCAAGGACGGCGACGTCTCCGCCGCGATCGCGACGTGCAGCCGGCAACATCAGGTCGACGTGTTGCTGGGAATCGGCGGCGCGCCCGAGGGCGTGATCGCCGCGGCGGCGCTCCGCTGCCAGGGCGGGGACATCCAGGGTCGGTTGAAGCCGCGCAACCAGGGTGAGGCCGATCGCGCGCGCGCGATGGGAATCAAGGACGTCGACGCGAAGCTCACCCTGGACGACCTCGCCTCGGGGGACGTGTTGTTCGCCGGCACCGGCGTGACGGAGGGAGACTTCCTGAAGGGCGTGCGATTCCGCGCGGAGGGCGCATTGACCCACTCCGTCGTGATGCGCAGTCACTCGATGACGACACGTTGGATCGAAGCGGAGCACAATTTCCGTTTCAAGCCACGTTGAGGGGCGCCGCGTGTTCACCGGAATCGTCGAACGCGTCGCGCGAATCACGCGGATCGAGCCGATCGGGGGCCGGGTGGAACTCGAGATCGAAGCCGGCGTCGATCTCGCGGGCGAGGTCCGGATCGGAGACAGCATCGCGATCTCCGGATGCTGTCTCACGGTGGTCGAGGTCCGCGGTGCGGCCCTCGTCTTCCAAGCGGTCGCCGAGACGATGCGAACCACGTCGCTCGGAACGCGGAAGCCCGGCGACGCCGTGAATCTCGAGCGCGCGATGCGCGCCGATGCTCGCCTCGACGGGCACATCGTCCAGGGACACGTCGATGGAACGGGAACGGTTCGCTCGGTCGAGCGCGATGGCACCGATCGTCTGGTTCGCGTCGATTGCCCGACCCCGCTCGCCAGGCAGATCGTGCCCAAGGGATCGATCTCGCTCGAAGGTACTTCGCTCACGGTGGTTGCCCCCGATGAGCGGGGCTTCTCCGTGGCGCTCATCCCGCACACCCTCGCGGTCACGACACTCGGGAGCTTCGTGCCGGGCATGACCGTGAATCTCGAGCTCGACGTGCTCGGGAAGTACGTCTTTCGGTATCTGGAGAATGCTGGATTCACGCGAACCGGTAGCTGAAGCGGGTCGCGCGTTCTCCCCGGAAGTTGCGTGGTTGACCCTTTCGAAACGGGGTGAGAGACTGAATCGGGTCTCTCCCTGGATTCACCGACGCTCGATTTCGCCACCGGTGCAGGAGTCGGACATGAAAGAGCTGGTCGAGATGATCGTAAAGGCTCTGGTCGACAGGCCCGAATCGGTCGAGATCACCGAGATCAAGGGCAACCATGCCCACGTGATCGAACTCTCCGTGGCGAAGGAGGATCTCGGCAAGGTGATCGGCAAGGGCGGGGCACACGCTTCGGCGATCCGCACCATCCTCGCAGCTGCGAGCGGCAAGGAGAACAAGCGGTACATCCTCGAGATCATCGAGAACTGAGCCCGGGGATCTCGGCCACGGTGAGCGAGCGCGCTCGTCGCAGCGCCCAGGCTCCGGTCGCCATCAAGGGTCCGACGTTGGCGCGCCCCGAACCCGAGGAGCGCGCGGAACGGGCGCTCTGGATTCCTCGGGCGCGGCTGCTCGAGATCTTCGCGGACCGCGACAACGCCTTCACCGCGGGCCTGCGCGTCTGGGAGGTTTCGGAGCCCTGGGTGCTCGCCTTCGCAGAACTCGCTCAGGACCCGAGCGTTCTCCTGGCTGAGCTCCCGACTTGGGCGCGATTGCTCGACCGACACTCGAGTGTGGAGGTCCGCTCCGGCGAGCGGGACACGCAGCTCTTCTGGTCCAACGCGCCCGGCTTTCCAGCCGAGGCGAGCGAGTGCGAGTTCCGGCTCGGCGCCTTGCGGGCTCTCCTGTCGAGCTGCTCGGGCGAGGGGCCGGTGTTGGTTTCCCATGTCGAGTGCGCGGCGAGTGGCGGCAACCGCTGTTGCTTCGAGGTGAAGTCCTGGATTCCATGCCGCGACGCGCGGCACGAGCGCGTGCTGCGCGAGGCGTGCTTGCTTCAAGCGGAGCTCGAAGGACGCGAGTCCGTCCGGCGGGACGATCCCGAGTCCGAAGCTCGAACGACTGAGTTCTCCGACCTGCGCGATCTGCAGCGGGTCCGGCGCTTCATGGACGAGGTGCCGGACATCATTCTGGTCTTCGACCGCTCGATGATGGTGCTCGACGCGAATCGCGCCGCGCTGCGCTTCTCTTCCATGACACTCGCGGAGCTGCGCGGTCAGTCCGCGCAGGACCTTCTCTCCGACGCCTCCTGGCGGGCGATCCGGGAGGTGCTCCCGCGTCTCTTCGAGCTCGGCGCGATGCGAGGCATCCAGCTCGAGGCGCGCACGCGGACCGGGCTGGCGACGATCGAGGTATCCGCTCGCGTCTCCGCGAGCTCGAATGCCCTCGTGTGCATCGCACGCGATGTGACGGAGCGACTGCGCCTCGAGCGAGAGCTGGGAGAGCGCAACGAGGAATTGAGGCAGCAGAACGTACGGATCGTGGACGCGGATCGGATGAAGTCCGAGTTCCTCGCGAACGTGAGCCACGAGCTGACGACTCCACTCACGAGCATCAAGGGATTCGCGACACTGCTCCGCAGGGACATCGCCGCCGAAGTCGCCGGAGGCGCGAGGCTCGATACCGTCCAGCGCGCGGAGTTCCTCGGGCTCGTCGAACGCGAGGCCGCGCGCATGACCGAGCTGATCCGCGGTCTGCTCGAGCTATCGAACATCGAGGCGGGGGGTGTCGCGCTCGCACGCAGGCCCGTAGCCCTGGGATCGATCGTTCACGAGTGCCTGCAGATCCTGAAGCCCCGACTGGACGAGGCCGGATTCGCGGTCGATCTGGCGCTCGACCCCGGCCTGCCTCGGGCGGACCTCGATCCCGATCGGATCAAACAGGTGGTGCTCAACCTGCTCGAGAACTCCCTGAAGTTCAGCACGCGCGGTGCTCGCGTGCGTGTCTCCACGAATGCGGACGACGAGGCCGTCGAGGTTCGAGTGCGGAATCCCTGCGCCGAGTTGGGACCGGAGGATCTCGAGCGGATCTTCGCACGCTTCGTTCAGCGCGACGGCTCGTACTCCCGGAAGTACGGGGGCGTCGGGCTGGGGCTCAACCTGGTTCGCGCGATTGCCGAGCTGCACGGCGGACGCGCCTGGGCCGAGCTTCCCTTCGCTGGAACGGTCGAGTTCGTCGTGCGCCTGCCACTTCACGCATAGGCAGAGGCTGGGCGATCTGCACGGTTGCCGAGGCCACTCATCTCCCGGAGGAACTGGCCGATAAGGCCGCTCAGGGGGGCAGAAGGGGACAGGTGGCAGACCTCATGCAGCAGAAGACCGAATTTACGCCCGAAGAGCACAACCGTCGCGGTATCGCGCTTCTCGAGGCGGGACACGGGCACGAAGCATTCGAGCATCTGAGTCGTGCCTATCTGATCGATCCGCAGAATGCGCGCTTCCGCTCGTCCTATGCGCTCGCGCTCGCGCTCGTGCGTGGTCAGTTCCTGGGCGCCGTCGAGCTGGCGCGCGCAGCGGTGCGACAGGAGTTCTACAATCCCGACCTCTATCAGAACCTCGCGCGGATCTACCTCGCATTCGACTTCAAGGCGGACGCGATCCGCTTCCTGCGCCGAGCGCTGATGGTCGATCCCGAGAACGCGGCGGTGCACCGGCGCCTGGCCGAGCTCGGGATCCGTCGCAGACCGCTGATCCGTTTCCTGCCACGCGGGCACGCCCTCAACCGGCTGTGCGGGCGAATCCAGGCGCGCATGCTCGGGCGGGCGGCCTGGGCGCTCTCTCGAGTCTGAGACGCTTGACAAGCACAAGCCCACGGATAACTTCGGCCGCCACTCGACGGTGGAGGCCCTGTTTTCCGTGGGCAGTGTGATCAAGAAGCGCCGCAAGAAGATGCGCAAGCACAAGTACAAGAAGCTGCGCGCGAAGCAGAGGCACAAGCGCAACAAGCGCTGAGCGCGATCGCGTTCGGCAGCACCTCGAGCCAACCTACACGCACCGATGGAACACATCGGTGCGTTTTTTTTGGCACGTCCGTTGACACCTTCGCCGCGCAATGCTTACTGTGTGTGCAACCGAGAACGGGAACCATGCGTTTCCAGACGTGAAACAACGGTACTCGCGTCAAGTTCGGAAGATCGAGTCCGATACGTGACGCGAGAGGAAACGAAAATCAGGGTCCTCTCGGTCGTGCACGAGTTGCTCCAGGACGCGAAAGCAGAGCGGTCGCAACCCGAACACGGTGAACAAAAACGCAAATGGGGGTGAGAGCAAATGGCAGCTCGGAAGAAAGCCGCGAGCAAGAAGGCAACGCGGCGGAAGAAGGGTGGCAAGAAGAAGGGCGCGAAGAAGAAGGCTGGCCGGAAGAAGGCCACGCGGCGCCGCAAGAAGGCCAGCTGAGGGCCTAGCATCCTGATTCCATAGAAGGCCCCCGTCGCTGCGAAGCGACGGGGGCTTCTTCTTTCTTGCGAACGAGAAGGCGGAATCCTAGGATCGGTCCCGCTACGAGAAGGAGACCGCGTTGGCGAGAATCACGATCGAGGACTGCACGGAGCGGGTCGGCAATCGATTCGCCTTGGTCGTCATGGTCTCCGTCCGGGCGAAGCAGATCATGCGAGGCGCTCGCGGCCTGGTGAAGTCGACCGAGAACAAGGCGGTCGTGAACGCGCTTCGCGAGATCGCGGCCGGCCACATCGCACCCGACGTCGAAGGTGACGCCGCTCAGCACTGATCCGGTAGCGTCAGTCTCCGGCGACCTCTAGCAGACGGTGACCGGCAAGGCGAAGCTGAAGCGCGAACCCTGACCGATCTCGCTCTGCAACGAGAGCGACCCGCCGAGCTTCTCGATCAGTCCGCGCGCGAGCGTGAGGCCGAGTCCCGCACCGCGGTGACGACTGTCGGGTGACGAATCGACCCGGTAGAACTCGTCGAGGATCTGCTCTTGATCGTCCGGGGCGATTCCAATCCCCGTGTCGGTCACGCTGCAGACGAGCTGGCCATCCTCGAGTCCGAGCTCGAGAGCGATCCGCCCGCGGCGCGTGAACTTCGCCGCATTGTCGAGCAGGTGGAAGAGGATCTGATTCAGCTTGGCGAGATCCGTTCGGATCTTCGGCAGCGCCGAGGGGATGCGCTTCTCGAACACGACGTCGGGTTGAAGCGTGTCGCGCACGTTGAAGATCGCTTCCTCGATCACCTCGGCTAGGTTCACGTCCTGGATGTCCACGCGTGACCTCGCCCTGCTTCAGGCGCCAGAGGTCGAGGATGTTCTGGAGCATCTGCATCAGCGTGTTCCCGTCGGCGAGAACACCGCGTAGCGCATCGCGGCCAGCGCCGGAGAGCGCCTCGTGCTCGTTGGCCAGAACCGAGATCATGCGTTCGATCATGCTGTTCAGCGGCTGACGAAGCTCGTAGGACATCGTCTCGATCAGGTCTGCCTTCAGGCGTTCGACGAGCGTGAGCCGCTCCTCGCGCTTGATCAGCTCGATGTCCTGAGCGAGAAGCTGCTCGGAGAGCCGGAGCAGCTCGTCCGATGGCTCGGCGTCGGGCGCGCCTCCGCCCGAAACCGCATGGTGATCGAGGACCAGGGCGATCTGGCGCAGGACCGACTCGATTCCTGCGTTCTGAACCCGCGGCCACGGTCCGGGGCAGCCGAGCAACGCGACGCCGCGCGACCTGTCCGTTGTGGCGGATCGGGAAGCCGTAGACTCCCCCCGCGGCGCGGCCCCAGATGCGCGGGCTTCCCTCGGGGGAGTCGGTGCGGAGCGGGCGCTCGGAGGCCAGCGTCTGGCGGACGAAATCGTCGAGCTCCTCGCCCGCGACCTGCGCGTCCTTCGCGCACGTGAAGCCGGCCCAGCCGTCGGGCTCGCTCGAGACGTGGCGGCTCGATAGACCAGCGCGAAGCCCTGCAGCGAGGCCGCGAGATGACGCGCACCGGCGGCGAGCGCGGACGGCAGCGTGTCGGGCGAGGTGTAGAGAGCGAGGATCTCCATGGCGTCTCTAGAACCGACCCTCGTCACTACCACCGGGGACGCGAACTCGAGCTCTCCTGCGTGTAGGACGTGTCTCCCTCGAGGGCGAGCTTGGTCGCGAAGTCCCGCGGATTCGAAGCCGCGTCGCGTGCGGTCTCGAGCTTGATCTTGTTCGCCTGGTACAGCTCGAGGAGGTGCTGATCGAAGGTCTGCATCTCCATGTCGGAGTGGCCCTTCTCGATGTGGTCGCGGATCTCCACGGCGCGATTCGGATCGCGGATGCACTCGCGAATCGAGCGGGTCGTGCGCAGGACCTCGACCGCGGGCACGCGGCCGGTGCCCTTCTTGTTGGGCAGCAGGCGCAGCGAGACGATCGCCTGGAGGTTCTCGGCCATCCGCTCGCGGACCTGCTGGTGCTCCTCGACCGGGAAGAACGAGCACGACGCGCGCGGAGTGTCGTCACGACGTCGTTGGTGTGGATCGAGGAGAACACCGCATGGCCGGTCTCGGCGGCCTTGAGCGCCGTATCGACCGTCTCTGCGTCGCGGATCTCGCCCACCATGATCACGTCGGGATCCTGGCGCAGCGCGGCGCGGAGCGCCGCGGGGAAGCTCGGCGTATCCGTGCCGATCTCGCGCTGGGTGATGATCGAGTGTTCGTGCGTGAAGATGAACTCGACCGGATCCTCGATCGTCACGATCTTGCACTTGCAGCGTCCGGTTGATCTCCTGGAGCATCGTCGCGAGCGTGGTGGACTTGCCCATTCCGGTCGCGCCGGTGACGAGCACCAGACCGCGCCGCACCGACGCGATCGTCCTCAGCACCGACGGTCAGGTTCAGCTCCTCGAAGGTCTTGATCGAGAGCGGCACGACGCGCAGCACGATGTTGTAGGCCTTGCGCTCGCGCGAGATGTTGACGCGGAAGCGGCCCTCGCCGGCGATCTCGTAGGCCATGTCGATCTCGGAGACCGCCGTCGAGATTCTTGGATGGGTCGAACTCCATCAGCAGACGCGCGATGGCCTCGGTGTCGGCCATCGTCAGGATCTTGTACTTCAGCTCGACCAGTTCACCGTTGAAGCGATACAGGGGCAGGTATCCGACCTGGAAGTGGATGTCGGACGCACCCTTCTCGAAGCCCAGCCGAAGCAGTCGATGGAGTCGCTCTCGGTCCATGTAGGGTCCCGTCTTCGCGCGTAGACCCGAGATCCCGCGCGTTCCTCACTGCTTCGGTCGCACGTCACCCGCGCTTGATGGGAGCCGCTGCGGCCCTGTCCTATACTCGGCCGACGATGCGCGGCGCACGTCTCGGTCTGTTGCTCCTCCTGATCGGCCCTGCCGGCTCGTGGGCGCAATCGGCGCCGCCGCCAGGCGGCGATATCGGTCCAGAGGACGTGTCCCCGGCGCCCCAGCACAAGCCGTCGGCGCCGCTCGATCTCGAGAGGTTGCTCCGACCCCCGGGGATTCTTGCGGACACGCCTCCGTCGGAGCCCAGCTACGGAGGCCGGGATCGGGTCGCGTGGCGTGACGAATTCGAGCGCGCGAATCTCGAGGTGAAGGATCTCGAGGCGAAGGTCGAAGTCAGTCAAGATCGCCTCCGCAAGACCACGTCGGGGGACTGGAACTACTCGCCCGCCGGCGGTGAGGCCACGGATCCGGAGGTCCTGAAGCTCCGTGCTCAGCTCCGCCGAGATCGCCAATCCCTCGAAGCGTCGCGGCAGAGACTGCGAGATCTGCGGGTCGAGGCGTCGCTCGCGGGAGTCCCGGAGGACTGGCTCGATCCCTGAGACGGCGATCGATCCGCAACATCTCCGCAACTCGACCGTGTTCGCCGGTTCGCCCCGCGAAGGCGGTTGCGCAGTCTCTCCCGGTCGCAGCTGATTCCCGAGCCCCGATGCGGAGGGTTGCGTGCACAGCTGCTCACGAGCTGCCGCTTCCGGATGCCCGGCACGGTCGATGCAGTTCTCGGACAGCGTGCGAAGCCTTCGACAGATCGCGTTCATCGCCTCGAGTCTCGGCTGGCTCGTCGGCTGTGCGGGCTTCTCCCCGACGGAGAGTCCGAGCGCCGCATCCGAGGCGGCCGAGTCACTGACGGTGGTGATCTCGCAGCTCAAGCTGCACATGCGAGACGACACCTATCGCTTCGATCGTGCGGTGAGTGAGGACGGCAACAACGTCTATGCGATCGCGCTCTGGAAGCTCGATCGACTCGCCGCGCAGCGTGCGCGCGGGGAATCGGAGTGGCAGAACGCCGACTACGTGATCGAGTTCGCGCGCGGGAAGGCACTCGAGCGGCTGCGCCGGTACGAGGATGCGTCGCGTGCCTACGGGCGTGTGAAGCAGTCCGGATCCGTTCTCGGCGATGCGGCGGCCGAGCGCGCGAGAATCGTCGGGATGTTCGCGTCTGCGTCGGCCGCGCCCGAGCGGCCCTTCGCGAACGCCGCGGAAGAGTTGCACTTCATCGAGGAACGCCTCGAGAGCTGGCGGTCCCTCGCGCGCGCGGTGCGGAACACGCCGCAGGAGCCGCTCGCGCGCGAAGAGGTGGAGGCGTGGGAGATCCTGCGCGTCGACGGCTTCGAGCGCTCGGGACGTCTCTCCGAGGCGATTCGAGCCTGTCGAACCCTGATCGAGGCGAACCGCGAGTCGAAGCTCTTCTCGAAGCACCTGCTGCGACTCGGAGATCTCTACGCCGACGCCGCGCAACACGAACAGCTGCAGGCACGGACGAACCGCGGACGCTTCGATGCGGAGCAGTACGACGCGCTCGTCGATCAGGCGTTCTCGGCCTACGAGCTGGCGGGCGAGGACCACAAGCCCGCGCTCCGTCACGAGGCGCGAACCCGGATCGAGGCGCTGCTCGCCTACCACCAGGGAGTCAAGAGTCATGCGCCCTGAGCGGCGTCTCGCTCTCGGACTCGGCCTGCTCGTGCTCGCGCTCGGCATTCGCGGTGACGCGGGAGAGTTCGACAGTGGCGAGGAAGCGGCGAGTCTGCTCCTGACCCCCGATCTCCGCAGCGATCAGGCGCGTGCCGGCGAGGCCTTCGAGCTGCTCGCCACCGAACGCAGACGGAAGCTCGCGGATCTGTCCGCGGACTTCGTCGACATCGGCATCCACGCGTCTCTACAGGCCTCGCCCTTCAAGCTCCTTCGGGCGGTCGGAAGGGTCGGCCGGGGCGTGCGGGATTGGGACGACCGAACCTGGGCCGAAGACGAGGCGCTCGCACTTCTCGCTCCGGGTGTCCGAAGTGGCGACCTCGACCCGGAGAGCCTCGCGCTCTATTCGCACCTCGAGCGGCGCGAGAGCGAGGCGCGCGTCTCTACGCTGCTCGCCGACGCCGAGCGCGCGTTTGGAGTCGGGGACCTGCGGCGCACGCGCCGGACGATCGATCGTGCACTCGCACTCGAGCCAGGTTCGACGCGCGCGGATCGCCTGCTCGACGCGCTCGACGAGAGCGAGTGGCGGACCTCGCTCGACGAGGACGCGGCTCCGGCGAGGACCGACTCGGACCGCGCGATCGAGAGCTGGGAGGTGCAGCTCGGCGCTGCTCTGCTCCTCGATGATCTCGAACGCGCACGGACGCTCGGCCCGAGCGATGCGAACGACGCGGCGCTCGCGCGCGCGACCGCGCGATTTCTCGGCGGCGATCGCCCCGGTGCGCTCGACGAGTTCCGCCGCATCGCGCGCGGAACCGACTTCGCAGCCAGACGGGCTGGCGAGTTCCTCGCCGATCCGGAGGTGGACCCGTCGAGCGAGTTCGAGATGCAGCTCCGATCGTATCGAACGCGCCGCGCGCTCGGCTGGGTCGGCGGGCAGGAGCTCGCGGCGACCGCGCTTCCGTCTCCGCAGGAGGCTCTGTCCCTGAGTCGCGACGGGCTCGAGGCCTGGGAGGAGTCCATCCGCGCCTGGCGTGGCGCACTGACTCCGGCGAACCTGGTGATCGACGCTCCCTCACGCGCCTGGCGTTCCTGGCAACCGGAGGGTCGGGACTTGAGCGACGTCGCACGGCGCTACCTCGAACTCGTTCCCGACGGGGAGATGGCCGCCGAAGCCGCCTCGTGGCTCGACGAACTCGCGGTGCAGGAGCAGAAGAGTCCGCGTGTCTCCGTCTTCGAGGACGGTGTCCTGGTCCTCCCGCATTCGCAGACGGCCTGGACCCGACTCGCGTCGATGCGCCTCGTGGTCGCGAGAGCCGCGCTCGAAGCCACGGCATCGGACATCGTCAGCGATCTCTCGGACGGCGCGTCGGCCGTGCTGCTCGCGCTCGACACGGGACGGGGTCGGAAGACCGAGTCTGGCACCGAGGTGTCGATGGCGGCGTCACTCGACCTGCTGGCACGGCTGGCGACGGGGATCGAGGATGAGACGCTGGGTGCGCGCGGCGCGAGCTCGAACGACGTGCTCCGCTCTCTGCGGCGTCTGGACGCGCAGGTTCGGGCGGGGCGAAAGCTGATCGCGCGCCCGTGGGCGACCGAGCTGGCATCCGGAGCCGATGCGCTCGAGGCGGCGTTCGTGGACCGCGAGCGCGCGCGGACGATGGGAGACATCGAGATCGAGCGGCGGGACGAGGACGTCGTCGCGGAGCGATCGCTCGGAGGCGAGAGCGCGGCCTGTCCGCAAGAGATGCCGTGCATCGAGGTGCGGCGCACACTCGCCCCGATCTTCTACGCCAACGGGGATTCGAGTGGAGATCTGGGGATCGGCGTGCGCGCGAGCTTCGACGAGGCGCGGCTATCGCTCGAGGTCGGCACGTCCGGACCGCGTGCATCGCTCGTGATTCCCTTCGCGCGCTGGCTGGGCATCGCGCGGTACTTCCCCGTCGAGGCGCGGGTGGGAATCGGTCTCGACGGGATCTCCGCCGAGCCCCACCGAATCGGAGACGTGGCCGGCGCTCCCGACCCGTCCTTCTAGAGCAGCGCGCGCAGCGCGGCGAGCAGCCGGTCGACGATCTCTGGCCGCGCGTTCTCACCCATCAACCCGATCCGCCAGACTCGTCCTGCGAGCTTGCCGAGCCCGCCTCCGATCTCGATCCCGTAGTCGTCGAGCAGTCTCCGTCGCAGCTTCGCTTCGTCTGCGACCGGCGGCCGTACCGTGTTCAGCATCGGGAGCCGATGCTCCGCGGGCACGAGCATCTCGAATCCCAGCGCTTCGAGGCCGTGGACCAGTCGTTCGTGTGCCTGTCGATGACGCGCGAATCGCTCCTCGAGGCCTTCCGCGAGCACGCGCGAAAGGGCGGCATGCAGAGCGAAGATCATCGAGATCGGCGCGGTGTGGTGGTAGACGCGCTTCTCCCCGAAGTAGCGGCCGATCAACGAGAGATCGAGGTACCAGCTCTGCACGGGACGCTTCCGGCGCTCGAGACGGGCGAGACCGCGTGGGCCGATCGCCAGAGGCGAGAGACCGGGCGGGCAGGCGAGACACTTCTGCGTACCGGAATAGGCCGCGTCGATCTCCCAGTCTCCCATGCGCACATCCATCCCCGAGAGCGATGTGACGCAGTCGAGCACGACGAGGGCGCCCATCGCGCGCGCCGCGTGCGCGACATCGGCGATGGGTTGCGCGACGCCGGTCGAAGTCTCGGCATGAACGAGGGCGACCACGTCGGGACGTCGCGCCTCGATCTCCGCGACGAGTCGTTTCGGCGCGACGATCTCGCCCATCTCGGCCTCGACGCGATGCACGCGCGCGCCGCAGCGTTCGCCGATCACCGCCATCCGCTCGCCGAAGACGCCGTTCACGGCTACGAGCAGGAGGTCGTCGGGCTCGAGCAGGTTCACCAGGCAGGCTTCCATGCCCGCGCTCCCGGTTCCCGAAATCGGCAGGGTCAGCGCGCCGTCGGGCGTGCGGAATACCGTCGAGAGCTGCGCCTGCACCTCGTCGAGAAGCGCGAGGAAGGCGGGATCGAGATGACCGATGAGCGGCCTTGCGAGGGCCTCGCGCACCTCGTCGGAAACGTTGCTCGGTCCGGGGCCGAGCAGCAGGCGCTCTGGCATTTCGAGTCGGCTCACCGGGCGAGTATACTCGGCCGCACTTTGGTGAGGGCACGATGAAACCGGACTGTCTGTTCTGTCGGATCGCAGCCCGAGAGCTGCCGGCGCGAATCGTCTTCGAGAGCGAACGGATCGTCGCGTTCGAAGACATCCACCCGCAGGCACCGGCCCACGTGCAGCTGATTCCGCGAAAGCACATCGCGAGCGCGCTCGAGATCGGCGTCGAGGACCACGCGTTGATCGGTGAGCTCGTGCAGGCCGCGGCCGGACTCGCTCGTGAACTCGGAATCGCGGATCCGGGCTTCCGACTCGTGTTCAACACGAACGCGGCGGCTGGACAGACCGTGTATCACCTGCATCTGCACCTGCTCGGCGGCCGGAGCTTCCGCTGGCCGCCCGGATAGGCCTGACTTAGACTCCGTTCGGTCCGCCCACCGCGAGGTAGATTCGATTGTTCCGCCTCCTGTTCCTCCTCGTCCTGCTCGGAGCCGCGTTTCTGCTCGTCGAGCCGAACTGGGAGCCGAAGACACTCACGCTGACGCTTCGCGTTCGCACCCCCGTCGAGCTCGTGAAGAGCGTGCAGGCGACGGCGCGCGCGATGGGTGACAAGGCGGCCGAGCGCGTCGCGGGTGTCGCTTCCGATCCGCCGCCCGTATCGACCGCTCCTCCCGAGCGCGCCGTGGAGCAGTTCAGCGCCGACGAGCGCGCAAGGCTCGATCGACTGGTCGAGGAGAAGACGAGGGAGCCATAGAGACGCTGCGAACCCGGGTCGTGACCGAGCAGCGAGAGAGCGAGATCCTCGCTCCGTACGCGGTCTGCGCGCGCGACTCGCGCGGGCGAGTCGAGCCCGAGCCGGAGCACCCGTATCGCACCGTCTTCCAGCGCGATCGCGATCGCGTTCTTCACGCGCGAGCGTTCCGGCGGCTCCAGTACAAGACGCAGGTCTTTCCGTATCACGAGGGGGATCACTTCCGGAACCGGCTCACTCACACGCTCGAGGTCGCGCAGATCGCACGCACGGTCGCCCGCGCGCTCGGTGCGAACGAGGATCTCGTCGAGGCGATCGTGCTCGCGCACGATCTCGGACATCCGCCTTTCGGTCATGCGGGCGAGCGTGTACTGCACGATCTGTTGAAGGGGCACGGCGGCTTCGAACACAACCGTCAGAGCCTGCGGATCGTCGATTGGCTCGAGGACCGTTCCGAGCGCTACCCGGGGCTGAACCTCACGGCCGAGACTCGTGCGGGCATCCTGAAGCACGGCTCGGACTTTCCGCGCTATCCACACCCCGTGCCACTGCCGGATCTGGGAGCGGGACCGACGGTGGAGGCGCAGATCGCGAATCTCTCCGACGAGATCGCCTACCACACCCACGACCTCGATGACGGCCTGCGCGCGGATCTGCTCGACTGGAATTCGCTCTCCGAGCTCGCGTTGTTCCGGCGTGCGATGGAAGTGCTTCGCGCCGAGGCCGATGTCTCCGAGAGAACCCTCCGTCCCCGAGTCACGGTCGTCCTGATCGACCTGCTGGTCAGCGACCTGATCGAGTCGAGCGCGAACCGGCTCGAGCGAGCGGCGCCGAAGTCGGCCGCCGAGGCCTGCGCCGCCACCGAGCCGCTGATCGGCTTCTCTCCGGAGATCGCGACCGAGAAACGCGCGCTCGCGCGCTATCTGCTCGAGAACTTCTATCGCAATCACCGTGTGGTGAGGATGGCCGCGAAGGCCGATCGCATCCTCGGTGATCTCTGGCGCGCCTACGCCGCCGATCCCGCGTCAGCTGCCGCCGCACGTGCTCGACCGTGCGCGCGGAGAGCCGGAGGAGCGGGCGATCGTCGACTACGTCGCGGGCATGACCGACCGCTTCGCGATGGACGAGCACGATCGGCTCTTCGATCCACATACCCACGTCTAGACGGACCGATTCCGTGCGCCGGCCCTCTGGCGGCGGTCGTCGTGGCGGATAGAGTTGGCGCCGCGATGCAGGAGGACTCAGCTTGAGGAAGCGAGGCTGGGGAGCCGGTCGCTGGTTCGGCCGCGGCGGCAGCGGCGGCGGACGTATGCTCGATCGACTTCGCGATCTGCGCGGCATCGATCTGGTCGAGGTCCGCGAGCTGGAGAATTTCGACGAGCTTCCGGAGGGTCTGGAGGCCGGCGTGGCGCGATGGCAGGGCAATCGCCCGATCGCTCTGCTCGCGAGCCGCCGGGATGGCCTCGACCTGCTCGGCTGGGCGCGGATCGCCGCGCGCCGAGCGGGTGGTGGCCGCAGCTTGAACGAGGTCCTGATCGCCGCTCCGCAGTTCTCTCTGCGCACCCGGCGCGCGGCTTCGCGCGCAGCCGAGTGCGGTCCGTCGGTGCACCTGCTGGCGTTGCCGGCGCTGGCGGAGGAAGGCGCGACCTTCGAGCTCGAGAGTCATCCCGCACCCGCCCGGCCCTCCATCGTCGGCGGCAGCACGAACCTGCTCGCCCGCGTGCTGCGCGTACTCGAGGGCGCTTCGGCCGTTTCCGGGGGCGGCGGAGTTCGCCCTGCGGGGTCGAGCTACCTGCTGTACGTGCGCGGCGAGCGCGCCGCGCGTGTCAGCGTCGAGGGCGACGAGGTCGTCGTCTCGATCGCCCTTCCCGAGAACCGAACCATTCGCGCGACCGAGGCAGGCTTCGCGCGGATTGGCGCGGATCTGCACGAGTGGGTCGTGCGACTCGCAGACGACACGAAGCTGCTCGACGGTTCCGCGGCCCGGCGCGATGCGTTGGTGGAGCGCTGTGCCGACGAGGCGCACGCGGGCGTCACCGCGCGCTGGCTTCCCTGGAACGAGCAAGGAGACGATGCGATCGACTGGGTCGGCATCGACATCGCGGGTCGGCCCGTCGTCGGCGCGATTCGACCTCGGATCGAAGTCTCGGACGTCCCCGGTCTGGTCGCGGGCTGGCACCTGCTCGATCTCGATCGCGAGATCTGGAGCCCGGGTGCGATCGGTGCGCCGCGGATTTTCATCTCGGCGGACGGGATCGCCGACGAGGCGCGCGAGATCCTCGAGGTACTCGCGGGCCCGATCGGAGAGCGCGGTCTTCCGGAAGCGCCGGCGCGCGAGTTCACATCCGAGGTGGCTCGGGAATCCGACGACGCTCTGGATGGTGACGAGACGCGCGAAGACGATGGTCGGTCGCAGCGTCGCGGGGGGCGGCGTGGACGTCGCCGGCGGCGCGACGGCGACCGCGAGTCCGGCGGGGCCGCGGCGAGTGTCTACGACGCGGCCGCTGCGGCGGAGGAGCGAAACGCCCGACGTGAAGCTCGCCGAGCGGCCGAGCTCGCCGTCGGTACGTCGGAAGGGAAGCGCGACGACGGGGGCGAGTTCGAACACGCGGCCTCGTTCGAAGCGGAGCGCGAGCCCGAGGCGGAAGCTTCGGATGCGCCCGTCGGCGAGGAGGAATCGGGGCGATCGCGGGGTCGTCGCGGACGCAGACGTCGCGGTGGTCGGCGCGGTGGCGGGGCGCGATCCGAAGAGGGAGCTCGGCTGGGTACGTCCGAGGACGCGGACGGAATCGCGGGCGAGGCCGAGACTCGCGGCGACGCGCGCGATGACGAGCTCGAACCGCGCGACGCCGCGGACGCGACCGATGAAGAGGCGTCGCCCATCGCCGCCTCGGCTCTGGACGAACAGCTCACGAGCGACCTGGAAGCCACCCTCACCGACGGCGACGAGGAGCCCGAAGCGGGTCCCGCCGCGGAGCCGGTCGAGGTCTCGCCACCGCGTGCGCGCAGGCAGCGCGCCGCGATCCTCGTCCGCGACGATCCGGATTCGATCCTCGCCGCGCTCGTACTCGCACGAGACCGACGCACGATCGTGTCGTTCCGCGTCACGCCGCAAGACGGGTTGATGGACTTCTTCAAGGGACCGGCGACGGACATCGCCGAGAACGTCGACGTGCTCGTCGTGGGCTGCAGCGCGCAGCCGCGCCCGAAAGAAGTGCTCGACACTGCGGAGCTGTTCCGCGGCCGGCTGCAATGGTTTGACCATCACGAATGGGCGATCGAGGATCTCGAGCGCCTGCGTGCGGTTCTCGGGCGGGATTCGATCGTGATCGAAGAGAACGCCACGAGCCCGCTCGGAGCCGTCAGCCAGGTGACGGAGCGGCGCAGCCGCTTCACCGACAAGCTCGTCGATCTATCGGCGCGCCGTCTTTCCGACGCCGACATGCAGAAGTGGGGCAATCGCGTGATCGCGCTGATCAAGCGAATGGCGGAGAACCCGGGAGAACACCGAGCCGAGATCATGCCGGTGCTCGCCGGCAAGCCGATCGATCTGCCATCGGCGCCGGACGTGTATCGCGCGGAGACCGACTGGGTCGAGGCGAACGACCCGCGCATGGTGCACTTCGGCGAGTACCAGCTCGCGGTCGCGCGCGTGCCCGCGAATCTGGATCCGGGCGAGATCGGCCGGCGACTGAGACTGCGCACCGGCGCGCGCCTCTCGCTCGCCACGCTCGAAGGCGACGACATCGTGCTGCTGTCCTGCAACGACGAGAAACGGCCGCTCAACGTCTCCGGCCTGCTCGACGCCGTCGGTAGCCATCAGCCGTGGGTGGTTCCGAAGAGCGGCGGCGACCGAATCGGCCGCGCGCGAATCGAAGGCCTGCCCGAGCATCCGGAGCGCATGGAGGCCCTGATCGGCGAGATCGTGCGCCATCGCTCCGTTCTCTACGGCTGAACGCCGTGTCCGAGCTGCGCGTCAAGGAGATCTATCGCTCGATCCAGGGCGAATCGACGCACTCCGGTTGGCCGTGCGTCTTCGTGCGCACGACCGGATGCGACATTCGCTGCACGTACTGCGACGAGCCGCAGGCGTTCAGCGGCGGCGAGCTGCTCGAGGTCGACGAGGTGCTCGCGCGCGTGGCGAAGCTCGGAACGCACATGGTCGAGCTGACCGGCGGCGAGCCCCTGCTGCACAAGGCCGTTCCCGAGCTCGCACGCCGGCTCTGCGATGCGGGCTACACGGTCCTGATCGAGACCGGCGGCCACCACGACATCTCGGTCCTCGATCCTCGCGTGCGCGCGATCGTCGACGTGAAGACTCCCGGCAGCGCGATGGTCGCGCGCAACGATCTCTCGAACCTCGCACGCCTTCGCTCCGGCGACGAGCTGAAGTTCGTGATCTGCGATCGCGCCGACTACGAATGGGCGCTGCAGCTGATCCGTGCAGAGAGACTCGAGGATCGGGTGCCGATCAATCTCTCACCGGTCCATGGCGGACTCGACCCCCGCGATCTCGCGCGTTGGATTCAGGAAGACGGATTGCGCGTGCGCCTGAACCTGCAGCTTCACAAGTACATCTGGGGTGCGGAGACGAAGGGCGTCTAGAGTTCTTCCCATCCTTGACGGGCTTGCGCCGCTTCGGCCAGAATACAAAAGCCGAGTTCTGGTTCTGATTTATCTTGAGTTGATTTCGAATGGTTAGGGAAGTCGATCGGGAAGGGCGGGGTGATGCCGAGAAGTCCCTGGATCGCCGATCTCCGCTGGGTCCGGACCTCACGCCAGCCGCGCAGCCGGCGCACGCTGATCCAGCTGCTCGATGCCGCGGAAGCGCTGATCTCGGAGAAGGGCATCGACGACACCGCCGTGGGCGACGTCGCCGCGCGAGCGGGCTGCTCCGTGGGCGCGTTCTACCACCATTTCCGCGACAAGGCCGGTCTGATCTACGCGCTTCTCGACCGCCTCGGCCATGAGTTCCGCGAGACCATGCAGTCCGCCGTCGATCCGGTCCGGTGGGACGGTGCGTCGATCGCCGAGATCCTCGAGGCCTACCTCGAATTCTCGCTCGAAGTCGGCCGCCAACACGCGGGCCTGTCGCGCGCGCGGTTGGCTCTGGCGCTCAGCGATCCGTCCATCGCCGCGGAGTCCCTCGAGCTTCACCATGAGCTGAGTCGGCGTCTCGCGAACCTGATGCTCGCCCGTCGCGACGAGATCGGACACGCGGATCCGAATCTCGCGGTCGGATTCGCGCTCGAGCAGCTCCGCGCGATGCTGCTTCTGCGCCTCGAGGGTGGGGTCCTGGGTTCGGGCTTCGAGACGCTGGACGACGCGAGCTTCGTGCGCGAGGCGATCGCGTCGGTCTGTATGTATCTGCAGATCCTTCCGCCCCTTCGCGCGGAGCACCTCCCGTGAGGCCGCGAACGCGCCCGGAGTTGGAGTTCGAATTGGGGAGAACACCATGACTGGTTCCGAAGGCCGAAGTGGCCACCTCTGGCTCGACCGTCGCCACTTCCTCAAGCTCTCGGGACTCGCGGCGGTCGCCACCGCGGCCGGGAGCCTTCCCTTCCTCCACCTACGCGAGGAGGCGATCGCCGCCGATCTCGCGGGGGCGAGCGTCGCACGCAACCCGGCGAAGCTCGGCAGCTGGCAGGATCTCTACCGTCAGCGCTGGAGCTGGGATCGCGTCGCGAAGGGAACGCACGGTTGGTTGAACTGCCGGAGCGCCTGCAACTTCGATCTCTACGTGAAGGACGGCATCGTCGTTCGCGAGGAGCAGACCGCGAACTACACGGCGTCGGAGCCCGGCGTACCCGACTTCAACCCGCGCGGTTGCCAGAAGGGCGCCTGCTACACCGAGGTCATGTACGGTCCGAGCCGACTCACCGTGCCGCTGAAGCGCGTCGGACCGCGCGGCGGCGGGCAGTGGCAGCAGATCTCCTGGGACACGGCCCTGCGCGAGATCGCCGAGAAGCTCGTGACGATCGCCGAGAAGGACGGCACCGACAGCATCATCCACGACCTCGGTCCCCACTTCGACCAGGGGCCGACGACGGCCGGGCGCGTGCGCTTCTTCGGCCTCGCCGGTGCCACGCTCTCCGACGACTGGGCGGAGATCGGCGACCTGAACCACGGCGCCACGCTGACCTTCGGCTTCCCCCACGTCGGCGGCAGCTCCGACGAGTGGTTCCTCTCCGATTACCTCGTCGTCTGGATGATGAATCCGGCCGTCACCCAGATCCCCGACGCGCACTTCCTGTTCGAGGCGAAGTACGACGGTGCGGAGCTGGTCGTGATCGATCCGCAGTACAGCGCCACCGCCGTGCACGCGGATCAGTGGATCCCGATCAAACCGGGGACGGATGCGGCACTCGCGCTCGCGACGGCGCGGCACATCTGGGACACCGGCCGGATCGATCTCGCCTACGTGCGCGAGCAGACCGATCTGCCGATCCTGGTGCGGCTCGACACCGGTCGCTTCCTGACCGAGGCGGATCTGCGCGAGGGCGGGGGACACGAACTCGTGTACGTCTGGGACCCCGCGTCCGGCCATGCCCGTGGCCGCGCCGGGCGCTCCCGGCAACGGCGACGTGCCGAAGCTCGACGGCGGAGCTTTCGAGCCGCCGATCGAAGGTCGCTTCGCGGTGAAGCTGCGCGACGGCACGCGAAGCCGCCGTCGTCCCCGTGGGTTCCCTCCTGCGCGAGCACCTCGAGCCCTGGACGATGGCGGCGACGGCCGAGGTGACCGGGCTCGCCGCCCGAGCAGATCGAGCGCTTCGCCGAAGGCTTCGCGAAGGCGAAGCGACCCGATGGTGCTCTCGAGCTGGGGCTCGAACCGCTTCTTTCACTCGGACCAGATGAATCGCGCGAAGATCCTCTGCCTCTCGCTCAAGGGGGCCGTCGGCCGCAAGGGCGCGGGCTACCACTCGACCGGCTGGATCGAGACCGGCGGGCTCGGCATCGGCGAGCCACACGGGGACTGCGCGGGCGCCTCGAGCTCTTCATGCACCTCGACATGACCACGCTCTTCGACCTCGCCGTCGAGCGCGTGCGCGGGCGGATCAGCGCCCAGCGCGCGCTCTGGGAGCTGGGTGCGGATGCCGGCGAAGAACTCGCGTGCATCGGCAACGCCGCGAGCTTCAATCTCGGCTACCAGGGCGTGGCGGCGGATCTGGATCAGGTGCAGGCAGGTCTTCATCCTCGACCTCTCACGGAATACGACCGCGAGGCGCGCGAGAAGGGCTGGATGCCGCGCTACCCGACGCAAGGCGGCGCGCGCCTGGGTGACCGGCGGAAACAACGTGCTGCGGCGCTCGAATCTGCCGCAGCGTTCGCTCGAGCATCTCTGGCCCGGTCTCGATCTGGTGGTCGACGTCAATCCGAAGTTCACGTTCACCGGCATGCACGCCGACTACCTGCTGCCTGCTGCGGGCTACTACGAGAAACGCGGCATCAAGTACACGGTCGCCTACATCCCGTATCTCCACTACTGCGACGCGGCGGTTCCTCCCGTCGGTGATTCGAAGGACGAGTGGGAGATCTTCTGGCGCCTCGCTCAAGAGGTGCAGCGCGTCGCGCGCGAGCGCGGCACGCCCGTGCTCGCCGGGCTGCGGCAAGCTCGAGGTCGATCTTCAGACGATCGGAGACCGCTTCTCGTTCCATGGCGAGTTCGGCCCCGGCGACACCGAGAAAGTCATGCAGCACATCCTGGACAGTGCGGGCACGACCGAGGGAATGACGGTCGCTGGGCTCGAGCGCACCGGGATCGAGAAGTTCAAGGGGGCGGGTGGCCCGGGAGGCCAGCCGCAGCTCTTCAACGACTCCTGGAAGGGCGAGGGCGTGCTCCGCGCGTGCACCCACTTCACCGAGGAAAAGTGGCCCTGGCCGACGCGGACGGGCCGACAGCAGTTCTACATCGATCATCCATGGTTCCTCGAGGCCGGCGAGGCGCTGCCGTCGCACATCGAGAGCCCGAAGGCGGGAGGCGACCTCCCGTTCCAGCTCATTTCCTGTCACGCGCGCTGGAGCATCCACAGCGTCTGGCGCGACGATCCGCTGCTGCTGCGCCTGCAGCGCGGGCGAACCCGCGCTGTATCTGAACCCGCGCGATGCGGAGAGGCTCGGCATCGCGGACGGAGAATGGGCCGAAGTCGAGAACCGCTTCGGACTGATCTTCATGCGTGTGAAGTACTCGATCGATGGTCCGGCCCGCGGTCGCGTACTACTTCCACGCGTGGGAGCCGCACCAGTTCCCGAAGCACGAGAGCTACAAGTTCGTGACTCCGGGACTGATGAACCCGCTCCACTTCGCCGGCGGCGAGGGTCAGCTCCGCTGGCGATTCGGCGTGTGGGCGCCCGGCACGCAGGTCCAGGACACGCGAGTCGCGATCCGTCCCCGAAGGCCCGATGCGGTCGATGCGATCCGCGCGGCGCAGGAGGCCTAGACATGGCGAACGAGAACCCGTCGAAGCGACAGATCGCGATGGTGCTCGACCTCAACAAGTGCATCGGATGTCAGACCTGCACGATCGCGTGCAAGAAGCTCTGGAACACCGACACCGGTACCGGCTACGCCTACTGGAACAACGTCGAGACACTCCCGGGCGCGGGCTATCCGCGGAACTGGGATGCGAGCGGCGGTCGGACGCCAACCGGCGAGGTCAAGGCCGGCCGGATCCCCACTCTCGACGACGAGTACGGGCGTGCCTGGACCTTCAATCACGACGCGGTGCGCAAGCGCTCCGGCGAGGGCGAGGGAAAGCCGTGGCTGCGACCCGACGGCGCGCCGCGCTGGGGCGCGAACTGGGACGAGGATCGCGGTGCCGGCGACTACCCCCAGGAAAACCACTACTTCTACCTGCCGCGGCTCTGCAACCACTGCACGCATCCGGCGTGCCTCGACGCATGCCCGCGCGCACGCGATCGAGAAGCGCGACGAGGACGGCATCGTGCTCGTCGATCAGGACCGCTGTCACGGCTACCGCTTCTGTGTCGAGGCGTGCCCGTACAAGAAGGTCTACTTCGATCCGCAGCGACAGGTCTCGACGAAGTGCATCTTCTGTCTCCCGCGCATCGAGGAGGGCGTCGCGCCGGCGTGTGCGCGGCAGTGCCCGGGCCGTCTGCGCTTCGTCGGCTATCTCGACGACGAGGAGGGGCCGATCTGGAAGCTCGTTCACGGCTACCGCGTGGCGCTGCCTCTGCATCCGGAGTTCGAGCTCGGACCGAACGTCTTCTACGTGCCGCCGATGAGCCCGCCGAAGCTCGACGAGAAGGGACGCCCGACGAGTGAGCCGCGCATTCCCACGCAGTATCTCGTCAGCCTCTTCGGCGAGCGGGTGCACGAGGTGCTCGCGACGCTCGAGCGCGAGCGCGCAAAGCGGCGCGCGGGCGAGACGAGCGAGCTGATGGATCTTCTGATCGCGTACGACTGGAACCAGAACTTCGCGCTCGGCCCGCGCCAGCGAGAGGTGCTCTGATGCGCAGCAAGATCTCGATGATCGCGGCGCCGACGGGGATGTCTCCGGGCGGGTACGTTCCGGTCGCCTACGTCGGCCGCGACGCGCCGCGAACCGCGGTCGTCGATCTCGAGGCTTCGAAGTCCGAAGGGCTCTGGCGGATTCGCCTCGGCTGGGCGTGCCCGGAGGCACCGCGCGAGATCGGACATGACGTCGATCGTTTCGCCGACGCCGCCGCCGTGATCGCGCCCGTCGTCGCGGACGCCCCATGGCTGACGATGGGCGCGCCGGGCCAGGCCGTCGAGGGCGCGCTCTGGCGTGCCGATCGCGAGACGCTCTTTGGTGTACGTGCCGAAGGCCTCGGGACGGTCGCGCGCAGCGATCGCACCGGCCGGATGGCGCGCGATCGCGGAGTGGAAGTCGCGGGCGCTGGAGCCTGCGTCTTCGAGCTCGAGAGCTGGGCGGTGCTCGACGCGCGGCGTCAGCTCGCCATCGCCGTCTGGCAGGGAGCCGAGAACGATCGCGGCGGCCTGAAGTCGGTGTCGCCCGGGTGGATCGAGCTCGGCGCGTGAGCCAGGCGGCCCGAGAGGCCGCGCTGCCCTTCGTGGGCTGGGCGCGGATCTGGAGCCCGCTGGCCTCCGCCGAGCAGCGCATCGAAGCGTGGGAGGCGCTCGGCCTGCCCGGATCGTTCTCGGACGTCGAGTCCGAGTACTGGTCCGCCTTCCACGTCGGGGCGCCGCTGCCGACCGTCTCACTCCTGCTTCACGCCGCGCTCGGGCTCGAGGGGGGCACGCCCGCGAGGAGTGGATGCGCGTCCTGCACTTCCTCGGACTCCGCTGGCAGGACAAGGCGCTGCCGCCCGATCACCTCGCACCGAGCTGCGAGGCCCTTGCGGCCGCGATCGACCGCGAGGACGACGTGCTCGTCGCGGAACTCTGCCGGCGCTATCTGCTGCCGTGGTGTGAGCGCGCCCGCGCGGGTCTCGAGTCCGGATCGGGCGCGATGGGCGATCTCGCCGCCCGTTTCGAGTCCGACCTGCGCGCGCTCCGCGCGATCGGGCCCGCCGACTGAGCTCGCGTCTCGAGATCGCTAGCGGTAGATCTGCGCGCCGGTTTCGACGAACTCGCGCGACTTCTCCGCGAGACCTTCCTCGAGCGCGGCCGCCTCCTCGAGGCGCTTCTTCTGCGCGTACTCGCGTACCTGCTGGGTGATCTCCATGCTGCAGAACTTCGGGCCGCACATCGAGCAGAAGTGCGCGACCTTGGCGTTCTCGGCGGGCAGAGTGGCATCGTGATACCTGCGCGCGGTCTCGGGATCGAGCGAGAGGTTGAACTGATCCTCCCAGCGGAACTCGAAGCGCGACTTCGAGAGGGCATCGTCGCGCACGCGTGCACCGGGGTGTCCTTTGGCGAGGTCCGCCGCGTGGGCCGCGATCTTGTACGTGATCACGCCCGCGCGCACGTCGTCGCGATCCGGCAGTCCGAGATGCTCCTTCGGCGTGACGTAGCAGAGCATCGCGGTCCCGAACGAGCCGATCATCGCCGCGCCGATCGCCGAGGTGATGTGGTCGTAGCCAGGTGCGATGTCGGTCGTCAGCGGCCCGAGCGTATAGAAGGGCGCCTCGTGACAGACCTCGAGCTGGCGATCCATGTTCTCCTTGATCAGGTGCATCGGCACGTGGCCGGGGCCCTCGATCATGACCTGCACGTCGCTCTCCCACGCGACCTTCGTCAGCTCGCCGAGCGTGTCGAGCTCCGCGAACTGCGCGGCGTCGTTCGCGTCCGCGATCGAGCCCGGCCGCAGTCCGTCACCGAGCGAGAACGCGATGTCGTAGGTCTTCATGATCTCGCAGATCTCGCGGAAGTGCGTGTAGAGGAAGCTCTCTCGGTGATGCGCGAGGCACCACTTGGCCATGATCGAGCCACCGCGCGAGACGATGCCGGTCAGGCGGTCGGCCGTCAGCGGCACGTAGCGCAGCCGCACTCCCGCGTGGATCGTGAAGTAGTCGACGCCCTGTTCGGCCTGCTCGATCAACGTGTCGAGGAAGAGCTGCGGAGTCAGATCTTCCGCGCGTCCGCCGACCTTCTCGAGCGCCTGGTAGATCGGCACCGTGCCGATCGGCACGGGCGAATTTCGGATGATCCACTCGCGCGTGGTGTGGATGTTCGCGCCGGTGGAGAGGTCCATCACGGTGTCGGCGCCCCATTGGATCGCCCAGAGCAGCTTCTCGACCTCTTCGTCGATCGACGACGAGACGGCGGAGTTCCCGATGTTCGCGTTGACCTTCACCAGAAAACGCCGGCCGATCAGCATCGGCTCGCTCTCCGGATGGTTCACGTTGTTGGGCAGGATCGCGCGTCCGCACGCGATCTCGCTGCGCACGATCTCCGGCTCGAGCCCTTCGCGCAGCGCCGCGAATTCCATCTCGGGCGTCACGATCCCGCGCCGCGCGTAGTGCATCTGCGTGATGTTCCGTCCCGCTCGTGCTCGCAGCGGCTTCACGCGCCGACCCGGGAACTCCGGCGTCGAGCTCGAGCGTCGTCCGTCGTCCTCGGGGTGTTCCGGTCGTCCCGGGTAATCCTCGACGTCGCCGCGCTCGCGAATCCACCCGTCGCGGAGTTTCGGCAGGCCGCGCGTCAGATCGACCGCGATCTCGTGGTCGCCGTGCGCGCCGCTCGTGTCGTAGACGCGGACCGGAGCATCGGCCGCCTGCCCCGGGCGCGTCGTGAGTTCGATCTCGCGCACGGGAACGCGCAGGTCCGGGCGAGAGCCGAGTCAAATGGACGCGTTTCGAGCGCGGGAAGTGACGGTGGGCACTCATGCGCGCAGAGTACCCTAGCGACGCGACTTCAGCCTCTCCGAATAGAGCTTGTGAAGCTTCGCGACTTTCGGGAGCGCGATCGCGGCGATGTAGGGCTGCTGCGGATTTCGCGAGGCGTAGTTCTGGTGATAAACCTCGGCCTCGAAGAACTCCGAGAGCGGCTCGACACGCGTCGCGATCGGAGCCGGAAAGATCTTCGCGCGGTCGAGCTGCACGATGTAGCTCTCGGCCACGCTCTTCTGCTCGGCATCGGCCGCGAAGATCGCGGATCGGTACTGACGTCCGATGTCGTTGCCCTGACGATCGATTTGCGTGGGATCGTGCGCGACCGAGAAGAAGATCCGCAGAAGCTCGCCGAATCGGATCCGCGCGGGATCGAAGCGGATGCGAATCGCCTCGGCGTGGTTCGTCGCGCCGCCGCACACCGTCTCGTAATCCGCCTTCGCGGCCACGTCCCCGACATAGCCGGACGTCACGTCGAGTACGCCATCGAGCGCTTGAAAGACCGCTTCGGTGCACCAGAAGCAGCCGCCCGCGAGGACCGCCGTCTGCGGTGCGGCTCCGATCCCGGCCGCGATGTCCCGCTCGGGGGACGGGAAGTCGGCTTGGGCGACGGCCATCGGCTCTCTCCCTGAAGTGCTGGTTCTGCGGCGCGTGGCGATGGAGGGACTCGAACCCCCGACACGGCGGATATGAGCCGCCTGCTCTAACCAGCTGAGCTACATCGCCAGACTTGCGGGCGCAGAACACTAACCGGACGAGCGCGCCGCTGCTACAGGAGTGCGAGATAGGCGAGCAGCTGGCTCAGCTGGTCGCCCGTGAGCTCGATCCGCTGCGCCGCGGCGATCGCACGCACCGCGGACTCGAGATCGGGCCAACGACCGTCGTGCCCCCACGGGCCGCCCGTCGACACGCCGCGGAGCGTCGGAACGTCGAAGCGGCCCCCGGTGCCGACGTCGACGAGCCCCTCGCGCGTGAACGCGGGCGCGCGGTGGCAGTCCGCGCAATCGGCTTCGACGAAGACCGCGAATCCCTTGCGCGCGGACAGGTTCGCGGGCTCGACGAGCGATCCGTCGGGCTGGATGCGCCCGCGATCGAAGGGCGCGAGCGAGAGCAGGTACGCCTCGAGCGCCTCCGGGTCCCGCCCCGAGATCTTCCCCTGACGCATCTCGGTCTCGAGCATGCGCTCGATCGCGTCCTGAACCGTTCGCGCGGAGCCGTCCCAGTAGTAGGGCGCGGTCTGCCAGAGTCCCCGCAGGCTCTTCGTCCGCCGCCCCCCGGGGGCGCCGGGCTCGACGCGCTCGCCCGATCGGTAGACCCCGTGATCCTCGCCGCCGCCCGGATGACAGCTCGCGCAGCTGCGGGCGCCGTCGCCCGAGAGGCGCGGATCGGCGAAGAGCGCCGCGCCCCGCTGCACGAGATCCGGATCGAGCACGGGCTTCGCGGGGGGGCCTCCACCCTCGACCCACGCGCAGCCCGCGACGAGCAGGATCGCCCCGCTAAGCGTCAGCCACGAGCGCATGCTTCTGCACCTTCCCCGAGGCCGTGCGCGGCAGCTCCGAGACCACCACCACCTCTCGCGGGAGCTTGTAGCGCGCCAGGCGTTCGCTCGCCCAGGCGAGCAGGGCCCCGGGCTCGAAGTCCGCGTGGGCGGGAACGACGTAGGCGCGTCCGGCCTCTCCCCACGTCGCGTCCGGTACGCCGACGACGGCGACCTCGGACACATCCGGGTGTTGACCGAGCACGCGCTCGACCTCGGCCGGGTACACGTTCTCACCGCCGCTGATGTAGAGCTCCTTCAATCGGCCGACGAGCGAGATGTTCCCCTCGTCGTCCACCACGCCGAGATCTCCGGTTCGGTGCCAGCCGTCGATCCGGCTCTGCGCCGTCTCTTCCGGCCGGCGCCAGTACTCCGTCATCACGATCGGTCCGCGCACGACGATCTCTCCTCGCGCGCCGCGCACGACGTCGTGGCCGTGCTCGTCGGCGATTCGCACCTCGCCGAAGGTGACGGGCTTCCCGACCGAGCCCGCTTTTCGAACCGCGTCCGACGCGTCGAGGCAGCACAGGATCGACGTCTCTGTCTGCCCGTAGCCTTGTTTGAGCCGGATCCCGAGACGCGCGTAGCGTTCGATCGTCTCGACCGCGAGCGCGGCGCCGGCGCTGAATGCAAAGCGCAGCGAGGCGAACTTCTCCGGCGCGAGTCCCGACGCGAGCATGCGCTCGTACATGACGGGCACGGCGCCGAGCAAGGTCGCGCGCTCGCGCGCCACGCAGTCCTGAAGGCCGATCGGGTCGAAGCGATCGACGAGCACGGCCGTCGCGCCCGCGAAAAGCGTCGGCACGGACAGGATCTTCAGCCCGAAGGAGTGGAAGAGGGGGACCGGTACGACGACGACGTCGTCGCTCACCAGCTCGAAGTACCGCTCCGCATTGCGCGTGTTCCAGTAGGTCTTTCGGTGCGGGAGCACCGCGCCCTTCGGCCGACCGGTCGTGCCGCTCGTGTAGAGAATGACCTGCGGACTCTCGCCGCCCGGCGCCGGAGTGGGGCGTTCGGCGCGTTCGGGCATGAGGGCGCGAAGCTCGTCCGGCGCGAGCAGCCGAGCGCCCGCGCGCGGACGAATCGCGATGCTCTCGTTGCGCACGACGACGCGCGGCTCGGAGTCCTCGATCTGAAAGTCGAGCTCGGCGGCGGTGAGTCGGGTGTTCAGCGGAAGCAGGATCGCGCCGAGCAACGCGGCGCCAAAGTAGAGCTCGAGATAGAGCGGCTCACTCGCGAGCGCGAGCGCGACCCGGTCACCGGCGGCGACGCCGAGTCGTGCGAGCGCCGCCGCCGCGCGGTTCGCGCGAGCCTCCAGCTCCGCGTACGAGATGCGCTCACCGCTCGCCTCGACGACGAGGGCCGGATGATCGGGCCGGGCTTCCGCGTGAGCGACGAGCCAGGTCCCGACGTTCGCTTCTGGACCGGGATCGTGCTGCATGTCGATGGTCCGAGTGTGCCAGAATCGCGGCGTGAACCTCAAAGGCCAGCCCGTTCGCGTCGGAGATCTCGTCCACCAGGCCGAGCGCCCGATCTCGCCCGAAGTGATCGACTTCTACTGCGACACGTTCGCGGACCGAAACCCGGTGTACGCGCACGATGGGCTCGCACCGCCGCTGCTCTACCACAGCGAGGTCTACGCCCACCTCGACCGCTGGTATCTACGGAATCTGGTCGGAAACCTGCACGCACGCCAGGAGTGGCAGCTCTTCGCACCCCTGCGCACGGGGTCGACCGTGCACACGCGCTCGACCGTGATCGACCGCTACCGGAAGCGCGATCGGGATTTCATCGTGAACGAGGTCGATTTCTGCGACGAGGCCGGACGATTGCTCGTGCGATCTCGAACCCATCAGTCCTTTCTCGCGGACCTGCCGAAGGCCGAAGGCGCCTTCGTCGTCGATCGTGGAAGCGCGGAGAAGAAGGAACGCCGTGCGGTCGGCGAGGGCGACGGACCCGAGCTCGAGCCGGTCGATCTGCACGTCGATCTCGCCACCTGCTGGCGATTCTCGGGGCCGGCCAGGAACTACCACACCGACCGGGACGAGGCGAAGAAGTTCGGATTTCCCGACGTCGTCGTGCAGGGAATGCTCTCGACCTGTCTCGCGTCGCAGGTGATGGGCAATGCGCACGGCGCGGGCTGGTTCGCGGGCGGACGGATGGACGTGAAGCTCGTGAACGTGCTCTGGGGCGGCGAGCGCGTTCGCGCGCGGGCGAAGCTCCGCGGCGAGAGTGCCGAGGGTGCCTTCACGCGGCGCGATTACGAGATCTGGGTCGAGAAGGACGACGCGAAGCGCACCGTCGTCATCGTCGGTACCGCTTCAGCGCTTCTTGGCTGAATCGCCGATCAGCGCTTCGAGCGCCTGCGCCATTTCGCGGGCCGAGGCGAAGCGGTCGTTGGCATCCTTCTCGCACGCCCGCATGAGGATCCGGACGAGCCCCTCCGGGATCTCGGGACGCAGGTGACGCGGATCCGGAAGGGGCGCGTGAAGCTGTTGATCGACCACCCCGTCGCCGCTGAACGGACGCTCGGCCGTCGCCATCTCGAACATCGAGATGCCGAGCGCATACAGGTCGGCGCGCCCGTCGATCTCGTGGCCGAGGATCTGCTCCGGCGGCATGTACTGCGGCGTGCCTCGCGCCTCGGTGAGCGCGTCGCTGCCGGTCTCGAGCGCCTTGCTGATGCCGAAATCCATCAGCTTCGCGCTGCCGTCGGCGGTGAGCAGGATGTTCGAGGGCTTCACGTCGCGGTGAATCACGTTCGAGCGGTGCGCGTACGCCAGCGCTCCACACATCTCGCGCCCGATCTCCGCGACGCGGTGCGGCGGCAGCGGCTGCCGCTCGCTCGAGCCGCGGATCCGCATCACCTCTCGGACCGTGCGCCCCTGCACGTACTCCATCACGATGCAGGGTTGCCCGTTCACGACCGCGACGTCGTAGATGTGCACGATGTTGGGGTGATTCATCGCCGCGGCGGCGCGGGCCTCGGCGCGGAACATCTGGACGGCCTGCGGATTCGCCGCGAGCTCGCTCGGCAGGAACTTGATCGCGACGGCTCGCTCGAGCTCGCGGTCGCTGGCGAGGTAGACGATGCCCATTCCGCCGCGTCCGATCTCATCGCGTAGCTCGTAGCGATCGCTCGCCGACGTCGTGAGCGACGGAGCGGTGGTGATTCCGGGCGAGCGGTCTCTCAGGCGGTCGATCCGTGCTTCGACGTCGGCGTACTGCGAATCGAGCTGCGAGATGCGTTCCAGGGTTTCCAAAGCGCCGGCCGTATCGCCGCTCCGCTCGAGTGCCGTTGCGAACATCAGCAAGAGCTCGAGGTCGTCCTTGACGTAGCCCGTGCCGGCAGCCAGCGCGTCGACCTTCTCCCGCGCGCGATCGATCAAGCCCTTCTCGAGGAAGATCCGGGCGAGAAGTCTCGAGGCCGCGTGCGCTCCCGCGGCGTCGGTCGGGACGCGCTGAAGCGTGTCTACGGCGCGCTCGTAGGAGCCGACCTCGTAGAAGGCTCCGGCGGCGGCGAGGTGATCGCCGTCCTCGAGCGCCATCTCCGCGGCGCGCAGCCGATCGCCCGCCCGCTCCCAGCACGCGCGCGCCTCTGCGCGCTTGCCCGCTCGCTCGTAGCAGCCTGCGGCACGATCGTAGACGCCGGAGCGTTCGTAGGCCGCGGCGGCCGGTTCGTGTCGCCCGACCTTCTCGTAGAGCTCCGCGGCCTGGCGCGGATCTCCGGCCTCGGCGTGACAGGCCGCGGCCTTGTCCCACTCGGACGCGGACTCGTAGAGCTCGGCCGCGCGTCGGAGCGAGCGGGGTTTGCGGCCGCGCGATTCGAGCAGCGATTCGGCCGCAGCGGCGCCGAGCCCTGCGCGAGCGAACAGGCGCGAGGCGTTGTCGGCGTCGCCGAGCTGCCGGTGCAGCTCCGCGGCGCGTTCGAGATCGCCTGCGCGCTCGAAGAGCTCCGCGGCCTCGCGCTCCTCGCCCGTGAGCAGCAACGCTTCGCCCGCTTCTCTCCACATGCCGGCGCTCTGGAAGTGGTGTGCGGCCTCGGCGTGTCGGCCGAGCTCGGCGTAGACGCGCGCCGCGCGTGCGGGCTGCTTGGCCAGCAGAAGCGCGCGGGCGAGCTTGGGTTTCGCCCCGGCACGTTCGTAGAGCGGCAACGCGCGCGCGACCATCTGCCGCTCGACGAGAAGGTCGGCGGCGTGCTCGAACTCACCGCGCTCGACGAGCTTTCGGTACTCGGCCTCGTGGTCGCTCGGCTTCCGCGACGGGCGCGACGCGCCTCGGCGCCGCAGCCAGATCCAGCCGAGAAGCAACCCGCCGGCCGCCGCGGCGAGCGCGGCGCTGACGGTGACGTCGAAGCCGCCCGAAAATCGGGTCAGCGACTCCGACGCGCGCTCGATCCAGGCGATCCCCTCCAAGAGAAGCCTCTCCCCCCCGTCTCGCGCGGCACGGCGCGTCAGATGTGTTTTCGGTCCGCATGGCCGCGGTGTTGAGGGCTTCGAGTGCTTGGCGATGCTCGCTGGATCCGTACTCTGTGGCCATGGACCCGGTGCATCGCGAGGTCGCTCGTTTTCTGGGCGAGCATGGCGTGAGTCGCGGTTCACCCGTGCTCGTTGCCGTCTCGGGCGGGGGCGATTCCGTCGCGCTTCTTCGGATTCTGCTCGGTGTGGGACAGCGGGTGGCCGCCGCGCACGTGCATCACGGATTGCGGGGTCCCGAAGCGGATGCCGATCTGGCGTTCGTGGCGGATCTGGCGCGAACGCTCGGCGTCACGCTCGCCGTCGCGCACGTCGATGCGGCTTCGCGCGACGGTCGCTCACCCGAGGCGCGCGCACGCGCGCTCCGTTATCGGGAGCTCGAGCGAATGCGCCGCGCCGGAAACTACCGGCACCTCGCGACCGCGCACCACCTCGACGACCAGGCCGAGACCGTCCTGCTCCGGGCCTTGCGGGGAACCGGGATCGGCGGACTCGCGGCAATCCGGCCGAGTCTCGATCGCGGACGCGTTCTGCGTCCGTTGCTCCGGGTTCGCCGCTCGAGCCTGCGTCGTTACCTCGCCGCGCGGGCGCTCGGATTTCGCGAGGACGCGACGAACGCGGACCTGCGTACACCGCGAAATCGGCTGCGTGCGGAGATCCTGCCCGCCCTCGAAGCCCTGCACCCGGGCGCGAGCGAGCGGCTGGCGTCGCTCGCCGATCTCGCCGCTGAACACGACGCGGCATTGATCGCGACGCTCGAGCCGTGGCTCGAGCAGCTCTCGGAGCCGGGTGACGGTGGTCTATGGCTCGACGCTGCGAAGCTCTCCGAGTTCGATGTGGGGCGGCGACGTCGCGCACTGCTCGCGCTGGCCGCGCGCGCCGGACTCGAATCGTCGCTCTCGCGAAACCACGTCGAGCGGATCGACGCATTCCTCGAGCAGGCCGCGCCCGGGCGGGTTCTCTCGCTCCCCGGAGGCTTCCGGCTGCTGCGAGATCGCGGGAGACTCTGGCTGGGTCCCGCCACCGGTCCGCGGTTTCCGGAGCCGCTGCTCCGCCAGGCACTGCCGCGCGAAGGCGCGCTCGAATTGCCCGATCAGGGCCTGCGTCTCAGCTGGCACGCGTGTGTTGCACCGGACCCGCCCGATCGCCTGCTGCGTCTTCCCGCGTTCCCGCACTCGGCGCTGATCGTGCGGAGTCCGATCGAGAGCGACCGGGTTTTCGTGCGCGGACGGCCACGTCCGCTCAAGGAGCTGTTCGCAAGCGCCCGATGGTCCAGACAGGCTCGGGCGCGCGCGGTGGTCGTCGAGCGAGGCGGGGAAGTCATCTGGGTTCCGGGTCTGGTGCGAAGCGAGGCGGTGGAGGGCGGTGAAGGTCCGCTCGAACTCCGTGCCTTACGGCTTCCAAGCCCGCGGCGAAGTTGTTAGATTGACAAAGAATTCGAGCGCTTGGCGGAAGAGGTTGATGCCACGCACTCGCCCGGAGGTGAGTTGAACCACCTTTACAAGAACCTGCTGACGCTGGCGATGGCCATGTTCGTGCTGCTGGCCATCTTCAGCCTGTTCGGCGGGACCCCCCCCGAACCCAACGAGATCAAGTACTCCGACTTCCTCGCGAGGCTCGAGGCTGGCGAAGTCGAGGCGATCACGGTCAAGGGTGAGCACATCGAAGGCAAGTTCGACGACGACCTCGGCTTCGCCACGAACGGCCCGGCCAGCGGCGATCGGTTCGCGAAGCTCCTGAAGAAGCACAGGGTCGAGACGACCTACACCGCGCAAGACGATGGCGGAATGTGGCAATCGATGCTGATCAGCTGGTTGCCCATGCTGCTCTTCATCGGGCTCTGGTTCCTGCTTTTCCGCCAGCTGCAGTCGGGTGGTGGCAAGGCGATGAGCTTCGGCAAGTCGCGCGCGAAGCTGCTCTCGGAGAACTCGCAGCGCGTGACCTTCGCGGACGTCGCGGGCATCGAGGAAGCCAAGTCGGAGCTCGAAGAGATCGTCTCGTTCCTGCGCGACCCGAAGAAGTTCACGCGCCTGGGCGGACGGATCCCGAAGGGTGTGCTGCTGATCGGCCCGCCGGGCACGGGGAAGACGCTGCTCGCGCGCGCGATCGCGGGCGAGGCCGGAGTTCCGTTCTTCTCGATCTCGGGCTCGGACTTCGTCGAGATGTTCGTCGGTGTCGGCGCAAGCCGTGTCCGGGATCTGTTCGGCCAGGGCAAGAAGAACGCGCCGTGCATCATCTTCATCGACGAGATCGACGCGGTCGGTCGCCACCGCGGTGCGGGCCTCGGGGGGGGGGCACGACGAGCGCGAGCAGACGCTGAACCAGCTTCTGGTCGAGATGGATGGCTTCGAGTCGAACGAGGGCGTGATCATCATCGCGGCCACGAATCGACCCGACGTGCTCGACCCGGCGATGCTGCGGCCGGGCCGCTTCGATCGCCACGTGAACGTGAGCCCGCCGGACCTGCGTGGACGCGAGGCGATCCTGCGCGTTCACTCACGGCGCGTCCTGCTCTCGCCGGATGTGAATCTGACGGTGATCGCGCGCGGCACGCCGGGCTTCTCGGGTGCAGACCTCGAGAATCTGGTGAACGAGGCCGCGTTGCTCGCTGCGCGCCGAGACGGCGACAGCGTGGCGATGCGCGACTTCGAACGCGCCAAGGAAAAGATCCTGATGGGCGCCGAGCGGCGGAGCTTGATCCTCTCGGAGAGGGAGCGCCGCATCACCGCCTATCACGAAGCCGGACACGCGCTGATCGGAATGCTCGAGGAGCACAGCGACCCGATCCACAAGGTGACGATCATCCCGCGCGGTCGAGCACTCGGCGTCACGATGTCGCTTCCCACCGAGGATCGGTACTGCGTGTCGAAGGACGAGCTGCTCGCGATGATCACGCGCGCGATGGGCGGACGTGCGGCCGAGGAGCTGGTCTTCGACCACTTCTCCACGGGCGCGTCGAACGACCTGACGCAGGCGACCAAGATCGCGCGTGCGATGGTGTGCAGCTATGGCATGAGCGAGAAGCTCGGTCCGATGAGTCTCGACGACGACAACGCCACGGTCTTCATCGGGCGGGAGTTCGGAGCACCTTCGAAGCACAGCCCCGACATGGCGCGACAGATCGACTCGGAGATGTCGGGGATCCTGAGCGAGCGTTACGCGCGTGCGAAGCAGCTCTTGATCGACAACCGAGACGTGCTCGAGCGCATCGCGCAGGCGCTGCTCGAACGCGAGACGCTCGACGAGAGCGACCTGAAGCTCCTGCGCGAGGGGCGTCCGTTGCCGATTCTGGCCGAGCCGCTGGGCCGCGATCCGGCGGGCGCGGCTGCGAAGCCGGCGGCCGAGACGGACGAGGGATCGCGCCGTCGCTTCGGCGAGAAGTCCATGCCCGATCCCGAGCCGGTTCCGGGCTAGACGCATGCCCGAACCGCGGCCGGACACGCCCTCCGGCGCGCCGAGCGCTGCCCCGCGAGTGATCGTGATGGGGATCGTGAACGTCACGCCCGACTCGTTCTCCGACGGCGGGAGACTCGCGAGCGCGGAAGCCGCGATCGAGTACGGGCTCACGCTCGCTGTCGAAGGTGCGGACTGGCTCGACGTCGGTGGTGAATCGACGCGCCCCGGGTCGATGCCGGTTTCCGAGGCCGAGGAGTGCGCGCGCGTGCTGCCCGTGATCGAAGGGCTCGCCAAGCGCACGGAGACCCCCATCTCGATCGACACGCGCCGCGCAAGTGTCGCGGCCGCAGCGCTCGCGGCGGGTGCGCGGATCGTGAACGCGGTGGCCGGACTTCGCGATCGCGGCCTCGCGGCCGTCTGTGCGGTGTACGACGCCACGCTGGTCTTGAACCACATGCGCGGCGAGCCCGCGAGCATGCAACGCGATCCGGTGTACACCGACGTGGTCCTCGAAGTTCGCGACGACCTGCTCGCCGAGGCCTCGGACGCTGAACGCGCCGGGGTGGCGCGCGAGCGCATCTGGCTCGATCCGGGGATCGGCTTCGGGAAGCACCCACTCCGTCACAACCTGCCGTTGCTCGCCCGCCTCGACGAGCTCGTCGCTACCGGCTACCCGCTGCTCGTCGGCGCCTCGCGAAAGCAGTTTGTCGCGGTGCTCACCGGCGCCGCGATGGCCGACCGGCTACCGGGCTCGCTTGCGGCCGCGACGGCCGCCGTGCTCGCGGGCGCCCGCGCGGTGCGCGTGCACGACGTTGCAGAAACCCGGCAGGCCGTGGACGTCGCGAGCGCGATCCGCGCCGCACGCGCGGCGGGGGTCGCGTGACCTGGCTCGTCTACACGTGGCTGCTCGAACGCTGGGAGAGCTTCGCCGAGAACTTCCAGCCGCTTCGCGACTCCCTCGACATCCTCGTCGTCGCCTGGTGCGTGTACTGGCTGCTGATGCGCATCAAGGGCACGCGCGCGGCGCAGATGGCGCTCGGACTTCTGGTGCTCGTTCTGGCGTGGCGGCTCTCGGACCTGCTCGAGCTGGCCACCGTCTCGTTCCTGCTCGACAACTTCCTCTCGTCCGGCTTGCTCATCCTGATCGTGATCTTCCAGGCCGACGTCCGCCGTGCGCTGACGCGCGTCGGCCGCGGGCTGTTCGCCCCGGCGCGGATGCACCAGGCGCACGCGATCGAGGAGATCGTCCGCGCGTGTCAGGCCTTGGCGCAGCGCCGGGTCGGTGCACTGATTGCGATCGAGCGCGAGCTTCAGATCGACGAGTTCGTCGAGCAGGGCACGCCAATCGACGCGGATCTCTCGCGAGATCTCCTGATCTCTTTGTTCCTGCCGTACTCCCCGCTCCACGACGGTGCCGTCGTGGTGCGCCGGGGCCGAATTGCCTGGGCTGGTTGCATCCTTCCGCTGGCGACGCGCAGCGACATCTCGAGTGCGTTCGGCACGCGTCACCGCGCGGCGATCGGGCTCACCGAGGAGACCGACTCGCTCGTCGTCGTCGTGTCCGAGGAAACCGGCCGGATCTCGCTCGTCGCAAACGGGGAGATGCGTGAGGACCTCGACGGTCCGCGCCTGCGCGCGACCTTGCTCGAGCTGACGGGAGGCGCTCCGAGCGTCGATCCGCCTCCCGACAAAGACGTGCTCGCCGATCCCGCGCGGGCCGCGGAAACCTGAGTCGGGTGATGTGGGTCTTCGACAATCTGCTCTACAAGATCGTGGCGCTCCTGATCGCTTGCGTGCTCTGGGCCTCCGCGCAGGGCGTCACCGATGCGGAGCAGAGCTTCGACATCCCGGTCCAGGTCGAGAACGTTCCGGAGAGCCTCGTGGTGATCGAGGAGTCCGCGCACGAGATCAACTTGCGCGTGATGGGAAGTCGCGCGGCGCTGCGCCAGGTGAGCAAGAACCTGCAGCACTATTCGGTGTCGTTCGAGGGAGCCGAGGCGGGCGAGGCGCGCCTGGCCGTCAACAAGGAGCAGATCGCGCTGCCTCGAGGCGCGCGCATCGTCGCGAGTTCTCCATCGACGCTCGTCTACGCACTCGAAGCCGTGAGCTCGAAGGTGGTACCGGTCCGTGCCGATCTCGCAGGCGAGCTCCCGGAGGGCTTCAAACTCAAGCGCATGACCCTCGAGCCGAAGGAGCTCGCGATCACCGGCGCCAAGCGCGCCGTCCGCAACGTTCGCGAGGTCGTCACCGATCGCATCGACCTCTCGACCCTGCGTGAGTCCGCGACGCTGGAAAGCCCGGTCGTGCTCGGCTATCCGCACGTCTGGCGCAAGGATAAGAGTGCAGCGCCGATCCGTATCAAGCTCGAGATCGAGCCGGTGGCCGACCCGGTCGCGGGCGGCTGAGGCGGGAGGACTCGAATGGCGGTATCGCGAAAGCTCTTCGGCACGGACGGAATTCGCGGGCGCGCGAACGTCCATCCGATGACCGGCGACGTCATGCTGCAGCTCGGGCGCGCACTGGCGCTCGTGTTCCGTCTCGGACCGAACGGCGGCCGCACGCCGCGCGTGCTGATCGGCAAGGACACGCGTCGCTCCGGCTACATGCTCGAGGACGCGCTCGCGGCGGGCCTGTGCTCGATGGGCGTGAACGTGCTCCAGGTAGGGCCGATTCCGACCCCGGGACTCGCGTTCCTGACCGTCGACATGCGCTGCGATGCGGGCGCGATGATCACGGCCTCGCACAACCCGTTCGAGGACAACGGCGTCAAGTTCTTCTCGCGCGATGGCTTCAAGCTTCCCGACGACGCCGAGGTTCGGATCGAGGAGCTGATGAGCTCGCCCGAGCTCGAATCGCGGCGCGCGCTCGGCGCGGACATCGGCAGCGCGCGGCGGATCGACGACGCCTCGGGCCGGTACATCGTGTTCCTGAAGAAGACGTTTCCGCGCCAGCACACGCTCGAAGGGCTGCGGATCGCGATCGACTGCGCGAACGGCGCCGCCTACAAGGTCGCACCCACCGTGCTCGAGGAGCTCGGAGCCGAGGTCGTCGCCGTCGGCCGGCAGCCCGACGGCATCAACATCAACGACGGGTGCGGAGCGATGCACCCCGAGCACGTGGCCGCGATCGCACGCGAGTGCCGCGCAGACGTCGGCATCGCCGTGGACGGAGATGCGGACCGCGTGGTCCTCGTCGACGAGCGCGGCGAGATCGTCGATGGCGAGCAGGTCGTGGCCATGTGCGCGCTCGACATGAAGCGCCGCCAGGCGCTCTCGCGGGACGCCGTCGTCGGCACGGTGATGAGCAATCTCGGGCTCGAGCGCGCGCTCTCGGGAATGGGCCTCGATCTCGTGCGGGCAGACGTCGGCGATCGCTACGTCGTCGAGGCGATGCTGCGCGAGAAGATCAACCTGGGGGGTGAGCAGTCCGGCCACGTCGTGTTCCTCGACGAGAACACGACCGGAGACGGAATGCTGACGGCGCTTCAGGTATTGGCGCTGATGCGGCGCGAGGAACGGCCGCTCTCCGAGCTGGCGCGCGTCATGGAGCGCACGCCCCAAGTGCTCCGCGGCGTGCGCGTGCGAAGCAAGCCGAGCTTCGAGACGCTGCCCGAGGTGTCGCGCGCGCTCGCGCGCGTCGAGAGCGATCTCGCGGGCCGCGGCCGGATCCTGGTGCGCTACTCCGGCACGGAGCCGGTCGCGCGCGTGATGCTCGAAGGCGATGATCGCGGAGAGATCGAGAGGCTCGCGGCGGAGATCTGTGCGCTGATCGAGCGCGCGATCGGGGAGAAGAACTAGATGTCGGAACGCCGGCTCGTCGTGAACGTCGATCACGTCGCTACCGTGCGGCAGGCGCGACAGGGCGTCGAGCCGGATCCCGTGACCGCCGCGACGCTCGCGTTGCTCGGGGGGGCCGACGGGATCGTCGTCCACCTGCGCGAGGACCGCCGCCACATCCAGGACCGCGACCTGCGCGTGCTGCGCCAGACCGTTCACGGTCGGCTCTGCCTCGAGATGGCGGGCACCCAGGAGATGTTGAAGGTCGCCCTCGACGTCCGGCCCGATTCGGTGACGCTCGTGCCGGAACGGCGCGAGGAGCTCACCACCGAGGGCGGGCTCGACGTCCAGAGTCGGATCGGCGAGATCGGTGAGATCGCCCGAGCGCTGCACGATTCGGACATCCGCACGTGCCTCTTCGTCGAGCCCGATCTCGAACAGATCAAGGCCGCGCATCGCGTCGGTGCGCGTGCGGTCGAGATCCACACCGGCCGCTACTGCGAACGGGGTCCGGATCACGAAGCCGTGCTGACGCAGATCGAAGACGCCGTGCGGCTCGCCGCCAAGCTCAAGCTCGAGATCGGCGTCGGTCACGGACTCGACTACCGCAACGTCGGGAAGCTGGCCGAGAACGACCTGATCGACGAGTTCTCGATCGGACACTCGATCGTGTCGCGCGCGATCTACGTCGGCATGGAGCGGGCCGTGCGCGAGATGAAGCAGCTTGTCGGGCGCGCTTAGGGGGGTCGGACTCGCAGGCGTCGAGGTGCCGCGCTTCCGCGCCGCGCTCGAGCGCCGGGGCGAGCGCGATGCTCGCACGCGTGTTCAGTCCCGCCGAGATCGCCTACGCGCGTCGCAAGAAATCGGGCTGGCAGAACCTCGCCGGGCGCTTCGCCGCGAAGTGCGCCGGTCGCGCCGCGCTTCGCGGCGTGCTCGGCCGGGCGCTTCCGCTCGCGGGTCTCGAGGTCGCGCGGCGGCGCAGCGGCGAGCCGCGTTCTGGTCATGCGCGAGGCGGAGCCGGGGGAGTCGCTCGAGATCTTCTCTCGCTCACCCACGACGCCGACTTCGCGCTCGCCAGCGTCTGGGTCGAGGTCGGAGCGTGAGTGCGCTCGGCCGCGCACGCGCGTGTCTGGGTCGTGCCCGACGGGAGCGGAGATGCGCGCGATCGACCGCGACGCGATCGAGCGCCTCGGCATTCCCGGCCTCACGCTGATGGAGACGGCGGGCCGCGCGGTCGCCGAGGCGATCGCGCGGTCCTTCCCCGACGCGCGCCGGCCGCTCGTCGTCTGCGGTGGCGGAAACAACGGCGGCGACGGCTACGTCGTCGCGCGCGTGCTGGCCGAGCAGGGCCGCGGCGTCGCTGCCGGTCGTGCTCGACCTGGCGAGTCGCGCGTCGCAGAGCCCCGAGGCCAAGACGAACCGCGAGCGGCTCGAGGCCGCGGGTGTCGAGATCCGTCGGGCCGAGAGCGCGTCCGAGCTCGCGACCTGGCTCGAGGCGTGCGACCTGGTCGTCGACGCGATCTTCGGCAGCGGGCTCGCACGCCCGGTGGACGGGCCGGACCGCCGAGATGATGCGCGCGCTCGCGCGCGAGCGGCCGGCCCTGTGTGGCGGTGGATCTGCCGTCGGGCCTCTCGAGCGAGACCGGCCAGGTCGCTCGGCATGATTCTCGACGCCGATCTGATCGTGACGTTCGGAGCTCCCAAGCTCGGCCTCGCGCTCTGTACCCGACCCGGGCGCGAATTCTGGTCGCGGACATCGGCTTGCCGGCGGAATCCGTCGAGCGCGCGAACGTCCGCGCGCACGTGCTGTCGCGCGATGCCGCGAGGGCGCTCCTGCCCGACCGACCGCTCGCGGCGCACAAGGGGACGTTCGGGCACGTGGGCGTCGTCGGCGGCTCGGCCGGCAAGACGGGCGCCGTTCTGCTCGCCGCCCAGGGCGCGCTGCGCGGAGGCGCCGGCCTGGTCAGCGTCGCTTCGCCTCGGGATCTGCTTCCCGATCTACGCGAGCCGGCTCGACAGAGCGATGTGCGTCGTGCTCGACGACGGTCCCGGCCGCGGCGCTCGGCGTCGCGCATCTCGACGCGCTCGCTCGCGAGATCGGCGCGCGCGACGCGCTCGTGCTCGGGCCGGGTCTCGGGCAGGACGCCGATCTCGGCTGCGCTCGCGCGCGCGCTGCTCGCGCGCGCGCGGCGTTCCGGCGGTCGTCGACGCCGACGGCCTGAACGCCTTCGCGGGCGAGCCCGAGGATCTGCGCTCGTCCGCGCCACGGATCCTGACGCCGCATCCCGGCGAGGCCGCGCGGCTGCTCGGATCGTCGGCCGCAGCGATCCAGGCCGACCGGGCGGCTGCGGCGCGCGCGATCGCCTCGCGGAGCGGCGCGGTCACCGTCCTGAAGGGCGCCCGCAGCGTGATCGCGGCGCCGGACGGTGAGATCTGTGTGAACCCGACCGGTGGGCCGGGCCTGGCCGCGGGCGGTTCGGGCGACGTGCTCGCCGGGCTGCTCGGCGCGCTGCTCGCGCAGGGGCTTCGCGCCTGGGACGCCGCGCGCGTGGGCGCCTATCTGCACGGGCTCGCGGGCGATCTCGGGCCGAGCGTGGGCGGGCTGGCGTCGGAGCTGGCGAGCCGCATTCCCGACGCATGGCAGGCCGCTTCTCCGTGGTCGAGGAGAGCCGGATGAGCCGGGACCATCGTCGTTCTTCCCGTAGCCCGGACGAGACCCGGCGACTCGGCCGAGTCCTCGGCGAGCTACTCCGCGGCGGGCGACGTCGTCGGCGCTCGAAGGGCCCCTCGGGGCGGGCAAGACCTGTCTCGTACAGGGGCTGGCCGAGGGGCTCGGCGTCGATCCGCGCGTGGCGGTGACGAGCCCGACGTTCGGGATCGTGGCCGAGTACCCGGCGCGTGCGTGGCTTCGACACGCGGATTTCTATCGGGTAGAAAGCTACGCTCGCCTGCTCGACGCCGGCTTCGACGACCTGTGTGACGCGACCGGCGTACTCGTCGTCGAGTGGCCCGAGCGCTTCCCCGAAGTGCTGCCCGGCGACCGTCTCGAGATCCGCATCGAGCCGGGGCCGGAGCCCGAGGAGCGTCAGATCCGGATCGAGGCGCGGGGCGAGCGGGCGGCACAGATCCAGAGAGGAACTCGAAGCGCGATGGCCTTGATCGTCCAGAAGTTCGGCGGCACCTCGGTGGCGGGGGTCGAACGCATCCTCAACGTGGCGCGGCGCGTGGTGGAGACGCGGAAGCGCGGCAACGACGTCGTGGTGGTCGTCTCCGCGATGGCCGGCGTCACCGATCAGCTCGTCGCGTACGCGAACGAGATCTCGTCGAGTCCGGATCCGCGCGAGTACGACATGCTCGTATCGACCGGCGAGCAGCAGACGATCGCGCTCACCGCGATGGCGATCCAGAGCCTCGGCGTGCCCTCGCGCAGCTACACGAGCGCGCAGGTGAAGGTGCAGACCGACGACGATCACGCGCGCGCGCGAATTCTGCGGATCGATGGCGCGCGAATTCGCGATGAGCTCTCGCGCGGCGGTGTTCCGGTCCTGCCCGGCTTCCAGGGTGTGACCGATGGAGGCGAGATCACGACGCTCGGCCGCGGCGCCTCCGACACGACTGCGGTCGCACTCGCGGCTGCGCTGCGCGCGGACGTGTGCGAGATCTTCACCGACGTCACGGGCATCTTCACGAGCGACCCGCGCATCGTTCCGAACGCGCGAAAGCTCGAGCGGATCTCGTACGACGAGGTTCTCGAGATGGCGAGCCTGGGTGCGAAGGTGCTCGCCGTACGCTCGGCGAAGATCGGCATGAAGTACCGCGTTCCGATCCACGTGCGCAGCACGTTCAGCGACGAGGAGGGCACCTGGGTGGTTCCGGAGAGTGAAGTGATCGAGCGGCTCGTCGTGTCGAGCGTCACCTACAACCGCAACGAGGCGAAGGTCACGATCTTCGGTGTACCGGACGTGCCGGGAATCGCGGCGAGGATCTTCGTGCCGCTCTCCGATGCGGGCGTCGTCGTCGACATGATCGTGCAGAACGTTTCGACGCAGGGCCACACCGACGTGACGTTCACGGTCGGGCGCGGAGACATGCAGCGCGCGCTCGTGCTCGTCGAGGGAATCGCGCGTGCGCTCGGCGCGGCGGGCGTGAAGTCGGACGGCGCGATCGCGAAGGTCTCGGTCGTCGGTCTCGGCATGAAGGACCACGCCGGCGTCGCTGGGAAGATGTTCTCGGTGCTCTCGGAGCACGGAGTGAACATCCAGATGATCGGCACCTCGGAGATCAAGATCTCGGTCGTGATCGACGAGAAGTACACCGAGCTCGCCTGTCGAGCCCTGCACGACGCTTTCGAGCTCGGCGGCGTCGCCCCCGAGGCCGAGGCGGGCTAGCGCGTGGACCCGCGCGTCGGCGAGACGACGGCGGTGCGCGCGCTGCTCTGGGCCGCGATCGCCTGGTTCGCCGTGCTCGGCGCACGCGTCCCGACCGCGCCCGGCACGCTCGCGCTCGTGCACGATGGCGTCGAGCTGCCGGCTGGGGGACTTCGCCTCGGCGCCGGCCTGTGCCTGTACGGAGCTGCCCGCCGATGCGCGGGCCGCGCTCGGACTGCCGCAGCCCCTGAACCTGGCGAGCGCGGAGGCGCTCGAGCGTGTTCCGGGAATCGGTCCCACGCGCGCGCGCGCGATCACCGGGGAGCGAGAGCGCGGCGGTGCCTTCGATTCGATCGATGCGCTCGCGCGCCGCGTTCCCGGAATCGGCCCGAAAACGATCGACCGGATCCGCCCCCACCTGTTCGCGGTGGGGACGGATCCGGCCTGTGGAGTCGGGATTTCGAGTTGAGTTGGATCGACGTTCGCAGCCGGTGCAGCAAGGAGAACGCCCGGATGAAGCGGCCGACCCGGGCGCTCGAGAGAGCAAATCGCGTGCCCGCCGCACGCGCCGCGCAGCGAGCGCGCGATCTGCGACGGGGGGCGAATCGGGTGTCGGAAGCGGACGCCGGCTACCCAGCGGCGAAACTCGCTACCCTGTCCTGCGCATGAGCGATATCTACCTCGACTACAACGCAACCGCGCCCGTCCGGCCGGAAGCACAGCGCGAGATGGCCAAGGTGCTCGAGCACGCCCACGGCAACCCGTCGAGTGCCCACGCGTTCGGCGCCGCCGCGCGCGCTGCGCTCGCACGCGCGCGCAAGCAGGTCGCAGATAGCCTGGGTTCGACACCGGAATCGATCGTCTTCACCAGCGGCGCGACGGAGGCGAACAACACCGTGTTTCGCCACGCGGCCCGCGCTTCGGGGGCGCGGGATGTCCACCTCGTCACCTGCGCGACGGAGCATCCCGCGGTGCTCGAAGAGGTCCGGGCGCTCGCGGACGAAGGCTGTCGCGTCACGATCCTTCCGGTGGAGTCCGACGGGGGACTCGATCCGGCCCGATTCGAAGCTTCGCTCACCTCCGCGACGCGGCTCGCATCGGTGATGTGGGCAAACAACGAGACGGGCGTGATCCACCCGATCGCGGAGCTTGCGAGGCTCGCGGCGGCCCAGGGCGTCCCGTTCCACAGCGACGCGGTCCAGGCGCTGGGCAAGCTTTCCCTCGATCTCGGGAGCCTGCCCGTCGACTACGCGTCGTTCTCCGCGCACAAGCTCGGTGGCCCGAAAGGCGTTGGCGCGCTCTACGTCCGTCCGGGCGTCGAGCTGACACCGCTTCTCCGCGGGGGATCGCAGGAGAAGGGGCGACGGCCGGGGACCGAGAACGTGCCCGGCATCGTCGGCTTCGGCGCGGCTTGCGAGTCCGCCCACGCCGATCTCGAGCTGGCCCGGGCGCGACACGAGCGGCTGCGCGAGCGGCTCTGGCAGGGCTTGTACGAAGCCGTTCCCGATGTGGTGCGGAATTCCTCGCGCGAGAAGTCGCTCGCGCACACGCTGAACGTCTCGTTCCCCGGCGCCTCGGGGGAGACGCTCGTCGAGGCGCTCGATCTCGAGGGGATCGCGGTCGCGACGGGCGCCGCCTGCCACGCAGGCTCGACCGAACCCTCGCACGTGCTCTCGGCGATGGGGCTCTCTCGCGAGCTCGGCACGAGCGCGCTTCGCTTCAGCTTCGGGCCTGGAATCGACGACGCTGCGATTGCACGCGTGCTCGACGTCCTTCCGCGAGTCGTGGCGCGCGTTCGCAAGGCGAGGGCGGCTTGAGCGAGCGCTGGCTCGTCGCGATGAGCGGCGGCGTGGATTCGTCCGTGGCTGCGGCGATCCTGGCCCGGGCCGGACACGACGTCGTCGGCGTCACGATGGACCTCGGCGAAGGATCCGCGCGTGATTTCGTCCCGCGCTCCGCGAAGAAGTGCTGCGGCCTCCCGGATGCCGAGGACGCGCGCGACGTCGCGCGTGCGCTCGGGGTCCGGCACTACACCGCGAACTACCGAGCCGAATTCCGCGAGGCGGTGATCGAGCCGTTCGCGGCCGAGTACGCCGCCGGTCGCACGCCGATTCCGTGCATCGCGTGCAATCGCGTGCTGAAGTTCGACCTCCTGCTGCGCCGAGCCGAGGCGCTCGGGGCGAGAGGCGTCGCGACCGGCCACTACGCCCGGATCGCGAAGGCACCCGACGGTGGAGCGGGGCTCTACCGTCCGCGCGATCGCGAAAAGGATCAGACGTATTTCCTCTTCGATCTGCCGCGCGAGTCGCTCGACCGCATCGCTTTTCCGCTCGGCGATCTCGAGAAATCCGAGGTGCGCGTGCTGGCGCGCGAGCTCGGACTCGCGACGGCGGAGAAGCCCGAGAGCCAGGGCATCTGCTTCGTTCCGGACGGCGACGTCCGCGCCGCTCTCGCGCGGATCGCGCCCGGCTCCGACCCGGCGCCGGGGCCGATCACGAGCGCGGATGGCACGGAGCTCGGCCGCCACGGCGGCGCGATCGGCTACACACCCGGGCAACGCCGCGGGCTTGGCCTGTCCGGCGGGCCCTGGTACGTGCGCGAGGTTCGCCTCGCCGAGAACCGGCTGGTGGTCGATCGCGCGCAGGCGCTTGAGTCGCGGCGCGTGCGCATGCGGAACGTCTCGTTCTTCGATGGCGAGGCGCCGTCGGGGCCGGTCCGCGTCGCGGTCCGTCATCGACACAAGTCTGTGTCGGCAGAGATCGAGGCGGGACCCGGCGACGTGGCAGAGGTCCGCTTCGACTCGGCCGTCTGGGCGCCGGCCGCGGGGCAGGCCGCCGTCGTGTACGACGCCGCGGACGAACGGGTCCTCGGTGGAGGATGGATCACTGGCCCGGACGCGTGAGCAGCGGATCGACGCGCTTTGCGAACGCCTCGGCCATCGCTTCGCGCGGCCCGAGCTCCTCACCCAGGCGCTGACGCACCGGTCGCGCGCCAACGAGGACGGCGCACCCGAAACGTGCAACGAGCGGCTCGAGTTCCTCGGTGACGCGGTCGTCGGCCTCGTGGTCGCGGAGCTGTCGATGACGGCCCATCCCGATGCTTCGGAGGGCGCGCTGACGCACGTGCGGGCCGACGTCGTGAACGGTACCGCTCTCGCGGAACGCGCGCGCTCGCTCCGTCTCGACGAGGTCGTGCGACTCGGTCGCGGCGAGACGCGACAAGGCGGTCGCGCGAAGGACTCCATTCTGGCGAACGTCTTCGAGGCGGTCGTCGGCGCGCTGTACCTCGATGCCGGATTCGAAGTCGCGCGAGCCTTCCTGGCGCGCGAGTTCGGGGCCGCTCTCGCCGGCCCCGCGGCTCCCTCGCGCGATGCCAAGACCGCGCTCCAGCAGTGGCTGCACGCCGCGGGTCTCGAGCTTCCGACCTACCTCACCGTGGGCGAGTCCGGGCCCCCGCACGCACGCGAGTTCAGCGTCGTGGTGCAGGTGGGAGGCAGCGTCTGCGGCAAAGGGAGCGGGCCGTCGAAGCAAGTCGCCGAGCAGGTCGCCGCGCGCGATGCGCTTCGCGCTCTCGCCGGAGATCACGCGTGAGCGTCCACCGTTGCGGATTCGTCGCGCTGCTCGGGCGGCCGAACGCGGGCAAGTCGCAGCTCTTGAACGCGCTGCTCGGCGAGAAGCTCGCGATCGTGTCGGCGAAGGCGCAGACCACGCGGGGGCGCATGCTCGGCGTGCTCTCGCGACCGAATGTGCAGATCCTGTTTCACGACACGCCCGGGGTTCACGGCGGTGAGCGGAAGTTCAACCAATCGATGAATGAGCGCGCGTTCGAGGCGGCCGAAGGCGCGGATCTGCGCCTGCTGCTCTTCGAGGCCGGCGGCCGCTGGGACGCGCCCGAGGAGCGCATCGCCTCGCTCGCGAAGCCGCTCGTGCTGGCGCGCACCAAGTGCGATCTCGGCCCGTGTACCCACGTTCCGCATCCGGAACGTTTTGCGAGCATCGTCGAGACGTCGGCCGTCTCCGGTCGGGGCCTCGACGAGCTCGTCGCGGCTCTCGAGGCGCTTCTCCCCGAAGGACCCGCGCTGTACCCCGAAGACACGCTGACCGACGCGAGCCAGCGCTTTCTCGGCGCCGAGCAGATCCGCGAGGTCGTGTACGAGCTCTACCGCGACGAGATCCCCTACGCGGTGGCCGTCGAGATCGACGAGTGGAACGAGACCGACGACGCGGTGCGGATCCGCGCGAACCTGCTCGTCGAGCGGGAATCGCAGAAGGGAATCGTGCTCGGCGCGGGAGGCGGAGCGCTGAAGGCGCTCGGGATCGAGGCGCGAAAGCGGCTCTCGGAACGGCTCTCGAAGACCGTTCACCTGGCGCTCTGGGTGAAGCTCGACAAGAACTGGACCAAGCGGCCTAAGCGCGCGAGGGAGCTCGGGTATCTCTGATTGACGCAGCGCACGATGTTCGTGTAGCGTGCCAACCCTGCTGCGCCTCGAGCGCACCGTCTCGTCGGGAGTCGTTTCGCTCGCATTCGTTCAGAACCGCCCATGGGGAAGGGGAGCTACGCAATGACGGAAGTCGTGATTTCCAGCGCGTGCCGCACGCCGATCGGTTCGTTCCAGGGTGCGCTCGGCGCGCTCTCCGCATCGGAGATCGGTGCGGTCGCCGTTCGCGAAGCGGTGAAGCGCGCGGGCATCGAGCCCGAGAAGGTCGAGCGCGCGATCCTCGGCAACGTCCTCTCCGCGGGCATGGGTCAGGCACCCGCGCGCCAGGCGGTGATCAAGGCGGGCCTGCCGGTCTCGGTCGGCGCGATCACCGTGAACAAGGTCTGTGGCTCGGGTCTGCAAGCCGTGATGTTCGCGCGGCGCGAGATCCTCGTCGGCGATGCGCAGATCCTCGTCGCGGGCGGGATGGAGAGCATGACCAACTCGCCGTACGTGCTGCCGCAGGCGCGCAGCGGCTACCGCATGGGCAACGGCCAGATCGTCGACACGATGATCCACGACGGGCTCTGGGATCCGTACAAGAACTTCCACATGGGGAACTGCGGCGACATGGTCGCGGCGAAGTACGGCTTCAGCCGCGAGGATCAGGACGCGTTCGCCGCCGAATCGTACCGGCGCGCACGCGCGGCGCAGGCGAGCGGGAAGTTCAAGGCCGAGATCGTGCCGGTCGAGATCGCCGGAAAGAAGGGTGCGGTGGTCGTCGACCAGGACGAGGAGCCGGGACGCGGCGATCCGTCGAAGTTCTCGGGGCTGCGACCGGCGTTCTCGAAGGAGGGCACGGTGACCGCGGCCAACGCGTCGTCGATCAACGACGGCGCGGCGGCGTTGATCGTGACGAGTGCCGAGAAGGCGGCGGAGCTCGGCATGCCGAGGTTCGCGCGCATCGTCGCGGACTCGACGGCCGCGGTGGAGCCGGAGTGGTTCACGATCGCGCCCGTGAAGGCGCTCGCGAATCTCTACGCGAAGACCGGGACGAAGGCCGGCGACTGGGACCTGTACGAGATCAACGAAGCCTTCTCGGGCGTGACGATGGCGGCCGCGAAGGAGCACGGCATCGACCTCGAAACCGTGAACGTGCACGGTGGCGCGGTCTCGCTCGGTCACCCGATCGGGTGCTCGGGTGCGCGGGTGCTCGTGACGCTCCTGCACGCGCTCCGCGATCGCGGCAAGCGGCGCGGGATCGCGACGCTCTGCATCGGCGGTGGCGAAGCGGTGGCGCTCGCCGTGGAGCTCTGCTGATGAAGACGCTTGGCGTACTCGGAACCGGGACGATGGGCGCCGGACTGGCGCAGGTCGCCGCGCAGTCGGGTTTTGCGGTGATCTTCTGGAATCGCAAACAGGCCTCGGTCGACAAGGGCCTCGCCGCGATCAAGAAGGGTTTCGGTCGACTGCTTTCGAAGGAGAAGATCTCGCAGGCCGACCACGACGCCGCGCTCGGCCGCATCCGCGGCGTCGCCGCGCTCGAAGACATGAAGGACGCGGACATCCTGCTCGAGGCCGTGCCCGAGGATCTCGAGACCAAGCGCGAGCTCTACGAGAAGCTGCACGCGCTCTGCAACGAGGACGTGATCTTCGCCACCAACACCTCTTCGCTATCGGTGACGGCGTTGTCGACGCTCTCGGGCCGGCCGAAGAAGTTCGTCGGCATGCACTTCTTCAATCCGGTTCCGGCGATGAAGCTCGTCGAGATCGTGCGCGGCCTCGAGACCAGCGACGCCACCGCGCAGTCCGTCACGGGCTTGGCGGAGCGTCTCGACAAGGTTCCGGTGGCGGTGCGCGACATGCCGGGGTTCGTGGTGAACCGCGTGGTCATGCCGATGATCAACGAAGCCGCCACCGCGCTGCAGCAGGGTGTCGCGGATGCGAAGTCGATCGACGAGTGCATGAAGCTCGGGTGCAACCACCCGATGGGTCCGCTCGCGCTTGCGGACCTGGTCGGCCTGGACGTCGTCTGGGCGATTCTCGACTCGCTGTACCGCGAGTTCGGCCAGCCCCACCACAAGCCGTGCCTCGAGATCACCAAGCGCGTCGAGGCCGGCCACCTGGGTACGAAGACCGGACGCGGCTTCTACACGTACTAGCGGCCGAAACTTCGTGGACGGTGCCGGATCTCGCGAGAAGCTCGAGCGCATTCGCGCAGGCGGTTCGAAGGCCGCGCATGCGAAGCTCGAAGCCGAAGGGAAGCTCTTCGCGCGCAGGCGCATTGATCTGCTCTGCGATGCGAACTCGTTCGTCGAGGACGGCGTCTTCGCGAACGCCAAGGCGGGTGACCTTCCCGCCGACGGTGTGATCACCGGCCAGGCTCGGATCGACGGTCGGCCCGTCTGCGTGATGGCGAACGACGCCACCGTCAAGGCGGGGTCCTGGGGCAAGCGAACCGTCGAGAAGATCGTTCGGATTCAGGAGGCGGCCGAGCGCCTGCGCGTGCCGCTCGTCTACCTGATCGACTCGGCCGGCGCGCGCATCACGGACCAGGTCGAGATGTTCCCAGGCCGCCGCGGCGGGGGGCGGATCTTCTTCAACCAGGTGCGGCTGTCGGGTCTGATCCCGCAGGTCTGTTGCTTGTTCGGCCCCTCGGCCGCGGGCGGGGCGTACATCCCCGCGTTCTGCGATCTCGTCTTCATGGTCGAAGGCACGGCTTCGATGTATCTGGGCTCGCCGCGAATGGCCGAGATGGTGATCGGCGAGAAGTCCACCCTCGAGGAGATGGGCGGCGCACGCATGCACTGTTCGGTGTCGGGGTGCGGAGACGTGCTCTGCAAGACCGAGCCCGAGGCGCTCGAGGGCGCGCGCGCGTATCTGTCCTACCTGCCGTCGAGCTGTTTCGGTCCGCTGCCGGAGCGTGCGAGCGCCGATCCCGCGAAGCCGACCGCGGAGCTCGAGGCGTCGATCCCGAAGGACGAGAATCGCCCCTTCGACATCTTCGAGGTGATCGACCGCGTCGTCGATGCCGGTTCCTTCTTCGAGCTGAAGAAGCTCTTCGCGCGCGAGGTCGTCACCGGATTCGCGAGGCTCGACGGCAAGCCGATCGGCGTGATCGCGAACCAGTCGAAGTGGAAGGGCGGCGTGCTCTTCGTCGATTCCGCCGACAAGTCCGCGCGCTTCATCCAGATGTGCGATGCGTACGGCGTGCCCCTCCTGTACCTGGCCGACGTGCCCGGCTTCATGATCGGCAAGAAGGTCGAGCGCGAGGGCATCATCCGCGCGGGTGCGAAGATGATCAGCTCGGTCGCCGAGGCGACCGTTCCGCGCGTGAGCGTGATCGTTCGCAAGGCCTACGGCGCGGGTCTGTATGCGATGTGCGGGCCCGGGTTTGCGCCCGACGCGTGCATCGCGCTCCCGGGTGCGCAGATCGCGGTGATGGGGCCCGACGCCGCCGTGAACGCGGTCTTCTACAACCGGATTCAAGCGACACCGGAAGCCGAGCGGCCCGCGCTCGTCGACAAGCTTCGCGACGAGTATCGGGCGGACATCGAGCTCGAGCTGCTCGGCTCCGAGCTCGTCGTCGACGACATCGTTCCGCCCGACCTGCTGCGCAGCGAGCTCTTGCGCCGCTTCGCGTACTACCGCGCGCGTCCGGAGGATGCGCTTCCCGCCAAGAAGCGGGGAATCCGGCCGGTCTGACGCGAGGGAGCGGGGGCTTCTTCCCGAGCGCTCGATGGGGTCGTTCGGTGCTGCAGGCGTGCACCCATTTCGAGTAGGCGCGTCCGCAGGCCTAGCTGCGCGCGGCAGGGCTCCGGCCGCGTCGAGTGAACCACGACATCGCGATGCTGGTGCTGGCGAGCAACACCCCGAGGAGGATGCGCCAGATGGGGCTCGACACCGGCACCTCGACGGCCCCCGGCACCGTCGGGAACGGATCGATCGCGTCGGGAATCCCGTCGTTATCGCTGTCGAGGTCGAGGAAGTCGGGCGTGCCGTCGCCATCCGTGTCGACGGGCTGGGTCGGATCGCCGCCCGCTTCGTCGGCGTCGAGCAGTCCGTCGCCATCCGAATCGAGATCGAGGTAGCTCGGCAGGAGATCGAGGTCCGGATCGTCCATGCCTTCGACGACATCCGGAAGCCCATCGCCATCGGCGTCGGCGAACGCCGTCTGCACGGTGCTCAGTCGGTTCCCCGCCGCGTCGTAGACATACGCGATCACCGTGCCGTTCGTGTAGGCGGCGCGGGTCAGCCGATCGAGGTTGTCGTAGGTGTAGAAGACTCCCGCGGTGCCGGCTTCGGCGAGGCTTGCGACGAAGAGCCCCGCCAAGGCAAGACCGCCGCACGCGAGCCAGCGTGCTGCGACCGCTCCCACACCGCATGGTCGTCGGATTCGCCCGCTCATGGGGTGGCCGCCACTGCGACGTAGAGCTCGAGCGAGCCCACGATCGCGTCGTCGAGGGCAAGAGGTTCGACGACCGTGAGCCGCATCGTCGTTGGCTCGTCGTCGCACCGTGAAGCGGGCAGCGCGAACGACGCCAGCGCGATCCGCGCGTAGCCCTCGCTGCCATCCTTCGCGTGATAGGCGGACACCGTGCGCGTCAGCTCCTGCGAGTCGACGCGCTCGTCCGCCACAAAGAGCTCGAAGCGTACCCGACCTTGGAAGCGGAACGTCTTCGGAATCGCCGCACCGCGCGAACGCAGACCCAGCTCGTAGAAATCGACGTAGCGAGGTTCGAGACGGTAGCTTCGCTCCTCCCCGGCAACGCCGAAGAAGTTGTCATCGCGGACGATCGGCTCGTAGAGGTCGGTCGGCGGATTGAGCAGGTGGTAGAGGTGGTGCACGCCCACCGGGACGCAGCCCGATCCGGACAGCGCGAGGGTCAGAACCGCGCCCGTCCACGCAGCAGGGCGGTGGGAACGCGTCGATGTCCGAGCAAGCAGCGGGCGCACCATCTACTTTCCCTTCTCCGAATCCTGCCTGTCCGTGTTCTCGCGTTCTCGATGCAGACGCTCGTACTCGTTGCGCAACCGTTCCGCCCAGTCCTGGCAGTTGTTCTTGACCGGATCGCCCCAGCCGAGCAGCGAGTATTCCCCGTCCCCGATGTTGCCCAGCGCCTCGCGGATCAGCGCGTCGTCGTAGTACGTGTCGTCGTACCGATAGCCCTTGTCCGTCGGATCCTCCGTGAACCGGCCGTCGGGCCCGAAGCCGATGTTCTCGCCGGAGCCATCCTCGAAGAACCCGTGCTCGTGGCTGATCTCGGTGTTGAAGTAGTTGTCGATCGGGTTCGACGAGCCGCCGGGAATCCACGGCGCGCCGCTGAGCGGGCGCTTCCCGAAGCGGAACAGGCCGAACGGATCGAGGAAGTTCAGCGGATCGTTCTGCACGTACGCATACAGGTTCATGCCGCCGAGGTGCCGCGCGGGATCGACCTCGAGGAAGCGGCCGAGACCCGCGTGATAGTTTCGCGCACGGTAGTGATAGAGACCGGTCTCGGGATCGAGGCGGCGGCCGGTGAACAGGTAGGGGTTGCCGACGGTGCTCGCCGCCGCGACCTGCCCGAATGGACTGTACGCATGCGTCTCGACGAGCGCCCCCGTCGCATCGGTGAGTGCGACGACGCTGCCGAGCTTGTCGTAGACGTAGTAGTAGGTGCCGCCGGGTGTGACCATCGCGACGGGCTCGTCGAGGCCGGGGCCATAGACGAAGCGGCGCTGCGCGACGCCCGCTCCATCGAGCTCCTCGATCACCCGATTGCCGTCGTAGACGTAGCGCGTGACGACGGCATCGACCGTCTTCTGACTGCGGCGTCCGAAGGCATCGTAGCCGTAGGAGGCCGCGTGAGACGGAGTCGTCGCGGCGACGAGGCGATTCTCGGCATCGTGCACATAGGTGCTCACGCCATCCGACGTGAGGTTGCCGTTGCCGTCGTACGAGTAGCCGGTGCCCGCGACCGAGGCGTACTGGTTGAGAGCGTTCGGCACGTAGGCGTTGGTCACGTCGGTCGAGGCATCGTAGGTGAAGGCGGAGTCGCTGACGGTGCTCGAGATCTCCTTGTGCACCGCGTCGTAGGCGTACGCGAACGTCGCCCCGCCACTGTTCCAGACGTGCTGCACCGAGGTCAGATCGTCGTCGATCTCGCGCGTGTAGTTGGTGACGACGACACCGCTGCCCCGTGAATCGGAGACGCGCCTCGAGAGTGCGTGATCGAAGTCGCCGGGTGCTCCGTACCCGAACGAAGCGATCGGCGCGGCCGCGGAATCCCGCACGGCAATCATCCGGTTGAGCCCGTCGTACTCGTAGGTCACGAAGAAGCCGTCGGGATGCGTCGTCCGGATCCGGTTGTCGTTGGCGTCGTACTGGTATGCGACCGTCCTTCCGTCGGGCCGGGTCACGCTCGTCATCCGGCCCGCCGCATCCCAGACCTGGTGGATCGTACCGGTCGCGTCGGTCAGGTCCTCGAGCTTGCCGGCGAGATCGTACGCATAGGTCACGACCGCCGGCCCCGGGAGCGTCTTCTGTTCCAGGCGATCGAGCTCGTCGTAGGCGAAGCCGATCGTCTCCGATGCGCGGGTCGTGCGCTGCACGAGGTTGCCCATCGCGTCGTAGACGAACGATTCCGCGCTCGTGTCCGCATAGACCTTGCTCGCGAGACGATCGAAGTCGTCGTACCCGAAGACCGTGAGGTTCCCGTTCGCGTCGCGCAGGCTCGCCTCGCGACCGTTCGGCGTGTACGTGCGCTCTTCCTCGACGTTCAGCACCGCATCGATCTTCCGGAACAGGTTGCCGCGCTCGTCGTAGGCGAACCCGGTGGTCCGACCGAGCGCGTCGGTCTCGGCCGAGACGCGATCGAGGACGTCGAACTGCCGATCGAGCGGGTTGAGCGCCGCATCGACGACCGAGTCGCGCTTGTTGGTGACGGTGTGCCCGAGCAGCGTGACCTGCGCGCCGACGCCGATGAAGGGGCGCCCGATCGCGGCGAGGTTGCCGTTGGCGTCGTACGCGTACTCGTTGAGCGGCACGCTGGGGGAACTCGACAGACTCGTGAGTCGCCGCATCGCGTCGTAGCTGAAGTCGATCGGATGACCACGCGGATCGACCTCCCGGATCACGTTGCCGACGGCGTCGTAGACCCGCTGGCTCACGAGCGCGAGCCCACCCGGGTCGACGGTGCGCGCGAGGAGATCTCCGGTCGCGGCAGCGTAGGCGTAGCTCGTGACGCGGTTCTCCGGGTCCGTCACGTTCGTCACCTGGCCGCGCGCGTCGTAGACGAGCGTCGTCAACGGAACGAACCCTCCCACCGCAGGCTGGGAGATCGTGTTCGGGTTCCCGGCGGCATCGTAGGTGTACGTCGTCACGCGCGAGAGCGGGTTCGTGATGGTCAGGATCCGGTTCCGGACCGGCTCGTAGCTGTAGCTCCAGACGATCGGCAGCTCGAGCGACCCCGTCTTCGGATGCAGGGTCTCGGTCAGGACGTTGCTGCGTTCGTCGTAGCTGAATGCGGTCGCGTTGCCTTCGGGATACGTTCGGCGCACGAGCCGCTGGAGCCCGTCGTATTCGTACGTGGTTTCGAATCCGAGCGCATCGAAGGCGCTCGTCATGCGCCCGGCGGCGTCGAAGTGCCAGATCCGAGCTTCCGCGGCTGGGTCGAGCTCCTTCGACCGGTGCCCCGAGACGTAGTAGGTCCAGACGTTGCCGGCGCCGTCGGTCTGCGTCTCGACGCGGCCGAACGAATCGTAGAGATTGCTCACGAACGCGGCCGTTGGGTTCGCGGGATAGAAAATCCGGGCGAGCAGCCCATCCGAATCGTATTCGAAGGTCGCGCTCGCGGCGGTCGCGTCGGTCACGCTGGTCAGGTTTCCGACGGCGTCGTGCGCGTAGCCGAAGCTCCGACCGTTGCCGTCGCTGACCTGGGTGAGCAGGTCGCCCGTATAGTTGAACGAGAGCGTCCGGCCCAGCGAGCTGCTCACGCTCTGCAGCACGCCGGTCACGTAGTTGAACGTGACCGTGTTGCCATTCGGATCCTGCCAGCTTCCGATGCTGCCGTCGACCTCGAAGTCGAGCACGACACCGTGCTTCGTGCGGAGCTCGTAGCTCAGATCGGGTTGCTGGGTGAGCGTGCTCGCGAGCCCCGGCGGAGGGTTGAAGCTTCCGTCAGCGAGCAGCGTGTACGCGCCGGCGTTGCCCGGCTCCGACACCGTGACGACGTTGTCGATCAACCGGTCCATGAACCAGCGATGGGCCAGCGTCGTGATCACGATGTTGGTGGCCGTCTTCGGGCCGTGGAGGAGATCCGCCGAGATGTACTGCTCGACGATCGCCGCGACCGCGTCGAGTGCGGAGTCCCGCCCCATGCCCTCGAAGCCGTCGCTCCCCGGTGTGGCTTGCACCTCGAAGTTGTGGCTCCAGCCGAGTCCCATCGGATCGGGGCGATAGCGGTTCGCCGAGTTGTAGTGGCGTCGGAACTCGAGCGAGAACGGATGGTTCCCACTGCCCACCGAGAGATCGGTCTGCTCGTAAAGATAGTTCCCCGTCACGAGATCGATCGGCTCGTCGCTCTGCTCGTGATCGTCCGATGAGGAATCCGGCGTCGTGTCCATGTCGCCGGCCGTCCACGGGTCGGTGCCGAAGCCGCCCTTGAGCCCACCCGCGATCATGTAGGCGGCGGCGTTCTCGCTCGGCGTGATGGCGATGAAGCCGATGCCACTCCAGCTCGCTTCGCCGAGGTCGCCGTCTTGGGGCAGGATGACGCGATAACCGGCGTCGATGTACGCCTCGACCGATGCGGTCTCGAAGGCGCTGTAATTCACGAGTTGCGGCTTGACGCTGACGTAGTAGTTGGCGAGGTCCGCATCGAAGATCCGATTGGACTGCGTGTTGGCGAGGTCGAGAACCTTCACGGTGCAGACGGCCGAGTGCGGCGGCTGCAGCTGATCGATGACTCCCCACTCGAAGGCGCTGCTATGTCCGCTTCCGTTGAAGAAGCCGGCGGTGGCCGCAGCGGCATCGCCCGCGCCGCTCACGACGCTGACGAACGCCATCGGCATGTCGAGGAACGGACTCTGGTTCTGTCCCGAGATGCCGAGCGTGTGATGGTGGACCGTGACGAGGTCCGAGATGCGATCGGCGATCTCGTTCGAACGGGTCGTCTCGGCGAGCCACGAGAACGCGATCATCGCGAGGCTCTCACCGAGGACAGGCTCCGAATCTGCGACGCCGCCCGCGTGCACGTTCGCTTCGAGCAGCCGGCGATGATGCTCGACCAGCCCTTCCGAAGTGCCACCCCAACCGTTCGCGACGATGTAGTCGCCGCCGGCCCGGACGTAGAGCATCTGCGAGTCGTCGCCATAGGTGCCGGCGAACCCGGCGTACGGATGGTCGACGGTGAGCGTCACGGCCTGGATGGTGCCCGGTGTCGCGGCCGAGCCCGTCGCGAGCCCCGCGCCGTCGAGCCGCAAGGTCGGCTGGTTCGTGGCGTCGTCGTAGAAGATCGTGAGCCGCTTGCCGCCCAGCTCGTCGGAGAAGAGCGTCTGATCGATTCCGAGGTGCTCCACGCGCAGCGTCGCGCGGAGCGTGTTCGGGATCTCGGTCCACTCGGCCGTCACCGCCTGCTCGTTCGGATGCGCGAGGTCGCGAATCGGGGCGGCGCCGAGCGGCTCGATCGCCAGACCGCCGATCAGATCCGCGAGCCCACCGTCGGGCAGGTTCGTTCGGACGTACGTGGCGAGGTTGTTTGAATGGGTCGCGAGCGATGCGTGCAGGTTCGCGGTGTGGATGTTCTGCACGTAGTCGGTGACGACGGTGGAACCGGAGAGCGCAGCCGCGCGGAACGTGGGCTGGTCGTAGGCCATCGCCGCGCCGAGATCGACGCCCGCCGTCACGATGTGCGTCTTGAGCGACGGGTCGAAGACGTAGAACGTGCCGCCGATGTCGACTTTCACCCAGACGTGATCGACGTCGACGAAGGCGAGACTCGAATCCGGGTTGGTGTAGATCTGGGCTGGAATTCCGGCCGAGCCGAACAGGGTGCCCAGCACGGAAGGGTTCGCTGGCACGCCCAACCAACTCGTCAGCTGCGCGGGGTCGAGCCGGATCGTCCCGTGGACGAAGCTCGCGGTGTGCCCGGCCGCGCGGAGCAGCGCGACGAGCAGCGAGGCCTGATCGAAGTCGTTTCCCTTGCCTTCGATCAGCGTTGCGCTCGCGCCCTTCAGCGATCCGTAGATCGCCAGATACCCGATGTGCTCGTAGACGTGCTGGAAGATCAGATCGACGTCGTTCTCGAGACCCCGCGCCAGCGCGGCGATCTCGGGCGAGCCCGCCGTCGATGCGAGTGCCGCAGCAGGAAGCGGTGCCGCCGCCCGGGCTCGCGCACCCGCTCCCGTCGAGAGGATGGCACCGGCATCGGCCGGAGCGACGAGCGGGGCCTCGACGCGCTGGCGGCCGGGGGTGACCTGCGCCGAACTCGTGTCTGCCGCGAAAAGCAGGACCATGGTCAGGGTCGCGATCGCGCGCGGGCGCCGTGTCACCACAGAATAGCTCCAACACTGAATCGACAGAGGGCGACCACCGAACGCGCTGTCCGAGCCGTCGTTGCGCAGATGTATCACGTGAGCACTACAAAAAGCGAATTCGCGACTCTCGGGCGAAACCGCGGACCGGAGTTGTCACGCTCATCGGGGCACCTCCGCGCCAAGCCCCCTGTGCGCAACTGACCGAGCCGTCGACTCCACCGAGTTGCCGCGTCCATCTCGGCAAGAGCCGCTCTCGGCGCGTCGCCTTCCCCTTCTGACTCCATGCCGACGATGCAAACGTCCGCTGCTTCGACGTCACCTCACCCCCAATCCCATTGGGCACGACTCGCGAGGTGCGTTTCGCGGAGGTTCCCTAGTCGACCGGAACGCGGTCCGTGCCGTCGAAGGCGGGCGCGTAGACCGCGTAGGCCAGCGCCGGTGCGCCGGAGGTGTTGCGGAACGCATGCGGTGTCCCTCGCGGCACGTACAGGATCGATCCAGCGCCGATGGTCCGCTCCTCGTCGCCGAGCCGCATCGTTCCTTGACCCCGGAGCATGACGACGACGAGGTCGTGCCGGTCGTGGCGATGGGGGATCTCGCGATCGACGATCCAGACCGCGTGGTGGCTTGTGCCCGCATCGCGCCCGATCTCGGTGACCTGGAAATCCTTCCCCGGAGCGAGCGGGTAGGCCTCGGCGAGCGCGTCGAGTGGCAGCGTGAGACGGCCGGCCGGAAACTGGGCGTCGAGTGCCGGCTTCGCGGGATCGGATGAGGCCGCGATCATTGCGCCGGCGAGCAGGAGTCCGAACAGGATGACGCGGAACTGTGTAGATCTCATCGGGCGGCTCCTTCGTCGCTGATCTCCTCGAGCTCGCGTCGCGCGGTCTCGGGCAGGAGGAGTACGGAGAATCCGGCGAGGACGGTGGCGAGCGAGACCAGTGGAATCACCAGCCCCTGATCGCCGAGCCATTCCATGCCGCGTGCGTACGCGAAGAGCCCGGCGGCCACGCCGAGCGTCTCGAGCAGCGCGAGACTTCCGCCACCCGTGCCGCGCAGCGCCGTGGGAAAGAGCTCGGTCGCGATCGCGCGCGTCGTGACCGAGCTCGCCATCGAGAGAAAGACCATTCCCGTCCAGGGCAGAGCGACCATCGACGCCGGTCCCGCGTAGAACGCGAATGCGCAGATTGGGAACAGCGTGAACACCGCGGCGGCGATCGTGCGCCGGCCGATGCGATCACCGAGCCGCCCGGCCACCGGGTTGCCGATGATGCCGAAGGCGCCGAATCCGATCGACAGCGCCGCGAACGTGCCGGGAGTCCAGCCGCGCTCCGTCTGCAGGAACTCGGAGATGAACTGGAACGCGACGCCCGTCCCCGCCGCGGACAGTCCGCCGAGCAGTCCGAGCGCGAGCGCCCGACGCGGGTGCAGTCGGTACAGCTCCACGATCGGCGCGAACGCGCCGGTGATCGCGGTGGTCCAGCTCCCTGCCGGGAGCTGGTTCTTGCTGTGCTCGTTCCAGCGCCGCGTCTCGACGATCCCTCGCCGCAGGGCCGGGAAGAGCAGGAGGGGCGTCAGCCCGATCAGATAGAGCGAGCGCCAGCCGAAGGGCAGCGCGTTCACGAAGCCGTAGACGAGCGCGCCCGCGCCGAAGCCGATCGCGGATACGCCACCGAGCATGCCGATGCCCCAGCCGCGGTTCTCCGCCGGGAACTCCTCCGTGATCACGACGAACGTGACGACCGACGCCGTCACGATGAACGTGCGGGTCACGACCTGGAAGAGCACGAACTGCAGCGCCGTCTGGCTGAACGCGGTGAGCGCCGATCCGGCACTCATGCCGATCACGCAGGCCAGAAGCAATCGGCGGCGGCCGAGGCGATCGGCGAGTGGGATCAGGAAGAACGCGGGCAGGGCACCGAAGCGCGTCGCGCCCGTGAAGTCGCCGAGCTCCGCCTTCGAGAGCCCGAAGCTCGCCCCGATCTGCGGTAGCGCGTTTCCGAGCAACGAGAGGTCGAAGTTCTCGAAGAACATGGCGAAGGTGAGGAAGCCGAGCAGACGCAACTGCGACGGCGAGATGCCGTGTGGGATTCCGCCGAGGAATGGAGGGATCCACCACGGGTTCTCGCGCGGGGATCGATAGGAGGGCGGACCTGCGGAATCGTCCATTCGCGCGGCATACTACGCGATGTGAGACCGCTTCCCCGCACGATCACTCGGACGACCGCGCAAACATCCGCGCGGGCTCCGATCCGTGCCGTCACGGCGGCTGCGCTCTTCGACGGACACGACGCCTCGATCAACATCATGCGCCGACTCCTGCAGGCGCAGGGCGCAGAGGTGATTCATCTCGGGCACGACCGCTCGGTGGACGACGTCCTGACGGCCGCGCTTCAGGAAGACGCGGACCTGATCGCGGTCTCGTCGTACCAAGGCGGACACCTCGAGTTCTTCCGGTACCTGATCGATCGGCTCCGCGAGTCGGGAGCCGGCCACATTCGAGTCTACGGCGGCGGCGGCGGCGTGATCTCACCCGAAGAGGTGCGCCTGCTCCACGAGTACGGCGTCACGCGCATCTTTCGACCCGAGGACGGTCAGGAGATCGGCCTCGCGGGAATGATCGAGCAGATGCTCGCGCCGGGGAGCTCGCGTCCCGAGCCACGTCCCGAAGAGGAAATGTCGCGGCTCTCGGTGGAATCCACGACCGCTGTCGCGCGGCTGATCAGCTTCTTCGAGGCCAACGGGTCCACCGACGACGCGTCGATCGACGCCCTGCGAAAGCGCTTGGCCGCGCGCAGGCGCGGAGATCGCGCGCCGGTGATCGGGTTCACGGGAACGGGAGGGGCGGGGAAGTCCACCCTGATGGACGAGCTGGTGCGCCGTTTCCGGTTCGCGCATCCGGAGAAGAGCGTGGGTGTGATCTCGGTCGATCCGACGCGAAGGTCGAGTGGTGGCGCGTTGCTCGGCGACCGACTGCGAATGAACGCGATCCGTCCGCCGCACGTCTTCGTGCGCTCGCTCGCCACCCGCCGGGCACATCTCGCGGTCTCGTCGGCCGTCGCCGACGGCATTCGCGTGCTGCAGGCTTCGAACTTCGATCTGATCCTGGTCGAGACGGCGGGAATCGGGCAGAGCGATTCCGAGGTCGTCGACCTCGTCGATCTCTCCGTCTACGTGATGACACCGGAGTACGGTGCGCCGTCGCAGCTCGAGAAGATCGACATGCTCGAGCTTGCGGACGCGATCGTGTTGAACAAGTTCGACCGGCGCGGCGGCGAGGACGCGCTGCGCGACGTGCGCAAGCAGTGGCGCCGGAATCATCCCGACCCGTCGTGTCCGGACGAACGCGTGCCCGTCTACCCGACGATCGCGAGCCGATGGAGCGACGAGGGCACCGACCGCCTCTTCGCCGACCTGATCGCGCTCGTCGGCGAGCGCGGATTCGCGAGCTTCGCGAAAAGTGCGCGATTGCCGCCGGTTCTTCCGAAAGCCTCGTCGCTCGTGCCGGTGGAACGCGCGCGCTACCTCTCCGAAATCGCCGAGGCGGTGCGGAGTCATCGAAAGCACGCGAACGAGGACGCGCAGCGCGCGCGCAGCGCGTACGGACTGATCGAAGCGCTGCGAGCGCTCGGCGACGACGTGCCGGAGATGGCTCGACCCTTTCCCGAGGACGCGCTCGCCGAGAGTTCGGGACCGCTCGAACGCGTGGCCCTGCGACGCCGATACAACGAAGAGCTTCGCGCGCTCTCCGACGAAGCGCGTCGCACCCTCGCCGGTTGGCCCGAGCTGCGAGCGCGCTACCTCGCCGCGAGTCAGTCCTACGAGGTACGCGGCCGTTCGATTCCCGCTTCGAACTACGTGCGCAGTCTTTCGGGTCTCGACATCCCGCGCGTCGCGCTGCCTGGCGCCGTGGATTGGGGCGAGGTCGTGCGATTCGCCGCGCTCGAGAACCTGCCGGGCCACTTTCCCTTCACTGCGGGCGTCTTTCCCTTCAAGCGGATCGGCGAGGAGGACCCGGCGCGGATGTTCGCGGGCGAGGGACCGGCCGAGCGCACGAACCACCGCTTCCACATGCTCGCGAAGGGGCAGCCCGCGGTCCGACTCTCGACCGCATTCGACAGCGTCACGCTCTACGGCCGGGATCCGGACGAGCGTCTCGACATCTACGGGAAGGTCGGCACTTCGGGTGTCTCGATCTCGAGCGTCGAGGACGCGGTGAAGCTCTACTCCGGCTTCGATCTGCTCGATCCCAAGACGTCGGTCTCGATGACGATCAACGGGCCCGCGCCGGTCATCCTCGCGTTCTTCTTCAACGCGGTGATCGACCAGGCCGTCGAAGCTCACCTCCATGAGACGGGGCAATCGGAGCGCGTGCGCGAAGAGCTTCGCGCACTCGGCCTGCCGACCTACGAGGGCGAGCTGCCGGAGGGGCACGACGGACGCGGCCTGCTGCTGCTCGGTGTCTCCGGAGATCGCGTGGTCGATTCCGAAACCTATGCGCGCATCCGCCGCGAGGCGCTCGCGAGCGTGCGCGGGACGGTACAGGCGGACATCCTGAAGGAGGATCAGGCGCAGAACACCTGCATCTTCTCGTCGGAGTTCTCGCTCAAGCTGATGGGCGACGTCCAGGAGTACTTCTCGCGAAACGCCATCGAGAACTTCTACTCCGTCTCGATCTCCGGCTATCACATCGCCGAGGCCGGTGCGAATCCGATCTCGCAGCTCGCCTTCACGCTCGCGAACGGTTTCACCTACTGCGAGTACTACCTGGACCGGGGCCTCGCGATCGACGAGTTCGCGCCGAATTTCTCGTTCTTCTTCTCGAACGGTCTCGATCCGGAGTACGCGGTGATCGGACGCGTCGCACGTCGGATCTGGGCGATCGCGATGCGAGACCGGTACGGAGCGGCCGAGCGCAGTCAGCGGCTCAAGTACCACATCCAGACCTCGGGGCGATCCCTGCACGCCCAAGAGATGTCGTTCAACGACACGCGCACGACGCTGCAGGCGCTGCTCGCGCTGCAGGACAACTGCAACAGCCTTCACACCAACGCCTACGACGAAGCGGTGACGACGCCGACCGGGGAGTCCGTTCGTCGTGCGCTCGCGATTCAGCTCGTGCTCAACCGCGAGTTCGGGTGGCTGAAGAACGAGAACTCGATCCAGGGCTCCTACTACGTCGAACAGCTCACGGATGCCGTCGAAGAGGCGGTCCTCGCGGAGTTCGAGCGCATCTCCTCGCGCGGTGGAGTGCTCGGAGCGATGGAGACGATGTACCAGCGCGGCCGGATCCAGGACGAGAGCCTTCACTACGAGTCGCTGAAGCACTCCGGTGAGCTGCCGATCGTGGGCGTGAACACGTTCTTGAACCCGAATCCCGAGGCCGAAGCCGCGTCTCCCCGCGAACTGATCCGCGCCTCGGAGGCCGAGAAGCAGGCGTGCCTTCGCAACCTTCGCGCGTTTCAGGCTCGCCACGCCGACGTGGCCTCGACTTCGCTGCGCCGATTGCAGGAGGTCGCCCGGGGCGGGGGCAACGTCTTCGAAGAGTTGCTCGAGACGGTGAAGGTCGCGAGCCTCGGTCAGATCAGCGAGGCGCTCTTCGAGGTCGGCGGCCGCTACCGCCGCAGCATGTAGGGACGGAGGTCAGAGTGAAGAATCGTGATCCCAAGATCCACGCCGACGTCGACGCCTGGCGCAAGCTGGCGAGCGAGGATCTGCGCGGCGAAAGCCCGGATACGCTCGTCTGGAACACGCCCGACGGCATCGCGGTGAAGCCCCTCTACACCGCGGCGGATCTCGAGGATCTCGAAGAGACCGATACGCTTCCCGGTGTTTCTCCGTTCGTCCGCGGGCCCCGCGCCACCATGTACGCGCACCGCCCGTGGACGGTCCGCCAGTACGCGGGCTTCTCGACCGCCGAGGAATCGAACGCTTTCTTCCACGCGAATCTCAAGGCGGGCCAGATGGGTCTGTCGGTGGCGTTCGATCTGGCCACGCATCGCGGCTACGACTCGGACCACCCGCGCGTGGTCGGCGACGTCGGCAAGGCGGGCGTGGCGATCGACTCCGTCGAGGACATGAAGACCCTCTTCGACGGGATCCCGCTCGACAAGATGTCCGTTTCGATGACGATGAATGGCGCGGTCATCCCGACGCTCGCGAACTTCATCGTCGCGGCGGAAGAGCAGGGCGTTCCGGTGGCGAAGCTCACGGGAACGATTCAGAACGACATCTTGAAGGAGTTCATGGTCCGCAACACCTACATCTACCCGCCCGAGCCCTCGATGCGGATCTGCGCGGACATCATCGCGTACACCGCGCGGAACATGCCGCGTTTCAACTCGATCTCGATCAGCGGCTACCACATGCAGGAAGCCGGCGCGACGCAAGTGCAGGAGCTCGCGTTCACGCTGGCCGACGGCGTCGAGTACGTGCGCGCGGCGCTCTCGCGCGGACTGGCGATCGACGAGTTCGCGCCGCGGCTCTCGTTCTTCTGGGCGATCGGCATGAACTTCTTCATGGAGATCGCGAAGATGCGCGCCGGACGAATGCTCTGGGCGAAGCTCATGCGTCAGTTCGAACCCAAGGACGTGCGCTCGTCGATGCTGCGCACGCACTCTCAGACATCGGGCGCGAGCCTGACCGAGCAGGATCCGTACAACAACGTGATTCGAACCACGATCGAGGCGATGGCCGCGGTGCTCGGAGGCACGCAGTCGCTGCACACCAACGGCTTCGACGAAGCGGTCACGCTGCCGACGCCGTTCTCGGCTCGAATCGCGCGAAATACGCAGCTGATCCTCGCGGAGGAGACCGGCATCACCCACGTGATCGATCCGCTGGGTGGCTCGTACTACGTCGAGAGCTTGACCGCTTCGATCGCGCTCGAGGCCGAGAAGCTGATCGCCGAGGTCGAGGCGCTCGGCGGGATGACCAAGGCGATCGAGGCGGGCATGCCGAAGCTGCGCATCGAGGAAGCGGCGACACGCCGGCAGGCGCGGATCGACCGAGGCGAGGACGTGGTCGTCGGCGTGAACAAGTACCAGACCGAGGAGCGGACCGAGGTCGAGCTTCTCGAGATCGACAACACGGCGGTTCGCGAGAAGCAGGTCGCCCGGCTCAGGGCGATCCGCGCCGACCGCGACGATGCGCGCTGCACGTCGGCGCTCGCGGCCCTCGAGGCGGGTGCGCGAGGCGCGAGCGCGAACCTGCTCGAGCTCGCGATCGACTGCGCGCGCGCCCGCGCCACGGTCGGCGAGATCTCCGATGCGATGGAGCGTGTATTCGGCCGGCATCGCGCCGAGGTGCGCAGTCTCTCCGGCGTGTACTTCGCGGCGTATCGCGGTGATCCGGAGTTCGAGGCGCTGCAGGCCGAGATCCGCGCCTTTGCCGACGACGAAGGCCGCCGGCCGCGCATCCTGGTCGCGAAGCTCGGTCAGGACGGACACGACCGCGGCGCGAAGGTGATCGCGACGGCCTTCGCCGATCTCGGATTCGACGTCGACATCGGTGCGCTCTTCCAGACGCCGGAAGAGGTCGCTCGCCAGGCGATCGAGAACGACGTGCACGCGGTCGGAGTCTCGACGCAGGCGGGTGGACACAAGACGCTCGTGCCCCAGCTGATCGCGGCGCTCGCCGCACAGGGGGGCGGGGACGTCCTGGTCGTCTGTGGCGGCGTGATCCCGCGACAGGACTACGGGTTTCTGCGCGAGCACGGCGTCTCGAACGTCTTCGGGCCCGGCACACAGGTGCCTCGCGCCGCGCGCGAGGTGCTCCGGTCGATTCGAGAGCGCCGCGCATGACGAAGGTCGGGACCCCCGCGGACTATGTCGCGGGGGTGCGCGCCGGTGACCGACGCGTGATCGCGAAGACCATCACGCTGCTCGAGAGCCGGCGGCCCGACCACCGGGATCTCGGTCAGGACGTGCTCGACGCGCTCGTGCCCGAGACGGGTCGCGGGCTTCGCATCGGCATCACCGGACCGCCCGGGGTCGGCAAGAGCTCGTTCATCGAGACGCTGGGACTCTCTCTCGTGGCCCGGGACCAGACGCTCGCGGTCCTCGCGATCGATCCGTCGAGCCCCGTCTCGGGCGGCAGCATCCTCGGTGACAAAACGAGGATGGAGCGACTTGCGCGCGATTCCCGGGCCTACATCCGGCCGACACCGTCCGGTGGCATGTTGGGCGGCGTCGCGCACCGCACCCGCGAGGCGATTCTCGTCTGCGAGGCCGCGGGCTTCGATGTGGTGATCGTCGAGACCGTCGGCGTCGGGCAGTCCGAGGTCGACGTTCATTCGATGGTCGATCTCTTCGCGGTCCTGCTGCAGCCGGGCGCGGGAGACGAGTTGCAGGGAATCAAGAAGGGCATCCTCGAACTCGCCGACGTGCTGGTCGTGAACAAGGCCGATGGCGAGCAGAAGCTGGCTGCGGAGCGCACGCGCGCGGATCATGCGCACGCGCTTTCCCTGCTCTCGGCGGGCGCGAGCGGCTGGACCCCGACCGTGCTCTGCGCCAGTGCCCACACCGGCGAGGGGATCGCCGATTTCTGGCGGCTCGTGCTCGCGCACCGCGTGGCGCTTTCCGAGAGCGGCGAGCTCACCCGGCGACGTCGCGCCCAGTCCCGCGCGTGGCTCTGGCGCCTGCTCGACGATGGGCTCCAGGCCGCGTTCCGAGCGGACACACGCGTCGCCTCGCGCCTGCCCGAGTTGGAGGCCGAGGTCGATGCGAGCCGGGTCTCGCCGCCGCGAGCCGCCCGCCTCCTGCTCGAGCAATTCGCACGCAAACACCCGTCGAGCTGACGCGCCGGCTCAATCGCTCTGGAACGAGCGCCGATAGGGCTATCCGTCCCCCGTAGAGGCGCAACGCATGCCACAGCTCAATCTCGAAACCAAAGAGATCACACTCAAGATCGTCTACTACGGCCCCGCGCTCTCCGGGAAGACCACGAACCTGCGCCAGATTCACGCCAAGCTCGCCGCGGGGATGCGCGGCGAGATGGTCACGCTCGACACCCAGGACGACCGCACGTTGTACTTCGACTTTCTTCCCGTCGAGTTCGGCGTCGATGGTGACTACAAGATCAAGCTGAAGCTGTTCACGGTGCCCGGCCAGGTGCTTCATCGCTCGACGCGCCGCGTGGTTCTCGCCGGCGCTGACGCGGTCGTCTTCGTCGCCGATTCGCAACGCTCCGCGTCGTCGGGCAACGCCTATTCCTATCGCGATCTCGAGGCGAATCTCCGGGCCAACGGTCTCGACATCCAGCAGATGCCCGTCGTAGTCCAGTTCAACAAGCGCGACCTCGAGGACATCAAGCCGCTCGACGAGATCCGCAAGGCGTGGGAAGGCACCGGCATTCCGACGATCCCCGGCTCGGCCGCGAAGGGCGAGGGTGTGGTCGAGACGCTCGAGGCCCTTCTCCAGCGGCTCTTCCGCCACCTCGATCAGCGTCACTCCTTCGGCGAGAAGTTCGGGATGACCGAGGCGCAGTTCATGGCCGATGTGATGCGGCACTTCCAGGAGCACAAGGACGGCTGACGCGCTCGTCCTCGATTGACGCACGTGTACCCGGCTGATACCGTCGCGACGCGCGTACCTAACTCCTAGGTAGCGATCGCCCGAGGCCGAGAACATGAGCCGCGCCGAGGAGTTCCAAGCGCAAGCTGCGCGCCGGGACCTGGACGATGTGATGGCGCGCGTGCGCGCCGGTCTCGAAGACATGCGCGCCGGCAAGATGGTCATCCTCGCCGACGACGAGGACCGCGAGAACGAGGGCGATCTCTGCATGGTCGCGGAGAAGTGCACTCCCGAGGCCGTGAACTTCATGGCCATGTATGGACGCGGGCTGATCTGTCTTGCGATCACCGGGGAGCGCGCGCGCCAGCTCGACTTGCCGATGATGGTGCGGGATTCCGAGAACGAGACGCCGTTCGGCACCGCGTTCACCGTCTCGATCGAGGCGCGCGAAGGCGTCACCACCGGAATCTCGGCCGCGGATCGCGCGCGTACGATCCAGGTGGCGATCGCGCCGAACGCGCGCCCCCAGGATCTGACGCGTCCGGGTCACGTGTTCCCCTTGGTGGCCAAGCCGGGCGGTGTTCTGCGGCGAACCGGTCAGACCGAGGGCGGGGTCGATCTCGCGCGTCTGGCGGGGATGCAGCCCGCGGCCGTGATCTGCGAGATCATGAACGACGACGGAACGATGGCGCGGATTCCCGATCTGCGCATCTTCGCCGAGCGCCATGGTCTGCGGATCCTGACCGTGGCCGACCTGATCAAGTACCGACTGCGCAGCGAGAGCCACGTGACGCGCGCGGCCGAAGCGATCCTGCCGTCTCAATTCGGCGACTTCCGTTCGATCGTGTTCAAGAACGAGATCGACCATGTGGATCACGTGGCGTTCGTCCGCGGCGAGATCCGACCCGACGAGCCGACGCTGGTGCGAGTCCACAGCGAGTGCCTGACCGGAGACGCGTTCGGCTCGCTGCGCTGCGATTGCGGCGAGCAGCTTCAGACCGCGCTGAAGATGATCCAGGAAGAGGGCTCGGGGATCCTTCTGTACATGCGCCAGGAAGGGCGTGGAATCGGGCTTCTCAACAAGATCCGCGCGTACTCGCTCCAGGATCAAGAAGGACTCGACACCGTCGAGGCGAACGAGAGGCTCGGGTTTCCCGCGGACGCGCGCGATTTCGGCGTCGGAGCACAGATCCTGGTCAATCTGGGCGTGACGAAGCTCCGTCTGCTCACGAACAATCCCAAGAAGCGCGCCGGGCTCGAGGGGTACGGCCTCGAGATCGTCGAGCAGGTTCCGCTCGAGATGCGGCCCAACGACAAGAACCTCGAGTACCTGCGAACCAAGCGAGAGAAGCTCGGTCACATTCTCAATTTGATGAGCTAGCGAGATGTCCGTCGCGTACACGATCCTCGGCGTCCTGATGGATGCGCCGGCGCACGGCTACTCGATCCGGAAGCACCTCGAGGAGACGCTTTCGAAGGACCTCGGGCTGAACGACGGGCAGCTCTATCCGGCTCTCTCGAAGCTCGAGGCGCGAGGCTGGATCGTGAAAGAGGTGGTCGAGCAGCGCAGCAGCCCGACCAAGCACCTCTATCGCGTGACCGAATCGGGTCGGGCGGCCTTCCGGCATTGGCTGGAGGGGGGCGCACCTGACGACGCGAGCGAACGGCTGGGATTCTTCTGGCGCGACGGCTTTCTGCAGCGCTGCAGCTTTTTTGCGAACCTCTCTTCTGACGCCGCTTGCGCGCAGGTGCGCGATCGATTGAAGGAGACCTCGCGCCGGGCCGAGCGCTTGGAGCAGGTGCTCGCGGATCTGGGCCAGCGCCAGGGAGACCCGTACAGGCGTATGATTCTTGAGTACGGCGTGCGCCTGCAGCGCATGCGCGAGCAGTGGTTGGAAGAGCTTCTGGCGAGGGCCACGGAGCCGAGCGAGACAAAGAGGCCGGTCCGTGCCGCGGGCGCGCGCTAGCCGCCGAGGGAGATCGAATGTTCGATAGCGTGGAAGAAGTCCAGAAGCGCCTGCTCGACCAGAACTACATCGCGGGCAAGAAGATCGCGACGGTCGTCTATCTGGCGTCGAAGCTGAACAAGCCGGTGCTCGTCGAGGGGCCCGCCGGAGTCGGCAAGACCGACCTTGCGAAGGTGGTGGCCGCCGCGGTCGGCCGAAAGCTGATTCGTCTGCAGTGCTACGAGGGCCTCGACGAATCGAAGGCCCTGTACGAGTGGGAGTACTCCAAGCAGCTCCTCTATACCCAGATGCTGCGCGACAAGATCGGCGAAGTGATCGCCGGCGCGACGACCCTGAAGGACGCCTCCGAGCGGATCGCCGCGCAGGACGACGTCTTCTTCAGCGAGCGCTTCATCGTGGCGCGCCCCCTGCTGAAGGCAATCACGTCGGTGGATCCCGTGATGCTCCTGATCGACGAAGTCGACAAGTCCGACCCCGAGTTCGAGGCCTTCCTGCTCGAGGTCCTCTCGGACTACACGGTGAGCGTTCCCGAGATCGGCACGATCCAGGCGAAGAACATCCCATTGGTCTTCCTGACCTCGAACGACGCGAGAGAGATGACCGACGCGCTCAAGCGCCGCTGCCTGCACCTGCACATCGACTTCCCCTCCGCCGAGGAGGAGATCCGCATCCTCGAGCTCAAGGTGCCCGGAATCGGCGATCGGCTGGTCCAGGACATCGTCGAGCTGATCCAGAGGATCCGGAAGCTCGACCTGAAGAAGACGCCGTCGATCTCGGAGACGCTCGACTGGGCTCGGGCACTGATGGTGCTGAACGCGGATTCTCTCGACGTCGAACTCGTGAACGACACGATGAGCGTGATTCTGAAGCATCAGGGCGACATCGCGAAGGCGCAGAGCGAGCTGAACGCGCTTCTGCAGAAGAAGGCCGCGGAGAAGGCAGCGCAGAGTTCGCAGCCCGCGCCCGGAACCGCCGCGGCCGCGGAGCCGGCTCCGCCTGTCGCGAAGAAGAGCGTGTTGCACTGAGATGGAAAAGAAGCTCGTCGAGTTCACCAACCTGCTACGAAAGGCAGGTGTGCGCGTCTCCGTCGCGGAGTCGCTCGACGCTTTTGCCGCCATCGACGAGATGCCGCTCGAGGACCGCGAGCTGTTCAGGGACGCCCTGCGCGCAACGATGGTCAAGCGCGGCGACGACATCGATACCTATGACCGGCTCTTCGACCTGTTCTGGTCCGGTTTTCACGATCAGCTACAGAGCGAGCTGAAGCAGGCCCTCGGTGGCATGCCCGGGGACTTCGACCTCGAGCGGCTGCTCGAGCAGCTGCGCGAGATGCTCGAGAACATGGACATCGACCTCTCCGAGCTCGCGAAGGCGCTGCTCAGCATGGACGCGAACGCGCTCGAGCAACTGATCCAGCAGGCGGGAGAGCAATCCGAGGTTCAGAACATCCGGAACATGCTGCAGATCGGCTTCTTCTCGCGGCGGATGATCGAGCAGATGGACATGGAGGGCGCGTCCGGCGAGCTGAAGACGCTGCTCGACCGCTTGCGCGAAGAGGGCATGGACGAGGAGCGCCTGGGTGAGTTGGAGGCGCTCCTGAAGGCGGTACAGGAAGCGGCACGTCGCGCCGTGCGGCAGTTCGCGGAGCGGGAACTCGACAAGCAGAACCACGACTACATCGAGCGCTTCCGCCGCGAGAGCCTGCTCGAGAAGAGCTTCTACAACTTGACCGAGGACGACCTGCGCCGGCTGCGCGAGGTCGTTCAGCGGCTCGCGCAGAAGCTGAAGAGCGTCATCACGATGCGCCGCAAGCGCGAGCGACGCGGCAAGTTCGATCTGAAGACGACGATGCGCCGGAACATGGCGCACGGTGGTGTGCCGTTCGAGTTGATCTTCAAGCAGCGGAAGAAGGAAAAGCCGAAGCTCGTCGTTCTATGTGACATTTCGAGCTCAGTGGCGAACGTGTCGCGGTTCTTCCTCCAGTTCATCTTCAGCCTCCAGGACTGCTTCACGAAGGTCCGAAGCTTCGTCTTCGTCGCGGAGCTCGGTGAGGTCAGCCCGCTCTTTCGGGATCACGACATCTTCGACGCCATCGACCTCGCGCTCGATGGCGGTGAGGTGATCAATCCGTACACCCGCTCCAACTTCGGGATGGCCTTCCATACCTTCTGGCGGGACTACCTGTCGGCCATCGATAGCCGAACGACGGTGGTCGTGATCGGAGACGCGCGCAACAACTACAACGACCCGCGTGCCTGGTGCCTGCGAGAGGTGCACTCGAAGGCGAAGAACGTCATCTGGATCAACCCCGAGGCGCCCGGCGCCTGGGGCTTCGGTGACAGCGTGATGGACAAGTACCTGCCGTACACCGACGTTGCCGAGGAGTGCCGCAACCTGAAACAGCTCACGCGCCTGGTCGACAAGCTCGTGCTCTGAGGCGAAGCCCGACCCAACGCGAACAGCCCCGACAACCTTCAGGTTGCCGGGGCTGTCGATGGGTCGGAGAGGGCGGTGGCGACTGTGGGGGGTGAGAGGTTGGACATTTCAAAGCCGAAATGTCGTCTCCACCGCCTTCTCCGTAAAACTATGTCGGTCTTGATCTCCTGTCGCGCTGCGTCCGATCGTCGACAGATTATGCCGGGGGAGCCGTCGATGTCAATTACCTTTTCAACCCTTCAAAACCGGCCCATGGGACCCTGGACAATACCTTCGATCGAGACATTGAGAGACCTCCACCATGTCGTTGCCTGATCGCAGCTTTCGTGCCGGTATTCGACCTCTAGAATCACTCGAAGTTGCCGCTTCGAGCCGATTCCATGTCCGCACCTTCGGCTGTCAGATGAACCAGCACGATGCCCAGAAGATGGCCAACCTTCTGCATCATTCGCGGCATGGTGGCCAGCGATCGGGCCGAGGCTGCAGACGTCGTGGTGATCCATACCTGCTCGGTCCGTGAAAAGGCGGAGCACCGGCTGTACACCGAACTCGGCATTCTGCTCGCCCGAAAGCGCGAGGAGCCCGGACTGATCGTCGGCGTCGGTGGATGCGTCGCTCAGCAGGAGGGTGAATCCCTGCTGCGCCGGTTCCCGCGCCTCGACTTCGTCTTCGGCCCCCAGAACCTCGTTCATCTTCCGGCGATGGTGCAAGCGGCTCGGGAGCGCGAGCGGAGCCTTCGGGTCGACTACGACGATGCCGCCGACGCCCGCTTCGAGCTGCCCGGGCGCCATCCGGAGTACGCCTCGCCGACGCCCGGACGTGCCTTCGTGACCGTCATGGAGGGCTGCGATCTCTTCTGCTCCTACTGCGTCGTGCCGCGGACGCGCGGACGCGAGGTGAGTCGGCCGAGCGCGCAGATCCTGAGCGGAGGTCCGGACCCTCGCCGGACGCCGGCACCAGCGAGGTCACGCTGCTCGGTCAGACCGTGAACGCCTACGGGCGGGCACGGCCGGGCAGAGTCGAGGGAGAGCTGGCGTTCGCCGAGCTGATCCGGCGGGTCGCCGAGGTGCCGGGAATCCGCCGGATTCGCTTCACGAGCCCGCACCCATGCTTCATGACCCCGGAGCTGATCCGGGCGTTCGCGGAGGTTCCCGCAGCTCTGCCCCCATCTGCACCTGCCGGTTCAGAGCGGGTCGTCGCGCGTCCTCGCGGCGATGAGCCGCCGCTACGACCGCGAGACCTACCTGGACATCGTCGCGCGCGTGCGCTCGGCTCGACCGGAGATCGCGATCACGACCGACCTGATCGTCGGCTATCCGACCGAGACCGAGGCGGACTTCGAGCAGACCTTGAGCCTGATGAGGGAGGCTGCGATTCACCGACAGCTACTCGTTCAAGTACTCCGAGCGCCCCGGCACGCCGGCGCAACGCCACGGGCTGGCCGAGATCGACGACGGCCTGGTGCAGGCTCGCCTCGAGCGCGTCCAGGATCTGCAGCGCGAGCTCACGCTCGACGCCCATGGCGCGCGTGTCGGCGAGCGAACGGAGGTGCTCGTCGAAGGTTCGAGCCGCCACGGATCCGGGCAGCTGACCGGACGCTGCCCGCAGCACCGCGTGGTGAACTTCCACGCCACGCGGCCCGTCGAGCTCGGCAGCTATCTCGACGTGGACATCACCGGCTGCACGCCTCACTCGTTGCTCGGCGTCGCCACTCTCGGCTCGGGCTGAAAAAAAACTCCTCAGCGCCGACAAGGAAGAATCAGTAAGCTGCAGGCGCATTCGGGGAGACTCGTTCGCGCTCGAGCAGGGACCGCGTCCGGCGCGGACCGAGGAGAGGATTGGCTCCCAAGGCGCGGATTCTGGCGATCGACGAGCAGCTCTACTTCCGGAGCTTCGTCGAGGGCGTGCTCTCGGAGGCCGGCTACGCGGTTCGCTCCGTCGAGTCCGAGGGGAAGATCGCCGGTGTGCAGGGCCTCGGCAGACGCGCCGGACCTGCTGATCTTCGACCCCGTGCAAGCGGGCCCGGACGTGGCGGCGCGGTCGCTCGCATGCGTTCGCGCTGGCCCGCCGCGGCGTTGCTCGCCGTGAGCAGCTCGCCGGATCCGCGCTGGGGAGTCTCGGCGCTGCGCGCCGGCGTCGGCGACTGTCTGCAGAAGCCGCTGGAACGATCGGCGCTGCTCGAGAGCGTCTCGCGCCTGGTCCATCCGCTGGCACGCGCGATCCGGCGAGAGCCGCGTTTGATCGACGAGAATCTGCTCCTGATGGGCCGGGTCTCCGTGCTCGAGCGCTCGCTCGCGCTCTTCGGCCAGCGTTCGACCGAGGCGGTGGCGCGCGGTATCGCCGACCTTCTCAAGCTCGAGTGCCGGGCCGGAACGGTCGAGATCTGGGCGGAGCCTCGTGTGGATGGGCGAGCTCGGTCGTACGCTCGTCGTGGGCCCTTCGCCGGCCGTCCTGACGGCCGAGATCTGGAAGCCGGAAGCTGAGCCCCGCGCGGAGCTTCTGCTCCAAGGCGGCCCGTCCTGGAGTCTCGGCGGGGAGATGGCGCCGGGGAGTCGCCGCTGCTGGTTCCCCTCGCCCGCGATGGCGTGCTGATCGCGCTCGCTCGACTCGCTCCGGCCGGAGGCGCCGGGTTCGGCCCGCGCGAGATCGAGCTTGCAGGGCAGATCGGCGGGATTGCGGCGTCGGCGCTGGAGGCCGTGCAGGAACGCGAGCGGTTCGCGCGCTCGAGCTTCTGCGACAGCCGCACGGGTCTACCGGGCCGCGAGTTCCTCGAAGAGGTGGGTCGAACCGAGGTGCACAAGGCGCAGCGTTTCGGCCGCCGACTCTCGCTGCTCTGTGTCGACCTCGAGAACTTCGACGCGAAACGGGACTTCGCCGCTCTGCCCGCGATGGTTGCGGCCTTCCGGCGCACGCTCCGCACGACGGACGTTCTCGCGGCCGAGGACGGCCATCGCTTCTGGGTGCTCGTGACCGACACCGACTCCCTGGGTGGCGTGGTGCTGAAGCGTCGCATCGCACAGCGTCTGCGCGACGTCATCTCCGAGGCCAAGCTGGCCGCGAGCCCGGCGCTGGGTGTCGCCAATTTCCCCACCGACGGAGAGACCCTGGAGGCCCTTGCCGCCGCCGCCCAGCGGCGCGTCCTGGAGGAACACAAGAGCGTGGTGCACGAGCTCGGAATCGAGCCGGAGACGCCACTTTCGGCCATCGGCGCGCGCCTGCTCGACCGCGCGCAGTGGTTGCCCCGCGATTTCGCGGGTGAGGCGGCGGAGCTCTTGATCAACGACCTCGTCTCGCGTCCGCGTGACCGGGGACTGCTGTTTCTGGCCCCCGGACCGGAGCGCCCGCGATTCCTGGCGCCGCTCGCCGCGCTCGGAGACATGGAATCCGCGACGGAGGTCTTCGTCGCCACCGATGGCGATACGATCCCATCGGGTCAGGCCGTGACCGCGCTCTCACTTCCACCGAACGTCTCGGCCGACACGTCCTGGATCGTGCGCTTCGGGGAGGGTCCGCCGTACGCGCTCGTCGCAGGCAAACCCCGCGCCGACGGTGCACGACCGATCTTTCACTCGAACGACCCGGTGCTGATCGAGCACATGACGTTCCGGCTGCGGGCCGAGACCGGGTTCGGGGTGCGGGGCTAGCATGCGCCTGCTGATCGCCGATCACGACCGAGGCCGCGCGAAAGCCATCTCGGAGGCCTGCACCGGTCGCGGACACCTCGTCGAGATCGCGCCTCACGGTGCGTCCGCGCTCGAACTCGCGCTCGAGCGTGTGCCCGAGGCGGTGATCTGCCCGATCGACCTCGCGGTGATCGACGGTGTCCGGCTCGCGGAGATCCTGCGCGGCAATCCGCGCACGCGGACGGTCTCGTTCATCTTCTTCGTGAACGACGAGCTCGACGCGCCGATCTCCATGGACTCGCGCGACGCCACCGTGGTGGCGCCCTGGCACGACAATTGCTGACTTACCGATCGAAGTCAACGACAATGGCCGTAATATTGTCGTATCCGCCAGCTTCAAACGCGGCATCATATAGATCATCGGCCAAGGCTCTAACCGGTTTTTCTCCCTGCAGCTTCATGGCTATCTCATAATCAGGCAGCAGCCCATGTAACCCATCGGTGCACAGCAGCAGCCTGCCCTTTTTCGGCAGCAGGCGCGTGTACGTATCAACAGCCAGCTCTTCTCCCTGGCCAACCGCGCGCAGCAGAACGTGCCGGTACTCATAGAAGACTGCCGCTCTTCTGCAGTCAGCTGCCCCACATCTTGCAGCCGTTGAACCAGCGAGTGGTCGATAGTGACTGTCTCTGATCGGTCGCCCGTCGAGTAAATAAATCCGCGTATCGCCGACATGGGCCGCATAAGCAGGCCGCCAAAACAAGAGCAATTGTCAGCGTCGTACCGCTGTCCATCTCCGTCAGTCGGATCAAACAGGGCCCGGTGTGCCAGCTGAACCGCATCTTCCAGCACTTCCTGAATCGGAGTGGCGCCGGGTAAGCCATCCATTTGGAGCAACGGTAGATAAATTCTCTCGATAACGTGCTTTGCGGCCGCAGAGAACGCAATTTTGCTGGCAATGTGGCCATTCTTGTGCCCACCCATCCCGTCCGCAACCACATACAGACCAAAAGGAAGCAGCGGGAAATGCCCGCCCGTTTCAGAGGTAAAGACAAGGCATGAATCTTCATTTCGCTCGCGGACGGCGCCAACGCCGCACCGCTTGGCGACGCGCATAGCAGGTTCGCCGGCATTTGCGCGCGCGTGCTGGCTCATAGCGAGCAGCACATTTTCCGCGTCAGGTCGGGGCTCAAGAGCGGCCGTTTCGAGAGAAGTGCTGTTATCCTTGGCAGGTTCGCGCTCAGCTGTAGAGGGTCGGAGATCACACCAGACTGCCCTTGTCCGGCTGCGGCGCTGCCTGGCTGCGGCGGCTCGTCCTGACCCTCTTTCTCATGGCTGTTCACCTGTTCCGTCGTTTCACTCATTATTACCACCGTTATGCTAAACCGAAAATGCATACAGATTGTGGTCTGTAGATCCCAGGTACATCATATCCTTGTATATGGTTGGAGACGAAATGACCGGCCCGTCCGTTTTGAACTGCCAGCGCAGCTCGCCTCGCTTTAAGCCGACACTATAAACAACACCGTCGGTGCTCCCAAAATAAACGGCGTCATGCCACACTGCCGGCGAAGAAGCGACCTGCCCCTTGGTCTCGAATGCCCAGACCTGCCGGCCCGAATCCATGTCAATCGCGTACAGACTGCCGTCAGATGAGCCAATGTAGGTGACGTGCTCGTGAATAACCGGCGACGAAACAATAGGACGCCGGCGTCCGAAATCGCCAGATGGCCCAGCCAGAACTAGCATCCAGGCGCATAAACCGTCTCATCCATGGAGCCCACGACCAGCAGGTCCTCTGCACCACAGGCGAGGAGGTGACGGCCCGTTTGCCTGAACTGCCACTTCACCTTGCCCGTAGCAATTTCAAGACAATAAACATAGCCCCCTTCCGTACCAAAAAAACTCGCTCTTCATCCACAAACGGGGTCGAGCGAACGGCGATTAAAGACATTGCGCTTTCCAGACGCTTTTCCATGATTGACGTTAACCGCATAAACATATCCGTCATCCGAACCAATAAAGGCGTGATCAAAGCGAACCACCGGAGAGGAATAAACGACCCGTTGCGTGGCTTAACGCCAGTTCTGCCGACCGCTGCGCAAATTTAAGCGAATACAGGTGCTCGTCCGCCGAGCCGACAAACACGCGTCTTCGTAAACGAAAGGCGAGGAACCAAGGCCGTCGGCGGTAGGATGCTTCCACAAAAACTCGCCCGTTACGGTCGGCGAGGGCCGTACAGATTGTTGTCATAGGCGCCGATAAAGCCATGTCGTCGGTAACGGCCGCTTTTTGAGCGAATTTCATCTTCACACTTAAATGCCCACAGCTAACCAATCGCACCGGACACAATCGGCTTACCGCTGAGTACCCGTTGGCGCTCCTCAGCGGTCGGGGCCACCTGCGCCTACCACCAACGCGGCTGCCGCGTCAACCGCCGTTCGGCCGCAATCGACGACCTGCTGTCGCCTGCCCAATGAGTCAGCAGACGCCTCGCACGCAAGGCCATCGCGTGCGGGATACCGATCCTTGGGATCGTACGCGAGACAGCGCATAATCATCGCTTCAAAGGCCGAACGTCCGGATTCACCGCATGAATCGGCCGTTCGGCAAATGTAAACGGCGGCTCCAGGCGCGGATCCTGGCGCGTCAGAAATGATGGAACGTCGCCCCCACCGCATAAACGTCGCCCGCCGGTGTCGCCTGCCCGCGATATTGCTCCGGCGGCGAATACCCCTCCGTGCCGATCATTGTCCCCTGTTCCGTTTCAAACAACTTGGCAATACCAAAATCAATAGACCGAATACGATTGTACTGGTCCAACATAATGTTAGACGGCTTCAAATCGCGGAAAACAATGGGCTGGGGCTTTTGGTTGTGCAAATGGGCCAGCACATCGCACAACTGCACCGCCCACTCCAATGCCGTCTCCTGATCCAGAAATTCATTAGATCATCCAGCCACGCTTCCAAATCTTTGCCCCGAATCAGATCAATAACCAAATAGCTGCGATCCTTTTCCGTAAAATAATCGGAGATGTCGGGAATGGCGGGATGGTCGAGCATCGCCAGCATGCTGGCTTCGCGCTCAAACGACTTGATGGTTAACTCGCGGATTTGGGGGTCGGGGGCCGAAATGACCATCTCTTTGATGGCGCACAGCTTGGTGCATTGGGGAAACGCATGTCGCGGGCCTGGTAAACCGAACTAAAACCGCCAACGCCCAGCGTGCCAACAATACGATACCGCTCTTGCAGTGTATCGCCGGGCTGCAAACTGGCCCTAAGCGCTAACTTTTTCGTTGCCCCTGCGTTTGGTTGCAGCTGCCTTGTTGTCAATCGCCCCATAATTTAATGATAGCCTCTCCGTTTCTGTTCCAATTATAAGTTGACCTACCCTATTTAATCAAGGGAAGGGATCGTAAGATACCGTAATTATCCGACGGTGCCCCATCACGCCGACCAGAGGCGTTCTCCACCACTCTTTTTTGATCTCAACGTAATCGTTTGATTTGTTGAGCCATATCGGACGGCCGTTAAAAAAAGTGCTTATCTGCGATTCAAAAGCCGCTGACGCTTCCACCCTGGCCGCCAGATCAACCTTCACAAGACTGGTATCACCTCACTGCCATTCTTCATCGTCAACCGAAATCAGTTCGCCAGCGCTGCCGCTGTTTGAACGTAAGGATAATCTTCATAATAGAAAAGTTTCGCGCTGCAAACCCGCTCGGCGGCCAACCGGACGACCTGATGGTCCACATGGTGGCCATCGTCAACGGCGCCGCCATCCGGTTCGTTCAGGCAACGCCGCTATCTGCTGGGCCAACTTCCAGCAGCGATAACGATTCTGCAGTGGATCGCGCCGAAAATATCGGCCGAAACGTAACAGCGGCAGCCCGTCTCCGGTTGCACCGATAGATACAATCCGGTATCTCCCAATGCTGACAGTCGGCGCCCAACATATGGCGATGCCGGCCTGTCCTCTTGCCGCCGGGCAGCAACGACTTCGGCCGCCAACTCCCAGCGATCGTGAAGCAGCTGCGCAAATTCAGACAGCCGCCCGGTCGGATCCCCGGCCGCAATCGTCACGACCAGGACAGATTGACCGGCCGTTGTGCGAAAATAATTTGCCCGCCGCACGATAAGGCAACATCGTCTAGATGAGGGGAAAAGTAAATGGTGTCGTAGAATTCATTTCATAGTTTCAAAGGAGAGCGGAAATTCAACGTGGCTCTTGTTACTCGCAATCTACTTTGCTGACCTCTATAATACCGTAGATATGGAAAAACAGTTAACCCATCTTGACGAATCCGGCCGGCTAAAATGGTGGACGTCGGTCATAAAGCAGACACCGAGCGTGTGGCCATTGCCCGTGGGCGTACACATGCAGCCGGAAACGTTGCAACTTATTATGGAAGGACAGCTCAAGAAAGGGGATGTCTTAACCATTGCGCAATTGGCCGGCGTCATGGCCGCCAAACATACCAGCGAGCTGATACCGCTGTGCCATCCTCTGCTGCTCAGCCATATCGACGTGACCTGCACGCCCAATCCTGCGGCGAGTCGCGTGGACATCGAAGCAACGGTTCGGGTCAGCGGAAAGACAGGTGTCGAGATGGAAGCGCTAACGGCCGTTTCTATCGCCGGACTGACCATTTACGACATGGCCAAAGCCGTCGACCGCGGCATGCGGCTGACCAACGTGCACCTTGTCCATAAATCCGGTGGCCGGAGCGGGGAGTGGCCGCTCGGCGAAGGCGACGTGCCCGCCGAAGATACTGGACAGGAGCATAACCAATGCCGGTGACGATCCGTCTATTTGCCACCCTCAAAGAACACGCCGGTCAACGCCGACTTTCGGTGCCGATCGAACCGCCCCTCACGGTCGCGCCGCTGCTCGATCAGATCGAACGGTCATCCCCGAATGTCCCGCCCGGCCATCCCAACGGTCCTTGTCGCCGTCAACAAAGCATTTGCATTGCCGAAAACATTATCCAGCCAGGGGATGACGTCGCCCTGTTCCCCCCCGTCAGCGGCGGCGAAACGCGCCGCATCCAGCCTTCTTCGCCATTAGCAGCACGCCGCCGGACCTGAACGCCATTCATGCCCGCCTCACACAGCCGGATATTGGCGCCGTCGTCACTTTTACCGGCACCGTTCGCGGCCAAACAGCACGCACCGGACTGCCGGCTGATACCCTCTATCTGGAATATGAAGCGTACAGCGAGATGGCAGAACAGAAAATGGCGCAAATCGCGCGCGAAATTTGGACCCGCTGGCCGACCGTCAAAGGGATCGCCATCGTGCAGCGTATCGGCCGGCTGGATATCGGCGACATGACGACTTTGGTCGCCTGCGCGTCAGGACATCGAGACCAGGCCGTCTTCGACGCCGCCCGCTATGGCATTGACCGCTTCAAAGAGATCGTTCCCGTCTGGAAGAAAGAAGTTGGCCCTGACACCAGCGTCTGGGTGGAAGGCAGCTACCATCCAACTGCGGCTGATAACGACGCCTGATGAGCCTTTGCTGGCGATAGATTTGGTCCAAGATCGCAACTTGGCGCATATACCCGGTTTACGCATTCGGAGCAATTTCTTATGAACTATGGAACAA
>CAVPHD010000008.1:0-74278 GCA_963704165.1 uncultured delta proteobacterium | reverse complement strand
GGGCCATGATGACCGCGGAGATGACGGTGAGGAGCACGCGGAAGAGCAGAATCTGCCGGCGAGCGCGGTCCACGCTCCCCTTCAGGAGCAGGTCCTCCTGCTGCGCCGCGGAATACGCCGTGACATCGCTCCAACCATCGAACGTCCGCAGCACGGCGTCCGGGTCGGCGCCGGGCATGAGCCGTGCGATCACGGCACTCACCGACGGACCCGGGAGCGCGGCGATGGCGCGAGACGAGCCCGACGCTCGCTCCAGTACCGACGGCTGCGTACGGCCAAAGTCGATCTCGTCCGCGCGAGCGCGTCGGGCCTGGCGCTCCAGCCGGGCCGATTCGCCAGGCTCGTCGAACTGAATTGCCTGTGCATCGCGGCTGGTAAAGCACGCGATACCGTCGCCGCCGGAAGAGACCATGGCGCGGGTCAGCCCGACCACCGCATAGGTCTCCTTGCCCAGCCGCAGCCTTTCACCGAGCGCCAGTCCCAGCGACTCGTCGGCGATCATCTCGTAGTGGTTCTGGGCGAGCACCCGACCGGCGACCAGGGGCAGCCCCTCGCCCTTGTCGGTGGGCCAGCCGAGGCCCAGCACGCCCATTCGCAGCGGCTGGCCCCGGTGCTCGCGCTGAATGGTGTGAAACACAAACTCGCGGGCATCGGTCACACCCGGCACCGCGGCAACACGATCAACGACGCTGCGCGGCAGGCGGGAGACTTCGGCGAAGGGTCCGCGCGTGCTGTGCTGCACGACCCACAGGTCGGCTCCGACGCCGCGTGTCACAACCAACGCATCATCCACCAGCCCGCGATAGATGCCACCCATACCCATCACGACCATCAGAAGCATCCCCACACCGATGGTCGTGAGGACGAAGCGGCCAAGGCTGTACCGGATGTCGCGGGCGGCCAGGTTCATTCCGGCCTGATCCTCCGCCCGTCTCGCAGCGGCCCCGAACTCTGCGCCGCCAGGCTCACGACGACATCGCCGGGCGACAAGCCGCCGGTGACTTGGACGTTCTCGCGCCCGCGCAGCCCTACCGTGATCTCCCGCCACTTGGCCGTGCCGTCGTCGTCCCACATGACGCCCGTCCTTCCATCTCGAACCAGAACCAGCCACGCCGGGAGGGTTGTCACGCCGTCTCTGCGGTCGACCTGGATGTAGACTTCGGCTCTCTGGCCCACGGCCCAGTTCGCGGGCAACTTCTCCACCCGCACGTCCACCACGATCTCGCGCGTCTCGCGGTCGGCCTCGCGCCCGACTCGTGCCACCACGCCCTCATAGGCAACGCCGGGCTCGGAGCGGAACACCACGCGCGCCGGCTGGTCCTTGGCGAGTCGCGCCAACTCGGTCTCGTCCACCCACGACGTGATCCACATCTGATCCGTCGACACCAGTTGCAGCACCGACGTCCCGGCGGTTACGACGTCGCCAGCCTCTCGCTCGCGCCGCACGACCAGCGCATCGAACGGCGCTTCGATCGTGGTGTCGTGGAGGCGGGCTCGCTGGTACTCCAGGAATCGTTCCGCGGCATCCATCCGCTTCTCTCCTTCGATGATTGCCGCACCAGCGGTGGACAACTCGGCTTCGGCGATCGACAAGGCCTCGAACGCCTTGTCGAGATCTTGCTGCGACACCACCTTGCTCGAGAGCAACTCGTCAATCCGCTTGTGGTTCGTCTTCGCCTGAGCGAGCACCGCCGCCGCCCGCCGCCGCGCGGCACCAAGCCTATCCAATGTCGCCATCGCTGCCGCGACCTCGGATTTCGCCATCTGGACCTGCTGCCTGATGTCGCTGTCCTCCAACTGAAACATGAGGGAGCCAGCCTTCACCCGATCCCCTTGATCGACGGAGATACTCACGATCAGCCCGCCGATCTTGGGTCCGACAATCGCTGAAGTGCGCGCCTCCAGTGTGCCGGTGCCCATGACCTCAGCGGCGATTGTTCCGGTCGCCACCGTGTGGGTGGTGACCGCGACCGGCGCAAAGAGGAACCACCAGATCCCTCCGACCGCGATGGAGAGAACCAGCACGATTCGGACAGCGAGCGAAACTTGTCGCCGGTGACGTTGCCACCATGACCCCACATCCGAACGTTCGTTGGAGTCGCTGGTCGAGATGGTGGTGCTCATCGGGAACCTCGCATCGTACGCAGTTCGACTTACCGGTACCTCGGGTCGCTACGGTCCGCCCCACGGATCGGGCGCTCAGCTGCCGGGCGCGCCGCCGCTGGTGGCCGGAAGCGCCCGATTTTCAATGCCAAACGATAGCGAAGACCGATTGGAACGCGCCGTGGCCCGGTCAGCTGCAGCGATGGGATGGACTCCCCCCGCGACTCGCGGGGCATCGAGTGCCAGAGTCGCCTCGACCCCAGAAGCTCTGGGGAGGAGGAGCCCACGTGCACGAGCATACAACGATCGGCGTCGGCTGACGCGCGGCCAGTTCTCGAGCTTCCTCGCCGCGCAAGCGCCCGCCACGATCGTGATGGAAGCCTGCGGCACCGCGCACTTCTGGGGCCGAACCGCGGAGAGCTACGGACGCTCGGTCGTCCTGCTTCCGCCCCATGCGGTTCGCCGCCACCTGCTGCGCAACAAGACCGACCGCGCCGACGCGAGGGCGCGGCTCCAAGCGCTGCGCAACGACGGTCTCTGCACGGTCCCGATCAAGACCGTCGATCAGCACGTGCTCGCGGCGCTGCACCGCATGCGCTCGAGCTGGATGGCGGCGAGAACCGTGCGGCTCAACACTGTTCGGAGTCTCTTGCGCGAGCTCGGCCGCATCAGCAGACGCGGCGATCCCTGCCTGCGCATGCTGCTCGTCCACGGCGCGCGCTCCGTGCTCGCCCACGCCAAGCGCAGCAACGCCCCACGCGACGGCCTGCGCGCCTGGGCACTCGCGCGCGAGACGGCTCGCGGCCACAACGAGGCCGCCGTCGCACTCGCCAACAAGCTCGCGCGTATCGTCTGGGCGGTGTGGCGCAACGAAGAGCCCTTCCAACTCCGAAATGAGTGCGGAGTGCCCTGAACTCGATCTGCACCGAGAGCGACCGTTCCTGATGGCGCACGGGTTCTGACCGGCGCGGGGACGATGCCGACAACAAGCTTGGCCACCAAGGCCGCTGTCAGCGATTGGCACCCCGCGCGACTTCCCATCATGGCCCGGAGCCGAGCGCTCCACGAAAGAGGCCGGAGATACGACTGCAGTTCGAACTCACCGCCTCAGGTCGATCGCCGATTCAGAATTCGCTTGAACGAGGAGTCCAGATACGCCTTGTTGGGCGGCGTCTGCCTCCGACCAGCAAGTCACTGGGCTTCGAGCTTTCCGTGCACAAACCCCACCTCTGGCGTTCGAAACCCCATGGCAGCCCAAGCTCGAAGGAGTCTCGCGTAGAACGCCAGGGTGTGAGTCTTGGGGTTGGGCACGTCGTCTGGGAGCTCGACATCTTCGGGCCGATCGCGGCACATCGTCCGCATCTCGAGTGGAGGCAGGGTTTCTTCCGGCCAACGACCGCCGTAGATGCTCAGCCAATGCCCGTTCTTGAACTCCAGAAACATGGGTGTCTTGCAGTACACCGCAACGACGCGCCGTGTCTTGGAATCCTCGGTCAACCGGTGCTCTCGCAACCACTCCTCTCCCGTGAGACACCGAACGCGGTCCTTGCGGTAGAGGACGAACCGCGTCGCACCATTCTGATCCAATACGAGAGGAGCATCAGGCCACGACTGCAATTGCGTCGCCGCGTTCTGGCAGTCAGCGCAGAGGCACTCAACGCTCACGATCGGGCCGCCTTCAAGCCCAAGGGCAACCTTCCTGCAGGTGCAGGTCAACGTCTGGTCGCTCATCGGTCACTTCTCCGAGCTGCTGACGCCGCCCAACGTAGAGCTGACCGGCGCTGCACAGCTTTTTCGCGCAGCGTCCGGTTGAGCGCTGGGTCAGCCGACGCCGGTTACTTTGGCACTTCACTCAACGGAACGCCCAGCGCCTTGGCCACACCGGTGCCGTAGGCCGGGTCGCACTTCAGGCAATTGCGAACGTGGCGCAACTGCACTTCTTTGGAGGCGCCGCCGACCGAGCGGGCGGTGTTCTCGAACAGCACCTGCTGCTGCGCCGGGCTCATCAGCTGGAACAGGCGCGCGGCTGGCTGTAGTAATCGTCATCATCTTCGCGGAAGTTCCAGTGGTCGGCGGCACCGTCGATTCGCCAGCGGTGGCTCGCGGAAGTCCGGCTGCTCCTGCCACTCGCCTTTGCTGTTCGGCTCGTAGCCAATCGTGCTGCCGTGATTGCCATCGACGCGCATGGCGCCGTCGCGGTGGTAGTTGTGGACCGGGCATTTCGGCGCATTCACCGGAATCTGCTGGTGATTCACGCCGAGCCGGTAACGCTGCGCGTCGCCATACGAGAACAGGCGGCCCTGCAGCATCTTGTCCGGCGAGAAGGAAATGCCAGGCACCACGGCCGCAGGATTGAAGGCGGCCTGCTCGACCTCGGCGAAGTAATTCTCCGGATTGCGGTTGAGTTCGAGGATACCGACTTCGATCAGCGGGTAGTCCTTGTGCGGCCAGACCTTGGTCAGGTCGAAGGGATGGTAGGGCACTTTCTCGGCATCCTTCTCCGGCATCACCTGCACGGCAAATTGCCACTTCGGGAAACTCGCCGCGCTCGATGGCTTCATACAGGTCGCGCTGGTGCGTTTCCCGGCAAACGCCGACGGCGGCCTCGGCTTCGGCGTCCGTCATGTTCTTGATGCCCTGCAGCGACTTGAAGTGGAACTTGACCCAGTAGCGCTCGTTCTCGCGCGTTGATGAAGCTGAAGGTGTGTGAACCGAAGCCGTGCATGTGGCGGTAACTGGCGGGCAGGCCGCGGTCCGACATGACGATGGTGACCTGGTGCAGCGCTTCGGGTAGCAGTGTCCAGAAGTCCCAGTTGTTTTCGGCACTGCGCAGGTTGGTGCGCGGATCGCGCTTGACCGCATGGTTGAGGTCGGGAAACTTCAGAGGATCGCGCAGGAAGAACACCGGCGTATTGTTGCCGGTCATGTCCCAGTTGCCTTCCTCGGTGTAGAACTTGACGGAGAAGCCACGAATGTCGCGCTCGGCATCGGCCGCGCCGCGCTCGCCGGCCACGGTGGAGAAGCGGGCGAAGACTTCGGTCTTCTTGCCGATTGCCGAGAGGAATTTGGCGCGGGTGTATTTCGCAATGTCGTGGGTGACGGTGAAAGTGCCGTACGCGCCCGAACCCTTGGCGTGCATGCGCCGCTCGGGGATCACCTCGCGGTCGAAGTGAGCGAGCTTTTCGAGGAACCAGACATCCTGTAGCAGCTGCGGGCCACGCGGACCGGCGGTCATGACGTTCTGGTTGTCGACGACGGGGCAGCCGCCGCTGGTGGTGAGTTTCTTCTTGTTGCTCATGGGGGATCTCCTTTCGTGATAGGCAGTGGGTGTTGGCCAACGGCTTGGGCTTCAGCTGCGAGAGCCCGCGCCGCGTTGTTGATTGCACCTACACCGAATGATGACAGACGCTTCCGGTGGTGGACAGACCGAAGCGGGCGCTCGTCGGCACTTCCCCAAGGAAGTGGACACCTCGACAGGGTCTACCATGATCCGCAGAGAGGTGCCTCATACCTCGAGAATCACGGATTCGAAGAACGTTCACTCCGCAGTTCAAGAAGGACGCCGTCGCTCTCCTGAAGCAGGGCCGCGCAGCGACCGACGTCGCGCAGAGCCTCGACATTGCCCGCAGCTTGCTTCAACGCTGGAAGGACCCGCTCGAGAAGAAGCGGCCCGCGGAGGTGTTCCCGGATCGGGGCGTTCGCTCACCTGACGCCCAGGAAAACGCCGATCTGCGCAAGAGGCTCGAACGGATGACCCAAGAGCGGGACATCCTGAAAAATGCACTGGCCTACTTCGCGGACGACCAGGAATGAAGTTCCGGTTCGTCCAGGAGCATCGGGGGACTTCCCGAGTAGGCGTGATGTGCGCGGTCCTCGAGGTCTCCCGCAGCGGCTACTACGCGTGGCGGTGTCGGCCTCGGAGCGTGCGCGAGCATGAGAACCCTGCGCTCACCGAGCGGATTCGAAGGATCAACGCGCGCAGTCCTGCGATCTACGGCTCGCCGCGTGTCTACGCCGCGCTTTGCAAGCAAGGCGTCGCCTGCGGACGCCATCGAGTCGCGCGGCTCATGCACGACGAGGGAATCCGCTCGAAGACCAAGCGTCGCTTTCGCGCGATTGCAACCAAGCGAGAGGAGATGCCGTCCGCTCCGAACGTGCTCGAACGACGCTTCCACGCGGATCGGAAGGACCAAGTTTGGGCGGCCGACATCACGATCGTTCGCACGGGGGAAGGCTGGCTGCACCTGGCGATCGTGATCGATCTCTTCTCGCGCCGCATCGTGGGCTGGGCAATGAATGCGAGCGTCGCGAAGGCGATCGCGCTCGACGCACTCGGAATGGCCCTCGCGCGCCGGCGGCCCGCGCCGGGACTCGTGCATCACTCGGATCGGGGCGGTCAGTACGCCTCGGCGTCCTACCAAGAGCTGCTCGATCGACACGGAATCGTGTGCAGCATGAGCCGACCGGGCAACTGCCTCGACAACGCCGTCGCGGAGAGCTTCTTCCACACGCTCAAGACCGAGCTCGTGTACCACGAGCACTATCGAACGCGGGAGCAAGCACGCGCCGCGATCTTCGAGTTCATCGAAGGCTTCTACAACCGAACGCGCCTGCACTCGACACTCGGCTACAAGTCACCGGAGGACTATGAGAAGATCCCGACTGTCTCAGTCTCTTAACCCCGTGTCCACTTTACCCGGGGAAGATCACTCCGCTTGAGCGAGGGGTTAGGCCGCACTCGGGTAAGTGACTTTGTCATCGGAGATACGTTCACCCACGATGAGGTACACGAAAGCCTCGGGGCCCAGATTTTCGAGATGGTGCCCAGCCGCTTGGTTTGCTGGGAAGCAGACGTATGAACCGCTTGCCAATTGGTGCTGCTCCGTGCCGAGGTGAAGGACTGCTGAGCCAGATAGCGCGTAAAGGTGTTCTTCCTCGTGAGAGTGCCAATGGCTTGGTTTCGTGTTCGAGCCTGGGGGAAGTTCCATCAAGCCAACGCCGACCTTGGCCTTGCCTCCAACATCGCAGAGTGCTCGGCCACGAATCTCGCGGTCCGTCCCGGCGTACCAGATCTCGGCTGAGACATCATGTGCCCGCAGCGGGCGCTTGATCGATTGGGGGTTCTGCATTCGGACGCCCTCCGAGAGCAATTAATGGTGGCTTGTGCGGCCTAACGACTTGGGCTTCAGCTGCGAGAGCCCGCGCCGCGTTGTTGATTGAACCTACACCGTATGATGCCAGACGCTCCCGGTGGTGGACAGACCAAAGCGGGCGCTCGGCAGCTGCAAGCCCTTGTTGGGCGGCACAGGGTGGATCCAGCTCATGCGTCTCCTCAGATAGGTGTGTGTCGACTGAGCACCGTAGGCGGACAGGTCTGGGGCACGTCCGCCGTTACCGTGTCGGGGTGAAGGTAGTGGTCGCGCTCACTCGTCGTGGTCGACCTGGGCGCTTTGCTTTGTCTTGGCGTCCGAAGCACTAGGCTTGGCTCGAGGGCGGAAGAAGTACTTCGCAATCTGAAGTACGAGGAAGGCGACGGCGAACATCGTGAAGAGCTGCTTGTCTCCGTCGCTCATCACGGGATCGCTCATCAGGATTCTCTGTCCGCCCAACAGATATTAGGCAGCACCCTTTTGAATCGCTGCCATGTAGGCGCGGAGCACCGCGTTGATTCGCGACTGATATCTGGGTCCCTGTGCTTTGAACCACTTCAGAACGTCCTCATCGACACGCAGCGAGATCGGCTGCTTCGGCGCGGGATGAACGATCGACGCCGACTCGAAGAAGTCGGCCGGAAGATCGGCAAGTTCCGGTGGAGAACTTCGCCGAATCGTCCGCTCCGTCGCTTTGCGGAGACGGGCTAGGTTCGCTCTACCCCGACGGGGCTTCTCACTCTTGCGCGAGCGCTTCGAAGTACGCTTGGCGTTCATGGCGATTGCTCATCCGAGCCGAGATGATTCTACGAACTGCAACGCCGGCCTCGACCCGATCTGTGTAGACGACGGTGAGCGCGAGCCCCTGAGCCAATCCGATCGCGACAACTCGATGCTCTCCGTAGTCCCGGCGTTCGTCTTGACGCTCCAGCGTGGCACCCTCGAAGACCAGGGTCGCGAATTCGAAGTCGAATCCGCGCACTCGTAGGTTCTCTGCACTCTTGCGGAGATCCCACGCGAAGCGCACCCCGCAAGCATACATCTGTATATACAAGCAAGCAACCGGGGCGTGGCGTGCTGCCTAACAAATATTGTGCTGCACCGGACACCCTGACCGGCGCCTCGGTATCATTTCGCGCGGCAGCGGCCTCGTCAACCAAAGTCTCCGTCCCTGCTCAGCTCCTTCGTCGGAACGTGGCGCCTCGGTAACACTTGCGCGAGCGCGATGTGGGCGGTGACTGCCGGGGGCTCGGGGATGTCGCTAGGATCGGGCGACGAGTGGCCTGCGCTGCGGGGCGCTCGGTTCTCGCTCTCGTCTCTCGCCCCTCGAGAGTGCGTGCGTCGGGTCGCGGTCGCGCCTTCGGGACGTCGGCTCTGCGGTCCGTCACGCGCGGGGAGACCTCAGGTGGGCGGGACGAGCGGGCGGGGCAGAGCGGGCTCGGAGCGGCAGGTGCGGCTGCTCGACCGGGTGCGCGAGGCGTGTCGAGTCCGTCACTACAGCCGGCGCACGGAGCAGGCGTACGCGCAGTGGGTGAAGCGCTTCGTGCTCTTCCACGGGAAGCGACACCCGAGCGCGATGGGCGCGGCCGAGGTCAGCGCGTTCCTCTCCCATCTCGCGGTCGCCGGTCGGGTCGCGGCGTCGACGCAGAACCAGGCGCTGGCGGCGCTCGTCTTCCTGTACCGCAACGTTCTCGACGCGCCGGCGCTCGAGCTCGAGCTTCACGATCTGGTTCGCGCGCGAATGCCGGCGCGCCTGCCGGTCGTGCTCACAGAGGCCGAGGTCCGGGCGCTGCTCGCGACGCTCGCGGGTGAGTCGCGTCTGGTCGCCGCGCTGCTCTACGGCGCGGGTCTGCGGCTGCTCGAGTGTCTGCGGCTGCGGGTGAAGGATCTCGAGTTCGAGCGCGGCGAGATCACGGTGCGCGACGGCAAGGGACGGAAGGACCGCGTGACGATGCTGCCGCGATCGCTCGTGGCGGATCTTCGCGCGCAGCTCGCGCACGCCCGCGCGCTGCATTCGAAGGACCTGGCATCGGGATCCGGCGCCGTCGCGCTTCCCGACGCGCTCGCGCGGAAGTACCCGGGCGCGCCGCGCGAATGGGGCTGGCAGTGGGTCTTCCCCGCGAGCCGGCGCTTCCGCGATCCGGAGTCGGACATCGAGCGGCGCCACCACCTGCACGAGACGGTCGTGCAGCGCGCGGTGAAGCGTGGAGTTCGCGCGGCGGGAATCGCGAAGCCCGCGAGCTGCCACACGCTCCGACACAGTTTTGCGACACACCTTCTGGTTGCGGGCTACGACATCCGCACCGTGCAGGAGCTGCTCGGCCACCGCGACGTGAAGACGACCATGATCTACACGCACGTGCTGAACCGCGGCGGACGCGGGGTGCGCAGCCCGCTCGACCCTTAGCTCTTAAGAGAGGGACTTGACCCGAAGGCGAAGATAAGGCGAAAATCGACTGCGCTGGGGAGCGTGAGACGGGGACGAGGGCCTGGGTTCCGTGGATCGCTTTGCCTGTCTCTGGGTTCCCGATCTTCCGCTCGCCGCCGCGTTGCGCGCGGAGCCGGAGCTCGCGGGGCGGCGCGTGGCGATCGTCGAGCCCCCGGATCGCTCGGGCCGCTCGCAGCGGAGCCCGGCGATCGTCGCGGGATTTCTGCGCGGGCTCTCGGTCGCGCAGGCGCGCGCGTCGGAGCCGGACCTGATCGTGCGCGCGTTCTCGCTCGAAGCCATGCGCTCGGCGGAGCACGCGCTCGCCGACGTTTCGAGCTCGATCTCGCCGCGCGTGATGCGCGCCCGGACCGGCCTCGTCTTCATCGACCTCGCCGGAACCCAGGCGCTGTTTCGCAGCGAGCGGGGACTGCTGACCGCGCTCGACGCGCGGCTCGCGGACGTCGGGCTCGCGGGGATCGGACCGGCGAGCGCGCGGCTCGGCATCGGGCCGACACGCACGGTCGCGGAGCTCGCGGCGCGCCACCGCGAGGGCGGGCGCATCCTGCGCGCCGAAGAGGCCGCGAGCTTTCTCGTGCCGCTCCCGCTCGACCTGCTCGAGCCCGCGGGCGAGCTGGCCGACCGGCTCTCGCGCTGGGGTGTGCGCACGTTGGGCAAGCTCGCGCGGCTCCCGCGCGCGTCGCTCGGCGCGCGTCTGGGCGAAGCGGGCGTCCGGCTCGCGCGCCGCGCAAACGGCGAGGACCTGTCGCCTTTTCGTGTACACCCGCCCGAGCTTCGCTTCGAGGAGAGCGCGGAATCCGAATGGCCGATCGCGAACCTGGAGCCGCTCGCGTTCTTCCTGCGCGGCGCGCTCGATCGGCTGCTGCGCCGGCTGCGCGTGCGCGGCTTCGCGTTGCGCCGGCTTCGGCTCGAGCTCGGGCTCGAGAGCGGCACGCTCTTCGCGCGCGAGCTCGGCCTGGCCGCGCCCACGCTCGAGACGAACGTGCTGCTCGCGCTCGTGCGTCTGTCGCTCGAGTCGGAGCCCCCGCCGGAAGCCGTGCTTCACGCGCGTCTCGTCGCGACACCGGACTGCGTCGAGACCGCGCAGCTCGATCTGTTCCTGCCGCCGCTCCCCTCCCCCGGCGAGCTCGCCATCGCCATCGCGCGCATCGAGTCGCTCTGCGGCCCCGGCCAGGTCGGCGCGCCCCGCGTCCAGGACACCCACCAGCCCGACGCCGCCACGCTCGCCGAATTCCACATCGCGCACGAGCGCAGGAGCGATCCGCCCGCCGCGTCCGAATACGAGCCCCTGTCACCGCGCGGTGTCATGGCGCTCCGCGCCGTGCGGCCGCCGCAGAGCGTTCGTGTGTACGGAGCAAGCCGCGCCGAAGGCGCGGTGCGCAGCGAGACGAAGTCGAGCGAAGTCGTGGGTGGCGCGCGGCCGCCCGCGCGCCGGGCCCCACCGGACCGGGGCGGAGAGCCTCCGGTGTACGTGTCGCTGGTCGCCGACGCCCCGCTCGACTCCGAGGGCGGCCGCGTGCGAAACGCCGCCGGACCCTGGCGCCTCTTCGGCGAGTGGTGGGGAGAAACCCGCTTCGCGCGCGACTACTGGGACGTCGAGCTCTCCGACGGCGGCGTCTACCGCCTGTACCACAACCTGCCCGACGACTCCTGGTTCGTCGACGGGATCTACGACTAGCGCCGTGCCCTCCCCCCCGTTCATCGAGCTCGGCGCGAGAAGCGCCTTCAGCTTTCTCGAGGGCAGCTCCGCGCCCGAGGATCTCGTCGCGCGCGCGGCCGAGCTGGACCACGGCACGTTCGCGCTCGCCGACGTGCACGGCGTGTACGGTCTGCCGCGCTTCGCGCGCGCCGCGCGTGCTTCGGGCCTTCGCGCGATCGTCGGCGCACGCGCGGTTCTGCTCGGCGAAGGGCCGCCTAGGCGGAAGAGCGATCCACCGCCCGACGGCGGCCGGGTCACCCTGCTCGTCCGGACCCGCTCGGGCTACCGCAATCTGTGTCGCCTGCTCACGCTCGGCCACGCGCGCTGCCCGAAGCCGCAGAGCCGCGTCACCTGGGAAGAGCTCCGCACGCACGCGGACGGGCTCGTCGCGGTCGTGCGCGAGCCACGGCTCGCGAAGCCGGTCCGCGAGATCTTCGGCGCGGACGCGTACGGCGAGCTCTGGCGCCACCGCGACCCGGACGAGGAGCGCGCGAACCGGCGGCTCCTCGCGACCGGCATCGCGCCGCTCGCGACCGGCGACGTGCGCCACGCGCGGCCGGCGGGCAAGCGGCTGCTCGACGCGTTCACCTGCATCGCGAGCTCCGCGAGGCTCGACGACGCCGGGCGCCTGCTTCTGCCCAACGCCGAACGCCACGTGCACGCGCCGGCCGAGGTCGCGAAGCGCTTCGCCGACCTGCCCGCGGCGCTCTCGAACACGCTCGCGGTCGCGGAGCGCTGCGAGTTCCGGCTCGAAGATCTGGGCTACGCGTTCCCGGATTTCCCGCTCGGCGCGGACGAGACGCTGCCGGGAAAGCTGCGCGAGCTCGCCTTCGTCGGCGCGCGCGAGCGCTACGGCGGACGCGTGCCCGAGAAGGCGCGCGCGCAGCTCGACCACGAGCTCGGCCTGATCGGACGGCTCGCGCTCGACGGCTACTTCCTGATCGTCTGGGACATCGTGCGCGAGTGCCGCGCGCGCGGGATCCTGTGCCAGGGGCGCGGCTCGGCGGCCAACTCGATCGTGTGTTACGCGCTCGGCATCACCGCGATCGACCCGGTGCGCTACGAGCTGCTCTTCGAGCGCTTCCTGTCCGAGGAGCGCGGCGAGTGGCCCGACATCGACATCGATCTGCCGTCGGGCGAACGGCGCGAAGAGATCCTCCAGTACGTCTACCGGCGCTACGGCCCGCACGGCGCGGGCATGACCGCGAACGTGATCACCTACCGCGCGAAGAGCGCGGTGCGCGAGATGGGCAAGGTGCTCGGGCTCGCGCCCGACCAGATCGAACGCCTCGCGAAGCTGATGTCGCGCCACGAGTTCAAAGACGAGCACGACGTGCTCGAGCGGCAGCTCCGCGAGTCGGGCGTGCACCCCGACGCGCCGCGCGTGCGCCACCTGGTCCGGCTCGTGCACGAGACGCAGAACCTGCCGCGCCACCTCGGCCAGCACTCCGGCGGCATGGTGATCGCGCAGGGGCGCCTCGACGAGGTCGTCCCGCTCGAGCCCGCGCGCATGCCGGGCCGCTCCGTGATCCAGTGGGACAAGGACGACTGCGCGGATCTCGGCATCATCAAGATCGACCTGCTCGGGCTCGGCATGATGGCGGTGCTCGAGGACGTGATCCCGCTCGTGCGCACGCACGACGGCGCCGACGTCGATCTCGCGAAGATTCCCGCCGACGACCCGCTGACCTACCAGATGCTGCAGCGGGCCGACACGATCGGCGTCTTTCAGGTCGAGAGCCGCGCGCAGATGGCGACGCTGCCGCGCATGAAGCCGAAGACGTTCTACGACCTGGTCGTCGAGGTCGCGATCATCCGCCCCGGACCGATCGTGGGCCAGATGGTGCAGCCCTACCTGCAGCGCCGCGCCGGCCGCGAGCCGGTGACGTACGCGCACCCGCTGCTCGAGCCGATCCTCGCGCGCACCCTCGGCGTGCCGCTCTTCCAGGAACAGCTCCTGCGCATGGCGATGGCGATCGCGAGCTTCTCCGGCGGCGAGGCCGAGGAGCTGCGCCGCGCGATGGGCTTCAAGCGCTCGGTCGATCGCATGGCGTCGATCGTCGCCAAGCTGCGAAACGGCATGACACAGAACGGAGTCAACCCCGCGGCGCAGGACGAGGTCGTGAAACAGATCGGGTCGTTCGCGCTCTACGGCTTCCCCGAGAGCCACGCCGCGAGCTTCGCGCTGCTCGCGTACGCGTCGGCGTACATCCGCGCGCACCACCCCGCGTGCTTTCTCACCGCCATGCTGAACCACTGGCCGCTCGGCTTCTACAGCCCCGCCACGCTCGTGCAGGACTCCGCGCGCCACGGCGTGCGCACGCTGCCGATCGACGTGCAGAAGAGCGACTGGCTCTGTCACGTCGATGACGACGACACGCCGAGCTCCGTGCGCCTCGGACTTCGCTACGTCGACGGGCTGCGCAAGGAGGCGGGTGAGCGGATCGCGGCCCAGTCCCCCTACGCGTCGCTCGGCGATCTCTCACACCGCGCGGCCCTTCACCGCGACGAGCTCGAGAAGCTCGCCTCGGTCGGCGCCTGCGCGAGCCTGGGCCTGGCGCGGCGCGAGGCGCTCTGGCAGGTGGCCGCGCTGCAGGGCGGACTGCTCTCGGGCGCGACCTCGACCGCGCCCTCGCCGCTCACCGAGATGACCGGCTTCGACGAGACGGTCGCGGACTACCGCGGCACGGGCATCACCACGGGCGCGCACCTGATGTCGCACTTCCGCGAGCGATTGCGCGCGCGCGGCGTGAAGAGCGCCGCCGAGCTACGCGATGCGCGCAACGGAGCCTGGGTGCGCATCGCCGGCGCCGTGATCGTGCGCCAGCGCCCCGGCAGCGCGAAGGGCTTCCTCTTCATCACCCTCGAGGACGAGACCGGCACCTCGAACGCGATCGTCGTCCCCGACATGTTCCAACGCCACCGCGCGCTCGTGCAGTCCGCCGGCCTCCTGCTCGTCGAGGGCCCGGTCCAAAATCAGGACGGCGTGATCCACGTCCGCGCCCGCCGCTTCGAGCGCCTCGACGGCGACGCCATGGCCGGGCTCCTGCCGCGCTCGCACGACTTCCGCTGAGAACGTGGCGACTGAGGCCGCGGGTGGCGGTGAGGCTCGACCTCGGGACTTTCTTGCGCGGTGAGTCGGTCCTCGAATTCGCCGGCATGCTGGACACGGTCGGATCGAGGATCGCGACCGGAGAACTCCGGCGGTGTGCATCCCGGCGTCGCGGCGGATGACTCGCCGCTTTTCGGCGCCGGCCCGTCGGAAAACCGTCCCCGGTCCTCCCGGCTTTGATTTGACGTCCCCGGTGGCTCACCGGAGCACCCGCTCGCTCGTCCCGCGACTTCTCGAGCGTCGGCCGATCATCCGAGCCTGCGATCGTGCCGCAGGAACGAGCCCTCATGTCTCCTCGGCTCGGCCTCGACCGACAATCACACAGTTACGCCCGCGACACGACGGTGTCAACCACAACTTCTCGCGCGCGACGAGCGATAATCGCGCCCGGACTTCGCCATCCGTTGGAGGACCGAACGTGCAGCGCTTCAAGATCGAAGTTCCCGACAGCGTGCTGAAGGATCTCGCGGATCGCCTCGCGCGCACGCGCTTTCCCGATCAGCTCGAGGGCGCGAACTGGGATTACGGAACGGAGCTCTCGTACCTGCGCGAGCTCGTCGCGTACTGGCAGTCGAAGTACGATTGGCGCGCGCACGAACGCGCGTTGAACCAGTTCGAGCACTGGAAGACGAAGGTGCGCGATCTCGACGTGCACTTCATTCACCAGCGTTCGAAGGATCCCGGCGCATTTCCGCTCGTGATCACGCACGGCTGGCCGGGGTCGGTGTACGAATTCCACAAGATCATCGGCCCGCTCACCGATCCGGCCGCGCACGGTGGACGGAAAGAGGACTCGTTCCACGTCGTCTGCCCGTCGATGCCGGGCTACGGCTGGAGCGAGCCGCCGCACGAGCCCGGCTTCGACATCCGCCGCGTCGGCGAAACCGTCGCCGCCCTGATGGGCCAGCTCGGGTACTCGCGCTACGGCGCGCAAGGCGGGGACTGGGGTGCGATCGCGACGTCGTGGGTCGCCCGCGTCGATCCGACGCATTGCGCGGGCATCCACATGAACATGCTCGTCGCGGGTCCACCGGCCGGTGTCGCCAATCCGATGGAGGGCGTGACGCCGGAAGAGCTCGGCTGGCTCGGCGAGATGGGGAATTTCCAGAAGAACGAGACCGGCTACCAGCAGATCCAGGGGACCAAGCCGCAATCGCTCGGCTACGGCTTGAACGATTCCCCGGCCGGCCTCGCGGCCTGGATCGTCGAGAAGTTCCGCACCTGGAGCGACTGCGATGGGAACGTCGAGTCGCGTTTCACGAAGGACGAGCTGCTCACCAACGTGATGATCTACTGGACCACGCAGTCGATCACGTCGTCGACGCGGCTCTACTGCGAGTCGATGCGCTCGGGCCGCTTCGGCGCGGCCGAGGGCCGGGTCGAGGTGCCGACCGCGGGGGCGATCTTCGCGAAGGAGCTCTACAAGGCGCCGCGCACGTGGGCCGAGGCCGCCTTCAACGTGAAGCAGTGGTCGGTCTTCGAGACCGGCGGCCACTTCGCCGCGCTCGAGGAGCCGAAGCTTCTCGTCGAGGACATCCGAAAGTTCTTCCGGGAGCTGCGCTAGGCAAACGTGAGCGGAGTCGAGCGCGTCCTCGAGATCGCGGCATCGTCGCGCGTCCTGCGCGAGCGACGGCTTCGCGCGCTCGACGACGCGCGCGGCGCCGCGTTGCTCGGCCGCGAGTTCCTGAACCTGCGTGGACTCGCGGAGCGCTGCGCGGCCGAAACCGGAACCCCTGTCCGACATCGACTCGGCGGAATCGCGTTCACGCGTCTGATCGCGGTCTGCGCGCAGCGAAGTGATCGCTTCGGACCGCTGATCACGGAGCGCCCCGGCTTCGCGCCGGCCCTCGCCTCGACGCTTCGCGACCTTCGGGACGCGGGCGTCGCGCCGGCTTCGCTCCCGGACGAGGTCGCCGACCTGCGCGCGCTCTACACCGACGTGGAACGAGCGCTGACGGAGCTCGAGGGCGATGGCTCGTACGACCGGATCGGCTTGTTCCGCCTCGCCGCACGCGGCGCTCCGGCCTGGGTCGCGCGACGCGGGTACACGAGTGCAGAGGTGCACGGAGCGACGGAGCTCGTCGGATCGGCCGGTGATCTGATCGAAGCGATCGCCGGGGCGTTGCCGTCCGACGGCCTGCGCTTCTTCCAGCCGGATTGGGCGAACGACCACGCGGAGCGACTGCGCGAGGAATGGCCGTGGCGCTTCCGGCCCGAGGCGATCGAGCTCGTCGCCGACCCGGCGCTGACGCGCGACGGCACGATTCCAGAGGACGCGCTCCGCGTGCTTCAGGCGCGAACGCCGCGTGAGGAGCTCGAACACGTCGCTCGCGAGGTGCTCGCCCTGATCGAGACCGGCGTCGCGCCGCGCGAGATCCTGATCGTCGCGCGCTCCCTCGAGCCCTACGCCGCATGGCTGCCGCCGATCTTCGACGGCTACGGAATTCCGGTGACCTCGTCGCTCACGCGTCCCGCCGTGGCCGCGCCCGAGGCGCGCACCTGGCTCGATCTCGTGCGCGCGCTCGGCCGCGATCTCGAACGCGCGCCGGTCGTGCGCTTGCTCGACCGGATCTGCGAGCGCGGAGTCGCGAAGCTCGCCGAGCGACTCGCACGCACGGGAGCCGTGATTCGCGGCGACGCGGACTGGCGAGCCGCGCTCGACGCGGGAGAGCCCTCGCCGGAGCTCCGCGAGCTTCGCGCCGAGCTCGAGCGCCTCTTCACGGCCCGGGCGGAGTTCGCCGCCGCGCGCAGCTTCACCGACGCGGTTGCGATCGCGCTCGGGCTCGCGAGCGACCTCGCGGGCGGGGAGTGCCGCGCCGCTCTCGAGAGCGTGGGAGTTCTCGACGACGTCGATCGCAAGGCGCGCGCGAAGCGAGCGCCGAGCGGCATCGAGCTCACGACCGCGCTCGAAGCCGCGCTTCTGGAACGCTCCACGAGCTGGAGTCCCAGCGACGGTGGAGGGGTGCGGATCCTCGACGCGATCCAGGCGCGCGGCCTCCCCTGCTCGCATCTCTTCCTGATCGGCATGGTGCACGGCGCCTGGCCGCGCGATTCCGCCGACGATCCGTTCCTTCCCGATCGCGTGCGCACGGCACTGCGCAAGACCCTGCGTCGCCCGGTTCCGATTCGGGAATGGGCGATTCCCGAGGAGCGCTTCCTCCTCGGACTGCTGCTCGCGCAGGCACGAGAGCACGTTGTGGTCTCGTTCCCGATCGCCGACGGTGCCGGCCGTGCGCTCGCGCCTTCGGGGCTGCTCCGCGATCTGCCCTTCGCGGCGCCGGGCACCGACGTCCTGTCGATGCTGACGACACCCAAGGGTGACGCTCCGACGTTCGCACGCGCGTCCGCGTCCCGGGTCTCCGGGTCCGCGCGCATCTTGGACGCCGGGCACGCGCTGCTTCGGGCGACGGAGGCGACCCGCGCGAACGCGCTGCCGTACGACGGCTCCGTCGGAGCCGACGCGTTGACTCTGCCGGGCGCGTTCTCACCGAGCTTCATCGACCGTCTCGGCCGTTGCCCGTTGCAAGCCTTCTTCCAGCGGATCCTCGGCGCGCGGGAACTCGAAGAGCCCGCGGCCGACGCCCTCGATCCTGCCGAAGCGGGCTCTCTCGTGCACGCGACGCTCCGGCTCGTCTACCGGCAGCTCTTCGACCTCGGCCTGCTGCGCGCCGGTACATCGCCTGGTGTCGCGCTCGAGCGCGCGCGCGGTCTGCTCGCGCCGGCGCTCGCGGACTCCGCGACGGAAGCCCGAGCTCGCATCCGAGAGCGAAGGCCCGCGGTCTGGAGCGCGTACCAGGAGCTCCTCCGACGCGCCCTCGAGGATTTCCTGGAACGCGATCTCCACGAGCTTCTGCCCGGCGGCATCGACGAGCTCGAGACCGAAGATCCGATCGAGGCCATCCTCGACCTCGGCGAAGGGATCGAACTCGCGATCAAGGGCCAGATCGACCGCATCGTCCGCGATTCCAACGGCGTGCTCCGCGTCGGCGACTACAAGACCGGCCGTGACTTCGGCAGGCCCGTGAACGAGACGCGGGTGAAGCGGGGCGCGTCGCTGCAGATCCCGCTCTACGCCCTCGCGGTCTCGACGGTTCGCGACACCGCGGCGGTCACGGGCGAGGCGCTTCCGGTGCCGCTGCGCCCGGAACGGGATCGCGACGGCGACCGGCGAGCCGAGCGCAGCCTTCCGCTTGCGAGAATCGAAGATCTCTCACGTCCGGTGCTCGCCGAGCTCACCCGGCTGCTCTCGGCGGGGGTGTTTCCGTTTCACGAAGATCGCGCCGAGTGCCGCTACTGTGCCTACACGATCGCGTGTCGACGAACCGAACCCGCCAGCCGTGAACGCGTGCGATCCTCGGGCATCTCCAGGCGCTGGTTCGAACTGCGAGAGGCGCGACGGTGAACGACGCTCCCGCGCGCGAACGCGCCGCGCACGCATTCGACGAGAACGTCATCGTCGTCGCCGGCGCGGGAACCGGGAAGACCAGTCTTCTCGTCGAGCGCGTCATCTGTCAGATGATCGCGCGCGATCTCGACGTCGATGCCTTCACCGCGATCACGTTCACCGAGAAGGCGACCGCGGAGATGCGCACGCGCCTCGCCGCGGGTCTCGCCGAGCTGGTACGGCTCGCTCGCGCGCACACGCCCCCCGCGGACGCGGATCTGGCCAGCGCGGCCGGACGTGCGTACGTCTGGCTCCTCGAACACGTCTCGATCGAGCGGATCGAAGCGCTGGCCTCGCTTCGTCTTCGAGATCTCGAGCGCGCGGACATCTCGACCATCCACAGCTTCTGCGCGCGACTCCTTCGCCGATTCCCGATCGAGTCGGGAGTCGATCCGCGTTTCTCCGTCGAGAACGGACTGGGTTTCGAGGAGCTGCGGCGCGAGACGTGGTCCGCGTTCCTGTCCGGCGACGACGGTCCCGGCGGCACCCGCGAATCCGTCTGGAGTCGCGTGCTCGCGCTGCTCGACCTCGCCGAGCTCGAGATCCTCGGTCGCGCGTGCTCCTCCTTCGAGGTCCCGGAGCCGGTCATCGAGAGCGGACTGCTGGAGGCGAGCTCGATCCTCGACGTCACGGCAAGGTCCGCGCTCGCGCGAATCGACGCGCTTCTCTCCGGGACTCCGGCGGATGGACCCGAGAGCTGGCTCGCAGCCGCTCGGGGCGCGCTGCAGGTGCTTCTCGACGACGGCCTCTCGGCCTGCTGTGCCGCGCTCGACGGTGCGCGCTGCACCAGCGGTCGAGGCAAGGATCGGAGCCTGCTCGACACGACGCCACCGACGAAGTCGGGCTACGCGGACGCTGCCGATCTCGCGAACGACCTCTATCCGACTCTCGTCCGCCTGCGCAAGATCGACGACGAGCTGCTCTCCGACGCGCTCGGTCTGATCGCGCCCTACGCGAGCGCCGTGAAACGAGAGGCGCGCGTCCAGGGAATTCTGCCCTACGACGCGCTTCTCGCACTGGCGCACGACCTCGTCCTCGCACACCCGAAGATCCGCCGCGAGCTCGGAGCCCGTTTCGAAACGCTCTTTCTCGACGAGTTCCAGGACACGGACCCGCTGCAGTACCGGATCGTGTTCCTGATCGCCGAGGATCCGAGTTCCGAGCCCGCGCAGGACGCCTACGACACGAAGCTCGCGGCGGGGAAGCTCTTCATCGTCGGCGATCCCAAGCAGGCGATCTATCGCTTTCGCGGTGCCGACATCTCGGCGTACAAGAACGCGACCGCGCACGTGGTGGAGCGGAACGGCGGCGCCCGACTCGAGCTGGTCACGAATTTCCGCGCGGTCCCGGAGGTCCTCCAACCCATCGATCGCCTCTTCGAAGAAGTGCTCTCCACATCCGATCCGGATCCCGAGCTCGCCTACTCGGGCTACGAAGGCCTCTCGTCGGGGCTCCCTCCGAATCGCGACGCCAGCGTCGAGGTCTGGACCGTCGGCGGTACGGAATCGAAGCGCGATGCGGACGAAGCGCGGCACGCCGAAGCCGAGGCAATCGCCGCCTGGGTCGAGTCCGAAATCACGTCGAAGCGACTCGAGCCGAAGGACGTTGCGCTCCTCTTCCGCGCAATGGGGGACGTCCACCTCTACGCCCGCGCGCTGCAGAACCGTCGCATCCCGTGCCTGATCGGCCGCAGCGAGAAGCTCGAGTCCCAACCCGCGAGCAAACAGCTTCTGGCGCTGCTGCGTGCGCTCGCAAATCCCGCCGACGCCCCGGCGGTGATCGGGGTCCTGCGCTCGCCTCTCGGCGCCGTTCCCGACGCTGAGCTCGCGAAGTGGGCAGGCCGCTTCGGTGGACGCGAGCGCGAGGCTTGCTGGGCGTATCCGGATGTCGAACCGCCCGCCGACGAGCTCCCGCAGCTCTCGCGTGGCTTCGGCCTGCTTCGAGAGCTGTACGCGCTCGCGCGTTCGGCTGCACCGGAACGCCTGCTGACGGCGCTCGTCGAGGAGACGCCGCTGCTCGCGATCCACGCCGGCGCGCGGGACGGGGAGCGACGCGGCGCCGACCTCGGCTATCTCGTCGAGCACCTGGTCGAGGTCGCGCAGGCCCGGCCCGGACGCGACCTCGCGGAGTTGGTGCGCGAGCTCGAGGCGGAGGAGCGACGCACGTCCCCCGGCGACGCCGAGGCGAGCCCCGATCGCGTGCGCCTCTTCAGCATCCACGGCGCCAAGGGGCTCGAATTCCCGGTCGTGATCCTGCCGGATCTCTCACGCGGGAAGGGTGGCGGCGAGAAGGAGAGCGTCGAGGTCGAATGGGCGCGGGTCGAAGCGGGGCACGCCGTCGCGATCTCGACGCGAGCCGGGATCTCCTCGAGCTGGATCGAGCACGAGCGTCAGGAGACGATCCACGAGGTCGCAGAGGCGGGACGGGTCTTCTACGTCGCGTGCACGCGCGCCGAAAGGCGCCTGATCTTCGTGCACGCCCCGCGCAAGTCGAAGCCACCGGCGGAGGCCTTCGTCCACTACCTGAAGCCGTGGGGATACCCGGCAGAGGGCCTCGATAGCGAAGAGCCGCTCTGCGAGGAGCGGGACGTGATCGCGCGATCCGTGCCCGTGCCCGAGAGCGTCGAGGCGTCCCTGCCTGCGACCGCAGCGACACCGACGAGCGAAGCGGTCGCGCGTGCTTCGCGCGCCGTCGAGATCGCCCGGAACGCGGCGCGTCCGCCGTTCCGGAGTCCCTCCGGCCTGCGCGAAGACGCCGAGGCACGCGAGCTCGCGAGCGATCTCGAACCCGAAGCGCCGCTGCCGCCGCCGCCCGAACCCCCGAGCGCCCGACGCGGACGCGCGATCGGAACGACTCTCCACGATGCGTTCGAACGCTGGGACTTCCGCGACCCGCGGACACTCGAAGGTCTCGTCGAGTTCGCCGCCCGGCGGGTGGCGGCCGACGAGTCACTCGACGCCGATCTGCTCGTCCGCGAGTCACGGGCGCTCGCCGCCGAGATCGCCGCGAGCGAGCTGCCCGGCTACCTCGCGAGCATCAACGTACTCGGCCGCGAGCTGCCGATCTCGTTTCGCGACGGCGACACCGCCTGGAACGGGACGATCGATCTGCTCTACCGCGACACCGACGGGCGTCTGGTGGTGGCCGACTACAAGTCGGACAGGGCGCCCGACGACGCGGCGCGTGCCCACTACCGCGAGCAGCTCTCGACCTACGCCCGCGGGGTCGCGCTGGCCTTTCCGGGTGAACCGGAGCCTGCTCTCGAGCTGATCTGGCTGCGCAGCGGAAACCGCGAGCGGCTCGGCTAGAATCGAACGCGTGAGCTTCGACGACCTCTCGATCGAGACCCTGCGCCGACGGCGCGGTGAGAAGTGGACGCAGTACCCGGCCGACGTGCTGGCGGCGTGGGTCGCGGACATGGACTTCCCGGTCGCGGAGCCGATCTCGCGCTACCTCGGGGAAGCCGTGCGGATCTCCGACCTGGGCTATCCGGTCAACCCGACCCCGAGCGCGCTGCCGACGGTCTTCGCCAAGCGGCGCGCTCGAGCGCTTCGGTTGGACGGTCGATCCGCACGACGTGCTCGTGATCAGCGACGTCGTGCAGGGGCTCTACCTCGGCATTCACACGCTCTCCGAGCCGGGCGACGGGGTCGTGGTGCAGACCCCGGCGTACCCACCGTTCCTGAACGCGACCGCGGATCTCGACCGGCCGCTGATCGTGAACGAGCTCGTCGGCGGACCGCGCGGTTACGAGATCGACTTCGACGATCTGCGCGCGAAGTGCGACGGCCGCGCGCGCATCCTCATCCTCTGCAATCCGCAGAACCCGACCGGCCGCGTGTTCACGCGCGCGGAGCTCGAGCGGATCGCCGAGATCGCGATCGAACGCGATCTGATCGTGATCTCCGACGAGATCCACGGCGATCTCGTCTTCCCCGGTCACCGCCACATTCCGATCGCGACGCTCGGACCCGAGATCTGCGCCCGCACGCTCACGCTCACGTCGGCGAGCAAGGCCTTCAACATGGCGGGACTTCGCTGCGCGGTCGCGGTCTTCGGGAGCGCGTCCCTGAAGACGCGATTCCGCTCGCTGCCCGGCCATCTTCGCGGTGGTCTCGGCAGCTTTGGCCTGGTCGCGAGCGAGATCGCCTGGACGAGCGGCCAGCCCTGGCTCGACGAGGTGCTCGCCTATCTCGACGGCAATCGCGCCTTCGTCTCGAAGTTCGTGAAGGAGCGCCTGTCCGGCATCGCGCACGTTTCGCCGGAGGCGACGTATCTCGCCTGGCTCGACTGCCGCGCGCTCGGGCTCGCGCCGGATCCGTTCACGTTCTTCCTCGAACGCGCGCGCGTCGCGCTCTCGGATGGACGGAGAACGGGTTCCGGCGGCGAGGGATTCGTGCGTCTCAACTTCGCGACCTCGCGCTCGATCCTGACGCAGATTCTCGAGCGACTCGAGCTTTCGCTCGCGAAATCCTGACGCGCCGACTACCGGCGGATCAGCAGCTCGGCGGCGCTGCGAACCTGCGCGACGACGGCGGACTGCTTGTGCAGTCCGCTCATCCAGCCGATCAGGGCGGCGAACCAGACCTGCTGCAGCACCGCGCAGACGCGCTGGTCACGCTCGCTCGACGCTTCGAGCGTCGCGCTCGGATCTCCGCGCAGGGCCTGGATCAGCAGGTCCCCGGACACGCCGTGGAAGGCGCGGATCTTTCCGGCGAGCTCGGGCTCGTCGGAGCTCGCGGCGCGCAGCACCGCCCTCGTGAGCTTCGGCTTTCGGCAGAGCGTGCGCGTCGCCGCGCCGAAGTAGGACATCACGCGGTCGAGCGATGTCGAGCCGTCGGCCGGATGCTTCGCCATGCGCGCGGCCAGTCCCCGGGCCTCGCTCGCGAGCGCCGCGACGAGCAGCTCGTCCTTGCTGCGGAAGTGGCGATAGAGGGTGCCGAGCGCGACCCCGGAATGCGCGGCCACGTCGCGCAGACGGTCGGCCTCGAAGCCGCCGCGCTCCGCCAGTGCGACCGCGGTCGCGATGATTCGCGCTTCCCTGTCCTCCACGTCGCGGCCAAGCATGACCGTTTTCGCCCGCTCAAACCACCGCCAGAACGCGCGCGCCGTGGTAGGCTTCGTCCGCGCAAACTTGCAGGAGCGATCCATGAAAGTCGTCGTCGACTACGACCTGTGCGAAGCCAACGCCGTGTGTGTCGATCAGGCCCCCGAGGTCTTCCGCGTCGACGAGAGCGACAACCTGCACATCCTGATCGAGAACCCGCCCGAGGCGCTGCGCAAGAAGGTCGAGGCCGCCGTCCGCCTCTGCCCGCGGCAGGCGATCAGCATCACCGAGTGACTTCGCGCTTCGCGCCGGGGGCTCGTCACAGAACCCCGGCGGACTTCACGTCGAGGTAGCCGTTCACGAGCGCGACGGCGAGTTCGTGCGGCTCGGCATCGAGCGTCAGGATGCCGCTTCGGCGCAGGAGTTCGTGGGCGCGACGTCGCGCGAGCAGGTATTGATGCGTCGCGGCGATCGTGAGGGCGGAGTCCAGGTCGTGGACACGCGCCTCGAGCGCGGCCGAGAGCGCGCGCTCTTTCATGCTCGCGACGAAGACCAGGTGACGGCGTCCGAGCAGACGAGCGGCGAGCAAGAGTTCCTCGTGGTCCTCGTCGCGGAGATTCGAGACCACGACCACGAGCGCGCGTTTGGGCAGCCGCGTCGCGAGCCGTTGCGCGGCCGCCAGATAGTCCGAGGCGCGTGAGCTGCTCTCGAGGTCGTACACCGAGTTCAGCACGCGGCCGAGCTGCTTCGCGCCCTTGCGCGGCGCGAGCCAGCGCTCGGAGCCGCTGAACGCGAGCAGTCCCACCGCGTCGCCCTGTCGCAGTGCCACGTGGGAGAGCAGCAGGACGGCGTCGAGCGCGTGATCGAAGTGCGAGAGCGCACCGTCGCGCGCGTGCATCTTGCGGCCGCAGTCGAGCAGGAACACGATCTGCTGGTCGCGCTCTTCCTCGTACTCGCGCGAGATCGCGCGTCGGAGGCGCGCGGTCGCCTTCCAGTCGATCTGTCGCAGGCTGTCGCCCTGGCGGTATTCGCGCAGCTGGTGGAATTCGAGCCCCTCGCCCCGACGGGGACGACGGCGGATGCCGAGCTCGCCGGATCGATTCGCCGCCGCGAGCAACGCGTAGCGCGAGACGGCGCGGAAGTTCGGGTACACACGAACGCGTTGCTCCTCTCCCGCGCGGAGACGCCGCCGCCAGAGTCCGAGCGCGGAGCTCGCGACGAGCTCGAGCGCACCGATTCGGAGCTCACCGCGAGACCACGGCGCGATCTCGTACTCGAAGCTCGCGCGCTCGCCGGGCCCGAGCCGGAACGCGCGCGGAAGTCCCGTCGCGCCAAGACCGGCCGGCACGTGGTCGAAGACGACGATGCGCGAGCTGCGGCGACCGCGGTTCGCGAGCTCGACCGAAATCGCGTGCCGCGTTCCGATCGCGAGTGTCTGCGGGGCGCTCCGGGTCGCCTCGAACGGACCGGCCACGAGGCTCGCGTCGATCAGCCCCGCGAGCGCGAGCAGCGCGAGCGTCCCCCACCAAACCGGCAGGAGCACGGGCAGGAACGCGGCGGCGACCCCGACCGCGAGCACCAGCGCCGCCAGCGCGACGAATGCGCGCGATGGACTCAAACGCGCGGCGCCTCCACCTGGGCGAGGACCGCGGCGAGGATCGCGTCCGGGCGCTGTCCTTCGAGCTCGATCTCGGGCGAGATCAGCAGGCGATGGCGCAGCGCCGGCCGGGCGATCGCCTTGACGTCGTCCGGTGTCACGAAGCCGCGACCGTCGAGCAGCGCGCTCGCCCGCGACGCGCGCACGAGCGCAAGCCCGCCACGCGGCCCCGCGCCGAGCGCGATGCCCGGCCAGGTTCGGGTCGCGCGCACGAGGCGGACGGCGTAGTCGGAAATCCGCTCGTCGACGAAGACGCTCGCGGCCGCGGCCTGGATCGACACCACGCCCGCCGCGTCGGCGACCGCCTCGACCGGAGACAGGTCGAGGGTGTCGCCGACCACGCCCACAGCGACGCGGCGCACGAGCTCGAGCTCCTCGGCCTCGCTCGGGTAGTCGATCTGCACCTTGAGCAGGAAGCGATCGACTTGCGCTTCGGGAAGCGGATAGGTCCCTTCGAGCTCGATCGGATTCTGCGTCGCGAGCGTCATGAACGGCGACGGAACCTCGAGCGACTGACCCTCGAGCGTGACCTGGCGCTCCTGCATCACCTCGAGCAGGGCCGCCTGCGTCTTCGCCGGCGCGCGGTTGATCTCGTCGGCCAGCAGCAGGTTCGTGAAGACGGGCCCGCGGCGCAGGCGCATCTCCCCCGTGGACGCCTCGTACATCACGTGCCCGACGACGTCGGCGGGCATCAGGTCGGGAGTGAACTGGATTCGCGTGCTGAGGCCGGAGAACGTCCGCGCCAGCGCTCGCACGAGCAGCGTCTTGCCGAGGCCCGGCACGCCCTCGACCAGCAGGTGACCGGCTGCGAAGAGGGCGACCAGCGCCTGATCCACGACCTCGTCCTGGCCGACGAGGACCTTGCGGATCTCCGCGCGCATCCTCCGCGCGAGCTCGGAGGCGCGCTCGAACGCTTCGCGTGGGGCCGTGGGATTCTGGGAACTCATAGCGATCTCCTGATCTTCTCGAGGGTGGCGACGTTCTGCGCGAAGCGACTCGCATCGACTTCGTCGGAAAACGCGAGAGCGCGCTCGACGTTCTCGCTCGGCAGGCCGGAAAGCTTGGCGAGGTGCTCCGCCTGCTCGACGGGCGTGAGCGTCGGGAAGCTCGGGTGACGCTCGCGCACGCGTTCGAGCAGCGCGTCGCGCGTCGCGGCGAGCAGCTCTCGCGAAGCGCCGTGCCGGAACTCGAATCGGCCCGCGGCGCGCACGTGCTCCATCAGCTCGCGCCGCTCGATCGACGGGTCGGGCGCGATCGGGCCGAATCGCCGCGAGGCCGACCAGAGCCAGAGCGCGAGCACGACGAGCGCGCTCGTGACGATCATCCACCCGTGCTGCCAGATCAGCGCGAGCGCGCCGGGGTACTCGTCTCCGAACACGAACCACACCGGCCCTTCGCGCCCATCGAGATGCGCGATTCGGTAGACGAGCTCGGCGTGGTCCCAGTCGGCGATCACCGAATTCGTCAGGAAGTAGTCGTCGGTCAATGCCGTCACCAGCCCACCGCCCGCGCGCAACGTGACCCCGTGCGTCCCGTTCGCGTCGGCGATCTCGAAGACCCGCGCGTGCAGCGCTTCGGGGGTGAGCTCGATCCGGAAACCGGGATCGAACTCGGCCTCGAGCGGCGCGTCGCGATCCGGAAACCACACGCGCGCGAGCTCGGGCTCGGCTTCGTCCGGTTCGTCGGCGATCCTGGTCGCGCTCGCCTTCGTGACGAGCGGCGCGGACGGGTCCGACTCGGGCTCGGACTCCTCCGGATCCTGCGGCTGCAGCTCGTTCAGATACTGTCGCACGCCGAGCGGGTCGAGCACGGGATCGGGCAGGCGGTTCTCGTCGTCGAAGAGCTGCCAGGTCACGACGACCAGATGGCCGCCGTTCTCGACCCAGCGCAGGAGCTCGCGCGTGCGCGCGCGCCCGAGTGTGCGCCGCGGCGTCGGAAGGATCAGCGTGGAGTCGGCCGGTGGGAGCTCGGACACGTTCGACAGATCGCGGACACTCGACGCGGTGGTTCCGAGCCGCTCGAGCATGCGCTGCGCCGCCAGATACGGATTTCGCGCCGCCTCGCCCTGATAGCCGCGCGGGATGTCGATCGCGCGCTTCTCGCACGAGGAGAAGAAGAGCGCAATCCCCGCAGCCGTCGCAGCTGCGAGTCCGACCCAAGCCGCGCGTCGATGCGGGCGCATCACGCGCTCTCTTCCAGGTGCGGCTGCCAGCGATGGCAGAGCTCCGTGAACTCCGCGGGTGTGAGCCTGTGATGGGCATAGGCGCTGAACACCCACGCCCGCGACAACGCTTCGAAGTCACTCGCGACCGATGGGTCGACTGAGTCCCGCGCGATGCGCTCGCACTCCCCCTCGGTCGCGCTCGCGGGAATGGACAGCCGCAGCTTCTGCACCAGGTGGACCAGCGCTCCCCGATACAGGAGGGACAGCGCGCCCGGCGCGTCGCCGTTCGCAAAACGCGCGCGCGCCGCGGCGACGACATCGGCCGGGAGTGCCTCGCGCCGCAGGTCGAGGCCGAGGCGCACCCGCACCTCGTCGTCCGACACCGTCACGGCGCTTCGCTCGCGCGCGCGCAGAGACCGTGCGATCGCGATCGCGATCGCCGCGACGATCGCTCCGAGCGCGAGCCAGGCGCCGATCCGCAGGAACGCCGCCGCGATCGAACCCAGCCACAGGCCGAGCCGCGCGATCCATCCCGGCTCGCCCTCGGGGCTCGGCGCTTCGAACTTCGGCAGCCAGAGCTCGACCCGCTCGACGGTCGCGAACTCCTCGCCCGCGAGCACCGCGTCGATGCACGCACCCGCGCCGTCGGGTCCGGGTGTCTCGCACGAGGGCGGCGCCTCGACTTCGCCTTCCGCGCTCGCCGCCGCCGGAAGCAGCAGTGCGAACGCCAGGAGGCCGAGCGTGAGCGCGCGGGCCGGCCGCGTGTGTGACGACTCCGCGGACGCGCGCTGCTCGAGCTTTCTGAACGCGAGGTCGATGTCCCAGCCCTCGAGCCAGATGCGCCGGTTCACGTACAGCGCAAACCCGCCGGCGACGAAGAGCGGCTCGATCACCGCGATCGCGAGCGGGTAGAGCAAAGCCTCGATCCACGGGATTCCCGGTGCTCCTCCCTCTGCGAGCGCGATCCAGAATTGTCCGACCTGCCCTTCCGGCCGGAACGTCGCGACGAACTGCAGTCCGGCGGCGAGCACCACGAGCTCGAAGATCCCGCACGCAAACAGGAGCCCGAACGCCGCACGCGAATCGCGGCCGACGAGAACGCTCACCCGACGCGAGCGCTCGATTCCGCGCAGCCCTTCGAGCTGAAGCACCGGCGCTGTGAACGTGCGGAGCGGCGAGAGCCGAAGCCACGTCAGGGAGTGCAGGAGCCCCGAAGTCGCGATCGACCGCGGCACGCTCGAGAGTGTCTCGACCAGCGTCGGAACGCGGCCGAAGAGCGCTTCCGCGAGTACCGCGAGCGCGACCCGGTCGTAGAGCGGCTTCAGCCACCAGACGAAGAAACTCGCGAGCCAGAGCCGGTCGGGCAGACCCGCGTAGAGCGCGAGCGAGACCGAGCCGACGATCAGCGCGTGTGCCGGGAAGAGCGGCCAGAACACCGCACGCGCAAAGCGAAACCCGAGATCGATCGCCTCGTAGCCCGCGCGAGGTCGGACGTGCACGGCGATCCGGTCAGTCTGCACGCGAACGCCCCGCGGTTCCGAGCCAGAGTCCGACGAGCAGCCACAGACCTGCGCCCACCGCGTACTTGAGCCCGGCCGGCAGATCGCGCGGCGACCAGAACGCTTCGATCCCCGCCGCGAGCACGAGCATGAGCGCCGCACCGGCGATGATCGGCAGGCTCGACCGGGCCGCCGCTCGCAGGGCCGCGATGCGGCTGCGGGCGCCCGGTGCGAGCACCGCGAGACCGAGCCGCATGCCCGCGACGCCGGACAAGAGGATCGCGGTGAGCTCGAACGATCCGTGTCCGATCACGAACGAGAAGAACGGCTCCGCGGAGCCCTCGCGTGCGAGGTGACTCGCGATGAGTCCGAGATTCAGAGCGTTGGCGACGACGCTCACGAGCGTCCCGACGCCGAACGCGAGTCCGCTCGCGAACGTGCGGAACGCGATCGAGACGTTGTTCCAGATGTAGAAGCCGAACATCGTCGCGTCGGTGTCCGCCCCGCGGAGTGCTGTGTCCGCGCCCGACGGATCGTACATCGCCTCGACCTCACTCACTCTTTCCGGGGACACGAAGCTGTAGATCAGGTCGGGATCGAGCCACGCGAGGATCCCGAGAACGAGCGCCAGGCCGTAGAAGAGCGCGTGCAGGCTCGCGACCAGTCTCCACTCGCTTCGAACCGCGCGCGGGAAATCGGTCGCGAGGAAGCGTCCGATCCCGCGGACCTCTCCGGTTCGCGCCTGGTAGAGCAGGCGGTGACCGGCCAGCGCCAACTCGTTCAGCTCGGACACGAGCGTGCCCGAGATCTCGCGCTCACGGGCGAGCGCGAGGTCGTGACAGAGCTGCCGGTAGAGATGGGGAAGCTCGGCCGCGTGCGGCGACCCTTCCGCGCTCGACCTCTGCGAGAAGACGCGCGAATCGATCCCAGCGCTCGCGACCCCGCGCCTCGAAGATCTCGAGCTTCACGAGGCGCGCCCGACCAGATGCGCGGCCTGGGCGATGAGTCGCGCGCGGGGATCGTCGTCGCCCGCGAGCGCGCGCGGAATCGCGGCGAGCTCCGCGGCGCGCTCGGCCGAGAAACTTCCCGCGCGTTCCGCGAACGCGATCACGGCCGCCTGCTCTTCGAGCGTGAGCGGAAACGCGGGCGCGATCGGGGCCACGTCCGGGAATCGGAGTCGGACCGGCCGCGTGGGGGATCGGCGTAGACGACGAGCGTTCCCGCCGCGAGATCGCCGAGCCGCCGGAAGCTCGAATCGGAGATCATCGAGATCAGCGCCGCGAGATACAGCACCGGTAGAAAGTCGGCGACCAGCAGGAAGTTCCGCAAGACCGAAGCCGACCAGCCGACGGGCGTTCCGTTCTCCTGAAGCACGCGCAGCCCCATGAAGCGCTTGCCCGGTGTCTGCCCGTGGGCGCGCACCTCGAAGTACACGGGGTAGAACCAGAGCAATGCGAACAGGCCGATCAGGTACGAGCCCGGTTCCAAACCCGGCGAACGCGCCGAACGCGATCTGCATTCCGATCGCGATCCCTCCCTGCAGGAATGCGTCCACGCCCCACGCGAGTGCGCGCGGCACCGGCCCCGCCACACGCAGCGCGAGGTCGACCCCCTCCGGGGTCTGCACGGCGTGGATGGTGTCGATCATGCGCCCCGGATCGTAGGTGAACACGGGCACGCCGCCAAAGCCCGACCGATCGAGTAGCATCGCGCGATGGCCAAACCATTTCGCTTCGCGATCCAGGTCTCCGCACTTCCCGCCGACGGTTGGATCGAACGCGTGCGGTCGTACGAGCGGCTCGGCTACTCGACCGTCTTCTGCCCCGACCACTTCGGTCCGCAGTGGGATCCGACGGCGCTGCTCTCGGCCGCGGCCGCGGTGACGACGAAGCTCAACGTCGGATCGCTCGTGTACGACGTCGACTACCGCCACCCGGTGATTCACGCGAAGGGGGCGGCGACGATCCAGCTGCTCTCGAACGGGCGACACGAATTCGGGATCGGCGCCGGCTGGATGAAGACGGACTACGACGAAGCCGGCATCGCCTACGACCGACCGGGACTTCGCATCGAGCGGCTCGACGAGGCGCTGCAGATCATTCGCAGCATGTGGGAGAACGAGCGCACGACGTTTCACGGCAGGCACTACCAGATCGAGAACATCGCGCAGGCGGCCGAGCTGCCCGCGGGTGCGCGGCCGAAGATCTTGATCGGCGGCGGTGGACCCCGCGTGCTTCGACTCGCCGGCCGGTACGCGGACATCGTCGGGATCAATCCGAGCCTGCCCGAGGGAAAGGTCACGCAGAACAGCGCCGCGGACCTCGCACCCGAACGCATCGACGAGAAGCTGCGCAGCGTGCGCGAGGGAGCGGAGCGCGCGGGCCGGAGCTTCGACGACGTCGAGCTGAACTCGCTGACGTTCGTCGTCGCGATCACCGACGACGCCAAAGGACTGCGTGCGGGTCTCGCCGCGAATACCGGCATGACCGTCGAGCAGGTCGCGAGCTGCCCCATCTTCCTGACCGGCTCGCCCGCGGAGATCCGCGACGGGCTCGAGAAGCGGCGCGAACGCTTCGGGCTTTCGTACATCGTGATCCAGGCCCGCGATCAGGCCGTCGTCGAGAACTTCGCAGAAAAGATCGTGGCGCCACTGTCGGGCAAATGACGCGACTGCGCGCAATCGAACCTCAAGCGCGCGAGACCCGGCTCCGATAGCTTCTGGGACATGAGCGCCACGCTCAGACCCGATCCGCCGCTCTGGGAACGCTACACGCGAACCCGCGGACGCATTCACCTGACGGGCTTGCAGGCGCTCGTGCGTCTCGCACTCGATCAGCTTCGACGCGACGCGCACGCGGGGCTCCGCACCGGCGCGCTCCTCTCCGGATATCCCGGTTCACCGCTCGCGGGCCTCGATTCGCTGCTCGCAAGCCTCGCGCCGCTGCTCGAGCGCTCCGACGTGCGATTCGTTCCCGGGCTGAACGAGGAGATCGCGGCCGGAACGGTCGCGGGCACCCAGCTCGTCGAGACGTTCCCGCACGAGCGCTACGACGGCGTGCTCGGCTTCTGGTTCGGAAAGGCGCCTGGATTCGACCGCTCGATCGACGCGCTGCGCCACGCGAACTTCGTCGGCACCGGACGCAGCGGCGGCGCGCTCGCGGTCGTCGGCGACGATCCGTTCTGCAAGAGCTCGTCGCTGCCGAGTCACAGCGAGAACGCGTTCGCCCACGCGTGGATCCCCCTCTTCGCACCCGCCGACCCGGGCGACGTGCTCCGGCTCGGACGGCTCGCGATCGCGCTCTCGCGCTACTCGGGCCTGTGGAGCGGCCTGCGGATCGTGGCCGACGTCGCGGACGCGGGCCGGATCATCGAGCTCGAAGACGTCGAGAACGAGATCGCGCTTCCCGAGTTCGCGCTGCCGAGCGGCCCGTTCACCAAGCGCATCGACACGCAGCTCCTGCCGCCGAACGTCCTGCGGATCGAGCAGGATCTGGTCTTCGGCCGGCTCGAGGCGGTGCACCGCTTCGCACGAGCGAACGGCCTGAACCCGATCACCTCGCGACACGCGCGCGACCGAATCGGACTGGTCGCCGCAGGCTCGCTGTACCGGGAGCTCGAGAGCGCACTCGACCTGCTCGGGCTCGACGAAGCCCGGCGCGAACGGCTCGGACTCCGGCTCCTGAAGATCGACCTCGTCTGGCCGCTCGAAGCCGAGCGCGTGCGCGAGTTCGCGTCCGGGCTCGAGGCGATCGTCGTCGTCGATTCGCGACGCGCGGGACTCGAAGAGCAGGTGCGGAGCGCGCTCTACGACACGGACATGCGCGCGCGCGTGCTCGGACAGCGGGACGAGCGAGGGGACGCCTGGCTCGCGAAGCGCCACGAGATCAGCGGAGGCACGCTCGCGCAGGATCTCGCGCCCTGGCTCTCCGTACGGCTCGACGAGCCGGCGCTGATCGCTCGACTCGCTCCGCTCGAGGCGGCGCTGGCGCGCGCAGACTCCGGCGCCGAGCCCTCGCGCGCACCTCACTTCTGCAGCGGCTGTCCGCACGCGTCGTCGACGAAGCTCCCGGAGGACTCGGTCGCGGGCGGCGGCATCGGCTGCCACACCATGGCATTGCTGATGCCCGAGCGCGAAGTGCGGTTGCTCGGCGCGATGGGCTCCGAGGGCTCGCAGTGGATCGGGCTCGCTCCCTACACCGAAACGCGACATCTCTTCCAGAATCTCGGCGACGGCACGTACTTCCACTCCGGCCGGCTCGCGGTCCGCGCCTGCGTCGAGGCGGGCGTCGCGATCACGTTCAAGCTGCTCTGGAACGGGGTCGTGGCGATGACCGGAGGCCAGAACGCGACCGGCGCGAAGCCGCTCGCGGCGGTCGTGCGCGACCTGCTCTCCGACGGTGTTCGCGAGATCGTCGTGATGAGCCGGGACCCCGGAGTCGATGTGCTCGCCGGGTACGAGCCTCGTCTGCGGCGAGTCGAGCGAAGCGACTGGGACGCGGCGATGCGGGAGCTGCGAGAGCAGCCCGGCGTCACGGTCATGATCTGGGACGAGCTCTGCGCGAACGAGAAGCAGCGACTCGAGCGTCGTGGCGTGCTCGCGCGCTCGTCCGAGCGCGTCGTGATCAACGAGGACGTCTGCGAGGGCTGCGGCGATTGCGGCGTGAAATCGTCCTGTGTCTCGCTTCGGCCGGTCGCGACCACGCTCGGCCGCAAGACGCGCGTTCATGCCGGCTCGTGCAGCGACGACCGCGCCTGCCTCGACGGGGACTGCCCGGCGTTTCTCACCGTCGAGGATTCGCCTGCGGAGCCGATGGCGTTCGAATCGTTCGTCGGCTCCGACTTGCCCGAGCCGCCGCTTCCCGAGTGGGACGGGAACCGCTTCGAGCTTCAGCTCGTCGGAATCGGCAGCACGGGTGTCGTCACGATCGACGCGCTGCTCGTCCGCGCGGCCGAGCACGACGGCCTGTTCGCGATGCACCTCGATCAGACCGGCCTCGCGCAACGCGGCGGAAAGGTCGTCTCGCACTGCGTGCTCTCGCGCGAACCGCTCGTCGGCAGCCCGCGGATCGAGCCGGGACGCGCGGACGTCCTGCTCGCCTTCGATCCGCTCGGCGCGGCCGATTGCGAATCGCTGCGTGCGCTCGATCCCGCGCGCACGCGCGCGATCGTCCACGAACTCTGCGTCCCGACCGGCGCGGACGTCGGTACGCCGGACTTCCGGCCCCCGGAGCCGAGCGAGCAGATCGCCCCGCTCCTCGGTGCGACGCGTTCGCTCGAACGGGTTCCCGCGGAGCTGCTCGCCGAGGTCGCGCTCGGACAGGTCCTGTCGGCGAATCTGGTCCTGCTCGGATTCGCCTGGCAGCGGGGCCTGGTGCCGCTCTCGCTTCGCGCGCTCGAGCGCGCGATCCGCGAGAACGGCATCGCCATCGACGCGAACCTGCGCGCCGTGCGGCTGGGTCGCGCCTCGGCCTGCGATGCCGAGCTCGTCGCTCGACTCCTCGACGACGCGACCCCGCCCGCGATCGGCGACGAGCCCGCGATCGAACGCGCCGCACGCACGCTCGGCCGCAGCTGGAGCGCTTTGCACGAGGCGCTCGGACGATTCCAACACGCGAAGGACTGCGATCAGGTCACGAACCGGATCGCCGCCTTCGCGCTCGATCTCGTCGACTACCAAGGCAGGCGCCTGGCCGAGCGCTACTGCGACCGCATCGCGCGGCTGGCCGAGGCCGAAGCCGCGATCGATCCGGAATCCCCCGAGCTCTGCAACGCCGCCGCGCGCGAGCTCTACCGCGTCCTCGCGTACAAGGACGAGTACGAGGTCGCGCGTCTGCTCCTTCGCGGTCCTCACCGTCGCTGGCTGCGCCGCCATTCCGCACGCGAGCCGCGCATCCGCTACCACCTGCACCCGCCGCTTCTGCGCGCGCTCGGGCTCTCGAAGAAGCTCGCTCTCGGTCCGTGGATCGAGCCGCTCTTCGCGGCCCTCGTCCGCGCACGCGGCGTTCGCGGCACGCCACTCGACCCGTTCGGCTGGACGCGCGCGCGAAGGCTCGAACGCGAGCTCGCGCGCTGGTACGAGGGCGTGCTCGACGAGCTGGCTTCGCGACTCCGTGCGGAGAACCTCGGCGAGGCGCTCGAGATCGTCCGCCTCGCGGAGGGCGTCCGCGGCTACGAGGAGATCAAGGCCGCGCGCGCAGCAGAGCTGCGCCCGATCGTCGATCGCAAGCTCGCCGCGCTCTCCGCGCGAGGCTGAGCTACCCTGCGGCCGTGTCGGAATGGCTGCGCCTCGCGAGAGATCCGCTGGTCGTGCGACGCGCGCTCCGCACGATGCTTCTCGTCGGCACGATCCTGGTCGCGATCAATCACGGGGATGTGCTGATTCGCGGGCAGATCGACGCCGAGCACGTGTTCAAGGTCGGCCTGACCCTGCTGGTTCCGTACGGCGTCTCGACGGCTTCGAGCGTCGCGGCGCTGCGGTCGCGCTAGCTAGCGCCGTTCAGCCAGGTTCGCACAGTCCTCGACACGAAGCTGCGTGGCCAGAACGAGACGGGTTCCGTCCGTCCGCTTCTGGAACGCGCGCGTGGCGTTGCTCCCGGTGTCGATCGAGTCGGCCGAGTCGACGCGAAGCATCTCGCCTTCGATCGACACGCAGACCCACGCGCCCCGATCGCGAGCGCGTTTCTCGTACAGGTCGAGAAGACCGTGCAGCTCACCGTAGACGCTTCGCGTCGAGGCGATCAGCGAGAGCGGCGACGAAAGATCCAGGAGCTGCCGTTCCGGAACGGAGCCGTAGCTGCGCTGATCGGGATCGGCGAGCAGGTGGGCGGTCGCTGCCGAGACGCCGACGAGCAAGAGCTCGGCGTTCGCGGGCGCGTCGCTCCAGTCCTCGCTCGTGGCGCTCGCGACCAGATAGCGTCCCTGTAGCGGACCTTCTCGAACGAGCCGCACGACGTGCTCCCTCGTCTCGACGATGAGTTCCCCGCCTTCGAAGACGGGATCGAGCGGATTCGTGCGCAGGTAGCCCACGGCGAAATGCCCGACCGAGAAGAGCAGGACCAGGAGAAGTCCAGCCTTCCACATGCGTTCCTATCGGCAGATCTCGTCGATCTGCGGAGGCACCGTGCCACAGTTGCGCATGGCTTTGGGTCAACTGAAGATCTCGAGCGTGCATCTCCTCTCCTGGAACGTGAACGGCCTGCGCGCGGCGGAGCGTGCGGGCTTTCTCGACTGGTTCGCCGGGCAGCGCGCATTCGCGGTCTGCGTGCAGGAGATCAAGGCCCGGCCCGAGCAGCTCACCGAGGCGATGCGAAATCCGCGCGGCTATCACGCGTACTTCCACCCGGCCGATCGACCCGGCTACAGCGGCGTGGCGACGTACACGCGCGTGGAGCCGATCGACGTCGTCTACGGAATCGGCGCGCAGGAGTTCGATTGCGAGGGCCGTGTGCTGCGCACCGAGTTCCGCGACTTCGTGCTGGTGAACGCCTATTTCCCGAACAGCCAGCGCGAGCACGGACGGCTGGACTACAAGCTCCGGTTCTGCGCGGCGATCTTGCGGCTCGTGAATGGCTACCGCCGCGCGGGGAAGAACGTGCTTCTCTGCGGCGACTACAACATCTCGCATCGCGAGATCGATCTGGCGAATCCGAAGGCGAACGCGAAGAACGCCGGATTCCTGCCCGAGGAACGCGCCTGGATGGAGCGCTTTCTCGGCCGCCACGGCTGGGTCGACACGTTCCGAACGCTCTGCGCCGAGCCGGGTCACTACACGTGGTGGAGCCACCGCCCCGGAGTCCGCGAGCGGAACATCGGTTGGCGGCTCGACTACTTCGTCGCCAATCCGGAGCTGATGGAGCGCGTCACGCGCGTGCGCCATCAGACGGCCGTGCGCGGATCCGACCACTGCCCCGTCGGGCTCGAGCTCTCGAGCTAGATGTCGTAGGCGGGATCGATCGACCCGGACTCCGAATCCTTGCGCTTGACCTGCAGCTGCGGCGGCGTGATCTGCACGCGTGAGTTCGGCGGCACGGATTCGTGAAGCCAGACGTTTCCACCGATCACCGAGCCTTCGCCGATCACCGTGCTGCCCCCGAGGATCGTCGCGTTGGGGTAGATCGTGACGTCGTCCTCGATCGTCGGATGGCGCTTCGTGCCCGAATCGAGTCGGCCCTGCTTGTTCGAGAACGCTCCGAGCGTCACACCGTGATACATCTTCACGCGGTTGCCGATCACCGCGGTCTCACCGATCACCACGCCGGTGCCGTGATCGATGAAGAAATGGCAGCCGATCGTCGCCCCGGGGTGGATGTCCATTCCCGTCTTGCTCTTCGCGTGCTCCGACATGATGCGCGCGGCGATCGGCGCACCCAGGTCGTAGAGCACGTGCGCGATGCGATAGGTCGAGACCGCGTACGCGGAGGGATACGCCGCGATCACCTCGGCGTAGGACTTCGCGGCGGGATCGCCCTTGAAGGCCGCCTCGACGTCCATGCCGACGCAGTGGCGGATGTCGGGCAGGTACTCGAGGAAGCGCGACGCGAGGTCCGAACCGACCAGTCCCGAGAGCAACCCGTGCACGACCTCGAGATCGGAATTCAGCCGCTCCGACGGGGTCTGCTCGAGGATGATTGCACGCAGATTCTCGAGCACATCGACGACCCGTTTGGTATCCGGGCAGGGCTGGCGGCGCGCTTCGCTGACGGGATCGTTCTGGTCGCGCTTGGCGATCAGGTGATTCGCGATCGATTCGGTCAAGGTGGACACGTCCCGGACTCCCTTCACCCTTCGACCTCCCACCCCGCGGCAAGGTTACTCGCGGGGCCGGGATTTTCAAAGCGGACCCGGCAACGCATACTGGCCGGGCCTCTGGGGGGAGCGTGACCGAGTACAGCCATTCGCGCCTTTCGTCGTACGAGAACTGTCCGCGCCAGTTCAAGTACCGCTACGTCGAACAGATCAAGGTCGAGACCGAAGGCGTCGAGGCGTTCATGGGCAAGCGTGTCCACGAAATCCTCGAACGTCTGTACCACCACGTCGCGCGAAACGGTCGGCCCCCGAGCCTCGCGCAGGTGCTCGAACGGCATCGCCAGGACTGGGAGCAGAGCTGGCACGACAAGATCGTGATCGTCCGCGCGGAGAACCCGCGCGAGTACTACCTCGAACGCGGTGCGCGCTGCCTCGAGAACTACTACCGCACCTGGTATCCGTTCACGTCGGGCGAGACGGTCGCGCTCGAGGAGCGGCTTCGACTTCGGCTCGACGACGACGGTCGCTACAAGATGCTCGGCATCGTCGATCGGATCGTGCACCAGGGCGAGGGCGTGTTCGAGATCCACGACTACAAGACGAGCGCGCGGCTGCCGCAGCAACGTCAGGTCGACCGCGATCGCCAGCTCGCGCTGTACCAGATCGGACTCGAGCAGACCTATCCGGACGTGAAGCAGGTCGAGCTCGTGTGGCACTACCTGATCTTCAACAAGACGTTGCGCTCGCGGCGTTCGTCCGAGTCGCTCGACGCGCTGCGGCGCGAGACCATGCAGCTGATCGACTCGATCGAGCGCGAGAGCGAGTTCGCCACGAGTCCGGGGCCGCTCTGCCGCTGGTGCGATTACGCCGGCTTGTGCCCGGACGCGCCCGACGCCGCTCGCTCCGCGGCCCCCGAGCGCCCCGGAGTTCCGGCCCTGAATGCCGCGGACGCGGACGAGAACGGCCGGCAGCTCTCTCTGCTGGGGGATTAGCGGCCTTCGGCCGATGAGATCCGGGTGGATCGGCTGATCTGTCGCTGCATGGGGCTCTCGAGCCGGCGAATCGTGGATTTCGTCCGCGAGCACGGGCTGGTCGATGTCGACTCGATCGCCGAGACGCTCGGTGCCGGAGGGGGCTGCGGAAGCTGTCGGCCCGATCTCGAGGAGATCCTCGCCGATCTGCGCGGCACGCCGTTGCCCGAGGCCGTCCGGCGCCAGAACCGGCTGCGCGGCGAATCGGAGGCGCTGCGGCGCGTGGACTCGGCGCTCTTCGGCAGCATCGCCGCGCGCTTGCCCGCGGGGACCGAGATCGAGCTCCTCTCGGTCGCGGGTCTGCGCGTGGAGCTTCACGTCGCGCGGGGCGACGGCCCCGAGCTCCGAGCCCTCGTCGCCGAGCGCCTGTGCAAGCTCGTCTGCTCGGATCTCGAGGTCGTGTTCGCCTGATCGGGTAGACTTCCCGGCATGCGAATCGAACGCATCCCGACGCTGCGCGACAACTACACCTACCTCGTGATCGATCCGGCTTCGAACGAGGCGGCCGTGATCGATGCACCCGAGGCCGCACCGGTGATCGCGCGCGTCGAGAAGCTCGGCGTGCGCGTGACGAAGCTGCTCTCCACGCACCATCACCTCGATCACAGCGGCGCGAATCCGGATCTCGCTGCGCGCTTCGGCGTGCCCGTGATCGGACACGTCTCGGATTCGGCGCGCATTCCCGGCTTCACCGACGGCGTGAACGAGGGCGACCGCGTGCGCGTCGGCGGGCTCGAGGCCGAGGTCGTGTTCATCCCGGCGCACACGCGCGGTCACGTCGCGTACGTCTTTCCGGGCGCGGTCTTCTCCGGCGACACGCTCTTCGCCGGGGGCTGCGGGCGGCTCTTCGAGGGCAACCCGAGGATGATGCACGAGGCACTGAACGTGAAGCTCGCGCGGCTCCCCGACGCGACGCGCGTCTACTGCGGGCACGAGTACACCGAATCCAATCTTCGCTTCGCGCTCACGCTCGAGCCGGAGAACCCGGCGCTCGTCGCTCGAATGGCGTCGGTGGTCGCGGCCCGCGCACGGGCGGCCGCGGACTGGCACGACGCGACCGACGCCGAGATGACCGTACCTTCGACGATTGCCGACGAGCGCGCGACCAATCCGTTCATGCGCGTGGACTCACCGGAGCTCCTCGCGAACGTGCGCAAGCTTCTGCCGGGCACGCTCGCAGATCCCGTCAGCGTGCTCGGCGCCGTGCGCGCGCTGAAGGACAAGTTCTGAGCGAACGCGCTCGCGTGCTCGCACTCTCCGTCTGCCTGGGGATCGCACCTCTCGTCGCGGGTGCGGACGCGGGCTCTCGACCCGACGAGCGCGTCACGCTCACGCACGTCGACGACCGGGTGCTCGCCGTCACCGCCGCTGGCTTCGCGGCGGTACTCGCCCCGCTCGAGCTCGGGGAGACGGTCGTCGCGCTGCGCACCGAGGGGAGCATCGGCGTCGCGGTCACTTCGCGGCGCCTGCTCGCGGTCCAGGCGCGCGCCGCGAACTTCGCCGAGGCGCGTTACCGGGTCTCCGAGTCCGCGCCCGGCGAACGCGACCTGCAGATCCGCGAGCGCCTGGTCGTGGTGGCGTTTCCGGCGCGGATCCTCGCGTTCTCGCCGCAGATCGCGTCGTGGCGGGAATTCGGCCTGGGCCCGGGCGAGAAGCCGATCGAAGTCCTCGCCGACGAGAACGTCGCTGCGGTCGTCACGCCTCGAAGAGCGGTCGCGTTCTCGCCGCTCTCGAGCGGCTTCGTCGAATACCCGCTCAGTCCCGGCGAGACTCCGGAACGGAGCACTCTCGGCGCCAACTCCGTGACCCTGGTCCTGCCGCATCGGATCCTGATCTTCCGCGCCGGCGACGCGCGCTGGTCGAGCCTGATTCGCTGATATCGCCGACCGACGGGGCGTTGACGAGAACCGTCACCGGGCTGACGGATCCCGGCCACATCCGAGGGTGCAGCAGGCGCGCGACAGTGTCGCCGGCCTCGAATATCCGCCCACTTCCGCGCGTCTCGTGCACATGACACCCGTTGGCACGCCCGATGCTTCTGCACATCTGCGAAGTAGAGGGGAGCCGTTCGGAATGACCCAAGTCGCCCATAGCCTCGCGCAACTCGAGACGCTGGAAGCGGATCACCCCGAGACGCTGACCCTGCTCGACCTGGTTGCCGCCGTCGCGGACGAGGCGGCTACGGACGAAGAGGTGGTGGCCACGATCCAGCACCTGATCGAGACCGGGAAGGTCAACCTGGTCGGGAACTTCTGCTCCGGCGACGTCGATCGCCGCCGGCGCTAGCCAGCCGCTCTCGGGCTTCCCGGCCTAGACTCGCGGCCGGCGGAGCAGGACGCGCGCGACTTCCGCGATCGCCGCGCCGAGCGCCATCGAGACGAGAATCAGGACCAGCTTGGGAAGCGCCGGCACGGTCCAGAACAAGAGATCGAACTCGATCGGCTCCAGGTTCTGCAGGATCACGATCAGCGTCAGCAGGACGCCGAGGCCCGCGAGCGCGCCGACCCAGTGCACGAGCAGGAAGCGAAGGACCTTCACGACCACGGATGCACGCGCACCGGCAGGTGCGTGTACCCCTTCACGAAGCAGGACCGGACCCGAACGGGCTCTCCGACCAGCTCGACGAACCGGAATCGCGCCAGGATCTCCTCCCAAAGGACGCGAAGCTGCATCTCCGCGAGGCGACTTCCCATGCAGAAGTGCACGCCCAGCCCGAACGACAGATGCTGCCGCGCGTTCTTGCGATCGATGCGGAACTCGTCCGGACCGTCGAAGACGGCGTCGTCGCGATTCGCCGACACGTACCACATGGCGACCTTCTCGCCCTTCTTGATCCGCTTGCCGCCGAGCTCCGTGTCGCGCGTCGCCGTCCGGCGCATGTGCGCGAGCGGCGTCTGCCAGCGGATGATCTCGCTCACCATGTTGGGAATCAGGCTCGGGTCGTCGCGAAGCTTCTGGTACTGGTCGGGATTCTCGTTCAACGCGACGACGCCGCCGGAGATCGAGTTGCGCGTGGTGTCGTTGCCACCGACGATCAAGAGGATCAGCGTTCCCAGGTACTCCATCGGATCGAGTCCGCGCGTCGTATCGGAATTCGCCAGCGCCGTGATGAAGTCGAGACGGTCTCCTTCCGGTTTGTTCTCGCGCTGCTTCCAGAGCTCGGTGAAGGTCGCGAGGCAGTCGAGCAGCGCGGCGCGGCGCTCCTCTTCGGTCGCCGCGATGGAACCCTCTTCACCGGGACGCGTCGTCGTCATGTCCGACCAGTACGTGAGCTTGCGCCGCTGCTCCCAGGGAAAGTCGAAGAGCGTCGCCAGCATGCCGGTCGTGAGCTCGATCGAAACGCGATCGACCCAGTCGAAGGTCTCGCCGACGGGCAGTCCGTCGAGGATCTCGGCAGCGCGCTCGCGGATCAGCGGCTCGAGATACGCGAGGTTTCGCGGCGCCGCGACCGGCTGAACGACTTTGCGGTGCGCGTCGTGCTTCGGGCCGTCCATCGTGATGAAGCCCGCCTCGAGCGGAAACTCGGGATCGGGATCATCGAGCACGATGCTTCGAGCCGACGAGTAGATCTCGGGGTTCTTCTCGACCTCGACAATGTGCTCGTGGCGCGTGACGGACCAGTACGGGCCGAACTCGCTGTCGGCGCAGTAGTGGACGGGATCTTCCTTTCGCAGCCGCTCGAAGTACCCCCAGAGCTTGTCCGTCTCGAAGAGCTCCGAGTCGGAAACGTCGATCTTGTCGAGGGGCACCGAGTAGGGATCGGTGTGGGACTGGTTCATGCGACCTCCTGGATCGGCGCGTCCGAAATCCGGCCGAAGCTCACGACAGACTACCCGCATCGCCTCCGGTCAGTCACGTCCGGTCATCGAACAACCCGGCGAAAATGGCGCGTGGCCGTCCGGGTCCACGCCGGACGCGGTTTCGGCCACGCGCCAGAGCGGCTCCCAACAACCGTGTCGCTCGAGCAACGCGCGCGCCTGCTCCTGCGCGGCCGCGGGCAGCTCGGTGTAGTGGCTTCGGATCTGCTCGAGACACCAGACGCGGTAGCGCGAAGTGCGCAGCCGCTCGTACCGCACGCCCTCGATCGCGACGTCGAAGCGCGACCGCCCCGCCTTCCACGCCACGGCGTTCTCGCACAGGTGCGGCAGGTAGGCCGTGCCGACCGAATCGAGCACCGAGCCCCACGCCGCGGGAATGCCGGACTCGATCGCGCCCCGCGTCCGGCTCGCGCGCGCATCCCAGACGCGCGCGACCCACGCGTACACGTCGGACGCCGTCTCGCGCATGATCGTCGAGGCGGTGGGATCGATGCCGAAGTGCCGGAACATCGAGGCGAAGAACCCGAAGTCGGCAAGTGTCGGCACCTCGCCGAGCAGGAATGGCCGATCGACGAGGATGGCCTGAAGCTGGCTCAACGTTCGCCGGTAGACGGCCTCGACGTGCGCACGCGTGCTCGCGTTCACGCCGTCGCCGCGCACGAACACCGTGCGCTGTCGGGTGCGGATGGCGAAGCGCTTCAGGAACGCGGGCGCACGAACGTCGACGAGGATCGTGTCGGCAATTCTGCGGGAGAGATGCCGTGCATCGGTCCGGTACGACCAGCGGTAGTGCATCGCGGGGCGCCACAGCCATTCGTCGGCGTAGTCCTCGAGCAGGCGACTCACGAAGGACTGCAGCGGATCCGCCGGAATCACGTGCGGCTCTGGGAATTGCGTCTCGAGCCACGCGATCATCGGCGTCGTGTCCGTCATGAAGCGCCCGTCGGCGAGCTCGACTCCGGGAATCTGGGCGACGCCCGTCCTTCGCGCGAGCAGGCGAAATGCGTTCTTCTCGATGCGCTCGTAGGGGATCTCCTTGAAGCGGAGATATCCCTCGAGCTTGCCCGTGAAGTACGAAATCTCGGAGCCGTACACGCGCAGCGGCAGGAGGCCGACGCTCAAGGTGTCGCGGTCCGAGCGCGAAGCCGTCTAGTTGCCGAAGTCCCAGCCCTCGCCCGTCCGTGGTACTGCTTCAGCACGTTCTTCGCGATCAGGATCTTGTGCACCTCGTCGGGACCGTCGGCGAGCCGCAGCGTGCGCGCGCCCTGGTACATGGCCGCGAGCGGCAGGTCGCCCGTGACGCCGGCCGCGCCCCAGACCTGGATGGCGCGGTCGACGACGCGCTGTGTAGGCCGCGGGTACGAAGATCTTGATCGCCGAGATGTCGGTCCGCGCATCGACGCCCGCTCTCCATCTGCTCCGCGCAGTGGATCGTCATCAGGCGGGCGGCCTGGATGTCGATGTACGAGTCGGCGATGAAGCCCTGGATGAACTGCTTCGTCGCGAGCAGGCCGCCGTGCACCTCGCGCGTCCGTGCCCGCTCGACCATCAGGTCGAAGGCGCGCCACATCTGGCCGACCGAGTTCATGCAGTGGTAGACGCGGCCGGCGCCGAGTCGGTCCTGGGCCGCCTGTGGCCGGAGCCGGTCCGGCCGAGCTGGTTCGCGACCGGGCACGCGCACGTTGTCGTAGATGATCTCGGCGTGGTCGCCGACGTGGCCCCAGACCGTCGATGCCGCGCACGATGTTCACGCCCGGCGTGTCGGTCGGGCACGATGATCTGGGTCATCTTGCCGTTGTGCCTCCGCCGGTCCGTCGGGATCGTCGGTCCGGCACATCACGATCAAGAAGTCGGCGCGGATGCCGTTCGACGTGAACCACTTGTGGCCGTTGATCACCCACTCGTCGCCCTCGCGGCGCGCGGTCGTCTTGATCGAGCGCGGGTCCGAGCCGGCGCTGTCGGGCTCGGTCATCGAGAAGCCCGACTCCATCTTCGCCTTCGGTCAGCGGCACGCAGCCACTTCTTGCGCTGCTCCTCGGTGCCGTACTTGAGCAGGATCTTCTGGTTGCCCGAGTTCGGCGCGACCACGCCGAACAGCGCCGCGGCGCCGGTCGCGTAGGCGAGCACCTCGTTCATGTAGGCGTGCTCGAGGAACGTCAGAGTCCGCAGCCGCCGTACTCCTCGGGCAGGTGCGGCGCCCACAGGCCCGCCTGCTTCACCTTCGCCTGGATCGCCTCGCGCAGCTTCTTCGCGCGTCCGACTTCTCGCTCTCGCTCGATCGAGCCGTCCCGGCGCCAGCGCCAGAGCGCGTTCTCGTTGGGCAGGATCTCCTGGTTGACGATCTCCGCCGTCAGGAGCCGGATCTGGTTGATCTTGTCCGGCAGGGACGAGATCGGCTGGACGTTCATCTGCATGGTGCTCTCCTGTGCGCCCGATCGACCTCGAAGGCGGCGTCGCTGGTACGTTGCGGATGATTATCTCAGGCCGGCGGCCCGCTCTGCCAATGGGGGAATCCGGGCGCCGCGCCCGGCAGGCCTGGATTGGAGACCGTGATATCGCCCTTCGCACGAGCGCGGCCGTGGATTCTCGCGGCGTGGCTGATCGGCGTCGCACCGCCGGGAACGGCCGAGACGACCCCAGACGAATCGCCACCACCGAGCCAGTTCGACTTCGAGCTCGGATGGGACGCGGGCCCGACCTACCACGTCGCGCGGCGAATTCCGGAGTCGCTGCAGGGTCTGCCCTTGCCCGAGCTGCGCAGGTTCGAGATCGACGGACGCATCGGTGGCAGCGTGTTCCTCGACGGTGGACTGCGCCGCGGAGACATCTCGAGTCGGGGCTGGACGGGGAAAGTTCGTCGCGCGCGGATCGAGACCCGAGGCACGCTGCACTACGGCGTGAACACCGAGTACAAGGTCGCGTTCGGCTTCGAGAGCGGCGACTTCTACCTGAACGACTTCTACGTGCAGTGGCGCTTCGACCGCGGGTTCAATCGGCTGCGGGTCGGCTACTTCGATCCGCCCGTGAGCCTCGAAGCGCTCGCCGGCAGCTCCGATCGCAGCCTGATGGAAGTGGGCTCACCCGTCGGCGCGTTCGCCCCCGGCAGCCGATTGGGTGTTCAGCTCGACGGACTCTTCTCCGACGCCGCGGTGACGTGGGCACTGAACGTCTCGTCGGTGGGGCAGTCGCAGAGCTTTGCGGACTCGTCCGACTCGCCGCTGCGTGGAAGCGCGCGCGTCGCCTGGCGTCCGTTCGGAGATGACGGCACGGCCGCGAACCGTCTGCTTCACCTCGGGGCGAGCTGGAGCTACACGTTCTCGGGCGTCGGAGAGATCCGCTATCGAGCGCGCCCCGAGAGCTACCTCATGCCCTACCTCGTCGACACCGGCGACCTCGAAGGCGACGCGAACCTGCTCGGATTGGAAGCGGCCTGGCGCGAGGGACCGCTGACGGTCCAGGGAGAGATCCTGCGCTCGGGCGTGAGCCGGGACGGGGACGCGTCGGTTCGGCTCGCCGGCGCCTACCTTCAGATCGCGTACGTGATCACGGGCGAGACGCGGCCCTACGACACGACGCAGTCCATCTTCGAGCGGATCGTGCCGGAAAACCAATTCGAGTTCTCGCTCGCGCAGCCCGGCGCGGTCGAGATCGCGGCGCGCTATTCCTGGCTCGACCTCGACGACGGCGACGTGGCGGGCGGCGTTCTCCGCAGCCTGAACGTCGGCGTCGTCTGGACGCTGAACGCCTGGGTGCGCGTCGAGGTGGGCTACGTCGTTTCGCGAACGCGCGAGAACGCGAACGAGGGAACGTCTCGCGTGCTGCAGTCCCGTCTGGATTTTCGCTTCTGAGAGCCGGCGTCACGCCGGCACTCGCGCTCTCCACGGATGCAGCTCAATCGCGGACGCGGGCCTCTGCCGCGCGCGCACGCTCGGCATCGATCCCCGTGTCGGGGGCGCCGTAGATCGTCTGAGACGGGAATGCGAATCCGCTGCCCGCGCCGGCGATCACGTCCATCATCTTCAGGTAGATCTCTTCGCGGATGCGCAGGAACTCGGCGAAGTCGGTGACACGGACGTAGGCGAAGACCTCGAGGTCGAGCGAATAGGCGCCAAACCCGACGAAGCGCACGCGCGCGGAGTCGCGATCGATGCTCGAGTCCGAGCGCAGGAGCTCGCGCAGATCCTCGAGCACGCAGCGCAGCTGATCGGGCGTGGTCTCGTAACGCAGGCCGAGCGTGGCCTGCAGCCAGATGCGATCGCGGTGCGTGAAGTTCTCGAGCTGAAGCGCCGCGAACTCCCCGTTGGGGATGGTCACGAGGGTGCGGTCGAGCGTGCGCACGCGCGTCGAGCGCAGGCCCACTTCCTCGACCGTGCCGACGCGCCCACCGAAACGGCAGAAGTCGCCGACGCGCACCGGCTGGTCGACGAGCAGCGTGAGTCCGCCGAAGAGGTTCTCGACCGTCTTCTGCGCCGCGAGCGCGAGTGCGAGTCCGCCGAGCCCGATGCCGGCGAAGAGCGCCGTCACGTCGAAGCCGAGGTTCTGTATCAAGGCCACCGCGGCGAGCGCCCAGAGAACCAGTCTTGCCACGCGCGAGCCGAGCGAAACGATCGAGACGGCGCCCGAGCGGCCCTCCGAGGCCATGCGCGAGCCGATGTTCGAAGCGGCGACGTCGACGCTGCGCGTCAGCAGCCAGGTCGCAATCATGAGCAGCGCCACCTGCTCCGTGCCGCGAAGCAACCGCGACACCGGAACGGGCAGGCCGAATGCGGATTGCCCCGCCGCGAAGACCAGGACCGCGACGAACGCACGCAGCGGCCCGCGCGCGATCTCTGCGACCCGATCGTCGAGCGGAACGCCGCGCCGCCGCGAGGCGACTCGCGCCACCATCAGCCCGACGGAGACCGCAGCGAAAGCGGCCGCGCCCGAGATCAGCGCGAGCGCAAGCAGCCCGAGCCACTGCCAGAGCTCGAGCTCGAGCACGCGAACGCGCGTCATCGACTCGGGCAACTGCTCTTCGATCCAGGTCGCGCCGAGCGATCCGTACAGCTCCGGAACCTGCGCGAGGGTCTTGGTGGAGATCCGCCACACCCGCGCCCCTTCGGGTGGTCCGGAGCGCGAGACCAGAACCGGCGTTTCGCGCTCGCCGAGAGCGATCGTGCCTACCAGATCCTGGCTTGGCGGGAGTCCGTCGTCTCGGGCACCGTCGGGCTCGTTCGAGAGGGACTCGAGGTCCACCCAGAGCGTTCGATCGAGCACGACCTTGAGCTGGCGCGCGAGGCGGGGAGGATCGTCGCGAAGCGAAGGCGGAAGTCCGCGGAGATCGAGGTGCCGCGCCGCGCTCGTGTAGTCCCCCGCGCGCGCCGCCTCCAGGTACAGACGCAGCGCGGCCTGCGGCGTCGTGGGCTCGGTGACTTCGGATCGCGAAACGGTCGCCGTGCCGAGACAGACGAATGCGAACGCGACGAGCCACGCCCCGCGGACTCGGGTGCGTCGCCGGGCAGTCTGTCTGTGCATCGCGCTGTCCTCCATGGTCTCCGGATGGGCGATACCGAAACAGGGCTGGTAAGGCCATGGCAGATCTGAGAGAATCGCACCGGGTTAGATTCGTCCGTGAATCTGCCGCGCCGATGGTGTTCGCGCGGGCGGCTCATGGGTTTCGCGTAGAGGGAGGTTCTCGGATGTTCAAGAGCACACTGCTCGGACTGGTTGGGATCTGCGCCGCTGCGGCCGTACTCGTGGCATCGTCCACGGCATCCGCGAGCAGCTACGGGTGCTGGATTCCTACGTACTCCGTCGAGATCTTCACGGACGCCGCCGAAGGCGGAGATTTCTCACCCAATGTCCGGAACTGCCAGAACCAGTGCCGGGCGCTGTTCCGGGGCTGCAAGGGCGTTGCAAGCGCCTCGACCCGATGCATGAAGGAATCCGTCACCACCCTGATCAAGGCCGACACGCACAACTGCAACGACATCGAAGATCCTCAAGACCGACGAGACTGTCAGAACGAGGACCGTGCGGATCAGGGAGCGTTCAACTCGTTCCTCAGCGAGGACTCGAGCGATGCCAAAGATGATTGTGGTATCGCGCGGGATGACTGCCTCGACTTCTGCTTGAACGAGGAATAGCTGACCGGCTCTGCGGCGCGCGCGCCGCAAACGAGCGATGTCAGGTGACGGCCCGATCCCGGCTCCAGAGCCCGTGGGTCGGGTCGTCGTGTTTCGAGGCGACCGTGTGACTCGCGCCAACGAGTGAAGCGTGTCGACGCGCGTGCCGGAGCTGTGGTGACGGGTGGACCGATCGGTGCGGACGGCGCGGGGAGTCGACGGGCGGGGCTGCGCCTCGCGCTGCTCCTGGTCATTGGACCGCTCGCGCTGCTCTTCGCCGCGGACCGCGCGCTCGTGCTCTGGCCGGCCCACTGGGCCTGGGTTGCGCGTGAAGCTCCCCCGCTCGTGGTCGATCCCTATCGCGTCGAGGCGGTGCTCCGCGCGACGCCTCGGGATCGGCGCAGCGTCCCGATCCTCGGCAACAGCATCGCGGACCGCGGACTCGATTCCGCAATGCTCGAGCAGCGCTTCGCGGCGCAGGCGCTGCGATTTCCGAAGGCGACGCTCGGCGGCTCGCCCGCGCTGACCTACGGCATGCTGGCCGACGCGGTGGCGGATCTCGAGCCGCGCGCAGCGATCTTCGTGGCCTCCGCGCCGGCGCTTCGCACGCGGACCGATCTCGGGCGCGTCCACGCGTACGACGTGCGCGCCGTTCCAGAGCTCTTCAGCGCCGCGGAAGTTCTCGCCGACCCGAGTTTCCACCTCGACGGTCTCGTCGGCGAGCTGAGCATCTTCGCGCGCCATCGCCGCGCGCTGCGCCAGGTCGCGCTCGTGCGTCTGGGACGGGTCGAATGGCGGCAGCTCGAGTTCGAGCGAGATCGCGCAAAGCTGGAGGAGCTCGTCCGCGGCGGTGGCGACGAGGCGTGGGAAGCATGGCTGCGCGACCGCGTTGCCGACGACTATCCCAACGCCAACTCGCGCGCGCTCGCTCGCCTGGCCCGGAAGCTGCGTGAACGTGGCGGACGGCTGATCGTGATCGATGCCCCCGTGCATCCCATCCCGCTCCTGCTCGGTGCGCGCCGCCGGATTCCCCCGTACCGGGAAGCGCTGCGCGCGCTCGCGCTCGCGGAGGACTTCGATCTGATCGGAGCGGACCAGCTCCCGGATTTCGACGAAGATCATTTCGACGATTGGGTGCACCTGAACGAACGCGGGCGCGATCGGCTCACCGCGGCCGTCGCCGATACCATCGGCCCGCGCCTCGCCGAGAGTCCGTAGGCCCTCGGGGTGCGGTTCAACAGTTACGAGTTCGTGGTCTTCATCGCGCTCGTGCTGGCCCTCGCGCCGCTTCTGCGCGGCCGCGCGCGACACGTCCTGCTGCTCGCCGCGAGCTACTTCTTCTACGCGACCTGGAACCCGCCCTTCGTCCTGCTGCTGCTCTACTCGACGCTGCTCGATTTCGAGACGGGCAAGCGCATCGCGCGTGCGAGCTCGCTCGGCGCGCGGCGCGCGTGGCTCGCGGCCAGCGTCGTCGGAAACCTCGGGGTCCTCGTCTATTTCAAGTACGGGAACTTCTTCCTCGACAACGTCGCGTTCGTGTCGGGCATCGACCCCGAGCCGTTCTACCTCGACGTCGTCATCCCACTCGGCATCTCCTTCTACACGTTTCAGTCGATGTCGTACTCGATCGACATGTACCGGGGCCAGGGCGAACCCTGCAAGAGCTTCCTCGACTTCGCGCTCTACGTGACGTTCTTCCCGCAGCTGATCGCAGGGCCGATCCTGCGCGCCGCGGAGTTCATGCCGCAGCTCCTGCGCACGGAGCCGGTCACCGAGCGCGAAGTCCTGCGCGGCGTCGAGCTCTTCCTGCTCGGGCTCTTCAAGAAGGTCGTCGTCGCCGACAATCTGGCGTTGCTCGCCGACCGGGTCTTCGAGAATCCGCAGGGCTACTCCGGAGCAGCCGTCTTGCTGGCGAGCTTCGCGTTCTGGGTGCAGATCTACTGCGATTTCTCCGGTTACTCGACGATGGCGCGCGGGCTCGCGTCGGTGCTGGGCTTCCACCTGCCGCTGAATTTCGACTACCCACAGCTTCGCCACAATCCGATCCTCTACCGTCGCTCGTGGCACATCACGATGGGGAACTGGTTCACCGACTACGTCTACAAGCCGCTCGGTGGCTCGCGCGTCGGCGACGCGCGCTTCGCGTTCAACATCATCGTCACGTGGACTCTGCTCGGGCTCTGGCACGGAGCCGCCTGGAACTTCGTGCTCTGGGGCGCGTACAACGGACTGATCCTCGCCGTCTACTCGGTGACGATGCGCCGCAAGCGATTCGCGCTGCCCGCCTTCCGCGGCAAGCTCTTCGTCGGCTGGCTGATCAACGTCTTCCTCCTGGTCTTCTCCGCGATGCTCTTCCGGGTGGCGAGCGCCGAGCAGGCGTGGCTGATGGTCGGAAAGGTCTTCAGCTTTGCATCGGGTCGCGGTGTTCCCTGGGAGTGGGCGCTGTTCATCGCGGTCCTCGCGGGAATTCACGCGATCTGCTTCTGGAACTACAAAGAGGATCTCCTCGAGCGTCTCGGCTGGCCGGGGCGGATCGCGTTGGTTTCGGGCACCGTGCTGGCAATCGCGGTCTTCGCGGCGACGGGCCGGCCCTTCATCTACTTTCAGTTCTGAGCGTCGGAGCGGGAGAGGAAGCGGAGATGGAGCGAGTCCAGCGGAGAATGGTCTGGTTTGCCGTCCTGTTGCTCTTCGCGGCGCCCATGGCGTGCAGCGAGCGGCGCGACGCCGACGCTCCCGTAGCGACGAAGGACGAGACTGCGACCGACCTCGGCGCCGCGCTGCGCGAGCGCGTCCGGAACCGCCCGCGCATCACCGTTGCCAACGGTCGGGTCTCGATCGTCGCGCGCGATGCGAAACGCGAAAGTCTTCTGCGCCGGCTCGCACAGAAGGCCGGCTTCGAGCTCGATGCGCGCGCCCTGCCCCCGCTGAGGATCACCGTGAAGCTCGAAGACGTGACGCTCGAGGTGGCCCTGGCCGAGCTTCTCTCGGGCGTCGAGTATCACGGCGAATACCGACGCGACGAGGCGCGCGGAGCGGACGTGCTCTCGCGCATCGTCGTGGGAGACGCCGCGTCCGGCAGCGCTCGACACCCAACCCTCTCGAGCGACGGCAAGTTCATCGAGCTCGGCCGCTTCCGGCGCCCCGTCGACACGCGAACGCCCGAGGAACGCGAACGGGAGCGGGTGGAAGAAGAGACGCGCGATGCGCTCGCGGTCGAGCAGCTCACGAGCTCCTCGCCAGAGGTTCGAATTCTGGGCCTCGAGGCCGTCTACGTCGGCGGGCCCGGGCACGACCTCGTCTACAGGATTGCGGCCAACGACCCCGACCCCGCGACGCGCGCACTCGCCTTGAACCGAATCGTCGACGACGACGATTCGACCGCGGCGCTCGCCGCCCTGCACGCGGCATTGAGCGATCCTTCGCCCGAAGTCGTGCGTGCGGCGCTCGCGGGCCTGGTCGTCATCGGCGACGAGAGCTCGGTGCCCTACCTCGAGCGTCTGCTCACCACGAACCTGACTCCCGAGATCCGACGAATCGCCGAGCACACGCTCGACTTCGTGAAGTGACTGGAATTGTCCGAAATGCGATGGGGGAACGAGATGAAGCTGCTCGTATTGGGAACCGTTCTGATCGCCATGCTCTTCGGATCCGACGGTGCGCGCGCTGCGGAGCCGTCGTGCAACTACGAATGGGTGCTCATCAACACCGACGGATCCAAACCGACCGCCGATCAGTACGCCGAGAAGAGCCGGCGTGAAGCCGAGTGCCGCAAGAACCAAGTCGATCAGAAGCAGCGCGAAGCCGAAGCGCGACTGCAGAAGGAGATCGGCGAACGCGACGATGCGCGGCGGGCCGAAGCCGAGAAGCGCGAAGAGGCCGCCGAGAAGGCACGCGAGCGCGAGATCGATGCCGCGATGAAGAAGCAGGACGAGATGCTGAAGGGCATGGGTGTGACGCTGCCGAGCGGAGTGGATCTCGGTGATGATGACGGCGACGACGGCGACGGCCAGGCTGCGGGTGACACGGAGATCGATCCGATCGAGCTGCAGATGTATCAGCAGATGGTCGAGAACGGCATCGCGCCCGGGTGCAAGGGCAAGCAGGACGCCGCGTTGATCGCGTGCGTCGACGAGGTCATCGACGCGGAGGAGTGACGGGCGTCAGGGAAGCGGTGGAAGCGCCGCCTCGCAGCGCTGGTCGATGCCCGGTTCGCTGCCGAGAAGTGCGCGCGAGACGACGGCCCGGTCGAGCACGTCGCACGGTCGCGGGTCTCCGATCACCGAGCACTTCTCGGGCGCGACGATCGCGGTGCCGAGCGGAACCGCGAGACCATCCCGATAGGCGGCCTCATCTGTTCCGGTCACCCAACCGTCGTCATCCACGTCGCCGCAGAGACAGGCGAGGCCGATCGCCGGATCTTCGAAGCTCGGCGTCTGGGCCGCGTTGGCCCACCACGGGCAGTTGTCGAGGAAGGTGGGGCGGGCGTCGGCATCGAGATCGAGCGTCGGGAGCTCCCCCGCGAAGAGCGGCCAGAAGCCGGGCCACGCCGTTCGAAGCGTCGTGGCGGACCCCGCGGGCGTGATCGGGTGGGACTGGCCGACCGTCGCGCCGACGACGCCGAAGCCCGGCACGGGCGCGGTCGAGTAGAGCGCGCCGTTTCCGCCCGCGTTGAAGTGCGCGCCGCGGAGAACGAACGAGGCGCTGGTCTTGTCGCCGGCGACGGCCGGTCCCGCCAGGAGACTCGCGAGGAGAACCGCCCGCACGAGCCACATCGCTTCAGTCCTTCGGGAGTTCATCGTTCGCCTCCGCGCGCGCCTGCTGCGCGCGACGCTGCTTCTGGTACTCCGCCTCCGCGTACTCGAACTGGCGGCGCTTCTGCTCCTCGATTCGAGGCGTCCGCTCGATCTCCTGGAAGAGATCGTTCTTGCTCCCGGGAACCAGAAGCATCTCGTGGTCCCCGAACGCGATGCGAAGCCGCTTCACGCCGCTGTCCTCGACGAGCGCGAGAGACGCATCGACCGACGCGCCGTCCCGTGTCGTGACCTTGGCTTCCTTCTCCTCGAGCGAGGAGAGGCTCCCGGACAGCACCGTCTTGCAGAACTCGCCAGGCTCGACCGGTCGGTTCGCGGCGAGGTCGAAGTACCCACGGTGGAGACAGCGATCGACGATCATCCGACGACTCTGCGGCTCGAAGAGAATTGCGTAGCCGGCATCGGCCGTGCCGCCCGTCTCGGTCCGCCATTCGGTCGCGAGGCCCGTGAACGACGTGGGGATGGAGAAGTTCGGGCCCAGAGCGGCCTCGGCTTCCGTCGATCCGCGCACGGGCGCATCCGGCCTGGCGATCGGCACGGCGCCGCCGGATCCACCGACGCTCGATCGGCCAACCACGACGCCGAGCAGGACGAGCGCGGCCGCCGACGCGGTCACCGCCCAGATCTTGAGAAGACGGGGACTCAAGTGCCGAACCCCATCCCTACTCGAGCCGCGCGCAGATCGCGTAGCACCAGTGGCTCGTCGAGAGGTCGTACGTCGAGGAACAGCGCCATTGGGTCGAGTTCAACGGATAGCTGGACCCGACCGACCCGTAGCGCGAACCGACACCGACGCCGGCGGCACCCCCTCCGACCACGCGGGTACCCACGGGGCAGGTGACGGTGCCGTTGCCCTCATAACAGGGCAGATTCCCATGGGAGTGACAGGAAGCAACGGCCGCGCTCACGGCATAGCTCGCGCCCACCTGCGTGAGGCCGACACTCGAGTTGCCGCTGACCCGCAGGCTGGGAACGGTGACGGTATACCCCGATACCGGCGAACTCGTGCCGATTCCAATGCCGTCGGCGTTGGAAAGAAAGATGCTGCGACCCTGGTTGAAATCGTAGAACTGATTCTCGAATGCACTTACCCACACCGCACCGTGCTGGGTCACACCTGCACTGTCGTACCAGCGGAAGGCATTCGAATCGTCTCGGATCACGACGTCGGCCGCCGAGTTGACTGCAAGCTGCCCGTTGACCGTCATCCCGCCGACGGTGTAGGCGTGGCTGGCGTTCAGCTCCGTATTGCCTACGCCCGACGGCCCGATGTCGGCAGCCGTGATGGTTTCGTCGACGACGGAGCTCGAGGTCACGGTGTCCGGCCCGACGTTCAGGGTCGACTCACACGTGATGGTGCCCGTCGAACCGATGCTGCGAATCGCCTGCCACGCGGGACAGCTCGTCGAGACGCGCCGCTGGACCTGGCTCGAGTCGACGTCGGCCGCCTGGATCGCGCCATCGACGATCGAGCTCGAGATCACGCTGTTCGCCCCGACGCCCAGCGTCGACTCACACGTGACGGCGCCGCTCGACGCGACGCTGCGAATTGCCTGCCCCGCGGGACAGCTCGCCGAGACGCGCTGCTGGACCTGGCTCGAGTCGATGTCGGCCGCCTGGATCGAGCCGTCGGCGATCGAGCTCGAGCCGATGCTGCTGTTCACGACGCTGATCGCGTTCTGACACTGAAGAGAGTAAGCCGTCGAGCCGAACGGCTGCCGCGGCGAGAGCGTCTCCGATCCGACACGAACCTCGAGCCAGCGGTTCGGCCCCTGAAAGATCAGCTCGCTGAAGACCGTGTACACGCCGTTGACCGTGGCCGTGCCCGCTCCGATCTGGGCGTCGAAGACCCCGTCCGTCACCAGCACGCCGAGATGGATCTCCTCGTAGAGAAGCGACGCCGGCGCGACCGACGCCGCGTCGTCCCAGATCCGCAACGTGAGCGTCTGACTGCCGTTGATCGCGAGGCCGCCCGAATCGAGCAGCAGTCCCTGGTAGTCGATGCGATTCGGAACCTGCGCATGGGCTCCGATCGGCCACGCGAGACCTGCGATCAGCAGGGCACAGACCAGACCTGCACATCCGCCCCTGAACACTCGGCTTGGGCTCATCGAGCATCTCCAATGAATCGGACTGTGGATCTTACCAGAGGGAACTCCCCTCGAGTCAGTGAATCTCACGCGATGCGCAAGTCATTCCGTGGATCCGTTCTCTACTGTGTGGCCACTCGACGCACTTCCGCGATCGCAGCGATCGCCACGGAGATCGAAGCGAAGGCAGACGGCGTGCAATTCAGACGCAGAATGGGAGAAGAGAAGAGCTCCCGAACCGCGCCTCAGGTGTCGATCGTCTCGATCGCCTCGCAGATCGCGGACACCACGTGATAGACGCTGGTCGCGTTCTGGGCCTCGGACGCGACGCTGCCGTCGCGCGCGAGCTGCTCGTGCCAGCCGCGCGTGGCCGGATCGACGTAGCGTGCGAAGCAGTACCCGAGACCCGCGTCGAGCTCGCGACGCAGATCGGCGTCGCCCGTCGCATGCGCGCGCGCGGCCAGCGCCTTCACGCGTTCGGTCTGCGGCCAGAGGCGCTTGCCGGTCGCGAGCGGGTTTCCGACGCGATCGACCTGATCGAGGACACCGCCGTCCGTATCGACGCCGAATCGGCGCGCGAAGTCGAAAAGCCGTCGGGCCAGCGCCCGCGTCGATTCCCTCGGCTCGCGCGCGTCGAGCCGGTCGAGCAGCCAGACCCATTCGAAGTGGTGGCCGGGCTCGACGATTCGTCCGACGTCGCCCGCGAGAAGCTGCCAGCTCGGGTCGAAGTGCTCGCCGAGCGCGTCCGTCCGCGCGTCGATCCAACGCGCGCCGAGAAGCTCGACGAGCGCGTGCGCTTCGCGAAGTGCGTCGGCGTCCGACCCGATCTCGTCGAGCGCGAGCAGCGACTCGACGAGGTGCATGTGCGGATTCTGGCGGCGCGGTCCGGCGATCGGCTTCCAGTCCTCGCTCGCGCCCTCGAGAAACCCGCCCGCAACGCGATCTCGCAAGCGCTCGTACACGAGCCCGAGCGTCTCGCGCGCGAGTCGCGCCGACTCCGGCTCGCCGAAGACGCGGTGGTGATGCGCGAGCGCGAAGATCACGAACGCGTGGCCGTACAGATCCTTGTGCCGGTCGAGCGGCGCGCCCGCGTCATCGGTGCTCGTGAACCAGCCGCCGTGACGCGTATCCCTGAATCGCGAGACGAGGAACTCGAGTCCGTGCGCGGCGGCCGCGCGCGCCCACGCGCCCGCGCCCAGCTCGACGCCGCGCGTGAACGCGAAGATCTGGCGCGCGTGCACGAGCAGACGCTTGTGACCGTCGAGGAGTGGACGCAGGTCGGGGCCGAGCCGATTCCAGTACCCGCCGCGCACCCGATCGAGGCCGTGCCTCTCCCAGAGCGGAAGCAGCTCCCCGACGAGGTGCTCGCGCAGCGTCACGCGCGAGAGCTGCACGGCCCGCTCAAAGCAGCGCTGCGCGATAGGCCTCTTCGTTCCAGCCGACGAGCAGCTTGTCGCCGACGACGAGCGTGGGCGCGCGCAGGTTTCCGGTCGGGCCCAGAACGGCCTCGACGATCTCGGCCGGCGCCTTCCCACCGGGTGCGAACGTCCGCACGAGCTTCCCCTTCGCGACGATCACCTGCTTGGCCGCTTTCACGAGCCGAGCTGCGTCGGCCTGACCGAGCTTCTGGCTCGCGGACACGGTCTCGGCTGCGACGAGCTTGTTCGCGTCCAGAAACTTGGACGCCCGGGTACAACTCGTTCAACCGTTGCGCTGGTAGTGCCAGTCGATTCGCTTCGCCATGCGTGCCTCCCTTGGACCGGGAGTTCGAGCTTAGCAAGCGCTACGCGGAGACGAGGTCTCGGGCTTCGTCCACCGAGATCGACGCGACCGGTCGGCGCTCGTATTGCGACTCGGAGAGGATCTCGACCACGGTCGCGAGACAGCCGCCACAGGACGAGCCGGCGCGACAGGTCGCGGCGACCTGGCGTGGCGTGCGCGCGCCGGAGTCCACCGCCGAGCGGATCTCGTGGTCGGTCACGCCGTGGCAGCTGCAGACGATCACGGCCGGGAGCGTACGCTAGATGAGAATGACTATCAACTACGATCTTGCCTCACGGGGCCGCGACGGTATTCTCGGCGGCATGAAAAACCCAAACCGTTCAATGGCTTGCGCGCTCGTCCTGCTCGCGACGCTGGTTTCCGGGTGCGGCTACAACTCGATCCAGGGAGCGGACGAGAACGTCAAGGCCGCCTGGGCCGAGGTCCAGAACCAGTACCAGCGGCGGCTCGACCTGATCCCGAACCTGGTGAGCACCGTGAAGGGCGCGGCGAACTTCGAGAAGGAGACGCTCGAAGCCGTGATCCAGGCGCGCGCGAGCGCGACGAGCGTGAAGATGGACGCGAGCGTGCTCGACGACCCCGAGGCGTTCGCGAAGCTGCAGGCCGCGCAGGGATCGCTCCAGAGCGCGCTCTCGCGCCTGCTCGTCGTCGTCGAGCGTTACCCCGATCTGAAGGCGACCGCGGCCTTCCGCGATTTTCAGGTCCAGCTCGAAGGCACCGAGAACCGCGTCACGGTGGCTCGCAAGCGCTACGTCGAGGCCGTCGCCGAGTACAACAAGCTCGTGCGCTTCTTCCCGACGAACCTGACCGCGCGCTTCATCCTGGGTGCGGAACCGCGTCCGACGTTCGAAGCCACGGCCGGCGCGGAAGCGCCACCCGAGGTGAAATTCTGAGCACGAGTCCGGCGCGCGCCTTGCTCTGCGCGTTCGCGTTTCTCCTGCTCGCGCCGACGGTGCGCGCGCTCGAAATTCCCGATCTGCGTGCGCACGTACTCGATCGGGCCGGTCTGCTTCGCGCGGAGGACGCGCGCGCGCTCGAGGCCAGGCTCGTCGAGTTCGAGCGCACGAAGGGTCATCAGGTCGTCGTGCACATCACGCCCTCGCTCGAGCAGCTCGAGATCGAGGACTACTCGATCCAGATCGCGGAATCGTGGAAGGTCGGACAGCGGGGCCTCGACAACGGCGTGATCCTGACGGTCGCGCCGAACGAGCGGCAGGTGCGGATCGAGGTCGGCTACGGACTCGAAGGTGTGCTGCCCGACGTGATCGCCGCGCGCATCATTCGCGAGTGGATCCTTCCGGAATTCAGGGCCGGTCGGATGGACCGCGGCGTCGAGGCGGGCACGCGCGCGATCCTCGATCGGATCTCGGGCGAGGATCTTCCCGTGCCCTCGCGCGGAGAAGGACAAGGCGCACCGCTCTGGGTGGTGGGGCTCTGGATCGCGTTCGTCGTCGGGACCATGCTGCTGCGCGGATTCTTCTTCGCGCCCGCCTTCGGCGGGCCGCGCACGCGGCACCGGGGCGGTACGGGCGGAGTGTTCCCGCGCGGAGGCGGATTCGGCGGGGGTGGATTCTCGGGCGGCGGCGGCGGCTTCGGCGGCGGCGGCGCTTCAGGGCGGTGGTGATGCGCGTCCGCGAGCTCCTCGGCGAACACGGGATCGCGGCGATCGAGGCGGCCGTGCACTCGGCCGAGCGCGCGACGTCGGGCGAGATCGTTCCGGTGATCGTCCGACGCAGCGACGCCTGGGCCGACGTGCGCTTCGGTGCGGCCGCGCTCCTCGCATTCGCGTCCGCCGGGATCGCGTTCACGCTCGCGCCCGGACTCGGGCCCTGGTGGATGGCGACGCAGATCGGTGTCTTCGCGGCGGGCGCGTGGATCTTCGGGCGCGGCGCGCTGCTTCGCTGGCTGGCGCCGGCCGACGTCGTCGAGGCGCGCGTCGCGCGCGCGGCGGCTCTCGCGTTTCACGAAGCCGGACTCGTCGAGACGCGCGATCGGACCGGAATCCTGATCTACGTCTCGCTGCTCGAGCACCGCGTGATCGTGCTCGCCGACCGCGGCATCCACGCGCGGGTCGACGCGGGTACCTGGGACGACGTCGTCACGCGCGTCGTCGCCGGGATCAAGGAGCAGCGCGCCGAAGCGGGCCTGACCGACGGGATCCACCGCTGCGGAGAGATCCTCGCCCAGCACTTCCCGGCGCGTCCGGGCGACGTGAACGAACTTCCGAACACGCCGCGCGGCTAGTGCTTCTTCTGGCACCTCGGGCAGATCCCGTAGAGGATGTGCCGATGCTGCGTGAGCACGTAGCCGTGCTCTTCCGCGACCTTGAGCTGTTCCTCTTCGATCGTGTCGCGCTCGAACTCGACGATCGCCCCACAGCCCTGACAGATCAGGTGGTCGTGATGATGGCCTTCGCGCTCGTAGAGCGTGATGCCGTCGCGGAAGTGATGCGCGCGCGCGACTCCCGCTTCACAGAAGAGCTTCAACGCACGGTATACCGTCGCCGCACCGAGGGCGGGGCTGTGCACGCGCACCGCTTCGTAGAGCTCTTCACTCGTCACGTGGCCCTTCGCGGCGAGGAAGGCGTCGAGGATCGCCTCGCGCTGACGCGTCTGTTTCAGACCGTGGCGCGAGAGGTGATCCGACATCTTCTTGTGGGCGCGCCGGTCGGAATCACTCCCGGGTGGCATCGTCGGCCACGCTATCGGGGGCTCTCTCGCCTGTCAACGCGCGAGCCGAGCAGATGTCGCATCAGAGGACCGAGATCGGGGTCGGCGAGCAGGCCGAGAGACTCGTAGGTCTGTGCGAGACGTTCGCGCACGTCGCCTCCGCGGGCGGCGCCCGCGATCTCACGCGCGCAGGCCGTCATCGCGGCCGCGTCGGTTCCGCGCACGACCTGGCGCAACGCGAGCGTCGAGAACGGCGCCATCGAGAGCTCCTCGATTCCCATCCCGATCAGGAGCGGCGCCGCGATCGGATTTCCGCCGAGCTCGCCGCAGACCGAGCACGGTAGGCCGAACTCGCGCGCGACGTCGGCCACGCGCTGGATCTGCGCGAGCACGCCTGGGTGGAACGGATCGTAGATCGTGGCGACCCGCTCGTTCTCGCGATCGGTCGCGAGCGTGTACTGCATCAGGTCGTTCGTGCCGATCGAGAAGAAGTCCGACTGGTTGGCCAGATGATGCGCGATCACGACCGCCGCGGGTGTCTCGATCATGACACCGAGCGGTGGCGCCGTCGCACCGAGCTCCGCGCAGACGGCCCGAAGGTGCGCGCGCGACGCCTCGAGCTCGTCGAGCGAGGCGATCATCGGCAGCATGATGCGGAGGTTGCCGTGCACGTTCGCTCGGACGATCGCTCGGAGCTGCGCGCGGAACAGCTCCGGACGGTCGAGCAGGATGCGGATCGCGCGCCAGCCGAGCTGCGGGTTGGCTTCGCGGATCGACTCGCCTGGAAGTGCCTTGTCGCCTCCGAGGTCGAAGCAGCGGATCACCACCGGGTCGGGAGCGATCAGCGCGGCCACGCGCAGGTAGGCGCGGTGTTGCTCGTCTTCCTCGGGCAACCCGCGGGCCCCGAGCGCGTACACCTCCGTGCGCAGCAATCCGATTCCCTCGGCTCCATAGCGCTTGACCAGGTCGAGATCGGAGAGCCCGCCGACGTTCGCCGACAGTCGGATCTTCCGGCCGTCGCGCGTCTCGCTCGGCAGTCCGCGCAACTCGTCGAGTCGGCCACGCGTCGCGTGGTAGCGCTGGGAGATCACGGCGTACTCGGCGCGTTGCGGGCGAGTCGGGTTGGCGATCACGACGCCCTCGAGGCCGTCCACGATCACCTGGTCTTCGGGGCGCAATCGGTTGGCGATGCCCGGAACACCGGAAACCGCGGGAATCTCGAGCGATCGCGCGAAGATCGCCGCATGACTGGTCGGCCCGCCATGCTCGGTGACGATCCCCGCGATCTTCTCGGTCTCGAGCAGCACGAACTCGCTCGGCGCGATCTGCTCTGCGACGACGATCACGCCGTTTCGCAGCGGCGGGTTGTGCAGCCGGACGCCGACGAGCTCACCGACGGCTCGCTGCAGAACGTCCTCGATGTCCGCGGCACGCTCGCGCACGGTCTCGTCCGGTGTCGCGGCGAAGATCGCGGCGTAGCCTTGCATCGTATCGACCAGCGCACGAGCGCCATTGCCGTGGCGATCGATGCCACGACGTAGCTTGGCGCGAAATCCCTGGTCCTCGAGCACCATGATGTGCGTCGTGAAGACGTCGGCGAGCTCTTCGCCGAAGCGGTCGCCGACGGCCCCGCGCAGATCGTTCAACTGCCGCACGGTCTCGCGAAGCGCACGTTGCACCGCGCGCCACTCGGACGCAGCCGTGCGCGCAGGCTGATAGTCGATCGCGGCCACGTCGAGCCGCTTTGCGATCAGGTGCACGCGTCCGCGCGCGATCCCGGGCGAGTTGCCCACGCCGCGCAGCACGGTCCCTCGCGCGGGCGGCTCCGGCGCCCGCGCGACGAACGACCGGCCGGGTGCGCGCTCACGGAGGGCCCGGTCGAGAAGCTGCGCGTTCAGCACGATCGAGCCGACTTGAGCGGCGATCATCTCGAGCAATTCGAGCTGCGCGCGTGGGAAGACGCGGACCCGCGCGGTGCGTGCCGTCAGCACGCCCACGGGCTCGTCGCGGACCAGCAGCGGAACCGCGACGAGCGAACGGAAGCGCTGCTCGCCGGAGAGCGCCACCGCCTGCACGCGCGGCTCGAGACGCACGTCCGGCACCGCGATCGTCTCGCGCTGCTCGAGCGCGCGGCCGGCGATGCCCTGCCCCACGCGAATGCGCACCCGGCCGACGGCCGCCGGATTCAGGCCGCGCGTCGCACGCAGAACGAGTGTCTCGCCATCCTCTTCGAGCACGTAGATCGAGCACGCGGAGGCGTGCATCCAGCGTGCGACCAGGCGAACGACGTTCTCGAGTGTCTCCTCGAGATCGTGGCTGCGAGTGAGCAGCCGTCCTACATCACGCAGGAAGTTCGCGGACGCGCGCGCCATCGCCGGATTCTAGCCGCTCGCGTGCCCAGACGAGAAAAGAGACACGCCCCCTCCGCGGGTGGCGTGTCTCTTCTTTCGAACTCTCGTTTCGAGTTCAGTCGAGGAAGACCTGGTCCTTGTCCTCGAAGCGCATGCCCAGCGCGATCAGGATCTTGCGCTTGGTATCCATCCGGCAGTTCATTCCCTTCTCCACGGAATGGATCGTGCGGAGAGCGACCCTGGCCTTCTTGGCCAGCTGCGCCTGGGTCATGAGCTTGTTCTCGCGTAGCTCACGCACCCGGTTCCGCTTCCGCGGCTGCCCTTCATTCATTTGCTCTGTGAAGCTCATGTGCTCCATGCCGTGGAGCTCCTCCCGGTCAAGTAGGGGGCCCACCCTCATAGGCGCTCCCCATTGCGTATTCACCGCATCCGATCGGGACCGTCGCTCCGCTTCTTTAGCTGTGGCCGGTGCTTACGCCGTTCGGACGCGGCAAACCCGCGAGCGGGAGAGGCGACCGCCCCGGGCGAATTTGCAAAGGTCTTGCGCGAGCCTGCGCGCGCCGCGTGCCGGCATGTGATACGCAGCTGGACCGCCATATCGGTGAGGGGGGAACGACCTGTCGCAGCCCGACTCCAGGCCGGAGCCCCGTCGCGCGCGGCGGATCTGGCGCCGCCTCGGCATCGCGGCACTCCTGCTCGGGCTCGCATCGGTGGGCGGACTGGCGGCGCTGATCTACACCGCGGATGCCGAGTTCGTCGCGGGGGCGCTCTCGCGCGTGCTCGGGCGGCACGTCGAGATCGGCTCGATCTCGTTCCGCCCGGGCGCGAGCCTCGAGGTCGAGTTCGCGAATCTCCGCGTCACGGATTCCGCGCAGCCGGATCAGGCGCCCCTTCTCGAGGTCGAACGCGCGATCGGCCGCCAGGCGTGGCCGCGACTTCTGGCCGGGCAGTTCCTGCCGCTCGATTGGGTGCTCGAGCGACCGGTGCTCCGCCTGCGGGCGGCGGGTGCGGCGGGCGGACCCGCCTTCGACCTCGGCCGACTGCCACCGGTCGGGCTCTCGGTCCGCGACGCCGAGGTCACGTACACGCCCGCATCGGGGGATCCGTACGAGATCCGCGGCCTGCACGTCGAGGCCAAGCGCGCGGGATTCGGTCGGCGGATCGAGGGCGAGGCGAGCGCGCGCGTGGTCCGGGGCAAGAGCGCGCTCGGCGAGATGTCGCTGCGCTTCTCGGCGGGTCGCAGCGGGGGCGAAGCTCGCGGCAGCGTCGTCGGGCTCGACCTGGGGTTCACACCCGAGAACCCCGTTCGCGCGCGCGGACTCGCCAGCGGCAGCTTCGACCTCGCCTACGAGCACGACGCGGGCGCGCTTCGGGGCAAGCTCGACCTCGATGTCGCGAAGCTCTCGCTGCGCGTGCCGACGATCGCTCGGTCGATCGAGCCCGCGCGCGCACGACTCGCGGCCGACGTCGATTGGAACGGGAGCGTGCTCGAGCTCGGTTTGCGGCCGCTCACGCTCGACGATCTGGTCGCGACCGGATCGATCACGCTCGACACGCGCACCCCGGGGCGCATCGCGCTCGACCTGCGCCTCGGGAATTTCGAACCCGGACGCCGCGATCGCCTGAATCCGCTGACGCTCCTGGGCATGAAGATCGACACCTGGCGGCGCGTGGCTTCGCAGATCGAAGCCGGGACCGTCGAGGATGCCCATCTGGTGATCGACGTTCCGCGAACGACCGCGGGCGCGCGGCTCTCGTTCGACGCGCCGCTCGCGCCGCGGGCCTTCCAGCTCGACCTGCGCGCGCGCGACGGGATCTATCGACCCAATCCGAGAACCCGGCTCGAGAACATGTCGGGCGTGCTTCGGATTCGCGGAAACGTGCTCGAGATCCACGACCTGCGGTTGACCGACGAAGGCAAACCGACGCCCGAGATCGACGTGATCATCGACGGGCTCGACCGGCTCTCGAACTTGCCGGACGACGAAGACAGCGTGGTTGGAGGTCCCGAGACCGAACTCGCGGGCATCGGGGCTCTGGTGGACGGGCTCGCGGATGATCGCTCCGAAGACGCCGAGCCGACGGTGCTCTCGTTCAGCCATCTCGCGCTGCGCTATCCGGCGTTCGTGCTGCCGCTTCGCGAGGGATCGGGCCGGCTGCGCTTTCCCCGCGGAGGAATCGAGAGCGAGGGCGTGCGCGGAGTGCTCGGCGGCGCGCCCGCAGAGATCGACGTCCGCTGGGACCCCGAGGCCGATCGCGTCGCATTGCGAGTCCGATACTTGCGCGAGCAGGCGTCCGGGCGCCCGGCCGAGGGGCCGGTCTGGCTCTCGGGTCGGATCGCGCTCGACCGGCTGAACCTCGGCGATCTTCGCGCCTCGAACCTGCGCGCCGACCTCGACGCGCGCGCCGCCGACGTGCGCTTCTCGAGCCTGACCGCTGCGCTCGCGGGCGGTTCGATCACGGGCTCGGGCCGCATGTCGCTCGGTGAAGTCGGACGTGCGCCCTATCGTTTCGACCTCGAGCTTCGCGACTTCGACGCCGGGCCGGTCGCCACGGTTTTCGAGCTGCCGGACCAGAGCGTCGTCGGGCGCGGCAATGCCAAGGGCGTGGTCTCGGGCGCGTTGCGTCGGGGCGGCCGATTCGCGACCGACGGCGAGCTCGAGCTCCACCTCGACCTCCGGAACGGCAGCGTCGCGAAGCTCCCCGGCCTGGTCGCACTCGCGCGTCTTCCGTCGCTTTCCGGTGTCAGCGGCCTGCTCGGTCGGCCGCTCCCGTACGACACGCTCTCGGCGGACTTCAAGCTCGCCGACGGCCGGCTCGAAATGGCCGACGCGAAGCTGCTCGGTTCCCAGCTTCGCATGCTCGGTAGCGGCGAGATGGACTTGAACACGCCGACCAAGGAATCGGAGTTCGTCGTCGCCCTGCTCTTCCTGAAGACGCTCGACTCCGTGATCGGCAGCCTGCCGATCGTGCGCAACGTGATCCTCGGCAAGGATCGCAACCTGCTCGCGCTCTACTTCAGCCTGGACGGTCCGCGCGACGACATGACCGTCACGCCGCTTCCGCCCGAACGTGTACGCAACGCCGTCGGCTTCGCCTCGGACGCCGTGATGAAGGGCGTGCGCACGCTGGGCAATCTGATTCCCACCGGAGACGCGCCCGCGGAGCCCGATCCGGCGCCCAGCCCCACACCTCCCTGAGGTAGACTCGGCACGGGTGATCCTTGAGTGACGCGGTAGAGCGGATCCGGCGAGAGATGGCGCGCGTACTCGTCGGACAGCGCGAGCTGGTCGACGGCCTACTCGTCGCGCTTCTCTGTCAGGGGCACGTGCTCGTCGAGGGCGTCCCCGGGCTCGCCAAGACGACGGCGGTGCGCGCGTTCGCGCGCGTGCTCGACCTCGACTTCCGACGGATCCAGTTCACGCCGGATCTGCTGCCGGCGGACCTGCTCGGCACGCAGGTCTACGATCCGGCGAACGGCAGCTTCCGGCTGCACCGCGGGCCGCTCTTCCACAACGTGATCCTCGCGGACGAGATCAACCGCGCACCCGCGAAGGTTCAGAGTGCTCTGCTCGAGGCGATGGAGGAGCGGCAGGTGACGCTCGCGGGGGAGACCCTGCGACTGCCGGAGCCGTTCCTGGTCATGGCGACACAGAATCCGGTCGAGCAAGAGGGCGTGTACCCGCTTCCGGAAGCCCAGGTCGATCGCTTCATGCTGAAGCTGCGGGTCGACTACCCGACGCGGGAGGAAGAGATCGAGATCGTCCGCAGTCGCACGGCTTCCGCCGAGATCGAACAGCCCGAGGTCGCGATCGGCGCCGTCGAAGTGATGAGCTTGCGACATACGGTGCGCGCGCTGCACGTCGAGCCGTCGCTGGTCGATTACGCCGTACGGCTCGTCGAGCGAAGTCGCGAGATCGATGGCGTCGAGCTCGGCGGCTCGCCACGCGCGTCGATCTACCTGATCGAGGCCGCGCGCGCGCGTGCCTTCCTCGAGCGACGCGAATACGTGCTCCCGGAAGACGTGAAGCGCGTGGCGCCTTCCGTCCTGCGCCACCGCCTGCTGCTCTCCTACGAGGCCGAGGCCGAAGGCCGGACACCCGACGGGATCGTTCGCGAGGTCCTGGCCTCGGTACCGACCCCATGAAGCCGGATCTCGCGCGCAGCGACGCGGCCCGCGCCGCACGCGCGCTGCGCGTTCGCGCTCGCCGCGACGTCTCGACGTCGCTCACCGGCGCCTACCGAAGCGCGTTCCGCGGTCAGGGACTCACCTTCGAGGAACTTCGCGACTATGCACCGGGGGACGACGTGCGCTGGCTGGAGTGGAACGCGACCGCACGCATGGGGCGCCCGATCGTGAAGCGAATGCGCGAGGAGCGCGACGTGGTCGTCGCCTTGCTCGTCGATCTGTCTCCTTCGCTCGACTTCGGCTTCTCCGGGGCCACCAAGCTCGAAGCCGTGCGGCGCGCCGCTGCGGCGCTGGCTGCGGCTGCCGCCGCTTCGCAGGATCGCGTCGCGCTCGCAATCTTCTCGGCGGGGCTCGTGCAGGTGCTTCCACCGAGCAGCGGCCGGATCGCGCTCGAGCGGATCTTCCGCGCGCTCGAGACTCCCTGCGCCGGCACGTTCACCGATGCCGGGGCCGCGCTCGGCTGGGCGGCCGAGAAGCTGCCGCGTCACTCGGTGGTCGCGCTGATCTCGGACTTCCTGTTCCCGGATCCGGGTGTGGCGCTGCGGCGCTGCGCGAGCAAGCACGACCTGATCGCGCTCTGCGTGCGCGACCGCGCGGATCGGCCGGCCCGCAGGCTTCCGCCGGTTCGCGTTCGCGACGCAGAACTGCGTCGCACGCGGCTCTGGCGGCGCACGCACGAGGCCGGGGCCATTCCCGAGACGGCGCTTCCGGAGCGCACCCTGCGTGCGATCGGAGCCGACTTCGGAGAGCTCTGGAGCGGCGCGAAGCTCCTGCCGAGCCTGTTGCGATTCTTCGAGGAGCGCGCGCGGAGGCGGCATTGAAACGCGCGGCTCCGCTCGTTCTCGCTGCGCTCTTGTCGGCGGCTTGCGGCGAGGATCCAGTGCTCGAGTCGGGGATCGGCGCACGCATCACGCTCGACCGCAGTCACGCGCAGGTCGGCGATCCGATCGGCGTCACGGTCGAGGTCGAGACGCCACCCGGTTTCACGGTGCAGACCCCGGCCGCGCCGGGCGACGGGGCGTTCGCCTCCGACTCGGTGACGGTCGTCGAGCCGATCGGAACCGACACCGGTCTGCGTCACCATCTGCTCTGGATCGTCCGCGCTCGCGAAGTCGGCGAGCACGCGCTGCCGTGGCTCGAGGTTCCGCTGGTGCGGCCCGACGGGGCCGTGCGACCGATCCGCGTCGGCGGCGTTCCGCTCTCCGTGCTCTCGGTGCGCGCCGACCTGCCCGAGCGCGAGGCGGTCTTCGACATCCGCACGGCACCCCCGATCGCGCCGACACCTCTCTGGGTCTTCGGGGTCGGCGCCGCGGGAATCCTGCTGGTCTTGCTCGGTGTTCGCGCCGTGCGCCGCCGCGCGCGAACGCTTCGCGAGGCGACGACGAAGCTCGAGGGCTCGGCCCGTACGGCGCTCTCGGAGCTCGCCGATCCCGAGAGCAGCACGGACGCTCGCGCGTTCGCGAGCCGCGTGCGCAACGCGCTGGTCGACTTCGTCTCCGGCGTGTGGAGCTTCGACGCGTCGAGCGCCACGCCGGCTGAACTCCCGGCGATGGTGGATCTGGAGCTCGTGAACATCCTGCAGTCGCTCGAGCTCGCGCGCTTCGAGAAGCGGCCGACGCTCGCCCCCCTTGCATCCCTCGCGTCGAGAGCGCGAGAGCGTGTTCGCCATGTGGCCGGTCTCCGCGCTTAGCTCGCTCGACGTCGCGGCCTTCGCGGTCGAGGCGCCGCGCCTGCTGGTCTCGGGGCTGGTCGGGGTCGCGATCGTCGCGGTCGTCGCGCTTGTGCGCGGTCCGCGGCGCTTGCGCGTGCCGAGCGCGGGTGCCTCCGCCTGGCGAGGTCGGCCTGATCTCGCGTTCCTGATCTCGGTCGCGCTTCGCATCGTCGTCCTCGGCCTGCTCGTGCTGACGGCCTCACGTCCGATCGGTCTCGTACCGGAGAATCCCGCGGGCGGATCCGGCGTCGATCTCGTGATCGCGCTCGATGCATCGGGCAGCATGCTCGCGCTCGACGGCCAGATCGAGGGCCGGCAGGTCACGCGCCTCGAGCTCGCCAAGCGCGCCGTCGCCGAGTTCGTGCGCGTGCGCGGCGGCGATCGAATCGGGCTGGTCGCGTTCGGGGAGCACGCGTTCACCCAGTGCCCGCTCACCGTCGATCACCGGCTCTTGCAGGAGGCGCTGGCGCGCGTCGAGGCCGGGCTGGTCGGCGACGCGACCGCGCTCGGCGAGGCGATCGGACTCGGCACGCAGCGGCTCTCGATCTCCGGCGGTCCGGACGACGGCCGTCGCATCCTCGTGGTCGTCACCGATGGCCGGCACAACTCCGGGAAGCTCGCCCCGAAGACCGCGGCGGAGCTCGCGACCCGGGCCGGCGTGCGGATCCACGCCGTCGGTGTCGGCACGTCCGGCCTCGTGCCGTTCGCACAGCCCGGCACGGGAACCCCGATGCGCTTCGAGCGCGTCGATCTCGATCGCGAGACCCTCGAGAACATCTCGGACACGACCGGGGGTCACTTCTTCCACGCGCGCCGTCCCGAGGACCTCGCCGGCGTCGCGGCGGCGATCGATCGGCTCGAGGCGCGGCCACGGCCGCTCGAGCCACGCTACCGGCACGCGTCGCTCGCCCCCGTGTCGCTCGCGCTCGCGCTCGCGCTCTTGCTGATCGAGGCTGCGCTCGCGCACGGATTCGCACGGAGGTTGCCGTGAACGCGCTTCCTTGGCTCGCGGTGTTCGCGGTCGCCGCACTCGCCGGCCAGGCCGCGCTCCGGGGACGCCGCGAGCTCATCGATTGGCTCGGGCGCGATCCCACCCCGGTCGCGCGAATCGCGCGCGCGCTCGCGCTCTCGAGCGTCGCCGCGCTGGTCGCGATCTCGCTCACGCTCGCACTCGAGACCCCCGAATCGCTCTCGGACGATTCCGCGGACGTGGTGATCGCGATCGACACGTCTTCCAGCATGGACGTGACCGACGTCGCCCCATCGCGGCTTCGGCGCGCGCTGCGCACGGCCGAGCGCGTGGCCGAGGAGGCGCGGGATGTCCGCCTCGCGCTGGTCGTGTTCGCGGGCGAGGCGTTCATCGCGCTGCCGCTGACGCAGGATCACGATGCCGTCCTGACGTATCTGCGCGCGCTCGACGGTGACACGATCTCGGTACGCGGCAGCGAACTCGGCCGCGGATTGGCGGTGGCCGCACGCGCCTTCGATCCGCGCTCGAGCCGGCCGCGCACCGTGCTCCTGCTGACGGACGGCGAGCATTTCGGTCCGTCGCTCGATGCACAGATCGCCGAGCTCACGAGCCTTGGCGCGCGGGTCGTCGCCGTCGGATTCGGGACCGAGGACGGCGCCGCGGTGCCGGGGCAGCTCGCACTCACCGAGTCGATCCGCAGCGGCGAGCCGACGGTCTCGCGCCGCGACGACGCCATTCTGCGTCGGATCGCTTCGGAGACCAGCGGCGTCTACTTCCGCGAGATCGAGGAGCGGCCGACCCCCGCGGATCTCTTGCCACCGCCGGTACCGCGTGCCGCGCCCGAGCCGGCCGGCGAGCCGTTCACGGATCCGCTCCTGCCCTGGATCTTGGCCGCGGGACTCGCGCTGATCGCGGAGCTCTGGCTCTCGGGAGAGCACCTGCAACGCCTGCGCCCGGCTCACCGCCAACGGGTTGCGGTCGCGACCGTCGCGCTCGCGACCGCGGCGTTCGGACCCGTCTCGAGCTGGCTTGCGAGCGGCGATGAAGCGCTCGCGGACGGGCGTCCCGAGGAAGCGCTCGGCTACTACCGCGAGGCCGAGCGCACCGGAGCCGACGATGCGCGCACGCAGATCCGGATCGGCAATGCGCTCTACCGGCTGGACCGCATCGATCAGGCTGCGAGCGCGTACCTGGAAGCGCTGCGCGCCTTGCGGCCCGGCGACGATGCGGCGCGGTTCGCGGCGAGCTTCAACCTGGGGAATACGCTCGTCGCGCAGAAGCACTTCGAGGAGGCGCGCGACGCCTACTGGGCGGCCCTGCTCGCGCGACCGGACGAGGTCGAAGCGAAGTTCAACTACGAATTCGCGCTTTCGAGGATCCTCGAACTTCCGCCCGCACCCGAGACCGAGCCGAGTCCGAGCTCCAAACGCGACGGCGAATCTTCCGAGCCCGCGCCGAGCACGGACGCCCCGGCTCGCGGCGAGCCCCAGCCCTCGCCCGTTGGACTCGACGAGCGCGAAGCCGAGCGCTGGCTCGCGACGCTCGACGAGCCCGTGGGCGACGCCTTGCGCCGGCAGGTCACGAACGAGTTCGACGGCAAGCCGCGTGCTCGTCCGGGAGCAAAGACATGGTGACGGCGCGAATCGCGCTGCTCTTGGCGGGGCTGGCACTCGCGTCCGCCGCGTCATCGAGCACCGCCAGGCCGGCGGAGTCGTAACCTCGATATTCCAGGCGTTTCAGCCCTTCCAGCAGAATGAGGGGGCCACGTCCCGTTGCGCAACCGCGCCTACAATGCCACACATACAACGCCTCCTTGGCGCTAATCTTTGGGTTGTTTAATCGGCCGCTGCCAGTTATCCACGCTGATCTGTTTGGCGCGGCTCAGGGTCAGCTTGTCGGGCGGGGTATCCCGGGTGATGGTGGAGCCGGCGCCGATCGGTGGCGCCGGCTCCGACCGTCACCGGCGCCACCAACTGGGTGTCGCGGACCGATGAAGGCATTGTCCCCAATGACGGTCTGATGTTTGTTGGCCCCGTCGTAATTGCAGGTGATGGTGCCCGCGCCGATGTTCACCTGGCTGCCGATCACGCTGTCACCCACATAGCTCAGGTGATTGATCTTACTGCCGGAGGCGACCCGGCTCTTCTTCGACCTCGACAAAATTGCCGATATGCACATGATCCGCCAGTTCGGTCTCCGGGCGAATGCGGGCGAAGGGTCCGACGCGTGAGCCTGCCCGATCACTGCATCTTCGATCACGCTGTTGGCGAAGATCTCCACCTGTTCTTTGATGACGGCATTCCTGATCAGCACATTGGGGCCGATCTTCACTCCATCCGCCAGTTCCACCCGGCCTTCGAAGATGACGTTACAGTCGATGAACACATCGCTGCCGGTGTGCAACTCACCAGCGTACGTCCAGGCGCGCCGGATCGGCCAGAGTGACACCCGATTTCATCAATCCTGCCGCCCGTTCACGCTGCACGTGCCGTTCCAGATAGGCCAATTGCCGGCGGTCGTTGATGCCCATGACTTCCTCTTCACTGGCGGGGTTCACCGCCTCGATCTCCACGCCGTCCTGCACCGCCAGGGCGATGATATCGGTCAGGTAATATTCCCGCTGTGCATTGCGATTACCGATCCGGCTCAGCCAGTCCTCCAGACGGGAGCGCTTGACCGCCAGGATTCCGGTATTGATCTCCTTGATCAGCAACTGCTCATCACTGGCATCCTTCTGCTCCACAATCTCGGTAATCCGGCCGCCGGCATCGCGCAGGATACGGCCATAACCAGTGGCATCTTCGAGCTGTTCGGTGAGCAGGACCAGATCACAGCGGCGCAGACCATTGGCGGCCTGCAGGGTCCGGCCGGTGATCAGCGGGACATCTCCGTACAGAATCACCACCTGATCGACCCGCTGGAGATACGGCAAGGCCTGAATCACAGCATGACCGGTACCAAGACGTTGTATCTGCTCACACCAATCCAGATCGTCCGCAGCGAGCAGATCCCGCACCTGTTCACCACCATGGCTGTACACCACGGTGATTTCATCGGGCGAGCAAATCCCGTGCCGTATCGATGACATGCGCCTGACAGCAGCGGTTTTCCGGCAAGCCGATGGAGCACTTTGGGCAGCCTGGAACGCATGCGGGTTCCTTCGCCTGCAGCCAGTATCAAGACACCAAGTTTCATGAAGACTTCCAAAAATCAGGGAATCAGGTGGAAATTCTCGGAACACCCGATCAGGACAACCTAATGCAAAACCCGGGAGACAAAAAAACCAGTATCAATTCAATTACAGCGTCTGGACCGGGTGAATGGAGAACGAAAAGAAAAATCAGTATAGTTTTATTGCGTCCAACACTGCAAATCGCGGCCAACGAGACATCCCCGTTTCGCAGGGCTGGAAAAAATCCTTGGTGAGGGGTGTACTGCGCTTTCAAACCAGCCTTGACCCGATAGAGATACTGATTCGAGAACGAGCCCTCCGACTGCCGGGCAATCTTAGGTCAATTCAGGGTTTGGGGCTGGCCGGGATCCCGATATGCGTGGCGTCCTCCTGGGTGGCATCCCGCACTTCGAGGATCTTCACCTTCACCGTCAATTCCTTGCCGGCCAGGGGATGATCGCCATCCACGGTCAGCCGACCGTTTTCAATCTTGGTAACGAAAAAGCTCTTCATTTCACCCACCTCGTTCTGCATCTGCACCTCAGCACCCAGTTGTCTGAATTGGGGTGGGACATTCTCGATATCATCCGTGAAGGTCAGATTCGGATCGTGGTCGCCAAACCCATGCGCCGGCGAAAGCCTGATCGTCACCTCGTCACCCACGCCTTTCCCGGCAACGGCTTTGTCCATACCCCCAATCAACTCGGTCTCGCCGCCGTGGATGTAATTTGACCGGCAGGTCGCTCTGTTCAAGCACGTTGCCTTCGGTGTCGGAAATCGAATAGGTCAGGGAAACACATTTTACCGGCTTTGATAGTTTCTTTCGACATGCTTATGTGATAAGGGCCCGAGGCAACTCAGACCCAACTGATGGCGTGGATATATCAGGGACGCTTACTGCGCAAGTTTTTAATGGCGCGCAGCTGCGCGACCGCTTCGGCGAGTTCCGCCTGGGCCTTGGCGTACTCGAACTCGGCGGATTTGTTGGCAATGGCTTCCTCGGCACGCGCCTGGCCTCCTGGGCAGCCGCTTCATCGGTTCCGTCGCGCGCACCGCGGTGTCCGCTAATACGGTAACCACATGGGGCTGGACCTCGAGGATACCACCGGAAACGTAAAAGTGTTGCATCGGTTTACCGTCGCCTCGATCCACCCGGATCTCACCGGGCTTCAAACGGGTCACCATCGGGGTATGGCGGGGTGCGATACCCACTTCACCCATGGCGGCGGCGCATACACCATTTCCGCGCTGCCGGACAAGATCTCACCTTCAGCGCTTACGATATCAACATGGATTGTCATCGCCATGGTTCAATCTCCCGTCTGGGGTTCAGACGTCACCGCCTCGTTCGGCGGCCTCTTCGATACTGCCGACCATATACAGGCCTGCTCCGGCAGATGATCATATTCACCATTGACGATGGCCTTGAAACCGCTAATGGTGTCCTTCAGGCTGACGTATTTACCGGGGCTGCCGGTGAATACTTCGGCCACGAAGAAAGGTTGGGAGAGGAA
>CAVPHD010000007.1:0-215149 GCA_963704165.1 uncultured delta proteobacterium | reverse complement strand
TACGCAACAGGCTCTGGTTTTATTGGAAGATTATCCAGCTGGTTTACAGGAGTGGCTGCCCGCCAGGTTGCTGGGCCGGTTTCGCTTACCTGACCTGGCGGCCGCCATCAGAACTCTGCATCGGCCGCCACCGGACGCACCCAGGACCAGCTTCTGGAGGGCCGTCATCCGGCCCAGCAGCGCCTCACCTTGAGGAGTTGCTGGCGCATCAGATCAGTCTGCGGGAGCTGCGCCTGCAGCATGCCAGAATGGCGGCGCCGGCATTGCAGGGGGATGGCGCCTTGCGGCGTCAGCTGCTCAATAGCCTGCCATTTACTTTGACCAGGGCCCAGCAGCGGGTGGTGCTGGAAATCGAGGCGGATCTGAATCAACCGCTCCCGATGCAGCGCCTGGTGCAGGGCGATGTGGGATCGGGCAAGACCATCGTCAGCGCCCTGGCCGCTCTGCAGGCAGTGGAGTGCGGCCGGCAGGTGGCGTTGATGGCCCCACCGAGTGCAAGGCGGTGTTTCTCGGCGCGCGAGATGTCTGCGCTTCGTGCGGCGCGCGCAAGAAATTCGAGCAGATCAAGCTCTCCGACAAAGGCGAGCTCTACGTGTACTCGATCACCTACCGCTCGTTCCCGGGCGTCGAGACGCCGTACATCTCGGCCATCGTCGATCTCGCAGGCGGTGGCACGGTGAAGGGCAACCTGATCGGAATCGATCCGGATCCCAAGAAGATCAAGATGGGGATGCCCGTCGAGGTCGTCTACAAGATCGCCCCGCGCAAGGACCGCGAGGGAAACGAGTACCTGACCTATTACTTCCAGCCCGCCAAGGCATAGGGGGAAGCCAAGATGAGCGACGTCTACATCCTCGGCACCGACATGATCAAGTTCGGCAAGTTCGCCGACCGGACCATTCCGCAGATCGCTGCCGAATCTGCGCTGCTCGCGCTCGATGACGCGGGCCTGACGATCCACGACATGGAAGCCCTGTATTGCGGGAACCTGATGCAGGCTTCCGGGATGGTCGGCCAGCGCGTCCTGCAGCAGATCGGACAGACGGGCATCCCCGTGATCAACGTCGCGAACGCCTGCGCGACCGGAGCGACGGCGCTGCGCGAAGGCTGGGCTTCGATCAAGGCGGGGCTCTACGACCTCGTGCTCTGCGTCGGCGTCGAGCAGATGGCGGGCGCGGGCCTGCTCGGTGGCGGCGGCGGCGGAAAGGGCATCCCCACCGAGGGCCTGCTCGGCTCCGGAACGATGCCCGCGGTCTTCGCCGAAGCCGGGATGGAACACACGCGGAAGTACGGCACGACCTTCGAGCAGTTCGCGAAGGTGTCGGTGAAGAACCACTGGCACTCCACGATGAATCCGAAGGCCCGGTATCAGATCGAGACACCGCTCGAAGAGGTGATGGGCGCCGAGATGATCTCGTACCCCAACACCAAGCTGATGTGCTCGGTGAACGTCGATGGCTCGGCCGCGGCCGTGCTCGCCTCGGAGAAGAAGGCCCGACAGCTCGGCCTGCGCCGCGCGGTGAAGATCTCGGCCTCGATCCTGACCAGCGACCGCTACACGCTGCGCGATCTCACGATGCCCGACGTGAACACGTGCACGCGCGAAGCCGCCAAGAAGGCCTACGAGATGGCGGGCGTCGGCCCGAGCGACGTGAACCTGATCGAGCTTCACGACTGCTTCGCGACCGCCGAAATCCTGCACTACGAGAACCTCGGCATCTGCAAGGACGGAGAAGCGGGACGGCTGATCGACGAGAAGCAGACCTATCTCGGCGGCCGCATTCCGGTGAACGTCTCGGGCGGGCTTCTCTCGAAGGGACACCCTCTCGGCGCAACCGGCATCGCGAACGTCTACGAAGTGGCCACGCATCTGCGCGGCGAGGCCGGGAAGCGCCAGGTCCAGGGCGCCAAGGTCGGCCTGACCCACGTGATCGGCCTCGGCTCGGCGTGCGCGATCCACGTGCTGGAGAAGGTCGCGACCTGATCCGGGAGCCATCGGGTACGAAAGACGGGCCGGTCCTGGAAACGGGGCCGGCCCGCTTCATTTGACCCCCGCCCCCGCTCCCGCGTAAGCTCCAAAAAACTTGGAGAGACTCCAAGTTTTTTGGAGACGCCTTGCTCCAAGCTCTCGAGCCCACCCCGAAGCGCGAACGCAACAGGATGGAAACGCACGCGCGCGTGCTTTCGGAGGCGCGCCGCCTGCTGTCCGAGCAGGGCTACTTCGCGACCTCGATCGAGCAGATCGCCGACGCCGCCCGCGTCGCTCCGGCGACCGTCTTCAACTACTTCCCGTCCAAGGACACGCTCGTCGCCGAGCTGGCGAGCGACGTCTTCGAGGGCCTGCGCGCCCTTCTCGACCCCGATCGCCCCGGCGACCTCTCGACGCAGGACCGAATCACGCGCGCGCTCGCGGACGCCGTTCCGCTCGTCCATGCGGCGCGGGAGGTGCTCGGCCCGCTCCTTCTTCGCGTCATGCGCAGCTCCGGGTGCGGCTTCGCCTGCGACGGCCGCGCGAACCTGCGAAGCGCGTTCTCTCGCCTCTTCGTAGCCGGGCAGCAACGCGGCGACGTTCGTGGCGACGTCGAGGCCGCGTTCCTCGCCGAGCTGGCGAGCGCCGCGCTCCTTGCAGCGCTGGGTCACTGGCTGAACGATCCACGCTATCCGCTCGACGCACGAATGTGTCAGGCCGCCGCCGTGATCGGCGACGGGCTGCGCGTACCTTCCGCCCCTACACCCACCAGGAGAGAGCCGTGAGCGACTACACGATGACGATCGATGGCAAGGCCGAGTCCGCGAAGGCGACGTTCGGCGTGATCAATCCCGCGACGGAAGAAGTTTTCGCGCAACCGCCCGAGTGCACGCGCGCGCAGCTCGACCAGGCGATGGACTCGGCTTCGAACGCCTACCGTGGGTGGCGCAAGGACGAAGCGCGCCGCCGCCAGGCCCTGATCGACTGCGCCGAGGCCATCAAGGCCCGCATTTCCGAACTCGCACCGCTGCTCACGCAGGAGCAGGGCAAGCCCGTCGACAAGGCCATGGAGGAGATCTTCGGCGCGTCGATCTGGTTCCAGTACACCGCATCGCTGCAGATCCCGATCGAGACGATTCAGGACAACGAGCAAGGGCGGGTCGAAATCCGCCGCCGGCCGCTCGGCGTCGTCGCCGCGATCACTCCCTGGAACTTCCCGCTCATGCTCGGCGTGTGGAAGATCGCCCCGGCCCTGCTCGCCGGGAACACGGTCGTGATCAAGCCCTCGCCCTTCACGCCGCTCACGACTCTGAAGCTCGGCGAGATCCTGCGCTCCGTTCTACCGCCCGGCGTTCTCAACGTCGTCTCCGGCGGAAACGATCTCGGCGGCTGGATGACGAGTCATCCCGCGGTGCGGAAGATCTCGTTCACCGGCTCGGTCGCGACGGGCAAGAAGGTGGCGGCCTCGGCCGCGTCCGATCTGAAGCGTGTCACGCTCGAGCTCGGCGGCAACGACGCTGCGATCGTGCTCGACGACGTCGACGTGAAGGCGACCGCGCAGAAGCTGTTCTGGGGCGCGTTCGCGAACTCGGGACAGATCTGCAGCGCGATCAAGCGCGTGTACGTGCCGGAGAAGCTCTACGGCGCGCTGGTGAACGAACTCGCCGAGACCGCGCGCTCGATCAAGGTCGGCAACGGCCTCGAGGCCGGAACGCAGCTCGGCCCGCTCAACAACAAACCGCAGTTCGAGCGGGTCTCGGAGCTGGTCGAGGACGCGCGAACGCACGGAGCGCGCATCGTCACCGGCGGCAAGCGGCTCGGCGTGAAGGGCTACTTCTACGAGCCGACGATCGTCGCCGACATCGCCGACGGCACGCGGCTCGTCGACGAGGAGCAGTTCGGCCCCGCACTTCCGATCGTCTCGTACCGCAAAGTCGAGGACGCGATCGAGCGCGCCAACGGTACGCACTTCGGCCTGGCGGGCTCGGTCTGGTCGGCCGACCCCGAGAAGGCGGCCGAAGTCGCGCGCGAGCTCGACTGCGGCACCGCGTGGGTGAACCAGCACCTGGCGATCGCGCCCCACCTGCCCTTCGGCGGCGCGAAGTGGTCGGGAATCGGCGTCGAGAACGGGTCTTGGGGCCTGCTCGGCTTCACCGAGATCCAGGTGGTCAACGTCAACCGGACCTGAGGCACTCCGCGAGCGCTTCCCAGGCCAGCGTCGCGCAGCGCTGCCGCGAAGGCAGCGTTGCGACGCGCGCGAACGCGCGCAGACGCGGATCGAGATCGGCCGGCGCAGGTTCGCCGCGCGAGACGCGCGCGGCTTCCGCGCCGAGCTCGAGCGCGGCCCCGGGCTCGAGACCGCGCACGAGTTCGGTCATGACGCTGGCCGCGGCGACGGCGATCGAGCAGCCGCGTGCGCGTGCCGAAACCGCCGCGATCCGTCCGCCCTCGAGTTCGAGCTCGACGCGAACCTGGTCGCCACAGACGGGATTCGAGACCAACGCCTCCGCGGAGGGCTGCGCAAGCGGCGCGCGATTGCGCGGATTGCGGTAGTGCTCGAGGACGACTTCGCGGTAGAGCGCCTCGATCGACGTCGAGGCGTCGCTCAGGTCGGACACTTCGCCGACTCGAGCGAGCCGTCCGGGATCTCGATACCCGCGTCGGTGATTCGCACGCCCCGAATGCTCGAGAGGCGTCCGCCGCTGGTCGCACCGCCGCGCCAGAGCTGCACGATCTCGGCCGAGATCGAGAGCGCGATCTCTTGGGGGGTCTCGGCGCCGAGGTCGAGTCCGGCCGGCGCCGACACGCGGCGCAGGAGCTCGAGCGGCACCCCGTCCTCGTGCATGCGCTCGAGAACGAGCGCGCTGCGCTTGCGACTGGCGACCAGTCCCACATAGGCGGGACGCTGGAGCAGGACCTGCTGCAGCGCCTCGTAGTCGCTCTTGTGCTGAGTCGCGATCACGACGTAGGTATCCGCACCGCATTCGACCTTCGCGTACTCGACGTCGTCGGTGACGAGTGCGCTCGCCGCGGGATAGGCTTCGCGCGTCGCTCGCGCGTCGTTGACCGTCACGTGGAAGCCGAGCGCTGCGCCGAGCGTGCACATCGTCTCCGCGATCCGTCCGTGGCCGAGCACGAGGAGCTTCGGGTCGTGAGCCATGGCTTCCACGTAGATCTCCATGTAGCCGCCGCAGGGCATGCCGACGCCGAGCACTTCGTCGTCGAGATCGAGACGGATCAGCTTCGGACGGCGATCTCCGAGCACGTCGCGCGAGACGTCCCGCACGGCGGAATCGACGCAGCCGCCACCGACCCAGCCCCAGATCAGGTTCCCGGCTACGTCGAGGATCGCCTTCGCACCGGGCTTCGCGGACGCGCTACCCTCGATGCGCACGACCGTGGCCACCACGACCTGCTCGCCGGCGCGCAGGCGGGCATCGAGGATCCGGACGAACTCGCTCGCGCTGGCCGCACCCATCGCCCGCAGTCTACGTCGATTGACACCCCCGCGCAGCCCTTCCTACCATCGCCCGACTTCAAGAACCCGAGGTTTCATGCCGACTTCCCGGACCCGGACCGACGCGCGCTCTCCGTTCCTCGCGCGCGCCCTCGCGCTGCTCTTCCTCGTGGGCCTCGGCGCTCCACAGAGCTTCGCGGAGGAGCCCCGCCGGGAGCTGGCGCTGCCCCGTTTCGAGGGAGCGACGCTCGATGGCGGCCGCGCCAGCACCGACCTGTTCCGGAAACGCCGGGGTCTCGTCTTCGTCTTCGCCTCCACCGATCCCGATGCGGTGCGCGTCGCGGCGCTTCTCGACGGCATACGCGCCGAAGCCGCGGCGGCGAACGTCGTGATCCTCGGCGTGAATCGCGATCTGAATCCCGCGCTCGCCCGCTCGTTCATGGAGAGTCGGGGCTTCGCGTTTCCTGTGATCTCCGACCGCGACGGCCAGATCTCACGAAAGCTCCGAATCGGACCCGCGAGTTCCGCGCTCCTCATCGTCGACTCCGAAGGCTACGTGACCGGCGGCATCTCTCGCCTCGCCGAGCAGCCCAAGGAACAGGACGCCGCGCTCGCGGGAGAGCTGCGGCGATTCCTCCACCTCGGACCGAAGGACGTCGTGGCGACACCGCAGCTCGGAATCCGCCCCGAAGCGCCGGACTTCGACGTCGTGGATCTCGAAGGAAAAGCGCACGTCACCCTCGACCAGCTCGCGGGCAAGGTCGTCGTGCTCGTCTTCTTCCTGCCGACCTGCCCGCACTGCCACGACGCGCTGAAGTATCTCGACGGATTGCAGAAGCAGCTCGCGAACCCGGACCTCGCGATCGTGTCGGTGAGCGTGTCGGAGAAGAAGTACGTGGTCGAGGAGATGGTCGATGATCTCGGCATCTCGCTCGTTCCGTACCTCGATCTCAACCGCCGCGCGCAGAAGGCCTACGGATTCAAGCAGGGCGTCCCCGAGATCTTCGTGATCGACCGGAATCGGCGCGTGGTTTCGCGCACCGACGGCTCGTCTCCGCGCATCCACGTCCGGCTCACGCTCGCGATCCGACATGCGCTCGGGGTCACGAATCCGATCCTGCTCGAGAAGGCCGCGTACAGCGGCGAGGAGCTGTGCTCCGTCTGCCACGAGAAGCCCCACGCGACCTGGTCGCTCACCAACCACGCCTATGCCTTCGAGACGCTGGTCGAGCACGGGGCCGACCGCGATCCGGAATGCCTGCCGTGTCACACCGTCGGCTGGGGCAAGCCCGGGGGCTTCGATCCGAAGCTGCGCCAGGATCACCTGCGCGGCGTGCAGTGCGAGAGCTGTCACGGCCGAGGCGGGCCGCATCAGTCTCCCGAATTCGCGAAGGCGGGCTTCGAGGCCGTCTGCCTCGAGTGCCACACGCAGGAGCACTCGCTTCACTTCGTCTTCGCGGATCGTCTGCCGATGATCTCGCACGCCGCGAGCGCGCAGTTCGAGAGCCTCTCGCTCGAGGAACGTCAGGAGCTTCTCGCCAAGCGCGACAAGCGCGAGCGACAGCTCTTCGAGAAGGGCGACTACGTCGGCTCCAATTCCTGCCTCGGCTGTCACCCGAAAGAGCACGAGCGCTGGGCATCGTCCGCGCATGCACGGGCATTCGAGACACTGGTGAAGGCGGGCGACCAGAAGAAGGCGGACTGCCAGCGCTGTCACACGACGGGATTCGGCGAGGCCACCGGCTTTCCGGCCGGCGGAAGGACGTTCGAGAACGTCGGCTGCGAGAGCTGCCACGGCCCCGGCAAGCGCCACGTCGATGACGCGGGTAAGTCCCAAGGCACGATCCTCCGTCTGACCGAGAAATGCGACAGCTGCGTGATCATGCAGATCTGCGGATCGTGCCACGACGACGCCAATGATCCGGGCTTCGAGTTCGAGCTCCAGGACAAGCTCGATCGGATCCGACACGGATTCCGCGACGAGAAGGCCGCCGCCAAGTGACCATCGCGAACGAGCGAGCGAAGACGCTTCGACGGATCCGCGATTCGCTCGAAGAGCTCGTCGCCGAAGGGGTCGAGCACATCCCTCGTCCGCCGAGAGCCGCGCCCGCGCGCGCCGAGAAGCCGTTCACGCCACGGGTCGCTCCGCTCCGCCCGCCGCTACGGATCGACGAAGCGGCGAACGCGCACGCGTCGCGGCTCGACGCCGTCCGTGCGGATCTCGGCGATTGCCGTCGCTGTGGGCTTTGCGAGAAGCGAAGCCAGCTCGTCTTCGGCGAGGGTGCGGCCGACGCGCGCCTCGTCTTCATCGGCGAGGGCCCGGGCGAGGAAGAGGACAGGAGCGGCCGGCCCTTCGTCGGACGAGCGGGCGAGCTGCTCACGAAGATGATCGAGGCGGTGGGTTGGCGACGGGAAGACGTGTACATCTGCAACATCGTGAAGTGTCGGCCACCCGGGAATCGAGACCCTCGCCCCGAGGAGGTATCGACCTGTCGACCGTTTCTCGAGCAACAGATTGCCGCGATCGCCCCGAGCGTGATCGTGACGCTCGGGAGGCCCGCGATCTCCGCGCTGCTCGGACGCAGCGTGGCGATCACGAAACTTCGCGGGCAGTGGCAGGAGTGGCAGGGAACGCCCGTGATGCCCACCTACCATCCCGCCTATGTGCTGCGGAACTACACACGCGAGACGCGACAGGCGGTCTGGGACGATCTGCGCGCCGCCAAAGAGCGCGTCGAAGGAAGCGGTGAAACGTAAGGCGTTTGGCATTCTCGCTGCGGCGTTCGTATTCACCGCGACGGGCGCACACTCGGAAGAGCTGCGCGCCGGCTTCGGCTCGGCCCCGCTGCCCGCGCACGTCGGTGGGGCGATCGGCGGTTTTGGTGGATTGATGACGCGACGAGCGGAGGGCACGCTCGATCCACCGGAGGCCCGCGCGCTCGTCCTCGAGCAGGGCGACCTGCGCGTCGCGGTCGTCGCGGTCGACATCGTGATTCCCCGCCCGAGCCTTCGAGACCCATTGCTCGAGGAGGTCGCCCATCACCAGTTCGACCTGCTCGCGCTCGTCGCGACTCACACGCATTCCGGTCCCGGGGGGTATCTGCCGGGCTTCCTCGCGGAACGGGTGACCGGTGGCGCCTACGATCCCGAGCAGCCGATGCGAATCGTGCGCTCGGCCGCGCGCGCGCTCGAACTCGCCGTGGCCGATCTCGCCCCGGCGAAGCTCGCGAGCGGACATGCGCAGGTCGCGCTCGCGCGCAATCGGCGCTTCTCGGACGGTGCCACCGACGACGAGATTCCCGTACTGCGCATCGACTTCGAAGAGGATCGCCCGACGATCGTGCTCTTCGCCTTCGGCGCTCACGCGAGCCTGCTCTCGGCGCGAAGCGACCTGTACTCGGCCGATTGGCCGGGAGCCGCGCGCGACGCGCTCGCCGCGAAGGGCGTGCGAGCCATCTTCGTACCGGGTCCGCTCGGCGATCAGGAGCCGAGGATCGATCTCGGCTTCTGGCCGAGCATCGAGACCGAGCGGCAGAAGAGCGCCGAGTACGGAGCTGCGATCGCGGACGCGGTCTCGAGCGAAGCCGAGTCGCTCACCCCGCTCGCCGAGGTCGAACTCTCCGCACTCGAGCGCTGGATCGAGCCACCGGAGATCCAGCTCCGACGTTTCTGCGCGCTCTGGTGGACCTTGCCGCTCGTCCGCGGAACGGTCGATGCATTCGTTTCGAAACGCGTCCCCCTGCAGGTCGTGCGCGTCGGCGACACGGAGTTGCTCTTCCTGCCCGCCGAGCCGGGCGCGAGCACCGGAGCCGGGCTGCGCGCCGACCGCCCCGCGGACCGGACCCGATTCGTCATCGATCACGCCAACGACTGGATCGGCTACGTCGTCGATCCTCAGGGCTTCGACCGTGGCGGCTACGAGGCGTGCTTCTCGTTCTTCGGCCGCGGGATGTCGGAGTGGTTGACCACGCAGTCGAGCGAGACGCTTCGCCTGCTCGACGCGCGATCCGTCCTACCCGCGGACAGTCGATGAGCCCGCGCGCCGTCTGCGGGATCGTGCTGCACCCGGCCGGTCACACCCTCTCGCCGGTGATTCACCGAAAAGCGTACGAGGCACTCGAGCTCGACGCCTCGTTCAGCGTCTTCGACGTACCCGCCGTTCGGCTCGCCGACACGATTCGGGAGCTTGGAACCTCCGGTCTGACACAGCTCTGCGTCTCCCTGCCGCACAAGGAGGCCGTGCTCGCGCTGGCCGATCGCGTCTCGGACGACGCCCGTGTGATCGGAGCAGCCAATACGCTGACGCGTCTCGACGGGGAGCTCGTCGCGGACAATACCGACTGGATCGGCGTCACGCGGACGCTCTCGCGGCTCGGGCCGTGGAGTGGAAGGCGCGCGACCGTGCTCGGGGCCGGTGGCGCAGCGCGCGCGGTCGTCCACGCGCTCGCCCGGATGGGGCTCGAGATCACGGTCGTGAACCGGACCCGCGCGCGCGCCGAGAAGCTCGTCGCCGAGCTCGGTGGGCGCGTCGGCACGCTCGACGAGCCCTACGATCTGCTCGTCAATGCGACCTCGCTGGGAATGTCACCCGAGATCGAAGCCACGCCGGCAGCCTCGTCCGCGCTCATCGCGGGAGCGACCGTCTTCGACACCGTGTATCGCCCGCTCGAGACACGACTTCTGCGCGAGGCGCGCGCTCGAGGCTGCCGGGTTCAGGACGGACTCGACATGCTGGTACACCAGGCGGTCGAGCAGATCCGGATCTGGAGCGGCAAGTCCGCCGATCCCGCGCTGCTCCGCCGCAAAGCAGTAGAGGAGCTCGCGAGACGATGACCGAACCCGCACTCGAATGGGACACACCGATGTACCGGCTCGCGGTCGCGCAGCTCGACCAGACCGCGAAGCTGATGGAGCTCGACGACGAACATCTGGGAGCGGCTGCGCACGCCTCAACGCTCGCTGATCGTGTCGTTCCCGTTCCGGCGCGACGACTACTCGACCGTCGAGACCGTCCACGGCTACCGCGTGCAGCACCTGCTGACGATGGGGCCGACGAAGGGAGGCGTGCGCTACGACGACGACGTGCACCTCGGCGAAGTGACCGCGCTCGCGATGTGGATGTCCTGGAAGTGCGCGCTGATCGGTTTGCCCTTCGGCGGCGCGAAGGGCGGCGTGCGCATCGACCCGGGCTCGCTCTCGCGCACCGAGCTGCAGCGCATCACGCGTCGCTACACGCTCGAGATCATCGAGATGATCGGGCCGGATCGGGACATCCCCGCACCCGATCTCGGCACCGACGAGCTGGTGATGGCGTGGATGATGGACACGTATTCGGCCCAGAAGGGCTACGCGGTTCCCGGCGTCGTCACGGGAAAGCCGATCGAGATCGGCGGCTCCCTGGGCCGTCGCGAGGCGACCGGTCGAGGGGTGATGACGTGCGCGAGCGAGGCCTGCCGTCACCTCGGGATCGACCTGGCCGGCGCACGCTTCGCGATTCAGGGCTACGGGAATGTCGGTTCGAACGCGGCCCGGATCGCGGCCGCGTTGGGCGCACGCGTGGTCGCGGTGTCGGACGTGAAGGGCGGCATCTACGACGCGCACGGGTTGGACATCGCCGCGGTCGACGCCTGGGTGAAGGAGCACCGCTTTCTCGAGGGCTTCCCCGGTGCCGATGCGATCACGAACGCGCAGCTGCTGGAGATCGACTGCGACGTGCTGATCCCCGCCGCGATGCAGAACCAGATCGGAGAGGCGAACGCGGACCGGATCCGCGCGAAGATCATCGTCGAGGGAGCGAACGGCCCGACCTCGCTCGAGGCCGACGCGATCTTGCGCGAGCGGGGCGTGTTCGTCGTGCCCGACGTTCTGGCCAACGCCGGCGGCGTCACGGTCTCGTACTTCGAGTGGGTGCAGGACGCTCAGCAGTTCTTCTGGACCGAGGACGAGGTCAATCAGAAGCTGATCACGATCATGTCTCGGGCGTTCAAGGACGTGCTCGGCGTGGCACGCGAGAAGAACACCGACCTGCGTACCGCCTCGCTGATCCGCGGCATCTCGCGCATCACCGCGGCGAAGCGCGTCCGCGGCGTGTTCCCGTAGCGTTCGGCGCGCTCAGAGGTTCAGGAGCTGCGCGACGCGCTCGCGGTGCTCGGTCGGATCGCCGTAGGTGACCTCGATCGCCTTCGCGCGCTTGAAGTACAGGTGGCAGTCGTACTCCCAGGTGAAGCCGACCCCTCCGTGGATCTGGATGTTCTCGGCGCTCGCGTGTCGATAGGCGTCGCTCGTATAGGCCTTCGCCATGCTCGCGGCGAGCTCGGCCTCGTCGGTCTTCTCGGCCACGGCCCAAGCCGCGTAGTACGTGATCGACTTCGAGGACTCGACCTCGATCAACATGTCCGCGCACTTGTGCTTGATGGCCTGGTTCACCCCGATCGGCTTGCCGAACTGGATGCGCTCCTTCGCGTACTTCACGGAGTCCTCGAGCACCTTCTGGGCGCCGCCGAGCGCCTCGGCGGAGAGATAGACCAGCGCGTGCGTGCGCACCGTGCGCCAGGTGTCCCAGCCGCCGTCTTCGCTCCCGAGCAACTGCGCAGGCGTACCGTCGAAGCGAACCTCGGCGATGCGCCGCGTCTGGTCCATCGAGCGAAGCGGCGTGATCGAGAGCCCCGGCGCGCCGCGCTCGACCACGAAGAGCGAGATCCCGCCCTCGCCCGCCCCGCCGCTCCGCGCCGCGACCACGATCGCGTCGGCGTTCTGCGCGTCGGGGACGAAGAGCTTCGTCCCCGAGAGCGTCCAGCTCGAGCCGGACTTCGAGGCACGCGTCGCGATGTCGTCGGCGTTCTCGGCCCCGGACTCCTCGGTGATCGCGAACGAGAGCACGCGTCGGCCGGACGCGACCTCGGGAAGGATCTCCTTTCGCTGCGTCTCCGTACCACCGTGCAGCACCGCGAGGGAGCCCTGCAGATTGGCGAAGAACGGAGAAGGCGTGAGCGCGCGGCCGAGCTCCTCGGCGACCACGATCAGATCGACGACGGAGAGGTCCGCGCCACCGTGTTCCTCGGGCAGGAGCAGACCCAGCCAGCCGAGCTCCGCCATCTTCTCCCAGATCTCGGGCGCGTAGCCGCGTGCGTCATCCATCCACCCGCGAACCGCGGTCATCGGGCATTCCTTGGCCAGGAACTCGCGGGCCGTCGTGCGCAGAAACTCCTGCTCTTCCGAGAAACCGAAATTCATGGCGGCAGTCTATCTCCCGGCTTTTTCCCCGGTCAAACCGGGGGGTTTGCGGCGCCGCGGGCTCGTGACGTAGGGTTGCGCCGCTGATGACGGGACTTGGCAGATGAGCGCGCGGATCGAGGCGCAGCACGTGTCGAAGCGGTTCGGACCAGTCGTCGCTCTCGACGATTTCTCCCTCGAGGTCGCGCCCGGCGAGATCTTCGGTTTGATCGGGCCGAACGGCGCCGGCAAGACCACCTTCATCCGCATCCTGACCGGCTTCTGGCTCGCGTCCGAGGGGGACGTGCGCGTCGATGGCGTGTCGGTGACGCGCGATCGCTTCCGCGTTCAATCCCGACTCGGCTACGCGTGCGAACAGCCGAAGCTCTACGCCGACCACGGCGTCGATGCGTTCCTGCGCTTCATGGGCGAGGTTCGCGGACTCACGGGCGCGCGGCTGCGCGAGGCGGTCGGTCTTTCGGTCGAGCGCATGGGTCTCGAAGCGGTTCGAAAGCGGCGCATCGGAGTGCTCTCGAAGGGCTTTCGTCAGCGAGTCGCGCTCGCGCAGGCGCTTCTGCACGACCCGCCGCTCCTCGTCGTCGACGAGCCCACGGTCGGGCTCGACCCCGCGCAACAGATCGAGCTCCGGAACATCATCGCGGGCTTCCGGGGCACGCACACCGTGATTCTCTGCACGCACCAGCTGCACGAAGCCGAGGCGATCTGCGACCGCGTGGCGTTGCTCGATCGCGGCCGACTCGCGGCCCTCGCGACGGCCGAGGAGATCCGCGCCGGTGGCAGCCTCGAGGCGCTCTTTCTCGCGCGTGTCGGCCATGCGCCGCGAGCCGGGAACACGACGTGATCGGACGCGTGCTCGCGCTCGCGCGCAAGGAAGTGCGGCAGCTCTTCGCTTCACCGATCGCCTACGTCGTCGGGACGGCCTACGTCGCGCTCACCGGGATCTACTTCTTCCAGCATCTGGTCAGCTACAACCAATTGCTCTTCGTGTACCAGTCGGAAGGCCTGACCGGCGGCGGCTTCGACCAGGGTACGGTGCCGAGCCACATCAACGTGCTCAACGAGGTCTTCGTCCCGGCAGCGGACGACTTCGGGCTCTTCCTGCTCGTCGTGCTTCCACTGGTGACGATGCGCGTCTTCGCCGAGGAGCGAGCGAACGGGACCGACGAGCTGCTTCTGACCAGCGGCCTGCGCCCGTGGGAGATCGCGCTCGCCAAGCACGGGGTCACCTATCTCTTCGTGCTGCTGCTGCTCGCCTCGAGCGCAATCTATCCGGCGGTGGTCGTCTCGCGCGCCGGGCTGGGCTTCGAGCATCTCTTCGCGCTCTACATCGGTCAGCTCTGCTACGGCTGTGCGATCGCATCGATCGGACTCGCGTGCTCGTCGTTCACCTCGAGCCAGATCGTCGCCGCGGTACTCGGCTACTCGATCCCGTTCATCCTGCTCGACTTCGCCTGGCTCACGAACACGGTTTCGGAACAGGTCGCGGGCTGGCTTCGCGCGATCTCGCTGCTCGATCACTACGGCTCGTTCCCGCGCGGCGTGATCGAGCTGCGCGAAGTGCTGTACTTCGCCTCGATCGCATTCCTGGGCTGGCTCGCATCGCTGACGTCGCTCGAACTCGGAAGGGCGCGCTAGATGGCGTTCCTGCCCGCGGCCGGGTTGGTGATGATCCTCGTCGGTGTCGGGTCGTACTACGCGACGCGCTCATTGCACGGATTCTCCGTCTTCTCGCTCGTGAATCTCGGGATTCGGGGTACTGCTCATCCTCGTCGGTGCGGCCGCGCAGCTGCGGTCCCTCCGCGGCTTCTCCGGCGCGGCATCGCGGAGGGTCGCTTTGCGGGCGCTCTCGATCTTTGCCGCAGGAAGTCTCGCCGTCGTCGGACTCGGCATCGCCGCCCGGAGCTGGACCGCGCGAATCGATCTGACCGTCGATCGGCTCTACACGCTTTCGGACCAGACGCGCGAGCTCTGCCTGGAGCTCGACAGCCGCGCCGACTCGCCGATCGAGCTCGTGTTCTTCGAGGATTCGCTTCTCGCCAAGGACGTACGCCTGCTGATCGCCGCCTATGCGGCGTCGTGTCCGCTCGTCACCGTGCGCGATGCCAGTCGCAAAGAGCCACCGGCGGGCGCACGCGAGCTGTACATGACCACCGCGACCACGGTGATCGCCTGCCGTGGCGAGGTCTGCGATCCGGTCGGCTACCCGTCGGAGCGGAACATCACCGGAGCGCTGCTGCGTCTCTCGAGTGAGCGCGCGCCTCGCGTGTTCTTCCTGGTCGGGCACGGCGAGGTCGATCTGGCGAGTCAGAGCGACGGCGGCTACGCGGGCCTCGCGGCGCTGCTGCGAGACCAGGGTTTCGACGTTCGCGCGCTCGTCGGACCGGCCATGGCCGAGCTTCCCGGGGAGGCGGACGTCCTGATCGCCGCTGCGCCCGAGCGCGACCTCCTGCCCCGGGAGATCGCGCTGCTCGACGAATACCTCGAGGGCGGGGGAAGGCTGCTCGCGCTCGGCGAGCCCGGTCTTCGTTCGAACCTCTATTCCGATCTGCTGCGCCGCTGGGGCTTCGACCTCGAGGACGGTGTGATCCTCGACGCGGCGTCGAGCCCGCTGCTCGAGGATCCGTCGCCCCTGAACCTGCTCGTGCACCTGTTCGCACCGTACAATCCGGTCACGCGCACGCTTTCACGGCGAACGATGGTGCTGATGCCGACCACCCGCCCGGTCGAGCTCTCCCGGAAGCCACAGCCCGACGACCGGCTCGAGCGCGTCGCGTTCGCGACCGGACGCGCCTTCGTCGATCGAGATCTCACCCGCGCCTTCGCCGGCCACGGCGTCGAGACCGACGGGGACACGTCGATGGGCGAGCCACCGGTCGCGGCGACGGGCAGCTACCCGCGCAGCCGCCCGGATGCCGCGGGTGAGGTCGAGGCGCGAATCGTCGTGATCGGCGATCGGGATTTCGCCTCGAATCGGCTGCTCGACGCCCTGTACAACCGCGACCTGTTGCTGAACTCCGTGCGCTGGCTCGCCGCCGACGAGGCGCACATCGCCCTCACCGACAAGGCGTGGACGCCGAACCAGGATCCGCTGACGCTGCAGCAGACGGTGGCGTACTTCTACTTCCTGGCGTTCGCGCTGCCCGAAGCGCTGCTTCTGATCGGGATCTACGCTTGGTGGCGCAAGCGCGCCTGAGTTACCCTGCCCCGCGACTTGCTGAGGAGACGAGTGTTGAAATGGATCGCGCTTCTGGCTGTGTGCCTCGGACTCGCGGGCTGTAATCCCCAACAGGCGAAGGATCTCGCGGAGATCAAGGCAAAGCAGGACGAGATCCTCGAGCGTCTCACCGCGATCGAAGACGGCCAGAAGAAGCTGCAAGCCGCCGCGCCCTCACGGCCGGCGCGCGCGGAAGAGGACTTCGAGAAGTCCTACACGATCGCGGTCGCCGGATCACCGGTGCGCGGCAACCCGAACGCGCCGGTGACGATCGTCGAATTCTCGGACTTCCAGTGTCCGTTCTGCGCGCGCTCGAATCCGATCGTCGAGGGCGTGCTCGCGAAGTACCCCGACGACGTGAACTACGTCTTCAAGCACTTCCCGCTCTCGTTCCACGCCGCCGCGCGGCCCGCTGCTCAGGCGTCGATCGCGGCGCAGGAGCAGGGGAGGTTCTGGGAAATGCACGCGGTGCTCTTCGCCAATCAGACGACTCTCGATGCATCGAAGCTCGACGACTACGCGAAGCAGGCGGGACTCGACGTCGCGCGGTTCAAGAAGGACCTCGAGACGAAGAAGACCGAATACGACAAGCGCATCGATGCGGAGCTCGCTCTCGGACAGAGCGTCGACGTGCGCGGGACCCCCACCCTCTACGTCGGCGGAAAGAAGGTCCGGGTCCGCACCGTCGAGGGCATGGGCGCGATGATCGAGGAGCAGCGCAAGAAGAAGGGCTCCTGAGGAGCTCAGTCCCCCTGCGCTTCGACGGCCGCCGTGAAAGCTCCGATGCGCGCGGCGTTCACGCCCATGTCGCCGAGCCCGTCGCGCGAGCGCGAACGAATGTCGATGCGCGAGCCGCCGTCCTCGTGCCGGACGCGGATGACGACGTCGTCCACGAAGTGAAAGACCCGCGACGTGTCGGTCGCTTCGATTCGCCCGGTCATGGCATCGGCGCTCGTGACCTGCCAGCCGGGAAGCGACTCCGCCGCCTGCTTCGCCCGCGCGAACGCCTGATCGGGTGGCACGGCGAGCAGAATCGGCGCGACGTCCGGATACGCCTGACGCTGCAATTCGTCGAAGTGCGCGCGTTGTTCTTCACCGGGCTCCGGACTCGAGCGCTGCGCGGTGACTTCGGGCGCGAATTCGAGCCTGTCGATCAGATCGGTGGAGACGTCGTTCATCGTCGGCGTGTCGGACAGATTCACCACCGCAAATGCCGGAAGCGCGATCACGAGCGGGATGATCGCGGAGCGGAGAGCACGCGGCCTCCACGACTTGCCGGTTGCGCTCGCGAACGCGGCCGCAGCCGCGAGCGCAATGCCGAAGACCACCGACGTCAGGATGCCCAGGAACACGAGAGAGAACCCGAGGACCGGCGTGAGCCCGCCCGTGAACGCCCCGACGGTCCCGACCGCGATCAGCGTCAGGACCATGTAGCTCGGCGCCATCCAGAGTCTTTCCATCGGCTCGAGCCTCCTGGCCGGCGATTCTACCCTGCGGCAAGCTCGCGAACGGGGTTTTGATGTCGCAAACCAACGAACTCCGTCGCAAGGACCGCCCTTCGGAGAGCGATCCTCACCACGGGCACGTGCACGCCGAGACACCGTCGCGCCCTCTGTTCGTGGCCTTCTCGATCACCGCGAGCGTGCTCGTCCTCGAGCTCGTCGGAGGGCTGCTCACTGGCTCGGTCGCGCTCCTCGCGGACGCGGGACACATGCTGACGGATGCGGGCGCCCTCGGAATCGCGATGCTCGCCGCGTGGGCCGCGACCCAACCTCGCCGGCCGCGTCACAGCTTCGGCTACGGCCGCGCGGAGATCCTCGCGGCGCTCCTCAACGGCCTCTTGCTCGGAGGGGTCTCGGTCGGAATCGCGATCGAGTCGTTCTCGCGTCTGGGCGAGCCGAGCGCCGTCGATGCCGGCCCGATGATGGCGATCGCCGCCATCGGGTTGGGCGCCAACGTGGCCTCCGGTTCGTTCCTGCTGCGCCATGCGCACGAGAATCTGAACGTCCGAGCCGCCCTGTTCCACGTCGCCGGCGACGCGCTCGGATCGATCGCGGCGCTTTCCGCCGGCGCGGCGATCTGGCTCTTCGACTTCACGCGCGCCGACGCGATCGCCGGCCTGGTCATCGCGGCCCTTCTGGTGGCGGGAGCGATCCGGCTCGTGCGGGAGTCGGTCGAAATCCTGCTCGAGGGCACGCCACGCCACCTCGACCTCGACTCGATCGCGCGCGAAGTCACGAGTCTGGCGGGCGTCGCTCGCATCCATGACCTGCACATCTGGACCGTCGGATCCGGATTCACGGCCATGAGCGCCCACGTGGACCTGCAGGCGGGAGCCGATGCCGAGGCCGTCCGGCGCTCGGTCCACCAGTTGCTGCATCAGCGCTACGCGATCGCCCACACGACGATCCAGACCGAGTCCGCCCCTCGGCTGCTGCAGGTCGAGACTCCCCCGCTATAATGCCGCCGGCCCAGAAAACCCGAGAAGGAATCGAAGCAGGCGAATGTCGAAAAAGGACCTGATCACCGTGAGCGGCGCGATCGAGAAGATTCTCGGCGGCGGCCGATATGCCGTGAAGCTCGAGAACGGATCCGTCATCACCGCCCAGCTTTCAGGCCGGATGCGCCGGTTCCACATCCGGGTGATTCAGGGCGACCGGGTGCAGTGCGGGATCTCTCCGTACGACCCCAGCCACGGCTTCATCACCTACCGCGAGCCCCCCGGCGGAGCCCCGCGGCCGGAAGAAGCCGCCAAGAAATAGCCCGTCGGGCTAGGTCGACGAGCGCTGCGCGCGGCCGATCTTCTTTCGGCCGCGATTGATCTCGCGCAACTCGACCATCGCGGCGTCCGCGACGTCCTGTCCGGCGACCTCGTCGCGCTCGCGCGAGAGCTCGTCCATGTCCACCCAGGCCGCGTAGACCGAACGGGTCCGCTCGGTGATGATGCCGGCCTTCAGGAGCGTCTTGATCAGGACGCGGAAGATGTTCGTGCCCTTCGGTCATGGCGGAGCGCCGGTCGGCGTCGGTGAAGGCCTCGAGCACCGCGCTGCGCACCCACTGCCAGTCGAGTCCGAAGCGCGCCGTAGATCTCCTGCTTCTGCTCGGAGTTCACCAGGTTGAAGAGCAGCGTCTGGAAGCACTTCGCGGCCCAGAGCTCGACTCGCTCGTGCTCCTCCTCGCGACAGCTTCGGAACGGTGAGATCCGCCCAGATCTTTCCGAACTTGTGGTGGAAGGCCTCGTCGGTCATCACGAACTGCACGGTCCGGCGCAGCAGCGGATCCTCGGTCAGCGAGTGGAAGGTCGCGAAGGCGCCCATCGCGAGGCCCTCGACCAGCATCTGCATGCCGACCAGCTTCTTGTAGACCTCGGGCGCGAGAACGAGCTCTTCGAGCAGGTTTCCAAGCGTGGGCCCGACCGCGAGCGGTGTACCCCAGCGGGCCTTCACGTAGTGCGAGAACGCGGTCACGTGGCGCGCCTCTTCGCGGGCCTGGTTCGAGGCGTACTCCTGCGCCCCGGGGTCGCGCATGATCTGACACAGGCTCGCGGAGAGCGACAGCGCGCCCTGCTCGCCGTGCAGGATCGAGGAGATCTGAAATCGCGTGCTCTCGTTCGCGAGCTCGATCTGCTGCTGGGGTGTGAGCTTGTCCGCAACCGCGCAATTCAGCTCGACGGCGAACTCGCGCGGCATGAGCAGCCGCTCGCGCAGGTCGAACTTCTCGCTGAAATCGATGTAGGCCGGATCGTTGGGATCCCAGAAGTGGTCTTCGGTCGCGCTGATGATCGCGTCGAACGCGGTCGTGCGATCGCCGTAGCGGTCGACCTCGATCAGCGACTTGAAATCGTCGCGATCGACGGTGTTGTAGGCGGCGTCGTACGTGATCTGATTGGACATCGTCGTCTCCTCACCTGACTCCGGAGAGCTGCAGGTCGATCATGGTTCTCAGAACGGCATCGCGCGGCGCGCGTCCCGGGGACTCCGCCCACCAGGTGACGACGCGCGCCCACATGCCGACGAGCGCTTGTGCCGTCACCGCGGGGTGTCGAGGTACGGCGCCGCCCGGATTGTTCGTCGAGAAATCCGCCTCGATCCTCGCGACGAGGTAGTCGAGCGCATCCGCACCCACGCTCGCGGCTTCGGAGCCGCGTCCGAACGCCATGCGCACGACCTCGCCGTGGTCATCGGCGAAGCCGAGCAGCACTTCCGCTCGCGCCCGAGCGGCGGGCTCCGGATCGGGCTCGGCCAGGAGCGGGCCGACCGCTGCCTCGAGGCGTTGCTCGAGCTCCGCGAGCGCCTCGAAGACGAGCTCGCGGAAGAGCTCGTGCTTGTCGCGGAAGTGCAGGTAGAACGTCCCGGCAGCGACGCCCGCAGCTTCGGCGATGTCGTGGGTGGTGACGGCGTGGAGCCCGCGCTCCGCGAAGAGCCGTCGGGCGCTCGAGCGCAGTCGCCCGCGCGTCAGCGCGCGCGCACGCCCGGGGGCACGGGCTCCCGACCCGTCTCGATGTACGCTGACGTTCATGTCAGCGGGTGACACTACCGTCAGCGCAGTTGCGGAGTCAATGAGAATCGCGATTAGATGGCGGGATGAAGACTCCCCCTCCATCAGTTCTCTTGATCTGCGGCAGCCCGAACGACCTCGATCTGGTCCTGGAATGCGAAGACGCGCTCCGCGACCTCGAGGTCGCGTCGACCGCGCGCGTGCTCTCCGCGCACCGCACCCCCGACGAGACGGCCGAGACGATCAAGAACGCCGAGAAGGAAGGGATCCGCGTCGTCGTCGCGTTTGCGGGAATGTCCGCGGCGCTGGCCGGCGTGTCGGCCGCGCACACCCTTCTACCCGTCATCGGCGTGCCGTGCGCGAGCGGTCCGCTGCAGGGCTTCGATGCGGCCCTCTCCACCATGCAGATGCCTCCCGGCACGCCCGTCGCCGCGGTGGCCGTGAACGGCGCACGAAATGCGGCGCTGCTCGCCGCGCGAATCCTCGCGCTCGGTGATCCGGAACTCCGGGAGCGCCTCGAGCGGCACCTGATCGCCGATCGCGCGCGCTACGCGCACGAAGCGATCGAATCGGAGCTTTCGAAGCGACGCGCGGCCCGCGCGAAGAAGTAGCGGCGCGGGACGCTGCTCTCAGACTTCTTCGAGCTCGAGAAGCTCGTCGACGGTCTGCCGGCGACGGATCGGTCGCACGTAGCCGTCCTCGAGCAGGATCTCGGGCGCGAGTGGTCGGGTGTTGTAGTTGCTCGCCTGCGATGCGGCGTAGGCGCCCGCATCGTGCAGCACGACGAAATCGCCGACCGAAGCCATCGGGAGATCGCGCGGCACGACGACGCCGCCCTCCTCCTGCGTGAAGACGTCGCCCGACTCGCAGAGCGGGCCGCCGACGACCGTCGGCTCGCCCGCGCCGCTCGCGCGCGTTCCATCGGCCCGCACGATCGAGATCTCGTGGTAGCTGCCGTACATGGCCGGGCGAATCAGATTGTCGAAGCCGGCATCGACGATCAGGAATCTCGTCGCGCCAACCCGCTTGCTCGCGCGAATCTGCGCGACGAGCACTCCGGACTCGGCCACGAGGAAACGTCCCGGCTCGATCTCGAGCGATACGCGGTGACCGACGCTGGCCTCGACCTTCCTGCGCGCCGCGTCCCAGAGCCGATGCAACGCGGCCGTGTCGATCCGCGCGGTCTCCGCCTTGTAGGGGATCGGCAATCCCCCACCCCCCGAGAGCGCGCGCACGTCGAGCTGCAGCGCGCGCACCTGCGCGACCATGGCGTCGCAGACGCGCCCGAGGTGCTCGAAGTCCGCACCTGAGCCGATGTGCATGTGCAGGCCGACGAGATCGAGCCGGTGCTTCTCGACCACGCGCAGGGCCTCGTCGAGGAACTCGTGCCAGATGCCGTGCTTGCTCCACGGTCCGCCGGTGTTCGTCTTGCGGCTGTGCCCGTGGCCGAAACCCGGATTCACGCGCAGCCAGACGCGATGCCCCGGCTTGCGCCGCCCGACCTGCTCGAGCATGTCCGTCGAGCCGGCATTCACCGGGATGTCGAGCTCGATCACACGATCGAGTGTCGCGTCGTCGATCACGTCCGCCGTGTAGACGACTCCCGCGGGCTCCGATCCGCCGCCGTAGCCGGCGCGCAGGGCACGCTCGATCTCGCCGTTCGACACTGCATCGACGAGCACGCCTTCGGCGCGCATGAGCCGGAGCAGATGGATGTTGGAGCACGCCTTCTGCGCGTATCGGATCACGTCGAAGCCGCGTAGCTCCGCGATCCGCTGACGGATCACGCCCGCGTCGTACAGGTAGTACGGCGTCCCGTACTCGCGAGCGAGTCGGACGCAGAGCTCTGGATCGACGGGTTTCATCGGTTCTCCGGTTCGGCTCGTGCCATGATAGCAGCGCCATGACGGCCGCATCCCTCGCCGAGCTCGATCGCGCCTGGCTTCACCCGTTCACCTCGATCGCGGAGCACGAGTCCACACCTGGCCTGGTTCTGGTCGAGGGGCGTGGCGCGCGCGTGCGGGACGCGCAGGGCCGCTGGTATCTCGACGCGATGGCGGGGCTCTGGTGCGTCAACGTCGGCTACGGGCGTGACGAGATCGCGGATGCCATCGCGAAGCAAGCGCGCCGCCTGCCCTACTACCACGGGTTCGCGGGTGCAGCGAACGAACCGGCGATCCGACTCGCCGCGAAACTTCGCGAGCTCGCGCCGATGCAGAACGCTCAGATTTTCTTCGCGAGCTCCGGATCCGAGGCGAACGACTCGCAGATCAAACTGATCTGGCACTACAACAACCTGCTCGGCCGCCCGGGCAAGAAGAAGCTGATCGCGCGCACGCGCGGCTACCACGGAACCACGCTCGGCGCCTCCTCGCTGACGGGCCTGCCCTACGTGCACGCGCGCTTCGACCTCCCGCTCTCGACGCTCTTCGTCCATGTCTCGCCCGCGCACTGGCCCGCGGGTGCGGAGCCGGAAGAAAGCGAGGACGCCTGCGCCGAGCGGCTCGCACGCGAGCTCGAAGAAGCGATCCTGCGCGAAGGACCGGAGACCGTCGCGGCGTTCTTCGCCGAGCCGATCATGGGCGCGGGTGGCGTGCTCGTGCCGCCCGAGCGCTACTTCGAGAAGATCCAGCCCGTCCTGCATCGCCACGACGTGCTGCTCGTCGCCGACGAGGTGATCTGTGGCTTCGGCCGGCTCGGACGCTGGTTCGGTTCGGAGCGCTACGCGATCGCGCCGGACCTCGTGACGATCGCGAAAGGACTCACCAGCGGATACGTACCGATGTCGGCGTGCCTGATCTCGGAGAAGCTCCACGCGGTGCTGCGCGCCTCGTCGCGCGAAGTCGGTCCGTTCGCGCACGGCTACACTTACTCGGGACACCCGGTGGCCGCGTCCGCCGCGCTCGCGAACCTCGAGATCCTGGAACGCGAGAAGCTCATCCCGCGCGCAGATCGAGTCGGAACCCTTCTGCAGAGCCGATTGCGCGAGCGCTGCGCAGGGCACGCGAAGCTCCGGGACGTGCGCGGCGTCGGCATGATCGCCGCGCTCGAGCCGAGGAATCCCGAGGATGCGAAGCGGATCGGCGCGCTGCTTCTGGCCGATGGCATCATCGCGCGCGTCGTTGCGGGTTGCATCGCCCTCGCGCCGCCCCTGGTCCTCGGCGAGGACGAGGTGGAGGAACTCGTCTCCGCGCTCGCGCGCGCGCTCGACAAGCTCGACTAGAGCGAGCCGAGCCCGCACCGGGAGCTATTCCCCGAGCTGCTCCGCCAGATAGAGCTCCGCGCCGATCTTCTCGATCAGATCGAGCTGCGTCTCGTGCCAATCGACCGAGCTCTCTTCGTCTTTCAGCAGGTCCTCGAGCATCTCGCGGGTTCCCGCGTCGCTCTTCTCCGCGCAGAGCGCGATCGCCGCGTTGTAGCGCTTGACCGCGTCCAGCTCGAGAGCGAGATCGACCTTGAACTGCTCGGGCACGGTCTCACCCACGCGAATCGCTCCGAGGCGCTGCATGTTCGGCAGGCCGTCGAGAAAGAGGATCCGCTCGATGACCGAATCGGCGTGCTTCATCTCTTCGATCGATTCGTGGTGGTTGTGCTTGGCGAGCCGGAGGAAGCCCCAGTTGCGGCACATCTTCGAGTGGATGAAGTACTGGTTGATCGCGGTGAGTTCGGCGGTCAGGATGCCGTTCAACGCCTCGATCACTGCCGGGTCGCCGCGCATGTCTCGTCTCCTACTCGGGGTCGGCCATCATCTCGGAGTCGTCCTTGCACCGCAAGCCCCTGCTCGATCTTCTCGAACGCTATCTGCGCCGCCATCCCGACGAGCGGGTCGGCGTCGATCACGTCCGGCAGTTCGTGCGCGCGAACTCCGACTGCTTCGAGCGCTCGTGCCGCGATGGCCACATGACCGCCTCGGCCTGGATCCTGTCGCACGACCACGGGCGCTTCCTGCTGACTCACCACAGAAAGCTCGGTCGCTGGCTACAGCTCGGCGGCCACGCCGATGGCGAGACGGACCTCGAGGCGGTGGCTCTGCGCGAAGCCAGGGAGGAATCGGGAATGGACGGGCTTCGGATCGCGGCACCCGATGCCCCCGGACTTCCGCTCGACGTCGATGTTCACCTGATCCCGGAACGCGGCACCGAGCCCGCGCATCTGCATTACGACCTTCGCTACCTGCTGGTCGCCTCGCACGACGAGTCTCTCCACATCTCCGGCGAGTCGCTCGACCTGCGCTGGTTCCCGAACGCCGGCGCCGGAGACGTGCTCGACGACGAGAGCCTCCTGCGAATGGCGCGCAAGGTCGAACGACGACTCGCCGACGGCGCGCTCGGCTGACGCCCGACGGCCTTCTTCGCCCATTACAGCTGTTGACCTGAATCAGCTACCTTCGTAATCTCTCGACGGTGAAACCGAACGCCAAGACGCTGATTCTCGATCTCCTGCAGAGCCTGCGCGGGCGATCGATGCCGGTGCGGGCGCTCGTCGAGGCCGGCACGCTCTTCGGTCTGGCCGAGAACGGTGTGCGCGTCGCGCTCACACGCCTGCTCGCGCGGGGACTCGTCGAGCGCGAACGACCCGGCCGATATCGTCTCGCGGCCGGTGCACAGCCGGTGTCACGCCGGGTCGGCGGCTGGTCGAGCGCGGACTCGCGCGCGCTGCGTTGGACCGGGAGCTGGGTCGGTGTCTTCGTCCATCGCCTGCCGCGAAGCGACCGCGCCGAACGTCGGCGCGATGCACGCGCGCTCGCGTACCTCGGCTTCGCGGAGCTCGACCCCGGTCTCATGATCCGACCCGACAACCTGCGTGGCGGAATCGAGCAGGTCCGGCGCGAGCTTCACGAGCTCGGGCTCGATCCCGCCGCGCGCGTGCTCGCCGTGAGCTCGCTCGACGAAGGGACCGAGAACCGGGCGCGGCAGCTCTGGGACGGAGGCGCGATCGCGCGCGCGCACAGAGGTGCGCTCGGCGAGATCGAGCGAAGCGCGGCCCGGCTACCGCGGCTCCGGCGCAACGCCGCCATGGTCGAGACGTTTCTCGTCGGTGGTCGCGCGATCCGGGCGATCGCGCTGGATCCCTGCCTGCCGGACGAGATCGCACCGGACTCGCACTACCACGCGTTGATCGAGGCGATGCGCGAATACGACCGCGCCGGGCGCGCGCACTGGAGCGACTTCATGCGCGCACACGACGCGCCGCACCGAAGCTCCCCCGCCAATCTGGCGGGCCTCTCCGGCGAGGCGCGCGCGATCGCTCTCGGAACCCCGACGAGGAGTACGGCTTGAGTACACCGACGACCGACTGGGAGGCCTGGAACTGGCGAGACGCGCTCTCGGCCGAAGAGCGCCGCGAGCTTCTCGAAGTCGACAACCTGCACGGCGCGCTCTCGATCGCACTGAACTGGGCGCTCGTCTTCGGAGCGATGGCGCTCGTCGCGTGGGCGCCGAACCCGCTCACGATCGTGCTGGCGATCTTCGTGATCGGCGCGCGCCAGCTCGGCTTCGCGGTCCTCATGCACGAGGCGGCTCACCGCACGCTTTTCCGAAACCGGGCGCTCAACGACTGGGCCGGGAACTGGCTCGCGGCGTATCCGGTCTGGGCCGAAGTCGAGCCGTATCGACGCTACCATCTCGTGCATCACGCTCACACCGGCTCCGAGAAGGATCCGGATCTCGGGCTGATCCGGCCGTTTCCGATCACGCGCGCGAGCTTCGCGCGCAAGGTCTTCCGCGACCTCTCCGGGCAAACGGGATGGAAGCAGGCGAAGGCCGTCTTCCTGCGCGACGTCGGACGCGGGCACGGGCGCTCGCAGCGCGATCAGGGCATGAGCCGCGGCGAGCAGCCGGACGTCGGCTGGCACAAGCTCGTTCCGGTCACCGTCACGAACCTCGCGCTGCTGACGATCGTCTCGCTCGCGGGGCATCCCGCACTCTATCTGCTCTGGGCCGTCGCCTGGCTCACGACAAACCGCCTGTTCACGCGCATCCGCTCGATCGCGGAGCACGCGCTCACGCCGAACGCGAGTGACGCACTGAACAACACCCGGACGACGACCGCGTCGGCGCTCGAGAGGCTCTTCGTCGCGCCCAACCGCGTGAACTACCACCTCGAGCACCACCTGATCATGACCGTCCCACACTACAAGCTGCCGCTCTTTCACCGGCTTCTCCGCGAGCGCGGTGTCCTCGACCAGGCGTGCGTCGCAAACGGTTACGCGGGCGTCCTCGCGGCGGCGGCATCGCGACCGGCTTGAGCGTGTATGCTTCGGCGATGGAGACTCCGCAGTACATCCTCGTCGACGATCCGATCCCGATGGTGCGGCGGTTCACGCTGAATCGTCCCGAAAAGCGAAACGCGCTCTCCAACGCCCTGCGCGGCGAACTCTACGCCGCGCTCGAGGCGGCGGACCGCGACGACGGGGTCCGGGTGACGATCCTCCGCGGCGCGGGAACCTCGTTCTCGTCCGGCTACGATCTCGGCTCGAACACGGCGGTGGACCAACCGTGGCACACGTCCGGTGGCGACGGGAACTGGTCACGACACGTCGTCGAGGGCCACTTCCGCGTCTGGGACTTGCGCAAACCCGTGATCGCGCAGGTGCACGGGTACTGTCTCGCGGGCGGAAGCGAGCTCGCGACCTCGTGCGACCTCGTCTACGTCGCCGACGATGCGCAGATCGGCTATCCGCCCGTACGCTTGATGAGCCCGCCGGACATGCAATACCACCCGTGGCTCGTGGGAATGCGAAACGCGATGGAGCTGATGCTCACCGGCGATGCGATCAGCGGGACCGAAGCCGCCCGTCTGGGGTTCGCGAATCGCGCCTGGCCGGCCGAAGAGCTCGAAGCGCGTGTGCTCGAGCTGGCCGAACGCATCGCGAGGATTCCGACGGACCTGCAGCAGCTGAACAAGCGAAGCGTGCACCGCGCGATGGAAGTCATGGGAATGCGCACGGCTCTTCGCGCGGGCACGGAGATCCAAGCGCTCGGCTTCCACACGCCCTCGACTCGGGAGTACTTCAAGAACTTCGCGAAGGGCGTGACCCACGCACTCGACGTCCGCGACGCGCAATTCGGCGACTACCGCACCAAGGAAAGACCGGACGGCACGTGAGCGCATCGACGACCAAAGACGAATACAAGGTCGCCGTGCGCGCGTTCGTCGAGCGCGACGACTGGGTCACGTTCGCGGCGCTGCACAAGAACCTGGCCAGAGACGCGCGCGAGGCGACCGAGATCGTCCTGCCCGGGAATCGCGTGATCTGGAGCGGCATGCCGCGCGAGCTCTTCGACGCGATTCTCGAGCTTCTCGACGAAGAGGTGCTCGCGGCCAAACCGGTGCATCTCTCGGCGTACAAGCGGGACGGCCGCGTGCTCGCGCTCCCGGTCGAGAAGATCATCCCGCCCGAGGGCCACTCCGAACCGCACTGGTTTCCCGTCGCGCTGCGTCCGATGTCGGCCGTGCTCGCCGAAGAACCCGACTCGGGCTGACGCCGACTCAGACGGTCTGGCTGAAGAGCGGGCGATCTCCAGAGCGCTGTCCTTCGAGATACGCGTCGAAGACCATCGCCACGTTCCGCAGAACCAGCCGCCCGAGCGGCGTCACGCGCAGTCCGCCTTCGGGTTCGAACGCGACGAGCCCGTCGGCGACGAAAGGCTCGAGCGCCGCACGTTCCCGCGCGAAGCGCTGCGCGAATTCGAGACCGAAGCGCTCGCGGAACTCGGCCGCGCGGACCTCCTCGTGGCACATGATCTCGCCGATCACCCAGCGCCGCTCGACGTCGTCGCGCGAGAGCCGATGCCCGCGCAGCGTCGCCAAGCGACCGGAGTCGATCGCCTCGTGCCAGGGCTCGAGCTCCCGAACGGACTGCGCGTAGCTCCGGGAAAGTTCGCTGATCGCGCTCGGACCCAGGCCGATCATGTCGACCCCCGCGCGCGTCGTGTAGCCCATGAAGTTGCGCCGCAGCGTTCGCTCGCGGACCGCGTCGGCGAGCGCATCGTCGGGTCGCGCGAAGTGGTCCATTCCGATGTACACGTAGCCCGCCTCGAGCAGACGCCGGATCGCGGCGAGCTGAATTCGCAACCGCAGCCCGGGAGCCGGCAGGTCCTGTCGCTCGAAACCGCGCTGCTGCTTCGCAACCCACGTGACGTGCGCGTACGCGTAGAGCGCGATCCGATCCGGAGCGATCGCGAGCACCTCGTCGAGCGTCTGGGAAGTCGATTCGAGGGTCTGAAACGGCAGTCCGTAGATCAGGTCGAGGTTCACGCTCTCGAAGCCGCTCGCGCGTGCGCGTTCCACGAGTCGCCCGGTCAGCTCCGGGCTCTGCTCGCGATGGATCGCAGCCTGCACGCGCGGCGCGAAGTCCTGCACGCCGAGCGAGATGCGGTTGAATCCGCATTCGCGCAGCGCATCGATGTGAGCGTCGCCGGTGACGCGGGGGTCCACCTCGAGCGAGATCTCCGCGCCCTCCACCGCCGGAAACGCGTCGTTCACGGCGCGGAAGAGCCGCTTGACCTGCGCCGGATCGAGATGGGTCGGCGTTCCTCCACCCCAGTGGTGCTGCACGACCGGTCGTTCGCCGGGGAGCGCCGCTCGCACGCGTCCGATCTCGCGTTCGATCGTGTCGAGGTATCGCGCCGGGAGCTCGGCCTTCCGCGTGATCACGCGATTGCACGCGCAGAAGTGACAGAGGCTGGTGCAGAACGGAACGTGGACGTAGACCGAGAGCTCGGCTCCCGGTGAGCTCGCGGCCAGGTCGTCCTCGAAGCTTCCCGCACCATACGCTTCGGTCCAGACCGGCGCGGTCGGGTAGCTCGTGTAGCGCGGCCCGGTGCCCGCGTAGCGCATCAAGATGGCTTCGGCGTGCTCCGGGTCGAGCTCGATCGGCGGACGAGACATCTCGCTCTCGGCCCGGTTACCGCTCGACGTAGACATTCTTCGCATCGGGTGCGAAGCGATCGAGCAGAAATCGCTCCTGCGGCTTCTCGGACGCGGTCTTCGGAATCTCGTCGACGACCTGAAGGTAGGACGGAACGAAATTCGACTCGAGACCGGCGCGGCACGCGGCATAGATCGCGGCCGGGTCGAACGTCGCGCCGGATTGCGGGACGATCGCGGCGACCACGTCCTTCTCGCCGGGCGATCCAGATGCGGCCGGCACGCCGTAGACGAAGACATCGGAGACGCTCGGCTGCTCGGCGATCAGCTTCTCGACGAATCCGGCATTCACGAAGTCGCCGTTGTGACGGATGCCGCCGCCCTTTCGATGCGAAAAGAAGAACCACCCCTCCGCGTCGCGCGAACCCATGTCACCGCTGCGCAGCCAGCCGCCACGGGTCTTCTGCGCGGACGCTTCGGCGTTCTCGAAGTACTCCACCTCGGCCGACGCGCCGCTCGACGGGCGGGAGCAGATCTCGCCGATCTCGCCGGGCGCGCACTCGCGGTCGTTGTCGTCGAGCACGCGCATGTCGAGCCCCGGCGCCGACTTCCCGAACGAGCCGATCGGACCCTCGCCAATCGGCTTGAATGCGAGTCCGCCCTCGACGGCGCCGTACCACTCGAAGATCTTCACGTTGAAGCGCTTCTCGAACGACGCCCAGATCGCAGCGGGCATGCCCGCGCTGATCACCTTGCGCACGGGGTTGTCGGCGTCGTTCTTCCGCAGCGGTTCGCTGTAGATCGCGGTCGACATGCCGCCGAGCAGAGAGAACGTGGTGCACCCGTGCAAGCGACAGACGTCCCAGAGCCGCGACTTCGTGAACCTGCGACTGAAGACCGCGCGCAGCCCCATCGACAGCGATGGACCCAGCGTCACGGCCTGGGCGTTTCCGTGGGTGAGCGAGAGACCCGTGTAGGGCCGCTCGTCGGCCTGATAGCCGAGCAATGCGCCGAGCATCGCGAAGCCGCCGAATCGCGCGTTCGGAAACACCACGCCCTTCGGATCTCCCGTGGTGCCGGAGGTGTAGATGATCTGCAGGGGATCGTTCGCGTCGACGAGGCGCGAATCGACGCCCGGCACCGGCTTCGACAAGACCTCGCGCAGCGACTCCACCCCTTTCACCGAGGACAGAGGCACGGCGTCGTCGCCCTCGCCCGTGTCGAGCGCCAGGATCCATTCGAGGTCGGGGAGCGAGCCGCGCACGGCTTCGATGGCGGGCAGGCAATAGTCCGCACAGACGATGCCCTTGCAGCCCGCCCGACCGAGGAAGAACGCGAGCTTCTCGCCACGCGTGCGTGGGTCGATCGGCACGAAGACCGTCGCCGTGATCGAGGCGGCGGTCATCGTCTCCACGTACTCCGGGTGATTTCGCATCATCAACCCGAAGCGGTCACCGCGCGCGAGCCCGCGCGCGATGAGAGTGGCTGCGATCCGGTTCGCATGGGTCGCGAGCCCGGAGTAGGTCCGCACCTCGTCCGGCGTGCGGCCCTCGTCGAGCGAGAGGTGCTCGAACGTCAGGACGTCGAGATCGGGCTTCTCGTTCGCACGGATCCGGACCAGATCACCGAGGATCAGCGGGCTCTGCTCGCGCATCTTGGGCTCCTTTCGATCAGGTCCGGAGAATCGTCACGCACATCGCTGCGGCATCGGTGCCGATGTTTCCGCCGCCGTTGTGCGCCAGAGCCACGCGAGCACCGGCGACCTGGCGCGCGCCCGAACGGCCTTGCAGCTGTTCGGTGAGCTCGACGATCTGAGCGAGCCCCGTCGCGCCGACCGGGTGTCCCTTTCGAAGCAGACCGCCCGACGTGTTCACCGGGATGCGCCCGCCGAGACGCGTCGCACCCTCGTCGATCAGCCTTCCGCCCTCTCCCTTTCCGCAGAGGCCGAGCGATTCGTACGCCAGGACCTCAGCCGGGGCGGAAGCATCGTGGCACTCGATCACGCTGAGCTCGTTCGGACCGATGCCGGCGTCTTCGTAGGCGTCGCGCGAGGTCAGCTCGACGGTGCCCGGATCGTCGACGCCGTGATCCCAGCCGGAGCGCAGCACCGAAGAAGCGACGCGGATCGGATTGCGAATCCCGAACTCGCGCGCCTTGCGCTCGCTCATGATCACGACGGCGGCCGCACCGTCGCCGATCGGCGAGCACATCGGACGCGTCAACGGCTCGGCGATCATCGGCGCCGCGAGCACGTCGTCGACGCTGAGCACGTCGCGGAACTGCGCACGTGCGTTCTGACTGCCGTGCTCCGAGTTCTTGGCCGAGACTCCCGCGAACTGGCGGACGGTCGTGCCGTAGCGCTTCATGTGGTTCCGCGCCGTGGCCGCGTAGATGTCCATGAACATCGAGCGGCTCTCACCGGCGCCGCTCGACGCGCTCTTGGCACCCGTGTCGGCGGCGCCCTTCTGCAGCGACTGGAGAATTCCCTGCAGCGCCTCGACGTCGACCGCGCCCGTGAACGCGGCGAAGCTGCGCTTCTTGTCGGCGTGGTAGAGCTTCTCGACGCCGAGCGCCAACACGACGTCGTAGAGCCCGGCGCTCACCATCGCGGTCGCCTGCTGGAACGCGGTGGAGGCGCTTGCGCACGCGTTCTCGACGTTGACCACCGGGATCTTGCCGATGTCGATCGACCGAAGGATGACCTGGCCGCGGATCGACTCCTGACCGGTGATCAGACCCGCCGCGGCGTTCCCGACCCATGCAGCCTCGAGATCCTTCGCATCGATTCCCGCATCGCCGAGCGCGGCACGCACGGCTTCGGCGCCGAGCGCCTTCAGCCCCATGTCGAAGTGCTTGCCGAACGTCGTCATGCCGACTCCGGCCACGACCGCATTCATTCGCATTGGACGTCCTCCCAGAGACGAGTCACAGAAGTCCGTGACCCTTGATGTCGAGTGCTTTTTGCAGGAAGTCGAGCTCCGCTTCCCGGTACGGGAGCGGCGCGGCATCCTGGATCATCCGATCGGCGCGCAGCTCCTCCACGACCTTCGGATCGCGCGGAAACGCGCTCCCGTAGCTGTTCATGTGGAAGAGCTCTCCGAAAGGCCGCCGCGGCCGCTGCCCACCGGCGAGCGGATCTTCGAGCGGATAGCCGACGGTCTGCAAGACCAGGATCCGGCACGCGTCCGGCATCCCGAGCGCGATGCGGATCTTGTCGCTGTTCGGTGTACCGAGACAGCAGGTGCCGAGTCCCTGCTCGTACGCGACGAGCGTGGCCTGAGCGATCCCCTGGCCGCAATCGACTTCCGTCAGACCCGGCTCCTTCAGCCGCTCGAGCAGCGTCGTGAAGATCGGGATGAGCTGCGTCTCGAGCGCCTGCTCCTTGCCCTCGCCGAATCCCAGCGCACCCGCTTTCAGCAGCTCCCGCAGTCGATTGGACTGATCGTCGATCGCACGGGTGTCGAGGTACCAGACGATCACGACGGGCGCGCGGCGGATCTGGAAGCCGGCGACGGGCGCGACGATCGCATCGACCACTTCCTTCGGCGCGGTGTCGCGAAAGACGACCACGGCGCGGAGCGCGCTGACGTTCCCCCAGAACGACGCGAGCCGCGCCGCTTCGAGCATGCGCTGGATCTTCTCCGGCTCGACCGGCTTGTACGGTCGCAGGAAGCGGATCGAGCGCCGATTGCCGATCACCTCGCGTAGCTCCATGGCTCTTCCTCTCCGCTCCGTCTCAGAGCCGCGTCGCGCCGACCAGGCCGAGAACCTCGTTGCAACCGTCCTCGATCATCGAAGCGCGCGCGTCACGCACGAGCTTCTCGATCGGGTATTCGCGCGTCAGTCCGTTTCCGCCGAAGATCTGGAGCGCCTCGCTCGCCACCTCGAATGCGGTCTGCGTGACGAAGGTCTTGGAGGCGATCGAGTACTGCAGGAGCGGCGGGTTCGTCGCATTGTAGAGCGCGACGCGACGCGCCAGCGCTCGTGCGGCTTCCGTGCGCGCGAACATCTTGAAGAGTCGTCCGCGCACGCTCTGGTGCTGGATGATCGGCAGCCCCCCTTGCACGCGTTCCTTCGCGTAGGCGACCGCGAGTTCGAGCGCCGCCTGGGCTACGCCGACGAAGATCGCGCCCATCGAGGCATTCGCCATCGTCAGCACCATCTCGACGACGGTGCCGTACCCCTCGGCTCCGACGATCATGTACTCCTCGGGAATGCGCACGTCGTCGAAGAAGATCTCGCCCTGATTCAAGGCTCGCTGTCCGATCTTGTCGAGTGGCTTGCCACGAGAAACGCCGGGCTGGTCGAGCGGAACGAGGCACACGCCCCCGCCGATGAATCCCGCCTTCGGATCGATCGTGCAGAACAGCGACGCCACGGTGGAGATCGTGCCGTTCGAGACCCACGCGGCCTTCTGGCCTTGGATCACCCACTCCTTGCCGTCCTTGCGGGCCACACAGTTCGGTTTCAACGCGGGATCGCGGAAGTGCGGCTCGGTGACCGTCAGCGAATCGCTGCCATGATCGGGCTCGGTGATCGCCCAGCAGCCGATCTCGCGCGAAGACTCGCCGCAGAAGCGCTCGATCAGCGCCGGGCGGCCGGACATCTGCGCGAAGATGCGGTGGAAGCTCGCGACCGCCAGACTGATCGCGAGACCCGAATCCCCGCGACCCAGTTCCTCGTTGACCAGGTAGCGGATGCGCGCAGCCTCTCCCGGAGAGAGGTCACCGGCCGAAGATTCGAGCTGCTCGAAACCGAGCTCGCGCGACTTCTCGAGAACTCGCCAGAGCGGCGAGTCCGGAGCGATCACCTGCGCCGGGTCGGAGAGACGATCGAGCGCGATCCCGGCTGGCCGCATCACCTCGTCGGCGAACTTCCGCGCATTGTCGCGGATGCTGCGCTGCTCGTCGCTGAGCCCGACTTCGATGTCCGTGATCGGCATGGGTGTCCTCCTCGACGCGATGGATGCGTCGAAGGCTATGGAGCGCACGTCGGCGCGTCTATGATGGGTATCATAACGCCATCGGACGAGATCGCGGCTACGAAGCTTCTAGGATCCCGGTCGCACGAAGTTGTTCATCCAGTAGATGAACAGCCCCGTCAGCGCGACGTAGAGCCAGATGGGATAGGCCACGCGGACGATGCGGCGATGCTCGACGAAGCGCTCTCGAAGCCCCAGAAACAGAGCGCGGGCCACCAGCGGGACGACGACGACCGCGAGGATCGTGTGCGTCGTCAGCACCGACAGGAAGAGCGTTCGCACCCAATCGTCTCCGGGGAAGCGCTGGTGGCCGAGCAGCGCGGTCTGGAGGACGTAGAGGCCGACGAACGCGGTCCCGAGAGATACGGCCGAGACCATCAGCCGTCGGTGGGTCTCGCGTCGGCCCCGGCGGATCGCGACGAATGCGGCGATCAGGAGTGCGGTGATCGCGGCGTTGAGCGCGCCGTTCACGTGCGGTAGCAGCTCGCGCGGGCCCATTCCCACTCCTCTGGCTCCGATCTCGAGCATCATCGCCCCGAACAGAGCTGCGAGGTACGACAGCGACACGATGAACACGCGCCGATCGGCGGCATCCGTTCGCGCCCGCATCGAAGCGACGATCGAAGCGCTGAACGCGACGCCCCCGAGCGCGGCCACCACCGCGTAGCCAGCGCCGAACACACCCCCGAAGAACGGCAGCATCGAGATCGGGATCAGCGCGAACGCGAAGGCGAGACTGAAGCGTCGCGTCGCGACGTCGCCGACGACCGCCGGCAGCATCCGAAACGGCGCGGCGGCGTACTCCTCGCGCCGGTACAAGGCGATCGCGAAGACATGCGGTGGCTGCCAGAAGAGCACGATCGCGAAAAGGGACAGGCCCCAGACGCCGACGCGTCCGTGTACGGCCGCATCGGCGATCAGCGGTGCCGTGGATCCCGCCAAGGCGCCGACCAGCGTATTCCATGCGCTGCGCGGCTTCAGCCAGACGGTGTAGACGAGCAGGTAGTGAAGAAGCGTCGCTGCGCCGATCGCAGCGGGAAGCCAACCACCGGCCAGCCCGAGGGCGGCCAGACCGGCAATCGAGGACGCGACTCCGAAGATCAGCGCGCGCGGCGCGGGCAGGCGCCCCGATGGCAGCGGCCGACCGCGTGTTCGCGCCATGCGCGCATCGGCGTCGCGCTCCCACCATGCATTGAGCGCGCTCGATCCGCCCCCGACGAGCGCAACTCCGAGCAACACCAGGAGAACCGTGCCGATGTCCGGGCGCGAGACCGGGTCCAGCGCGAGTCCCGGCATTGCCGTCAGCAGCACGCCGACGAGGATGCCGGGACGCGTCAGATCGACGTAGTCGCGAAGGCGCGAGAGGCGCGGCGCGAGAGTCGCGATGAGCTGGGCGCTCGTCGTCATGGGTTCTCTCCTAGTGCACCTTGAATCCGGACGATCGATCGAACGCGATCACCCGCCGGACGCTCTCGTCGAACTCGAGCGTCTGCTCGCTGACATGGGTCCATTCCGTGGGATCGTGACTATCTCCGATCTCGACCCGGATCTCGTGCACCCCCGGCGTGACGCGCAACGGTACCACCGCGACGCTCGAGCCGTCGCTCCAGATCCCGCTCGGAGCGTAGGTCTGTGCGATCCGGTGTGCGCCGTCGACGTTCACACGCAGACGCACGGGAGCACGCGCCCGCTCGCAGACCTTCGCCTCGCGCATGTGCTGCGGGAGTCGCTCGAGCTCTTCCGGTGTCCGCTCGCGGCAGACTTCGCTTCGCTCTCCGGGGTGCTTGAACGTGACCACGAGCTCCGCTCCCGGGGACGCGTGCGCGGCGTAGCCCCAATCGCTGACAACACCGATGATGGCGCTGACGGCGACCGCGAGGACGACCGATGCGACGCCGGCAAGGGATCGTCCGGGCACCGCGGCCGCTGGCCGACGCTCGTCCGCGAGCGCGCCTCTCGCCGCGCGAACGAGCTCTCGCTCGCTTCCGCGGCCGAACCAGACGACCTCGACGGCATCCCCGGGGACGTACTTCTCGCGGATGGACGGGGGCCGAGTTCCCGCCAGGTGCTGATCGAGGAATTCCGGTCCTTCACGGAAGTGACACGACCCGGGCGGACAGCTCGCGATCAGGACTTTCCTGGCTCCCCGTCGCAAGGCGAGTTCGATCGACATCGAGTGCACCCATCCGGCACAAGGGACCTCGAGAACGCGCCAGCCGGGCAGCTCACTGCACAATCCCGTCTCCGATTCGATCTCGAGCCCGGCTGCGGCCGACTGCGCGCAGACGAACGCGACACCCGCACTCTCGCCGCTCGCCTTCACCTGGTCGAGCCAGGTCGAAACGCGCTGTCGCTGGTCGCGAAGCGGGAATCCCGGAAGGTCCGTGCCGATCGAGTTGCACGAAGCGACACAGATCCCGCACGAGACGCACTTCGCGGGATCTACGAACGCCTCGAGCGCGTACCTCTTCCGTTTCTCGGGGTTCTCGCGCGGGATCATCGAGATCGCCTCGTAGGGACAGTCCACGTAACACTGCTCGCAGGCGTTGCAGCGCGCAGGATCGACCTTCGCGCTCCGGCCGACGCGCTTGCGCAGCGTCCACGGCGCGGAGACGGCGAGCGCTCCGCCCATCAGGCAGACCGCCCAGATCGCGCCGCCCGAGAGCCGCTGCCCGAGCGCGAGCGGAAACAGGTACCACCAGTCCATGCCGAACGACTCGGCGCGTGCGGTCATTCGAGCGGGCTCGGCGTTCGTCGCCGGATACGCCACAGAGAGCAGTGAGAGCGTCCCGACGACCCAGATCGTCATCGGCAGGCGCGTGAGAAAGCGCGCGCGCGCGGTTCGGGTCAGATGCAGCCAGAGCAGGAACGCGAGGGCCAGCGGGGCGAGCATGTGGAAGAAGAACACGACGAAGAACAGGAGAGAGTTGATTCCCTCCTCGAAGAGGAACGAGCGCCCCATCGGATCGGCGAAAATCGGCAGCACGTCGAGAACTCGCGCCGTCTCTACCGCGACGTACTTCGCGCGCACGTCCCAGACCAGCCAGTAGCCGGTCCAGCCGAGAACCCAGACCACCAGGAGCGAGGCCACTCCGGTCACCCAGGCAACCCAGCGCGCACCGGCGAAGCGTCGCTCGAAGAAGAGCCGCGCAGCGTGCACGAGAGCGAAGAAGAGCGCGGCATCTGAGCTGTAGCGATGCAGCGAGCGCAGCAGGCCCGCGCTCCACGCGGAGTCGGACATCGCCGCCACCGAGGAGTACGCCAGGTGCACGCTCGGCCGGTACCAGAACAGCAGCAGCACGCCGGTGATCGTGGCGACGAGGGTCGCCGTCACCGCCACGGCCCCCGTCTGGAGAAACGGGTTCAGCGCATCCGGTAGCGCGCGAGAGAGCACGCGATCGAAGGCGAGGAACGGTCGCTCGAGTGCGCGCAGCACACCCTCGCCGCGGACCTTGGCCTCGCCACCATGGGCGACCTCCGAGGCCAAGCCGATGGCATCACGCTCCACCGGGCTCCTCACGAAGCAGGAACTCCAGCGCCGATGTCAGCCAGCGCTGTTGCCGTTCGCCGAGCGTGAGGCGGTAGGCGATCCGGCCAGCGCGATCGACGAGCAAGAAGAGATTCGCGTGATCGATCACTCCGGTCTCCGGGATCCCGCGTGCGTGAGATCCCGAGCTCGTCGAGGATGCGCTCGACTTCGACCGGATCGCCCGTGACCAGTGAGTACTCCGGAGCCTCGACCGCGTGCTGGCGAGCGAGCGCCGCGAGTACCTCGGGCGAATCCTGCTCGGGATCCATGCTGACCGCGATCACCTGCAGATCGCCGCGCAGCGTCGCCGGGACGTCGGCGATCGCCGCCTTCGCCTGACCGAGGATCAATGGGCAGCTCAGCGGACACGACGAGTATATGGCCGTGAGCACCACGACATTTCCGCGCAGCTCGGCGAGATCGACCGTATCGCCGTTCTGATTCACGAGCCGCAGCTCGGGGGAGCGTATCTCCGTGCGCAGAGACTCCGCTGGAAAGGGCAGATCCTCTCGGGCGGGCTCTCGAGCGAGCGCCACGAGCCCCGACGCGGCGATGGCGACGGTGAGCGCGCTCGCCACGCACGGCCGCAGCCAGCCGCGGCGGCGCACCATCAGCTCCCGCAGCGGCTGCCACCAGACCAGCGCGAGCACCGGACCCGATCACGATCGGCGGGCTCGTCATCGCCATCACCAATCCGGGATTCATGCGCCCGGTCGACGGGTCGTACCCGAAGCACCAGATGCGGAACTCGTCGGCGAACCCCCGCAGACCCGATTCGCCCGATCGGGGCGATCAGCATCGCCAGGAGCAGGATCTCCCAGAACACGAGGACGCCGAGCGCAAATGCGGGAAAGCTGCCGTCCGTCGAAGAATCGAGCGGCTCTTCCACTCTGAGCAGCGCGAGTCATCGAACGTGCCAGACGTCCGAGAGCCAGAGCCAGTTCGCGAAGTAGTAGACCGCGAACGACGCCAGAAACACGCCCACGAGCACCAGTGTTCCCGGCGTGCGGTGGTCTTCCTCCTCGCCCGCGCCGTGCGAGGACCTCGGCGCGGCGGTCACGCCACGCTCGACGTGCCAGGGCTCCATCGGACGGCCCGCATTCGAACGGCCGAAGAACACGGCCGCGACCACGAGCAGGACGAAGAGAAGCACAGCCGTGAAGGCGATGACGGCGCCGACGCCGAGCAGGCCGAGCATCACGTGCGCACCGGAATCGAATCCGGGCGCGAACGGCGAGCCGCTGAACTCGACGTCCCAGTGGCGGCGCGGAACACCGTAGGAGCCGGCGAACGACATCCCGATCGCCATCGTCGTGATTCCGATCCCGAAGAGGTACGGCTGCAGACGGCACAACGCCTTCGCGTAGAACTCACGTTGGAAGACCAGCGGCACGACGTAGTACGTCACCGCCATGAACGCGAGCGCCGTGCCCCCGACGACGGTGACGTGGAAGTGGCCCGGGATGCGCAGCGTGTTGTGCGCCATGATGTTGATCTGCTGCGTCCCGAGGGTGACTCCGGTGATGCCGCCGCCGAAGCCGAAGATCACCAGCGACAGGAAGAACCCCGAAAAGCCCGGGTTGGACCACGGCGCGTTGGCCAGCCAGCCGAAGAGACCGCGCTTGAAGCCCTTCGCCCGCATCGCCACCTCGATCGACGCCGGGACCGTGAAGCCGTGGATCATCGACGCAAGCACCGCGAGGTACATCGCGTACGAGGTGTTCCAGATCTTCCAGCTCGCGCTGACGCCAGGATCGACCAACTCGTGGTGGGCCGAGGCGAGGTTGATGAACAGGATGTAGAGCAGGAACGCGCCCCTGCAGACGGCCTCGGACAGAGGCTTCGAGCCGACCGTGAGAGTACCGAGCAGATACCAGACCGAGACCATCGCGCAGACGTTCACCTGCTGGCTCATGTGCCCGAGTCCCCACCACGTGACGCGGTACCACTCCGGGTCGATCGAGGAGAGCACGTTGATCGACCACAGATAGGTCGGGATCATCGTCGTGGCCGCGTGCAGGAGCGTAGCGACCGCGATGATCGCCGCGGCAATCGCACCGAACGTGACGAGCGGCACGGAGCCCTCGTAGGTGTGGTCGCGCTTGGCGATGTAGACCGTGCCGAAGAAATTGATCACGCCCAGCAGCGTCCCGACGGTGAACAGGATCAATCCCAGATAGAACTGCGGGTCTGCGCGAAGCGGTACGTACGACGTGTACATGACATCGGCCTTGCCCATCAGCACCGTCGCGTTGCACATCACCGCGCCGATCAGCATCAGCGCGAACGTGATCCACGACAGCGTCTTCGAGAACAGCCGGCTGTTCAGCAGGAACGATCCCGCGAAATAGAGAATCGCGATCTCGAAGTTCAGGATCATCACGATCAGCATGTCCAGACCGTGGAGCGTCACCAGCCGGTAGTACCAATCCGCGGGAAGAAGGTGCACGGCCGGCCAGCGAGTGAGCCCGATCAGAATCGCGGCAACGCCACCGATCAGCAGAAAGACGACGGCGACGACCGCGTGAAGCTTGATGAAGCGCTGCGCGGTCAGGCAGATCGGCAGGCCAGTCGTGTCGCAGGCCCGCACCTCCCCCCGCGGGTGGTTTCCGGCTGTCTCGCCGAGAGTCACGTCTGCGCCAATCGTGGTGGTCGTCATCACTCTACTCCTCGACGAGGATGCGCCCGGCCATCGCGTGGTGGCCAATGCCGCAGAACTCGTTGCAGATGATCGTGAACTCCCCCGAGCTCGTCGGAGTCAGGGTGAGCACGTGGTCGTAGCCCGGAAGGACCTGGAAGTTCATGTTCAGTGGGTGAAGCGAGAAGCCATGCTGCAGGTCGATCGACGAGACGTGCACCCGGTAGGTCTGCCCCTTCTTGAGCTTCAGGACCGGAAACCAGGACCACATCTGGGCCTGCAGATACGCGTCCCCGCCGGGCGCCGGCTGCACGATGGGAACACCGTTCAGCTCGCCCACTTGATTGGTGGAAACGAAGCGCTGCACGCGCTGCGCGAAGTCCCCGGGCGCGACCCGGTAGGCCTCGCCCGTGCTGTTCTGCTTGCCGTAGAAGTGCCAGTACGGCATCGCGATCGACATGATCAAGCACCAACACATCGCGAGCCCGATCCAGAGCCGCTCGGCTCCGTGGGGTGCCTTGAACCAGCCTGCCGCGGGCGGATGGATACTCATGGTGTCAGTCCTCGCTCAGGGCAGTGTTGCGTGCGGCAGTACGTACAGCTCGTACCACGCCCAGAGGGTGAATGAGACGGTCGGGATGAGCACCCCGAGAAAAAGCAGCAGCCACGGATTGTCCATGAGTTTCTGAATCGGGTGGATGTCACCCGGGTCCTTCGGCGCCATAGTCCAACCTCCTCGACGCGGCCAGCTTTTCCGACGCCGACCCGACTCCGACACGACTCATCCAAGCGACGCCGACGACGGCGAGGAACATGATTCCCCCCGCGATCGAGGCGAAGCCTCCGATACCCATCATTCCCAGACCCAGCGTCTCTGCCGTGCCGCGCGCGGCCTGCTCGGCTCCGTAGATCTTGCGCCCCATCCCGTGCGCGCCCGCGAGCGCGAAGCCACCGGCGAGCACGAGCATTCCAGTTCCGTAGACGGTGGGTTGCCAAGCTCTCACGCGGCGCAACCACCCTTCGGGAAGCTTCAGACCGAGCACCGGAAGCAACAGGTAGCTTCCCGCCATGAACGAAACCGTGATCGCTCCGACCGAGGCGTGATAGTGAGCTGGGACCATCGTGCTCTGCCCGCGGATTGCCGCGCCGAGCCCGAATCCGAGCACAGTCAGGAACCCGCTGACGAGGATAGCCGAAAGATGTGGGTCCGAAAGCGACGCGGCGGAGATCCGGCCTGCGCGCCACGCCGCACCACCTTGGAAAGGGACAAGATCAGAAAGATCGCGACGACCGGAACGATGCACCAACGCATGAGCTCGGTGAAGCCGACCTGGTACGCCATGCTGCTCGTGCCCGCGAGCGCGAACACGGGCGCGAACGACCACGGCAGAACCAGCGCCGCAAAGAGCCAGCGCGACGCGAGCGCGCTCACGGGCGCCTCGCCGAGAACGGTCTCGAGCAGCCAGAGCCAGAGCGAGATCATCGCGAGCGCGCACACGAGCTGAAGAACGTGCCCGAGTCCCCACACGAGCAGATCCGCGTACACGGCCGGTTCGAGACCACTCGGCGCCCGCAACCAGGTGAAGCCGAACGTGAGCGCGGCGAGCAGGAGTGCCGCGCGCGTTGCGCGAAGACCGCTGACCACGCCGGGCGGCAGCGGCACGACGACGAGCGGCTCGGCACCGGGAAGGAATCGGCGGTCCACGAAGCTCAGCAGGACGCCGAGCCCGAAGACCAGCTGACCGGACTGGAAGACCCAGTGATCGAGCGTCGGAATGTAGTTCGAGAGCAAGGGAGCCGCGCCGGGGACCCCCGCGCCGGCCAGCTGCATCCCGATTCCCAACCCAGCGACGTGGACCGAGTGCCGGGCGAGCCAGCCCGCTCGGCCCTGCGATGGGAGCAGGAAGAAGAGCGCGGCCGTGATCGAGTAGAACCACGCGACGAGCGCCATGTTGACGTGAGCGATCAGACAGCGCTTGAAGAAGACGGGGTCGGTCACGAAGCGATCGAAGGGCGGCATGCGGCCGACGACGACTGCAAGCGCGAACAGTCCCGCGAGCACGAGCACGACGAGCGACAGGGCGAGCCAGCGGCGCGAAGCCGCACGTAGCTCTAGCGATGCACGGATCCCGGCGTCACCTGACGACATTCCGCCCGGCCGGTGTGCAAGCGACGGGCCAGCAGAGGGCCTGCCGTCGCCGACCTTGGAGCTGACCGATGAGCACAACGCCGTGCCAAGGTGCCTCAGCCAGATCATCGAATCGTCACTTTACGTCCCTACCCGGCGAGCGGAAGAGCCCGCACGGCGCCGGGCACTATTGCACATCGGATCACTCCGGTCGGCACCCGGATGCCAGCTCGGATCCCGTCGCCCAGCGGCCCCGTCAGCCCGTTCGGGAGGCCTTGCCGCCACCGAAGCCGAGAACCGCGCGCACGAGGAAGGCGAGCATCCTCGGCCGCAGCGTCATCCCCAGGAGTCGCGTGAACTCGCCGAGCGTCATGTGGGTGCGCGCATCCCACACGCCCATCTTTCCGCTGATGATGATCTCGCCCTCGCCCGGCTCCATCTTGTCGAACGAGAGAATGAAGCGGCCCGCTTGCGACTCGACTTTCATCTCAGGCGGCTCGCAGCGCGCGACGCGACTTCGAGTGCCAGCGCTCGAGGTGTCGGCGATGCCGTTCGGTGTAGGCGCCGTCGCGGTAGTAGGCGTCGTAGAAATCGCAGTCGAGATGCTGCGCCTGCACCATCACCGTCAGCAGGCACGGGTCGGCGAACGCCGGAAAGCGCCCCCACTTGCGCCAGACCGCGTTCAGGATGTCCTTCGTGCACTGCACGATCGCCGGATCCGTGCGCGGGATGGCGACCTCCATCTGCCCCGGCTTCTTGTACGGCGCGTTCTCCGCGTTCGAGGGATGGAAGATCCCAGCCGAGCCCCACTTCCGCTCGATCACGTCATCGACGGCGTCGTCGATCGATCCGTTGAAGTAGTAGGGATGGTGGGTCTCGAATACGCCGTCCTTCCCGATCGGATATGGAAACCCCGCGAGCGGTCCGTGCTCCGCCGTCTCGAAGCGGAAACCGAGACCGCGACACAAAGGTGTGCCACCCAGCGCCATCATCGCGTTGAAACCGCCGAACGGCCAACCGCCCAGGCCGAGCGCCGTCTCGGCGAGCAGCAGATTCTGCGACATGAAGCCGACCTCGACGCTCGACGCGCCGAAGGCGACGAGCGGCTCGAGGCTCTGGTACGGCACCGGGATCGTCGCCAGCCCCTGCTTCACCCACTTCTCGCAACCGAGCGGCTTCATGCCGTCCTCGATGTCGACGGGGTAGTTCCCTTGCTCGAGGAAGAGCATGAGCCCGTTGATCAGCTCCTCGGTGACGTCACAGACCGGCATGAAGAGCGTCGTGCCCGGCTGGTTCGCATTCCAGGTGTTGAACGACATGAAGGCCGGCGAGGAGTGCGGCAGATCGATCCGCTCGCTCGAGATCTGCACGCGCCGATCGGAGAAGACCGCGACGAGCTTCTCGAGATCGTCCATCCGTGAGATTTCCTGCATCCGCTCGGGGTGCGTGCCGCGGATCTTGACGACGTAGGTGCCCTCGTCGTTGGCGTAGAAGAGCTCCGTGGCGTGCGATCCGCAGGGGCTCGGGAACGTCCGGCCCGAGTATTCGAGCATCGTGTTGCAGTTGCCGTCCCAGACCTCTCCCGGAGCGAGCTCTTCCTTCCGCGTGTGGGGCATGTCGGCGAGGTTCATGCCGGACATCCCCGTCGCCGCCATGCAGAGCAGCGCTTCCTCCTCGAACGAGAGGGGGAGCGGCTCGGCCTGCGACTTGAACGCATTGGGCCCGTGCCGGATCTCCATGCCCAATCCGAAGCGCCGCGAGCGTCGGGTGAAGATCGACTCGAAGAGTGGCGTCGACCAGGCCTCTTCGAGCAGCTTTCGCGTCTCGGAATCCATCGTCATGGCCCGTTCCTCCTTGTGCGTCTCGCCAACGCAGCAGCCGCGCCGATCGCTGGCTATGATGAGCATCATAGGTGCCACTCACTTCGGGGGCTAGCGTCGAAACATGGAACTACGTGGTGTTCTCGGTGCGCGACGATCGATCCGCTTCTTCGATCCGGATCGACCGGTCGAGCGTGCGAAGATCCAGAAGATCCTCGAAGCGATGCGAATCGCCTCGTGCGCGGTGAACGCGCACTGGCTGCGCGCCATCGTCGTGAACCGCGCAGACATTCCGGCCGCGACGCTCGAGGAGCTGAAGACGCCGGTCGCCGGTCTCGTGCAGGAGCTCGCTCCCGTCCACATCTACTGTTACCTCGACGCGGGGATCGTCACGCGCACGAAGGGTGCGCGGCTGAAGGAGCTCGTCGATGTCGGCGCCCTCAATCCGACGCATGGATGGAGTCACCGCTTCGTCGACGAATTCGTCTATCCGCAGATTCTCGAGCCGATGACGAAGGGACCCGGATATCACACGTCGGCCGCCTTCGACTGCGGAGGCGCCGGCACGCAGGGACTTCTGATGGCCGTCGAAGAGGGGTTGGGCACCTGCTGGACGGCGTTCAATCCCGTGCCCGCAAAGCAGTTGCTCGGGATTCCCGATGATTGGGTGCCGCTCTACTGCCTGAACATCGGCTACCCGCTCGAATCGAAAGAGGCCGGTGGACAGCGTCCGCGTCCGCCCTTCGAGGAGCTGTACTTCGAGGGTCGCTTCGGCCAGCCTTTCGCGCGCGATCCGGAAGTGGTCCGCGAGCTGGAGAAGGCGGGCATGATCCAGACACCGGCCCCGCTCCCCGGCCGCCGCGAGGAAGTGCGCGCGCTCGCGCGCCGTCTCGCGCTACCGGAATGAGGTGATGGCGCTCGAGCGTGCGCTCGACGCCTACCCGAGCGTCGCGGTCTGGCGTGAGGGACTGCGCGCGCAGTGGGGTGGCGATCCGCTCGGCGAGGATCCCGGCAAGCTCGACAGCCTCGCGAAGTTCTGCGAGTTCACCGGCCAGGATCCCGACGCGCTGGTCGCGTTCTGCTTTCTGCGCAAGCGCGCAACGGGAGAGCGCTTCGTCAGCGTCGCCCGCCGCGCGGAACTCGCCGCGAAGCTGCGCGATTGCATCGCCGCCCGCGCGCTTTCGTCGCTCGAGGCTCGGCGGGCATCGGCCGACGTGCTCTCGTTCCTGATCCACAACGGTGTCATGATGAACGCAGGGTTCGCCCGCGCGACGCCGGATCAGCCCTCGTAGAAGAGCTTGGCGATTCGCTCCTGGTAGGCGAAGAGCTTCTCGGGCGCGATCGCATAGGCCGGAGGCACGAGACAGAGCGAGTCCGCCACGGTCCACGCCCGCTCGACCTGTGCTCGCACCCGATCGGCGTCACCGAGCAGCACGAAGGCGCGCACCATCTCGTCGGGTACGAGCCGCGCGTGCGAGAGCACCTCTCCGCGTTTGACCTCTTCCTGCAGGCGGCGCGCGATCTCGGCGAATCCGTGCGCGGCGAAGAAGGATTCGTACTGCGCGATTCCGGCGTAGAACGCGACCGTTGCGCGCGCATCCTCGATCGCTTCGCGTTCGTCGGCGCCGGGCGCGCACCAGAGCCACAGATTCAGGTCGATGTCCTCGCGCTTTCGCCCACCGCTCGCGAGTCCGGCCCGGAGTTCCGGCTGGATGCGCTCGACCGCCCAGTCGAGCGACCACATCGGATGCCCCATCACACCGTCGGCGATCTCGGCCGCGAGGCGCACGGCCGGGCCACGCAGTGCCGCGATCCAGACGGGGACCTCCTCACGAACCGGTGCCGCGGTGGGCTGGAGCTCGGCGAAGTCGGCTCGGTAGTACTCCCCTTCGAAGGGCTCGAGTCCCCGGTGCGCACCGCGCATCACGTGGCGCACCGCGGCGACGGTCTCGCGTAGATGCGCGAGCGGGCGGTGTTCGGGCGCGCCGAAGACACCGCGCGTCCACGACTGCACGCTTGCACCGAGCCCGAGGACGAAGCGGCCGCCCGTCAAGCGATCCATGTCGAGCGCCGCCATCGCGGTCTCGAACGGGCTGCGCGCCGCCGCGATCGCGATGCCGCTCGCGAGCTTGATCCGTTCCGTGACCATCGCTGCACCGGCGAGCGGGATCCACGGCGGGCCGTACACCTGCGGCGCGAACAGACCCTCGAGCCCCTGGGCCTCGGCCTGGCGCGCAACTGCGGCGAGGATCGGCGCGGGAAGTGAACTCACGAAACCCCAGTAGCGCCGGCGTGCCTCAGCCATCGTCCTGCCCCCTGCTCGGTTGCGCCACGACGCGCGAATCGGCGGTCGTGACGATGCAGCCATCATACCGCTCCGATCGACGGGGCGTCCTCAGGACCGATACCCGAAGAAGGCGATCACGGGCGCGCGGACCGACTTCGGCGGCGACGCCATGCCGCGAGCTCGAGGCGCAGGTTCTTGGCGATGAAGCGGAGGAAGCCGAGCGGGCTGCGCCGGATCGACCGGCGCAGCAGGCGCCGAAGGTGCGGCGTTCCGTCGAAGCGCGCCTCGCGCTGCCCGTGCCCCTGGTGCGTCGAGATCGAAGGGATGTCGATCACGTCGAGTGGCACCTCGATGCGGAGCTTCTCGCTTCTCGGAAGCAGACACTGATCGTTGTCGCAGGCCTGGTAGCGGATCGCGATGTCGATCGGAATCGAATCGAGATCGAGCGGACGCGTCTCGCTCGCGAGCTCGCCGACGGCGTGGATGGGAATGACGACGTCGAAGCTCTCGCCGAAGACGCAGAGCTCCACGTCGAGGCCGGGAACGGGCAACATCGTCGTCGGCGGAAAGACCGGATCTCCGACGACGAGTCCGGGCGGACCGACGACCATGACCATCGTCGGGATCATGCCCTCCGGCGCGGGTTCACCGTAGAGGTGAAGCCCCGCGCGAAGCTCGAAACGCACGACGACCTTTCGGACGATGCCCTGCCGGATCGTGCCCCGCCCACCGTGGATCGCGGCCGTGATGCGCACGTCGCCGCTTTCCGAACGGACTCGCGGCGCATCGTCGTGAAGCGAGACCCGCCCGAGCGCGGCGTCGATCAGCGTCTCGGGGCTGTCGCGCTTCTTGTAGGTATCGTGAAAGAACTTCGCGACGACGACACCGCGCTCGTCGGTCACGTAGACGCCCGGGTACGGGACCCCCCAAAGGAAGCCATCGTCCTCGCCGATCCGGTCGTTCAGGATTCCGTAGTTGCGGATGACGGCGCTGTCGAGATCCGAGAGCAAGGGGAACGGAATCCCCTGCTTCTCGGCGAACTCGCGAAGCACCGTCTGATCGTCGTACGAGATCGCGTACAGCTTCACGCCCGCTTCGCGGAATCTCTCGTACGCGTCGCGCAGCTCACCGAGCTGCGTCCAGCACGGGGGTCACCACACCGCCGAACGGTAGAAGACGACGGCCGCCCTGGCGTTCCCCCGATCCGCGTGAAACTCGATCATGCGTCCGAACGCATCGGGCAGACGGAAGTCGGGCAGACGCTCGCCGACCTCGGGGCCGGTCGGATGGCCCGCCTCGAGCCCGAGACGGCCCGGATGCCCGAGGGGCGCGGGTGCGTCGAAGCCGAACTCGTCGCGTTCGATGGTCATTCGCTCAGCTCACCGGGTTGTCGGCGACTCGGAGATCATGGCACGTTTCGTGCCGAAAGTTCGCTGTCCTCACGCCCCTCGCTCAGGAGACCTCCATATGAAGATCGCGATTCGGGTCGGTGGCCCGACCTCCGGGGGACGTGAGGCGTTCGAGGCGATGGTCCGGCTCGCGATCGAGGCGGAACGAGTCGGAGTGGACCAGGCCTGGAGCGCCGAGGCTTGGGGGATGGATGCGATCGTTCCGCTCGCCTTCCTCGCGGCGCGGACCGAACGGCTCCGGCTCGGGACCGGAATCATGCAGGTCTGCGCCCGCACCGCGGCCGCGACGGCGATGACCGCTCTGTCGATGAACACCGTCAGCAACGGACGCTTCCTGCTCGGACTCGGGAACTCGGGTCCGCAGGTCGTCGAGGGTCTTCACGGCGCGCACTTCGATCGTCCCGCCACACGAATGCGCGAAACGGTCGAGATCATCCGCATGGCGCTACGCGGCGAGACGCTGGCCTACGATGGCGAGCTGCTTCAGCTGCCTCGCGCGGGCGGACGGGGCAAGGCGCTTCGCATCTCGCAACCGCCCGCCGCGATCCCGATCTACCTCGCCACGCTTGCGCCTCGCGCGCTCGAGATGACGGGAGCGATCGCGGACGGGTGGCTCGGCACCTCCTTCACTCCGGACGCGCCCGAGGCGCACCTGGAGTACCTTCGCAGAGGAGCCGAGCGAGCCGGACGGAAGCTCGCGGACCTCGTGCTCTGCGTCGACGCGCCGATCGCCATCACCGGCGACCCCGAGAGGTTCTTCCCCGCGGTGAAGATGCAGCTCGCGTTCCAGCTCTCGGCGATGGGATCGCCGACGATGAACTTCTACAACGACGCCTTCGCGCGCGCGGGCTTTCAGGACGCGTGCGTCGAGGTCCGCAAGCTCTGGCTCGACCGGAAGCGGGACGAAGCGATCCGCGCCGTCCCCGACGACATGGTGCGGAAGACGACGATCATCGGCGACGAGACCCACGTGCGTGCGCGCATCGGAATGTACCGGGACGCCGGCATCACGGACCTGATGCTGCACCCGCTCGCGTCGAAGACGTCGGACCAGCTCGAAATCCTCGGTCGGGCCGTCGAATTCGTTCGGGGTGACCGTTCCGGGTGATCCTGATGCGCCTTCTGCAAAGCGCCGGGTGCGCGCTCAGCGCGCGACGGGCGTCAGACCGGGTTTCTTGCGCGCGTAGTCGACCCGCACGACGTACTCGCGAAGGACGCCCTGTCCCAGCAGCACTTCCCCCTGAACCATCCGCTCGATGCGCACGCCGCCCGCTCCGCGCAGGCCGATGTCGAACTCGGCGTCGTGCAGCGGAAGCGCGGCCTCCGCGATCGCGCGTGCCTCGAGAAAGAGCGCCTCGACGAGGCCGCGCGCGAAATCGTCGGCGGCATCCTTCTAGTCACCCGTTTCGATCTCCGCGCGGCCGGATTTCAGGCGCCGCTCGGAGTCCGCCGCCGCCGGACCGGCCGAGGTCGCGAGGACGAGCACGGCGCAGGTCCAGACGAACGACCGGAGCGTCACTTCGGGACTCCGGACGACCCCGCGCCGGGTGCGTCACTCTCGATCCGGCCGTCGACGACGCGCACGATCCGCCGCGCGCGGGCCATCACGCGCGGATCGTGGGTCGAGAACAGGAACGTGATTCCGCGCTCGCGGTTCAGGCTCGCCATCAGGTCGAGGAGTCGCTCCGCGGTCTCGGAGTCCACGTTGGCGGTCGGCTCGTCGGCGAGCACGATCGCCGGGCTCGGCACGATCGCGCGCGCGATCGCGACGCGCTGCTGCTGTCCCCCCGAGAGCTCGTCGGGTCGGCGGTCGTCCAAGCCGACGAGCCCGACGTCGGCGAGCACGGCCTGCACGCGCTTGCGACGCTCGGCGGGATCGACCCCCTGCAAGCTGAGCACGATCTCGGCGTTCTCGAAGGCCGTCAGCACGGGCATCAGGTTGTAGGCTTGGAAGACGAACCCGATCCGGTCGCGGCGCAGCGCCGAGAGCGCGCGGCGGCCGAGCGTGCCGAGCTCCACGCCATCGACCCAGACCTCGCCCGATGTCGGCCGGTCGAGACCCCCGATCAGGTTCAGGAGCGTGGTCTTGCCGGAGCCCGACGGTCCACAGATGGCCGTGAACTCCCCGGGCGCGATCACGAGATCGACGCCGCGAAGCGCCTGCACCTCGACGGCGCCCTGGTGATACAGCTTCGTGAGTCGCCGGGTCTCGACGATCGCGGTTTCCGCCACCTCGCCTCCTTCTACACCAGTCGGATCGAGTCGACGGGCGCGACGCGCCCCGCCTTCCACGCCGGCCAAAGTCCCGAGAGCAGCGTCGCCGCGACCGTCGAGATCACGATGACGGCCAGGCTCTCGGGAAAGATGCGCGCGCGCATCACGTCCATCGCGAGGCTGACGCCGCCGACGTCGGCTTGGGACGCATCGACGAGATTCGCGATGTCGAATCCCGTCGTGGACAGGTACCAGTACGGCCACGCGGTGATCAGCGCGCCGACCGCGACGCCGACCAGTCCGAGAAACAAGCTCTCCAGCATCACCATGCCGAAGAGCCGTCCCGGGCTGAAGCCGATCGCCAGCAGGACGCCGAACTCCCGGACTCGCTCCATCACCGAGACGAAGATGGTGTTGAAGATCCCCGCGGCGATCAGCAGCACGATGATCGTCAGCATGATGCGTGCGCCGACGATCTTCATCGTGATGAAGCTCGCGAGATCGGCGTTCATCTCGAACCACGGCAGCGCTTCGAAGTCGTCGCCCACGAGGCCGAACGCGACCCGGGCCGCGCGGCGCTGATCGTCGACGAAGATCGCGACCTGGCCGCTCTCGTCCGCACCGTAGCCGAGCACCCGCCGCATTCGGTCGATCGGGAACAACGCGATCGAGGCATCGAGACTCGGCGTCCCCGTTTCGAGAATTCCGGAAACGCGCGCGACGTCGCGGGTGAGCTCGCCGTTCTTGTCGGTCAGCGTGTACACGACCTTGCGTCCGAGGCCGGCTCCGAGATTCTCCGCGAGCTTGCGCCCGAGCAGGACCCCGCCGACGTCCGCGTTCCCGAAGTTCTTGCCCTCGACGACGGAATCGAGGAGCGAGAGCGTCGTCCCGTCCTCGCCCGCCGGATCGAACGCGATGAAGCCCGCGCCATAGACCTGCCCCGCCGTCGAGAGCATCACCTGACCGGAGATGCGCTCGACCGCGCGCGCGACATGGGGCTCGCGCCGCGCGCTCGCGCGCAGCTCGGCGCTGTGGCTCACCGTGAGCCCGAGCCCGGGCGAATCGATCGCGTCCGGATGTTGAAGGGTCACGTGGCCGGGACCGAGCCGCGCGGCCATGTCGATCATCGCCGCGAAGCTGCCCTCCTGCAGTCCCGTCATGATCACCGCGAGGAAGAGGCCGAAGGAGATCGACGTGAGCGTGAGCACCGTGCGTCGCCGGTTCCGCCAGAGGTTCCGCCAGGCCATGCGAGCGATTCGAGTTCTCGCCATCGCCATCTCCTAGTGGTGGCGGATCGCATCGACGGGCTGGATCAGCGCGGCCTTCGCGGCCGGATACAGCACGGCGATCCCGACGAGCAGAACCAGCACCCCGACCGGGGTCATCACCGTCGCGGGCTCGACCGAGGCGCGCCAGAAGCGCTCCATCGCGATCCCCATCACCGAGACGCCCGCGAGACCGACGATGTCGATCCCGACGCGCGAGAGATAGACGAGCGCCGGCGCCGCGATCGAGAGGCCGGCGCCGATGGCCAGCGCCGTCTGGATTGCGCTCTCGGCGAGGATCAGAGCGAAGATCTGGGGCGGGCCGACGCCGAGCGCCTTCAGGATCCCGAACTCGCGCACGCGCTCGAACACCGCCATCAGCATCGCGTTCAGGACGAGCAGCGCGACCGCGAGGTACGCGATCACGAAGATCGCGACGATCAGGCCGCGCGTCGAATCGAGCATCGAGGCCACCGTCGGCATCAGCGCTCGCCACGTCGCGACGTCGAGACCCGGAGCCGCTTCACGCGCGTGCGCTCCGGCGACTTCGAGCGGAACGTCGTCCGCGCGCCGCACGAGGATCTGGTGCGCGCCGCTCGCGACCTCGAAGAGCGCACGGAACGCCCCGTCCACCATGAACACGGCCGTTCGGTCGGTCGCCTCCCCGATCGCGCGAAGGATGCCGCGCACCTCGAAGAGGTCGTACGCCATGCCACCGTCCGCGCTTTCCGAGAACACCAGGAGCTCGTCGCCGACTCCGAGGCCGAGCGCGCGCGCGACCCGTCGTCCGATGACGACACCTTTCGGTGTTTCCGGATCCAGCCACGATCCGGTTTCGACCTCGGCGTACACCCGGCTCACGCGGGCATCCCGATCGGGAACGACGCCGCGAAAGCTCGCTCCGGTCGATGCGTTCGGGCCCGCGGCCAGTCCGAACGCGAGCAGGCGCGGGCTCGCGCGGAGTCCGGAAGCTTCGAGGGCGGCGATCACGCGCTCGGGATCTTCGATCCGCTCGTGGACCGAGGGCTTGTCGCGGTAGACCGCGTTGAAGATCTGCACGTCCCCGACCTCGATGTCGACGACGCTGCGCTCGAGATTCGCGAGGTAGCCTTCGAGCAATCCGGAGTAGATGACCATCGCGAACAGGCCGAAGGCCATCGCACCGACCGTCACCAGCGTGCGGCGGCGATTCCGCCCGACGTTGCGCCACGCCATCTTCCAGAGGCTCACGCGCCCTCCCCGCTCGTTCCCGCTTCGAGTCTACCCGAGCGAGGTCAAGCGGCGCCGGCGCGGCGTCCTTCGACGTCCTCGATGACCAGTCCCGCGGTCCGATAGCCGGAGTGCATCGCGCCGGAGAACCCCGGCCCGGGAAACGTCCAGGCGCCGGCGAGATAGAGGCCGGGGACGGAGCTCCGGGCGTCGGGCCGATGAATGCTGTGCGCCGTCGGCGACGAGGCGTAGCCGTAGATCGACCCCTCCGGATTCGACGAGTAGCGCTGCATCGTGTGGGGCGTGCCGATCTCGATCACCTCGATCCGCTCGCGAACGTCCGGGATCGCTTCCGCGAGTCGATCGACGAGGAGCTCCTCGAGCTCCAGCTTCCGCTTTCGGTAGACCGCTTCGTCGTCGTGCCAGAGTCGTCCGTCGGCCATGATCGCCGCGTGCAGGATCGAGCGACCCGCGGGCGCGTGACCGGGGTCGGCCAGGTCGTGATTGCCGAGCATCCAGCTCTGCTTTCGGAAAGCGCCCGCCTGCATCGCGGCGCGCTCCTCCGCGAAGTCGTAGGTCGGCATGAAGAACGCGCCGCGATCGGCGAGCCCCAGCCGGGCGGCATCGCCTCGGATGCCGACGTAGGCCTGGTGGATCGAGCACGCGATCGGCAGGCCGTCGACGCGCGGCGAGTTCGGCCGCCGCCAGCGCCGGCTCGTCGAGCAGCACGTGGTAGGTCAGCGGCGCCGCCGCGTTGCTGATCACGACGGGCGCATGGAATCGATCTCCGTGCCGCGTCTCGCACTCCGACCACCCGTCCGTTCTCGGTGTCGATTCGCGCGACCTCGCGGCGCAGCAGGACGCGTCCCCGATGGCTCTCGATCACGCGCACGAACGCGTCGGACAGCGCCTGTCCGCCCCCCTTGAAGTAGAAGCAGCCGCCGAGGTGGAAGCTCGACCACATTCGCGCGTACAGGAACGCCGACACCTCGCCGGGCACCAGGCCGAGGTAGCCCCAGATGGTCGAGAAGATCGCCTGGATGCGTTCGTCGCGGACGTGCTGCGTCGATCAGCTCCGCGAGGGAGAGCCCCAGCGCCGCGAGCGCGGCTTCGCTCGGCGCGCCGTCGGGGCCGGTCGCGTCGATCTCGCGCAGCGTCTGGAACAGGTCGCGGACGCCGCGCGCCTGCTCCGGGTAGCAGCTCGACGAGCAGCGCCTCGTACGCGTCGGCGTCCGCCGGGATCTGCAGGTCGTGCCGCGGTCCGCGGCTGCGATAGGCGATGTCGAAGCGGCGCAGCTCCAGCTGGGGCAGCACGCCGAGCTCGGTGAGCATGCCGGTGCACGGAGCGCCCCGGGAGCAGATCGCCCGGTCTGGTGCAGGGCGACGTCGAAGTCGTAGACGATCTTCGTCCCCCGCACCTTGCGCAGGAAGTGGTGCGCGTAGCCGCCGGCGAAGACGTGCTGCTCGAGCACGAGCACGCGCAAGCCGGTGCGCGAAAGCCGCGCGGCGGCGCCGAGCCCGCCGAGTCCGGATCCGATCACGATCACGTCCCAGCGGTCGTCGAGCCGCGGGTCCTGCCGTGCCACTACGCGGTCCTCCTCGATTCGGGGTTCGCGCGCGACTCCACCGACGACGAGCTGCGAGAGCAGCGGTCGCGCGAGCTGCGCGATGTCGAGACCGTGCGCGAGCTTGCCCGCGAGGTGCAGCGACACGAGTCCGTGTACGCCCGCCCAGAAACCGTGGGCGAGCAGATCGACGTCGCCCTGCAAGAGGCCCGCATCGACCGCGGCGCGCACGGCGTCGCGCAAAGGCGTCCACGACCGCAGCTCGGCTTCGCGAAGCTCCGGGTGTCCGTCCGGATCCGGCTGACCGAGCTCGAACATCAACCGGTAGGCGTCCGGCTCGACGAGCGCGAAGTCGATGTAGGCCCGGCCCGAGCGCGAGCAACCGCGCGCCCGGATCGCGCTCGTCCGCTCCGCTCTTCTCCTGGCTGGACGCGAACCGCAGATAGGCGGCGGTGCGCACCGCCGCGAAGATGTCGGCCTTGTCGCGGAAGTAGCGGTACGGGGTCATCCGGCTGCACGCCGAGCTCGTCGGCGAGCACGCGGAAGCTCACGCCCTCGAAGCCGCGCTCGCGCGAAGAGCCGTTCGGCGACGCGCACAGACGCTGGCGGAAGGCGTCGACGTCGTCGCTCGGGACGGTTTCGAGGCACGGCGCATTATTGACACTGTCAATTGACGATGTCAAGCACGCCGATGCACAGTCCAAGGGCCCCAGATTTCCCCGGATCCGGCCCATCCGATAGACTACGGGCGGCCGAAGGCCGAGGAGAAGCGGATGCGCGGACTGCTGAAGATCGTCGCCGTGCTGCGTCGTTCGTCGCGCTCGCGCTCGGAATCGGAGTCATGGCGCGCGTCGGAGCTCGGCGGCGAGATCGTCACGCTGCACACGGCTGGACCCGACGGCGACGTCGAGACGCGCGTCTGGATCGTCGACGACGGGGGCCATGCCTGGCTCCGCGCCGGCATGCCGGACAACACCTGGCTCCAGCGCATCGACGCGAACCCCGACGTCGTGGTCGAACGCCGTGGCGAGGCGATCCGCTTCCGGGCCGTGCCCGTCCGCGACGATCCGGCGATCCGCGACCGGATCCACGAGCTGATGCGGGAGCACTATACGTGGGCCGACCGGGTCGTCGGCCAGATCCGGGACGGGACGAAGTCGGTGCCGATCCGGCTCGACCCGGTCGCCATCGCGACGCCCGACTAGCCCGCGAGTTCCTGCGCCCGCAACGCGAGGCCGCTCGCGACCGAAACCAGCTCGTCGCCCGCGCGAACGCGGTCGACGCCGAATCGCGACGCGAAGAGCGCTCGCACCGCGGGGACGAGAGACGAGCCGCCGGTCAGGAAGACGCGATCGACGTCGGCTCGCGCGAGACCCGTGCTCTGGAGCAGACCATCGACACAGGCCTCGATCGCGTCGAGCTCCGGTGCGATCCAGCTCTCGAACTCGGCGCGCGCGATCGGGGTCTCGACGCGCGCCGGAGCGTCCACGAAGCGCAGCCGCGTCACCTCGTCGCGCGTCAGCGCGAGCTTGGCGCGCTCCACCGCCCGGTGGAGCGGAAAGCCGAGGTCTTCGCGGACGACGTGGATCAGCGCGTCGAGCCGGGCAGGATCGAGCGCGTCGCGCCGCAGATCGAAGAGCAGCGCGAGCGTGCGCGGCGAGCGCAGGAACGACAGATGATGCCAGCGCTCGAGATGGGAGTAGATCCAGCGCGGGATGGGCAGCACGTTGCCGAAGATCGAGCGGAACTCGCTGCCGAGTCCGAGCGCGGGCGCCACGGCGGCTCGGACGATCCGCCCGTCGAAGACGTCGCCCGCCACGGGCACCCCCGCGTTCCCGAGCACGCCCCGCGTCTCTCCGCGTGCGCGCTGGCGGCGCGCGCCGGGCCCGACGCGGAGCAGCGAGAAGTCGCTCGTTCCACCGCCGAAATCGCCGATCAAGATCAGCTCGTCGCGCTCGAGCGTCCGCTCGTAGTGGTACGCGGCGGCGATTGGCTCGTACTCGAAGACCACGTCGTCGAACCCCGACGTCGCGAACGCCGCGCGCAGACGCGTGAGCGCGAGCGCCTCGTCCTCGGGTGAGCGCGCCGAGACGAAGCGGACGGGGCGTCCGACCACGACGGGACCGTCGAGCTTTCCGAACTCCTTCTCGGCTTCACGGGTGAGTGCACGCAGCAGCACCGCGATCAGCGTCTCGAGCCGGTATTCCCGGTCGAAGATCCGCGTGGACGAGAAGTCGCGCGCCGCCAGGAACGACTTCAGCGACTGCACCAGGCGTCCCGGCTCATCGACCTCGAGATACCGCGCGATCGCGCGCGGGCCGGCCAGCTCGCGGGGCGCGAGGCGCCCCTCTCGCCGCTCTTCGAGGTACACGACCGAGCGGAAGATCGGGGTCGTCATTCCGCCACCCCGCGCGAAGCGCGCCAGCCTCGGCGCGGAGTCGCCCTCGACCATCGCGAGCGCCGAGTTCGTCGTGCCGAAGTCGATTCCGAACGCGCGGGAACCCGGGGCGATCATGCGCCCTGGTCGAGATACTCCGATGAGGCCGTAGCCGACGCGCTCGCCGTCGAGCGTGTACTCGGTCATGCCCTCGCCGATGTGCGTGTTCTGGCCCGCGCGGCGATTGCGAAGCGGGATGAAGCCGTTCACCCGCCCCTCGACGCGGTGCTTCGTGCCGTCGGAGAGCGTCACGTTCGCCCTCAGGACCGAGTGGTAGTTCGTGCCGCTCTCGTAGTCGGTCTCGAGATCGACGCTCGTGATCCGGAGCAGCTCCTCGCCCTTGTGGAAGACGCCGCCGACGCGGTCACCGACGATCGAAATCACCATGCCGAGATCGTCGCCGAAGTTGCCCGTGATCCAGCGGTACGACGGCGTCGACTGCCAGTAGCGCGGACCCCACGAGTGGTCGCGCAGCCCGTGACCCCGGATCTCGATCGGCGGCTCGTCCTCGATCTAGATCGTGCCCGACACCTTCATGTGCTGCTCGTAGTGCGCGCGCGCGAAATCGTTGCCGTCGTCCGGCTTTCCGACGTGGCCGTAGATCGGGCCGACGCCTTCGTGCACGAGATCGATCACGAGTTTCTTGTGCGGGTTCTCCTTGAACGCGTCGCCCGGGATCCTTCATCGCGCGCGGGTCTGCGAGGTAGACGGCCGAGCCTTCGTAGCGCGTGCGCAGCTTCTCGCCGGGCACGAGCACGGTCACCTCGAGTCCGCCCGCATTCCAGCCGTCGTTCGATTCGATCTTCGGGCGCTTGTAGTTGAAGAACGCCGAGCCGTCCGCGTTGTAGACGATCACGGTCATCTCGGCCTGACCCTCGTTGGCGCGGTTGCCGATGCGCAGGAATCCGCCGCGATTCTGGGCTCGGTCGAAGAAGTTGAAGTACACCGACTCGTTGAAGTTCGGCTCGGGCCCGAGCGGGTGGGTGTAATCGTCCTCGGGCTTCACGTTTCCGATGATCTTGACCACGACGTCGCCTCCTGTGCGCATCGTACCCTAAAGACACCCGTGCACTCCTCCGATGCGACGTCGAGGAAGCACAGGTGGCCGCAGGAAGAGCCGCACGCGCACGCCGTTATCCGCGCTTCGGGCGCATCGACGGGTCCCACCCGTGGAAGCGACGTGTGCCCGGCGGCTTCGTCGACTACTCGGCGCGAAGCCGCCGAAACGGCCAGGTGGCGTTCTTCAATTTCCCGCTCGCGAAGGAGATGGGGCTCGTCCCGCGAAGCCACCCGGAGCGCCTGAACCGCGAGCTCGAGCGCGCGATCCTGCGCACCTTCGGGCTGCGGATCATCAACGAGTGGGATCATCTGCACCGGGTCCGGGTGCCCGCGCGCGAGCGCCTGCCCGGGTCGTACATGGCCACGCGGTACCTGCAGCTCCAGCACCCGGGGCGCAGCGGAAAGACCTCCGGCGATGGACGGAGCATCTGGAACGGCACGGTCCGCCATGCGGGAATCACCTGGGACGTTTCGAGCTGCGGAACCGGCGTCACACGTCTGTGTCCGGCGACGGCCATCGAGGGGCGCTTCTTCCGTTCTGGATCCAACCAGGCTTCCTATGGCTGCGGGACCGCCGCGCTCGGTGAGGGCATCGCCGCCGCTCTCCTCTCCGAAACCTTCCACCGCAACGGCATCGAGACCGAGCGCGTGCTGGCCGTGATCGCACTTCCGAACGGCCAAGCGATCAACGTGCGAGCCGGGCGGAATCTGATCCGGCCCTCGCACCTGTTCGCGCCGCTCAAGCAAAACGATCTCGAGAGACTCCGCGCGGCGGTCGATCTCTTCTGCGAACGCCAGATCGCGAATCGCGACTGGCCGGAACTTCCCCCCGGTCCGGAGCGGATCCGATTCATGGCCGAAGAGACCGCCCGCGTCTTCGCGCGCGCCGCGGCGACGTTCGAGAGCGAGTACATCTTCTGCTGGCTGGACTGGGACGGCGACAACGTACTCGCGAACGGCGGCATCATCGACTATGGGTCGGTGCGCCAGTTCGGACTGTACCACCGCGAGTACCGCTTCGACGACGACGATCGCTGGTCGACGACCATTCCCGAACAGCGCGTGAAGGCGCGCTTCGTCGCGCAGTGCTTCGCGCAGATCCGCGACTTCGTCTCGACCGGCCGCAAGCGCCCGCTCGCGAGCTTCCGACGCGACCCGCTGCTGCGCATCTTCGACGCGGAGTTCGAAGCGACCAAGACGCGCCTCTTCGTCCACAAGCTCGGATTCAGCGTCGCGACCGGCGCCTGGATCGCGCGCACGCGAGCTCCCACGCTCGCGCGGCTGCGCCGCGCGCACGCGTACTTCGAGCGAGCGCGCGCGTTGCGCGGGCCGTCGAAGGCCGCCGACGGGCTGACCTGGAACGCGATCTTCAGCACCCGCGACCTGCTGCGCGAGCTCACACGGCGCTTCGCGAGCGGGGAGCGGAACCTGAGCGCGCGAGAGCTGGTCGAGCTCGCGAGCTCGAGCTACTCGAAGCGCGCGGATCGCGCCTGCACACCCACACGCGCGCGCCGCGCCCGTGAGCTGCAACGGGAGTACCTAGCACTCCTTCGCGCCGCTTCGCGGCACGAACGCCGAGGACTTCCCGAGCTCCTGGCCGAGGTCGCGAATCGCAGCGCGGTGATCAATCGACGCGAGCGCATCACCGGGGACGGTGCCGAGTACGCGACGGATCGCCTTCTGCGCCACCGGCGCAGGCTCGGGTGCGACGGGCTGATGCGCGTGATCGCGGCGTTCGTGAACCATCAGGACCTGAACCCCGACGGCCCCCGACGGACGCCGCCTCCCGTGGACCGCGACGTCCGTCGTGTGCTCGACGGCCTGATTCGCGTGGTCACCGAACTCCGACACGGCTTGTAGGGGCAGAGGACTCCCGAGGCAGCGCGACCGAGGGTCCGATCCGATATGATCGGGCCCTTCGCAGCTGGCGAGGAGTCGCCCTTGATCGACCTTCTCGACGTCTCCCGTGTCTATCAGCGCGGCGCGGACGCGATCCACGCGCTGAAGAACGTGAGCTTGCACGTACCGAAAGGTCGCTTCGTCGCGCTGATGGGCCCCTCGGGCTCGGGCAAATCCACGCTCTTGAACGTGCTCGCCGGACTGGATCGGCCGAGCTCGGGCGAGGTGAACGTCGGGGAGAATCGGCTGAACGAACTCAGCGAGGACCAGCTCGCCGAGTTCCGGGCGCGGACGGTCGGCTTCGTCTTCCAGTTCTTCAATCTGATCCCGGTTCTGTCGGCGGTCGAGAACGTGGAGCTCCCGCTCCTGCTCACGAAGCTCTCGCGCACCGAGCGGCGCAAGCGCGCCGAGACGGCGCTGCGGATCGTGGGCCTGCAGGAACGCGCGACGCACCTCCCGAGGCAGCTGTCCGGAGGTGAGCAGCAGCGCGTGGCGATCGCGCGCGCGATCGTGAGCGACGCGGACCTGATCGTCGCGGACGAGCCGACGGGAGACCTCGACGCGCGAAACGCCGAGGAGATCCTCTCGCTGCTTCAGACCCTGAAGCGCGACTTCGGAAAGACCGTCGTGATCGTCACGCACGATCCACGCGCCGAGAAATGGGTGGACGAGGTGATCCACCTCGACAAGGGCGTGCTGCTCGAGACACGACCGGGTGGCGGATCGCGCGAGCTGGCGGCATCGCGGTGAAGTTCCTGCCGTTCATCCTGCGGAATCTCGGGCGCAACAAGCTCCGCTCGCTGCTCACCGCCGCGGCGATCGCGTTGGCGATCGCCCTCGTCTGCATCCTGCGCACGATGCCCGCCGGCATGGACGGTCTTCTGACCTCGATCGCCTCGAACACCCGCATCTCGACGCACAATCAAGCGGGCATGGTCTACAGCATGCCGTACTCGTACCTGCAGAAGGTGCGCGGCATTCCGGGCGTCGTCGCCGCGGTCAGCTGGCAGTGGTTCGGCGGCGCGGCGGACCCGACCAAGGGCGTGCAGTTCCCGAACTTTGCCGTCGACCCGGAAGACTTCGGCCGGGTCTACGAGGACTGGAAGATCGCGCCCGATGCGCTCGCGGACTTCCGGAGGTATCGCGACGCGGCTCTCGTGGGCCGCGGCACGCTCGACAAGATGAGGTGGAAGGTCGGGGACGTCGTCACACTCCAGAGCACCGTCTTCCCGCTCGAGCTGTCGTTCCGAATCGTAGGCGAAGTGCCGAACGCGCAGTCCCCGCAGTTCTACTTCCAACGCGAGTATCTGGTGCAGGCCCTGCAGTCGGCGGGCTCGGCCTTCGACGTGACCGGCATGATCTGGTCACGAATCGACGATCCCGAGCGCGTGACTCCGGTCATGCGGCAGATCGACGAGATGTTTCGGAACAGCGAGGCGGAGACGGCGTCCGAGACCGAGAAGAGCTTCTTCGGGAACTTCTTCGGCAACTTGAAGGGAATCGTGACGGTCATCCTGATCGTCGCGGGCATCGTCACGCTCTGCATCGTCTTCATCGCTGCGAACACCGCGAGCCTGTCGGTTCGCGAGCGCGTGGGCGAGATCGCGATTTTGAAGGCGATCGGATTTCGCAACCGCATGATCTTCGCGACGTTGCTCGCCGAGGCCGTCCTGCTCTCGACCCTCGCGGGTGCCGTCGGCGCGCTGCTCTCGCTCGCGTTGACGTCGATGCTTCGATCGACCACGGACACGGGGGGCGCGCAGCTCGGACCTCTCACGGGATTCGTCGTCAGCGACGCGATCCTCGTACAGGCCGTATTCCTCGCGTTCTTCATCGGGATCGTCTCCGGCTGGCTGCCCGCGCTCGGAGCTTCGAAGCGAAGCGTCGCGCAATCGCTGCGCGAGGTGTTCTAGGCGTCATGGCCCTGCCGCTCTCCTATCCTTGGCGAAGCCTGATCGCGCGTGGCACGCGAACGGCGTTCACGGTCGCGGTGATCGCCCTCGTCGTGATCGCCACGACCCTGTTCTGGAGTCTGATCGCCAGCCTGAAACGAACGCTGGTCTCGTCCGGGTCACCCGAAAATCTGATCGTGATGCGCAAGGGAGCCTCGAACGACGGCTCGAGTCAGCTCTCACTCGAGTCGCTCCAGGCGATTCGATTCTTCGAGGGAATCGCGCGCGATGCCGAGGGCAACCCGATGATCTCGCCCGAGCTCGTCGTGCAGCCGTTCTTCACCACTTCCGACGGTGGGCGCGAGAACGTGCTCGTGCGCGGCGTGGAGCCGATGGCCCTGCTCGTCCACGACGAAGTCTCGATCGTCGAGGGCCGCATGTTCGACCCCTCGAGCGGCGAGGCCGTCGTCGGCCGCGGTGTCGCGCGACGCTACGCGGGAGCGTCGCTCGGCTCGGAGCTCCGGTTCGGGCGCGGAACCTGGAAGGTCGTCGGCATTCTCGAATCGGGAGGCTCGTCGTTCGAGAGCGAGGTCTGGGTCGACGCGCGCCAGCTCGCGAGCGACGCGAAGCGCCCCCTGCCCTACTCGGGCCTCCGGGTGCGCGTCGCGCCCGGGGCCGACATGGACGCGCTTGCGCGACGCATCGGGGACGATCCACGGCACGCACTCGAGGCCACGCGCGAGATCGACTACTACCAGACGCTCTCGGCGTCGGCGAACACGCTGTATTTCATCGTGATCGGCCTGGCGGTGCTCGCGGGTGTCGGGGCGATCTTCGGCGCGACGAACACGATGTACGCCGCGGTGCAGTCACGCACCGCCGAGATCGGCACGCTGCGCGCGCTCGGCTTCTCCCGCGCGTCGATTCTGTTCTCGTTCCTCTTCGAGTCCGTCATGACGGCGCTCTTCGCCTTCGCGATCGGAGCGATCGGCGCGTGGGCGCTCGGCCTGTTCATCTCCTGGCTGCTCGGCGGGATCGCATTCGGCGCGGCCACCTTCACGACGAATGTGATTCAACTCCGCGTCGCACCGGCCGACCTCGCGATGCCACTCGTGTTGTCGGCACTGATCGGCGTGTTCGGCGGCCTCGCGCCCGCCGCGCGCGCCGCGCGCATGCGGCCCGTCGACGCACTGCGGAGGGCCTAGCATGGCCGCCGAAGCACCTCGAAACCTCCGCGACGATCTCCAGGCTCTCCGCATCGATCGCGGAACGTCGACTTCGAGGCCTCCGAGCCGACGACCGCTCGGGGGGTGGATCGTCGGACTCGCTCTCATCGTCGCGATCGCGCTCGGTCTCGTGGCCTGGTGGCTTCGGAGCAGCCCGCGGGAGGTCACGGTCGCCTACGCGAGCCGGGTCGAAGCGGGCGGCCGCGCACCGGTCGCGCAGGTGCTCTCGGGCTCCGGCTACGTCGTCACCGCCGACAAGTACATCTCGGTCGGCACGCGCATACCCGGACGGATCGAGAAATTCTTCGTCGAGGAATCGGATCGCGTGAAGGCCGGTGATCCGCTCGTCCAGCTCGACGACCGCGACTACCGGGCCGCGCTCGAGAGCATGAGGGCGAGGCTCGAGGTCGTCCGTGCGAATGCCCAGCTCCACCGGCTCGACGCCGACCGCAAAGCCAAGCTCCGCGCGGAGAACTACGCATCGCAAGCGGATCTCGATCAGGCCAACACGCTGCTGCGCGTGGATCGCGCGCAGATCGCACAGCTCGAGGCGGAGATCGCCCAGTCGCAGGTGAACCTCGACTACACGGTTCTCCGCGCGCCCACCGACGGTGTGATTCTCGCGAAGCTGAAGGAGGTCGGTGAGATCGCGGTGCCCGGCGGCTTCGCGGGTTCGGGCGAGCTGATCCGGATGGCGAATCTGAACGAGCTTCGCGCCGAGGTGGACATCTCGGAGACCGATCTCGCGCGCATCTCGCTCGGACAGAAGGCCCAGGTCGTTCCCGACGCCTACCCGGACAAGACCTACTCGGCGAAGCTCGTGAAGCTCTACCCGCAGGTGAATCGCCAGAAGGGCACGCTCAAAGTCGAGGTCTCGCTCGAGAGCCCGGACGAGGCCCTGCTGCCGGACATGAGCGTGCGGGTCCACTTCCTCGGCAACGAGCGACCGGCGGAGTCCGGCGGATCCGCACTCGTTCTCGTGCCGGGATCATCGGTCCGCAACGACGCGAACGGAACCTACGCCTGGGTCGTCTCGGGAGGGCGCCTGCGCCGGCAGGCGCTTCGCACGGGCACGACCCGAGGTGAGCAGGTGGACGTCGTCGAGGGCCTCTCCGGCGGCGAGGCGCTCGTCGTCGGCGACGCACCCGACCTGCGCGAGGGCCAGCGGATCGAGGCGCGTTAGGTCGAAGCTACGATCGGCCCAGCGTGTGGCGCGCGTAGTCGCGCACGCGTACGAGCAGGCGTCGCGCCCAGACGAACTCGGTGGCCAGGATCGCCAGACCCGCGGGAATCACGACGAACGCGGGCCCGGGCAGGACGACCATCGCGACGCCGATCAGCAAGACCGTCCCACCAACGACGAGCACGATCAACCGCCAGGCTCCGCGCAGAAGCTGAGCGGCGATCGACTCCTTGCTGGCTCGCTCCGGACTCGAGATCCCGCCGCCCTCAGCGCTCGTCGATCGGGGTGTAGACCTCTCCCTTGGGTCCGACGTACTTCCCTCGCGGCCGGTAGATCCGGTTGTTCTGATACTGCTCGAGCACGTGCGCGCACCATCCGGCAATGCGGCTGGTCGCGAAGACGGGTGTGAACAGGTCGATCGGAATGCCCATGCAGTAGTAGACCGCGGCCGAGTGGAAATCGACGTTGCAGATCAATCCCTTGCGCTGGCCCATCAGATCTTCGAGACGGGCGCTCATCTCGTAGAGCTCCGGATGCCCGACCTCCTGGGTGATCTCGCGGCTCATCACCTTCAGGATCTTCGCGCGCGGGTCGCCCTCTTTGTACACGCGATGTCCGAAGCCCATGATCTTCTCGCCGGATGCGAGCGCGGCTTCGAGCCACGCTTCGAGCCGATCGGGAGACTTGATCTCGAGCAGCATCCGCGCGACCTGCTCGTTCGCGCCGCCGTGGAGCGGTCCCTTCAGCGTGCCGATCGCGGCCATGACGCTCGAGTAGATCCCCGAGAGGGTGCTCGAGGTGACACGCGCCGAGAACGCGGAGGCGTTCAGCTCGTGATCCGCGTGCAGGATCAGGCAGGTGTCGAAACGCCGGACCTCCTTCTCGTCGGGCTCCTCGCCCTTCAGCATGTACAGGAAGTTCCAGGCGATGGACTTGTCGGGAAGCGGCTGCAGCGGCCACTGGCCGCTGCGAACGCGCTGGTAGGCGGTGACGATCGTGCCCACCCGGGCGGCCAGGCGCGTCGACTTGCGCAGCGTCGCGGCGGCGTTCACGAGGTTCGCGTCGGGATCGTGAAGCGTCAGCCCGGCGATCACGGCGTGCAGGAAGTCCATCGGGTGCACGCGCGTGGGGAGCCCGTGGAACCAGCCGAAAGACTCGGGCGGCAGCGCCATGCTGTGGTGGAGGTCGGTCGAGAACTCCTCCAGCTCGCGCCGAGTCGGCAGCCACCCGTACCAGAGCAGGTAGACGACCTCCTCGAAGGTCGCGTTCGCTGCGAGGTCTTCGATCGTGAAGCCCCGATACAGCAGCGTCGAGCCCTCGATCGTGCTGATCGAGGTCGTGCACGTGACGACGCCCTCGAGCCCGCGGTCGATCGCGCCGTCGTACTCCTGGACTGGATCGCTCACGTTCGCCTCCCCTCTCGCCTCACCTCTCGATTCCCGTCGCTATGAGACCGCAACCGCCGCTTCGCCGCCAGCTTGGCGTCGATGCGGCGCTGAAGATACGGTGAGAAGTACCCGCGGTACCGCTTCCAGAGCTCCGGGCGACTCCAGTCGTCCGCGCCGATCCGACCCCGGCAGCGGCTCGTGCCGCAGCCGCAAGTGAATTGATCGTAGGACGATCCATCACTCATCGCGTAGTCGAAGCAGACCTCCTCACCGGGCTCGAGCCGACGCATGGCGACGAGCGCGATCTGCCCCGACAGCCCGCAGTTCGGATCGCACGAGTGGTTCACCCAGTCCGCCGGGCCGTCCCGACCCGAGACCAGGTACAGATCCTCCTCGACCTGGATCGTCAGCAGCCGTTCCGCAGGCGAGAGCGCGTCGATCCGCGAGGCGTGTACGACCTCGCCACCCCAGACGACGACGAGCTCGCCCTTCTCGATCGGCTCCCAAACGACGAGCGCACGGCCACCCTTTCCGTCGATCTGCCGAGGCTCGAGCTTCGGAGAGTGGTACGACGTCGGGGCTTCGTTCATGGAACCGGATCGTAGGAGAATCTCGTCACGGCGCGCCAGTGCGTGCGAGAATGAATCGATGCGCGACGCGAACTCGGACCTGCGAGAGGTCGCCGGTTTGGATCGCCGACGCCCGGCGGATCGTCGTCCTGACGGGTGCGGGCATCTCGACCGAGTCGGGCATCCCCGACTTCCGCGGACCCCAGGGCGTCTGGACCCGGAACCCAGGCGCCGAGAAGATGGCGACCCTCTCCCACTACGTCGCCGATCCCGAAGTACGCCGGCGCGCCTGGCGGAATCGGCTGGAATCACCCGCGTGGCAGGCTCGGCCGAACGCCGGTCACCTCGCGCTCGCCGCGCTCGAGCAGACCGGGCGACTGCACACGCTGATCACTCAGAACGTCGACGGCCTGCATCAGGCCGCGGGCTCCTCGCCCGAACGCATCGTCGAGATCCACGGCACGGTGCACGAGGTCACCTGCCTGGGCTGCGGCGAACGCGCTCCGATGGAGCGCGCGCTCGCTCGCGTGCGCGCTGGCGAGGACGATCCCGAATGCCGGAGCTGCGGTGGCATCCTGAAGTCCGCGACGATCTCGTTCGGCCAGAACCTCGTCGCACACGACCTGCAGCGCGCGGAATCTGCGGCCGAGAGCTGCGACCTCCTGCTCGCGATCGGCAGCACGCTCTCGGTCTTTCCGATCGCGGGTATCGTCCCGGTCGCCAAGCGCGCCGGGGCCAGGGTCGTCATCGTCAATCGTGATCCCACCGAGATGGATGAGATCGCCGATGCCATCGTACGAGGGCCGATCGGAAAGCTCTTGCCTGTACTTCTGAGTGAGTCGAGTTAGTTTGTCAGGGTGATTGCTCTCGAGGTCAGCTCGGCCGCGGGGCGTCCACCTCTCGGTGGCGTCGGGGGAACGATCCGAGCACTCACGAGTGCCCTGCTCATGCAGGATCACAAGACCCGGTACGCGCTCTGCCATCGCGTGACTCGCTGGCGGCGCCGAAATGCCTGGCACGCGAGCGCACCGAATGCGTACTCGCGCGTGCTCACCGGTCCACTCAACTCGTTCGCGCTGCGCGGCGCACGCCTCCTGCACTCGATGGCGCCGTACCTTCCGCGTACCCCGCGCATGACCAAGCTCGTCACGATCCACGACTTGAACGCGGTACGAAATCCCGCCTGGGTGACACCGTCGTGGCACGAGCGAAGAAGTTCGAAGCTCGCCACCGCAATCGAGCGTGCGGATCACGTGATGACCTACAGCGAGTTCACCGCGAACGAGATCCGCGAGCACTACCACCTGCCCGCCGAGCGCGTGCACCCGGTGTTGCTCGGCGTCGATACCTCGCGGTTCCGCCCGCTCCCGGCCGAGACCTTGGAGCCGATACGCGCGAAGTACGGCGACTACGTGATCTCGATCGGGCTTCTGACCCCGCGAAAGAACTTCGCGACGCTGATCGAAGCGGTCGCGCACCTGGAGGCGCTTCATCTCGTGCTCGTCGGTCGGGCCAGCGACGGCGGAGCCGAGGTCGAGGCCGCGCTCGACCGGACCGGCATGCGCGCGCGGACCACTCGGATGACCGGCGTTCCGGAGGACGATCTGATCGCACTGATCGGCGCCGCACGCGTCTGCGCCGTTCCAAGCCTGTACGAGGGCTTCGGCTTGACCGCTCTCGAGGCGATGGCGTGCGGAACTCCGGTCGTGTGCTCGAATGCGGCCTCGTTGCCCGAGGTCGTGGGTGACGCCGCCCTGCTCGTCGATGCCCGCTCGAGCGAGGCGCTCGGAGACGCGCTTCGCCGCGCCGCGTTCGATGATTCGCTCCGAGCCGATCTGCGCGCTCGCGGCCTTCGACGCGCGCACGCGATGTCCTGGGACGCCTCCGCGCTGCAACTCCGCGCGCTCTATCGCGGCCTCACCGGGATCTAGAAGCGGGCGCCGATCCGGTTGCCGGACGCGTACCGCCGCAGCCCGCGCCCGAAGATGAAGACGGCGAGCGCCGTCCAGCCGAGTGCCGCTCCGAGAACCGACGCCACGAGCGCAGCGCTCGGCGCACGCACGAGCTCCGCGGGCAGGAAACCGACGAAGCCGGCCGGGACGATCGTGTAGAGAAGGAAGGACAGCTCGCCCGAGAACAGCGGACGTGGATACAGGCTGAAGGTCAGCGTGAACTCGGAAATCTGACGTGCGAGTGTCTCCATGCCGGCGATCCAGAACGCCAGGCTCTGCAGGATCACGCCGCTCGAGGTGAAGATGCAGGCACTCGACGCCGCCGCGACGACCGTCGGTGCGAGCATCGATGGCGCGAGCGCCCCTGCGATCCAGAGCATGAGCACGCCCGTCGCGAGATCGCCCCAGCCCGAGGCGATCGTCCGCGACGCCACCAGATTCAGCAGAACCGGCTTGGGTTGAACGAGCGCCGAGTCGAGCTCTCCATCGGAGATCCCGCGCGCGAGTTCGCGAACGCCACCCGCGAAGACGATGGACGCGCCGTAGCCCGAGGCGACGACACCGAACAGCGTCACGACGTCGGAGAGCCTCCACCCGCCGATCTCCGGGAAGCGCTCGAAGAGGAGCCACCAGATCGAGAAGAACGCCAGGTTGTTCAGCACCATGAAGCCCGCCTGCAGCCAGAAGGCTCCGCGCAGGATCAGGCTCGAGCGCAGATTCATCCCCAGAAGGGCGCGCGCGAAGCGGATCGTGCCGACGAGTCGAGTCACGCTAGCCCCCATTCACGCTGAGCCGCCGTCGGGCCCTTCGGGAGAGCCACGCGAGCCCGGCCGCGATGAGCGCACCCCAGATCGAGAGATCGACGATCGTTTCGAGCGCGGCTTCGGGCGCGAAGCCGAACGCCATTCGGCCCGGCCCCCAGATCATCGCGGGGAACGGCGACAGGTGCGCGAGCGCACGCAGCCATTCCGGATAGAGCTCGAGGGGCAGGAGCAACCCACCGAGCACGAAGGCGAGCTTCTGCCAGACCCAGTAGATCGGGCTGGTGTCGACGATCCAGAACGCGGACAGGCCGATCGCCGCCGTCGAGAGAACGGCGAGCGCGCTCGCCAACGGCCCGAGCGGAATCGCGAGGAGAAGACCGAGCGGGTCGGCCGGGAGGCCGCCCGCGAGCGCGAAGGCCATCGAGGCCGCGGCCGGACCGAGCACGCAGAGACGCAGGCCCGTCTCGCCGAGCGCCTCCGCGAGCATTGCGCCGAGGTATGAAACCGGCCGCACGAGCCGGCAGGCGATCTCGCCCGAGCGCACGTCCTCCTCGATCGCGAGGTAGGTCGGCGGAACCGAGAGCACACACCATTCGGTGACGGCGAGGTACCAGATCAGCTCGGTCTTGCCTGCACCCTCGATCGCGACCGCGCCGTGCCCGAGCACCGTCCCCCAGACGCGAGAGAAGATGAACAGGATCACGCCCAGGAAGACGACGCGGCCCGCGAGCGCGCCCCGTTCCGCCAGCGCACGGCGCGCCGAGGTGAGCGCGATCGCGAGGTACTTCCCCGTCGCGCCGCGAGTCCGCGAGGGGCTCATCGACGGAGCTCGCCGGGTGCTTCGCCCGCGTAGATCGCCGCCACGATCTCGTCCATCGGCGGATCCTCGACGGAGAGGTCGAGCACCCGCGCGTTCGAGACGATCTCCGCCACGACCCGATCGATGCCGATCCGCGCGAGATCGACCTCGAGCTCGGTACGGTGGGGCGGACTCGGCAGACGGCGTACGCCCGGCAGATCGACGCGAACGTCGGCCTCCTCGGTGACGATCGAGATCCGCTTCCTGGGGATGAAGCGCTTGCGCAGTGCGTCGATCGGGCGATCGAGCAGGAGTCGCCCGCGGTGGATCACGAGCACGCGCTCGCAGACACCTTGCATGTCGCCGGTGTCGTGCGACGTGAGCAGGATCGTGCAGCCGTCGCGTCGAGCGCGCTCGCGGAGCAGCTCGCGAATCGTCGCCTTCGCCACCACGTCGAGACCGATCGTGGGCTCGTCGAGGAAGAGGATCTCGGGACGGTGCAGCAGGCTCGCCACCAGCTCGCAGCGCATGCGCTCGCCCAGCGAGAGCTGCCGCACGGGTTTCTCGACGACCTCTGCGATCGCGAAGCTCCCGACGAGCTCGCGCAGTCGCTGCCGGTACTCGCGAGGCGGAAGCTCGTAGATCCGCGCGAGCAGGTCGAACGTGTCGGCCGCCGGCAGGTGAGACCAGAGCTGCGAACGCTGGCCGAAGACGACGCCGATCCGGTACGCGAGCCGAGTGCGGTCGCGGCCCGGGTCGAGACCGAGCACGCGCACCCGGCCCGCGCTCGGCTGCAGGATCCCGGAGAGCACCTTCAGCGTCGTCGACTTCCCGGCGCCGTTCGGGCCGACGAAGGCGACGCGCTCTCCCGGCGCGATCGCGAACGAGACGTCGTCCACCGCGACGACCTCGCGCGTGCGCTTCGATACCAGCGCCCGAAGCGCGCCCGAAATGCCACGAGCGCGTTCCGCGACGCGAAACGTCTTGCGCAGGTGTTCGAGCTCGATGGCGGACGACATGGACGACTCCCCGAAATGCGAAACGCCCCTCCGGAGGACTCCGGAGGGGCGTTCGTGGAAACAGACCTCGATCCCCTCCGGCTACACGGAAATCTCCGCGCAGAGCTGCGATCGCATCGAGACGGAACCGCGTCGAAGAGGACGAGACATCGGTGCGAGCCTCGCGTGTGCACCCGGAGACTGTCAAGGGGTCTTTGTGCTATCGACTGCTCTTCGATGAGCGGCGGAAACGAAATCCAGCGCGGCGCCTGGACCGCGAGCAGATTCGCAGCACGGGCCGCGGCCGTCGCACTTCTGGCCGGACTCTCCCTCCTGCTCTTCGTGAACCTCGGAATCGAACCTCCGGGTCGGAAGAGCGAGACACGTTGCCAGCTCGTCGCCCAGAAAATGGTCGAGTCCGGTGATTGGCTGGTCCCTCACCTCGGCCGAAAGGTGCGGCTTCAGAAGCCGCCGCTCTTCTACTGGGCCGGCGCGGCCACCGCGACGCTGCTCGGCGACACGGGAACGATCGCGGTGCGCCTGCCCTCCGCGCTCGCCGCCGTCGCGCTCGCCGCCGTCGTGATCCGCTGGGGCGGCGCGCTCGGCGGACACGGCATGGGACTCGCGGCCGGGGCCGCCTTGGTCGCGATGATCCAGATTCCCGCATCGGGGCGTCGGGGCGATGCGGAGATGCTGCTCGCGCTGCTCTGCTTCGCGTCGCTCTTCGTCTTCGATCGAGCGCACGCGACGCGGCACCGGGCGCTGCTGCCGTTGTTCGGAGTTCTCGCGGGCCTCGCCTTCCTGACCAAGGCGACGGCCGTGCTTCTGATCGTCGCCCTGCCCATCCTGGTCTTCCTGGCGCTGCAACACCAGCTTGGGCGATTGCGCGACCGCGGAGTCCTCGCGTCCTGCGGACTCGCGTTCGCGATCGGCCTGTCCTGGTACGCGGCGATCCTCGCGGTCGTGCCCGGAGCGTTCGAGACGTTGTGGAACGATCTCCTGATGCCGCTCGGTGCCGCTCCACAGCCGGGCAAGGACGCCGCGCATTTCCGGCCGATCTGGTGGTATGTCGCGGTCCTGCCCGCGCGCGCGGCACCTGCGAGCCTGCTGCTGCCCGTCGTCGCGTGGCGACTCTGGACGACGCGCGTGTACAGCGACGAACCGCGACTGCGCTTCGCCGCGCTGACGTTCCTGGTGCCGTTCGTCGCATTCTCTCTGCTGCCGCAGAAACAGAATCACTACACGCTCGCGATGCTGCCGGGTCTCGCGTTGCTCTGTGCCGAGTCGATCACCGCGCTGGCTCCGCGCGGTCGCGCCTGGATCGCGCGCGTCTTCGGCACGCCGCTCGCGCTCGCGGGACTCGTCGGGACGGGACTGCTCGCTCTTTTCTTCGTCTGGATCGACGGCTGGTCCGTGCTCCCGGTCGCTCTGGTCGCCGGGGTCGTCCTTTCGTCGTTCGCCATCGCGCTGGGATCGGCGCTTCGCGGACGCGCCGTCGGCTTCGCACTCGCCTGGGTTCCGGCGTTCCTCCTCGCCTACGGGGCGCAGCGGAGCGTCGTGGTCGTGCGCGTGGAAGAGATGGAGCGCCAAGGGATCATGAACCTGTCGCTCGACGAACGCGAGCGCTTGTACGAAGTCGCCCGCGAGCATCCCTGGTTCCTCGATCTCTTCCAAATCTCCCGCAGGGGCGACACGCAGGGCTAGGACGCGTCGTCGCTCCCGTCGAGGCGGATCGTTCGCTTCGCGAGCCACCAGACCCCGGCAAGATCGAAGATCGTCCGTCGCAGACGCGCGAGGTTCGTGTACTTCGACCGCCCCGCTCGCCGCTCCCGGTGCTTGACGTCGATCTCGCACACGCTGAGTCCCTGATGGCGGAAGAGCGCGGGAAGGAAGCGGTGCATGCCGTCGAAGCGCGGCAGCGCGAGAAAGGTCGAGGCGGGGAAGAGCTTCAGCGAGCAACCGGTGTCGGAGGCACCGTCACCGAGAACGGCGCGGCGGACGGCGTTGGCGACGCGACCCGCGAGCCGCCGCGCGAGCGTGTCTCGACGTTCGGCGCGCCGTCCGATCACCACGTCGCAGGCTCGGGCTCGATCGAGCAGGCGCGGCAGATCGGCCGGATCGTTCTGGAGATCCCCGTCCAGTGTCACCACATGGCTCATGCGAGCGGCGCGCACGCCCGCGACCAGAGCCGCCGATTGGCCCTGATTTCGCGGAAGGACCACCAGTCGGAGTCTCGGATGGCGCGCGATCGCTTCGAGTACACGCACGCGTGTCGCATCGCGGCTGCCGTCATCGACGAAGATCCCCTCGTTCGGAAGCTCGAGCCGGCCGAGGACCGCCTCGATCTCCACCGCGAGCGGGGCGATGTTGTCCTCTTCGTCGAAGACGGGGACGACGACCGAGACTCCCGAGATCGGCTCGGTCATACGATCCTCACCCACCCGGCAAAGAGCGCGATCCCCATGACGGCGCAGAGACCGATCCGATACCAGCCGAAGGCCGCGAGCCCGTGTCGGTTCAGGAATGCGACGAGCCAGCGGACCGCGAGGGCGGCGGAGAGCGTCGCGACGGCGAGACCCAGCATCACCGAGCCCGCGCCGAGCGTCTCGATCAGGTCGGGAGTTCCGTCGCGCGACGCGGCGATCAGGTTCTTCGCCAACTTGTACAGACAGGCCGCTCCCAAGGTCGGCAGTCCGAGCAGGAACGAGAACTCCGCCGCCTCGCGCGGGCGCAGCCCGACCCAGGTGCCGCCGGCGATGGTCATCATCGAACGCGACGTTCCCGGCCACATCGCGACGCACTGAAGCAATCCGATTGCGAGCGCCTGTCGCCAGTGGAGCGCCTCGAGCGCCTGCGCGGGCGATTCCGCTGCCCGGCTCCGATCCCGGTCGAGCCAGATCATCCAGACCCCACCGACGAAGAGCGCGCCCAGGACCGGTGCGGGACGGAACAGATGGGCCTCGAGCCAGTCGTCGATCAGCGGCCCGAGCACCGCGGCGGGCAGGAACGCGATCGCGATGTTCGCGAGCAGTCGCCTGCCGATCGGATCGCGCCCGGCGAATCCGCGCAGCATCTGGAGCACGCGCGGCCAGTAGAGCCCGAGCACCGCGAGAATCGCGCCGCCCTGGATGACGATCGAGAACGCGTCGAGCGCGGACTTGGTCTTCGGATCGTCGAGTCCCAGCAGCGACGACGCGAGGATCAGGTGGCCCGTCGAACTCACCGGCAGGTACTCGGTGATTCCCTCGACCAGTCCGAGCACCGCGGCCTGCCACTTCTCGAGCATGTGCACTCCGGGGGGGAGGTGGCGGCAAGGTACCCGAGCGCGCGCAGCCCGTCAGTCCAGGCGCTTCCGGAAGCGCGCGATCGCGAGGCCGATCGCGAGCGTGAAGAAGAGCATCAGCGGCCAGATGCTCGGCCAGACGTCGCCGAGCGTCGCGCCGCGCAGGACGATGCCACGCACGATGCGCAGGAAGTGCGTCAGCGGAAGCGCTTCCGCCAGCCAGCGCGCGGGCCACGGCATTCCGTCGAACGGAAACATGAACCCCGAAAGCAGGATCTGCGGCAGGAAGGTCACGAACGCCATCTGGAATGCCTGGAACTGGGTCTCGGCGAGCGTCGAGATCAGGAGTCCGAGCGTGAGCGACGCCGCGACGAAGATGCCGGTGCCGACGTAGAGGTCGAAGAGACTTCCCTGGATCGGCACGCCGAAGACGAAGCGGCCGAGCAAGAGAATCAGCGTGACCTGCGCGTATCCGATCAGCACGTAGGGCACGATCTTTCCGATCATGAGTTCCGGCGTCTGCACCGGGGTCGTGATCAAGAGCTCGAGGTTTCCACGCTCGCGCTCGCGCACGATCGCGACGGCGGTGAAGAGCACCAGCGTGAGCGTGAGGATGACACCGCAGAGCGCCGGGACGATGTGCACCGGGGACCGCCGCTCGGGGTTGAAGAACGCGCGCAGCTCGAAGGTCGGCGCGGGCGACCGGGACGCGAATGCGGGCGCCTCGAAGCGTTTCGCGACCGGCAGCGAGAGGAGGCCCCGTGCCGCGCCGAGCACGATCGGATCTCCACCGTCGACGAGCAGCTGCGCGCCCGCGCGATCGCCGATCGCGACACGGCGCTCGAGATCGGCGGGGATCACGATCCCGACCGAGATCCGACCCTGGACGAGCAGCTGCTCGAGCGCCGCGACGGAGCTCGGGGACTCGACGACGTCGATCACTTGCGTCGCCTGCGCATCCTGGACGAGGAGGCGTGCGCTCTGCGTTCCCGCCAGGTCCACGACACCGGCGCGCAGGTGACGGACGTCCTGGTTGATCGCGTAGCCGAACAGGATCGTCATCATCAGCGGCACGCCCGCGACCATTCCGCCGGTGAGCCGGTCGCGGCGCAGGTGGCGGAACTCCTTGCGTGCGATCGCGGCGATGCGCGAGAGGGAGCGCGCGATGCGCGTCACGGCCGCGGCTCCGGCCATGCACCGCGAGTCGCCACCACGAAGACGTCCTCGAGGCTCGGACGCGCGAGCGCGACCCGTGCGGCGATTCCCGCCGCCTCGAGCGCACGGGCGATGCGCAATTCCGGCTCGGGCACCGTCGGATCGACGAGCGCGTGCAGGCGCTGTCCGAGCTGCGCGAGGCTCTGTACCTCGCGCACGCCCGACAGCACCACGCGCGCCTCGCGGAGCTCGGGGGCTTCGATCTCGATCACCGCCGCACCGATCTCGCGCATCAGCCGTTCGGGCGAGCCCACGGCGACGACTCGCCCCTGGTCGAGGATCGCGAGTCCGTGGCAGCGCTCGGCCTCGTCCATGTAGTGCGTGGAGACGAGGATCGTCGTGCCCCGCTCGACGAGCTGGAACAGGCTCTCCCAGAAATCGCGGCGGCTCTGGGGATCGACGGCGCTGGTCGGCTCGTCGAGGAAGAGCAGCTCGGGCTCGTGCAGCGTCGCAGCGGCGAGCGCGAGCCGCTGACGCTGACCTCCCGAGAGCGTGCCCGCGCGCTGTGCCGCACGGTCGACGAGGTGGAACTCGTCGAGAAGCTCCGCGATCCGCGTGCGTCGGCGCGGCGCGTCGAGCGAGTAGATCTCGGCCAGGAACTCGAGGTTCTCGCGCACCGAGAGATCCTCGTAGAGCGAGAAGCGCTGCGTCATGTAGCCGAGCTTCCGGCGCAGCTTCTCGGCGTCGCGCGGCATGGCCAGGCCCAGCACCTCCGCCTCGCCCTCGGTCGGAGTGAGCAGGCCGCAGAGCATGCGGATCGTCGTGCTCTTGCCGGAACCATTCGGGCCGAGAAAGCCGTAGATCGCGGCGCGCGGGATCTCGAGATCGACGTGATCCACGGCGACGAGCTCACCGAATCGACGCGTGAGTCCACGCGTGCGGATCGCGACGTCGGCGCTCATGGTCCACCGCTCACCGGCTTCGAGATCGACGCCGCTTCCAGCTCAAATCGCACCTCCACCGGCACTCCGGTCGGAAGTTCGGCCGCGGATTCCCCGCGGATCTCGACCTCGGCCAGATACGAGAGCCGGCCGCGGTCGTATTGGGTCAATGCGTAGTACGGCGTGAAGGCCGCCTCGTGGGAGATCTGTCGGACGACGCCCTCGAGTGCACCTTCGAGGCCCGCGATGCGAACCTCCGCGCGCGTGCCGCTCGCGATCCGCGCTCGCAGCGCCTCCGGAACGTAGACGCGCGCGTACGGCGGACCCGCCGCGAGCAGAATCGCGACGACGGCGCCCGCCGGCGGGCGCTCGCCACGCTCGAACGGCAGGGCGTCGACGCGAGCCTCTCGGGGCGCACGGACCTCGAGGCGCGCGCGCCGGATCTCCGTCTCGACGACCTCGGCCTCCGCGGCGGCCAGCGCGCCTCTCGCCTGCTCGAGCTCTTCCGAGGTCGTTCCGCGCTCGAGCGCGTCAAGCGTCGCCCGCGCTTCATCGAGGCGTGCGATCGCCTCGTCGAGCCGCGAGCGCATCAGGTCGCTCTTCGCCATCGACTCGAAGTTCCGTTGCTCGAGAGCGCGCACGCGCTCGTACTCGGAACGGGCATTGCGCGCGGCGCCCTCGGCACCCGAGAGCCGGGCACGCGCCTCCCGGATCCGCTCGGCACGCGGTCCCCGCGAAAGCTCCGCTAGCCTCGCGCGCAGCTGGTCCCGCACGGCCTCGGCGCGCGCGCTCCTTGCGGCCAGAAGCGCGTCGTCGAGCTCGAGCAGCACCTGATTCTCGACGACCGAATCGCCCTCGCGAACCCGGATCGCCACGATCGGGTCGTTCGCTTCCGCGACGAGCTCGATCCGATCGCGCTCGAGCGTTCCGACCGCCGGCCCCGCCGCGGGGTCGGAGCCACACGCGACGAGCGCGAGACAGCCCGTGATCCATCCTCGCTTCATCTCGCCTCCACGCCGCGACCGGCGCCCTCGGAGAAGAGCTTCGTGGTGTGCGCGACGAGCCGATCGGCGAACGCGCGGTCGAGTTCGTAGCCGAGCGCCTTTCCGGCGATCGGGTGCGCGAGGAACGGGAAGATGCTCATGCCGAACAGCGAGAGCACCGCGAGCTTCGGGTCGAGGTCGGCGCGAAGTCTTCCGCTCGAGATCTCCGCTTCGAGAAGGCTCGGCAGGAGCGCCGCGGCGCGCGAGGCGAAGCGGTCGATGAAGCGGGCTCGTGCGCCGGAGTCCCCGGTCACGATCTCGCGCACGAGGAGCGTCGGCACCCAGGGTTGATCCGCGATCGTGGTGATGTACAGGCGGATCAGCGCCTCGAGCGGTGGCGTGCCCACGGCCGGTCTCGAGGAGAGCTCACGGACGCGCGCGAGCAGCTCTTCGAAGACCGACGCGAGCATCGCCTCGTACAGCCCCACCTTTCCGCCGAAGTAGTAGGAGATCATTCCCGGCGTCACGTCCGCCGCGCGCGCGAGTTCGCGGATTCCGACCGCGCCGAAGCCGCGCTTCGCGAAGAGCTCGCGCGCGACGGCGACCAGCCGAGCTCGCACGTCGTCGGCCGACTCGCTCCGCGCCGGTCGTCCCACCCGCCTCGCCTTGCCCCGGGGTCGTCGGTTCGCCATGGGCTCTAAATTATTCGATCGATCGAATAATTGCAAACCGGCCCCCGCGGCAGCGGTCGGACCGGGCGCTCACCTCTGGCGGCGCGCCTTCGAGACCAGGGTCGTGGTCGATCGCCCCTCGACGAGCTCGACGAGCTCGACGCGGCCGCCCCAGGCCTGGACTTCGTCCCAGCCGACCACGTCGCGCTTGCTCTTGTAGTCGGCGCCCTTCGTCAGCACCCCCGGGCGCACCGCGCGAATCAGCTCGAGCGGCGTGTCCTCGTCGAAGAGCACGACCGCGTCGACACACTCCAGCGACGCGAGGATCTGCGCCCGGTCGTGTTCGCTCTGCAGCGGTCGTCCCGGTCCCTTCAATCGCCGGACGGAGGCATCCGTGTTGACGCCGACGATCAGCGCCTCGCCGAGCGCGCGCGAGCGCTCCAAGTAGCGGACGTGGCCGAGGTGGAGGATGTCGAAACAGCCGTTCGTGAACACGACCGTTCGCCCCTGCGCCCTGAGTTTCTCGGCGAGCTCCGCGGCCTGATCGCGCACGACGACCTTCTCGTGCGAGCGCGCGCTCTTCGCGCCGAGCTCGGCGAGGATCTCCTGCCCCGTGACCGTGGCCGCGCCGAACTTCCCGACCTTCACACCCGCGGCGACGTTCGCGAGCCAGGCCGCCTCGTCGATCTCGGCTCCGGCCGCGAGCGCGAGCGCGACGCTCGCCGCCACGACGTCACCGGCTCCCGTCACATCGACCAGCTCCCGTCGGCGCGCGGGGATCTGGAGCAGCCATGCGCCCTCGTCGCGCGTTGAACTCGCCAGCAGCATGCCCGCCTGCCCGCGCGTGATCAGCGCGTGATCGATGCCGAGCTCCTTCGTCATTCGCAGCGCCGCCGCGGACGCGTCCTCCGCATTCGCGAGGGGGGCGCCGGCGTAGAATTCGGCTTCGCGCAGATTCGGTTTCATCACCGTGGCCCCGCGGAACGCCTCCCACGGCAGATTCTTCGGATCGACGACTACCGGCTTTCGGCCGGCCGCAGCGATCGCTTCGCGGCAGACGGCTGGCGTCAGCACGCCCTTCGCGTAGTCGGAAAGGATCAGCGCATCGGCCGCGCGAACCGCCGAAGCGACCCGTGCGCGGAGGCGCTTCTCGACGGCGGCCGAGATTGGCGCAACGGTCTCGCGGTCCAACCGGATGACCTGCTGGTGGCGCGCGACGATGCGCGTCTTGCGCGTGGTGAGGCGCGCGCGATCGGCGAGGATACCGACCTGCGCGATGCCCAGGTTCGAGGCCTCGCGGCGGAAGATCGAACCGTCCGCGTCGTCGCCGATGACCGTACACAGTCCCGCTCGGGCTCCGAGCGCGACCAGACACTTCGCGACGTTGGCCGCGCCTCCGAGCATGAACTCCTCGCGCTCGACCGCGAGAACCGGTACGGGAGCCTCCGGGGAGATCCGCTCGACCTCGCCGACGATGTAGGCATCGAGGGTCGCGTCGCCGACGACGACGACACGCAGCCCGACCATCTTCGCGAGCAGCTCGCGAACGCGCGCGACCGGTGGCTCGCGGAAGCGCCCGAAGACCGGTGGTCTCGATGTGCGACGACTCACTCGCTCCTCCCGCGGTATCTGTACCAGATCTTCGCGATCTCGAAGAACGCGACGAAGAAATCGAGAGCCCGCACCTTCGAGCCGGCGACGTCGTGCCAGCGCTCCAGCGGCAACTCGTAGACGGCTTCCGAGGCCTTCGTGCGCAACCCGTCGCGCCGCGATCGGATCAGCCGCGCCAGGATCTCCACGTCGAAGGTCCAGTCGACGGAGAACTTCTCGTCGAAGAGAGCGGCGAGCTCGGGGGTCCGGCGCATCAGCTTCGCTCCGCACTGCGTGTCGTAGATCGCCAGACCGATCACGTGCGAAACCGCGGTCGCGAAGACGCGACCCAGGTAGTGCCGGACGCTGCTCCGCCGCACGGTCCGGCCCAGAAGCTGCACCCGCGCGCCGAAGACCATCTCGATTCCCGGAAATCGCTCGAGCACCTCGACGAATCGGGGGATCTCGTCGAGAGGCGTCGCAAGGTCGGCATCCCAGTAGCCGACGAAATCGGCGCTCGACTTGAAGGCGACGCCCAGGCCCGCACGGACGGCCTCGGCCTTGCCGACGTTGCGGGGGAGATCGACGACCGAGAACGACGCGCGATCCGTGGTCTCGAGCTCGCGCAAGCGCGCGAGCGTCGCGTCGCTGCTGCCGTCGTTCACGAAAACGAAAGAGACCGTGGGATCGCGGGCCACGAAGCTCCGGAACGCGGCAAGATCCAGCCGCGCCGCCTCGTTGTAGCAAGGCACGACGATCTGGCAGCGCGGCGGCGTCTTCGCGCCGGGAATCAGACGCGCGCCTCGATGACGCGGGGGAAGCCCGCTTCGCGAATGCCGGTGTCGAATCCCGCCGGGTCGAGCGTCATCTCGACCCCGAGTCTACGCCCGGGCTAGCGAGCCGCCACAACCTGCTTGCGGATCAGACCCGCGACGACGAGGCCGCCGACCAGGAACAACACCGTCGAGCGAGGCTCCGGAATCGGGTTGCTGGGCCGGCCCGTCCCCGAGGCACCCGAGAAGCCGAGCGCGCTCGAAGTCAGGCTCTGGTAGCGGACGCCGAAGTTGTCGAGCTCCACGGTGGTGACGGGGTTGTGGAAGTTCAAGGTCAACCGGACGGTCGTGGATTGGCCCCTTCCGAGTCCGCCGCCGCCGCCGCCGGTGCAGTTGTTTCGGTTGTTGATCACGCACAGGTCGACCGAGCCGAAGCCGTTCGGGAAGTGGCCACCGAGGTTCACGTTTCCGAATACGCTGCTGCTGACCGAGGCGCTCGCGATTTCGGGGTTGGTGTTGAAGCCGAAGGCGCTGACGCGGGCCGTCTCCCAGAGCACCGTGGAGGTATTCGTCAGGGTGACGTCGAGCACCATCGTCCGGTTCGAGATCGAGGCGACATCGAAGACGGCCGAGGTCGAGAGACCGGGCACGTCGACGCCGCCGATGTTCCCGCCGAATACGACCGAGAAGCTGTCTCCGACGCTTCCGACCGGCCCGGCCGCGGCGTTCCCGGAGAGGCCCGCGAACGCGACGATGCAGGCCAACGCGATCAGAGCTTTCGAAACCCGTGTGCGCATCTGGGATTGAACCTCGAGTTCGGTAGGAAGAGCCTCGTCTGCGGCAAAAGTCTAACACGTGCGGGGCCGCCCGATCAACCCTCGTCCCGGCAGAAACCCTGAAAAATCGAAGAGTTGCGTTCGAGACCCCAGGTTGCACCCGAACTCGATCGAATCCGGCTAGCTTGCGGGCGCAGCTGCCTCTGCGAGAGGAAGAGCACGGAGCTCGCCGTCTCCGCCGAGGTGGAGCCTCCGGCGGTGGAAGCGCTCGATCGCGGCGCGGTGCCCGATGCTGACGATCGTGGTCGCCGGCAACTCGCTCGCAACGAGCGCGTACAGGTGCTTCTCGTTCTCGGCGTCGAGGGCCGAGGTCGCCTCGTCGAGGAAGAGCCATTGCGGCTTCTGCAGGAAGACGCGCGCGAACGCGAGCCGCTGCTGCTCGCCCGGCGAGAGCCGCTGCTCCCAATGGTCGTGCTCGTCGAGCTTCTCTACGAGGTGGATCAGCCGGCATTCCGCGAGCCAGCGTCCGACCTCGGTGTCGGGGAAGGTTCCTTCGGGAGACGGATAGGACACGGCGCCCCGCAAGCTGCCGATCGGCAGGTAGGGCTTCTGGGGAAGGAAGAGACACTTCGCGGTGTCGGGTCGTTCGACACGCCCGCTGCCGAAGGGCCAGATCCCCGCGAGCGCGCGGAAGAGCGTGCTCTTCCCGCTTCCCGACGGTCCGGTCACGAGCACCGGCTCGCCGCGCTCGAGCTTCGCCTCGGCGCCGCGCAGGAGCGTGTCGCCGCCGGGCAACGCGAGCGTCAGTCCCTGCAGAACGACGCCGTCGGACTCCCCCGGAGCGACCTCGATCCCGCTTCCCTCGCGGGCCTGCGCGTGCATCGCCGAGATCGCTCCGCGGAACGTGATCAGACGATCGACGGTGGCCTTCCAGTCCGCGATCTCGATGTACGCCGCGACGAAGAACGAGAGCGCGTCCTGGACGCGGCCGAACGCATTCGCCGTCTGCGTGAGAGCGCCGAAGGTGATCTCCTTCGCGAAGTAACGTGGCGCTGCGGTCAGGTACGGGAACAGCACCGCCGCCTGGTCGAACCCGACGGTGAACGTCCGCAGGCGCTTCTGCCTGCGCATGATCTCCCACCAGTTCCGCCACACGTCCCCGAAGCGATCCGAGAGCCGCCGCGCCTCGTCGCCCTCCCCGCCATAGAGGGCAATCGCCTCCGAGCTCTCCCGCACGCGAACCAGGCTGAAGCGGAAGTCCGCCTCGAAGCGCTGCTGATTGAAGTTGAGTCGCGGAAGCGGCTTCCCGATCCAGTGCGTCAGCCAGGTTCCGGCGATCGCGTAGGCGAGCGCCGCCCAGACCATGTAACCGGGCAAAGAAATCGAGACGCCCGCCACGCTGAAGGCGAACGCCCCCGAGAGACCCCAGAGAATCGCGACGAACGAAGCGAGCGTGACGACCTGGCGCAAGAGCCCGAGCGAGAGCCCGAGGCTCTGCTCGACGAAGAGCCGGAGGTCGTCCGAGATGCGCTGGTCCGGGTTGTCGGTGCCGACGTCGACGAGCCGCATCCGGTAGTAGGCGCGCTCTTCGAGCCATTCACCGACGTAGCGTTCGGTGAGCCAGCGGCGCCACTGGATCTGCAGCATCTGCTGCAGGTAGAGGCCGTAGACGGCCGCCGCGATGAAGATCGCGGCGAGGATCGCGAATCGCAGCAAGAGCGGGCCGAAGGCGGCCTGATCGTACTGCTGCAGCGCATCGAAGAAGTCGCGGTTCCAGGTATTGAACTGCACGAGCAGGTAGACCTGACCGAGGCTCAACGCGACGACGACGAGGAGCAACCCGCGCGCCTTCCAACGTTCCTCCGAGCTCCAGTACGGAGCTGCCAGGGTCCAGAAGTCCCGAAGGAATGCGCGAAGCTTGGCCGTCATGAAGGTCTCCAGGCGAGCGGATCGACACCGAGGGCGCGAGAGATTACCGAGCGCCCTCGGGTCGGACAGAGGGGCGACCTCCGGCGGCGGGAGAACGCCGCCCGGACGTGCGCGCCTGCGGACAGCCGCGCCTCATGCGCACTCGCGAGCCGCTACGCGTAGAGCGGAGACGAGGCCTTCATGAAGCGAAGCAGCATGCGCATGCTCGCGACGGCACGTCCGCCGGCATCGCTCGCAAGCGAATCGAACCACAGGTACTCGGTCTTCGGACTCTGACCGACCGCCTCGACCTGACCCGTCACGGTGTAGGTCTCGTCGAGGAAGACCGGGCCATCGAGGTGCGCGACCTCGATCGCGCCGAAGAGCCCGACCGCCTTTCCCGTGTGGGCGCCGAGCGCCTTCGTCGGCGGAGCCCAGAGCAGCTCGACGAGCGCCGACGGTGCGGCGATCGGACCCCCGAACGGGGACGGCCCCGTGTACCAGTCGAGCGGTCCGCTGCACAACCCGCGCTCGATGCGCTCGCGCTGGCGCTCCGTTCCGAGCCGGACCTGCGTCGCGCCGAGCTGCATTCCCGCCGGCAACTCCCGGAGTATTCGCAGCTCGCTCGGATCGCACGCGCGGAGATCCCGCGTGCGGAGCGCCGACTTCGAGGCGTCGCCGATGGACGCGGTCCCCTCGGAAACGTCGAGCCCGTCTTCGCGCTTCATCCACACGCGAACCTGCGTCGCGCCACCGCTCGGCTCCTCGGCGTAGACACGGACCGGCTCGCGATCCGTGGTCGCGTTCAGGAAGTAGAGCGAGAGCGCACCGTCCTGGAAGAAGCGAGTCCCGAAACTCCGCAGCAGGACGGGTGGGAACTGGTCCATGTGGATGCTCCCCGCGACCGTTCCGCCGCGGAATCCGAGCTTGCCCGCCGTGGCGTCGTCGTGGATCGAACCCTTGGCGTCGGCGGACCAGTTGCGCGCCTCGTGCAGCTCGCTCTCGAGTATCGCCATGACCGCCTCTCCTCTCCTGGGTTCAGCGCGGCTGCAGGGCTGCGAGCCGCTCGGCTGCTTCGACGTACCCCTCGACCATCCCGTAGATCAGCTCGCGGCAGGAGACCACCTCCTTCATCAAGCCGACCGTCTGGCCGACGGGGCTGAAGGCGACGGCCTGAGCCTGCGGCGACGAGCCGTAACGGCCGGTGCGTGCGATCGCGTTCATCGTGACCATCCCCTGCAGCGGCATGCCGAGGGGCTTGGGCGCATCCTCCTTCTCCCAGGCCTCGGTCCAGTCGTTTCGCAGCATCCGGCACGGCTTGCCGGTCCACGAACGCGAGCGGACGGTGTCCTCGCTGCTCGCGTGCAGATACGAATCGATCTGGGCGGGCTGCGCTTCGGCCTCCTCGACCGCAAGCCAGATCGAGCCGGTCCAGACTCCCTGCGCGCCGATCGCGAGCGCCGCGGCGATCTGGGATCCCGTGCCGATTCCCCCCGCCGCGAGCACCGGCACGGGCGCCACGGCTTGGATCACCTGCGGCCAGAGCACGAGGCTGCTGATGTCGCCGGTGTGCCCGCCGCCCTCGGAGCCCTGCGCGATCACGATGTCGACGCCCGCCTCGGCGTGCCGGATGGCCTGATGCACGCGCCCGCAGAGCGCGGCGACGAGGCGACCGCTGCGATGCACCTGCTCGATCACGTCGCTCGGCGGCGTGCCCAACGCGTTCGCGATCAGCCGGACCTTTTCGTGCTTCAGCGCCACCTCGAGCTGCGGTGCGGCGGTGGCGCCCGTCCAGCCGAGCAGCTCGCGCGAGCTGCTCTCGGGTGGCAGCTCCGGCACACCGTGGTCGGCGAGCAGCTTCGCGACGAACTCGCGGTGGCGGGCCGGAATCAGCGAGCGCAGATGCTCCTCGAGCTTTCCGGCGTCGAGCTCGCCCTGCCCTTCGTACTTCTGCGGGATGACGAGATCGACGCCATAGGGGCGATCGCCGATGTGCTCGTCGATCCAGCGGCACTCGATCTCGAGCTGTTCGGGCGTGAAGCCGACCGCGCCCAGGACCCCGAATCCACCCGCCTGCGAGACGGCGGCGACGACGTCGCGACAGTGACTGAACGCGAAGATCGGGAACTCGATGCCCAGTCTTTCGCAGAGCTCGGTGTGCACGGGGGCTCCTCCACAGGGAGGTGCGAGTCTACGCTAGAATCGCGTCGTGCCGCTCGACTCCAAGAGCGTCGGAATCTCCGGAGAGCCGATGCAGAGCGCCGTGGACGCGCGCTGGACGATGGCCTTCGCGGCCGGGCTCGGCGATTCGCGCGCGCTCTACACCGATACGCGTGCCCGACCCGACGTTCTCGCACACCCGCTCTTCCCGGTCTGCTTCGAGTGGCCGGCATTCCTTTCGACCCGGCACCTGCCCGTCGGCGAAGCACTCTCGGTGGAGGAACGCGTCCGCGGCGTGCACGCGTCGCACGACCTCGTGCTGCACCGTCCGCTGCGCGCGGGCGTCGAGCTCGAGACCCGTGCCGGGATCAGTCGGGTCGAGCGTCGGCCGTCGGGCGCGTTCCAGGTCGTCCGACTCGAGACGCGCGACCTCTCCGGCGAGCCGGTCTGCACGACCTGGTATGGCTCGCTCTTCCGGGGCGTCGCCGTTCTCGGCGAGGATCGAGCGCTCGGCGACGAGCCCGCCACGCCCGCGCCGATCCCGCCCGATCGAATGCCGCTCGACGAGATCGAGATCCCCCTCGCCGCGACCGCCGCGCACGTCTACACGGAGTGCGCGCGGATCTGGAATCCGATCCACACCGACGCGGCGGTCGCCGCCCGCGCGGGCCTGCCGGGAATCATCCTGCACGGCACGGCCACGCTCGCGCTCGCGGTGAGCGCGGTCGTCGATCGCATGCTCGGCTCCGACCCCGAGCGCGTCGCGCGCATCGCCGGCCGCTTCACCGCGATGGTGCCCCTGCCCTCGAACCTGGGCGTGCGGATCTTCGCGCCCGAGCCGGATGGCTCCATCCGCTTCGAGGTGCGCAATGCCGCGGGCGAGACTGCGCTCCGCGGCGGCCTCGTCGTACCGCGCGCCTAGGTCCGCTCCCAGACCGAGCGGAAGCTCGCATCGGAGCCGAGCAGCTCCTGCGGGCTGCGCTTGTCGATGTGTCCGATCAGGCCCCGGTAGACGCCAAAGCCGCAGAGCTCGCTGGAGCTTCGGCTCGAAGCGCGCAGCGACTTCGAGCGGCAACGCCGAGCTGCTGGTTCTCCTGCTGGCGGATGAAGCCGGCGCAGTAGTTCATCGCGATTCCGGTTCGGCGCGCACGCGTGCGATTCGCACCACCGCCGTGCCAGAGCGCGCCGTCCCAGACGAGCACGCTGCCGCGCGGCATCACGGCGGCGATCGTCTCGTACGTCGTTCCGAATTTCGGGTTCTCGCGGCGATGACTTCCCGGTACGAGACGCGTCGCGCCGTTCGCCTCGGTGAAGTCGGTGAGCGCCCACATCGAGTTGCAGATGATCGGGTGGTGGGGCTTTGCGAGCGGGATCAGCTGGTCGTCGGCGTGGATCGGCTGCGCGACCTCGTCCGGATCGATCGCGATCGACGAGAGCGACGAGACCAGACAGCCTTCGCCGATCACGCCCTCCACGATCGGCAGCACCGCGCGGTGCACGGGAACTCGCTCGAAGACGCGGGCGTGCGCGAGCAGATTGTAGATCCGCACGGTGCGATGGCCTTCGAAGCCGTTCATCGCCGGGCGCACGCTTCGCTCGCGCTCCAGCCGGAGCAGAGCCTCGTCGAGCTCCTCGATCAGATCGGTCTCGATCGCGCGCTCGAGCACCGTGTAGCCCTGTCGCGCGATGCGCTCCACGTGGGCGCGCGTCTCCGCCTGTGCCTGCATGCGTTCCACCCTCCCGAACCCGACGACGCGTGAGCCTACCGCAGCTGCGATACTTCCGACTCTTTGGGGAGTCCCATGTCCGTCACGCGCCTTCTGATCGCCAACCGGGGAGAGATCGCGATCCGCGTGGCGCGAGCGGCCGCCGAGCTCGGCCTGTACACGGTCGCCGTCCATTCCGAGGACGACGCTCGCTCGCTGCACACGCGACGCGCGGACGAAGCGCGACCGCTCCGAGGTACCGGTGCCGCCGCCTACCTCGACATCGCGCAGATCGTCGCGTTGGCCGGAGAAGCGGGCTGCGACGCGATCCACCCGGGCTACGGCTTTCAGGCCGAGAACGCCGCCTTCGCGCGGCGCTGCGCGGAAGCCGGAATCCGCTTCGTCGGGCCGCGGCCGGACGTGCTCGAGCTCTTCGGCGACAAGGCACGCGCGCGCGACCTCGCACGCAGCTGCGGAGTGCCGCTGCTGCCGGGAACGGACGCGCCCGACGGATCGCTCGACGAGGCGCGTGACTTCCTCGCGCGCGCGGACGGCGACGGTGATGATCAAGGCGATCGCCGGCGGCGGCGGTCGCGGCATGCGTGCCGTCAACGAACGCGGAGGAGCTCGACGCTGCATACGCGCGCTGCCGCTCCGAGGCGCGGAGCGCGTTCGGAAACGACGAGCTCTACGTCGAGCGTTGCTGCCGCGCGCGCGCCACATCGAGGTGCAGATCGTCGGCGACGGATCGGGCGCCGTCGTCCACCTCTGCGAGCGCGAGTGCAGCCTGCAGCGTCGGCACCAGAAGCTCGTCGAGATCGCGCCGGCCCCGGCCTCGGCGAGGAGCTCCGCGTGCGACTCCTCGACGCGGCCTCGAGACTCGGCGAAGGCCGCGCGATTCGACAGCCTCGGGACGTTCGAGTTCCTCGTCGCCGGAGCCGCACGGTGGCGAATCGGATTCGCCTTCATCGAGGCGAACCCGCGGCTCCAGGTCGAGCACACCGTCACCGAGGAGGTCACCGGTGTCGACCTGGTCCACGCGCAGCTCGCGACTCGCCGCGGGGCGCACGCTCGCCGAGCTCGGGCTCGAGCGCGCGTCCGCGACCCGCGCCGCGCGGTTTCGCGGTCCAGGCGCGGATCAACATGGAGACGATGAGCGACGACGGGAACGCCGTGCCGTCGCGGCGGCACGCTCACCGCCTTCGAGCCGCCGTCGGGACCGCGGCTGCGCGTCGACACCTTCGGCTACGCGGGCTACACGACCAGCCCGCGCTTCGACTCGCTGCTCGCCAAGCTGATCGTGCACTCGCCCTCGGCGCGATCTCGCCGACGTCGTCTCGCGAGCCGTACCGCGCGCTCGGCGAGTTCCGGATCGACGGCGTCGCGACGAACCTGCCGTTCCTGCAGAGCCTGCTGTCGAGCACCCGGAGGTCGCCTCGGGCCGGATCCACACGCGCTTCGTCGACGAGCACGTCGTCGAGCTGATCGCTGGCCAGGGTCGCTCGGAGCGGCGGCGCTTCTTCGACTCGTCGCCCGACTGCCGGCTCGCCGTCCGGCGCTCGCGGGCGCGCGCGTCGATGCGCGCGATCCGCTCGCCGTGCTCGACTACGGCAGAGCGCGAGCCGACGCGAAGCAGGTCCGCAGCCGATGCCGCCGCGGTGCCGCGACGGGCTCGTCGCCGTGTCGCGCCCGGTGCAGGGCACGATCGTCTCGCGTCGATGTCCGCGAGGGCGACGCGGTCCGACCGGGCACGCCGCCTGCTCGTGATGGAAGCGATGAAGATGGAGCACGTGATCGTCGCCGAGACCGAGCGGCGTCGTGCGACGCGCTCGCGGTCGCGCGCGGGCGACGCGGTCTTCGAGGGCCACGCTCTGCTCGTCGATCGAGGCCGCGGAGGTCGCGCGACGCGCCGACCGAGCGCGGTCGAGCCGATCGACCTCGACCGCATCCGGCCGGACCTCGACGAGGTGCTCGAGCGCCACGCGATCGGCCGCGACGACGCCCGGCCCGACGCGGTCGAGCGCCGGCGCGCAAGACCGGCCAGCGCACGGCGCGCGAGAACGTCGCGGACCTCTGCGACCCGGGCACCTTCGTCGAGTACGGACCGCTCGTGATCGCCGCGCAGCGCCGCCGGCGCTCGCTCGAGGACCTGATCGAGCGCACGCCGGCCGACGGCATGATCGCGGGCATCGGCGCGCGTGAACGGCGAACACTTCGGCGAAGCCGCCGCGCGCTGCGTCGTGATGTCCTACGACTACACGGTGCTCGCCGGCACGCAGGGCGCGCAGAACCACCGCAAGAAGGACCGCATGTTCGAGCTCGCCGAGCAGTGGCGGCTGCCGGTCGTGTTCTTCGCCGAAGGCGGCGGCGGTCGGCCCGGCGACACCGACGGCCTCGGCGTCGCCGGGTCTCGACTGCATGGCGTTCCACTACTTCGGCGGGCTCTCGGGCCTGGTGCCGCTGGTCGGCATCACCTCGGGCCGCTGCTTCGCCGGCAACGCCGCGCTGCTCGGCTGCTGCGACGTCGTCATCGCGACGCAGGGCTCGAACATCGGCATGGGCGGGCCCGGCGATGATCGAGGGCGGCGGCCTCGGCGTCTTCCGCCCCGAAGAGGTCGGTCCGCTCGACGTGCAGGTGCCCAACGGCGTGGTCGACGTCGCGGTGCGCGGACGAGGCCGAGGCCGTGCAGGTCGCGCGGAAGTACCTGTCGTACTTCCAGGGCGCGCTGCGCGGCGTGGGACTGCGCCGACCAGCGCGCGCTGCGCGCGATCGATCCCCGAGAACCGCCTGCGGGTCTACGACGTGCGCGCGCGTGATCGAGACGCTCGCCGACACCGGATTCGGTGCTCGAGCTCCGCCGCGACTTCGGCGCCGGCATGGTCACCGCGCTCGCGCGCATCGAGGGCCGCCCGATCGGCGTGATCGCCAACAACCCGGTCCACCTCGCCGGGGCGATCGACAGCGACGGCGCCGACAAGGCGGCGCGCTTCATGCAGCTCTGCGACGCCTTCGACCTCCCGCTGCTCCTCGCTCTGCGACACGCCCGGCATCATGGTCGGGCCCGAGGCCGAGAAGACCGCGCTCGTGCGCCACGCCGCGCGCATGTTCGTGACCGGGGCGAGCCTGACGGTGCCGTTCTTCACGATCGTGCTGCGCAAGGGCTACGGCCTCGGCGCGCAGGCGATGGCCGGCGGCAGCTTCAAGGCGCCGCTCTTCACCGTGGCCTGGCCGACGGGCGAGTTCGGCGGCATGGGCCTCGAGGGCGCGGTGAAGCTCGGCTTCCGCAACGAGCTCGCGGCGATCGAGGATCCGGCCGAGCGCAAGGCGCTCTACGACGAGATGGTCGAGCGCATGTACGAGCACGGCAAGGCCGTCAACGACGGCGTCCCACTTCGAGATCGACGACGTGATCGACCCTGCGGAGTCGCGAACCTGGATCACGCGCGCGCTGCGCTCGGCGCCGCCGCCGCCGGTCCGCGACGGGGAAGAAGCGCCCCTGCGTCGACACCTGGTGAGCGTGGCTCGAGATCAGCGCCGCGGGTGAGCGAGCGCCTTGCGCCGCTCGAGCCAGTCACGGCGCTCTTCGAGCGGCAGCGCGACGTAGGCCCTCATCGCCTCGAGGCCCTCGTCCGATGCCATCGTCGCCATGAACGCGTCGGCCTCTACGACGAGCCCCGCTTCGAGGTGCAGCTCCGATCCCTCGTACACGGCGCGCTTGATCTCGGCGATCGCGACCGGCGAGAGCTCGGCGAGATCGGACGCGAGTGCCTTCGCGCGCGCGAGAGCATCCGTGGTGACTTCGTGGACGAGCCCGAACGCGAGCGCCTCCTCGGGCCGGCAGATGCGCCCACGCAGAATGAAGTCGATCGCGCGTCCCGCTCCGAGCATGCGCGAGAGCCGCTGCGTTCCGCTTCCACCCGGGAGGATGCCGAGTGTGACTTCGGGCAGGCCGATGCGGTGATCCCCCGCGGCGGCGATGCGGATGTCGCAGGCGAGCGAGAGCTCGAACCCGCCGCCCATCGTGTCGCCGTTCATCGCAGCGATCACGGGCTTGGACAGATTTCGGAGTGACGTCAACAGCTCGTGGTAGCCGTGGTTCAGACTCCGGCCGATCAACTTCATCGCCGGCCGGTCCGCTGCGAGCTGGGCCAGCTCTTCGACGCTGTAGTGCGTGATGAACTTGCCCTCGATGCCGCCCGTGAGCACCACCGCGCGCACCGAGGGATCGGCCCAGAGCCGGACGAGAGCACCGAGCTCCTGCGTTCCCTCGGCGCAGAAATAGTTCATGGACGGATTCACGTACGTCGCGACGACCACGCCGTCCGGCGCTCTCTCGACACGCCAGAGCTTCATTCAACGTCCTCCGCCAGAACTCGGGAATCGACGACAGGATACGCGCTCCCCGTGCTGCGGTCGCACTGGACGTAGAGCCCGTTCGGTTTCGCTGATTCATCGACGCCCGCCGCGCGTCGAGGCTCGCCAACGCCGAACGGATGGCGGCGGAATTCCTCTCTCGCAGCGAGCCCCGCTGAAGCGACGACGTGGTATAGTTTCGTAGGCTGCTTCTGAGCATCGGCACGGCGGTTGCTGATTCCCCTTCTCTGGAGGCCGCTCGTGACAGAAACCGCACCTGAGTATCGCGCCAGGAGGAAGGTCGCACCGCTGCGACAGGTCGTCGCCTGCCTCGACGGCTCGAACCTCGGGGAGCGCGCCATCCCGCACGCCGTCGCGATTGCCCGAGTCATGGGCGCGACCCTGACGCTGCTTCGGGTACTCGAGCGCCCGTTCGGAGACCCGGCACCCGCGGACGCGGTCGAGTGGGAATTCGCGCGCCGCGAAGCGCGGAATTACGTGACTCAGCTGGCCACACAGTTCAGTGTCGAATCGACCGCGATCGAATCCGAGCTGATCGAAGGAAGGGCCGCAGAGGAGATCTGTCGCTGGGGAGCGGATCGCGGCGTCGACCTCACCGTGGCCACGACGCATGGCGAAGGCGGCCCGTCTCCCTGGGCGCTCGCGAGCACCGCACGCAAGCTGCTGGACCGCGCACCCGGATCGCTCTTGATCGTTCCGGCGACGTCGGCGCCCGCGACCGCGACCGTGCGGTATCGCTGCCTGCTGGTCCCCCTCGACGGCTCCCCGCAGGCCGAGACCGCGCTGCCGATCGCGGAGCAGCTCGCGGAAGCCCACGGCGCGGAGCTGATCCTCGCCCACGTCGTGCCCGTCCCCGAGCTGACTCGAACCGGCCCGCTCGACGCCGAGGATGTCGAGCTCGTGAATCGGTTCCGGCGGCGCAACGAGCGCGTCGCGAGCGTCTACCTCGATCGACTCCGAGCGTGGCTCTCGGCGGACGGGATCCGGCTGCGCGCACTGCTGCTCCAGAGCGGCGACGTAGCCACCCGACTCGCGTCGCTCGCGCAGGTGGAGCAGGTGGATCTGATCGTGATGGCGGCGCACGGGCAGCAGCCGCAACGCGACACGCCGTGCGGCAGTGCCACGGCCGAGCTGATCGCCCGCTCGACGGTACCGCTCCTGATCGTTCGCGCGCGGCCGGCGAAGGCGACGCGTCGGGTCGAGGGGCCCCGCCCGTCGCCTGCCCCCGGGCGACTTCCCCAGCTCACGGCACTGTGAGTCCCAGCGCGCGGGAGCCGCGAACACCTTCGCTCGAGTCGGCAGCGGGCGATCTTCGGGAGCGACATCAGATCGAACTTCGAAGCCCGCGCGACATCCCACTGCGCGAGAGCCTCTGGAAGCTGCCGCTCTGGCTCGAACGCGCGAGCCGGCATCTCCAGGACCCCGAGCCCGCTCTCGCCAAGGCCGCCAATTGGTTGCTCGACAACGACTACCTGGTCGAGCGAGCCGTGCGCCAAGTCAGGGGCGACCTGCCGGACGGTTTCTACAGGCGCTTGCCTCGCCTCGTCGGCGGTGTCGATGCCGGGCTCCCGCGAGTCTTCTCCGTCGCGCAGGGGTTGCTGCAAGCGACACGCCTCCAGCTCTCGCTCGAGGGAGCCGAGCGCTTCGCGAACGCCTATCAAAGCGAGGGCGAAGCACTCACGATCGCGGAGCTCTGGGCGTTTCCCGCACTGCTCCGAATCGCGTGTCTCGAGCTGCTCGTGACGGCCCTCGCGCGGCTCGCGCCCGACCTCGAAGCGCCGGTTCCCGAATCGCCCTGCCCGCTCGCCCCGGCCGGCCTCGACGACACCGACTGCGTCGCGCGCGCGATCGCCAACCTCGGTGTGATCGACTCGATCTCCTGGGAGGACTTCTTCCAGAACGTCAGCCGCGTCGAGGCGCTGCTCGCGAGCGACCCGCCGGGCGTGTACGCGCGGATGGACTTCGAGACGCGCGATCGGTACCGGCGGGTGGTCGAGAGGCTCGCGGAGCAAGCGAGGTGCCCGGAGGCGCAGGTTGCGCAGCGAGTCGTCGAGCACGCCCGGAGCCAGCAAGACCGCGACGAGGATCTCGATCACGTCGGGCATTGGCTCGTCGGCAGCGGTGCGCCCGAGTTCGCGCGCTTGCTGGACTGTCGCCCCGGTCCGAGTGCGCGCGCGAAATCGATGCTTCGCGCCCGGGCCGGCGCGCTCTACGCGACCGCGCTTCTGCTCGCGACGAGCATCGCGGTCATCGTGCCGGCGCTTCTTCTGCTCCGTCGGAGACGCGGACGCGCTGACACTGGTCGGTGGCATCACCGTCGCGCTCCTGCCCTCGTCGGTCGTCAGCTTCGCGCTCGTTCACTGGGCGATCACGCTGTGGATCGGACCCACCGCGCTTCCGAAGCTCGATTTCCGCAAGGGCATCGCCGACGACTGCCGCAGCGTCGTCGCGGTGCCGGCGCTCGTTGCGGACGAGCGCGACGTGCCGGTGCTGCTGGAGAAGCTCGAAACGCACTACCTGGCCAACAGCGATCCGTCCCTCGAGTTCGCGCTGCTCACCGACGGGGTCGATGCGCCGTCGGAGCAGATGCCGAACGACGCGGCGATCCTGGCGGCGCTTCGAAGCGGGATCGGCAGCTTGAACACGCGATACGGGCGCGAAGGGCTGCGGGCCGTTTCACCTGCTCCACCGACCGCGGAGGTTCAATCCCCGCGAGAACTGCTGGATGGCCTGGGAGCGCAAGCGTGGAAAGCTCGAAGAGCTGAACGATCTGCTCGCGGGAGGATCGGGCGCCGCATTCTCGGTGCACGAAGGTGATCCGCAGCCGCCTGGAAGGTGTTCGCTTCGTCATCACCCTCGATGCCGACACGCGACTTCCGCCGGGAACCGCCGCAGCGTCTCGTCGGGACCCTCGCCCACCCCTTGAACCGAGCGCGCTTCGACGCGAAGACCGGCCGCGTGGCGCGCGGGCTACACGGTGATCCAACCGCGCGTCGAGATCGTCGCCCGATGCGCGGCGAATCGCTCCGTTCTCCCGGCTCTATCGCGGGCGACACCGCCATCGACATCTACACGCGCGCCGTCTCCGACGTGTACCAGGATCTCTTCGGGTCGGGGATCTACGTCGGCAAGGGCATCTACGACGTCGCGAGCTTCCGACGGAGCCTCGCCGGCCGCGTGCCCGAGAACGCGCTGCGCGAGTCACGACCTCTTCGAGGGCATCCACGGCCGGGCCGGCGCTCGCGAGCGACATCGTGCTCTACGAGGGCTTCCCGAGTCGGTACGAGTCCTTCGCCCGACGCTCGCACCGCTGGATGCGCGGTGATTGGCAGCTGCTTCCCTGGCTCGGCCGTCATGCACCCGGTCCGGGCGGCACGCGACTCGCGAACCGGCTGTCACTCCTGGACCGATGGAAGATCTTCGACAACCTCCGGCGCAGCCTGCTCCCTCCCGCAATTGTCGCGTTGTTCGTCGCGGGCTGGCTGTTCCTGCCGGGAAGTCCCTGGGCGTGGACGGCGCTCGGCGTGCTCGCGCCCTCGGCCCACCTCTTTCTGAACCTCGTCACGGGTCTCGCCCGAGGGCGCCGCCGCGGTGCGGTGCGCGGAGCGTTCCACTCTGCCGCCGACCACTCGGGCCACTGGTTCCTCGTCACGACCTTCCTGGTGAACGACGCGCGGGTCGCGGTCGACGCGATCGCCCGCACGCTCTGGCGCCTGACCGTCAGCCGCAAGCACCTTCTGCAGTGGACCGCGGCGGCCGCGGTGGACGCATCGATCGAGCGGCAGAGCTCGCGTCTCGCCGTCTGGCGAAGTCTCGCTCCGGCTCCGGCGGCGGCAATAACGGCTGCGACGGCGATCGCCCTGATTCGACCCGAGGCCCTGCCCGCGGCGGCGGGCGTTCTGCTGCTCTGGCTGCTCGCGCCCGAGGTCGCGCTCGCGATCGGACGTCCGCGCGAATTCGGAGCGCAGGCGATCGGTCGGCATCACGAACAGTACCTGCGCCGCCTCGCGCGCCGGACCTGGCTCTACTTCGAGATGTTCGTCGGGCCGGAGGACCACTGGCTTCCTCCGGACAACCTGCAAGAGCATCCCCACCGCGTGCTCGCGCGTCGCACGTCGCCGACCAACATCGGAATGGCGCTGGTCTCGACGCTCGCGGCGACGGACTTCGGCTATCTCGGCCTGCACGAGCTCTCGGAGCGTCTGCGCAACAGCCTCGACACGCTCGCGCGTCTGCAGCGCCACCGCGGACACTTCCTGAACTGGTACGACACGCAGTCCCTCGCGCCGCTCGAGCCACGCTACGTGTCGGCGGTCGACAGCGGAAATCTCGCCGTCTCGCTGGTGACGCTGAAGGAAGGCACGCAGGAGCTCACGTCCGGTCCGGCACTCCGCCCGCACGCCTGGTCGGGGCTGCGCGACGTGCTCTCGCTGCTCGGCGACGCGATCGAGGGGATGTCCGACGCGGCGAGCAGCGAGCTCCGAGTTCGGGTGCGCGCCATGTCCGAGCTCGCAGCGACGGCGCATCGAGACCCGGCTCAGCACGCGCAGGTGCTCGGACGGCTCTGTCAGGGCGAGAGAGCCGAGCTCGATCGCGCGTTCGCACGGGCACTCGATCTCGCTCCGCTCCCGGCCGATGCGGTGCGAAGTCTGCGCACGTGGCTGGAGCGCGCGCATCACCATCTGCGCGGAATGCAGCGCGATCTCGACGAGCTCGCGCCGTGGCTGCCACTTCTCGACGCGCCTCCCCCCGAGCGAGCGGAGCTCGCGGCCTCGCTGCTGCGCGAGCTCCCCTCGACCCTGTCCCTGCAGAGGGCCGCCGTGCAGTGCACGCGCGCGCGCGAACTGCTCCCGCCGGTGGGAGCTGCACCCGAGCTGAACGAGGCCGGATGCGAGTGGGACCTGCGGATGCGCCGCGCGCTCGAGCGAGGCAGCGCCGAGGCAGAGGCGCTGCGGGAATCACTCGACGAGATCGGACGCCGGTCGGAAGAGCTCGCCTGGGAGATGGATTTCCGGTTCCTCTACGACGACGAAGCTCGCCGATTTCGGATCGGGTACAACGCGAGCGCGGACCGGTTCGACGCGAATCACTACGATCTGCTCGCGAGCGAATCGCGGCTCGCGAGTTTCTTTGCGATCGCGAAAGGCGACGCCCCGATCGAGCACTGGTTCCACCTCGGTCGGCCGATCGCGCGGTCCGCGGGCGGGCTCGCGTTGGTCTCGTGGGGTGGCTCGATGTTCGAGTACCTGATGCCGCCGCTCTTCCTGCGCTCGCAACCCGGAACGTTGCTCGCGCAGAGCGAGCGAGCCGTGATCGACACCCAGCGCGACTGGGCGCGGCAGCTCGGAATTCCCTGGGGGATCTCCGAGTCCGCCTTCAGCTCGTTCGATCCCGGCGGCAACTACCGATACCAGAGCTTCGGTGTGCCCGGACTCGGCCTGCGCCGCGGCCTCGCTCGCGACCGGGTCGTCTCGCCTTACGCGTCGGCGCTCGCGCTCCCGATCCGGAAACGCGCCGCCGTCGAGAACCTGCGGGCGCTGGAGTCGATGTCGCTCTCCGGGATGTTCGGGTTGCTCGAAGCGGCCGACTTCACGCCGGAACGCATGCGGCCCGGGCGCCGCTTCGAACCCGTGCGCGCCTACATGGCGCACCACCAGGGAATGATCCTCGCCGCGCTCGACAACGCGCTTCACGGCGACGTGCTCGTGCGCCGCTTCCACACCGACCTGCGCATGCGCTCCGCCGAGCTGCTTCTGCACGAGCGGATTCCGCGCGAGCTGCCTCCGGCCTTCGTCCGCGACGAGCGCAAGAGCGGAGCCGTCGTGCGCGATTCGACATGGGTCATCCCCGGCCCGTGGACACCCGCGGGGGTCTCGGGTGCGCCGCGCATTCTGACGCTCGGCAATGGCCGGCTTTCATCGTGGATCTCGGCGGCGGGTGCAGGCGGGCTGCGCTGGAACGAATTCGCGCTGACGCGCTGGCGACCCGATTCGACGCGCGACGACTGCGGGCTCTGGATCTACCTGCGCGACGGCGCGAGCGGCGAGATCTGGTCGGCCGGCCGACAGCCGACCGGCCGCGGTGCGGACGACGCGCGCGTCGTCTTCCACGCGCACCTCGCCGAGCTCCATCGACGCGAGGCGGGAATCGCGAGCCATCTCGACGTCGCCGTCGTGAGCGGAGACGATCTCGAGATCCGCCGACTGACGCTCACGAACGAGAGCGGCGTGCGGCGGGAGCTCACGGTCACGAGCTATGCAGAGATCGCGCTCGCGCCGCCGCTCGAGGACGAACGACATCCCGCCTACAGCAAGCTCTTCGTCGGCGCCGAGTGGATTCCCGGATTGAATGGAATCCTCCTCACACGCAGGGCGCGGAGCCCGCTCGAGAAGGCGCCGAGCCTGCTGCACCGCGTGATCTGCGGAGATCCGCGCTCGGTGTGCTCCGGGCACGACGCGGACCGTGAGGCGTTCCTCGGTCGAGGCGGAACGCTCCAGCACCCACGCGGGGTGTCCGATGGGCTGTCGGGCACGACGGGATTCACGCTGGATCCCGCGGTGGCGCTGCAGCTTCGCGTTTCCCTCGATCCCTACGAACGCTGCGAGATGGCGTTTCTCACCTTCGCGGGTGGATCACGCGAGACCGTTCTCGAGGCCGCCGGACGCTACGAGACTCTCTCGGCACTCGAGTGGGCGATCGCCGACGCTGCGGGAGATGTCGCGCGCGAGCTGCAACAGCTCGCGCTTCCCCACGAAGAGCTGTCACGGCTTCAGGCGCTCGGTTCGCTCCTGATCGCCCGGGCCGCGACGCTCGGTGCCTCGCCCGCCCGGCGCGTCGCAAACGAGCTGGGCCAGTCGTCGCTCTGGCGTCTCGGGATTTCGGGCGATCACCCGATTCTCCTGCTGGGGACGAGCGACTCTGCCGGAGCGGAGCTGCTCGCAGAGCTCGTTCGTGCGCACGCGTACTGGCGCAAGCGCGGTCTCGCGATCGACCTGGTCGTCCTGAAGCGCGGCGTGTCGGGGTACGTCGAGACGCTGCGTGAGGAGTTGTTCGCGATGCTCACCGCGGCCGGCGTCGCGGGCGATCTCGGTCAACGCGGCGGCGTCCACATCGTCTTCGCCGATCAAGTGAGCGAGGAGGAGCTGCGGCTCCTGGAGTGCTGCGCCCAGGTCGTGCTCGACGACACACGCGGGTCGCTCGCCGAGCAGCTCTCCAGGGCGCCCGTGCCGCCGTCGGATCCGCCGCTCTTCGTCGCGCCGCACCCGTTGCCGGCACCCGACCCGTCGGCACGGCGCGAGCTCGAGCGGCCCGTGGGACTCCTCTTCGACAACGGACTCGGTGGCTTCACGCCGGACGGGCGCGAGTACGTGATTCACCTCGCGGACGGAGCCCGGACACCGGCACCGTGGGCGAACGTCCTCGCGAACGATGCGTTCGGGTGTCTCGTGACGGAGTCCGGCGGCGGCTTCACGTGGAGCGAGAACAGCGGCGAGAACCGTCTGACGCCGTGGTCGAACGATCCCGTCGCGGATCCACCCAGCGAAGCCGTGCTCTTGCGGGACGAGCAGACGCGAGAGGTGTTCAGCGTGACGCCGAATCCCGCGGGCGGCTCCACGTCCTGCGAGATCCGCCACGGCGCCGGCACGACGAGCTGGCGGCGGATCTCGCACGAGCTGGAGCAGGAGCTGCGCGTATTCGTTCCGCCGGATGCGCCGGTGAAGATCGCGCGGCTCCGGCTCGAGAACCTCTCGTCGCGTTCTCGTCGGATCACCGCGACGTACTGGGCGGAGTGGCTGCTCGGTGCGCTGCCGAGCCAGGCCCGCTCCCACGTCGTCTGCACCTGGGAGCCGGATGGATCGGCCCTGCTCGCCCACAATCCGTGGAACGGCGACTTCGGCGCGCGCGTGGCATTCCTCTCGGCGACGCTGGATCCGCACGGCGTGACCGCCGATCGCCGCGAGTTCCTCGGGCTGGAAGGCGATCTCTCCGATCCCGCCGCGCTACGGCGCTGGGGACTGAGTGGCCGCACGGAAGCGGGAGCCGATCCCGGCGCGGCCTACCAGGTTCACCTCGACCTCGCGCCGAAGTCGGAGGTCACCGTCTCGTTCATCCTGGGTCAGGGTCGCGACCGCGCCCACGCGCTCGAGCTCGTGCGCGAGTTCCGAGACCCGGCGCGCATCGAACGTGCGGACGACGAGCGCGCACGTCACTGGGATCGCCTGCTCGGCGCGGTGCAGGTCCGAACACCGGACGCGGCCCTCGATCTTCTGGCGAACCGCTGGCTCCTGTATCAGTCCCTCGCGTCGCGGATCCTGGCGCGCGCGGGTTTCTACCAGGCGAGCGGAGCGTTCGGCTACCGCGACCAGCTTCAGGACGTCCTCGCGCTGCTCCACGCCGAGCCCGAGCGCGCACGTGCACACCTGCTCGCATGCGCCGCTCATCAGTTCGAGGACGGGGACGTGCTCCACTGGTGGCATCCACCGACCGATCGCGGCATCCGGACCCGATGCTCGGACGACCTGCTCTGGCTTCCCTACGCAATGACGTGTTACGTGCAGGCCACCGGTGACGACTCGGTTCTCGACGAGGAAGTCCCGTTCCTGCGCGCGCCCGAACTGTCGCCGCAAGAGCACGACCGCTACGCGCGCTTCGAGAGCACGGAGACCGCAGGAACGATGTTCGAGCACTGCGAGCGCGCGCTCGAGCGCGGCGTGACGAGCGGGCGACACGGCCTCCCCCTGATCGGCGCCGGCGACTGGAACGATGGCTTCGATCGGCTCGGAGCGCGCGGCTCGGGCGAAAGCGTGTGGCTGGGCTGGTTCGCGTTCGCGACGCTGAACGGGTTCGCTTCACTTTGCGAGCGCCGCGGAGAAGCCGCACTCGCCGGCCGCTGGCGCGCGCGCGCCGACGTGCTCGAGGCCGCGATCACACGCGTCGCCTGGGACGGGGAGTGGTGGATTCGCGCGTTCGACGACGACGGCCGACCGCTCGGATCGAACGCGAACGACGAGTGCCGGATCGACTCGATCGCGCAATCGTGGTCCGTCCTCTCCGGAGCGCGGACGAACGGTCGAAGCCACCAGGCGCTCGCATCCGCGCGTCGAGAGCTCGTTCGCGACGACCCCGATCTCGTGAGGCTGCTCTGGCCGCCGTTCGACACGACGCCGCGGGACCCCGGCTACATCAAGGCGTATCCCCCGGGAATTCGCGAGAACGGCGGCCAGTACACGCACGCCGCCGCGTGGCTCGCGTGGGCGTTCGCCGAGACCGGCGACGGCGACACCGCCCATCGACTCTTCGAACGGATGAACCCGATCCGTCACGCGACCACTCGCGACGATCTCGCGCGCTATCGCGTAGAGCCGTACGTGCTCGCCGGCGACGTCGGCGGGGTCGCGCCGCATCTCGGCCGCGGGGGCTGGACCTGGTACACGGGCTCGGCCTCCTGGACGTGGCGGCTCGCGGTCGAGGCGATCCTCGGTCTACGTCTGGAGAGCGGGCGGCTCGCTCTGCGGCCTCGGCTCCCGAGCGCATGGGATGGCTTCGAAGCCGTCGTCCGTCGGGGTCCGGGATCGCTCGCGATCGTGGTCCGCGTGGATCCGTCGCGCGCGGGAGAGCTCCGCGTCGACGGCGCTCGCTGCGACGACGAGCTCGTCTCATTCCCGACCGACGGAAGCGAGCGCAAGGTCGAGCTCTGGATCGCGCCGTCCGCCCCGACTTCGTCAGCGACCGACTGATCCGGTCCACGTCCAGTCGCGGACTTCGGGCATGTCCTCGCCGTGCTCCAGGATGTACTGGCGGTGCTCGATGTGCTTGTCGCGCACCCATTGCTTCATGTGACCGGCGCGATACTGCAGCTTGGAGACGCGATCCGCGACGTCGCCGAAGAGATGAAAGCGATCGAGGTCGTTGAGAACCGTCATGTCGAACGGCGTCGTGGTCGTGCCTTCCTCCTTGTAACCGCGCACGTGCAGGTTCTCGTGGTTCGTGCGCCGATAGGTCAGGCGATGGATCAGCCACGGGTAGCCGTGGTACGCGAAGAGGATCGGCTTGTCCCGGGTGAAGAGCGCGTCGAAATCGGAGTTCGACAGGCCGTGCGGGTGCTCTTCACGCGGTTGGAGCGTCATCAGATCGACGACGTTGATCACGCGCACGCGCAGCTCGGGCACGTGTTCGCGCAGCATCTGCACCGCCGCCAGTGTCTCCAGCGTCGGCACGTCGCCGGCGCAGGCCATCACGACGTCGGGTTCGCCGCGCAGGTCGTTGCTCGCCCATTCCCAGACGCCGATTCCCGCGCTGCAGTGCTTCAAGGCCGCGTCCATTCCGAGCCACTGAAGCTGTGGCTGCTTGCCCGCGACGATCACGTTCACCAGGTCGCGCGATCGCAGACAGGTGTCGGCCACGCAGAGCAGCGTATTGGCGTCCGGCGGCAGGTAGACGCGAATCGTGTCGGCCTTCTTGTTCACCACGAGATCGATGAAGCCCGGGTCCTGGTGCGAGAAGCCGTTGTGGTCCTGGTGCCAGACGTGTGACGTGAGCAGGATGTTGAGCGACGCGATCGGGCGCCGCCACGGGATCGTCGCCGCCATCTTCAGCCACTTGGCGTGTTGATTGAACATCGAATCGACGATGTGGATGAACGCCTCGTAGCAGGAGAACAACCCGTGGCGACCCGAGAGCAGGTAGCCCTCGAGCCAGCCCTGACAGGTGTGCTCGGAGAGGATCTCCAGGACGCGACCATCGCGCGCCAGATGCTCGTCGTCGGGCATGCGTTCCGCATTCCAGGCCCGCGAGGTCGCCTCGAAAAGCGACGTCAGGCGATTGGAAGCGGTCTCGTCGGGGCCGACGACGCGGAAGTTCCGCTGCGACGCGTTCGCGCGCATCACGTCGCGGAGGTAGTGACCGAGCACGCGCGTCGCTTCGGCCTTGACCTGTCCCGCGTGCTCGACTTCGACGGCGTAGTCCGCGAATCCGGGCAGACGCAGATCGCGCAATAGCATGCCGCCGTTGGCGTGCGGGCTCGAGCCCATCCGGCGCGCGCCCGCCGGCGCCAGCGAGAGGATCTCGGCGCAGGGCCGACCGCTGGCGTCGAAGAGCTCCTCCGGCCGGTAGCTGCGCAGCCACTTCTGCAGGAGCTCGATGTGATCGGGGCGCGTGGCCAGGTCGGCCAGCGGCACTTGATGCGAACGCCACGAGCCCTCGGTCTTCTTGCCGTCGACCTGCTTCGGTCCGGTCCATCCCTTCGGCGTCTCGAGCACGATCATCGGCCACGCCGGCCGGCGGGTCTCGCCGTCGACACGCGCGGCTCGCTGGATCGCGGCGATCTCGTCCACCACCGCGTCGAGCGTCGAGGCCAATTGCCGGTGCACCGATTCGGGCTCGTCGCCGGAGACGAAGTGCGGCGCGTATCCGTAGCCGACGAGCAGGCTGCGCAGCTCGTCGGTCGGAATGCGAGCGAGCACGGTGGGGTTCGCGATCTTATAGCCGTTGAGGTGCAGAATCGGCAGCACCGCCCCGTCGGTGACGGGATTCAGGAACTTGTTCGAGTGCCACGACGCGGCCAGCGGGCCGGTCTCCGCCTCGCCATCGCCGATCACGCACGCGACGATCAGATCGGGGTTGTCGAAGGCCGCCCCGTACGCGTGCGAGAGCGCGTAGCCGAGCTCGCCACCCTCGTGCAGCGAACCGGGAGTCTCGGGCGTGACGTGGCTGCCCACGCCACCGGGAAACGAGAACTGCCGAAACAAGAGGCGCAGGCCGCCCGCGTCCTGCGGCACGTTCGGGTACACGTCGGTGTAGCTGCCTTCGAGCCAGGTGTTCGCCACGAGCGCGGGACCGCCGTGCCCCGGCCCCGCCACGTACAAGACGTCGAGATCGCGATTCCGGATGACGCGGTTCAGATGGGCGTAGACGAGATTCAGCCCCGGCGCCGTCCCCCAGTGCCCGAGCAGGCGCGGCTTGATGTGCGAAAGAGTCAGCGGCTCGCGCAGGAGTGGATTGTCGAGCAGATAGATCTGCCCGACCGACAGGTAGTTCGCCGCTCGCCACCACGCATCGATGCTGCGCAACTCTCCCGGTGCGAGCGGCGTCGGCCTGTGCGGGCCGTCAGCGACAGAGACCGGCATGGACGAGCTAGCTTAGCGCGTACCGGAGACAGGAGGCACCTACACCGGACAGCGACGACAACGACCTGCGCCCGGACATCGCCATCAAGGCGATCGATGCTCCGACCGATTTCATCGACGGATCTCATCGGGAGGCCTCGACCATGGCGGGACAACCGCTCTTCTCGGTCGCCGGAACCGTCGACGTCGTGCATCACCCCGACGCGAAGGCGCTCGTCGCAACGTGGATCTCCATGACGACGCCACATCTGCGAGAAGCGCTGGAGCGGGGCCTCGACGAATGCGGCCGGACGGGTTCACTGACCTGGGTCGTCGATCTGACGAAGAACCCCGGCGTCCCCTCGCAAGCCGACCTGAACTGGATCGAGACGGCCTGCGTCGAGATCGGACTTCGAAACCGGATTCGCGCGGTGATCAACATCCTCGGCACGAGTGCGGTGGCGGCGATGGGCGCGAAGCGCTGGTCGAAGACCGCGAGCGCAAACGGGCTTTCGACCTACAACTGCACCCGGCTGGCGGACGCGCTCTCCCTGGCGGCGCAGATCGCGGCCGGAAAGGCAGCCTAGCTCGAAGCGCGGATCCAGGTTCTCTCAGGGGCCGGTGAAGACCTTGCCCTCGTGGGCCCGCGTGCCGTAGCTCGACTTCGGATCGTACTGGCCCCCGCCCGCCTCGACCCAGCGCGCGATCTCCGCACGGCCGACGACGTACCAGTGCACCTCGTCGGGACCGTCCGCGAGCCGAAGCGTGCGCTGGCTCGCATACATGTCGGCGAGCGGCGTCCACTGCGAGACCCCCGTCGCGCCGTGGATCTGGATCGCGTCGTCGATGATCTTGCAGACGCGCTCGGGCACCATCGCCTTGATCGCGCTCACCCAGATGCGCGCCGGGGCGTTCCCGAGCACGTCCATGGCCTTGGCGGCCTTGAGCACCATCATGCGCATCGCCTCGATCTCGATCCGCGCCTTTGCGATCAGCTCCGTGTTCTTGCCGAGATTCGCGAGCCGCCTGCCGAACGCCTCGCGCGTCAGGCCGCGCTTGACCATCAATTCGATCGCGCGCTCCGCGGCGCCGATCGAGCGCATGCAGTGGTGGATGCGGCCTGGACCGAGACGCACCTGCGAGATCTCGAAGCCGCGGCCCTCGCCGAGCAGGATGTTCTCCTTCGGAACGCGGCAGTCGTCGAAGCGGATGTGCATGTGGCCGTGCGGCGCGTCGTCCTTCCCGAAGACGTGCATCGGTCCGAGGATCTCGAAGCCGCGGCGCGTCGGTCGGCACGAGGATCTGCGACTGCCGCAGGTGCGGTGGCGCGTCGGGATTCGTCTGCACCATCACGATCATGATCTTGCAGCGCGGGTCGCCGACGCCCGAGATGTAGTACTTCTCGCCGTTGATCACCCACTCGTCGCCGTCGAGCACGGCTCGGCACGAGATGTTCTTCGCGTCCGACGACGCGAGGTCGGGCTCGGTCATCGCGTACGCGGACCGGATCTCGCCGTTCAGGAGCGGCTCGAGCCAGCGCTTCTTCTGCTCGGGCGTGCCGACGCGCTCGAGCACCTCCATGTTGCCGGTGTCGGGCGCGGAGCAGTTCAGGCACTCCGACGCGAGCGGGTTCTTGCCCAGCTCCGCCGCGATGTACGCGTAGTCGAGGTTCGCGAGGCCCTGCCCCGTTTCCGCGTCGGGCAGGAAGAAGTTCCAGAGCCCGTTCGCCTTGGCCTTCGCCTTCACGCCGTCGAGCAGCTCGAGCTGCCCCGGCGCCCACGACCAGCGCTCCGCGCGGTTCTCGCCGAGCCGGTAGAACTCGTGCGTGATCGGGTCGACCTCTTTCGCGACGAATTCCTTCACGCGCTCGAGCAGCGGCTTCGCGCGCTCGGACATCCGCAGGTCGAACATCTCGGGGGTGGTCTCGAGACCGGCCATCTCACTCTCCTCGTCGGTGGAAGCGGAAAGATACAAGCCATCCGCGAGAATTTGGGATTGGCCCGCGCGCGCGACCGCTCCGTCCGTTCGCGGTGACGGGATCGCGTGGTTCGGGTGGTGGAGGCGCCGGGAATTGAACCCGGGTCCGAATGGCGTCTTCCGCCCGCGTCTACGTGCGTAGCGCCGTGTTTGTTTTAGCGGCCGGCCTGGCTTCGGCACGCGCCGAGCCGGTCGCGAGTCGGGTGTTTTCTCGTCCGCCTCCCCCCGACGAGGACTTGGACCAGCCTGCTGGTATGACACCCCCGCGCCTCAGCAGACATCGGGCGCGGGCGTGCTCGTTGCTCTAGGTATTAGCTAGGCAGCGAGAGCGAGAGTGTTGTCGCCAATTAGATTGGCTTTGCCGCAAGTTTTTCGAGGATTCGGCACCTCGGCACGCAGCGGACGACCTCGACCATCCGTCGAAACCGATCGCCCCCAAGGAACGTTTGGCATACTAAGCGGCCCCCCATGCGCGTCAAGACGACGTCCCCGAGGAGATCGAAGTGAAGCTCGCGAGCGTCGTATTGCGGCCGGGACGCGAGCGATCCGTCGCTCTCGGTCACCCCTGGCTGCTCTCGGGCAGCGTCGGACGCGTCGATGGAGAGCCCGCTCCGGGTGAATTGGTGCAGGTCTGCGATCCGGCAGGCACGCGGCTCGGGATCGGCGATTGGGACCCGGATGCGCAGATCCGGGTGCGACTGCTCTCGTTCGGCAAGGACGAGATCGACGAGCGGGCCTGGCTCGCGGACTCGCTCGAGCACGCGCTCGCCTGGCGAGTTGCGCATCCGTTGCTGCAAGGGACCGACGCGCTTCGGCTCATGCACTCGGAGGCCGACGGGCTGCCGGGGCTCACCGTCGATCGCTACGGCGACTGGCTCAGCGTTCGCGTCGGCACGCCCGCGATGCTGCGTCGCGCGGCGCAGATCGGGGAGATCCTGACCGCGAAGACGGGCTCGCGCGGCGCCTGGCTGCGTGCAGAGGGCATTCCCGGCGCCGTGCTCTGCGGCGATGTTCCGACCGAGCCCTTGGAGATCGAGGAGCGGGGGCGTCGCTATCAGGTCGATCTGCGGCACGGCCAGAAGACCGGCTTCTACCTCGACCAGCGCGATGCACGTGATCTCTTCGCGCGACTCGCCACCGGAGCTCGCGCGCTCGATCTCTTCGCGCACACCGGTGGCTTCGCGCGCGCGGCACAGACCGGGGGCGCGGTTGAAGTCGTGGCGGTGGAATCCTCGGAGCAGGCCGTGAAGTTGCTCGAGCGCAACGCGCCGGGCTGCGAGATCGTCTCGGGCGACGTCAACGAGTTCCTGCGCAAGGACACGCGCGCGTTCGATCTCGTCTCGGTCGACCCACCGCCGTTCGCAAAGCGCAAGCGCGACGTCAACGCCGCCTGTCGCGCGTACAAGGACCTGAATCTGCGCGCGCTTCGCCGCGTTTCCGACGGTGCGCACGTGCTCACCTTCAGCTGCTCGCATCACGTGGAGCCCGAGTTGTTCCGCAAGGTCGTGTTCTCGGCCGCGCACGACGCCGGGCGCGAGGTGCAGGTCCTCTCGATTCTCGGCGCGCCCCCCGATCACCCCGTGTCGCTGCGCCATCCGCAGGGCGAGTACCTGAAGGGTCTGCTGCTCCGAGTATCGGGGAGTCCTCGTTGACGCGACATCGAATCGAACAACTGCTCTCCGCCGTCGTCGTCGCGATCGGCGCGGGCGGCTTCTACTGGCTTCACGTCCACTCCGGGCTCGAGTGGAAGGCAGAAGCGCTTCGCGATCACATCGCCGCGCTCGGCGTCTTCGGACCGCTCGCCTTCGTCGCGATCATGGCGTTCCGACCCTTTCTCTGGCTTCCCTCGTGGCTGGTGCTCTTCGCGTGCGGAATGCTCTTCGGACCCTGGCTCGGCGCGATCTACGGCGCGATCGGGGGACTGGTCGGCGGCGCCCTGATCTTCGGCATCGCACGCGCCTTCGGCCGCGACGCCGTGCAGTCGCGGCTCGGCAGCGTCCTGCGGATCTTCGACGATCTGCTCGCGAATCGCGGCATGCCCTGGCTCGCGCTCTACACCGCGGTTCCGATCTCGCCGCTGACGCCGATCTACGCGAGCGCCGGCGTCTCGCGCATGCGCCTCGCGCCCTTCTGCGCCGCGATCGGGGTCGGCTTTCTCCCGCGCTCCGGTGTCTTCACCTTCTTGGGACGAGCCGCGGCGGAGCCATCGATCGCCAATCTGATCGTCGCCGGGGCGATTGTCGCGGTCGCCATCGGCATCACCTGGAGCTTCCGCGGTCTATTGCGGGCGTCCTGAGCCGATCTCCGTCCCGTCGAGCGGCTCGAGCGAGAGCAGCACGAGCTGGAACCAGGGCTGATACAGGGCGAAGTCGCGCGACCGGGAATCCGCGATCACGATCAAGACCCAGCCGTCGCGCCAGCGGATCACGTCGGTCTGCTCCGCGCGCTCGCTGCCGCGAGTGACGATCCGCGCGATCGACTCGCCATCGAGCTCGAAGACTTCCGAGCTCAGATCGTCGCCGTGCGCGAGTCCACGACCGGCAAGTACGGACAAGTGCGCGCCCGGCGTCCCGCGCGACGCGACGACCTGAATCGAGGCGTCGTAGTCCCACGACACACCATCGACCGCGATCCAACCGTTCGGCGCGCGGATCACCTGCCAGCCGACCGGGAAGCGCACTCGGAAACCGTTGCGAGCGTCGACCGTTTCGCCCGCGAGCTTCGGGGGTCCCCGCTTGACCGCGGAGAGCGGCTCCTCACGAGGCTCGCCCACGCGCGCGAAGACGGAGCCGGGCGGGACCGCGTAGAGAGCGCGAAGCGAGCCGCGATCGTGCTCCGAGAGCGCCTCGATGCGTCGATCTCCGGCGACGGCGTACATCACGTCGCCCGCGAGTGGACTGTGCTGACCGGAGACGCCGAGCAGGTGGCCAATCTCGTGCAACGCGACCGCGCGAACCTGGCGCTGCGTCAGCCATCCCATCGAGTCGGCGATGAAGATCGTCGCCTCGCTCGGGGCGAAGCGGATCTCGACACGATCCGGTGTCGGACCCAACGCCTCCACGTGGCAGCGCGAGCTCTCGCCACGCACGACGCCGAGCACCGCGCCCTCGTCCACCTCCTGGACCCGAGCCTCGAGCGCGATCTCGATCGCGGCATCCTCCCGCCGATCGACGCGCTCGAAATGCACCGGCGGACCGATCGCACGCTGCCAGGAGGCGAACGCCTCGTCGACGGCGCGCACGTAGTCGGCCGGGTCGCGCCTTCGATCCTCGTCTTCACTCGGTTCGGGAAATCGCGGCGGAACCACGAAGTAGCGCAGCGGGAACGCCGCGTCCGGCCAACGGCAAGCGACGAGCGCCACTCCCCCGCCGGGCAGGGGTTCGCGGTGCATGACCCAGGGAAGGTAGTTCGGCTCGGCGAGCTCCCCGACCCGAGCGCGGAAGCTCCAGTAGTCCCAGCGACTCGGCTCGTACCGTGGCTCCGCGGTTTCGCACCCGACGAGCAGTCCGGCCGAGACCGCAGCCGCCAGGAGCCGGCTCATCCTCGCTTGGCGCGGCGCCGAACCGCCTGGCGGACACGCCGCTCCGACTCGCGGGTGGCGATCGACTCGCGCTTGTCGTGCAGCTTCTTTCCGCGCCCGAGCCCGAGCTCGACCTTGGCCCGCCCCTCCTTGAAGTAGAGCTCGATCGGAACGAGCGTGAGGCCCTTCTCGCGCAGGCGCCCGCCGAGTCGATCGATCTCGCGCCGGTGCAGGAGCAGCTTGCGCGGACGCTCGGGCAGGTGGTTCTCGCGACCCGCATTCGTGTAGGGCGCGATGTGCGCCTTCATCAGGTACACCTCGCTGCCTCGAACCTGCGCGTAGGCATCGGAGAGGTTGGCGGCTCCCGCACGGAGCGACTTCACCTCGGAACCGGTCAGCACCAGACCCGCTTCGACGGTCTCGTCGATCTGGTACTGAAAGCGCGCTTTGCGGTTCTTGCAGATCGATTTTCGGGCGGGCTCGGCCAAGCCCCGGCAGCCTAGCGGAGGGCGTTCTGCCCGTCGACGAAGCAGACTCGCGGCTGATGGTCGCGCGCCTCGTCCGTCGTCATCTGCGCGTAGCTCGCGATGATCACGAGATCCCCCGGCTTCACCAGGTGTGCGGCCGCACCGTTGATGCCGATCACGCCGCTGCCCGGCTCGCCGTGAATCACGTAGGTCGCGAGCCGGGAGCCGTTGGTCACGTCGTAGATCTCGACGCGCTCGTTGGGGAAGAGATCGGCGGCCCGGGCGAGTTCTGCATCGATCGTGATCGATCCCTCGTACTCGAGGTTCGCATCGGTCACGGTCGCACGATGGATCTTCGACTTCATCAGCGTGAGGAGCATCCGGGGACCTCCAGGATCGCGTTGTCGATCAGGCGGGTGGTTTCGAAGCGGACCGCGAGCGCGAGGAGCGTCCGCCCGTTCACCTCGCGCACCGGCTCGAGGCTTTCCGCGTCGACGAGCTGCACGTAGTCGATCTCGGCGAGGGGTTCCTTTTCGATTCGCTGGCGTGCCGTCGCACAGACACTGGCCGCATCGCGCACGCCCGCGCGAACGAGCGCACGCGCCTCGTGCAGCGAGGCGTTCAAGGCCGTGGCCTGTTGACGTGCGCGCGGTGACAGGAACGCGTTGCGCGAGCTCATTGCCAGTCCGTCCGGCTCGCGCACGATCGGGCCACCGACGATCTCGACGCCGAAGCACAGATCGCGCGCCATCCTCCGGATGACGGCGAGCTGTTGGTAGTCCTTCTCACCGAAGATCGCGACGTGTGGACGCGCGGCGTGGAGCAATCGCGCAACGACCGTCGTCACGCCGCGGAAGTGCCCGGGCCGGCTGCTCCCGCACAATCCCGACGTGAGCCGCTCTACGGTCACCCAGGTCGCGTCACCGTTCGGGTAGATCTCCTCGACCGACGGCGTGAACACGACGTCCGTGCCGACCTTGCGCAGGCTCTCGAGGTCGCGCTCGAGGTCGCGCGGATAGCGCGCGAAGTCCTCCGTGGGACCGAACTGGGTCGGGTTGACGAAGATCGACACCACCACGCGATCCGCGAGGCGATGGGCGGTCTGCACGAGCGAGAGATGCCCTTCGTGAAGCGCACCCATCGTCGGGACCAGTGCGATGCGCCGCCCGGCCGCCCGCGTCTCGTCGCTCCAGAGCTGGAGCTCCGCGCAGGTCCGGATCAGCCTCGACTCAGTACGATTCAACATCGCCCGGGAACTTCTGATTGCGGACGTCGTCAGACCACATCTCCACCGCGCGACGCGCGATCTCCCCGAGCGCCACGTACTGGCGCACGAAGCGAGGCGGCGGGGCGTCCCCCAAGCCGAGCAGATCGTGCATGACGAGCACTTGACCGTCGCAGCCGACGCCGGCGCCGATGCCGATCGTCGGAATCGAGAGGGTCTGCGTGATCTCGCTCGCCAGCTCCTTGGGAACGCACTCGAGCACCACCGCGAAGGCACCGGCCGCCTCGACGGCGCGCGCGTCGCGCAGCACGCGATCGTGACCGGCGTCGCCGCGGCCCTGTACGCGGAAGCCGCCGAACTGGTGCACCGACTGCGGTGTCAGGCCGACGTGTCCCATCACCGGAATCTCCATGCGCGCGATCGCCTCGATCCGGTCGGCGACCCGTTCACCGCCTTCGAGCTTGACCGCGTGCGCGCCTCCCTCCTTCATCAGTCGGACGGCGCTCGTGACGGCCTGCTCGGTGCCCGCGTGGTAGCTGCCGAAGGGCATGTCGCCGAGGACCAGGGCGCGTCGTGCCGCACGGCTCACCATCCGCGTGTGGTAGACCATCTCGTCGAGCGTCACGGGCAACGTCGTCTCGTTCCCCTGTACGACGTTGCCGAGGCTGTCGCCGACGAGGAGCACATCGACGCCCGCCGTATCGAAGATGCGGGCGAACGCGAAGTCGTACGCGGTGACCATCGCGATCTTCTCGCCGCGCGCCTTGCGGCGGGCGATCGCTGGAACGGTGACCCGAGCTTCGTTCATCTTCCACCTCCTGCGGCCCGCAAGCGAATCGAGCGACCTGATCGAGGCTGGAAGATCGAAGCCGCTCTCGCGTGCAGACTGCGGACGGCGGGGCTCGTCGCACCACCATCCCCATCGAACAGCGCGCCTTCGGTCTCGGTCCCCGTTTGTGTCGCCGAATGGGGATCCCAGCTTCCAGGCTCTATCGATGCGGACTGAAGCGTACGCCGCAGAGCCTACGGGCGAGATGTGGGGTCTGTCAACGGCGCGCCCGACGACAGCGCCTCGGTCAACCTCGCGAACTCGAACTCGTCCAGCGTCTCGCCTCGGCGATGCGCATCGATCCCGGCAGCTTCGAGTCCCGCCTCGGCCTTCGGGAACGCCGTCTTCAACGCACGCTTGAGCTGCTTCCGGCGCTGCTGGAACGCGGCGCGCACGACGCGCCGAAGCAGCGCAGGATCGGCGACGCTCGGGCCGTCGGCCCGCGGCTCGAAGACCAGGAAGCTCGATCGCACCTTCGGGCGCGGCGAGAATTCCTCCGGCGAAAGCTCGAGCACGCGCCGAGCGACCGTCCAGACCCGCGCGTAGACCGAGAGCACACCGTAGGCCGGCGTGGCGGGCTCGGCGAGCAGCCGGTCTCCGACTTCGGCTTGAAGCATGAAGCCCATGCGGCGGAACGGGATGTCCGGCGCGAGAACGTTTCCGAGCAACCGGCCTGCGACGCTGTAGGGGAGATTCCCGATCAGGATGACGGGTGGGATCAGCTCGCGCACGAGCGAGGGAAAGTCGGCGTGAAGTGCATCCGCCTCGCGGATCTCGACGGTCGCCGGCAGGTCGGTCTCTTCTGCGAGCAGGCGCACGAGTCCTCGATCGACCTCGAGCGCGATCGTTCGGCGCGCGACGCGTGCGAGCGCGCGCGTCAGCTGTCCGGTGCCGGGACCGATCTCGATCGCGGCGTCGGCCGGCTCTACACCCACGAGTGACACGATCCGGGTCGCGAGCTCGGGGCGGCGAAGGAAGTTCTGGCCGCGTGCACGGGACGGCGCGAGGCCGCGAGATGCGAGCCGCTGTCGCTCGGAGGCTATGGTGCGTCCGTGCGACCGACCGGTACGCGCGAGAACGCCTCGAGATCGAGGGCGGCCGTGCGACCCTCGCGCAGCATTCCGTCCGCGACCGCAGCGATCATCGCCGCGTTGTCGGTACACAACTTCAGCGGCGGAAAGTGGGTTTCGATGCCGATTTCGAGGGCGAGCTCGTTCATCCGCTCACGCAGCCGCGAGTTTGCGGCCAACCCTCCGACGAGAGCGAAGCGTGTGAGACCGGATTGGAGGAGCGCACTTCGCGCCTTCGCCACCAGCACGTCGATCGCGGCCTCCTGGAACGAAGCGCATAGGTCGCAGACCTCGTCGACTTGGAGCACACCGCCCGCGCGCGCCTCGAGCCGGGCGGCTTCCAGGGCCACGGCCGTCTTCAGGCCCGAGAAGCTCATCTCGAGGCTCGGCTCGCGCAGCATCGGACGGGGGAAGTCGAACGCGTCGGCCCGTCCGCTCCGCGCGTGGATGTCCACCTCGCGCCCACCCGGATATCCAAGCCCGAGCCGCTTGGCGACCTTGTCGAACGCCTCCCCTGCCGAATCGTCGCGGGTCTGTCCGAGCAGACGAACGGACGCGAGCGAATCGACCCGGTAGAGCGCGGTGTGGCCACCGGAGACGACGAAGCCCAGGTACGGCAGCTCGAGCGGCCGTTCGCCGAGTCGCGCCGACGCGAGGTGCCCCTCGATGTGGTGCACCGACACCAGGGGCTTGCGCGTGCGGTACGCGAGCGCCTTCGCGAACGAGAGACCGACGAGGAGAGATCCGATCAGACCCGGTCCGGAGGTGACCGCGATCGCATCGATGTCGTCGAGCGTGACGCTCGAGCGCTCGAGCGCCTCGCTCACCGTCGCGTGCAGGTGCCGGACGTGATCGCGGCTCGCGAGTTCGGGCACGACTCCGCCGTACGGAGCATGCACCGCGTCCTGGCTCTGGACGACCGAGGCGAGAACCTCGACACCGTCGCGGACGACCGCGGCGGCGAGGTCATCACACGACGACTCGAGCGCCAGGATCAGCGCCATGGCGCCTCCCGAGAGCTCAGTGTTCGAGCTTCTCCTGCTGGCTCTTGCAGTCGATGCACAGGCTTGCGACCGGGCGCGCCTCGAGGCGCTTCAATCCGATGTCCTCGCCGCACGACACGCAAGTGCCGAAAGTGCCCGCCTCGATCTTCGCGAGAGACGCCTCGATCTTCTGCAAGAGCGCCCGTTCGCGCTCGCGAAGCCGGCCGACGAACGCGAGACCGCTCTCGGCCGACGCCGAGTCGATCTCGTCGGAGAAGTCGTCGGGATCGAGATGGATGTCGCCGCTCAGCGCGCGTCGCGCATTGACGACGAGCCGATCACGCTGCTCGATCAACATCTTCTGGAACTTCTTCTGGTCGGTCTTCTTCACGTTGAGCACTTCTCCAGCTGCCTGCGGGCTTCGGGAACCCGATCCGAATTCGGGAACTCGTCTGTGATCCTCCGAAAGATCTGGCAAGCGGCCGGCGTGTACGTCTTCTCTTGCTTGGTGCGAGTGCCGATTTCGAGCAGCGAGACGCCCTGTCGGTAGAGCGCATCCGGCACCTTGTTTCCGTTCGGGAAGCGCTTCACGACCTTGTCGAACGCCACAGCCGCCTGCTCGTAGTCGCTCATCTTGAAGTACGACTCGCCCATCCAGAAGAGCGCGTTGTCCGCGTAATCGGAGGACGGGTGAGTTTGTAGGAACACCTGAAAGCGGTCAATGGCTCCAGCGTAGTCCGCGGCTCGATAGCGCCGGAAGGCCTCTTCGTAGTCACGGATCTCTTCGGGCGGCGCGCTTCTCTCGTCCGGAGTCGCCGTCTCGCCCCCCGTCGGTGGCGAAGGAGCCGCAGCAGCGCTACCCGCCTCCGGTCCAGTACCCGCCACCGGCGATGCGGACCTTCCACCCTGCTCGACCTGCCGACGCAGTTCCCCGAGCTCGCCCCGAAGGTTCGCAACCTCCGCCTGAAGCGCGGCGAGCTCCGCACCCTGCTCCGCCAACCGATCCCCCCCGGCGGCCGGCTTGCCGGTCCAAGGGTCCGCCGGCGCCGGCGCGCTGGCCCTGCTCCGCTTCAACTGATCGACATCGCGCCGGAGCGATTGAAACTCCGGAACGGTGACGCAAGCGCAGAGCAAGGTCGACGCGCCGAGCGCTAGCGCGCGGCGGAGGGCGGCTCGACCCAAATCAGCGAACTTTGAAGTCGTCGCGGCGATTCTTCGCCCAAGCCAGTTCGTTGTGCCCCTCGACGGCCGGGCGCTCCTTGCCGTAGCTGACCGTCGTCATGCGCGAACTCTCGATGCCGAGGTCCGCGAGGTACTTGTAGGCGGCGTCGGCGCGGCGCTTGCCGAGAGCCAGGTTGTACTCGGCGCTGCCTCGCTCGTCGCAGTGCCCCTCGATCGTGATCGCCACGCCCGAGTTGGCCTTCAGGTAGCTGGAATTGGCCTGAAGCCCAGCGCGCGCGTCAGCCGTCAGATCCGACCGATCGAAGTCGAAATAGACGCTGCGGAACGCACTGTTGTCACCCATGCCCGATGCCGGGCGACTCGTCGGCGCCTCGGACCCGAAGCCGGACTTGTCGCTCGGTGCCGCCGGCGGCGTCTTCGCGCATGCCGCGAACGCGACCACCACCAACGCCAGCCCAAATACTCGCTTCACCACCCTAGACCCTCCTATTCTGTGATCCAAAGCACAATCCTGTGACGGATCACGACACAAAAATCGGTGCATTCTCTACCCGGTAATCCGCGCATATGCAAACGGATTCTGGATTTGGCTACGAAACCCCATCCGCGAACTAGTCTAGCCAGTTCGACCACGACGGGTTGGTGGAGTTCCCGAAGCCATCGGTCAAGAGCGTCACGTTCCGGCCGTCGATGTCGACCCGGTAGATCTCCTTCCGACCTCGCCGGTTCGAGCTGAAACCGAGCTTGCGGCCATCGGCCGACCAGGCCGGATCCTCGTCACTGCGGGCGTGCGTGACGAGCGGCGTCGTGAATGTGCCCTCGGGGTTGATCAGGTAGATGTCGAAGTTGTTCCCGGCCTGCGCGGCGTAGGCGATCCACTCGCCGGTCGGCGACCATGCCGGACTCGAGTTGTACACGCCACTGAACGTGAGACGGCGCTCTTCGCCGGTATCGAGGTCCTTGATCCAGACCTGCGGATTCCCGCCGCGATCGGAGACGAACGCCATCCTGCGTCCGTCGGGTGAGAACGTCGGCGACGTTTCGATCGCGCGCGAGTCGGTCAAGCGTACGGGACCCGAGCCGTTTCCCGCCACCGAGTAGATGTCGGTGTCCGATCCCTTGCGAGCGACCACCACCGCGATACGACCGCCGTTCGGCTGCCAGACTCCGCGGTATTTCTCGTCCTTCGTGTTGATCAGCCGCACGCCCGGGCGGTTCCCTCGGTAGAGGAGGAAGAGCTCCGACATACCCGCCTTGAAAGACGTGTAGACGAGCGCCTTCCCATCGGGAGACCACGCGGGAAAGAGATTGATCGAGCCGTTGTTCGTGACGCGTCGCTTTCCCGAACCGTCGGCCGCCATCACCCAGATCTCTTTGTTGCGCCGTCCGTTGTCGGAAACGAACGCGATCTCGGTCGAGGAGACGCCACGTCGGCCGGAGAATCGCTCGACGATGTCGTCCGCGACGAGGCGGGCGAGCAGTCCCAGGTCGGCGCGATCACGCTCTCGAAACGCGACATCGCCGAGCAGACGACACCGAGCTGTGTCCCAGACGCGAAAACGCGACTGCACCTTCCCCTGAATCACGCGCAGCTCGCCCTGCACGAGACCCTCGGCGCCGATGGCACGCCAGTTCTCGCAGGGTACGGCGGGCGACTCGAAATCCCGCGTCACCGTCGGTTCGACGAAGGCGTCGGGATTCACGTGCACGGCTACGCTCGAGAAATCGAGTCCGGCAATCAGCGCGTGATAGAACTCCTCAGGGATGGCACCAGCCGCCGGATCCGCGGCGAACCGCTGAACCGCCACCGGTATCGCGCGCTGAGAACCCGTCACATCGACGCGGATCCGCTGGGCCGACGCGGGAACGGCCAGCGAGAGCAGGAACGAGAGCAGCAGGAGGCGTCGTATCACAGCGTGTCCTTCAGACTCATGCCGAGTTCGAGCGCGAGTGCACCGCGTGGCGGGGCGGGCAGCGGATCGGATTTGCGAATCGCACGCTCGGCCGACTCGTCGCAGTAGCGATCTCCGGAGGACTGCGCGAGCTGGAGATCTCGGAGAGCACCGTTCTCCCCGACCTCGAGCGTGAAGACCGGCACGCCCTTGCAGAGCTGGGCCCCGGACCAGTTCGAGTGCACCACCGTCCGCACTCGGGCCACCCAGGGAGAGAGAACGGGATCGAAGACCCCGGGCCCGCCGACCATCGGAGCGGCCGGGCCAGGCGGCTCGGACGGCGCCGCGAGTTCCGACGGTGGATTGCGAGCCTCGACCTTCTTGGTGAGCTCGGCGAGCAGCTCCTCCGCGGACTTCGGCGCGGGCTCGGGCTTCGCCGCCGGCTTGGGCTTGGCCGCCAACGGCGCGGGTTCCTTCGGAATCACGACCTCGTTCACCTTCGGCTTGGGCTTCGGCGGCTCCGGCTTCGCGACCGGCTTGGGCGGTGGCGCCTTGGCAGCGGGCTTCCGAGCCGGTGGAGCGGCCGCCGGTTTCGGAACGTCGACCATGTTCACCATGACCGGCGACGGCGAGATCACCATCGCGCTCCGGTGCGGACGCAAGGTCAGAGCAAGAAACAGCACGACGTGACCCGCGAGTGAGAACGCGAGGAAGCGTCGGAACGTTCGGCTCTCGAGCAGGCCCTCGACTGGGGCATAGGATGAAGTCACGCCTCGGGCTCGGTCACCATGCCGATGCTCGTGGCTCCGGCGCCGCGCAGGATGGCCAGGGCCTTCGCCACCGTTCCATACGCGACCTTCGAGTCCGCCCGCAGATACACGAGTCGATCCTCACGTGTGTCGAAGATGGCTTGGAGCTTGGCTCCGAGCTGGTCGATCGGGACCTCGGCGTTTTGGACGAAGACCTGCCCCTCTCGCTTCACCGTGACCACGAGGGGTTGGTTGTCCGAGCGCAGTCCTTGCGACTGCGTCTTGGGGAGCTCGACATCGATTCCCTGCTGCATCAGCGGCGCGGTCACCATGAAGATGATCAAGAGCACCAACATGACGTCGACGAAGGGCGTCACGTTGATCTCGGAGAGCTGGCGCTTCGGACCCCGACCGTCGGCGACGTTCATGCCGCCTTCACCGACGTGCGGCGAAGCTGGTCGCAGAACTCCAGACAGAAGGTCTCGAGCCGCGCCGAGAGCCGATTCAGGCGCGCGCTCGAGTAGTTGTAGCCGACCGCAGCGGGGATCGCGGCGAACAGTCCAACCGCCGTTGCGACCAGCGCCTCGGCGATTCCGGGCGCGACGACCGCAAGGCTCGCCGAGCCCGACGCGCCGATCGCCTCGAACGAGTTCATGATTCCGACCACGGTCCCGAACAGGCCGACGAACGGACCCGAGCTCGCGACCGTCGCGAGAAACGACAGACCGCGCTCGAGCCGGTGCATCTCCTCGCCGCGAATCCAGCCGAGGCGACTGACGACGCCGTCGACCTGGTCCCTCGTTACGTGCCCGTGCGCTCCCTGCATCTTCTCGAGCCGGGCGATCTCCGTGTAGCCGGACTTGAACACGGACGCGAGCGGACTCGCGGTGTGACGGCGGGCGACTTCGTAGGCGGTCTCGATGGGGCTCTCGAGGTAGGCCTCGATGAACTCTTCCGTGTCTTGGTCCGCGGCCCGAAGCTCACGGAACTTCATCACCAGAATCGCCCACGACGAAATCGACGCGAGGATCAGGAGCAGAAGCACGGCGGAGACGACGGGACTCGAACCCAATATGTAGTCGAGCATGCAGTCGGAACCCCGGGGAGAGGAATCGCGCAGCTTTGGGACGGAGCTGGCGGGGCCGTCGGAAGCTACTCGTCAGCCATCGACGCGTCAACGGATTGCACGCATACGCGCTAAGCTCGGAGCTTCTCGCCGAAATACGTTCGAGGGGGGGACGCATGCAGATCGAAATCCAACGCAAAGATGCGACCGTCGCGAGTGGAGACGCGGTCGTGATCCCGCTCACCAAATCCGATGCTCCACCGCGCGCACTGAGTGCGCTCGACGATTCGGTCGGGGGCGTGGTCGCGCGCGTCTACGCGGCGGGTGACTTCACCGGGAAGTCGAGCGAGGTGCTCTCGTTTCCGGTGTCGGGAATCGCCGCCAAGCGCCTCGTACTCGTCGGACTCGGCGACGAGAAGGAGCTGACGGCCGAGTCTCTGCGGGCTGCGGCCGGGCGGGCCGCCAAGGCGCTCGCTCGCGCCAAGGCCAAGCGCGGCGCGCTCGTCGTCCCCACCTTCCGACGAGTGAAGGCAGAGGAAGGCGCTCGGGCGCTGGTCGAGGGTTTCGTGCTCGGCGCGTACCGCTTCGACAAGTACAAGAGCGGGAACGATCGTCCACCCACCCTCGAGGGAATCACGCTGCTCGCACCGGACGCGCGCCAGCTCGCGGCTCTGCGCCGCGGCGCAAAGCTCGGACAGGTTCTCGCGGAGTCGGCGAATTTCGCACGCGATCTGTCGAACGAGCCGGGCGCGACCTGCACTCCGGAACACCTGGCATCCGAGGCGCGAAAGCTCGGACGCGCGAATGGTCTCAAGGTCACGGTCTTCGCGGAGAAGGAGCTCGAGCGCGAGAAAATGGCCGGGATCCTCACCGTCGGCCGCGGAAGCGCCCACCCGCCGCGGCTGATCGTTCTCGAGCACGGGGCGCCCGCAAAATCCGCGCGCAAGCGCCCGCGGCTCGCGTTCGTCGGCAAGGCCATCACGTTCGACTCCGGCGGGATCTCGATCAAGCCATCGGCGAGCATGGACGAGATGAAGCACGACATGTCCGGTGGCGCGGCCGTGCTCGGTGCGATGCGCGCCGTCGCACTGCTCGACCTGCCCTGCCACGTGATCGGCATCGTCGCCGCCGCGCAAAACATGCCCGACGGCAATGCCTACGTGCCGGGCGACATCATCCGAAGCGCACAGGGCAAGACGATCGAGGTTCTGAACACGGACGCCGAGGGCCGCATCGTGCTCTCCGACGCTCTGCACCACGCCACGAGCTACAAACCCGACGCGATCATCGACCTGGCCACGCTGACGGGCGCGTGCCTCGTCGCGCTGGGCGATGTGGCCTGCGCCGTCCTCGGGAACGACGAGAAGCTGATCGGGAAAGTTCGCGACCGCCGCCGACGCGACCCACGAGCGGGCCTGGCCGCTCCCGCTCTGGGACGAGCACAAGACCGCGATCAAGGGGACCGTCGGCGACATCGTGAACACGGGCGGTCGCAACGGCGGGGTCTCGACCGCGGCGGCGTTCCTCTCCCATTTCGTCGGCGAGACGCCCTGGGCGCACCTCGACATCGCGGGCACGGCATGGACGACGAAGGAGACGCCCTACTACGCGAAGGGGGCCACGGGTTTCGGCGTTCGGCTGCTGATCGAGATGCTCCGCCACTGGAAATAGCTCTGCGTGCGGGTGCGTCAGAGCGTTGCGTTGACTGGCGCAGCCTCGGTCTCTAACCTCGCCCGCGCTTTCATCCACCCTGGAGGGCTTCATGCGCGTACTTCTCGGACTCGCCGCTTCGTTCGTCATCCTCACTGCGGCCTCGGCCGGTTTCGCAGCCGACGACGCGGCCGCGAAGGTCGCTGCGGCCGACGCCGCCAACGGCGCCAAGGTCTACAAGATGTACTGCGAGACCTGCCACGGCCCGACCGGCGCAGGCGACGGCCCCGTCGGCGAAGACCCTCGTCCCGCCCCCGCGCAATTTCCAACAGGGCGACTTCAAGTTCGGCGGAACCGACAAGGACATCTTCGACGTCATCAGCAATGGTGCGGCGTCGAAGGGCGGCTCACCGCTCATGGCTCCCTGGGGCGCCGTCGTACCCGAAGCGGACCGCTGGGCGCTCGTGAAGTTCATTCACTCGCTCAAGAAGTAGTCGCCTTCCACGCCCCGGCTCGCCACGGACAGGCCCGGTCCGACAGGTGTACGTTTGTGGCCGTGCGCAAAGACCCAAACGAGGACGGTCCGACGGAGACCGCGCTCCCGGTCCCCGTGCCTGCTTCGGGGCTCGAGAGCGTTCCGCGCGACGCGCTCTCGCGGTATTTCCACGAGGTCGGGCGCTACGCGCTGCTCAGCCGCGAAGAGGAATTTGCGCTCGCCGAGAAGGTCTTCGCGTCCGGGGATCCGGAGGCGGCGCAGAAACTCGTGCTCTCGAACCTGCGGCTGGTCGTGAAGATCGCGCTCGAATACCGACGGGTCTGGACCAACCCGTTCGACCTGATCCAGGAAGGAAACGTCGGGCTGCTTCAGGGCGTGAAGCGCTTCGACCCGCATCGCGGCGTGAAGCTCTCGTCCTACGCCGTCCTACTGGATCCGCGCGTACATCCTGAAGTACCTGATCGACAACATCCGCATGGTGCGCGTGGGCTCGAGCCGTGCGGAGCGCAAGCTCTTCTTCCAACTCTCGCGCGCCAAGCGCGAGCTCGAGCGCGAAGGTCTCGAGCCTGAACCGCGCCTGCTCGCCGAGAAGCTCGGCGTGCGTGAGCTCGAAGTCGTCGATCTCCAGCACCGGCTCGCGCACGGCGATCTCTCGACCGACGCGCCGGTGCGCCGCGACGAGCCCGGAGGTGCGAGCTTCGGTGAATCGTTCGCGGCGAGCGACGGGCGCATCGACGACGCCGTCGCCGAGCAAGACATGCGACAGACCCTCCGCGAGCACATCGAGCGATTCGCGGTGGACCTCGACGACCGAGATCAGAAGATCCTTCGCGAGCGCATCCTTTCCGAGGAGCCGAAGACCTTGCAGGAGATCGGCGACGAGCTCGGTCTGACCCGCGAGCGCATCCGCCAGCTCGAGAAGAAGCTCGTCGACGGCCTGCGCGACTACATGAAGGCCAACCTCGTCGATTTCGACTACTGGTCGCCCGAGAGCTGAGAGCCTCCGCGAGACCTCAGGGATTTCCGCCGAACCAGCTCGCGTGGAAGTACCAGATCGCGACGGCGAGCAGGATTCCCACGACGACGGCGATCGGCGAGAGCTCGCGCAGACCCGCGAGCGTGTCGCGTCCGGTGAACGGCAGGAAGGGAGTGCGCTCGTAGAACTCCCGGTAACCCGCCGGTCCCACGACGAGCTTGCGCTGATCCTGATGTGCGGCGCCGATCAGCGCGAAGACCGCAAAGCCGCCGAAGAACGCGAGATCCGCGCTCGATCCGTTCGGCAGCAGGTGGAAGACCGCGAAGACGACGAACGCCATCACCATCGGATGGCGCGTGATCCGATAGACACCACGGGGTGTCGTCTCGCCCGGAACCACACCGCCGGGGCTCGGCCGCATGAAGCTCGAGACGAGCAGCACGAAGGCCAGTCCCATTCCGATGTAGACGGCCCAGGTCAGGAGCGGTCCGCGCGGCAGGTACCAGAGCTGCGCTCCCGCGTGTTTGCTCGTGAAGTAGAGCCGAATCAGCGGTACGAAGATCGCGAGTGCGACGACCGAGTACAGGCCGAGAAATCCCACGTCGCCGAGCACGCGGACGAGTCGCGGGCGGAGACGCAAGCTCGACATGCCGACGTGAGTGACCGTGAACGCGAGCCAGAGCAACGCGATCCCGAGCGCTGGATCCATGGAACGCACCTCCGGGGTGCGATCATAAGGGGGGATCGGCGACCGAAGCGAGCGGATCGTCCGCGAAGCGAGAGCGCACCTCTTCTTGCAGCGCGCGCTCCAACTCGGCCGTGTCCCAGCCCGTCGCGGCGCGAAGTGCGTTCTGCCAGCTCTCGCCGGCCGCGCATGCATCGAGAAAGGCGGCGATGGCCTCGGGGCGCCGCGTCTCGATCAGCTCGATCGTCGCCCGCGATTCGAGGTAGGCGAGCAGCGCTTGCGCCCCCTTCAGGCCCGAGAACCCCTGCACGAGCGAGCCGAGCGGGATCCATTCGTCGTTTCGCAGCGCCTCGACCAGCCGTCGCCACTCCTCGCGCGAGAGCTGACTTCGCCCGCGGGCCGCCTCTTCGGCGCGATCGGCGATTCCCTCGTTGAGAAAGAACGGCTGATGTGAGCCGGTCGCTTCCTGAAAGAGCGCGTGCACGTACTCGTGCACGAGCAGCGCGTAGAGCTCGTTGCGCGGGCGCTTGGCCGAGACCACGTGGATCGCACCGTCGTAGAAGCCGACGGTCGCGAAGCCGAAGCGGTGCCGGTAGGCCTCGAGGTAGTGCGCGCGCGTGTAGAGACGGACCTCGAGCGGTCGAGAGAGCGCGCGGCCCATCTGGGCGTGCATCGCCGAACGCGCCTGCTCGAGCACCTCGACGACCTGTTCACCATAGGCCCGGCCCGCGAACTGGTGATCGAAGCTGACGAGGAAGTGACGCGATTCGAGCGAGCGGGTCTCCCAGACCTGCCCCTCGTGCGACTTCGCGAGCTCGAGCTCCTGCTCGATCTCGCTGCGTTCGCGCGTGGCCGCGTCGCGCCAGCGGTCCGGAACGCGGCTGGCCGTCGATAGAATGGCGTCGAGCGCGTCGCGTGCGGGCTCGAGCCGCCCGCGGTGCCGCTCCACCTGTGCGAGCAGGAGTGCGGCCTCGGGCCGCGTCGGTTGTTCGCGCAAGAGGCGCCGAAGCGCGCGCAGTCCCGCCTGGAGGTCACCGCGCTCCACGTCCGAGCGGGCGGCGAGCACCGCCGAGAGATAGCGATCGTCCTCGCTGCTCGAGCGCGTGCCGCGAGGCAGCGGCTCTCCCATGTGCCGGCCATTCCAGTGGATCGCCAGATCCTCGGGCGAGACGCGCTGCGCCCCCGGGGGAGGCGCTTCGCGGTCGCTCAGCCAGGTCTGTCCCTCGCGATCGACCCAGATCGCCACCTCGTTCGGCAGGAACACGGCGACGACGAGCAAGAGCAGGAGAATTCCCAGGTGCCGGCGGGCAAACGCAGCCACCGATGGGTTTTCGGCTCCGCTACCGAGCCCCTGAAGGCGGTGCGTCCACGCGGCGGAGCTGCCCGACGATGTGTGCGAGCTCCGGCAGGATCAGCTTCTGCATGGCGAGCCGGACCGCGGCGGAGGAACCCGGTATGACGTAGACGACCTTGCCCGCAACGGTGCCGGCGGTCGCGCGCGACAGCACCGCCGCTGCGCCGATCTCCTCGTACGAGAGCATTCGGAACAGCTCGCCGAAGCCCGAGAGGCTCTTCTCGAAAATCGGCTCGAGCGATGTCGGGGGTGACGTCGCGTGGCGAGACACCCGTTCCGCCCGTGGCGATCACGGCATCGACCTCGTCCTGCGCGAGGCCCCGCAGGACCGCCGTGCGGATCTGAGCGGCATCGTCGGGCACGATCGCGTGCGCGATCACACGGTGTCCGGCGGCTTCGAGGAGGTCCCCGATCAGCTTTCCGGACTTGTCGTCGGCAACGGTGCGGCTGTCGCTCACCGTCAGGACGGCGCAGCCGATCGACTTCGGCGCGTAGGCTCGGTGTTGCGCGGGCGCGTCGCCGCTCACGGGTTCTCCTCGACCCAGTAGGCGCCGCTGGTCGCGAATTCCTTCTTCCAGATCGGCACCGTCTGCTTGAGCGTGTCGATCGCGAAGCGACACGCCTCGAACGCCTCGGGCCGATGCGGCGCGGCGGCCGCGATCATCACCGCGGCCTCGCCGATCGCGAGACGCCCGATCCGATGCGCGAACGCGAGCCGCACCTGCGGCCAGCGCGCAACGACCTCGTCGTGGATCTTTCGCAGCTCGCGCTCGGCCATGGGCGCGTACGCCTCGTATTCGAGGTGATCGATCTCCGATCCGCGCGCCTCGTTGCGCACGATGCCGGTGAACGTCACCACTCCGCCCATCTCCGGACCCGTCACTTCAGCGAGCAGCGCGTCCATCGAGAGTGGCTGCGCATCGATCCACGCGCGGTCCGATCCACCCGAAACCGGCGGCAAGAGGGCGATCTCGTCGCCCTCACCGAGCTGCGTCTCGAGCGGCGCGCGCTCCTCGTTCAGACTGACGAGCAAGCGGCCGCGGTAGCGCACGAGCACCGCATACTCGCGCTCGAGCCTCGAGATCAGCTCGGCGAGCGTCGAGTCCGCGGGAAGCTCAAGGTCGAGTTGCTTCTGGCCGACGGCTTCACGCAGGGAAGCGAACAGGAGCACGCGGACGCGCATGGCGGCAAGGCTACGAGATGGCTCCGGGGAGATCAACGCGGAGGCTTCGCGCATCGCGAAGCCCGAGCACGTTCGCCGCGCGCTCGACATCATCCGGCCGGGGCTCGTCGCCGACGGTGGCAACGCCGAGCTGATCGCGGTGAGCGAGGACGGCACGGTGAGGCTCGAGCTTCAGGGCGCTTGCGCGCGCTGTCCGGCGCGCGAGATGACGCGCAAGCTGGTGCTCGAGCCCGTGCTGCGCTCGCGCGTCCCCGGTGTGACCTCGGTGCTGGTGTCCTAGCGCCGGGGCTAGCTCTTCGCGACGTCCTTGGCCGGCGGAGAGGTCGGCCGGGTGGCCTTCTCCTTCGAATCCTTCATCTCGACCCGACCCGTGAAGACGGCGCCGTCCTCGACGACCAGGCTCGAGGTATTTATGTCTCCGTCGACGCGTGCGGTCTTGTGCAGGACGACCTGGCCACTGGCGCTGATCTGGCCGTGCACCTCGCCCGAGATCACGATCGTCTTCGAGCGGATCGTCGCGGTGATCGAGCCGGTCTCGCCGACGATCAGCGTGTTCTCGCTCGAGATCTCGCCCTCGAAGCGTCCGTCGATCCGAACCGTGTCCTTGAAGCTGAGCTTGCCGGAGAACTCGGAGCCCTGATCGATGAACGCCGTGAGCGCGCCAACACCGCCACTGGCGGGAGCGATCGCTCCGCCGTCCTTGCCCTTGCCGAAGTCCTTGAACGCCATTCCGCCCCTACTCCTGCTCCGTCCGGAGCTCCGTTTTTGCAGATCGGATCGATCACGGGTTCGCTTGAGATCTCCCGTGGATCCGGCGCTATCCTGCCGCTCGCTGATGACCGGCACCGACACGAACCGGATCCGAGCCGAGCTCGCACGCGCGCGAGCGAGCGGCCACGTCCACGGCGCGTACCTCTTCGAGGGTCCGCCGGGCACGGGAAAGCGTGAGACGGCCCTTTGGTTCGCGCGGCTCCTCCTGTGCAAAGAGGTCGGCCCGGGTGCGGTCGATCCGTGTGGCGCCTGTCACGATTGCCACCTGCTGCAAGTGCACGGCGAGTCGCCCGACGCGCGCCCGAGCCACCCCGATCTGCACTGGGTGGTCGCGGACGGTGCGCGCATCAAGATCGAGGCGGTGCGCGACCTCCGGGCGGCGTTGTCGCTCGTGTCCAACGAACGCGGTCGCCGGGTCGCCCTGATCCCCGAGGCCGACCGGCTTCGCGCCGAGTCCGCGAACGCCCTTCTGAAGACACTCGAGGAGCCGCCGCCGGGCGCGGTTCTGATCCTGGTCACGCCGAGCGCCCAGGCCCTGCCGCACACGCTTCGCTCGCGAACACTCCGAGTGCGATTCGCGCCGTTCGCCGAGCCGGAGGTGCGCGCCGCGCTCGAAGCCGACGGACTTCCCGAAGCCGATGCCGCACTCGCGAGCGCGCTCGGCGGCGCGAGCCCGGAGGCAGCGCGCAGCTGGGCCGATGCGTCGCTCGAAGCCGCGCGCGAGATGCACGCGTTCCTGTCCGGAATCGCCGGGGTCGGAACGACCGAGATCCTCGACTTCGCCGAATCCTTTCGGCGGCCGGGCGAAGCGGGCCGCGATCGCGCGCAGCTCTTCCTCGAGGTCGAAGCGGCGTTCGCGCGCACGCACGCAGAGGCCGCGGCTCGGTCGAGTGATGCCAGCGGGCTGGAGCGCTGGCTCGACGTCTTCGAAGCCGCTTCGAAGGCTCGCAGCGAGCTGGCGCGCCGGAATCTGAACCCGCAGCTGGTGGTCGAGGGACTCCTGCTCGACCTGCGCGCGAGAGCCTAGTCGCTACCCTCCCCCGCGATGTCGACGCCCTTCTACGTCACGACGCCCATCTACTATCCGAACGCCGCACCGCACCTCGGGACGGCCTACACGACGACCTACGCGGACACGCTGGTCCGCTATCACCGGCTCGTCGGCGAGGATTCGTTCTTCATCACCGGCACGGACGAGCACGGCGAGAAGCTCGCCGAAGCCGCCGAGGCGGCGGGCGTCGCGCCGCAGGCGTTCGTGGACGGCATGGCGACGCGCTTTCGCGAGCAGTGGCAGCGCGCTCGGCCTCGAGCCGAACCGATTCCTGCGCACCACGGATCCGGTCCACGTGCACGCCGTGCGGCACTTCTGGCAGACGCTGCACGACCGGGGCGAGATCGAGCTGCGCGAGTACGAGGGGCTCTACTGCGTCGGCTGCGAGGAGTTCAAGACCGACCGAGATCTCGTCGACGGCCGCTGCCCCAATCACGCGAACCGCTCGATCGAACGCCGGCGCGAGACGAACTACTTCTTCCGAACGTCGCGGTACTTCGGCTGGCTCGGCGAAGAGCTCGCCCGGAATCCGTCGCTGATCGAGCCCGAGCGCTACCGCAACGAGGTCCTGGCGATGCTGCGCGACGGAGGGCTCGGCGATCTGTGCATCTCGCGCCCGCGCGAGCGCCTCGCGTGGGGGATCTCCCTTCCCTTCGACGAGGGATTCGTCGCCTACGTGTGGGCCGATGCGCTGATCAGCTACCTCTCGGCGATCGGCTACCCGGACGACCCGACCTGGGCCGAGCGCTGGGCGGGCTCGCATCACCTGATCGCGAAGGAGATCCTGAAGTTCCACGGCGTCTTCTGGCCGATCATGTTGCACGCGGCCGGCCTGCCGCTGTACCGAGAGCTGCGCGTGCACGGGTACTGGACGCTCGGTGGGCAGAAGATCTCGAAGAGCGCGACGAATCTCGCCGATGCGCTCGCACTGAAGGACGTCTACGGCTACGAGTCGCTGCGCTACTTCATGCTGCGCGAGATGTCGTTCGGCCTCGATGCCGAGTTCTCCGAGGAAGCACTCGTCGCGCGCATCAACGCCGACCTCGCGAACGATCTCGGAAACCTCGTCTCGCGCTCGCTCGGCATGCTCGGGAAATACTTCGACGGGCGCATTCCCGAGCGCGGCTCCGCCAGCGAGCTGCGGGCGAAAGCCGAGCAGGTCGCTTCCGATCTCGACCGGCACCTGCGCGCGTTCTCCACCCAACGCGCGCTCGCGTCTCTCTGGGAGCTCGTCGGGGCCGCGAACAAGTACGTCGACAGCCAGGCTCCGTGGACGCTCGCGAAGGATCCCACGCGCGCCGGCGAGCTCGCGACCGTGATGTACGAGCTCTTCGAATCGATCCGCGTGATCGCGGTCCTTCTCGCTCCGTTCATGCCCGAGACCAGCGCGAAGATCCTCGGCGCGCTCGGCGCGCCCGACGCCTCCGCACCCCTCGCGGAGCGACTGCGCTGGGGCCAGCTCGCCTCCGGAACACAGACACGGAAGACGGAGGCGCTCTTCCCGCGCATCGAAACGTCGTGAGGATCTTCGACAGCCACGCGCACGTCGGCGCGCCCGAGCTCCTCGCCGAAGCCCCCGAGCTGATCGCGCGCGCGCGCGATGCGGGTGTGCACGGCATGCTCGCGGTCGGCGCCGGCTACGGCGTGGGCGCGAATGCCGGCGCGGTGATGCTCGCCGACGAGAATGCCGGAATCTGGGCCAGCGTCGGCGTGCATCCACACGACGCGGCGGAATGGAGTCCGATCGCGGAGACGGCGATCCAGGGCTGGCTCGCGCACTCGCGCGTGGTTGCGGTCGGCGAATGCGGATTGGACTACTGGTACGAGCACTCGCCACGGGACGCGCAGGTCACGGCGCTGCGCGCACAGATCCGGATCGCGCGCGCAGACCGATCGCCCCCTCGTGATCCACGTCCGCGCGAGCCGCGAGTCGCGCGACGCCTTCGACGAGATCCTCGCGATCTTCGACGACGAAGGCGCCGAGCGTGCCGGCGGCGTGATCCACTGCTTCACGGGTGACGCACCGTTCGCACGCGAGTGCATCGCGCGCGGGTTCGACATCTCGTTCTCCGGAATCCTGACCTTCAAGAACGCCGCGGAGCTGCGCGAGGTCGCCGCCGCTCTTCCGCTCGAACGCCTGCTCGTCGAGACCGACACGCCGCTGCTCGCGCCCGTGCCGCACCGTGGCCGTCGCAACGAGCCCGCTTGGGTCACGCACGTGGTCGATTGCCTGGCCGAGCTCCACGGCAAGAGCTCCGAGGAGATCGCCGCCCGGACCGACGAGCGCGCACGCTGGCGGTTCCGGATCGAGTCCCGGCGTGAGCGAGCTGCTCGCGCTCGCGACCTCGATCGCACGCGAAGCCGGCTCGATCGCGCGCGCGCGATTCCACGAGCCGCGAACGATCGCCACGAAGTCGAGCGAGATCGACCTGGTCACCGACGTCGATCACGCCCTCGACGCGCTCGTGCGCGAGCGCATCCTCGCGTCGCGGCCTCGCGACGGCCTCGTCACCGAAGAGAACCGCGCGCACGAGGGATCGAGCGGCGTGCGGTGGATCGTCGATCCGCTCGACGGCACGACGAACTACGCGCACGCGTTCCCGCACTTCTCGATCTCGATCGGTGTCGAAGTCGATGGCCAGCGCGAAGTCGGCGTGGTGCACGATCCGATGCGCGACGAAACCTTCTCCGCCGAACGCGGCCGCGGCGCGAGCCTGAACGGGACACCGATCCGAGTCTCGAAGATCGGCGAGCTGCGTCGCTCGCTGCTCGCCACCGGCTTCGCCTACGACGTGCATACCCGGCGAACGCCGAACCTCGAGTACTTCGAGCGCTTCGTGTCGACTGCGCAGGCGATCCGGCGTGCGGGTTCGGCCGCGCTCGACTTCGCCTACGTCGCGTGCGGCCGCTTCGAAGGCTACTGGGAGCTCCACCTGGCAGCCTGGGATGTCGCCGCGGGACTTCTGCTCGTCGAAGAAGCGGGCGGACGCACGAGCGACTTCGACGGCGGCCCTCCGCCCTCGTCGGGAGCGCGCGTCGTCGCGAGCAACGGCGTGGTGCACGAGGCGATGCTCGCCGTGCTCAGGGGCTAGCGGGCGCCGACTTCAAGAGCAGGTTCGAGAAGGCCTCGGGCGAGAGCGGAACGTCGCGTCCGATGTCGTTGCTGACGCGCCAGATGAGCGGGCTCTGCGACGAGAGCGCGGGAAGTCCGCGCTCGGGATGCGGATCGCCGAATGCGATCTCTCCGAGCAGCGCGTTCTTCTCGTCGAACGCGGCGATCTTCGCGAGGGCCGGCTCGAGCCCGATCTGCGTCCGATCGGGACTCGTTCCCTCGAGGCCGGTCGCATCGAGATCGGCGAGCGCGTAGAGCAGGTCCTCGACCTCGAGCGGCTTCAGCTCGAGGCCATCGCGTTCGGCCTTCCATACCTCGCCCTCGCGGATCAACCGGTGCGTCTGGCCTTCGCGCGGAAAGCCGATCTCGAGCGAATGCACCTGCTCGACATCGAGCGTCAGCACGCGCTTCGCGCGGTAGGCGAAGAACTCGCGAGGGATGCTCGTGCTCACGCGTTCGTTCACCGCGAGGATCACCGGATCGCCGACGCGCTCGAGCCAGTGCTTGGATTCGACCTCCGCAAGGAGGAGCCGCTCCTCGACCGTCCCCGCGCGCGCCTCGATCTCGACGGACGGGCTCTCGAGACCGTAGCTCGCGCGCGGACCCGGCGAGTCCTCGAATGCGCTCGCACGCGCGAGAGCCAGGTCGTCGAGAACGCGCCGGATCTTCTCCTCGTCGGCCGGTGCGGCCTCGGGCTCGACCAACGCCCACTCTCCGTCGACCTTCTTCGCCCGCACGATCAGCGCCCCTCCCGCACGAATCGCGAGCTCTTCGACCTCGCGCGGTGGGACACGAACGAGGCGCTTGTCGCGAAGCTCGACGAGCCCGGGCGTGAGTCCTCCGAGCGATCCTGCGGACACCACGAAGAGCCGCTTCCCGTCTTCCGCGAGCTCGACGTAGCGCCCTCCCGCGACGGGAGTGTTTCCACCGAGGTAGAGCGTTCGCGGCTCGCCGTCGCTCGACTTCACCGTCACGTGCTTCCGGGTCGCACCGAGACCGAACGGCTCGAGATCGTCGGGGCGCGCCTCGATCGTCGCCGTCGAGGCGAGCTTCTCGAGCGCGCGCAGCGCGCGATCGACCGCGTCGACGTCGGCGGGGTAGTCGACCGGCGCCTTCAGGCGCCAGCCCGGCGTCGAGGCGCTTGCGTCGGCGCGCTCCAACACCGCCGTCGAGCCATCGGAGGTCTCGAGCTCGAGGCCCGTCGCGCTCGCAGGGTCGAGCGCGAAGATGACGCGCGCCGCCGCTTCCATCTCCGCCTTCTGCTCGGCACCACGGATCTCGAAGAACCACAGGTAGCCACCGATGGCGAGCGCGACGACGAGGAGAACGAGCGTTCCGCGCAGGCTCACGTCAGGTCCGCCGGCGCCACCAGCTCACGACGCCGAGCAGGAGAATCGCCTCGGGCAGCGCGAAGAGCGCCAGGAAACGGAAGTCGGCGAACTGCTCCAGCGTCATGTTCACCGAAGCCACGCGCGGCCGTTTGCGATCGATCGTCGCGAACTCCTCCGATCCTGTGAGCCAGCTCGCGGCGTTCAGGAAGAAATCGCCGTTGTAGAACTGCGTGACGTAGCGGTTGCGCATGAAGTCGGAATCTCCGACGACGACCAATCGCCCGCCGCGGGTCTTGCCCTCGGGCGGACTCCACTCGCGCGCGACGGCAATCGCGAGCGGCCCGGCCCGGTCCTTCTCCGGATCGAGCCCGACCGGCTCGGACGCCAGAAGACCCGCGGTATCGCTCTCGCCCCAGCTCTGCGCGCTCGTGATCGCGAGCTCGGTGAGCACGACGTCCGCACCCTCCGCCTTGCGAACCGGCCGTGCCAGCCGGAAGAGGGTCGGATTGCCCTGGAGCTTGTCGGTGATCGGATGCGCTCCGTAGGTCTGCACCACCGGCTGCACCCCGAGCTGGGGGCCGGCGAAGAGCTGGAGCTGCTGCTCGACGACGATCTCGGATCCGAGCTCGATGCCCCATTTCGCGAGCTGCCCCTCGAGGTTCGTGTTCAGGGTCGGATCGGCCGCCACGAGCAGGGAACCGCCGGCTTGCAGGTACTGATCGAGCAGCTCGAGCTCCCGGTCCTGCAGCGCGTGATCGGGGCCAGCGACGATCACCGCATCCGCATCTGCCGGCACGGCGGCCTCGTTCGCGAGCAGGATCTCGGCGACGGTGACGTTCTCGTCCTCGAGCCCGCTGCGCACCGACGACGCGCCGGGACCCTTGTCGTCGTTCGGCCCCGCCTCGCCGTGACCCTTCAGGAAGTAGATCTTCTTCTTGGTCGACACCGCCTGGCGTATGGCGCGCGTGAGCGACTGCTCGCTGACGTCGACGGCCTTGACCGTTCCCTTGGCGGATTCGCACGGACCATCGCAGACGACGATCACGCCCTCGCGATTGGTGACCTCGAACCTGTGCGCGAGATCGGGTCTCTCGTTCGGATCGAAGTAGCTCACCTTCACCCGCGGACTCACGTACTCGTACTTGTCGAGCTCCTGCTTGGCGGGGCGTTCCGCTCCGCGCGTGTAGAACGCGTAGACCTCGACGAGGCCGTCCTCGGGAATCGCCGCGAGAACGTCCACCGTTCCCTGCGTGAGCGAATGCGCCTGCGCCTCGGTCCAGTCCCAGTGGACGGGATGGCGCATCGAGAGCCAGGCGAGGGCTCCCGTGATCGCGAGCACGAGAACCGTCTGGACGAGCACGTTCGCGCCGCCCCGCGCGGTCGAAGATCCGAAGAGATCCGCGGCCCTCCCCGCGCTGCGCAACCCCGCGTAGGCGAGAAGCCCGAGGCCGAGCACGAGGTGCAAGCCGACGATCGGCGTCGACGCCGCCGCGAAGAGCCCGAACAGACCGAAGCCGGTGAGGATGGTCCCGAGGATTGCGAGCAGCGTCTCCATCGCCGTCCTACCTCCAGCGCAACGAGTCGACCGCGGCGCGCGCGAGCGCCAGCGACGAGAAGATCGTGAGTCCGAAGTACGCGAGATCCTCGGAGCGCACGTCGCCCGCGAGCCCCGCTTCGTAGTGCGTGCTCGTGCCGAGCCAGCGCAGCACCGCCTTCATCGTCTCGCTCTGCGAGCTCTCGGCCGCGAACGGGATCAGCAGCAGCACCAGCGCCGCGGCGACGCCGACCAGGCCCGCGACGATCTGGCTGCGCGTGAGCGCCGAGATGAAGCAGCACAGAGCCGCGAGCGTCAGCGAGTACAGGAGCAGCGTCTGCAGCCCGGCGAGCGTCTGCCAGAGTTCCGGATCGCCGTAGGCGAAGAGCAGCAACGGGTAGAGCGCCGTGAGCACCGTGACCAGTGCGAGCAACGCCGCGATCGCCAGGAATTTCCCGAGCACGATCTGCGTGCTGGTGACGGGGCTGGTCAGCAGCAGCTCGATCGAGCCGGTGGCGCGCTCTTCGGCGAAGGCGCGCATCGCGAGCAGCGGCACGACGAACGCGAGGAAGATCGCGAAGGTCGAGAAGGACTGCGAGACGACGACGGTCTGCAGGCTCCACTGTTCGAGAAGGTGCGTCATGCCGAGCGCCTGGATCTGCTCGAGCTGCACGAGGAACATTCCGAGGCTCGCGAAGAAGACGAACCCGGCAAAGAGCATGTAGACCGCGATCAGCACGTAGGCGACGGGCGTCGCGAAGATCGAGCGCAGCTCGCGGCCGGCGATGGCGAGGACGTGACTCACGGCTGCCCCTCCGCGACGGCGGCGACCGCAGCGGCGGCGGCGGAAACCGCGGCCTTCGCGTCGCGGCTCGCAGCCGCTTCGACCTCGCGCACGAAGACCTGCTCGAGCGAGCCCTGCTCTCGCAACGCGTCCAGACGCGCATCGACGCGGAGCTGGCCGTACGCGATCAGGAGCACGCGCTGACAGATGGCCTCGACCTCCGCGAGGATGTGCGTCGAGAGGATGACGGTGCGCCCCTCCTCGCTGGCGAGCCGCCGGATCAGGTCGCGGATCTCGGCGATCTGGATCGGGTCGAGGCCCGAGGTCGGCTCGTCGAGAATCAGGACTTCGGGATCGTGGACGATCGCCTGTGCGAGCCCGACCCGCTGTCGGTAGCCCTTCGAGAGCGTCCGGATCACCCGACTCGCGACCGAGTCGAGACCGCAGGAGTGGATCGCGCGCTCGACCTTGGCGGCTCGCAGCGCGCGCGGCACGTCGTGAAGCGTGGCGACGTAGCGCACGTAGTCGCAGACCCGCATCTCCGGATAGAGCGGTGGCGACTCGGGCAGGTAGCCGGTCACGCGCTTGGCGGCGTTCGGATCGCGCGCGAGATCGAACCCACCGACGATCGCTCGACCCTCGCTCGGCGGCAGGTAGCCCGTGAGGATTCGCATCGTGGTCGTCTTTCCGGCCCCGTTCGGACCGAGAAACCCGACGACCTCGGACCTGGCGATCTCGAACGAGACACCGCGGATCGCGGTGAGTCCTCCGTAGCGCTTGGTCAGTGCATCCGCCTTGATCAAGTGCTCGACCCCCTTCATGTCTGCAGCAGGCGGCGGGAGTTTTAACTCGCGCGATTCGTTGGGCAAGCGTAGCGCACGCGCGCTACGCGCGGTTTCGCGGATCCAGCGCCCCGCGAAGCATCTCTCCGAGGAGATGGAAGCCGACGAGAGCGAGCAGGATCGCGAGACACGGGAAGAGGATGAGATGCGGATACGAGCGCATGGCTTCGAAGCCATCGCTCGCGAGCGTTCCCCAGCTCGAGAAGGGCGGCTGGATGCCGAGTCCGATGAAGGAGAGCGTCGATTCGGCCAGGATCGCCGCCGGGATCTGGAACGCGGCCGCGACGAGGATCGGCCCCGCCACGTTGGGCAGCACGTGACGGAGCAGGATGCGCCGGTTGCGCAGCCCGAGCGCGCGCGCGGCTTCGACCCAGACCTCTTCGCGCGCCTGGAGCACGAGCGCCCGCACGAGCCTCGCAATCCCGACCCAGCCCACGAAGCCCAGCGCGACGACGAGCGCGGCGATCCGACGCGCGATGTCGGGAACGCCGACGAGGGTGCCCTGAAGCACTTCGATCAAGAGCACGATCACGAGCACGTCGGGCAGCGCGTAGACGATGTCGACCGCGCGCATCATCCAGCCGTCGACGCGACCGCCGACCCAACCGGCGAGGAGTCCGTACGCGAGGCCGATGACGAGCGCGAGCGACGTCGCGCCGACCGCGACGAGCAGTGAAACGCGTGCCCCCTCGGTCACGCGGGCGAGCAGATCGCGGCCGAGCGCGTCGGTGCCGAACCAGTGCGCCCGCGTCGGCGCCTCCAGTGCGTGGGCCGAGTCCTGCGCGTCGAAGCGAGCGCCCGCAACGCGGTCGCCCGCGAGCGCCAACCCGACGAGTCCGGCGATCAGGAGCGCACCGATCGCGCCCGAGAGCCCAGATCCCGTCACCGCTCGTCCCCGTTCACGCGAATGCGCGGATCGAGCCAGGCATAGAGCACGTCCACGACCAGGTTCGACGTCACGACGAGCGCCGAGTAGATCAGCGTCACGCCGAGAACGAGCGGGTAGTCGCGGTTCGTCACCGCCGTGACGAAGAACCGGCCCATGCCCGGGATCGCGTAGATCTTCTCGACCACGAACGAGCCCGTGAGCAGGATCGCGAGAAGCGGGCCGAAATAGGTCAGCACTGCGAGCAGTGCGTTGCGCAGGACGTGGTGACGTCGCACGCGACCCTCCGGAACGCCCTTCGCGCGCGCGGTGCGCACGTAGTCCTGGTCGATCACCGCAACGACCTGCGCGCGGGTCAGCTGCGTGATGTAGGCGAGCGGCAGCGCGGCGAGCGTGATCGCGGGCAGAATCGCGTGCTGCGGCCCCTCCCAGAGTCCGGCCGGAAGCCAGTCGAGCCCGAGCCCGACGACGAGGATCAGAACCGCGCCGATCACGAAGCTCGGCGCCGACACACCGACGAGTGACGCGATGCCGACCGAGCGATCGATCGCCGTCCCCCGCCGCGCGCCGGCCGCGAGTCCGAGCGTGAGGCCACCGGCGAGCGCGATCGCGAGCGCGAGCAGTCCGAGCTCGACCGAAACCGGCAGCGCGTCGGACAGGATGTCGCGCACGTCGCGACCGAGGTACTTGTACGACGGGCCGAGATCGCCGCGGACGATCCGACCGAGGTAATCGACGTACTGCTCCGCGAACGTTCCGTCGAGCGCGTAGCGGCGTTCGAGGTTGCGCAGGATCTCCGGCGGAAGGGTCTTCTCCTTGTCGAAGGGGCCGCCCGGCAGGAATCGCAGGAGCGCGAACGTGAGCGTCGCGACCACCCACAACACGGTCACGCCCGCGAGCAGTCGGCCGGCGACGTAGCGAATCACTCGACCGACACCCGGTCGAAGAAATACTGGTCCATCGCCGTGGGCACGAAGCCGCGAACCCGCCGCGCGACCGCGTAGTTCGAAGCCGTCACGAAGAGCGGAATGATCGGCACGTCCTGCTCGCACAGGATTCGTTGCGCGCGGTCGTAGAGATCCCGGCGCTCCGCCGGATCGGCCTCGCGGGAAGCGCGCTCGACGAGCTCGTCGAAGACCGGGTTCGCCCAACCGGTGTGGTTGTTCTCGCTGTAGGACGTGAACAGATTCATGAAGTTGTCGGGGTCGGGGAAATCCGCCCCCCAGCCCAGACGGAAGACCGGCGGTGGGTTGGACGAGAGCTCCTTCAGGAAGACCTTCCACTCGCGATTCACGAGCTCGACGCGAACGCCGAGGTGCTCACGCCAGAGCGCCTGCACCCGCTCCGCGACGAGCTTGTGCGTCTGGTCGCTGTTGAAGACGATCCGCACCGGCGGGAGCGTCGACGGATCGAGGCCCGCCTCGCGCAGCAGCGCGCGGGCGCGCTCGGGATCGAAGCCCAGGCCGATCGCCGCGTTCGCGTGCGGCATGCCCGGTGGGATCCACGAGGGCCAGGGCTGCTCGCCCCCGCGCAGGAGCGCCGGGAAATCCGCGCGGTCGATCGCGAGCGCGAACGCGCGTCGCACGCGAGCGTCGTCGAAGGGAGGCGTGCGGACGTCGAAGCCGTAGTAGTAGCCGCGCAGGAGCGGCTGGCGGAGATACTCCGGACGCTTCTCGTAGCGGCGGATCTCGAGCGGCGGCAGCTTGACCAGATCGATCAGCCCCTGCTCCCAGAGCACGAGCGCCGTGCTGTCCTCCTCGACCATGTAGGCGACGATCCGGTCGAGCGCGGGACGACCCTCCCAGTAGCGCTCGTTTGCGCGCAGCACGAGGCGATACTCGTGGCGCCACTCCTCGAGCACGAAGGGTCCGAGCGAGACCAGATTCGGTGGCTCGGTCCAGTGGTCACCGTGGCGTTCGATCAGATCCCGGCGCTGCGGGAACGTCACCATGAAGTTCAGCAGCGCCGGGAAGTAGACGATCGGCGCCTCGAGCTCGACCTCGAGCGTCGCGTCGCCACGGGCCCGCACGCCGACCTCTGCGGCGTCGTCGATCGTCCCGGCGTTGTAGGCGCGCGCGTTCTTCACGGGAAACAGGAAGTAGGCGTACTCCGCGGCCGTCGCGGGCGCGAGCAGTCGCAGCCAGCCGTCGACGAAGTGCTGTGCGCGAAGCGGAACGCCGTCGCTCCAGACGACGCCGGGGCGCAGCGCGAAGGTGTAGGTGCGGCCATCGGCCGAGACCGACCAGCTCTCCGCCAGGTCGGGCTCGGGCCGGAGATCTGCGCCGAGTCGCGTCAGGCCGCGCATCAGCTGTTGGATCGCGATGATCGAAACACCATCGGTCGCGAGGCTCCAGTCGAGCGAAGGCGGTTCGGTCTCGAGATTGATGCGGAGTTCGCGGATCGCGGGCGCGGCCTGTTCACGCCCGCAGCCGAACCCGGTCCACACGAAGAGCGCGCAGAGCGCGAGCGACCCTGCCCTGCTGCGAACCTCCGGCATGGGCGATCAGGTACCGGGGAAAGCACGGGACCGCCACGCTACCCTCCGGCGGTGCGCGCTGCGATCACGATCGAGAGCTTTCGACCCGGCCCCGGCGGCGTCGAGGGCGTGGCGTGGCAGCTCGCGCGCGAGCTCGGCCGGCGTGGCGTGGACCTCACCGTGATCTGTCGCACGGCGACGCGAGAGACGCTTCCGGGCGTACGCGTCGAGACACTCGGCGGCCCGAGGTTCTGGCAGCCGTTGCGCGTGCTCGAGTTCTCGCGGCGCGCTTCGCGTGCGAGCCGATCGGGCCGATTCGACGTCGTGCAGGCCTTCTCACGCACGCGTCACCAGGATGTGTACCGGACCGGCGGCGGCAGCCACGCGGCGTACATGGAGAGCGTCTATGCCTGGCCTCGCCTGCGGGCCTGGCTCTCCCCGCGACATCGCGTGCTCCTCTCGATCGAAGAGGCGGTCTTCCGGGACCGCAGCCAGCTCTTGCTGTGCAACTCGCGCTTCGTCGCCGACGAGATCATCCGCCGCTACGGCATCGAGCCCGCGCGCTGCACGGTGATCCACAACGGTGTCGATCTCGAGACCTTCCACCCGCGCGAGCGCGAACGCTCGGGCGCGGCCGTCCGCCGCGAGCTCTCGCTCGAGGGACCGGTCGTGCTGTTCCTCGGCGCCGGATTCCGGCGCAAGGGCCTCGATCGGGCCCTCGCCGGTCTCGCCGCGTCCGGAGTTCCGGCGACGCTTCTGGTCGCGGGCGGCGACGACCCCGCACCCTGGCGACGCATGGCCTCGAGCCTCGGGATCGCGGAGCGCGTGCGCTTTCTGGGTTCGCGGAGCGACCCCGCCGCGCTCTGCGCCGCAGCGGATCTGCTGGTGCTGCCGACCCGCTACGACACGTTCGGCATGGCGGTGATCGAGGCGATGGCCTGCGGAACCGGGGTCGCGACCACTCCCCAAGCCGGCTCCGCCGAGCTCGTCGTTCCCGGAGAGAACGGGTTCGTCCTCGACGAGGATTTCGCGCCGGCCTTCGCTGCGCTCTCCGACGTCGAGCGCCTGCACAAGCTCGGCGCCGCGGCACGAGAGACCGCCGAACGCCACTCGTGGAGCGCCTACGCGGACCGGGTGCTCGCGCTCTGGTCGAGCCTGCAAGCGGGCACATGAGCGGGCTCGAAGAGGTCGCCGCGAGTCTTGGTTCCGGAACGACACCGACCGGCGTCACCGTGCTGAAGCGCAACTCCGCGCGCGTCGTGGCGCGTGCGGGGGATGCGCTGCTGAAGGTCTTTCTCGAGCGTCCCGAGAACGCCGCACGCGAGGCGCGCGCACTCGCGAAGGCCCGCGAACGCGACATTCCCGTTCCCGAGCTGATCGGATCCGGGGACGACTGGAACGCGACGCGCTTCCTCGCGAATGCGCGCCCGGCCGCGCGCTCGGATCTCGGCGCGATCCTCGAGGCCACCGCGGATGCCCACGAGCGCGGTCTGGTCCACGGCGATCTGCATCTGGGCAATCTGCTCGTCGAATCGGACCGGATCGTGTTTCTCGATCTGCAGCGGACGCGCTTCCTGCCCTGGGTTCCGGCCGTGGTGCGTCGCTTCGAGCTCGGGTATCTGGCCTACTCGCTCGGTGAGCCGCTGCCCCGCGAGCTCGCGCACGTCCGCTTCTGGCGCGACCGCCGTGCACGGACCCACTGGCGCAGCCGAAGTCGCCGCTGCGTGATCGAGAGCGGAAGCTTCACCGCGTTCGACTTCGGAGGGCAGTCCGGCTTCCGCCGACGCGACACCGACGAGCGACGACTGCGGCAGGCGCTCTCGGAACTCGACCCCGACTCCGCGTTCAAGGACACGCCCAAGACCCGCCTGTTCCGCAGCGGCGCCTGGGTCCTGAAGCAGCACGAGACCGCGCGCGAGGCGCGCAAGGCCTGGCTCGGTGGATGCGGTCTCGAGGCACGCGGCATCGCGACCGGACGCGCGCTCGCCTGGGTCGGGCGTTGGCTCGTGATGGAGGACGCGGGCCGGGCGCTCGACGCCTGGGTGCGAAGCGACTTGCCGAACGCCGATGCTTCGGCACGCGACGAGCTCGCCGCGCGGCTCGGATCACTCCTGGCGCGGCTTCACCGGCGCGGGATCTACCACGCGGACCTGAAGGCGAACAACATCGTCTGGTCGCCGGGGCAGGAGCCGCGCCTTCTCGATTACGGACGCGTGCGTTTCGGCGCACGGGTCTCGCGGCGCCGGCGCGTGAAGAACCTCGCGCAGCTCAACGCCGCGCTGCCCGACGAGGTGCCGGGGGCGCTCCGAGAGGCGGCGCTCGCGCGCTACCTCGCCGAGAGCGAGTACCCCGACGACCCCGAGCGACTGCGACGCGACGCGATCAACGAGAGCCTTCGCCGCTCCCACCTTTGGCGTGGATGCTAACCCAGCGGTAGTAGGAGCTCGCGAGTGACCCGCTCGCGCCCTCGCGGAACTCGAGCGCGGGCGTGTTCGGCGCGCTCTTCACGATGGACTCGAACGCCGCGATCTTCTTGGGCAGATCGTCCTTGTTCGGGCTGTGGAAGATCACGTCCACGCGCGGACGGATGAAGAGCACGTTCATCACGAGGGTCACGAGACGGAACAACTTCTCGGGGCCCTCCATGCTCTCCACCGAGAAGTACGGGATGTCGACCTTGTTCAGGTCGAAGCTGTATTCGACGCGCATCTTGTCTTTCTCCTCCGATTCGATTCGCTACGGGTCAGAACGGTGCAAGGTGACAGGCCGTGACGTGCTGCGACGCGACCTCGCGCAACGCGGGCCGCTCGGTCGCGCACTGCGCGACCGCCTTTGGACACCGCGGGTGAAACGGACAGCCGGGCGGAGGCGCGATCGGGCTCGGCACATCGCCCGAGAGCACGATGCGGCGCTGCTCGCGGGTCGGATCGGGCACCGGCACCGCCGAGAGCAACGCCTCGGTGTAGGGATGCTGCGGGCGATCGTAGAGCGCCTCGGCGGGACCGTACTCGACGATCCGGCCGAGGTACATGACGGCGACCCGCCTCGACAGGTGCCGCACGACGCGCAGATCGTGCGAGATGAACAGATACGCGAGGCCGAAACGCTTCTGCAGGTCGAGCAGGAGGTTCAAGATCTGCGCCTGGATCGAGACGTCGAGCGACGACACCGGCTCGTCGGCGACGATCAGGCGCGGCTCGAGCGCGAGCGCGCGGGCGATTCCGATCCGCTGCCGTTGTCCGCCGCTGAATTCGTGCGGATACCGGCCCGCGTGCTCCGGTGCGAGCCCGACGATCTCGAGCAGCTCCGCGACGCGTCGTTCCCGGTCGACTCCCCGCGCGAGCCCGTGCACGCGCAGCCCCTCGGCGATCGTCTCGGCCACCGTCATTCGCGGATTCAGCGAGGCGAACGGATCCTGGAAGACGATCTGCATGCGCCGGCGCATGTTCCGTAGGTCGCGGCGTCCGAGCGCGCGCAGGTCTCGATCCTCGAAGCGGATCTCACCGGAATCGGGCTCGATCAGGCGCAGCGCGAGCCGCGCGAGCGTGGACTTCCCGCAGCCCGACTCGCCGACGAGCCCGACGGTCTCCCCGCCGCCGACGTCGAGATCGACGTCGTCCACGGCGACCAGACGCGGACGACGCCCGAAGCCGCCCCCGCCGACCGGGAAGCTCTTTCGCAGCGCGCGGATCTGCAGCAGCGGTGCAGTCACGAACGCGCCTCGCTCTGCGACACCGGATTGTGACACGCGACCTGATGGCCCGCGGCCACGCGCGCGAGGACGGGATCGCGCTCCGCGCAGACCTCGAGCGCGCGGGAGCAGCGTTCGCGGAAGCTGCAGCCGGTCGGGCGCGAGACCAGATCGGGCACCCGGCCCGCGATCACGTGCAGCGGCTCGCCCGGACGCGTGCGGGCCGAGGGCAGCGCAGCGAGCAGGCCAGCCGTGTACGGGTGCCGCGGCGCGGCGAAGATCTCGAGCACCGTTCCGGTCTCGACCACGCGCCCCGCGTACAGCACGGCCAGGCGTTCCGCGCTCTCGGCCACGATCCCGAGGTCGTGCGTGATCAAGAGCACCGCCATCGCGAAGCGCTTCTTCAGCGTTTCGAGAAGATCGAGGATCTGCGCCTGGATCGTCACGTCGAGCGCGGTCGTCGGCTCGTCCGCGATCAGCACCGCCGGATCGTTCGCGAGCGCCATCGCGATCATCACGCGCTGGCGCATCCCGCCCGAGAGCTGATGAGGGTAGTCGCGCGCGCGCTTGTGGGGCTCGGATATGCCGACCAGCTCGAGCAGCTCGATCACGCGCGCGTCGCGCTCCGTGCGCGACAACGCTCGGTGTACGGTGAGCGCCTCGCCGATCTGGTCGCCGATCCGGAACACCGGGTTGAGGCAGGTCATCGGCTCCTGGAAGATCATCGCGATCCGGTTGCCGCGGATGCGGCGCATCTCCTCGTCCGAGAGCCGGAGCAGGTCGCGTCCCTCGAAGAGGATCTCCCCGGCCTCGATCGACGCGGGGGGCTGGGGCAGAAGCCGCAGGATCGAGAGCGCCGTCACCGACTTCCCGCAGCCCGACTCCCCGACGACGCCGAGGGTCTCGCCGGCGAAGAGCTCGAGGTCGATCCGATCGACCGCCGGAAACCGACCGCGCTTCGTGTCGAAGCTGGTGCGCAGACCACGCAGCGCGAGCACCGGTTCGCTCACCGAGGCGCGCCCCGCGAGACGCGGAACAGGCTCGCCTCGATCGGTGGATTCAGCTCGACCGCGGAGAGCTCGAGCTCGGCGCGAAGTCGGGTTTCCGGAAACGAGAGCACCACGGTGAACGGATAGCGGCCGCCGGGCACTTCCCGCCACGTCGCGTAGTGCGCGGTCCACTCGACCGCACCCGATGCGTCGAGCGACTCGATCTCGGAGAGCTCGCCATCGACGCCGAATCGGAGGCTCTGGTCGGCGAACAGGACCTCGCGCTCGGAACCGCGCGCGCGGATCGACCGCGCGGGCCACGAGACCGGCTTGGGGCTCGCGAGCAACGCGGCGGCCGCTTCGGCGGGCGCGAAGGCGAGACCGAGCCGATCGTGCAGGATCTCGGCCGAAACCTCGCCGTCGTCGATCGTCTTCCCGTCGAAGAACGCGTAACGCTCGCCGTCCGTCACCAGGACCGTCGCGGCCTGGCCCAGGACGTTCAGGCTCTCGAGCCGCAGTCGGGCGGGCCGCTCGACCAGGATCACCTGCTTGATGCTGCCCGAACCGCGCGGACCCGTGACGCGAAGCTTGCCCACCGCGCGAAGCGTCCGGCGCTCGTCCGCATCGCGGACCGCGCGCTCGACGAGACCGCGCACCGCCTCGTCCTCGCCGGCGACCGATTGAAAGGACGGGACACCCCGAGAAGAGATGCACGCCGAGACCAGCAGACATGCGAGCGCGCCCGAGGCCCGAAGCGTGAACCGACGCGCCTTCACTCCCGCTTGGCGCCGCGGAGCTTGCGCTGCAGGATCTCGATCTCGCGCTGGATCTTCGCGGCGTCGTCTTCTTCCGGCTCGAGCGTGAGCGCACGCTCGTAGGTGACGAGCGCGTCCTCGAATCGCGCGAGCGAGCGGTACGCGTCGCCGAGGTGCCAGGTGATCACCGGATCATCCTTTTCGAGGAGCTCCAGCGCGTGCTCGAGCTGCGCGCGCGCGGCGTTGAAGGAGCTCCTCGCGGCGTCGCTCTCTCCGGCGGCTTCCTGCTTCAGGCCGCGCTGGTAGAACAGCCAGCCGAGACTGTCGGTGATGTAGCCGTCCTCGGGCTTGAGCGCGATCGCGCGCCGGATCATTCGTTCGGCCTCGTCGAGCCGCTCACCATGTTCCGCCCAGGTGTAGCCGACGTAATTCAGGGCGCTGGCGTTGTCGGGCTCGATCTCGAGCACCTTGTGCATCAGCTCGAGCGAGCGATCGCGTTCACCGGCCTCCCCGTAGACGACGCCGAGGTCGTAGTACAGATCGGCCTTGTCCGGATTCGCGCGGATCAGCGTCTCCATGATCGCCACCGCGCCCGGCAGATCGCCGCTCCGCTGCTGCACGCCGGCGAGGTAGACCTGAAGCGAGAGATTGTCGGGGGCCGCGGCGATCGCGCGCTTGAGCTCCGTCGTCGTGCGCTGCCAGTCCTTGCGCCGTTCCCAGATCCGCCCCATCGCCGTGCGCGCATCGACGAAGCGCGGCGAGCTCTGCGGCACCTGTTCGAACTCGGCGAGCGCCGCGTCGCTCCGCCCCGCCTCGACGTGCACGAGCCCGATGAAGTAGCGGACCTCGTTCTCGTAACGCTCCGGATCGCCGTCCCCACCCCCGGCGCCGCTTCGCGCGACCGCCTGGAAGCGGTCGATCGCGTCGTCGTAGCGTCCGGCTTCGTAGTAGAACAGGCCGAGACGGAACTGCGGGCCGGCCAGCTCGGGGTGGCCCGCCACCAGCGTCTCGAGCGTGCGCGTCGCGGCATCCCGCTCGCCTGCGTCCTCTTGGATCTGCGCGATTCGCATCAGCGCGGCCGGGTCTCCCGGGATGGCCGCGAGGCGTTCCTTCTGCACCGCGAGCTCGCCCTTCACGTCCTTCTGCGAACGGCGCAGTCGGGCCATCGCCTCGAAGAGCGACGGCTGCTCCGGATCGATCGCGAGTCCCGCACGGTAGGTCTTCTCCGCGAGAGCGGGCTCTCCCTCGCGCTCCTGGACCGCACCGAGCGCGAGATAGCCGCGGACGTCCTCGGGCGAGGTCGCGATCAATCGCTCCGCCACGCGCTTCGCGCCGTCGACTCGTTCGAGATTCAGGTAGAGCGTGAAGAGCGTGAACGAGCCCTCTTCGTTGAGCTCTCCCCCGTCGAAGAGCGGCTCGAGTAGCTCGACGGCGCGATCGTACTTCCGCATGCGCACGTAGAGCGTCGCGAGGCCCGAACGCAGCTCGAGGTCGTCCGGATCGAGCTCGAGTGCGCGCTCGGCATACCCGAGTGCGCGCTCCGGCTCACCCGCCGCCACCCAGACCTGCGCGAGCGCGCGCTGCAGCTCCGGCGCGTTCGGGTCGAGACGCGCGGCGTGCTCGTACGATTCGGCGGCCTCGAGCAGCTTGCCATCGAGCTCGAGCGCGCGACCGTGCATGAACGCGGCACCGGCTTCGGCCGCGGGCGAAACCGGCACCACGGGGTAGGAGCGGCCCGCCCCCGTGTCCGAACCGCTGCGGAGCTTGTCGGTCAGGCCTTCGAGCTGTGCGCAGCCGATCAGGACGAACAGGGCGGTGGCACCGAGCGTCGCGCGCAGGATTCCCGCCATGATCGCTCGCGTCACCGAAAAACCTCGCAATCTCGCCAGACTAGCAGCGACCCTGCAGGCCGGCAATCAAGCCGACGCAGGCATCGACACCCGTATCGGCGCGGAGCGGGTCGGCCTTGCTCGACCGAATTCAGTCGCGCGCGCGAATCACACCGCCGGACTCGAGCCGCTCGATGACGAGCGCGACGCAGTCCTCGAGCGAGTGCTCCGAGGTCGCGAGTCGCAGCTCGGGCGCGTGCGGCGGCTCGTACGGAGCGGAGATGCCCGTGAACTCCGCGATATCGCCCGCGCGCGCCCGCCGATACAGCCCCTTCACGTCGCGAAGCTCGCAGACCTCGAGCGGGCAATCGACGAAGACTTCGAGGAACTGACCTTCGGGCAAGAGCTCGCGAACGCGCGCGCGATCCCTTCGGTACGGCGAGATGAACGCGGTCAGGACGATCACGCCCGCGTCGTTCATCAGCTTCGCGACCTCGCCGACCCGCCGGATGTTCTCGCTGCGATCCTCGGGCGAGAAGCCGAGATTCGAGTTCAGACCCTGGCGCACGTTGTCGCCATCGATCACGTAAGCGAGCACGCCGTTGCGGACGAGCGCCTGCTCGAGCGCACGCGCGAGCGTCGACTTCCCGGAGCCCGACAAGCCGGTGAACCAGAGCGTCACCGCTCGGTGTCCGAGGAGCGCCTCGCGTTCCGCGCGAGCGACGTGACTCTCGCTCCAGGTGACGTTCTCGCTCTTGCGCCGTTCGCTCATGTCGGCGCTCGAAGATACGTGAGCGCGTCGCGCAGCGCCGCAAGCGGGAGCTCGGCGAGATGCGCTTGATCGGGCGTGAGTGCCAGCTCGCGCGCGAGCTCGTCGGCTCCGAGCCGCAGCGCCGCCTCGACGCTCGATCCCTGGAATCGCGCCACCGCCGCGCTCGCCGCCGCGATCGCGATCGGGCAGCCGAAGGCCTGGAAGCGCGCGCGCTCGATCTGCCCGCCGGGTCCGACGCAGAGGTGGAGCCGCACGCGCTGCCCCCCATCGACGTCGCGCGCCTCGCCCGAGATCGCGCCGCGAACCTCCCCCGACAGCCGGCCCGGGCCACGCGGATTGCGGAAGTGCTCGAGCACCTCGGCGCTGTACTCGCTCACGTGCGGGCGTCGGCGCGGCGCAGATCGTCCCAGGTCGGCGAGAGCGCGCGCAGGCGCCGGACCTGGGCGATCACCAACTCCGCGGCCGTGTCGATCTCCGCTTCGTCGTTTCCCCGCCCGATGCCGAAGCGCAGCGCCGAGAGGGCGCGCGCTTCGCCGGCACCGAGAGCGCGCAGCACGTGGGAAGGTTCGCGCACCGCGGACGTGCAGGCCGAGCCGACCGAGAGCGCCAGCTCCGGCAGCGCCGCGAGCAGAGCCTCGCCCTCGACGCCGAGGAACGAGAGGTTGAGATTGCCCGGCAAGCGGCGGCTCGCGTGGCCGTTCAGCACCAGGTTCGGAAGCGCCGAGGTGAGCTTCGCGAGTAGACGATCGCGCAGGTGCTCGTGTCGCGCGGCGTCGCTCGCACGGGATGATCGGACAATCTCGGCCGCTTCGCCGAAGCCGACGCAGAGCGGAACCGGCAGCGTTCCGCTTCGCAGGCCGCGCTCGTGCCCTCCCCCGTGCAGGATCGGCTCGATTCGCGCGCGCTTCGAACGGCGGCGAACGACGAGCGCCCCGATTCCCTTGGGGCCATGGAGCTTGTGCGCCGAGAGCGAGAGGAAGTCGACGCCGAGCCGCGCCATGTCGACGTCGAGAACGCCGGCCGATTGCGCGGCGTCGCAGTGGAAGGCCACGTCGGCCTCGGCGGTGAGCCGCGCGAGCTCCGCGATCGGCTGGACGACTCCGATCTCGTTGTTCGCGTGCATGATCGAGACGAGCGCGGTGCACGGTTCGAGCGCGGCACGCAGATGCTCGGGATCGACGAGACCGTCGGTTCCAACGCCGAGTAGTGTCACTCGGAAGCCCTCGCGTTCGAGCGCGAGGCAGGGATCGAGCACCGCGCGGTGCTCGGCGCGGCAGCTGATCACGTGGTCGGCCTTGCCGCCGCTCGCCCGGCGCTGCGCGCGGGCCCCACCGATCAGCGCCAGGTTGTTCGCCTCGGTCGCCCCGGACGTGAAGACGATCTCCCGTGGGTCGCCTCCCACCAACGCGGCGATCTGCGTCCGCGCTCTCTCGACGGCGGCCTCGGCTCGAAAGCCGAACGCGTGCGTGCGACTTGCGGCGTTGCCGAATTCCTCGCTGAAATAGGGCAGCATCGCCGAGACGACGCTCGGGGCGCACGGCGTCGTGGCGTTGTGATCGAGGTAGATCGGGCGCATCCGTCGCGGCATTCTGCGTCGTCGGGCGCGAGGTCGCCAGAAGGGGAATTCATGTCCGGGTCGGCCCGAGCCTTGGCCGTCGCGTCGATTCTCGCCCTGCTCTCGGCACCCGTTCGCGCCGAGGATGCGCCCGAGCCCGCTCCCGAGGCGCTCGCGCAGGCGTGGTTCGATCAGCTCTTCGGCGCGAACACGATCGAGGTGTGGACGACGGACTGGGCGGGCGGACAGATCGTCTTCGCGATCGCACGTCGCTGGCAGGGGGGACGCCCGGAGATGTTCTTTCACGTCCTCGCACCGCGCGCGTGGGACGAGCTGAACTTCCTGTTGCGCGACCGCGAGAAGGGTGCGCTCGAGCTCCTCTACTACCGCAGTCCCAAGATGTTTCGCGCGGGCGCGAAGGCCGCCCGCGTGATGCTGGCGCGCGTGCCCACGCCGCTCGAGCGTCTGCCCTTCGCCTCGGGCTTGCCCACGATCTCGGACCTCCAGCCGCCGATCGCGTCCGAGTACACCTTCGCGCGACTCCCGAACGCCCGTGTCGCGAAGCAAGCCTGCCGGGTCATCGAAGGCCGACCGCATTCGGCGAATCTCGGCTTCGACCGCGTCCGATACTCGCTGGCGCAGGAGACGGGCGTGGCGCTCGAAACGGTCTGGATGCTCGGCGATCGACTCGTGCGCCGTGTCGCGATCGATCCGAGCGCGGTCCGCGACAACGACGGCCGCTTTCTGCCGACGCGCCGCAGCGTCGAGCTGCCGGGTTCCGGCACCCAGGTCTACACGCTGAGCCAGCTCATGCTCGACCCACCCTTTCCCGATCAGCTGTTCACGACCCAGAACCTGAAAGCGGGGCGCTTCCCCTCGTACTAGGCCGATCCGGCCGATCGACGCAGGGCGCCTCATGGTGCGGCATGCGTCGAAACACCCTCCTGCTCGTCCTGCTCCTCCCGTTCCTCACCGGCTTCGACGGCCCGGAGGCGCGCGAAGCGCTCGACACCGTCTTCCGCAACCTCTACGACCCCGACATGCTGGTCGCGGTCGAGCTCCGGATCGACGAGGGCCAGCCCGACGCGGAGGGCGTCACGTTCGCCTACGGTCGCAAGAACAAGGGCGGCGAGACACGAACACTGGTCTACACCGGAGACGGTAGCCGCGACACGGCGCGCATCCTGCTCTTTCAGCGGCCCGGCTCGCAGGACCGGGCGTTCGCCTCGGAGGGAAGCCGCGGGCAGGTCCGTGCGATCAGCGTGGGTCGCTACAAGGGTTCGCTCTTCGGCAGCGACTTCAACTACGCGGACTTTCGCGCGCACTCGGCCGCGGAGTACCGCATCGAGGTGCTCGGTCTCGATCGGATCGACGGCGAGAGCTGCCGCGTCCTGCGGCTGCGCCCGCTCGAGGGACCGTACACGATGCTGCTCGCGTGGGTCTCGCAGGAACGGCCGGTCATGCTGCGCACCGACTACTTCGACGAGCAGGGGCTCTGGAAGCGCTATCGCGCCCGACCCGAGAACATCGAGCGGAACTTCGAATGGTGGGTGCCCATGCAGGACGAGATGATCGACCTGCGCAGCGGCCGCCATACGATTCGCCAGGTGCGGAACATCCTGATCGGAATGGACGTGCCCGACGATGCCTTTACGCTGACCCAGCTCGCGCGGGGACGGCTGCCGTCCTTCTAGGCGCCGAAGCTCTGGCCGCAGCCGCAGGTCGAGGAGGCGTTGGGGTTCTCGATCTTGAACCCGGCCCCGTTCAGATCATCGACGTAGTCGACCTTGGTGCCGAGCAGGTAGACGGCGCTCTTCGAATCGACGACCACGGAAACACCGTGGGTTTCGGTCGTCTGATCCCAGTCGCCGACCTTGTTGTCGAACATCAGCTGGTACTGCAGACCGCTGCAGCCCCCACCCACGACCTTCAGGCGAAGGCTGTAGCCTTCTCGCCCGTCGCGCTCGGTCAGTTGCTTGACCTTGGCTGCAGCGGATTCCGTGAGAGTGATGACGGACATATGCGTAGTGTAATCGGCAAGACGACCTGCGCAAATCAGGTGCCGCCGGCGACCCGCATCGTCTAGGTGCAGGCGGTGCGCCGGAACAGCAGAAAAACCTCACGGTTTCCCTTCGGTCCCGCGAGCACGCTCTCGGCCTCGCCGATCGCCGCCAGGCCGAGCGCCTCGCCCGCCTCGCGGACCTCGCGCACCGCGCGCGCGCGCAGCTCCGGATCGCGGACCACCCCTCCCCGCCCGACCGCCCCACGCTCGAGCTCGAACTGCGGCTTCACCATCAGCAAGAGCTGGCCACCGGGGCGCGCGAGGGCGATCAGGCGATCGAGGATCTGGCGAAGCGAGATGAACGATACGTCGGCGCAGACGAGGTCGAATCGGTCCTCGTCCGGCTCGAGCGAGAAGAAGCGCAGATTCGTGCGCTCGCGCACGTCGACGCGCGGATCACCGCGCAGGACGGAGGCGAGCTGCCCGTAGCCGACGTCGAGCGAGAGCACGTGCAGCGCACCGCGCTGCAGCAAGCAGTCCGTGAAGCCTCCCGTCGCTGCGCCGACGTCGGCGCAGCGCAGTCCGGCGACGTCGAGCCCGAGCGCTTCGAGCGCGCCGGCGAGCTTGTCCCCTCCACGCGAGACGAAGCGGGGCTTCTGCTTCAGCACGAGCTCGGCATCGGCCGGCACGAGGGTTCCGGATTTGTCGACGACCCGATCGCCGATCCGCACCTCGCCCGCGAGGATGCGCGCCTGCGCCCGCCGCAGCGATGTCTCGAGCCCGAGCTCGACGAGCCGCTCGTCGAGGCGCACGCGCGCCTTCGCCATGACCTACCGCCCGAGCAGCTCGCGGGAAGCGCGTGCGATTCCGGCGGCGTCGAGCCCGAGCGCTTCGCGCCACTCCGCTTGCGAGCCGTGCTCGATCACCTCGTCGGGGATGCCGAGCACGCGCACCGGTACCGAGATGCGCGCCGCGGCGAGTGCGGCGAGCACCGCCTCGCCCAGCCCCCCGATCTCGCTGTGCTCCTCGACCACGACCAGTGCGCCGCAGCGGCGCGCCAGATCGCCGATGCGTTTTGCATCGACCGGCTTTGCAAAGCGCGCGTTCAGCACCGCGGCCGAGAGACCGTCCTCGGCGAGCCTCTCCGCGGCCTCGAGCGCGGGTGCGACCGAGTGCCCGAGCGCGACGATGCCGAGATCACGGCCGTCGCGAAGAAGCTCCGCCTCGCCGATCTTCAGGCTCTTCACGTCGCTGTCGAGCGGCACGCCGAGCGCCGCGCCGCGCGGAATGCGCAGCGCGGCCGGTCCCGGGTACTCGATCGCCGTCTTCAGCATCTGGCGCAGCTCGTTCTCGTCCTTGGGTGCCATCAGCACGATGTGCGGCAGCGCTCGCAGGTAGGCGATGTCGTAGAACCCCTGGTGCGTCGCGCCGTCGGCGCCGACGAGGCCCGCGCGATCGAGCACGAACGTCACGTCGAGCCCTTGCACGCAGACGTCGTGCACGATCTGGTCGTAGGCGCGTTGCAGGAACGTCGAGTAGATCGCGCAGACCGGCTTCATGCCCTCGGTCGCGAGCCCCGCGGCGAACGTCACCGCGTGCTGCTCGGCGATCCCGACGTCGTAGAAGCGGTCGGGGAAGCTCTTCTGGAACTTGTCGAGCCCGGTTCCGCCGCCCATCGCCGCGGTGATGCCGACGATCCGCGCATCGTCCTTGGCGAGCTCGATCAGCGCGTCGGCGAAGGCGCCGGTCCAGGACGGCGGGCCCGGCGCTCGCCTTCTTCATCGCGCCCGAGCTGACCTCGAACTGCTCGACGCCGTGGTACTTCACGGGATCGGCCTGCGAGAACTCGTAGCCATAGCCCTTCTCGGTGCGGCAGTGGATCAGGACCGGGTGCTCGTTGCTCTCGATGTCGCGCGCGTTGCGGAACGTCTCGACGAGCTGCGCGAGATCGTGACCGTCGATCGGGCCGATGTAGTTGAAGCCCAGCCCCTCGAAGAGCTGCGCGGGCGAGATGAAGCCCTTGAAGCTCTGCTCCGCGCGTCGCGCGAGCTCGACCAGCTCGTCTCCGGCCCCGGGTATCGACTCGAGGAACGTCTTCATCGCGTGCTTGAGACGGCGCGTCTGCGGCGCCGACCAGCGCCGCGCGAGAAAGCTCGTCAGCGCGCCGACGTTCTTCGAGATCGACATCTCGTTGTCGTTCAGCACCACGATCAAGTTCGAGAGCTGCAGGTAACCGGCGTTGTTCAGGCCCTCGTACGCCATGCCGGCGGTCATCGCGCCATCGCCGATCACCGCGATCACCTTCTCGCGTCCGCCGCGGCGTCGGATCGCCTCCGCGATGCCGGTCGCCGCCGAGATCGAGGTGCCGGCGTGACCGGCGCCGAAGACGTCGTACTCCGATTCGTGCCGGCGCAGGAACTTCCCCATCCCGTCTTTCTTGCCGATGGTTCCGAACGCCTTTCGCCGTCCGGTCAGCATCTTGTGCGGGTAGCCCTGGTGACCGACGTCCCAAATGAGCCGGTCGCGCGGGGTATCGAAGACGTAGTGCAGCGCGACGGCGAGCTCGACCGCGCCCAGCCCCGCGGCGAGATGGCCGCCCGTGCGTGAGATCGTGTCGATGATCTCCGAGCGAACGGTGGCCGCGACCTCCGGCAGGCGTGCCTCGGGCAGCTTGCGGAGTTCGCCGGGAGAATCGATCGCATTCAGGATTTCGTTCATGCCGCCCCTACGGTAGCCGCCCGCTCACCGCGCTAGCCAGCCCGCGCAGGTAGCGGCCCGAATCGCCGAAGGCCTCGGCCGCAGCGACCGCGTCGGCCACCTCGTCCACGACCCGCGCGCGCGCCGTCCGCTCGTCGCAGACGCGCAGGATCGAGCACTCCTCCGGATCGTCGTCGAGCAGGTCATCGACCAGCTGAAAGGCGCGGCCGTAGGCCAGGCCGAATCGATCCAGAAGCTCGAGCTCGCGCGACCGGACGGCCCGCGACCGCTCCGGATGCCCAGGTCGAGAAACGGAACAGCGCCGCGGTCTTTCGCTCGTGGATCGAACGCACGAGCTCGGCCGTCGCGAGTTCGGGGCGAAACGCCAGATCATCGACCTGCCCGCCGACGAGCGCGCGCGAGCCCGCGGCCTCGGCCAGCCGGGCCAGGACCGCGCTCGGTACGTCGCCGCGCGCGAGCACGCCGAACGCCGCGGCGAGGAGCGCGTCGCCCACCAGGATCGCGTTCGCCTCGCCGTATTTCACGTGGACGGTCGGACGACCCCGGCGCAGATCGTCGTCGTCCATCGCCGGCAGATCGTCATGTACGAGCGAGTACGTGTGGACGAGCTCGACGGAGGCGGCCACCGGCAGCGCTCGGTCCGCGCGGAGCCCGACGGCGTGGGCGGCGGCGAAGACCAGCACCGGCCGAAGTCGCTTGCCGCCGGAGAAGACCGCGTAGCGCATGCCCTCGTGCAGCGATTCGGGTGACTCGCTCGCGCGCGGCAAGACGTCGTCGAGATAGACGTCGATCCGCGCGGCGCCGTCGGCGAGAAATGCGTCGAGCGTCGCCGCGTCGCTCACTCCTCGTCACCGATTTCGAGCACGCGCTCGCGCAGACGGCCCGCACTCTCTTCGAGCTTCGAGATGCGCAGGTCTGCGGCCTCGAGGCGAGCCGAGCAGAGCTTCGCGAGCGCGACGCCCTGCTCGAACGTGCCGAGGGCCTGTTCCAGGTCGAGCTCGCCGCTCTCGAGCTTGTGCACCAGCGCCTCGAGCTGCGCGAGCGCCTGCTCGAAGCGCGGAGCCGCGGACCCGGCATCGCTCTCGGTACCGGACTCGCTCGTCGCCTTGCTGCCCGCGCGGCGCGTGGCCATCAATCCTCCAGGGACTCGCGCACCGTGGCGCGGAGCCGGCCGCGCGCGAGCCGAACCAGGATACTCTCACCCGCAGGCGCCTGCCGCGCGTCGCGCAGGATCGCGCCGTCGGAGTCGCGGATCGCCAGGCCAAAGCCGCGACCGAGCACCGCCAGCGGTGAGAGCGCATCGAGCCGGCTCGCGATCGACCCGAGCCGCGCGCCGGCTCGATCCCGCGCGCGAACCGCGGCGGCCGAGAGGCGCAGACGAAGCTCGCGCAGGAGCAGCGCGCTCTCGCGCAGTCGGCGCGCGGGATGGACGAGGCCGAGTCGCAGCGCTTCGAGCCGGTGCGCGAGCTCGCGAAGCTGCGCGCGGACACGGGTCGAGAGGCGAAGCTCGAGCTCGTCGATCCGCTGCAGGAGCTGCGCGGCATCCGGCGCGACGAGCGCTGCCGCCGCGGTCGGCGTCGCGGCTCGCGCATCCGCGACCAGATCGGTGAGCACCCAGTCGGTCTCGTGGCCGATCGCCGAGACGACCGGTGTGCCGAGCTCGAAGACCGCGCGGACGAGCTCTTCGCGATTGAAGTTCCACAGGTCCTCGAGCGATCCACCGCCACGGGCGAGCACGACCACTTCGACCGACGGATCGGCGTCGAGCAGGTGCAGGCCGCGCACGATCTCGCGCCACGCGCCGTCGCCCTGCACGCGCGCGTCCCAGACCACGACCTCGCTCGCCGGGAAGCGCGCGCGCAGCGCGCGCAGGAAGTCGTGGATGACGGCGCCCTGGATCGACGTCACCAGCCCGATGCGCCTGGGCAGGAACGGCAGCGGGCGCTTGTGTTCGGCGTCGAAGAGCCCCTCCGCCGCGAGCCGCGCGCGGAGCTTCTCGAACGCCGCGCGCAGCGCCCCCTCTCCGGCCGGGCGCAGATCCGAGAGCACGAGCTGGAGGCTACCTCGCTCGGCGTAGAGGTCGACGCGGCCACGCGCCCGGACGAGCATTCCGTCCTGCGGCTCGAACTCGATCGCGCTCGCCGCGCCGCGGAACATCACGGCGCGAAGCAGCGCGCCCTCGTCCTTCAGGTCGAAGTAGAGGTGACCCGGCCGCGAGCGGAAGAGCGACGCGATCTCACCTTCGACACGTACCTCGCCGAACGCGTCGCGAAGCGTGCCGCGAAGCAGATCGACGAGCTCCGATACCTGGAGCACCGGCACGCCGTCCACGTCGTCCCCGCGCAAAGCCACGAGGGCACGGTACCGAAACGCGACGGAGCAATCGCGTCGGCTCGAATCGCGGCCTCGGCGGCCGCACCCGCCCCGCTAGGACCCGCCGCCCTCGGACGACAGCTTCGAGAAGATCGTCCAGCTCTTGAGCAGCTCGACGGCTCGGGTGAGCTGACGATCGACACCGAGCTGCTTCCGGAAGCGCGCCTCTCTCGCCTCTTCCGTGTTGGCGGGTTCGGACTCGGCGTCGCCACTCGCCTCGGGTGCCGGCGCGGGTTCAGTTGGCTTCGCCTTGGAATCGGCGCCGGGCTTGTTCTCGAAATGGCCCTCGAGGTCCACTTCACCGGCCGCGCGGCGGCGCTGGCCGGTCGTCGTCTCCTTCGCGGCCGCGAGCTCACCTTCGGTGAACGGCTCGATGGCGACGTCGGGCTGCACGCGCACCTCCTGAATCGAGCGGCCGCTCGGCAGGTAGTAGAGAGCGGTCGTGAGACGAAGTCCCGAGCCGTCCTCGAGCGGAATGATGGTCTGCACCGATCCCTTGCCGAAGGTCTGCGAGCCGAGCAGCAGCGCGCGCTTGTGGTCCTGGAGCGCGCCCGAGACGATCTCCGACGCCGAGGCACTCCCACCGTTGACGAGCACGATCATCGGATACTCGACCTCGGTGCCCTCGCGTTTCGCGTGCCACTCCATGCGGTTGCCGCCGCTTCTCCCCTCGGAGAAGACGATCAATCCGCTGTCGAGCCAGATGTCGCCGACCTTCACGGCCTGGTCGAGCAGGCCGCCCGGGTTGTCGCGAAGGTCGAGCACGAGACCGCGGAACGGACCGCCCGCCTTCAGGTGCGCCTGCTTGAGCGCGTCCTGCAGATCTTCCGACGTGCGCTCCTGGAACTGCGAGATGCGAACGTACGGGAGGTCCTTCTCGAGCATGTGCAGCTGAACGCTCGAAACGCGGATCGACGCGCGCTTGATGATGAACGGCTTGGGCTGCGTCCAGCCTGCGCGCAGGATCTGGATCATGATCTTCGTGCCGCGGGGACCGCGCATGAGCTTCACGGCCTCGAGCAGGTTCATGTCCTGCGTGCCCTTGCAGGATTTCTCGGTCGCGTCCGGACAGACGGCGACGATCTGGTCCTTGGCCTGGAGACCCGCGAGCGCCGCGGGCGTTCCGTCGATCGGCGCGACGACGGTCACGAACCCGTCGCCCTTCTCGCCATCGCCCTTGGTGATCTCGATGCCGAGGCCTTCGAACTCGCCCTTGGTATCGCGCTGCATCTCCTTGTAGAGATCGCGCGAGAGATACGACGTGTGCGGATCGAGTGTGTCGAGCATGCCCTTCAGCGCGCCCTCGACGAGCTGGTGCTCGTTGACGTCCTTCACGTAGTGCTGCTGAACCAGGTGCAACACGTTCGTGAGTAGCGCGAGATCTTCGTAGCTCGGACCGGTCGGACTCGACCGCAGCGTACTCGCACCCCCTGCGACCAGTGCCGCGAGCAGTGCGACCGGGAGCGCAAACCGGAGGATCTTGCCGAGTCTAGTTCGTTGCGTGCTCATGGATGCCTTTCTCGGTGGAACTCATTTCTCGAGCCAGAGCGCGGGATCGACGGCCTTTCCGTCGTGTCGAATCTCGAAGTAAAGCCCGGGTCCGGACGCCGATCCAGTCTCACCCACCGATCCGATCGGCTGACCGAGCGCGACACTGTCGCCGGCGGCCACGTGGACCGCATCCAGGTAGCCCGAAACCGACAGGTCGCCGGAGCCGTGGTCCAGAATCACCATCTGCCCGTAGCCACGGAACCAGCCGGCGAAGAGCACCCGGCCGGGACCCACCGCCAGGACCGGCGCTCCGGCCGGGGCCGCGATCTCGATCCCGGTCCGCAGCGTCTTGGTCTGGAACTCCGGATCGGTCTGCCGGCCAAATCCCGCGCGGGTGCGTCCGGCCACGGGCCGGGCCGTCTGCCCCCGGAGGAGACCCGACCCGGGAACGGGGGCCAGACCCGGGCTTCGCGCGGCGGGCGGACCCGACGCGCTCTTCGGCATCTGCTCGATCGCCCTCTCGAGCTGGCTTGCGGCGTCGCGGAGCTCCGCCGCCGCCTTCTCCTCGCGCTCGGCTCGGGTGCGCAGCAAGCCGACCATGTTCCGGCGCTCGACCAGACGCCGGCGCGCGCGTTCCTCGCGCGACACCGCTTCGCGTCGGGCTTCGGAGACCTCGCGCAGCAAGAGCTTGCTCTCGTTCTGCCGGGCCTCGAACTCGGCGCGCTGGCGCGCGTGTCGGGCGAAGAGCGCGCGGTCCTGCGCGACGATCCGCGCCATCCCCTCGCGTCGGCGCGCGAAGCTCGCGAAGTCGCCCGCGGACCACATCGACGCGATGCCGCCGGTGGCATTCCACTTGTAGAGCGCGACGAGCCTCTCCTCGAGGCCGCGCTCCGTCGCCGCGAGCGCGCCCGCGGCCGTCTTCGCACCCGCGCGCGCGACTTCGAGCTCGCGCGTCGCCTCGCGTTCGCGTTCGCGCAGCAGTCGGGCGCCGCGCCGCGTCTCGACGAGCTCTCGATCGACGGCTTCGATCTCGCCGAGGAATCCCTCGGCCTCGGCGCCGAGCTCGCGGGCCTTCGCCTCGCGAGACTCGATCTCCTTGCGCAGACCCTCGAGTCGCTGCCCCGGGTCCGCAGCGAAGGCGGGGCCCGCCAGAGACGCGAGCGCCGCCGCGAGCGCGAGAGCTCGCGCCAGCCCCGTCACGCGCGGTCCTCGAGGTTGAACAACGAGATCAGTGCACCGCCGAGGCCGAGCAGGACGCCCAACGCGACCAGACCCGCCGCCTCGAGCGCACCGAAGAAGACCAGCGTCTGCGAGCCGACGAGCCAGGTGAGCGCATCCGCGAGCAGCGGCATGCCGAGCGCGTGAAGCACCCAGAGGAGCAGCAGCGCCGCCAGCGCGGCGAGTCCTCCCTGAAGCGCCCCTTCCAGATAGAACGGGAGCCGGACGAAGAGCCCGCCCGCGCCTACGAGTCGCTGGATCTGGATCTCGTCGCTGCGCGCGTGCACCGAGAGCCGCACCGTGCCCGCCACGATCGCTCCGAGGACCGCCACGAGGAACGCGCCGAGCCCGAGACCGAGCCACTCGATCATCCGGACGATCCGCGCGTAACCTTCGACCCAGGCTTCGCCGAACCGAACCTCGCTGACGCCGGGCAGCTCTTCGACGGTCGCGGCGAGCGCCCGAAGCTCCGCCGGATCGCGCCGATCGGCCGCGATCACCAGCTCGAACGACCCGGGCAGCGGGTTCTTCGCCATCCCGTCGAGAACGCTCGCGTCCTCGCCGAGATCGCCGCGCAGCCGCGCCATCGCCTCGTCGGGCGTCACGTAGTGCGAGGCGGCGACACCGGGAAGGGATTCGCAGGCGCGCGCCGAGCGCGTCGATCTCGGCAGACGTGGACGCACCCGTGAGGGAGGTGAAGGCGACCAGTCGGAAGTCCGCGCCGACGCGTTCGAGCACGCCGCGCAGGTTCGCCGCGATCAAGAGATAGGTTCCGAGCACCAGCAGCCCCGCGGCCATCGTCGCGACCGAGAGCCCGAAGACCAACGGCCGCTCGCGAGCGCCGCGCAGACCCGAGCGCAGAGACGCGGAGAGGCGGCGGACCGAGCGGGCGTCGATCACGCGCGCGTCGCTCCGATGGTCCGGGCACCGAGTCCGTAGGTCTCCGCCGCGCGGTCGCCGGCCAGTCGCCCCGCGTCGAGCACGATCTGACGGTGGCGGTAGCGCTCGAGCAGCGTCGGATCGTGCGTCGCGACGAGCACCGTCGTACCCCGTGCGTGGGCGTCGGCGATGATGTCCATGATGTCGAGCGCGAGATCGGGGTCGAGGTTGCCGGTCGGCTCGTCCGCGAGAAGCAGCGGTGGATCGTTGACGAGCGCGCGCGCGATCGCCACACGCTGCTGCTCCCCGCCCGAGAGCGTTCGCGGGCGGTGGTCGATGCGGTGACCGAGACCGAGGCGCTTCAGCAGGCTCCAGACCCGTGTGCGGATGTCGCGCTTGGCGGTGCCCGCGATCTCGAGCGCGATGGCGACGTTCTCGAAGACCGTGCGCTCGGGCAGGAGCTTGAAGTCCTGGAAGATCACGCCGATCTGGCGGCGCAGCGCCGGCACCTGCGCGGCCCGGATGCGCGTGATGTTGCGGCCCGACACGAGGATCTGCCCCGCGCTCGGCTGCTCCGCGCCGAAGAGCAGCCGCAGGAGCGACGTCTTGCCCGCGCCGCTGGAGCCGGTGAGGAACACGAACTCGCCGCGCTCGAGCGTGAGCGAGATGTCGCGCAAGCCATACGTCCCGCCCGTGTAGCGGAGATCGACGTGGTACATCTGGATCATGCTCGCCTCGACTCCTGGAGGGGAGGCGACGCCGGTTCGGTCTAGCGCCCGGCGAGATGCGCGAGGATCACTTCATCGAGCGTGCGGCGCGAGATCAGCCCCGCACCGAACTCCGCGGCACGCGGCGCGACCGCTGGATTCGTCTGGGCGTCCGCCGAAGCGAGCCCGATCTTGTCGTCGGCCTTGCCGGACTTCAGCGCCTGCACCATCGCGCTGTGCTGCGCTTCCATCAGCTGTCGCACGACGGATTCCTGATCGGCCACGCCGACCTGATCCGCGTAGCTCGTCTTCTTCGAGAAGAGAATCGCTCCGCCGCGGTACAGCAACGTGATGATGCTCGGGCTCTCCTTTCCGCCGTCCTCGGTCTGGACGTGGAAGATCTGCCCGCGGTAGCGGATGTTCGTATTGAAGCCGCCGACCATCGCCTCTCTCACCCCTCCGCGGCCGATTGTGCGAGACGCACCTCGGGCACGCAACGTATCGGCTTCGATCGCGTGCGCCCAAAGTGGGGTGGCCCGGAGTCGGAAGAGCTCCGGACCACCCCGGGGAGGGGCGGTCCTACCTGACCGCCGAGGGAGTACGGAGGCTCCCGAGGCGAGCGAGAGCGAACGTGCACGCGAAGAGCGCGAGCGGAGCGAGGGCGACCGGCTCGGGCACCGCGAGCGGACCCGTGCCCGGCGTCGGAAGATCGAGCAAGACGAAATCGGCGGCGTTGTCGTCGGTGTCGCGGTTGGCGAAGATGCGCGCGAGGCTCTGGCCGGGCGCGCCATCGGGTACCGGTCCGCCTTCGCCCGCAAAGACGTCCGCGACACCGAAGCTGCCGTATCCGAGCGCATCGAGGACGTTGCCGATCGCATCGCGGAGCACGATCGAATCGGGGCCGTTCTGGAAGTCGAAGTTCGCGAGCAGGTCGGCGTTGGCGATCTGCGTCGAACCGGCGTCGGAGTCGGCCACGACGAAGAAGCCGTCCGTGTCGATCTGGCCGGCGAGCGTGACGATCGGGCCGATCACGCCGTCCGCGCCGTTCACGCCCTCGATCCGCCAGCCGTCCAGGGACGTGCCGGGCACGCCCCAGAGCTCGACGAAGATCGTGCCGTTGTCGCTGCCGACGGCGTCGTAGAGCAGCTCACTGATCTGTACCGCACCCGCCGGTGTGGCGAGAAGTGAGCCGAGCGCGAGCGCGGTCGTTCCGAGCAGAGTCATCGGAGTTCGAGTCATCAGGGTTTCCTCTTGGCTTCGAGGGGTGAGTTGGCTTCGAGGCGCGAGAACACGCCTCCGCTCCAGGCGTCGAGCTGCGCGGCGATCTCCGCGGCATCGAGCTCGAGCTCCGCGCGCTTCGTCTCGTCGGCGGCGTCGAGCGCATCGAGCCGGCGAGCACGCGCAGCCGCGCGAAGTACAGGTGGTTCACGCGCTCGAGCACCTGATCGCGCAGCGTCACGAGGCTCCGGCGCTCGCGCGAGATCGCGAGCGCGTGGTCCGGCGACGCGAGCTCCGAGAGCTCCCAGACCAGAGAGACACCGACGTCGTAGCCGTGGCTGCGGTCGTTGTCGGAGTCGAAGAGCTGCGCGTGAACGCCCGAGGTGAAGACCTGATCGTGATCGACCCCGCGCGAGCTCTCGCGGTCGTAGAAGAGCGAGGCGCGCAGCTCGGGCAGGAGCGCGCTTCGCCGCGCGCGCGCCTCGATCTCGGAGAGCCTCGACGGCGAGAGCTCGAGGTACGCGAGCGCCGCGCGCTGGAGCTGCTGGATCTGCGAGGCGTGCGCGCGCTTCGGAGCGATGCGCAGGTCCTGCCCCGGCTCGGCTTCGAGAAGTTCGTCGGCGCCGGGTGGCTTCGCGGCCATGCGCGAGGCGAGGGCGAACGTCGCGATCCCTCGGTCGGTCGCGACGAGCAGCTCGCCGTTCGCGACCGCGAGGCCATAGGCGGGAACCGAGAGCTGCTGCCGGCCCGCACCCGAGATCGGCTCGTCTTCGGCGAACGCGTAGAGTCCCCCCTCACCCGCCGCGAACACGAGCCCCTCCGCGCCCGCGAGCGCGAAGAGCCGGCCCGCGCCGATTTCGATCCGACGCGCACCGCTCGCGTCGACGCGCCAGATTCCTCCGGGTACACAGAGCAGCGTCGCATCCGGACGCTCGACCGCGCCGCAGAGCTCCCACCAACCGGCTTCGAGCCCGCTCAACCGCTGCGTGAACCCCAGCGTGCGCGAGCCGGACCAGAGCGCACCGTCGGACGCGACCCAGAGGAATTCACCGACGCGTGTCACGGCACTCACCTCTCCCGCTGGAAGGGCCGACTCGCGGATGAACTCCCGATCGCCCGCGTCGCGCCGGTAGAGTCCGGCCGCGGTCGCGATCCAGGCGGTCCCGTGGGCATCGATCGCGACGCCGCTTGCGTCGGCTCCGGCGCCGAGCGAGAGCTCGCGCGCGTCGTCGCGCTCGGCGCTCCACTCGTAGAGCCTTCCGCCGCTCGCGACGATCGCTCCCGAGTCCGTCGGCACGAGATCGCGCACGTCCTCGCGAGCGAGCACGAGCCGCCACGTGCGTGAGGCCTCGCGCCGTGCGTAGAGCCCCGAATCGGTGCCGAGCAGAAGCGCGCCCGGACGGGCGACGAGCTTCCTCGGCGCAGCCGGCGGCGCGGCTCCGTCCCAGCTCGGCAGCAGCGCATCGGGAAGGGCGAGCGTCAGCAGGATGGCGAGGGTCGCGGACATGGCCGCCGGTTGAGCAAGGCGCGTGCCGTCGATCGCGAAGGGAAAACGCAGTCTGCGCGCGACGCTGCAACGTGATGTGAACGCTTTCCTGGATGCTCGTGGCGCCCTCTCCACGCGCGCGCCGTCGGTTGATCGCCTCCGGGGCGAGCCGTAGAATCCGCGCGTGCTCCGCCACGCCCTCCGACTGCTTCTCGTGCTGGCCCTTGGCCTCGCACCCGCAATCGGCAGCGCGGAGGTGTACCGCTGGGTCGATGAGCTCGGCGTGACGCACTACACGACGGACCGGGACACGATTCCGCGGCGCCATCGCGAGAGCGCGAACGAGATCATCGCGGCTCCGACCCGGAGACCGACTCGGCGCGCGAGGCCGGCGACGCAGGGAACCACCGCACCGCAGCCGAGCGAACCGACCATCGCATCCCCCGCGCTCGCACCCGCGGCCCGGACGACCCCGACCGAGCCGTCGCCGCCGCCGATCCTTCCCGGACCGCCGGCGCTTCGATCGATTCCTTCCGACGACCCTCGCGCCACCGAGGTCGCGGAGCTCGAGGCCCAGATCGCGACGGACCGCGAGAGCCTGCGTCAGATGATCTCGGTCCGGCGCTGGGACAGCGCGGAGCTCGCTTCGGACCCCGGCGTGCGCGAGATCGCCGAGCGGCTCCCGCGCCTGCAGGCCGAGCTCGAGGCGCTTCGCGCCGAGACCGTGCCGTAGGACACGCATGAGTCGTCGGGTCGTCGCGCTCGCGGGGGGAGTCGGTGCCGCCCGCTTTCTCTCGGGACTCGTCCACGTGCTTCCGCCCGAGGATCTCACCGTGATCGTCAACACCGGCGACGACCGCGACTTCTTCGGTCTGCGGGTCTGCCCGGATCTCGACATCGTCACCTACACGCTGGCCGGCGTGGTCGATCCCGAGACCGGCTGGGGCTTCCGGAACGACACCAGCGCGTGTCTCGACTCGCTGCGCAGACTGCGCGACGACGTCTGGTTCAAGCTCGGCGACCGCGACCTGGCCACGCACATCCACCGGAGCGAGCGCCTGCGCAGCGGCGCCACGCTGTCCGAAGTCGCGCGCGAGATCGCGACGGCCTTCGGCGTGCGCGCGGAGCTCTTGCCGATGACCGAGAGCGACGCCCCGACGCGTGTCGTCCGCACGGACGGCACGCGCTGCGACTTCGAGGAGTACATGGTCCGGGACCGCGCGCCCGACGACGTCGTGTCGGTCGATCTCTCGGCCGCGGCCGCCGCCGTGCCCGGCCCGGGCGTGCTCGCGGCTCTCGCGGGCGCCGAGACCGTGATCGTCTGCCCGTCGAATCCGGTCGTGTCGATCGGCACGATCCTCGCGGTGCCGGGCGTCCGCGCGTTGCTCGAGAAGCGACACGATGCGGTGTCGATCTCGCCGCTGATCGGCGGTGCGCCGGTGAAGGGGCCCGCCGATCGGATGCTGCGCGCGGTCGGCGCCGAGGTCTCGTCCGCGGGCGTCGCCGGTCTGTACCGGTCGTTCTGCCGCGGCATGGTGATCGACGTTCGCGACGAGAAAGAGCGCGCGGCGATCGAGCGGCTCGGGCTCGAGGTGCGCGTCGAGGAGTCGCTGATGAAGACCCCGGAGATCGCAGCGAACCTCGCGCGAGTCGCCCTCGCGCTCGCGGGGGCGCGCGCGTGAGGGTGGCGGCGGCCGTGCCCGTGAAGGACTTCTCCCGCGCGAAGCGCCGGCTGCGAGCCCGATTCGACGACGCGGCCGTCGAGCGCATCCTGCGTGCGCTCGTCTCGGACGTGCTCGCCGCGCTCGCGGAGTCGAAGCGCGTCGAGCGCGTCTTCGTTCTGACCGACGACGCTTCGGTCGCGGACGCCGCGCGCGCGGGCGGCGCGTCGGTCCTCCTGCGCGTGCCCGATCCCGGACTGAACGAGGCGATCGACGCGGCCGCGGCCGAGTGCGAGGCCGCCGGCTACGACGCGCTGCTCGTCTCGCTCGGTGACCTGCCGCTGCTGCGCGGAAGCGACGTGGACGGGGTGATCGCTGCGGGCGAACGCGCTCCGGTGGTGATCGTGCCCGCGGCGGATGGTGGAACGGCGCTTCTGTATCGTCGGCCACCCCTCGTGATCCCCGCGCGCTTCGGCCCGGAAAGCTGCGCCGCGCACGAGGCGGCGGCGCGCGAACGCGGGCTCGGGCCGATCGTGCTCGGCTCGATCCCCGAGAGCCTGCGGACCGATCTCGACACGCCCGAGGACGCCGAGCGCCTGGCTTCTTCCGCCGCGACCTGCCGCACCGCCGGGGTACTTCGGGAGCTCCTGCGATGAACTCGATTCGAATGCGAGCGCTCGAGGGCCTGCCCGAGATCCCGATCGGCGACGACCTGCCCGCTCGCCTCGCGGCGCTCGTCCCGCCCGGACCGGGCATCCTGGTCGTCGCCCAGAAAATCGTTTCCAAGGCCGAGGGGCAGATCGTGCGCCTGTCCGAGATCACGCCGTCCCCCCGTGCGCTCGAGCTCGCGCGCGAGCTCGGCAAGGAACCGCAGCACACGGAGCTCGTGCTGCGCGAAGCCAGACGCGTCGTGCGAACCGCTCCGGGCGTGCTGATCACCGAGACCCGGCACGGCCTGATCTGCGCGAACTCCGGCGTCGACCTCTCGAACTCGCCGGGCGAGGACCTCGCCGTCCTGCTCCCGCTCGACCCCGATGCCAGCGCGGAGCGAATTCGCAAGGCGCTCGGCGCAGATCGCGCCGTGATCATCAGCGATACCTTCGGGCGTCCCTGGCGTGAGGGTCTGGTGGACGTGGCGATCGGCATCGCCGGGCTCGCGCCGCTTCGCGACTACATCGGCCAGACCGACCGCGCCGGTCGCGAGCTCCAGGTCACCGTGATGGCGCGCGCCGACCAGATCGCCGCCGCGGCCGGCCTCTTGATGGGGAAGGACGAGGGCCATCCGGCCGTCTGGGTCGAGGGTATTCCGATCGAGGGCCGGGGAACGCTCCGCGACCTGCTTCGAGATCCGGCACGAGATCTGTTCCGGTAGCGAAATTTCCCCTTTCCGACGCCGGATCCCGTGACACAATTCCGCGGACACCGCGCGGGGGAGTGCGGTGGCTGCGATCCGGAAACGATTCGTGGAGGGAGATTCCTTGCGTATCAGGATCCTTGCGTCTTTCGTGCTGATCGGGGCTCTGGGGTTCGGCTCACAACCGCTCGCGAACACGCTCACGCAGAACCTGTCGTGGACGATCGATCGCGCCGGCACGACGACGAAGTACCGCGTCGTCGCGTACGGCGATTCGATCTACGCCGGCTACTACGGCTCGCTCTCTCGCGTCGCGAGACGCGCGGCACCCGTCGTCGACGGCGAGTACCTCTCCAAGCTCTGGAACGCCGACATCGAGGTGGTGCGGCGTGCGAAGTCCGGCGCGGTGGCGTCGGACATCTACAACAACAAGATCGTCAAAGAACGCTCGTACATGCAGACCTCGACCACGCGCGTCGTCACCTTCGAGATGTGCGGCAACGACGGCCTGCAGGCGCGCTCGAGCTTCGCCGGCCAGAGCGGCACGTGCAACTACGGTCCGCTGAAGACGGCGCTGAACAACTGCACGACCTACACGCAGCTCGCGATGCAGTACATCAACGCCAACGCGCACGCGAACGTGAAGCTCAAGTCGTCGCGAACCTGTACTACCCCGGCTACGACGCCGACAACGGGCTCGCGAAGTGCACGGATTCGAGCACGGGCCAGCGCCCGAACAAGCAGAACGTGTTCCTGCCGTACCTCGCGCGCATGAACTGGCGCGCGTGCAACTTCGCGAACACCTACGGCTTCGCGTGCGCGGACAGCTTCGCGCAGTACATGGCGGCGGACTACGACTCGAACGGCGACGGCCTGGTCGACTCGGCGGCGATCGCCTACGTGCAGGGCGAGTCCGAGAGCGCCTACGTCACGAAGATCACGACCACGTACCGGGCGACGCTGCGCGACGCGAACGCGAAGTTCACGAGCGCGGGCACGAGCTACGACTACATCCAGTCCGACAACACGCATCCGACCTACACGGGCTCGACGCAGTACCTCGGGTTGATCGGCGGGAGCGGGTCGGGCTCGGGCGCGCCCGACTACACGGACGCCCAGATCGTCAACGGCCAGAACCCGGTCTGGAACCGGCTCGGTCACGAGCGCATGGGCTGGGCGCTCTCGGTCTTCAACCCAGCGACACCGTAGAGAGTCAGGGAAGAAAGCGGAGCAGCAGGACCAGCGGTACCCCGGCGTAGTAGCCGACCCTGCAGGCGAGCTCCGCACGGCGCCGCGCCCTCTCGGCCCGAGAGGGCGCGGCGCACGTCACTCCGAGACAGCTGACCTCGGCAAACGCGCGGAGGAAGGCGGCGAAGATCAGCAGGTACACCGTCGTCGCAGCCCAGTAGGTCGCGAACGTCGCGAGGTACGACTGCAGGCCGAGCAGGTAGTACTCGCCCCGGAAGCCGCCGTACGCGATCTGCTGGTGCACGTTGAAGAGCAGCGCCGTCGGCAGCAGCGCGAAGCCGGGGAACTTCAGGAAAAGGCGCGTCGGACCCGGCTGCGCGAAGGCGGCGCGCGACGCGGTCCAGCGCGCGAGACATCCCGAGCACGCCTCGGCGGCACCGGGCACGCCGGCGCGCTCGAGCTCGCGCAGGATCGGCATCGGGTCGCGGGAACCGATCGCCCAACCGAGCCACCGCCCCGAACGCAGCTCGATGGAGAAGCCCGGCAGCGGCAGTGGAAGGCGCCAGGCGCGAACCCGCTCGATCGAAGCGAGCGGGACCTCGAGACGGCGGCGGCGGCCCGCGATGATCAGGTCCGGACCGTGCAGTCGCACCTCGGCGGCGAACTCGCGCGCGATCAGGACTGCGACACCGGCGGGGAGCGCGACGAAGAGCACGAAGGCGCGCAGCAGCATCGGCGGCGTGACGGGCGGATCGTCGGCGAGCAGCACGGCCACGGCGAGCCACGCGAGACCGATCCAGGCGGCGAGGTCGAGCGCCGCCACCGAGAAACGCGCGACGCGCGGGAGCGCGCGCGGCTTGGCCGATGCGCCTCGGCCGTCATATGATGCGCGCGAACTCATGCGTAGGACGACCGAACACTCCCGGAACGGCGATGACGGGATCAGGGTCATCGACACGCGAGCGCCGCGCAAGCTGGCCAGACTCGGTCTCGGACTCTGTGCGGTCGTCGGATTGATCGTCCTCTTGTGGCGCGCGGAGCCCGACGCCGCGGACCCGGAGCCGCCCGTTCCCGAAACCGGCAAGACCGCCGCCGAACCGAGCGCCGCGCCCGGATCGCGCGTCACCGGAAAGCCGGTCGGTCATCCCGTGCGAATCACACCCGCGCCGGCGACCGCGCCCGATCCCGCGGACGAGTCCGGGGAAAGGGAACTCGAGCGCAAGCTCGCAAACGAGCCCACCTACACTCTCTCCCCTCCCGGGAGCCCGAAGAGCGGCATGGCGCTCTTCCCCCCGCCCGGCACGGATCCGATCCTGCGCGGGCTCGTCGTGCCCGAGGACTTCCCCCTGCCCGAGGGCTACGTGCGACACCATCAGGTGACGGACGAAGGACTGCCCCTTCCGGCGATCCTGATGTTCCATCCCGATTTCGACTGGGTCGACGAGAACGGCGCGCGGATCGAGATCCCCGCCGACCGCGTCGTGCCGCCGGAGTACGCCCCCGAGGACATGCCGATCGAGTGGCTCGCACCAGAGACCGGTGAGGGTGACTCGGGTCCATCCTTCTGAGTCGAGTCCCCGCGCGCACGATCGGGCTCGCTCTCGGCGCGGTCGGAGCGAGCGCCCTCTCGTTGGCCGTCTACTCGCGCGTGGCCTGGCCGACGCCTCTGCTCGGCTTCGTCGCGCTCGTGCCGTTTCTCGCGCTGCTCGACCGCACGCGCTCGTTGCGTGGCGCCGTCGGCGCGGCGGTCGCGCTCTCGGTCGGCTTCGCCCTCGCGGTCTTCGCCTGGTTCGCCGACGCGCTCGCCGCGTACACCGGGATGTCGCGCGCAGCGACCCTCGGCCTGCTCGTGCTGCTGGCACCACTTCTCCAACCCCAGCTCGTCGTGTTCTCGGTCGTGCGGTTCTCCGCGCGCGCGCGTGTTGGCGAGTCGCGTGCCGCGCTCGCCGCCTCCTTCGCGTGGGTGTTCACGGAGTGGCTCGCGCCGAAGCTGCTCGGCGACACGCTCGGTCACGGCCTGCACGCCTCCGCCTGGCTGCGCCAGGGCGCGGACCTCGCGGGTCCCGCGGGGCTCACGCTCGCGCTCCTGCTCGCGAACGAAGCGGCGCTTTCTGCGCTTCGCGCGCGCTTCCGCGGCGCGCTCGCCTTCGTCGCGATCGTCGCCTTCCTATCGGTCTACGGCGCGTGGCGCACATCGGACTTCGTGGACTCGAACGCACGGGATCCGCTCGTCCGCGCGGCCGTGATCCAGGCGAATCTGCGCGGCTACGAGAAACTTCGCGACGCGCTCGGAAGTTTCGAAGCGGTACGAGCGATCCTCGACACGCACTTCGCGCTCTCGGCCGACGCGATCTCACGCGCCGAGGTCGATCTGATCGTCTGGCCCGAGACGATCTACCCGACCACGTTCGGCTCGCCCAAGAGCGAGGCCGGCGCGGTCGCCGACCGCGCGATCGCGGCGTTCGCGCGGTCGACCGGTCTACCGCTCGTCTTCGGCGCCTACGATCGGGAGGCGGGAGCCGAGTTCAACGCCGCGATCTTCCTCGACGCGCAGACCGATGACCGCGCGTCGTTCGCGACCTACCGCAAGACAAAGCTCTTTCCGCTGACGGAGCGCGTGCCCGGCTGGATGGATTCCCCGTGGCTTCGCGACGCCCTGCCCTGGCTCGGATCGTGGCACGCAGGCCCCGGTGCCGAGGTCGTGCCGCTTCGACTCGGCGACGGCCGCACGCTGCGCGTCGCGCCGATGATCTGCTACGACGCGCTCGCGCCTGCGCACGCGCGCGCGGCCGTTCGAGAGGGCGCTGAGCTCTTGCTCACCCTCTCGAACGACTCGTGGTTCGACGGCGGCGAGGGTCCCCACCTGCACCTGATCGTCTCGGCGTTTCGAAGCATCGAGACCCGGACGCCCCAGATCCGCGCGACGCCGACGGGGATCTCGGCCTCGATCGACGCGAGTGGAGAGATCACGGCCTCGATGCAGGTCGGCGCGCGCGGCGCGCTGCTCGCGTCGGTCCCGCCCGGCCGACGCGACTCGATCGCGCTCTCGCTCGGCGACTGGCTCGGACCGGTGTCGCTCGTCGGCGCTCTCGGGTTGCTCGCGCGTCCGCGGCGTCCGCCCCGCAGTGGAATCGACACGAGAGCCGCTTCGTCCGCGTCTTCGTCGTGAAGGTCCGCAGCGCGCTCGCCTCGACTCTACGCGCTCAGAGTGGCAGGCCGTCGGGGCGGCGGAACTCGAGTCCGCTCCACGCGAGCAGCCAGGCCGCGAGAGCGCCGAGCCCGGCGCCGGTCTTGCCCGAGACCGCGGCGACGTGCTCGAGCGGAAGCGAGACCGACGTCGCGAGCTCCCGGCGCGCGCGCTCGAGCTCGCTGCGCCCGAGCTTGTCGCACTTGGTCAGTACCGCGCGCGCGTCGATCCCGACCTCGCGCAGCCATGCGACGAGCTCCCGCTCCTCGTCCTGCGCGCCGCGGCGCACGTCGACCAGGACCAGCGCGCCCCGCAGGGACGCTCGCCCGTCCTCGAGGTAGGAATCGACGAGCGGCGCGAACGCACGGCGCTCCTGCTTGCTGATCGCCGCGTAACCGTATCCCGGCAGATCGACCAGGTACATGCGCTTCTCGACGAGGTAGAAGTGGACGCGCCGCGTTCGTCCGGGCGAACCGCTCGTGCGCGCGAGTCCCTTGCGCCCGACCAGCTTGTTGATCAGCGTCGATTTGCCGACGTTCGAGCGCCCGATGATGGCGACCTCGGGCAGGCCCGCGGTCGGGAACAGGCTCCGGTCGGCGGCATCGATCGCGAGGTCTGCGTCCAAGCTGCGTTCCTCGTGCGCCGCAATTGACGCTGCTTGGGGCCGAAGTTAGCCTCGCTGCCGATTCCCGCACGGGGCTGCACGGGGGTTCAAATGACCAAAGGCGTGCAGATCACGCTCGCAGCGTTCTCGGTCTGTGCGGGGCTCGCGCTGGTGTTGACGCTCGTCTCCTCGGGAGAGGGCACGTTTCGGTACTACTCGGACGTCGGGTCGTTCACCAACGCTCCGAGCGCGGAAACCACCAACCAGCCCGCCCACGTGCACGGATTCGTCGTTTCGGGCTCGATCGCGAAGAACCTTCCCGCGGGGCACGTGGACTTCGAGGTCGCCGATTCGGCGGGCCAGAACGTGCTCTCGGTCCGCTACCTGGGCATCGACGTGCCGGATCTGTTCAAGGACGGGGCCGAGGTCGTCGTCGAAGGGCGCTACGATTCCGGCACCTTTCTGGCCGAACGCGTGATGGCGAAGTGCCCTTCGAAGTACGAAACGAAGCCGCCCGGCCAAAGCACCTAGGCAAGGGCGCCCAACGGCGCTGTCCGGAGTCCGCTTGATCGTCAGTCTGCTCGTCGCGTTCGGAGGTCTTGCCCTCTACCTGTCCGTCTTCTTCGCGCTCTACGCGGGCGTGCTCGGCGTGCTCGGCGGACTGCGCCGCAACCCGCAACAGACCCGGAGCGCCGAGCGCGGCGTGATCGCGGTCTTCGTTCTGCTCACGCTGTCGATGCTCGGACTCGAGGCCGCGCTTCTCGGCGACCGATTCGACCTGGCGTTCGTCGCGCAGATCTCGACGCGGGAGCAGCCGTGGATCTTCAAGGTCGCCCTCTGGGGCGGGCAGGCCGGCTCTCTGCTCCTGTGGACGTGGATGCTCGCCGTGATGGCGTTCCTGGTCGTCGTGCAGAACCGGCGCCGGAATCGCGTGCTGGTGCCGTGGGTCGTCGCGGTGATGATGCTGAACGTCGTCTTCTTCGCAGCGCTCGTGACGTTCGTCTCGAACCCGTTCGACGCGCAGCCGCCGGGCTCGGCCTGGTCGAGCGGTCAGGGCATGAACCCGCTGCTGCAGCATCCGGCGATGCTGATTCACCCGCCGATTCTCTACGTGGGCTTCATCGGGTTCTCGGTGCCGTTCGCGTTCGCTTCGGCCGCGTTGATCACCGGTGAGCTCGGTACGGCCTGGTTCGAGTCCACGCGGCGCTGGTCGCTCACGGCGTGGTTCTTCCTCGGCATCGGCCTGATGATCGGGCGGGCGCTGGGCCTACGAAGTGCTCGGCTGGGGCGGCTACTGGGCCTGGGATCCGGTCGAGAACTCCTCGCTCATGCCCTGGCTCGCGGGCACCGCGTTTCTCCACTCGGTCATGATCCAGGAAAAGCGCGGCATGCTGAAGGTCTGGAACTTCGCGCTGATCGGACTGGCCTACACGCTCTGCGTCTTCGGCACGTTCCTGACGCGAAGCGGAGTCGTCCAGTCGGTGCACAGCTTCGCGAATGCGGGCTGGTTCGGGCAGCTCTTTCTCGGCTACGTACTCGTGCTGGCCGTCGGCTACGCCGCGCTGCTGATCCGCCGCGTGCCCGAGCTCCGAAGCCAGACGCGTCTCGACTCGATCGTCTCGCGCGAAGCGTCGTTCCTGCTCAACAACTACGTCTTTATCGCGCTGCTCGTGATCGTGTTCTACGGCACGCTCTTTCCGGTCTTCTCGGAGGCGATCACCGGCGTGAAGGTCCAGATCGGGCCGCCGTTCTTCCAGCGCTACGCGGGACCGGTTTCGATCTTTCTCCTCTTCCTGACGGGGATCGGCCCGCTCGTCGCGTGGCGGCGCGCGACCTGGGTCAACCTGCGCAAGAGCTTCCTCTGGCCCGCCGGCCTGTCGCTGGTCGCAGCGGCGCTGCTCGTCGCGTTCGGCATGCGGCGTTTCTACCCGATCGCGTTCCTCTCGTTGTGCGCCTTCGTCACGGCGACGATCGGCGAGGAGTACGCGCGCGGAATCCGTTCACGCATGAGACGCGGTGAGAATCCGCTCGTCGCGTTCGGCGAGCTCCTGCGGCGGAACCAACGGCGCTACGGCGGATACGTCGTGCACCTCGCGGTGATCCTGATGTTCGTCGGATTCGCCGGCGCGACGTTCAATCTCGAAGAGACGAAGCTGCTCCGGCCCGGCGAGAGCTGGACGCTGGGGCGTTACACCGTGCAGTACCGGCAGGTGCGACCGGTCGAGCACCCCCACTACGCCGGCGCGGTCGCACGGCTCGCGCTGTACCGGGACTCCGAGCCCGTGGGAATGCTCCTTCCCGAGAAGCGCATGTATTTTCAGCAGGAGCAGCCGACCACGATTCCGGCGGTGTTGTCGGGCCCGATCGAGGACTTCTACGTGATCCTCGCCGGACTCGAGCCGGACCAGAGCGCCGCGCTGAAGGTCTACATCAATCCGCTCGTGAACTGGATCTGGATCGGCGGCTTCGTCTTCGTATTCGGGAACACGCTCCTGCTCTGGCCGATGGGCAAGCGCGCGAAATCGGCACAGGAGCGCGCTTCTTGATCGTTTCGCGCACGCTCGGGCTCCTTCTCTGCGCGGCGCTCCTCGGTGTCGCCCCGGCGCGCGCCGCCGAGATCACCGGCCGCATCGTTCACGCCTCGAAGCCCGGGGCCGCGTCGGGCTTGACCGTGCAGGCGATCGGAATCGACGACACGGAACGGACGATCACGCGCGAGACCCGTTCCGATGCGAGCGGGAGATACGTCTTCGAAGACCTCCCCGCTCCCGCCGCGTACCTGGTGCGGGCGCGTTACGGCGAGGTGGTCTTCCCGGGCGGGAGCGCCGTCTTCCGACCGGGTGAGCCGGAGATCCCTCAGACGATCGACTTCCACGTCTACGACACCACCGACGACGCGAGCCGACTCCAGCTGAAGACGCTTCAGTGGGTGATCGCGCGCAGCGCGGGCGTCTGGCGCGTGCAGCAGAACGCGGTCGTCGAGAACCCGGACTCCCGGGTCGTCATCGTCGGCCCCGATGCGGCGCCCGCCGTGCGCGTCGGGCTGGCTCCGGGGCACGGCGAGGTCGAAGGCATGTTCGGCCGGCTTCCGGAGGGCGTCGTGATCCGCGACGGTGTCGCCGAAATCCGCGGCCCGATCCTGCCCGGGGACGAGGGATTCTCGCTGCAACTCGCCTACGACATCGAGACGCCTTCACCCTCCCTCGAGACGACGATCGCGATCCCGGACGCCGTCGATCAGCTCGCGATCTACGTGCAGGACTTCGGCATCGACGTCGACGCGGGGATGCTGCATCCGGCTCGCCCGACGCGCGAGCAGGACGTGATCTACCAGTCGTTTCTCGGCTTCGAGCTTCGAGCCGGCAGCGTGCTGCCGTTTCGCGTGACCAGCCTGTCGCCCACCCCACAAATCCCGCAGGCGGCGACGGCCCTGCTCGCGGCGCTGCTCGCGGGAGCGCTGCTCTTCTTCGTCGCCGGACCGCTCGCATTCGCGGGTCGGCGGGACGCAACGGCTTCGGCCGAGGCCATCGCGGAGAGCCCGGCGAAGCTCGCGCTCGAAGCCGCGCTCGCCGACCTCGAGCACGATTTCGAGACCGGAAAGCTCTCGCCCGACGACCGCAACCGGCTGCGCGAGGACCTGCGCCGCGAGGCGCTCGTCGCGCTCGTGCGCGAGCGACTGCCCAACGAGCCCGGATCGGCGCTCGAAACCGAGCCGACTCCGCGCGCGTGCACCTGCGGTCGCGCGGCGGGCACCGGGGATCGTTTCTGCGCGAGCTGCGGGAAGGCGCTTTGAGCGAAGTCGAGCTCCGCGACGTGGGCAAGGACTACGGCCCCGTGCGCGCGCTCGACCGGCTCTCGCTTTCCTTCGGCCGCGGCACGCTCGTCTGGCTCTCCGGTGCGAACGGCGCCGGAAAGAGCACGCTGCTGCGGACACTCGGCTCGCTCACCCGACCTACACGCGGGAGCGTAGAGCTCTTCGGTGTCGATCCGTTCTCGGCGGCCGGCGCGGCGGTGCGCGGACGCGTCGGCTTTCTCGGGCAAGACGCATCGCTCTACGGCGAGCTCTCGGTCGCGGAGAATCTGCGCTTCTGCGCGCAGCTGCGTGGCCACCCCGAGGCGGATCTACACCGTGTTGCGTCGGAGCTCGAGCTCGGGCCGATGCTCGACCGCCGCGTCCGAACGCTCTCGCAGGGCTACCGCAGGCGTGCGGGGCTGGCGCGCGCGCTGATCGGATCGCCCGAACTCGTCCTGCTCGACGAGCCCTGGAACGGTCTCGACTCCGAGTCGGCCGACCGGCTCACGCTCCTGCTCGCGCGCCTGCGCGACTCGGGCGCGATCGTGATCGTGGCCGCGCACGAAGCGAGCGGCCCGCGGCCCCGCTTCGACCGCACGCTTCGCCTCGAGGGCGGGCGCGCCATCGAGGACGGAGCCGGCGCGTGAGAGGGAGCTCCGTCGCCCGGGCGGTTCTGGCGAAGGATCTGCTCCTGGACTTCCGGACGCGCGATCGTCTCGGTCACATGGCGGTCTTCGCGCTGCTCGTCGTCGCCCTGCTCAGCGTCGTCGTGCCGGCGTCACCCGCCGAGCGGCTCGCGTGGTCGCCGGGCCTGCTCTGGGTCGTGATGCTCTTCACGTCGTTGCTCGGACTCGCGCGCTCGTTCCAGTCCGAGACCGAAGGCGGGGCATTCGCGCTGCTCGTGCAGGCCCCCGTCGATCGCGGTTGGGTCTTTCTCGGCAAGGCCGGTGCGAATGCGTTCGCGTTGACCGGTGTCCTGCTCTGGACGGGCCTGCTCTTCACGATCTTTCTCGACGTGGACTGGAGCCGCGCATGGCCGGCTTCGCTCGCCGCTGGCCTGCTCGGGGTGCTCGGGCTCGCGGCGCTCGGCACGCTGCTCTCTGCGATGTCGGTCGCGGTGCGCTTCCGGGAGTTCCTGCTCCCCGTGCTGCTCTTCCCGCTCGTGCTGCCCGTGCTCGTGCTCGCCTCGAGCATCATGGCGGCGACGCTCGCGGAACGCGCGGTTCCGCCGCTCTGGTGGGCGGTGTTCGCGCTCTACGACTGGGTCTTCGCTCTGCTCGGCTACTTCGTCTTCGACTACGTGCTGGAGGACTGAGATTGGTGACGGCGCTCGTTGCGCTCTCGATCGTGTTGGCGTCGGCCTGGATCGTCTGGCTCTCGCTCGACGTCGAGGCACGCATCGGCAGCGCGCGCGCCGTCGGAGCGGCATCGCTCGTGACGCTCGCGCTCTGGCTCTGGATGGTGGTGTTCTACGCCCCGATCGAGCAGGTGCAGGGGGTGGTGCAGAAGATCTTCTACGTCCACATCCCCGCGATCATCCCGAGCTACCTCGGCTTCGTGCTCACGGCGGTCGGCGGGGCCGGTTTCCTGAGAACGCGGCGCGAGAGCTGGGACCGGCTCGCGCTCTCGAGCGCAGAGGTCGGCGTGGTGTTCTGCTCGCTGATGCTGGTCGTCGGCCCGATCTGGGCGAAGCCGGTCTGGGGTCATTGGTGGGTGTGGGATCTCCGGCTGACCTCGACCCTCATCCTCTGGTTCATCTATGTCGCCTATCTGTTCCTGCGCGGGCTCGCGTTCGGGAGCGACGCGGCGAAAACCTTCACCTCCGTCTACGGGATCATCGGAACGGCGGCGATCCCGTTCGTCTACTTCGCGGTGGACATCGCGCAGGGCGCCACCATGCACCCATCGAATCCCGCACGCGAAGGACTGCCGGTCGAAATGGGGCAGACGGCGGGGGCGGGACTCGTCGCCTTCAACCTCGTCTTCGCCTGGCTGGTCGCGCGCCGCATGGAAGTGGCCGCACTCGAGGCTCGCGAGCTCGAGGCGAGTGCTCGAGGCGACTCCTGATGTCGTACCTGATCGCCGCCTACGCGGTCACCGCTTTCGTGCTCATCGGGTACGCGCTGCGGCTGCGCGCCGCACGGCGCGCGAGGATTCGCGGGACGCGACGGCCCAGTTGACAAACGCCTGCGTCCTATAGATAACTCGCCGTGGGTCCAGGCCCTGCAACCTCCGCGTCAACCCTGAAGACGTAAAAGCGCGAAGCTCCCCCTTCCCTCTCTCGTGTCCGTCCAGCACCCGATTCCGGTGCCGCTCGCGACAGATCCGTCATCGCCGCCAGACCTCGTGGGGAGCGGCCTTCCACTTCACGGTCAGGACGGACATCGGGGACGCAATCAGGCCCTGGGCTCTTTGGAGTGCAGCGGGGATGCAGCTTCGAGCGTCAAAGTCCAAGTGGACCGGGTGATCCGAGACTTCGGTGCCGGGCCTGGCACGGAAGTTGGAACGAGACTGGCGGAAGATCGAAAACGCGGGGACGCATCGCTTTGAACTGGCTTCGGCTTCTCAGCTTCGGATGGTGGCGGCGCACGGCGTCGCCGGCTTCCAAGCCCGTTCGGGAAGCGGAGGCGACCGATTGGACGCAGGCGTTGGCCCCGAGAGAGAGCGTTGAGACGACGGGGCCCGAGGGCCTCGGGAGGGCGAGTCAGATGGCGCGCATGAAACGTGGCGTGGGCTACTGCGAGAACACCGAGTGCGAGGACTACGCGAAGGGCGTCTTCCTGCTCAACCACGGCGACACGTTCTACTGCCCGCGCTGCCGACAGCTCGGCAAGGTGGAGAAGGAGCGCGGCTTCTACACCGGCAACTCCGACATCTTCAAAGAGGTCCGCGTCGAGTACAACTTCGACCCGATCCACGGGATCTACCGCGAGATCGCGATCGTGCGCGACGAAAGCCTCTGGGGCCGGAACAACGTCTACACGCTGCAGTCTCCGCTGATCAAGACCGAGAAGCGCGCGCTCAAGGTCGCCGAGGCGATCCTCGCCAACCTGAACCGCTACCGCGGGCTTCTCTCGGGCGACGACATCCCGCGCACGACCGAGATCATCCTGTCCTTCGACGACGACTTCCCGGAGTTCTCGAAGAAGCTCACCCAGCTCTCGAAGGAGTGGGAGGCGAGCGGCCTGCGGGAGATGACGCCCCGCTAACGGATTCGCGACGCCGAGCCGAGATTCGGGAAGAAGACGGTATCGCCGGACGGCAGCGACGGTTCGCCGTCGATGTACATGAAGAGCCCCGCGGTATCGCTGGCGGCATCGCAGAAGCCCCCGCGAACACAGGTTCCGTGGCCGGCGAACACCGCCGCCGTCGGCAGGGACATGCGGCCCTTCTGACCGGCGATCTGGAAGTCGAGCTTCCCCCCGTCGCGGCCTCGCCCGCGAGCGAGAGCGACGCGAGCCGCAGCTTGCTGCCCGACGCGGATCCAACACCGACGAGGCGTAGTGAAGAGGTGTCGGTGACTGAGCTGTATCGGCCGGTCACCTCGTGACCGAGCACCTGGCCGGTCGAGAGCTCGACGTCGGCCGTGCCGGTGACGACGCCGGCCTCGTCGGTCGCGAGGTCGAGCGTCAATTGCCACGGGCCGCCGTCGTCCTCGACGTAGAACTCGACGTTCTCGGATTCGCAGCCGAGCCGTCGCCCGCCGTCGAAGACACACATCTTGATCGGGCCCGCGCACGCGAATCCTCCGGCGAACGGATCGACGGCGCACCTCGATCGGCTGGTCGCCTCGACCGCGAGCGTCTCGCCTTCGGACGAGAGCTCTCCCTCGAGCACGATCGCGAGCCTCAGTCTGGGGTTGCCCGCCGTGCCGGAGAGCCTGCCCGCGAAGGACCCCGCGAGCTCTCCGTCGATCTCTCCGGAGAATCCCAGGATCCCGGTCCCGTGAATCGATCCGGAGCCGTCGGTGGTCAGATCGCCGCTGAAACAGATCGTCACGCCGTCGGCGGTCTCGCAGGACGAATCGTCGATCTCGTTGAGGACGACGATCGATGGGTCGCCGGGAATGGCGATCGCATAGCTTCCGGACGGCGGCTCGGTGTGGGCGAACGGCGCAGCCGAGACTGCGAGCGCGAAGCCCGCGAGGATCCAGTGGCGACGCATCGCTGCCCTCCAGTCCCTTCGATCCGATTCTCCGGGAGGGGATCCACCGCCGTCAACATCGAATCCGATCCACGGCGAAGCGCGAAATCCTCGATCAGTAGATCAGCTTCGAGATCGGGAACTCGACGAGTCCTGTCGCGCCGGCATCGGCGAGGTCGGGAAGCAGATCACGCGCCAGGGCTTCGTCGATGATCGTGTTGATCGCGATCATGCGACCGTCGGCGAGCGGAGATACGGTGGGCGACGAGAGCGCGGGCAGGAGCGTCAGGATCTTCTGCAGTCGGTCCTTCGGACAATTCAACATCAGGCCGACCTTGCCCCGGGCGTTCATCGCGCCGTTCAGCATCAGCGCGAGCCGATCGACCTTGCGCCGCTTCCACGGATCCTTGTAGGCGTCCTTGTTCGCGATCAGGCGAGGCGTGCTCTCGAGCAACGTCTCGACGATGCGGAGTTTGTTCGCGCGCAGCGACGATCCCGTCTCGGTCACATCGACGATCGCATCGGCGAGAAGGGGCGGCTTGACCTCGGTCGCGCCCCACGAGAACTCGACGTGCGCCTTCACGTCGTTCTTCTTGAGCCAGCTCTTGACCAGATCGACCGCCTCGGTGGCGATGCGCTTCCCCGCGAGGTCCTTCGCGGTCTTGATCGGCGAGTCCTCGGGCACCGCGAGCACCCACCGCGTGGGCCGGAAGCTCGTCTTCGAGTAGCGCAGGTCGGCGATCTCTCGGAGGCGTGAACGGCTCTCCTGGATCCAGTCGAATCCGGTGATGCCGGCGTCGAGTACACCTTCGCCGACGTAGCGGCCGATCTCCTGGGCTCGGATCAACACGCACTCGATCTCGGCATCGTCGATCGTCGGATACAGCGAGCGCTCCGGGAACGTCATGCGGTAGCCCGCGCCCGTGAAGAGCGCGGCCGTCATGTCCTGCAGCGATCCCTTCGGGAATCCGAACCGCAGCACCCGCGTGCCGTCCTTCGATCTCTTCACGCCCAACGCCATGGCGCGCGACTCTATCGGAGCGTCGTCGAGGCTGCCAGGCGAGCCCTGAGGGGCTCGAGCGCGCCGAACGCGGGGCCGGCCGCGTAGTTCGCTTCGCCGCGCTCGCCCTTCGGGGTCGCGACCAGGATCCCTTCGCGCACGAAGAGCTCGAGTGCGTTTGCGGCGGCGATCGGGCAATCGCCCTCGGGATGCCGGAATTCGCCGACGAGCAGGGCTTCCTTCTGGACGGCGTGCACGCGTTCGAGCCAGGCGCCGCGTTCGCCCTCGCCCATCGCCTCGGCGACCACGCGCGCGACGCTCGCGTAGGCCTCGATCAGCGGATGGAGCTGGCCGCGCAGGAAGGCGAGCCAGGGCGAGCCGGGCGCGGTCGGCGAAAGCTCGCCCGCGGAGGTCGCTTCGACCCAGCCTCGGCCGACCAGATGGGCGAGCACCCGCTCGAGACGGTCTCTGCGCGCGTCGCCCTCGAGCGGAAAGTACTCGTCGGAGAATACGTCGAGCCAGCTCGAGGCCTCGGCGAACACGGCCTCGCGTTCGCGCTTCGCGTGCATCGCAAGCGCGAGCACCGCCGGCCAGACGAGCGCATGACCGATCGACGCGCGGTAGAGGTCGAGTGCGGCGCGCATGCCGGATTCGATCTGGACCAGGTCTCCGCGTGGCGAGGCGACACGCTTCACCCGCTCGGCTTGCTCGAGAAGCTCGAGCGCGGCCTCCGGCCGACCGCTCGCCAGGCAGCGCTGCAGGGATTCCGAGAGCGGCACGTCGAGCAGCTCGAGGATTCGCGCGACCTCGACCACCCGTTCGCGGAACTCCTCCTCGCGCATCGCGTTCGCCGGCTGGCTGAGCAGCGCGGCCGCGGCAATGGAGGAGCGCCCGGCGGTGATCAGTCCGTTGATCGAGCGCGAGATCTCGACGCCGAACTCCGAGGTCACCGCGCGCAGGTCGGGGATCCGTCCCGGGCCCGTCTGCCGCGGCACCGAGTCACCGAGGTGATGCGCGAGCGAGATCGGCTCACCGAAACGGACGGTCACGCTGCCGTAGCGATAGCGAAGTACGGTGTGTGCGCGGAGCAGCGAGAACAGCGACTCGCGCTGCTTGCGCGCGCCCCCTCGTTCGCCGGTGATCGAGCTCTCCTCGACCAGACGCTCGTAGGTGAATCCGACCGGGACCAGGTACACGTCGCGGCGCGCACCACGCGCGTAGGCTTCGAGCACCATGCGAAGCATGCCGAGCCGCGGACGCAGCGTCTTGCCGGTGCGCGAGCGCGTGCCCTCGATGAAGAACTCCTGCGTGACGCCCGCCTTGATCAGGTGCTGGACGTAGCCGCGGAAGACCGCGCGGTACAGCGGATCGCCGTCGAACGTGCGGCGCAGGAAGAACGCGCCCGCGCGACGGAAGATCGGCCCGAGCGGCCAGAACGAGAGGTTGATCCCGGCGGCGACCTGCGGCGGCACCAGATGGTTCTGGTAGAAGAGCCAGGACAGAATCAGGTAGTCGAAGTGCGAGCGGTGGCTCGGCACGAGCACGAGCGGATGCAGCTTCGCGGCCTCGACGACAGGTTCGAGCCCGTGCACGTCGATGCGCGCGAAGAGTCTCTTGAACAAGCGCTCGACGAGCACCGCGAGGACCGCGAGCATGGTCGGGCTCGGCGAGGCGGCGATTTCGGCGAGGTTCTTCTGCGCGCGCGCCTCGATCCGCGACTTGGAGCGGTGCGTCGCTGCCGCGACCTCGGCGACCACGCGCTGGACTTCGCCGTCCTCGAGCACGGCCTCCTGCACGCGCGCAAAGCTCGGCAGCGGCGCACCGACGACGGGCTTCTCCTCGCGACGCAGGAAGATCAGAAGCGACCGGCGAACCTGCTTCACCACGCGCTCGCGGCCCGAGGCGCGGTTCGAATCGACGAAGGCCCGCAGATCGATCGGCTGGCCGACCCGCACCGCCAGGTTTCGGTAGTTCCAGAGGAACGCGACGACCTTTCCCGCGTCGGTCGGACGCTCGTTCCCGCCGTAGAAGAGGTTCAGGAATGGCCGCTCCGGCCGCGCGCCCTTGCGCCAGAACAGCGCGAGAGGCACGAGCGAAACGGGCACCGGGCTCGCGAAGGCCGTATCGACGACCTCGCGCAGGTAGTCGAGTTCGGTGCGACCCTGGCGCAGAGCGCCGCGCTTTCCGCGCACGCGCGTGCGGATCTTGTCGGTTCGGAGAAACAGGAACACCGAGCCGCCGTCGCGCACGCACTGCCGGATCTGAACGATGCTGCGCTCGCGCATTCCGCTCGCGCCGCGGCGCACGCGCTCGACGATACCCTGTCCGAGCAAGCGCAGCGCCTCACCGAAGGGGCGGTAGTAGAAGAACTTGATCCCGTTCGCGAACGAGGAGAGGCGGATGCCGCGCAGCAGGAAGAGCCAGTTGAAGAGGAAGTAGTCGAGGCGCGAGCTGTATCGCATCACGTAGACGACGGCGCCGCGCCGATCGAGATCCGCGAGCCGCTCCGCGTCGTGAGGCTCGAAGTCGAAGTGCCCGAAGAACTGCCGGCCGAAGAGCGACGCGGTGCGCCCGAAGCGCGGCGTCATCGACGTGTAGGGATTGGCGGCCGCGCTCGGGGTCGGCACGACCTCGTCGGGTGGGGCCGGATCCGGGATCACACGGAGCTTCACCTCGGCCACGGCCCGAAGGTAGTCGGCCTTCCGAGAAACCGCGACTGGTCGCTTGACCGTCGGGGCACCGCGAGAGAGAGTCCTCCCCGGTGACTCGGTACCCGAAGGCGTGGCTCTCGATCGTCGCAATCGCCGCTCTGGCTTCGGGCGCGGCCGCCGAGACGCCAGAGACGAACTACATGCTGCACTGCCAGGGCTGCCACCGGCCCGACGGAAGCGGCATCCCCGGCGCGGTGCCGCCCTTTCCCGGCGTCGTCGGGAAGTTCCTGGCGACGCCCGCAGGTCGCGCATTCATCGTGCGCGTCCCCGGCGTGACGAATGCACCGCTCTCCGACGACGACGTCGCGAAGCTGCTCGGCTGGATCGTGCGACGCTTCGACGCGGCGAACGTGCCGGGCGACTTCACGGACTTCACCGGCACGGAGGTGTCGGCCCTGCGCAAGCAGCCACTCGCCCGCGTCGCCGACGAGCGTGCGGCGATTCTCGCGGAACTCGCGCGGCGTCCCTGATCAGCTCATCAGGTTGAAGGGCTTGTCCTCGAGGAAGACCTTGTCCTCGTTCGCCGCGATGTCCTGTGCGGTCACGCCCTTGGGGTTCTTCACGCCGTCGGAGACGACGATCTTCATCTCGGCGACCTTCGTTCCGCCCGCGAACAGGAACTTGCCGGTCTTGTCCTTGGACAGATCGCTCACCATGTAGAGCACCGCTGGAGAAACCTTCTCCGGACCGAGTGCCTCCTTCACCTGATCACTGCCCATGCCCGGCAGATCCTCGGTGAGTCGCGTGACCGCGACGGGCGCGAGCCCCCACACGCGGATGCCGTACTTCTTGCCCTCGAGCGCGAGACAGCGCGTGAAGCCCGCGATCCCCGCCTTCGCCGCGCCGTAGTTGCACTGGCCGAAGTTGCCGATCAGGCCCGACGTCGAGCTGGTGTTGACGATCACGCCGCCCTGGCCGCGGTCCTTCATGTGGGTGAAGACCGGGCGGGTCACGCAGTACGTCCCCTTCAGATGCACCTGCACGACGATGTCCCAGGACGCCTCGTCGGTCTTGACGAGCGTCATGTCGCGAAGGATGCCGGCGTTGTTCACCAGGATGTCGACCTTGCCGAACGCGTCGATCGCGGTCTTGCAGATGTTCTCGCCGCCCGAGACGGTCGCCACCGAATCGTAGTTCGCGACGGCCTGTCCGCCCGCGGCCTGGATTTCCTTGACGACCTGGTCGGCCATCGAGCTGGAGCCCCCCTTGCCGTCGCGCGATCCGCCGAGGTCGTTCACGACGACCGCCGCGCCCTCCTTCGCGAGCAGAAGTGCGTGACAGCGCCCGAGTCCACCGCCCGCGCCGGTGATGATCGCGACCTTGCCGTCCAGAAGACCCATGGTGCCTCTCCTTACTCGAGAACGACGAGCACGTCGCCCTCTTCTACGCTCTGTCCTTCCTCGACGAGGATCTTCGCCACACGGCCGCCCGTGGGTGCCTCGACGGGCAGCTCCATCTTCATCGACTCGAGAATCACGAGCACGTCGGCTTCGCTGACCGTCGCCCCGATCGAGACTTCGATCTTGAAGACGGTGCCCGTGATGTGCGCCTCGACGTTCGTGCTCAAGTCGCGGCGTACTCTGGCACAGGCCCCGACACGAATTCAAACGCGGCCGAGTCCCCCCCGTCTTTGCTAGCCTGCCGCCCGATGCTCGAGACGCTCAGCAAGGGCTTCAAGACCGCGCGCGACCGCTTCCGGGGCGTGGCCGAACTCTCCGACGAGAACATCGCCGCGGCGCTCGCCGAAGTCCGCACGTCGCTGCTCGAGGCCGACGTCGACCTCGGCATCGTGCGCGAATTCCTGGCGAAGGTGACCGAGAGGTGCCGGGGCGAGATCGTCCGGCTCGAGGCGGGCAGGAAGAGCGGCCAGAAGCTCCGCGTGACACCGGGAGACCATTTCACGCGGGCCTGTTACGAGGAACTCGTCGCGTTGATGGGCGCGGGAGAGCCGTTCGAGCCGGCTCGGGGACGCACGCGCGTGCTGATGATGCTCGGGCTGCAGGGCACCGGAAAGACCAGCACCTGCGCGAAGCTCGCACGCCATCTGAAGAAGCAGGGAGATCGGCCCCTGCTCGTCGCCGCCGACGTCCGACGGCCCGCCGCGCGCGAGCAGCTTCGCGTTCTCGGCGAGAAGGCCGGCGTCGAGGTGTTCACGCGCGAAGGCGACGATGCCCCGGCGATCTGCGCCGAAGCGGTCGAGTATGCGCGCGCGAATCACTTCAACACGGTCATCCTCGACACCGCCGGCCGGCTTCAGATCGACGACGAGCTGATGGTCGAGCTCGAGCAGATCGCCGCGCGAACCCGGCCCGAGCACACGACACTCGTCTGTGACGCGATGATGGGCCGCGAGGCCGTGAACGTGGCGCGTGGCTTCGCCGAGCGCATCCCGCTCGACGGCCTGATCCTGACCAAGCTCGACGGTGACTCGCGCGGCGGCGCAGCGCTCGCGATCCGCGCCGCAACGGGCGTTCCAGTCCGCTTCGTCACGATGGGCGAGGCCATCGACAAGCTCGAGGCGTTCCGCGCCGAGGGCCTGGCGCAGCGCATCCTCGGCATGGGCGACGTCGTCGGGCTGATGCAGGACTTCGAGGAGGTCGTCGACGTCGAGACGGCCGAGAAGGACGCCGAGCGGATGCTGCGCGGGCAGTTCACGCTCGAGGATTTCCTGACCCAGCTTCGCACGCTGCAGAAGATGGGCTCGCTGAAGGACCTGCTCGCGAAGATCCCCGGGATGAGCGAGATGATGCCCGAGGGCGCAAGCGTCGATCCGAAGGAGCTGCGCCGGATCGAGGCGATGATCACCTCGATGACACCCGATGAGCGTCGCCATCCGGAGAAGCTCGACTCGTCGCGCCAGAATCGCGTCGCCCGCGGGTCGGGAACGAAGGTCACCGATCTCGTCGGATTGCTGCAGCGCTTCGGCCAGATGCGGCAGATGATGAGTCAGCTCGGAGGCGCCGGTGGCGCGGGCCTGCTGTCGAAGATCCCCGGCGTCGGCCGGATGTTCGGCGGCGGTGGCGCGCCCCAGCTTCCTCCGGGCTTGGACCCATCGGCTCTCGGAAGCCTGCCGGGCATGGGCGGCATGCTCGGCAACCGCAAGGCGCAGCGCGCCCAGAAGGCCATGGCCCAGCGCGAGAAGCGGAAGGCCCAGAAGGCCCACAAGAAGCGGGGAAAGAAGCGCTAAATCAGGGACTTGCGCTGACACGCCCGCCCGACGTGACAATTCGAGCAACTACTCTTAGAGTAGTTGCATGGATTATCGCGTGGAAGAGCTCGCGAAGGCCTCGGAGCTGCCCGTCGACACGATCCGCTTCTACCAGGGGAAGGGATTGCTGCCCCCGCCGAGGCGCGTCGGTCGCGTCGCGGTGTACGACGATCGTCACCTCGAACGGCTGAAGCGGATTCGCACGCTGGTCGGCGAGGGCTACACGCTCGCGCTCGTCCGCAAGATCATCGAGTCGCCCGAAACGCCGCCATCGGACACCGAGCCTCTCCGCCGGGCGCTCCTCGAGAAGTCCGTCGGTGCACGTTCGTTCAGCCGCCGCGAGCTGGCCGCCGAGGCCGGCATGCCCGAGGCGTTGCTCACCGCCGCCGAGGCCGCGGGGCTCTTCGCGCCGATCGTGATCGCGGGCGAGGCGCGCTACGGCGAGTCGGATCTCGAGATGGCGCGCGCGGGTCTGGCGCTTCTCTCCGCCGGTTTTCCACTCGACGAGTTCCTGACCATCGCGGTCGATCACGCGCGAGAGACGCAGGCGTTCGCCGACCGCGCGATCGCGCTCTTCGACCGCCACGTACGCAAGGCCGGTGGCTCGGATCGCGGAACGGGCGATGCGGGTGCGATCACCGACGCCTTCCGCACGCTCCTGCCCGAGGCCACGCGCTTGGTCGCGTTCTATTTCCAGCGGACGCTCGTCAACCGGGCACTCGCGCGGCTGGCGGGCGGTGGCGACGACGATGCACTCGCCGAAGCGCTCGCCGCGACGGAATCGCAGCGCCTGGACGTCTCGTGGCGCTAGGTCCCCTTCCCGCGGGCGCCGAGAAGCGCCAGATGGTGCGCGCGATGTTCGACCGCATCGCTCCACGCTACGACGCGCTCAACCGGGTCATGACCGCGGGCCTCGACCAGCGCTGGCGGCGCACGGCATTGACCCTGATCGGTGTCGGACCCGGCGATGCCCTGATCGACGTGGCCTGCGGGACGGGCGACTTCGCGGAGCTCGCGCGCGCGCGCGGCGCTCGTGCCGTCGGCGTCGACATGGCGGGCGAGATGTTGCGCGGGGCCCGGCGTCGAAGCGCCTGCTCCGCGCTCGTTCAGGCCGATGCGACTTCGCTCCCGTTTCGAAGTGGCTGCGCGAGCGTGGTCACCTGCGGATTCGCTCTGCGGAACTTCGAGTCGCTCGCCGAGCCGTTCGCCGAGATGGCGCGCGTGCTCGCTCCGGGCGGTCGGCTCGCGCTGCTCGAGGTCGATCGACCGCGGGGCGCGCTCGTGCGAGCGGGACACGCGCTGTACTTCGATCACGTCGTGCCGTGGATCGGAGGCATTCTCTCCGACCGCGAAGCCTACGCCTACCTTCCGCGCTCGGTCGCCTACCTGCCGGAGGAGGCCGAGCTGCTTGGCCTCGTCGAGCACGCAGGCTTCACGCGCGTGGTCCGGCGGCCGCTCGGGTTCGGGGCCGTTCAGCTGATCACCGCCGAGCGCCGCGGGAGAGGAGTCGCGTGACCGCGCTCGGGGTCGCCGAGTGCGCATCGCTTCGCAGCTTCCTTTCGGCTGTGCGCGACGACGCGTCGCGCGCAGGTCGGCCGCTCATCGCCGTGTGGCGCACGCGATGGACATCGCCGGACCTCGGCGAGCCGCTCGACCACTTCACCGCCGATCTCGACGAACCCCACTTCGCGCTCGAGCTCGCGTCTCGCGGGATCTCGCTCTGCGCCGCGGGCGAAGTCGCGGCGATCGAGACCGGCGGCAGCGATCGCTTCGACGCCGCGGAGCGCGCTTCACGCGCCCTCTTCGCGGACGTACGCGTGGGGGGCGACGCCGCGCCCGATCCTCCGCGCGAAGCCGGGCCGATTCTCGTCGGAGGCTTCGCCTTCGATGGGGAGCCGCGCGCGAACGGCTGCTGGCGTGACTTCCCGGCGCTTCGCTTCTGGCTGCCGCAGATCTTGCTCGCACGCGTCGGCGTGCAGACCTGGCGAGCCCTCGCCGTCCGCATCGAACCCGAGACCGATCTCGAGCGCGCGCTTCTCGCGCTCGAGGTGCGACTCGAGAGGCGCAGCGCGGAATCCGTCGACGCGTCGCGCGCGGACGCGCCGCGCTTCAGCGTCGCCGCCGACCGCACACCCGAGGCGTACCTCGCGACCGTCGCACGCGCGCTCGACTCGATCCGCGAGGGCGAGCTCGAGAAGGTCGTCGTCGCACGCTCGTGCAGGCTGGGCGGAGACACGGTCTTCGACCGGACGAGGTTGCTGCGCAGCCTGCGCGCACAACACCCGGCCTGCTTCGTCTTCGCCACGGGGCAGAAGGGCGCGACGTTCGCGGGCGCGTCTCCCGAGCGACTCGTCCAGAGAACCGGTACCCGCGTGCGGACGAGCGTGATCGCCGGCTCGGCGCCACGCGGGCGCACGCCGGACGACGACGAACGGCTCGGCCGCTCGCTCTGCGAGTCCAAGAAAGAGCAGGCGGAGCACGCGATCGTACGACGCGCGGTGCTCGAGTCCCTCTCGCGAGTCTGCGCTCCGATCGCGGCGCCCGAATCCCCGGCGCTGCTCCGGCTCGAAGGAATCCAGCACTTGCACACGCCCATCGACGCGGAGCTTCGCGACGCCGGCGTCGGCCTGCTCGCGCTCACGGCTTCGCTCCACCCCACGCCGGCCGTCTGCGGCGCGCCGCGCGACGCCGCGCTCACCTGGCTCGAAGCGAACGAAACCCTCGAGCGCGGTTGGTACGCCGGTGGCGTCGGCTGGCTGGCGCCCGGCGGAGATGGCGAGCTCACGGTCGCGCTTCGTTCCGCGCTGCTGCGCGGCTCGGATGCGACGCTCTTCGCGGGCGCAGGCATCGTCGAGGAATCGACTCCCGAGGCGGAGCTCGCCGAGACACGGCTCAAGCTTCGAACGCTGCTCACCGGCCTGCTGGAGATCTGAACGTGGCGACGGTGCTCGCGAGCCCGGTCGCGCAGGCGACCAACCGGAATCACGCGTTCGCGGCGGCGCTCTTCGAAGAGCTCGTCCGCGCGGGTGTGACACATGCTTGTGTCTGCCCCGGCTCGCGCTCCACGCCGCTCGCCGCCGCTGCGGCGCACACCTGCGGATTGCGCGTCTGGTCGCACGTCGACGAGCGCTCCGCCGCGTTCTTCGCCCTCGGCCTCGCGAAGGCGATGCGTTCCCCGGTCGCCCTCGTCTGCACCTCCGGGACCGCTGCGGCCAATTTCCTGCCCGCCGTCGTCGAAGCGAGTCAGACGGGCGTGCCCCTCGTCGTGCTCACCGCCGATCGTCCGATCGAGCTGCGGGATTGGGGTGCGCCGCAGACGATCGATCAGGTGCGGCTCTTCGGCCCGTACGCGCGCTGGTACGCCGAAGCACCGGCGCCCGAGCCCGGGAGCGCAGCGCTTCGCCACGCGCGCGCCCTCGCCTGTCGAGCGGTCGCGGTCGCCACCGCGCCGCCGCCCGGACCCGTCCACCTGAACCTGCCATTTCGAGAACCGCTCGAGCCCACGCGCGTGGCCGAGGACTTTCGGACCGCCGATCCGGTCGCGCTCGAGGGCCGCGCCCCGGCCGTGTACCTGCGCGTGGAATCGGCGCCTTCGCTGGCGCCAGAGGCGCTGGTCGAGCGCCTGGCCGATACGATCGCGCGTACACCGAACGGCGTGATCGTGTCGGGTCCGTACGATTCGGAGGCGGATCTCGGCGAAGCGGCTTCACGTCTCGCGCGCGCGGCGGGTTGGCCGATCCTGGCGGAGCCGACCTCGCAGCTGCGCTGCGGATCGCACGTCAAGTCGGCTCCGCTCGTCGCCGCGCACGATTCGCTGCTTCGCGACGACCGGTTCGCCGCCGAGAACGCGCCCGCGCTGGTCCTGCGCCTGGGTGCGCCGCTTACGAACAAGCCGATCGCGCGCTGGCTGGAGCGACATCCCGCTCGTGAGACCTGGATCGTGGACCCGGACGGCCGCTTCGCGGATCCCGCGCACGATGCGAGCGAGCTGCTGCGCTTCGCTCCGACACGGCTCTGCGACGCGCTCGCCGACGCCCTGGAGCGACGGAATCCTCGAGCCGAGTCGGCCTGGCTCGCGCGTTTTCTGGAGGCCGATCGAAGGGCACGCAGAGCGCTCGACGCGGCGCTCGCGAGCGATCCGTCGCTCTCGGAGCCGCGCTTGGTGGTCGAGCTGGCGACAGCACTTCCCGATGGCGCGGTGCTCTTCGTCTCGAACAGCATGCCCGTGCGCGACCTCGACTCGTTCCTGCCGCCGAGCGAGAAGCGCCTGCGCGTGCTCTGCAACCGCGGAGCCAACGGCATCGACGGGATCGTGTCGACCGCGCTCGGCGCGAGCGCCGCCTTGCCCGGTCCGCTCGTCCTGCTGACGGGCGACCTGGCCTTCCTTCACGATCTCGGCGGCTTGCTCGCCGCGAAGCGCCACGGTCTCGACGCGACGATCGTCGTCGTCAACAACGATGGCGGCGGGATCTTCCGCTTCCTGCCCGTGGCTTCGCATCGCGAGGCGGTCGATTTCGACACGCTCTTCACCACCCCGCACGGACTGGATCTGGCCCGCGCGGCCTCGCTCTTCGACGCCACCTACACGCGCGCGCACGACTGGGCCGACGTTCGCCGCGCGCTCGACGCCGGGCACTCCGGCGGCGGACTCCACGTCCTCGAAGTCCGCGTCGACGCGGAGGCCAACGTTGCGCATCACGCCGCGCTCTGGGCCGCGGTCTCGGCGGCGCTCGCGCGGGAGGCACCCACGCGATGAGCCGCGTCGACGAAATGATCGATATCGCGGGAGCGCGCCTGCACTTCGCGGTCGAAGGCATGGGCGAAACGCTCGTCCTCCTGCACGGATTCACCGGCTCGACCGAATCGATGGGGACGATCGCGGCCGACCTCGCGCGCGATCACCGCGTGGTCTCGATCGACCTGCTCGGCCACGGCCGCTCGGACGCGCCGAAGGAGCTCGAGCGCTATCGCATGGAGGCGTGCGTCGGCGACGTGATCGCGGTGCTCGACGCGCTCGGAGCCGAGCGCGCACATCTGCTCGGCTACTCCATGGGCGGGCGCGTCGCGCTCGCGGTCGCGGTCCACCACCCCGACCGCATCGCTTCGGCCGTGCTGATCGGTGCCTCGGCCGGCCTCGACGATCCCGAAGCGCGAGCCGAGCGGCGGCGCGCCGACGAGGTCCTCGCTCGCTCGATCGAAGCACAGGGCGTCGAGACTTTCGTCGAGCACTGGACGGCGCTGCCGCTCTTCGCTTCGCAGGCGCGCCTCCCCGCCCGAGTTCTCGAAGCTGCGCGCGCGCAGCGGCTCCGGAACCGGGCGATCGGCCTCGCCGGCTCGCTGCGCGGGCTCGGCAGCGGCGCGCAGCCACCGCTTCACGCCGCGCTGCAACACTGCCCGGTGCCACTTCTCTTCCTGACGGGCGAGGACGACGCGAAGTTCGACGCGATCGCACGAGACCTCGCCGCCCGAGCGGCTCACGGAACTCACACGGTCATCGAAAGAGCCGGTCACGCCGCTCAGTTCGAGAACCCCGGCGCGGTGATCGCGCACGCGCGGCGCTTCGCGGCCGCGCACCCAACCCACGACGAAGAAAGGACCCCTATGCCCCCGCTCGCGCGCATTCCCGATTGGAAGCCCGTCCGCAGCTACGAGGACATCCGCCTCGAGAAGGCCGAGCGGATCGCGAAGATCACGATCTGTCGTCCGGAGGTGCGAAACGCGTTTCGTCCCAAGACGATCATCGAGCTCCTCGACGCGTTCGCCGTGGTTCGCGAAGACCCCGAGGTCGGCGTCGTGCTCTTCACCGGCGAAGGTGATCTCGCCTTCTGCTCGGGTGGCGACCAGCGCGTCCGCGGTGAGGCCGGGTACGTCGGTGACGACGGCGTTCCGCGCTTGAACGTCCTCGATCTGCAGAAGGTGATTCGCTCGCTGCCCAAACCCGTGATCGCGCTCGTCGCCGGCTACGCGATCGGCGGTGGACATGTCCTTCACGTCGTCTGCGATCTCACGATCGCGGCCGACAACGCCCGCTTCGGACAGACCGGGCCGCGTGTCGGCAGCTTCGATGGCGGCTTCGGGTCGTCGTACCTCGCGCGCATCGTCGGCCAGAAGAAGGCACGCGAGATCTGGTACCTGTGCCGGCAGTACGACGCCGAGCAGGCGCGCGAGATGGGGCTCGTGAACACGGTCGTCCCGCTCGCCGATCTCGAGGCCACCGGCGTCGAGTGGGCGCGCGAGATCTGCGGTCACAGTCCGCTCGCGATCCGCTGCCTCAAGTCCGCGTTCAATGCCGATTGCGACGGCCAGGCGGGAATTCAGGAGCTGGCTGGAAATGCGACCCTGCTCTTCTACATGAGTCAGGAAGCGCAGGAGGGACGCGACGCGTACCTCGAGAAGCGCGCTCCCGCGTTCGAGAAGCAACCGTGGCGTCCGTGAATGCGAAGGCGCCGTCGTCGCGGAAGCTCGACGCGTGGCTGCTCGCGGCGCGGCCCCGCACGCTCGTCGCCGGCCTCGTTCCGGTCGCCGTGGGAACGGCGATCGCGGCCGCGGAGGACGTGTCTCGGCCCGGTGTCGCAATGCTCGCCGCGCTCACCGCGCTGCTGCTGCAGATCAGCGCGAACCTCGCGAACGACGTCTTCGATTTCGAACGCGGGGCCGACGACGAGACGAGACTCGGCCCTCCGCGCGCGGTCGCGACGGGGATGCTCTCGGCGCGCGAGGTCCGCCGGGGAACCCTGATCGCCGCCGCCGCCGCGGCGATCGCGGGCAGCGGCCTGATCTGGGTCGGTGGTTGGCCGGTCGCTCTCGCGGGGATCGCATCGATCGTCGTCGCCCTCGCGTACACCGGCGGGCCCTGGCCGCTCGGCTATCACGGCCTCGGCGATCTCTGCACGTTCGCGTTCTTCGGCGTCGTCGGCGTGGCTGGTTCGCACTACGTGCAGGCGGGCGCGCTGTCTCCACTCGCGCTCGCGGCGTCGATTCCGATCGGGTGCCTCGTGACGGCGATTCTGGTGGTGAACAACGTCCGCGACTTGGAAAGCGACGCGCGCGTAGGCAAACGCACGCTCGCCGTGCGCATGGGTCGCCGAGCGACGCGGGTGTACTTCGCCGCTCTGCTCGGCACGGCATATCTCTGTGCGCTCGTACTCGGCTTCAGCCACGGTGCGCCGCGCGCGGCGCTGTTTCCGTTGGCGACCGTGGTGCTCGCACTTCCGCTGCTGCGAACGGTGTCGAGCGAGTGCGATGGGCCGGCACTCAACGCCGCGCTGGCCGGCACCGCACGGCTCGCTGGAGCCTTCGGGCTGCTCTTCGCGGTCGGCTGGGTCGCGTGAGAATCACTCGCGCGGTGCTCACGCCGTTTCGGCTGCGGCTGCGCGCCCCTCTCGCGACCGCGCACGGCGAGACGCGCGCGCGCACGGGCGTCCTGGTCGCGCTCCACGACGACCGTGGCCGCGTCGGATTCGGCGAGGCGGCGCCGATCGAGGGCTTCGGTCGCGAGTCCCGCGATCACAGCCTGCGGGCGCTCGAACGACTCGCGGGCTCGGCCGTCGCGAATCCCGGAGGCGATCTCGACACGAGACTCGACGACCTCGCGCGCGCAGAGGTCGACGCAACGCATGCGCGTTTCGCCTTCGAGACGGCGTTGCTCGACCTCGAAGCACAGGGACGGGGCATGACGCTCGCCGCGCTGCTCAGCCCGGAGCCGGAGAAGCCTCGCGACGTCGTGCCGGTGAACGCGTTGATCTCCGCGAACGAGCCGCGCGCCGTGGCACGTGAAGCGACTCGCCTCGTGCGCGCGGGCTTCGAGACGATCAAGCTCAAGGTCGCGCACGGCGCGCTCGAGGCCGACGCTCCGCGCGTGGCGGCGCTGCGCTCGGCCATCGGTCCGGGGATCCGTCTTCGCCTCGACGCGAACGGAGGCTGGGAGCGGGACGCCGCGCTCCGTGCGCTCGATGCGCTCGCGCCGTTCGCACCCGAGCTCGTCGAGCAGCCCGTTCGAGCGGAGGCACTCGACGACCTCGCCTTCGTCCGCGCGCGATCGCCGATTCCGATCGCGGCCGACGAATCGCTCGTCGATGCGGAGCGCGCCGCTCGCGCGATCGACATCGGCGCCGCAGACTTCCTGGTGCTGAAGCCCGGCGCGCTCGGCGGATTGCGCGCGAGCGCGAAGCTCGCCGAACGGGCATGCGCGGCGGGGATCGGGGTCTTCGTCACCAGCGGACTCGACGGAGCGGTCGCGCGTGCGGCGGCACTGGCGCTCGCGGCGGCGCTCCCCGGGCTCACGCTCGCCTGCGGGCTCGCCACCGGCTCACTTCTCGCCGAAGACCTCGCACGCGGGCCGCGACCGAGATCCGGCGCGCTGATATTGCCGGCGTCGTCGGGGCTCGGCGTCCGCCCGGCGCGGAGAACGATCGAACGCCGTCGAGATGAGGATGCCATCGAGATCGCGGGGCGGGACTCGTGAAGCCGTGGCTCGAGGCCCGCGCGGCGATCGGACCCGGGCAGCCGGCGCTGACACTGAACGGCGTGACCTTCACGTTCGGCGAGCTCGCCGCCCGCGCGCGCGTCCTGGCTCTGCGTCTGCGCGCGCTCGGTGTTCGCGACGGCGATCTCGTCGCCACCCTGCTTCCGAACGGGCTGGCCTTCGTCGAGCTGGTGCATGCCCTGCCGCTTTGTGGGGCCGCGCTGCTGCCGCTGAACGTCCGGTTGACGCCACGCGAGCTCGCCTTCCAGCTCGAGGACGCGCGGCCCGCCCTGCTGGTCCACGCGGGCGGTGCACTTGCGGACGCCGCGCGCGCGGCCGCATCGACGGACCTCCGGCGCGTGGCGGTCGAGCCGTGTGATTCCCCCCTGCGGTCCGCGGTCGCCACGCCGTCGGGCGACCACGCCGCACTCCGGGACGCGATCGATCTCGAGGCGACCGCCGCGGTTCTCTACACCTCGGGCACGACGGGATCGCCGAAGGGAGCGGAGCTTCGGTTCCAGAGCCTGCTCTGGAGCGCGATCGGCTCGGCCTTTCACCTCGGCGTGGTTCCCGGGGAACGCTGGCTCGCGTGTCTGCCGCTCTTCCACGTCGGGGGGCTCTCGATCCTCGCGCGCAGCGTGCTCTCCGGCAGCGAAGTCCTCGTGCACGAGCAGTTCTCGCCACGAGACGTCGCGTTCGCACTGGCGGAGGAACGCGTGGGAATCGTGTCGCTGGTCCCGACGATGCTCGAGCGGCTGCTCGACACATGGGGCGAGCGTCCCGCGCCATCGACACTGAGATGTGTACTTCTGGGAGGCGCAGCCGCGCCGACACGTCTCGTGGAACGCGCGAGCTCCCTCGGCTTCCCGATCGTCAGCACGTATGGCCTGAGCGAGGCGGCGTCGCAGGTCGCAACCCTGCCGCTCCACGAGGTCGGAAGACGCGCCGACGCCGTCGGCAAACCGCTCTTCTGTACCGAGCTCCGCATCGCCGACGAATCCGGAATGGAGCTCCCGCCGGACACGCCCGGAGAGATCCTGGTGCGCGGGCCCACGCTGATGCGCGGTTACTTGCGACGTCCCGAGGAGTCTGCGCGCGCGCTTCGCGGCGGCTGGCTCCACACCGGCGACATCGGGACGCTCGATGCCGAGGGCTTCCTGCACGTACTCGACCGACGCGCGGATCTGATCGTCTCGGGCGGTGAGAACGTGTATCCGGCCGAGGTCGAGACCGTCCTGCTCGCGCATCCCGGCATCGCCGAGGCGGCCGTGGTCGGAGCCCCCGACGCGAGCTTCGGCCGGCGCGTCACCGCGTTCGTCGTCTTTCGCGACGCGAGCCCGACGACCGACGCCGAGCTCGAGCGCTTCTGCCGCGAGCGGCTGGCCGGGTACAAGATACCGCGCGCCTTCCATCGGGTGACGGATCTGCCGCGCAACGCGTCGGGCAAGGTCCTGCGTCGCACGCTCGCCGATCGACTCGCGAGCGGCGCCGTTCCTCGTTAGATCGCGCCCTGCTCGCGCATCTCTTCGATCTCTGCGGTCGAGTATCCGAGCTCGGTGAGGACTTCGTCGGTGTGCTCTCCGAGCAGCGGCGCGCGCGTGCGGATGCCGACGTCGCTCACCGAGAATCGCACGGGCGTATCGGAGATCGGCGCCGCGACCGGCAGGCCGGGAAATCCGACGTCGCGCAGAATCCGCGCGGCGCGCACGTGCGGATCATCGACCGCCTGCTGTGGCGAGTAGACGGGGCCGGCGGGGATCTTCGCGTCGTCGAGCGCGCGGAGCGCCTCGACGCTCGAGCGCTCGGCGCACCAGCGCGCCATGCGTTCCGACAGGAGCCGGCCGTTCTCGCCGCGCGCGGGATCGGTCGCGAAGCGTGGATCGGAGGCGAGGTCCGGCTCGCCGACCAGTCTGCACCAGCGCTCGAAGAGAGGCGCGCCGATCACCTGCGCGAGGATCCATCCGTCCCGGGTTCGGAACGCGTCGCTCGGGCCGGCGATCTGGCTGCGATTTCCAGACGCGACGCGATCGAGCTTGCGCACGCGTTGCTCGACGAGCGGCGCGTTCGACACGGTGAGCGCGGTCTGCAGGAGCGACGCCTCGACGTGTTGCCCACGCCCCGTCGCCTGGCGCGCGTAGAGCGCTGCCAGCGTGGCGAGCGCCGCATTGGCCGCGGTGCCGAAATCGACCCAAGGGACGTACGCCTTCGTCGGCTCGCCCGGCGCGCCGGACAGGTACATCGACCCCGACATCGCCTGACCGATGCCGTCGAAGCCGAGCTTCCGGGAATACGGACCGCCGCCGCCGAACGCGGAGATCGTCGTCAGCACGAGCGACGGGTTCTGCGCTTCGAGCGTCGGCCAATCGAGGCCCATCGCTTCGAGCGACTGCGGCGGCAGGTTCGCGACCACGACGTCCGACTTCGAGACCAGCCGGCGGACGATCTCACGCCCGGCGGGCTTCATCGGGTCGAGCGTCAGGCCGCGCTTGTTCCGGTTCGCCTGCAGGTAGAGCGCGCCCTCGCCCCCGTCGGCGACCGGGCCGACGAAGCGGTCCTCGCTGCCCCCGCGTTTGTCCACGCGGATGACCGCCGCGCCGAGATCACCGAGCAGCGCCGCGCACCACGGACCCGCGATGTAGCGGCCGAAGTCGAGCACGCGGATTCCTTCGAGCACGCCTGCCAATCCGGACTCCGTTCAGATCCTCGCGAGCGGCGCGGGAAGACCCGCGATGTCGCTGCGCGTGCGGAAGATCGACCCCGCGCGCGCCGGGTCGTCGGTGTTGTCGGCGCTCACGACGTACAGGTCGCGAAGGTCCGATCCGCCGAAGCAGAGACTCGTGACGGCCCGGGCGGGAACGTCGACGCGTCGATCGGGCGAACCGTCCGGCTCGAAGCGAAGGACCGCGCCCTCCCCGTACAGCGCGACCCAGATTCCGCCCTCGGCATCGACCGCGAGACCGTCGGGGCCGCCCTCGACGCGAATCGGTGTCAGCGCCTTCGCGTTCCCGTCGGCGTCGAGCTCGTGCACGAGCACGAGCGAACGCGCGGTGTCACTGTGGTAGATCCGGCGACCGTCCGGCGAGAATCCGATCCCGTTGCTGAGCGAGACACCGCCGTACAGGACCGTCGCCCGGCCCTCGCCGTCGATCCGGAAACAGTCGCCGAGCTTGCGCTCGGCGTCGGACGGCCCGAAGGGACTCGTGAGCATCGAACCCGTGTAGACGCGGCCCTTTGCATCCGTGAACAGGTCGTTCCAACCGGGGACGTCGTCGCGTGCGAACAGGACTCGCGTCGCGCCGTCCTTCACGTGACAGATGTTCTTGCCCGAGATCACGATCCCGCCCGCGGCGTGCAGAGCGATCCCGCCAACGCCGCGTCGCTTCGGAACGACCGTTTCGATCCCTCCGCTCGGGCTGCGCCGGAACACGCCGCCGTTCGTGACGTCGCTGAAGTAGAGATTCCCGGCCGCGTCGACCCGCGGCCCCTCGATCAATCCGTAGCCGAAGGCGAGCGTCTCGATCTTCATCCGCGCATCGTACCGCGCGGGTTCGCTGGCCGGGACCTCTTCACCTCGAACTCGTGGCCGTGGAGCCGTAGACGCGTACCCGATACTGCGTCCAGACACCGAGGACCGAGAAGGTCGTCAGGTCCGCGTAGTAGATCTCGTCGAGCCCGGCCTCGCGGGCGATCGCGCCGATCGAGTTCACGTCCCAGATCACGCGCAGGTAGGAGTTGTAGCGAAGCTCCTTCACGTCGCCTCGCGCGACGAAGCCGTCGGCGACGGGGGTGCGGTCGAAGTTCGTCGTGAGCGGCCGGGTGACGTGCGTGTAGACGAGCCCGCGCATGCAGCCACAGAGGAGAAGCGCGGCGAAGATGGCGGCGATGCGCGCCACTCAATCTCCGTAGACGATCGTGGTCTCGCGCGCGTAGACGCCGAAGAGGATCGTGAAGACCTGCCGGTCCGCGTGCGTGATGGTCGTGATCCCGCCCTGCTTGGCCGCAGCCTGCGTTCCGGAGTCACCCCAGAGAACCAGCCAGAGGACGCTCTGCGCGGACGCCTCGCCCACCTTCGAGCCGAGCTCGGTGCGATCGAGATCGGTATCGAGGGGGATCTTCACGTTGACGAAACAGCCGGCGAGCAGCGGCACACAGAGCGTGGCGAGAAGGGCGAGCTTCATGGGTTCCCAGTAGTTAGCGCGCATCGTCACCGGGGATCAACCGGAAGGCGGCCTGCGGTGCGTGAAAGCCGGGGATCTCGAGCTCGCCGACGGCGTCGAACGCGAAGCGATCGCGCAGCTCGGCCCGAACGGTCGCGGTGGTGAGGATCTCGCCGCCCTTCGCGGCGTCGGAGAGGCGCGCGGCCAGGTTGGTGACGTTGCCGATCACGCCGTAGTCGCGACGGCCTTCGTATCCGATGAAGCCACAGGTCGCGTAGCCGCTGTGGATGCCGATGCCCGCGTCGATCCGATAGCCGCGATGGGTCCAGCCCGTGCGCAGCTGGGCGATGTCGGCGCGCATCGCGAGGGCCATGCGCGCGGCGCGCTCGACGTGGTCGGGCTGGTCCACGGGGTCGTTGAAGAAGACCATGAAACCGTCGCCGGCGAAACGTTCGAGCGTGCCGGCGAACTCGGTCACGCGCCGGCCCATCGCGTTGTGGTACTCGCCGAGCGTCGCCATCACCTCTTCCGGCTCGACGCTCTCCGAGAACGCGGTGAATCCGCGCAGGTCGGCGAAGAAGACGGTCACGAGCTTGCGCTGCGAACGCAGCTCCGACGCGCCGCCACGCGCCATCACCTGCTCGATGATCTGCGGCGGGAAGAAGCGTTTGAGCTCGGCGAACTCCATCTCGCGCGAGCGCAGCCGCTCGGTCGCCTCGATCCGGATCAGCGCCTGAACCGCCTGCTGCACGATCGTCTGCAGCACGTCGAGCTCGAGCCGCTCCCAGACGTCACCGCGCTCGCGGGATCCGACCGCGAGTCCGCCGATCACGCGCCCGTCGCGCAAGATCGGAAGCAGCAGGTCTGCGCCCAGGCGCTCGAAGCAGGCGTAACACTCGCGCTTGATGTTCACGTACTGCGGTTCGACGGAGATCTGCTCGCGGAAGATCTCCTTTCGAGTGGTGATCATCAGCTCGACGAGCGGCTCGCGGGCGAAGGCCGGGCCATCGACGGACTGCGGACTCGCGCCGCGCACGTGCTCGTGCGGTCCTGCAATCCCCGCGAACAAGAACGCCGAGCTCGCGCGGACGTCGGCGAGCCTCACCGGCGCCTGGCAGAGAACGTCGAGAACGGAATCGACGTCGGTCGCCTCCGCGAGTCCTTCGCCGATCGCGCGAACGGTCGTCGGCATGCGCACGCGCTTCGGGTAGAGCCACGCGTTCAAGACCGACTCGAAGCGCGGCCAGACGTAGAGCAGCGGCAGCAGCAGCCCGGCCATCAGGTACGGCGAGAGACCGACGAGCGCCACGGCGAGAACCGTCAGTGCCCCGACCGCCGCTCCGTACGCCACGGCACGACGCGCGGCGACACGCGCGTTCATCAGCTCGTGCCGAAGTGTGGTGCGCGCGAGCGCGAGCAAGAGGATCGAGAGCGTCCAGTACGCGACTCGGATGTCGAGCACGTGGATGCCCAGGCTCGCCTGCACGAATCGCACGCCGACGGGCAGCGACATGCCGAAGAGGGCACCGGCGAGCAGGATGCGCGCGCGCTGGGCCACGAGAGCATCGCTCGCCCGCATCGCCAGCACGAAACAGCGTCCGACGAAGAAGAGCGTCACCGCGAGAAGCAGGCTCGTATCGACGATGCCGATGAAGCGCAGCGGCCCGGCGTAGTCGGTGGCCCAGGCGGTGATCTGAGCGGCCGCGTGAATGGCGCCGAGCGCGTAGATGCCGTACAGCACGCGCCGCCGACCGCGAAGCAGAAGCGGATGCGTGACGGGGAACGCGAGCCCGGCATGGATCGGCACGGCCGCGAGCAGGCCCAGCGTCGAGCGGAAGTAGATCACGTAGACCGGTTTTGCCGGGCCGACACCGGAGAGCAGCATCGTCAGGAATCCGCCGGCGACCGCGCAGAGCGAGAGCAGCGCCCAGCTCTCGACCGCCCAGGGTCGAAGCGCGAAGGTCACGGCACCGACGAGGAAGAACAGCGCCCCCAACGCGATCGCGCCTCCTTCCGCGTAGACCACGTCGCCCCAGCGCAGATCGCGCACGCGGATCGAGATCGCGCTCACCGCCCGGCCCGGCTTTTCGACGACGATCTCGTTCGCGGCGCCGTCCACTCGCAGCAGTCGAGGCCAGACCTCCGTGCGAATCGACTGCCCGGCGACGTCGAAGCCGTTCAACCGAAGCAGGCGTGCTCCGCCGCGCAACCCGGCGTCCCCGGCGTCGCGCCGGGAAGGCGACAGGGAAACTCCGTCCATGATGAAGCCGACGTCGGGCTGACCGACGCGTTCGAGCGCACTGCCGGTAGCGAGCAGAAGCCCCAGCGCGTACACGCTGACGAGCGCCAGGTACAGGGACTTCTGGTGGGCGGAGCCGTCGCGCCAGCGCATTTCCGCTGCCATCATACCCTCGCCTTTCCTTCCCCACCCGCGGCGATGCAAGGGTCGGGTATACGCGATCGAACCCGTCGCGATCCGCGGGTGTCGGGGGCCTAGGCGACTCCCGAATCGTCGCTCACTGCGGCGAGGGTGCGGGCCGACTTCGCGGCGGACCGGTGAACGTGCCCCGGAGCGTCGTGCGCGTTGCAGCGTAGGTCTCGCCCGGCGCGGGCTCGCTCTCGATCTCGAGCTCGATGGTTCCGTCCTCGGCGAGCGTGCCCTTCGTCTTCGACACGATCCGCGTTCCAACGTGGCGTGGCACGAATGCAAAGCCCGGATCGATTTTCGGCGCGCCTGCGATCACGATCTGCGTGCGAGCCGTTCCCGAAAGAGTTCGTCCCTGGACGACGCCGTCGCCTTCTCCGATCACGTCCGCGTGCGTCGGACCGCCCTCGGTCGGCAACGTCGTCTCGAGGTCGAACGTCGCTCGGTACTTCCCTGCCTCTTCGAGAAGGATGACCGTGCCCGTGATCTGCCGCGTGCGTCCCGAATCCCTCTCGACGGTGACGCCCTCGACGCGCCAGGATCCCGAGAGCACCGGCGCAGCTGCCGCAGGATCGGTCGCGGGGTCGTCGGAACGCTGACAAGCGGCGATCAGGATCAGGCTCGAACCCAGAATGAAACCGGTCGTGCGAAGCATGGCTGCCTCCCGGTGGGTCGAACCCAACCATACACCCGTCGGTTTCGCGCGGGAATCGCTTTCTTTGCGGACCGCTTCTCACCTCAGAGGCCGTCCAGACACGGCTCGCACAGGAAGAGCGGACCGGGTCGCGTCCCACCCACCGCGAGGAACGCGTTGTCGCCGCGGCGCATCTGCCGGCCGCAGCCCGCGCACGCCTGCGCGGTGTTCATGACGAGCGGCTGCCACGCCGCCACGTCGGGAAACTCGCGCGAAGCGGACGTGGGCTCCGGTGAGCGCGCCGCGCGATCTTCGACGTCGTCGCGCTCGCGCTCGACGCGCCGAGCGCGCGCCTCGGCCGTGCGCTCGCGATGGCGGCCCTCCCAGCGTCGGCCGAGGTGCTGCGCCTCCTCGACCACGTCCTCGACGAACTCGCCGACGTTCTCGGTCACGACCTCGACGACGTCGAAGACGTCCTCGAGCACGTTGCGGACCAGATTCGAGACCGGCAGCCGAAGGCGGCGCGCCGCGTCCTGAAGCGCCTCCTCGAGATCCTCGGAAATTCGCGTGTGCAAGACCCTCTCCTTCCTCTGGCGGCGATGCCGCTCTCGATCGTCGGATTCAGCCATGTGGGCCAATGTATCACGATGTATCACGACGTCCACCGTCAATTCGAGCCGTGAGAAGATCGCGCCATGCGAGCCGTCGTGATGAGAGGCAAGAAGCTGGTGGTCGATACGGTCCCCGAGCCCGTGCCCGAAATGGGCGAGGTCCTGGTGCGGACCCTGGCCTGTGGAATCTGCGGCTCGGACCTTCACGCCCTGAAGCACGCCGAGCAGATGGTCGAGAACTCGATCGAGGCCGGCGCTCCATTCGTGATGGATCTCGAGCGCGACATCGTGATGGGGCACGAGTTCTGCGCCGAGGTGCTCGACTACGGGCCGGGAACGCCGAAGCGCCTGCCCCCGGGCACGCGCGTCGTGTCGATGCCGATCCTGTTTCGCGGCGCGAGCGCGGCCGCCGTCGGCTACTCGAACGATTTCCCCGGCGGCTACGGTGAGCGGATGATCCTCAACGACGCGCTGCTCCTGCCGGTGCCGAACGGCCTGCCGACGGAGCACGCGGCACTGACCGAGCCGATGGCGGTGGGGCTGCACGCGGTGGTGAAGGCACAGCTCCTTCCGAGCGACGCGCCCTTGGTGATCGGCTGCGGGCCGGTCGGCCTCGCGGTGATCGCGGCGCTGAAACTCCGCGGTGTAGATCCGATCGTCGCCGCGGACTACTCGCCGATGCGCCGAGCGCTCGCCGAGACGCTCGGCGCGGACCACCTGATCGATCCGCGCGAAGGATCGGGCTTCGCCGAACTCGCGCGCGTCGCTCCGGGGCGAACGGCCGTGATCTTCGAGTGCGTGGGCGTGCCCGGGATGTTGCAGCAGATCCTCCGGTCCGCACCGACCGGGGCGCGCGTGATCGTCGCCGGAGTCTGCATGGAAGACGACCGGATCAAGCCGATCATGGCCATCACGAAGGAGCTCCAGCTCCAGTTCGTCCTCGGCTACCAGCCGAACGAGTTCGCCGAGACCCTCGGCGCGATCGCCGAGGGCAAGCTCGATGTCGCGCCTCTGATCACGGGTCGCGTCGGGCTCGATGCCGTCGCGTCGGCCTTCGACGATCTCGAGCGGCCCGACCGCCACGCGAAGATCCTGGTGGAGCCGGCTCGAACCTCGAGCAGCGCCTCCCCGACGTCCGGGCGCTGAGCGAACCGCGGGTCCGGTGACCGCGCCGCGCCGCGCGCTCTGGGTGCTCGCCGGAATGCTGGCGGCGATCACCGTGGCAGATCGGGCGCTCGTACTTTGGCCGGCACACTGGGCCTGGGTGGCGCGCGAGCTCCCGCCGCGCGCTTTCGATCCGTACCGCATCGAGGCGGTGCTGCGAGCAACGCTTCCGGATCGGCGCAACGTTCCGATTCTCGGCAACAGCCTCGCCGAACGCGGGCTCGACGCCGCGGTGCTGGAGCGGCACTTCGCGGCACGAGGGCTTCGCTTTCCGATGGTGACGATGGGCAGCGCGCCGGCGCTGGCCTTCGGCATGCTGGCGAACGACGTGGCCGACCTCGAGCCACGGGCGGCGATCTTCGTGGCCGGCCCGCTCGCGTTGCGCAGCCTTCCCCAGCCTCACCGGATCCGCGTCTACGACGTCCGCACGGTCGCGCATCTCTTCGGCCTCTCGGAGATCGTGCGCGAGCCCGGCTTCCATTTCCGTGGGCTCGTGGGCGAGCTCAACATCTTCGCGCGACATCGACGAGCTCTCTTCGAGGCCGCGCTCGTGCGTTTCGGTCGAAGTCGCTGGCAGCCGCACGGTGAGCCGACGACGGACTCGCCGTCGAGCGCGCTCCCGCATGGCGGCGAGTCCTGGAGGTCGTGGCTGCTCGCCCCCGTCCCGGACACCTATCCCAACGCCAACACGCGCGCGCTCGCGTACCTGGCCCGAACGCTTCGCGACCGAGGCGCGCGACTCGTGGTCGTCGATGCCCCCGTGCTCCCCACCCCGCTGACGGAGAGCGCCGGCGACCGCATCGAACGCTATCGCGAGTTCCTTCGCGCTCTCTCCGTAGAGGAGGATTTCGAGCTCGTCGAGTCGCATAGGCTTCCCGTCTTCCGCGAGGAGGACTTCATGGATGGGGTCCACCCCAACGAGAGTGGCCGCGCTCGGTTCACCGCGGCCGTCATCGACGCGATCGGCGCGCGCCTCGACGACGGAACGCCCGAGGGTCGGGGGAAGACTCAGCGTCCGGAGTCGAACGCCGCGACGATTCGCTTGGGAGCGACGAGCCGCCAGGACTCCTCTGCGATCTCGGCGACCTCCTCCCAGTCGAGATCCACGTCGAGTCGCAGGCCGACCCAGCCGCTCGGGCCAACGTACGCCGGACGGTAGAAGCGGCGCGGATCGGCCTCGATCAGCGTCGCCTGCGCGCCCGGCTCCGCCGGGAACGTGATTCCGACGATGCCGTCTCCGTGGTGGTCGTTCACGATGCTCACGAAGACCCTTCCGCCCTTGCCGCTCTTCGCGCCGACGAAGAACGTCGGTTCACCGTGCGAGAGTCGCTCGCTCGACTCGGGCAGTGCGAGGCAGATCTTCCGGACGCGAGCGAGGACGCGCTCGACGTCGCGCGCGGACAACCGGAGTTCGCGACGGGTGGGCATGCACGGGTCTCCTCTCTCGCGCCATCATGAACCTGCGATCACAGGTCTTCCATCACTCGGCCCGTGCGAGATGCACGGATCTCAGGGCATCGCCGCTGCCGCCCGAGTTCGTCGTGCCCCCGCAGTCCGAGCTGCGGCTGGCAATGCAGGAGAAGGTCGAACCGAACGCCGGATCCGGCGCACCACTACTCGTTCCCGTTCGGCGGCTCGGAGCCACGTCGGCTGGTGCAAGGCGTCGACGGTGCGCTCACGCACAATGGGATGCACCGGTACGCATTCGACTTCGACATGCCGATCGGCACGCCCGTACTCGCGACTCGCGACGGAGTCGTGCTCGCGATCAACGACGGATTCCCTGAAGGAAGCTCCGAGGAGTCCAGCGTCGACCGATCCGACGGTTCGTTCGTCCTGCACGGCGACGGCACGGTCGCCGGCTACGGCCACCTGTCCGTCGGAGTTTGCGGTGCCGAGGGCGAGTCGGTTCGCGAGGGTCAGCTGCTCGGGCTGAGCGGGCATTCGGGAAACACGAAGGGACCACACCTGCACTTCCAGGTGAACACCCGACACCGCGGAGCGGGCTTCGAGTCGATCCCGATCGCATTCGTTGGCGGTACCGTTCCCGTCGTGGGGCGGAGCTACGGTCCGTATGCGGAACGGAAGGAACGCGTGGGCGAGTAGTCCCCGCGCGCGTGCCCGCTCCGCAGACTTCAGGAGCCGGCGATCGTCATCCGGGCGATTCGCAGCGTCGGTGCGGCGGTCGAGCCGAGCCAGAGCAGGTCGTTTCCGATCGCGTCGATCTCGGTCAGCATCTCGCCGAGATTCCCCGCGATCGTGATCTCCTCGACCGGAAACGCGAGCTCGCCGTTCTCGATCCATACCCCCGACGCGCCGCGCGAGTAGTCACCCGTGACCGGATTGAATCCCTGGCCGATCAGCTCGGTGACGTAGAGCCCGCGCGGCGTGGACGTCACGATCGTCTCGGGCGAGAGCGTTCCGGGCTCGAGCCAGAGGTTCGTCGTGGAGGCGCCGCCACCACGGACCGCGTTGCCCGTCGAGACGAGGCCGAGCTTGCGCGCGGCGTACGTGTCGAGCAGCCAGCTGCGCAGACGCCCGCCGTCGACCAGAAGGTTCCGGCGCGTCGGCAAGCCCTCGCCGTCGAACGGACGGGAACCGAGGCCGCCGATGCGACTTCCGTCGTCGATCACCGTCACCCCGGGCGAGGCGATCCGCTCGCCCATTCGGCCGGCGAGGAAGCTCGCGCCGCGATAGACGCTGTACCCGGAGAGGCAACCGACGAGCTGTCGGAGCAGACTCGGCGCCACGAGCGGATCGAAGACGACCGGGGCGTCGCAGGTCGGCACCCGTCGCGCGCCCAGCTTGCGCAGCGCGCGACGGGCCGACTTCACACCGACATTCGCCGCCGGCTCCAGCCCCGCGAGACTCCTCGCCGACGTGTACCAGAAGTCGCGCTGCATCCTTCCGTCGGGCGAGCGCGCGAGTGATTCCGCCATCAGTGAGTGCCGCCCGGACTCGTAGTCGGCGAGAAACCCCGCGGAGTTCCCGTACACGACCCGCGTGCGCGACGCGCCGACCTGCGAGCCGTCCGAATCGCCGATACGCGGATCGACCTCGCGGGCCGCGGCCTCGGCTTCGCGCGCCGATTGGATGCGTCCCTCCGTGTCGAAGGGGTGATCTCGCGGCTCGAAGAGCGCGAGATCGGGCACGTCCGTCGCGAATCCGTCGTCGGGCAGACCCGCGCACGGATCGGGCACGGTCGCGCGCGCGAGTGCGACGGCATCCGCGGCCACGCTCGCGACCACGTCGGGAGACAGATCGTTGGTGCGCGTGGTCGCCGACGAGAGCCCGCCACGACCACCGTAGAAGACGCGCACGCCGAGTCCCCGCTCGCGCGACTGCTTCACGAAGTCGATCTCGGCGCCTCGCACGCGCGCATCGAAGCCCTCGCCCTCCGTCAGCCCGACGTCCGCGGCGTACGCACCCGCAGCGCGCGCCGAGTCGAGCGCGTGTCGGACCGCGTCGCGAAGCTCGTCCACGCGCTAGCCCTCGGTCCCGCCGACGGTCAGCGCGTCGATCCGGATCGTCGGCATGCCGACACCGACGGGCACGCCCTGACCGTCCTTCCCGCAGGTGCCGATGCCCGGATCGAGCGTCATGTCGGAACCGATGCGCGACACGCGCGTGAGCGCGTCCGGGCCGTTCCCGATCAACGTCGCGCCCTTCACGGGCGCCCCGATCTTCCCGTCCTCGATCCGGTACGCCTCGCTCGCCGAGAACACGAACTTGCCGCTGGTGATGTCGACCTGCCCGCTCGAGAACGAGACCGCGTACAGGCCGTTCTTCACCGAGCGCAGGATGTCGGCCGGATCGTCCGGCCCGGCGAGCATGAAGGTGTTCGTCATGCGCGGCATGGGCAGGTGCTGATAGCTCTCGCGCCTTCCGTTCCCGGTCGGCTTCATGCCCATCAGCCGCGCGTTCAGGCGGTCCTGCATGTAGCCGACGAGGATTCCGTCCTCGATCAACACCGTGCGTTCGGTCGGCGTGCCCTCGTCGTCGACGTTGAGCGATCCGCGCCGGCCGGGCAACGTCCCGTCGTCGACCACGGTCACGCCCGGAGACGCGACGCGCTGGCCGAGCCGGTCCGCGAAGGCCGACGTCTTCTTGCGATTGAAGTCGCCCTCGAGGCCGTGGCCCACGGCCTCGTGAAGCAGGATGCCGGGCCAGCCCGGACCGAGCACGACGTCCATCGTTCCCGCGGGGCACTTCAGCGCTTCGAGATTCGTCAGCGCGATGCGCACGGCCTCGTCGACGAGCGGCTTCCAGGTCGAAGGATCCCCGAGGCGCGCGTAGGCGATGCGCCCACCCGTCCCCTGCGACGCAACCTCCCGGCGCGCGCCCGAGACGGCGATCACCTGCACGCGCAGCACGATCAGCGGCTGGACGTCGCAGACCCATCCCGCATCGCTCGAAGCGATCATCAGGTGGCGCTGCTCGCTGGCGATGCTCGCCATCACCTGCTCGATGCGGGGATCGCGCGAGCGCGCGTACGCGTCGATCTCCTGCAGGAGACGCACTTTCGTGTCGATCGGCACCGCCGTCGGCGACTGCTTCAGTGGATACAGGTCGTAGACGGGCGGCGCCGGGCGGCGCAGTGCGACCGCGCGCGCAGTCCCCGGTCCCTCGGCAATTGCGCGCGCGGTGCCGGCCGCGAGCACCACGCTCTCGAGCGAGATCTCGTCCGAGTGCGCATATCCCTGGCGCTCGCCGGCCAGCGCGCGCACGCCCACGCCCTGCTCCACCGCGCGCGCGCCGGACTTGACGATGCCTTCCTCGAGCGAGACCGCGTCGCGCTGCGTGTACTCGAAGAAGACGTCGGCGAAGTCGATCGGGCGCGCGAGCGCAGTCGCGAACACGGAGTCGAGCCCGCGCGCGTCGATGCCGAACTGCCCGCCAAAGACCGGCAACTCCGCCTTCCGGCTCTTCGCTCCCCCCATGGGCTTTCCTCCCGGCCGTCCCAAGGTAACATGCTCCGAACCGTGACCCCCAGCCGCGAACCCCTTCTGCGCAAGCTCCTCTCCGAGCGCATCCTCGTCCTCGACGGGTCGATGGGCGTGCTCCTGCAGGGACGCGACCTCGACGAGGCCGATTCTCGCGGCCAGCGCTTCGCGGACCATCCACAGGATTTGAAGGGTCACGACGGCGTGCTCGTACTCTCACGCCCCGACGTGATCGAGGGCGTGCACCGCGAGTACCTCGACGCCGGAGCCGACCTGATCTGCACCGCGACCTTCAACGGCTCCGTGATCTCGCTTGCGGACTACGGACTCGAGCCGATCGCGCTCGAACTGAACGTCGAAGCCGCGAAGATCGCCCGAAGGCTGGCCGACGAGTACAGCGCGCGAGACCCTCGCAAGCCGCGCTTCGTCATCGGCGACCTCGGTCCCTTGCCCAAGACGCTCTCGCTCGGTCCCGACGTGAACGACCCGGCCTTTCGCGCCGTGACCTTCGACCAGGTCCGCGACGCCTATGCGACCCAGGTACGCGGACTGCTCGAAGGTGGCGCCGATGCGCTGATGATCGAGACGATCTTCGATTCGCTCAACGCCAAGGCCGCGATCGTCGCGATCGAGGACGTCTTCGAATCGAAGCGATGCCGCGTGCCCGTGATGATCTCGGTCACGTTCTCGGACAAGAGCGGTCGGAACCTCTCCGGACAGACGCTCGACGCGTTCTGGAACTCGGTCGCGCATGCGAAACCGATCAGTGTCGGGCTCAACTGCGGCCTCGGCGCCGACGACGTCCGACCGTACGTCGAAGAGCTCTCGTCGATCGCCGACACCTTCACTTCGGTCCACCCCAACGCGGGCCTGCCGAACGTGCTCGGCGCCTACGATCAGACGCCCGAGATCATGGCGGGCCTTCTGCGCGAGTTCGCCGAGGCCGGTTTCCTGAACATCGTCGGCGGCTGCTGCGGCACGAACGCCGAGCACATCCGGCAGATCGCCGAAGCGGTCGAGGGCCTGCCGCCTCGGCGAGTTCCGGAGTTCAGGGAACGCCGCAGCCGCTACAGCGGGCTCGAGACGTTCACGTTCTCGCCCGAGATCCCGTTCGTCATGGTCGGCGAGCGCACGAACATCACCGGCAGCAAGAAGTTCGAACGCGTGATCAAGGCGGGCGACTTCGAAGGTGCGGCCGCGATCGCGCTCGACCAGGTGCGCGGCGGAGCGAACATCCTCGACGTGAACATGGACGAGGGCATGATCGACTCGGAAGCCGTGATGACGCGCTTCCTGAACCAGATCGCCGCCGACGACGAGATCTCGCGCCTGTCCCGTCATGGTCGACAGCTCGAAGTGGAGCGTGATCGAGGCGGGGCTGAAGTGCCTGCAGGGCAAGTCGATCGTGAACTCGATCTCGCTCAAGGAAGGCGAGGCCGACTTCCTCGCGAAGGCCCGGCAGGCGCGGCGCTACGGCGCGGGCGTCGTGGTGATGGCCTTCGACGAGGTCGGGCCAGGCCGAGACCGTCGAGCGCAAGGTCGAGATCTGCAAGCGCGCCTACCGGCTGCTCACCGAGCAGGTCGGGATTCCGCCCGAGGACATCATCTTCGACCCGAACATCCTCGCGATCGCGACCGGGATCGAGGAGCACGCGCGCTTCGCGATCAACTTCATCGAGGCGACCCGGATCATCAAGGAGACGCTGCCCGGGCGTGAAGGTCAGCGGGCGGCGTCTCGAACCTGTCGCTTCTCCTTCCGCGGCAACGACGTCGTGCGCGAGGCGATCCACTCCGCGTTCCTGTACCACGCGATCGCGCGCGGGCATGGACATGGGGATCGTCAACGCGGGACAGCTCGCGGTCTACGAGGACATCCCGCCCGAGCTGCTCGAGCACGTCGAGGACATCCTCTTCGACCGGCGGCCCGACGCGACCGAGCGCATGGTCGAGTTCGCCGAGCGCGTGAAGGGCGCCGGCAAGAAGCGCGAGGTCGATCTCGCCTGGCGCGAGGCGCCGGTCGAGGAGCGCCTCTCGCACGCGCTCGTGCACGGCGTCGTCGACTTCATCGAGGAGGACACCGAGGAGGCGCGCGCGAAGCTGGCGCGGCCGCTCGACGTGATCGAGGGCCCGCTGATGGACGGCATGAAGGTCGTCGGCGACCTGTTCGGCGCCGGGAAGATGTTCCTGCCGCAGGTGGTGAAGAGCGCGCGCGCGATGAAGCGCGCGGTCGCCTACCTCGAGCCGTTCATGGAGCCGAGGACAAGGCGGCGCAGCCGGTCGGCCGGGCAAGATCGTGCTCGCGACCGTGAAGGGCGACGTGCACGACATCGGCAAGAACATCGTCGGCGTGGTGCTCGGCTGCAACGGCTACGAGGTGATCGACCTCGGCGTGATGGTGCCCGCCGCGAAGATCCTCGAGACGGCGCGTGCGCCGAGGGCTGCGACGTCGATCGGGCTCTCGGGCCTGATCACGCCGTCGCTCGACGAGATGGTGCACGTGGCGAAGGAGATGGAGCGGCAGGGCTTCGAGCTGCCGCTGCTGATCGGCGGCGCGACGACCGTCGACGCAGCACACCGCGGTGAAGATCGCGCCGCAGTACGAGCAGCCGACCGTGCACGTGCAGGACGCGTCGCGCGTCGTGGCGGCGCTCTCGAGCGTGCTCGACGCCGAGAAGCGCCCCGAGTTCGATCGCGCGAATCGCGCCTCGCAGGAGCGGCTTCGGCTCGCGCACGCGATCGCGAATGGAGCAGCCCGCTCCTCGCGCTTCCCGACGCGCGGGCACGCGCGCCGCGCCTGAGCTTCGGCGCGACGCGACGTCCGCGCCCCGAGTTCGTCGGCCGGCGCGTGCTCGACGACGTGCCGCTCGGCGAGCTCGCCGCGCGTACATCGACTGGACGTTCTTCTTCACCGCGTGGGAGCTGAACGGGCGCTACCCGCGATCCTCGAGAACCCGAAGTACGGCGAGGCAGCGCGAGAGCTCTTCGACGCACGGCCGGGCGCTGCTGCGAGAGCTGATCGACGGCGGCGAGCTGCGCGCGCGCGGCGTCTACGGCTTCTGGCCGGCGTGCAGCGACGGCGACGACATCGTGCTCTTCGAGACGAGTCGCGCGCGCGCGAGGCCGCGCGCTTCCCGATGCTGCGCCAGCAGCGGCCGAACAACGACACCGATCCGTGTCTGTGCCTGGCCGACTTCGTGGCCCCGCGCGCGAGCGGCGTGCGCGACTACGTCGGCGCGTTCGCGGTCACCGCCGGGCTCGGCGCCGATGCGATCGTGCGCCGCTTCGAGGCCGAGCTCGACGACTACAACGCGATCATGGTCAAGGCCCTGGCCGACCGGCTGGCCGAGGCCTTCGCCGAGTGGCTGCACCGCAGGGCGCGACGCGAATGGGGCTACGCGCCGGGCGAGGACCTCTCGCTCGAAGAGCTGATCGCCGAGAAGTACCGCGGCATCCGCCCGGCGCTCGGCTATCCCGCCTGCCCCGACCACACGGGCAAGAGCGCGCTCTGGAATCTGCTCCGGCCCGGACGAGGTCGGGATCGAGCTGACGGCGAGCTTCGCGATGACCCCGGCCGCGAGCGTCTCGGGCCTGTACTTCGCGCACCCGAAGTCCCGCTACTTCAGCGTCGGCCGGATCGGCCGCGACCAGGTCGAGGACTACGCGGCGCGCCGCGGCGTGCCGGTCGAAGAGGTCGAGCGCTGGCTCGCGCCGAACCTCGGCTACGAGCCAGGCTAGACCGGCCGTCTACGCGCGTCGGCGCACGAACGCCAGCGCGGCGGTTCCGATCCCGAGCAAGACCAGCATCCCCGGCTCGGGAACCGCGAGCGAGTAGTCGAGAATCGCGAAGACGTACGTTCATCCCCGATGGATGACGACTCGACCTGATTCGGACCTCTCCAGACACCGGAGCTTCCGAGGCATCCTTGCGTTCCCCGGATCTGACCAGGGACGCGCGGACGTGACCGCATCACGCGCGGGCCGGGCGTGGAAACGACGCCGGGTCTCGAAACTTAGAAGGAGAGGACGGTCGTCAGCAGTCCGAAGACGATTGCGACTGCGAGAAGGATCTTCTCTGGACCCAGCGACTACCCCTCCCGAGGTCGGTCGAAGCCACGGCTCGTTTATCGCGCGGGCCCCCGGTCCCGGCTGTGACCTCGATCACCAAACGGCAGCAGCTCCGGGTACGCGAACAAGCCCGGGGCGCCGCCGGTGTGCCAGAAGAGAACGCTGGAGCCCGGCAAGTTCCCCTCTCGCCGCAGGGAGATGAGCCCGGCCATCGCCTTTCCCGTGTAGACCGGGTCGAGCAGGAGCCCTTCCCTCCCGGCGGTCACGGCGAGGGCCTCACGGAGTTCGTCGGTCGGCAGCCCGTAGCCGGGTCCGAGCCAGTCGTCGCGAAGATCGATCCTCGAGTCGGAAACCGCGCGGGTGCCCAGGAGGGAGCTCGTCTTCGCGGCCAGATCGCGGACGCCGAGGCCGACCTGAGCCGCCGGAGCGTAGACGCAGATCCCGATCACGGGGATCGCGAGGCCGAGCGCCTCGAGCCCGACCAGGAGCCCCGCCAGGGTTCCGCCGGTCGAGACGGCGAGGACGATCGCGTCGATCCGAAGCCGCTCACGCTCGAGCTGAGCTGCGAGCTCGAGCGCGGCGGCCGCGTAGCCGAGACAGCCCGTCGGATTCGAGCCACCGGCCGGGATGAAGACGGCCTTGCCGCCGCGCGAAGCCGCAGCGGCCTGGATCTCCTGAACCGCTCGAATCACGTCGGCGGGCGCGTCGACGACCTGCACGCGCGCACCGAGCCAGTCATCGAGGAGGCGATTCCCGCTCACCTCGTACGCGGGATCGCGACCCGCGACGATCCGCGGCAGCACGAGCTCGCAGCGCAGACCGAGCTTCGCCGCGGCGGCGGCCGTCTGACGCGCGTGATTGGACTGCACGCCACCGGTCGTGATCAGCGTGTCGGCGCCCGAAGCGAGCGCCTCGCCGACCAGGAACTCGAGCTTGCGCACCTTGTTCCCGCCGAGCGCGAGCCCGGTGCAGTCGTCTCGTTTGGCGAAGATGCGCGGACCGTCGCCGAGCGCGCGCGCGAGCCCGTCGAGCGGCTCGAGCGGCGTCGGCAGATGGCCGAGCGCGACGCGCGGCTCGCGCGCGAGCGCGGCCTCGAGCGAGCTCACGAGTCGCTATCGCTCCGCGACCAGCCGGATCCGCGTGCCGCGATCTCGACCGTGTCGCCACCCGCGCGAAGCCCACGTGCCTTCGCGCGAGCGAGCGCCGCCGCCGGATCGGGAACGGCGACGTCGATCCCACCGACGCCCTCGTCGCGGCCGTCGCGCGCCGACACGAAACGCAGTCGGCCGGCGTCGAGCGCGATCTCGAAGCTCCCATCGCCCTTCGCCGTCGGCTTCTTCGCGAAGGGCGATGGGAGCTTCGAGATCGCGCTCGACGCCGGCCAAGCTCGCTTCGGTGCCTCGAGGCGCGCGACGGCACGACGAGCAGCGTGGGATCGACGTCGCCGTTCCCGATCCGGCGGCGGCGCTCGCTCGCGCGAAGGCACGTGGGCTTCGCGCGGGTGGCGACACGGTCGAGGAGATTTCCGGCACGCGGATCCGGCTGGTCGCGGAGCGATAGCGACTCGTGACTGGCTGAGGTTTCGCACGGCGCGAGCGCGCGTCGGCGCGTCTCGGCCATCTGCGACGCCGCTCGAGCCGCTCGACGGGCTCCGCGCGCGCGCGCTCGGCGAACGTCCGCGCATCTTGGCCAACGAGGACGACTGCACCGCGCTCGGCGGAACAGCAAGCTCGAGTTCCTGGTCGGCGAGGCGCTTCGGGTGCCGACGCGCTGATCACGACCGGTGGCGTGCAGTGCGATCACGCGCGTCAGACGGCCGCCGCCGCCGCGAACTACGCTGCGCTGCGAGCTCGTGCTGCCGCGGATCGTCACGGTCGCGATCCCGCGTACGAGGTGAGCAGTTGTCGATGACTGGCTCGGTGCGCGCGTGCAGGTCGTCAACGCGCCCGCGACATCGAGCGGTTCAGGAGATCCAGGCCGCTGTGCGCGGGGGCAAGGCCGTCTTCATCCCGGCCGGTGGCTCGAATCCGAGCAGTTGTTCGGCTACGCGGCCGCTCGCCGCTGCAGCTCGACGTGAGCGGCCTCGGATCGACGCGAAGTTGTCGACCGGCGGACTTCCTGGCGGGGCCTTGGCCACGTCCAGCTCGAGGCGCTCGGCCTCGCGATCCCCGTGGCAGGGATTCCTGTACGCTCGGCGGCACCCGCCTCGGCGTCGCAAAATGGCCCGCGAAGACAAGCTCCCTCCTGGGCACCCGCGCGGTTTCGACTCGAGGATCTTCGCGACGACTGGCTCGGACCCAGCTGGCTGCCGACCGACGAACTCCGTGAGGCCCTCGCCGTGACCGCCGGGAGGGAAGGGCTCCTGCTCGACCCGGTTCTACAGCGGGAAAGGCGATGGCCGGCTGTCCCTGCGGCGAGAGGGAGACTCCCCCAGGCTCCACCCGTCTCTTCTGGCACCGCGCGGCGCCCCGGGCTTGTTCCCGTACCCCGTGCTCCCGTTTGGTGATCGAGGTCACACCGGGCACGCGCGATAAAGCGAGCCATGGCTTCGACCGACCTCGGGAGGGGTAGTCGCTTGGGTCCAGAGAAGATCCTTCTCGCAGTCGCAATCGTCTTCGGACTGCTGACGACCGTCCTCTCCTTCTAAGTTTCGAGACCCGGCGTCGTTTCCGCACCCAGGTAAATACAGTCCTCGTCAGAGATCCGGGGAACGCAACTCGGAGGCTCCGGTGTCTGGAGAGGTCCGATCAGGTCGAGTGCGTCATCCATCGGGGATGAACGTGCGTCTTCGCGATTCTCGTTCAGACGCGCTTCGAGCCGGGGAATCTCGGTCTTGCTCGGATCGGAACCGCCGCGCTGGCGTTCGTGCGCCGACGCGCGTAGACGGCCGGTCTAGCCTGGCTCGTCGCCGAGATTCGGCGCCGATGCCAGCGCTCGACCTCTTCGACGGGCACGCCGCGCCGGTGAACATGGCGACCTGGTCGCGTCCGATCCGGCCGACGCTGAAGTAGCGGGTCTTCGGCTGCACCGAAGACGCTCGCGGGCGGGGTCATGCGCCCCGAAGCTCAACGTCGGTACAGATTCCAGAGCGCGCTCTTGCAGGTGTGGTCGGGACAGGCGGTAGCTCGAGCGCCGGGCGGATGCCGCGGGTCTCTTCTCGCCGATCAGCTCTTCGAGCGAGAGGTTCTGCACCGCGCGCGTGCACCTCGCGTTCGGTGCAGCCACTCGGCGAACGCCTCGGCCGGGTCGGCCAGGGCCTTGGTCATGATCGCGTTGTAGTCGTCGAGAAGCTCGGCCTCGAAGCGGCGTACGACCGCATCACGGCGAACGCGCCCGACGTAGTCGCGCACGCCGCTCGTGCGCGGGCCACGTAGTCGGAAAGGCGTGCACGGATGCGGCTGTCTCGCCGCTGCTGTGGAGCATCGGGAAGCGCGCGGCCTCGCGCCGAGCGCGACTTCGTCTTCGAAGAGCACGAGGTCGTCGCCATCGCTGCACGCCGGCCAGAAGCCGTCAACGCCGCGCGCGCGCAGCGCGATTCAGCTCTCGCAGCGGCGGTCGTGTTGAAGAGCTTTCGCGCTTCCTCGCCGTACCTTCGGGCTCTCGAGAATCGCGGGGTCACGCCGTTCAGCTCCCACGCGGTGAAGAACGTAGTCGATCACGCACGGTGAGCGGCACGTCGTCGAGCACGCGTCGGCCGACGAACTCGGGAACGCTGACGTCGGCCGGCCGAAGGCCAGGCGCGGCGCGCGTCCGGGCGTCGGGGAGCGCGACGAGCGGGCGTCCATTCGCGATCGGTACGCGAGCCGAACCGCTCCTCGAGGCGAGATTCGCCCAATCGAACTCGGGGCCTTCTCGCGATGGAGCGCTGGAGGCGCCGCCACGACGCGCGACGGTCCTGAACGTGAACGGTCGGCTCCTCGGTTTACTGCGGAGCAATCCGCACCAGGTGCGTCGATGCGCCGCCGAAGTCCAGGAGTGGCCGCGACCCCTGCCGCTGCATCTCCTTCAGCGACGTAGCATCTGGTCGAGCGAGGGCCAGGGATCGGGCCCGAGAGCCGATGCACGTCACAGCCCTCGGCCTCGAGGATCTTCGCGGCGGGCACCATGGCGCAGTCGATCACCTCGTAGCCGTTGCAGGCGAGCACCACGCCGACAATGCTCTTCCGATGTGGTGAGATTCCACCTCCACGGTCGCGACGACGGAGTACCCCCGGCCAATCAGCTCGGCCACGTGGTCCTTCTCCATGAACAGTTAAAGCCAGGCGACCGCGCGCTTCATCGCACCGACGTGCTCTTCCGCCACAGCTGAGCAGGAACATCTTCCCCGGCGCCGAACAGGTCACCGAGCGACATGCCGTCCATGAGCAGGGCCTTCGATCACGTTCGAGGGGCCGTGCGGCTTCGTGCGCGCCTCCTCGACGTCCTCTTCGATGAAATCGACGAGGCCGTGCACGAGCGCGTGCGAGAGGCGCTGCTCGACCCGGAGCTCAGCGCCAGGTCAGATCGACCTCGCGCTTCTTCCGGCTCCACTTCACGCGCTCCGCGTACTCGACCATGCGCTCAGGTCGCGTCCGGACCACGTAGAGGATGTCCTCGACGTGCTCGAGCAGCTCGGGGGCGATGTCCTCGTAGACCGCGAGCTGTCCGCGTTGGCGAGGTCCTGCCCGCGCGCACCGCGTGGTACAGGAACGCGGAGTGGATCGCCTCCCGCACGAGGTCAGTTCCCGCGGAGCGAGAAGTAGGTTCGAGACGCCCCCCGAAACTCTTCACGCCAGGCAGCGTCCCTTTGAGATAATCCCGGGTCGCTTCGAGATAAAGATGATCGCGAGAGCGCGCGTGCTCCTCGAATCCCGTCGAATCAAAAGGCATTGTCAGATCAAAGTGGGGCTGTTGTTCGGGCGGGATTGCCCAACCTGCTCGGTGAGCAGCCGGTAGGCGCGCGTCATCTTGACCTTGCGCTCGACGGTCTCGGCCTGGCCCACCTCGTCGAAGGCCATCGCCGACGCCCGCACGGCCTTGGCGATGTCGGCCTGGCCTTCCTTCAGCGAGATCAAGTTCACAATCGACTTGCGGCATTTCGGCCCTCGATCACGCTCCACTTCGAGCTGTCGACCATGACAGGGAAGGCGTGAGATCTCCGTCGTCGGCGGCGATACGTTCGGAAAGCGCGTGGTGACGATGCGTGT